>NZ_JABUEK010000001.1:0-1330778 GCF_019836205.1 Rhodococcus sp. BP-160
CGGTCCCTCCCCGACGGGAAGAAGGAGAAGAACCAGCAAACCAAAACAAAATATTGGCACTGACATTCATCGACACACTGTTGAGTTCTCAAAGAACACGCACACACCACCACCACCCACACGAAGCAGGAGGATCCGGGGCAACCGTTCCAGCCTAGCCAGCCGCACGGAGCCGAGTCAAGACTCGAACTCTTCGGTGACCAGGATGTCAGATGATCTACGGAGCCGGTGATCGAGGCCTTGCGGTCTCGGTCCGTGTCCGTGTCGCTCTGACTCGACAAAAGTTACGCGACGGATAACAGTGCGTCAAATCCGCAGGTCGGCCACACGACGGGCTCGCGACCATGCAGGTCAGCGCGCCGCTCCGGCGCCTCGCGGGCCTTCGAGTGCTCGAACCCCGACTGTGACCCCGCGCACGCGTGGCTCACACCGAGCGCCGTACGCCGGCCATGTTCTTCTTACCCCGACGCAGCACCAGCCACTCACCGTGCAGGAAGTCGTCCGCGGAGGGAGTCCAGTCCTCGGCAGCGATCTTCTGGTTGTTGACCGACACTCCCCCCTCCTTCACCACACGACGGGCGGCGCCCTTCGACTCGCACAGCGACGTGTCGACAAGAAGGTCGACGATCGTGCGCTCCTCCCCTGCCGGCAGCTCGGCGACGTCGGTCTCCGACAGCGCGGCCGACAGTGTCCCCGCGTCCAGGTCGCGAAGCTCTCCCCGGCCGAACAGGGCGGAGCTGGCAAGTTCGACGGCCGCGGTGTTGTCCGCGCCGTGCACCAGCGTCGTCATCTCCGCCGCCAGTCGCTTCTGCGCCGCGCGGGCCTGGGGTCGTTCTGCCGTCGCCGCCTCGAGTTCCGTCAGCTCGTCACGATCGAGGAACGTAAACCAGCGCAGGTACTTCACGACGTCGGCGTCGGCCGTGTTCACGAAGTACTGGTACCAGGCGTACGGCGACGTCATCTCGGGGTCGAGCCACAGGCTTCCGCCACCGGTGGACTTACCGAACTTCGTGCCGTCCGCCGCAGTCACCAGAGGAACGGTCAGTCCGTGCACGGCGTCGCCGTCCATACGTCGGGTGAGATCGATGCCCGCGACGATGTTCCCCCACTGATCCGATCCGCCGACCTGCAAAGTGCAACCGTGCTGCCGATGCAGGTGCAGGTAGTCCTGCGCTTGCAACAACATGTAGCTGAACTCGGTGTAGGACATCCCGTCCGATTCGAGGCGCTTCTTCACCGTGTCCCGCGCCAACATCACGTTGACGGAGAAGTGCTTGCCGATGTCGCGGAGGAAGTCGATGGCCGACAGCGACGCGGTCCAGTCGAGGTTGTTCGCGATGACCGCACCGCCGGCACCCTCGAAGTCGACGAAGCGAGAGAGCTGACCCTTGATGCGATCGGCCCACTCGGCCACCGTGTCACTCGAGTTCATGACGCGTTCGCCGACGTCACGCGGATCACCGATGAGTCCGGTGGCTCCGCCGGCCAGCACGATCGGACGATGACCCGCACGCTGGAAACGTGACAGGACCAGCAGCGGAACGAGGTGCCCTGCGTGCAAGCTCGGTCCCGTCGGATCGAATCCCGCGTAGAGGGTGATCGGGCCGTCCGCGGTGGTCGCCGCTGTCAGTGCCTCGATGTCTGTCGACTGGGCTATCAGTCCACGCCAGGTCAGGTCCTCGATGATGCTCACACCGCTGATTCTTTCGCATGCACGCACGTCACCCGACGGCGCCCTCAGGCCTGAGTACCGGGCTCCCCGGCGGGGTCTGTCGGAGCTCGCGGGCTCCGTCTATAGGCAGACACGGCCACCGAGGGAATCCAGAAACGCCACGGACGGTCGGGAGCGGTGGACACGCCGACACGAGGACCTGACTGTACCGGTGACGCCGTCTCGTCCGACAGCGTCACCGACACTTCCGCGCTCTCGGCGAAGACACGAACACCGTTGTGGGCCAACGACAGTGCGAGAACACTCCCGACGTTGCCAGGTCCGCGCGCCATACCGAACTCCGGTGCGCGGGGCCGCCGCGTCCTGGCGACCGCGAGACCGTCGACGACCTCACCCGCGCGGATCAGGACGGCGCCGGCTGTTCCGTCAGGACCACAGACGATGTTCGCGCACAGATGCATCCCGTAGCTGAGATAGACGTACAGGCGACCGGGCGGCCCGAACATGACCGAGTTGCGCGGTGTGGGGCCTCGGAACGAGTGCGCCGCGGGGTCGGGCCAGGGTCCGCCGGGATCTCCGCCGTACGCCTCCACCTCGACGATGCGGAGCGTGACGCCGGCGCAGGTCAGACTGGCGCCGAGCAGACGCGTCGCCGCGTCGACGGGAGTCGCGGACCCGAGAAGTCGTTCGGACGGCAGTACGGGGCCGGTCATGTCGGCGATCGACGAGTCGCAGTCGCTCCCGTCACTCCGCGATCGGAGCGGGCGCGGTCGCCCGAGCCAGAATGTCCTCGTGCTCGGCGTCGGTGGCGTCACGCGCATCGTCGATGAGCAGCACCGGAATGCCGTTCTCGATGGGGTAGACACGGCGCAGCCGGGGGTTGTAGAGCAGCTCGTCCTGGATCAGCAGAAGCGGACCCTTGTCCTGCGGGCAGGCGAGAATGCTGTGCAAGCGAGCATCGACGCTCAAGAGGACTCCTCGTTCCGTCGTCGCGTCGGTCTTCCGACGCGGTCTCACCCTACTGATGCGCGGTGAAGCGCTCCGCCGCCACTGCCTTCGTCATGCGCTTGTACTCGCCGGACGTCGACGCCAGATACCAGGTCTTGACCCCCGGACCGGGCAGTCCGGCAGCGCGCAGCGTGTCGTCGAGCGGTCGGAACGCGCGGCTCAGCGGGATGTCCGCGACCACGTGCACGACGTCGGGTCGCTCGGCCGGATCCAACACCAACAGCGCATCCGACACCATCGACGCCGTAAGGTTCTGACCCGCCCGCACGGTCACCGCGCACACCGACCACTGGTCACCGTGCTCCCCGATGCCGTACGCCACGGCCAGGTCCACCGGCTCCGCCTCGCCGATCGCGTCGGCTATCGGCTGCGGGTAGACGGGTCCGCGTGCGGTGGTGATCACCGAGCGCTTGTGCCCGAGCAACCAGTAGTCACCGCCCTCGTCCCGACGGAACAGCAGGTTGGTCGGAGTCCACACGTCGCCGGCACTGAAGACACCACGCATGAACGCGCCGCTGGAGTCGTCCAGTCCGGGGCGGCCGAGCAACAGGCCGGGTTCGCCGGTCTCGCAGTGTCGGACGAATCCCTGCTCGTCCACGAGGTACCGACCCGAGACGGCGTCGTATGCCGCGAGTTCCACCCGTGCACTGCCCGGCAGCGGGCGACCCTTTGCCCCGATCTTCGTTCCCGCCACGTTCGCGAGGACGACGTCGCCCTCGGTGGACGCGTAGAACTCGAGTACCCGCGCAGGTGCCAGTCGTTCGAGCGTGTGCCGCCACAGGTTGGTGGGCATGCCCGATCCGATGAGGAGCCGTACGGCGTGCTGTCCTCGGTGCGGAAGGGATTCCGACGTCAGGATGTCCCGCATCATGGTCCACGTGTAGGACACGACCGTGACGCCGTAGCGCTGCACCTCGTCCGCGAAGCGCTCGGGCTCGACACCGCGCGACAGCGCGATGCGGGACCCGCCCGCCAACGCGCCGCCCACCGCCACGAGCAGTCCGGCCGAATGGTGCAGCGGCGCCAGGCAGTACACGGTGTCGCCGCGGGACAGACCTGCGGAGCTGGCCGTACCGAAGGCCGACAGAGCCCAGCGGTAGTTGGTGATGAACTTGGCGTCCAGAGTGTCGTCGTTCCCGCTGAACAGCACGAAGGCGAGTTCCCGTGCGCGCCCGGGGTTGGGGACGTACCACCCCGGCAACTCCACGGTCGACGGGTCGACCTGCTCGAGATCCACGACCAGGTCGGAGTCCTCGATGTCGAGCGAGCGGGACTCGCCGCCGCCCAGGACCAGCACGTCCAGTCCGTGGTCGACGGATCCGGCCAGATTGTCGGGGTCGACGATCAGCAGTTCGACGCGCCCGAGTCGCAGCGACGCCGAGAGATCGCTGGTGGGCTGCAGCATGACGGCCACCGCACCGATGCGGGACAGTGCGGCGACGGCGGCGAGTGCGCTCGGACGTGTCTCCATCAGCACGCCGACGTGCATCGCGGGGCGTACACCGTTGACGATCAGGCCGCGCACCACGTTGTCGATGCGCTGATCCACGGCGGCGTAGGAGTACACACGGTCGTCGAACACGAAGCACTCACCGGCACTCGCGCGCCGAGCCTGCTCACCGAGCAGACGACCGAGGGATACCTGCGAATGAGGTTGCAGCTGGCCGAGTCTGGCGAGACGGGGCAGTGTGCGAGCGGCCTCGGACGAGATCTCACGAGACCCCTTCACGGCCCCGGCCGCCGCCGAGGCGATGCCGCGACCGAGACCCAGGCCGACCTCGGCGATGGTGGCCGCGGTGTGGACGAGACGATTTCCCACCGACACGCCGCTCTCCGAGGCCGGGTGCTCGTCGTACCCCATGGCGTGCACCTCGACCGGCCGCGGCCCCAGGCCCTCGCGCCACCGGATCCACCCCGCCGTGCTCGGCCACGTCTGCGTGGCCGCGGTGCTCCCCACCACCAGTCCGAAGTGCCCGGCGCGGAGCCCTGCTTCGTACACCTTGGCCCGCGGAGCCGCCTTGCGGATGCCGCGCACCGCGAGCGGTTGGCCGATGTCGTCGACCTCCCCCACGAACGCGAGGATCGGCATGGTCAGTTCCGCGAGCGAGACGACCTTGCCGCGGATGGAGAACCCACCCGTCATCATGCGGTTGTGCACGACGAACTGCGTCAACAGTTCCGCGACCGCCGGGCCCGACCAGGCGACCCACCCGTCCATCGCGAGGAACCGGCGCTGGGACTCGCGGGGCAGGAGCGCGTCCCGGTCGTGGAGCTGGAGCAGGAAGTCGATGCGCGACTTGACGGTCTTGGCCGGGTCGAGCAACTGGAACCCGGTGCGGGCCATCCAGTCGGTCACCGCGAGACGCGTGAACACGTGCTCGGCGAGGAACTCGGCACCCTTGGTGGCCACGTTCGCCGGGATCCCGAGAGGGAGCGCCGCGAGGGTGTCCACCGGACTGCCGAACGTGATGATGCTGGCGATGTCGCGACTCGAGCGGTATGCGGCGGCCTGGTAACAGAACATGCCGCCCTGCGAGTACCCACCGAGGTGGACCTCGCGACCCGTTCGCTCGGCGACGATGTCGATGATCTCGCTGATCGCGACGATGTGGTCCGCCAGCGTCCGGTTCCACCCGCCCTCCTCGGTGGCCGGCGAACCGAAGTCGACCACCCAGGGGTCCATCCCCGCCTCGTGCAGGATACCGACGCCGCCCTGGTCGCGGGTGACGTCGTAGACGTCGGCCGACATCATCATCGGCGGTACGAGCACGACGGGCGGACCCGTCTGCTCGGACTCCGGGAAGTACCGACGCAGCCGGTACATACGATCGCGCGCGACCACCGAGAAGGGAGACGGAACGGCATCCGTCTCGAGTCCCCCGAGACGGATGACCTCGAGCCCGTTCTGCGCCGTGGCGACCACACGCCGCAACGACGTCGCGACCGACCCGGTGTCGATTCCCAGCAACTGCACTCCTCGAAGGCGGCATCGATTCGGTCGGTGTGGTCCACGACTCGTCGACCGATGAGGACACAGCGTCTCACACCACTCCGACCGCTCGGATCGGGTCGTCCCGTCAGGCCGTGATCCACGTCCTGAGCTCGCCCGCGGTGCGTTGGACCACGATGATCTGCTCCGCCACCCGCGCGGGCGCGGTACCGCCGCGGCTGTCCCGCGAGCCGATGGATCCGTCGACGGTGAGCACCGAGCGGACCTCCGGTGTGAGCGCCGGGTCGATCGTCGCGAACTCCTCGTCGGTCAGTTCGTCCAGACCCACACCGCGCGACTCCGCACGTCGCACGCAGTCGCCTGCCACCTCGTGGGCGTGCCGGAACGGCACACCGTTGCGGACGAGCCACTCGGCGATGTCCGTCGCCAGCGTGAATCCCGCCGGCGCCAGCTCGCGCAGCCGGTCGGTGTGGAAGGTGAGGGTGGACACCAACCCGGTCAGGGCAGGCAGAAGCATCTCGAGCTGGAGCACCGAGTCGAAGACGGGCTCCTTGTCCTCCTGCAGATCACGGTTGTACGCGAGGGGCTGAGCCTTGAGCGTCGCGAGCAGACCGGTGAGATTGCCGATCAGTCGCCCGGTCTTGCCGCGCGTGAGCTCCGCGACGTCCGGGTTCTTCTTCTGCGGCATGATCGAACTGCCCGTCGACCATGCGTCGGCGAGTGTCACGTAGCCGTACTCCGGGGTGCTCCACGACACGATCTCCTCCGCGAGACGCGACAGGTCGACGGCAGTCATGGCCAGGACGAACGCCGCCTCGGCGGCGAAGTCGCGCGAACTCGTCGCGTCGATCGAGTTCTCTGCGGAACCGTCGAACCCGAGCTCCGCGGCGATCTTCTCCGGGTCGAGTCCGAGCGACGAGCCCGCCAGGGCGCCCGAACCGTAGGGCGACACCGCGGCGCGGCCGTCGAAGTCCCGGAAGCGCTGCACGTCCCGCAGCAGCGGATGGGTGTGTGCGAGCAGATGATGCGCGAGCAGGACCGGCTGCGCGGCCTGCGAGTGCGTCTTGCCCGGCATCGCCGCATCGGGATGTGCCTGCGCCTGCGCGGTGAGGGCCTCGACCACGTCCAGCACGCCCGCCGACACCCGCCGCACCGCGTCCCGCAGCCACATCCGGAACAGGGTCGCGACCTGGTCGTTGCGCGACCTGCCGGCACGCAACCTGCCGCCGAGCTCGGGTCCGACCCGGTCGATCAGCCCGCGCTCGAGTGCGCCGTGCACGTCCTCGTCGGACTCTGCGGGACCGAACGCACCCGAGTCGACGTCGGCGGCGAGCTGATCGAGGCCGGTGAGCATCGCTTCGAGATCGCCCGCCGTCAGCAGGCCGGCCGAGTTGAGCACACGTGCGTGAGCCTTGGAGGCACGGACGTCGTACGGGGCGAGCACCCAGTCGAAGTGGGTCGACTTGCTCAGCGCCGCCATGGCTTCCGCGGGACCCGACGCGAAGCGCCCACCCCACAGAGCGCCCGCGTTGGTGCCGTGCGCGGGTGACGTCACAGGTCCGACTGTCCCTGCGCCGCCACCGCGCCACGGTCACGGCTGGCGGCGATCTTGGACGACAGGCCGTGCAGCTGCACGAAGCCCTTGGCCGACGACTGATCGAAGGTGTCGCCCGCGTCGTAGGTCGCGAGGTTGAAGTCGTACAGCGACTCCCCGCTGCGACGACCGTTCACGACGACGGTGCCGGCGTGCAGCACCAGGCGGATCTCACCGGACACGTGCTCCTGGGTGTGCTGGACGAAGGTGTCGAGTGCACCCTTGAGCGGCGAGAACCACAGGCCGTCGTAGACCTGCTCGGCCCACTTCTGGTCCGTGTGCCGCTTGTAGCGGCCGAGCTCGCGTTCGAGGGTGACGTGCTCGAGCTCCTCGTGGGCACGGATCAGGACCATGGCGCCGGGAGCCTCGTAGACCTCACGGCTCTTGATGCCGACGAGCCGGTCCTCGACCACGTCGAGGCGGCCGACACCCTGCTTGCCCGCACGGGTGTTCAGTTCCTGGATCGCCTGCAGCACCGAGACCGGGCGGCCGTCGATGGCGATCGGGCGTCCCTTGTCGAACGTGATGACCAGCTCGTCCGGCGCGTTGAAGTTGGCCGTCGGATCCTCGGTGTAGTCGTAGACGTCCTTGGTCGGGGCGTTCCACAGATCCTCGAGGAACCCGGTCTCCACGGCGCGACCCCACACGTTCTGGTCGATCGAGAACGGCGACTTCTTGGTGACGTTGATCGGGATGCTGTTCTCCTCGGCGAAGGCAATGGCCTTCTCGCGGGTCCAGGCGTAGTCGCGCACCGGGGCCAGCACCTCGAGCTCGGGCGCGAGCGTGTTGAAGCCGACCTCGAAGCGGACCTGGTCGTTGCCCTTGCCGGTGCACCCGTGAGCCACGACGGTGCCGCCGTGCGAGCGCGCATTCTCGACGAGGTGCTTGACGATGAGGGGACGGCTGATGGCCGACACCAGCGGGTAGCGGTCCATGTAGAGGGCGTTCGACTGGATGGTCGGCAGGCAGTACTCGTCCGCGAACTCGTCCCGGGCGTCCACGACGACGGCCTCGACAGCGCCGCAGTCGAGTGCGCGCTGCCGGATGACCTCCATGTCCTCGCCACCCTGGCCGAGGTCGATCGCCACGGCGACCACCTCCTTGCCGGTCTCGCGGCCGATCCAGCTGATGGCGACAGAGGTGTCGAGACCGCCGGAGTAGGCGAGGATGACGCGTTCGGCCATGGGGTGTGTGCTCCTTCGTGTGATTCTGACGTTCTGGGATTCGGTCTGGTGGTTCAGCGCGCGAGATTCTCGATGCGGTCGGCGAGCTCGCGTCCGGACAGCGGATCGCGGACGATCACGAAGATGGTGTCATCCCCCGCGACCGTTCCCACAATCTCGGGCAGTGCCGCCCGGTCCAGTGCACTGGCGAGATAGTGCGCGGCTCCGGGCGGCGTGCGGAGAACCGCCATCGTGGAGCTGGCGTCGGTGGAGACGAGCAACTCGCCGAGCAGCCGGGAGAGCCGATCGGTGCCGCCCGCGACCCCGCGGACCGGGCTGCCGTCCTCGGGAACGACGTAGACGCCCGCACCACCGTCGGCGGCGCGAAGTTTGACGGCGCCCAACTCGTCGAGGTCGCGGGAGAGAGTGGCCTGGGTGGCCTCGATCCCCTCCGCCGCGAGCAGCGACTGGAGTTCCTGTTGCGACCGGACCTGGTGGGTGGAGAGCAGGGCCACGACGCGCGCCTGGCGCCCGGCGCGCGTCGACGACGTCACCGGGCCCTGCGACTCGGCGGTCACGGCGTCCGTCGTCCCGATGCCGCCTGCTCGAGCAGCCACACCAGGACGGCCTTCTGTGCGTGCAACCGGTTCTCGGCCTCGTCCCACACGACGCTGCGAGGGCCGTCGAGCACCGTGTCGCTGATCTCCTCGCCGCGGTGGGCCGGGAGGCAGTGCAGAACGAGAGCCTCCGAGTCGGCACGGTCGAGCAGCGACTCGTTGATCTGGAACGGGCGCAGGGGTCCGACGCGGTCGAGGCCGTCGTTCTCCTGCCCCATCGACGTCCACGTGTCGGTGACCAGCACGTCGGCTCCGGTCGCGGCGGCGATCGGATCGTTCGTGACGGTCACGCTCGCTCCCGTCCGCTCACCGCGCTCCTGCGTGGCGGCCAGCACCGACGGATCCGGCACGAAGCCCTCCGGGGCGGCGATCGTGACATCGACGCCGGCGGTGACGGCGCCGAGCATGAGGGAATGCGCCATGTTGTTCGCGCCGTCACCGAAGTACGAGAGGCGCAGACCTCTCAACGATCCCTTGCGCTCGGCGAGCGTCTGGAGATCGGCCAGCACCTGGCAGGGGTGGAAATCGTCGGACAGCGCGTTGACGATGGGCACGCTCGCCCCCGTCGCCATCTGCTCGAGGCGCTTCTGCCCGAACGTGCGCCACACGACGGCGTCGACGTAGCGGGACAGCACGCGCCCGGTGTCCTGCAGCGTCTCCTCGCGTCCGAGCTGCGTGCTGCGGCCGTCGACGACCACTGCGTGGCCGCCGAGCTGCGCGATGCCCATCTCGAACGAGAAGCGGGTGCGCGTCGAGTTCTTCTCGAAGATGACGCCGACGCCGCGCGGACCCTCCAACGGGCGCCGCGAGAACGGCGCCTTCTTGAGTTCGGCTGCGAGAGCGAGGATCTCGGCCTGCTCCTCGGGGGAGAGATCGTCGTCTCGAAGGAAGTGCCGCAGTGTCACGAGGTCGCCTCTGCTGTCGGCCGCGCCTCGTCGAGGACCGCGGGAAGTGCACGGACGAACGATGCTGCCTGCTCGTCCGTGATGATCAGGGGCGGCGCCAGACGCAGGACGTTCGCCTGCGCCGCGTTCACCAGGAAGCCTGCGTGGCGGGCCGCGGTCTCGACATCGGCCGCCACCGGCTCGGTGAGGACGATGCCCAGCAAAAGGCCCGCACCCCGTACGCGATCGACGAGGGGATGTCCGAGCGCCTCGATGTCGTGTCGCAGGATCTTGCCCAGCCGGTCGGCGTGCGAGAGCAGATCCTCGGACGCGAGAGTGCGCAGCACCGCCAGGGCCGCCGCCGAACACACCGGGTTGCCACCGAACGTGGTCCCGTGCTTGCCCGGGGTGAGCATGGCGGCTGCCGGGCCGATGCCGATGCAGGCGCCGATGGGCAGTCCCCCGCCCAGCCCCTTCGCCAGGGTGATGACGTCCGGGACGATGCCGAACCGCTGATGGGCGTAGAACCACCCCGTACGGCCGATGCCAGTCTGGACCTCGTCGAGGATCAGCAGGGCGCCGTGGCGCGCAGTGATCTCGCGCGCTGCGGGCAGATAGCCCTCCGGCGGGACGACGACTCCGCCCTCACCCATGATCGGTTCGAGGAAGACGGCGGCCGTGTTCTCGTCGACCGCCGCCTCGAGCGCGGCGATGTCGCCGTAGGGAACGTGCGACACACCGGCGGGCATGGGCTCGAACGGAGCCCGCTTGTCCGCCTGCCCCGTGAGCGCGAGGGCTCCCATGGTCCGACCGTGGAACGCGTTCTCCGCCGCGATGATGTTCGGTCGACCCGTGAGACGCGCGATCTTGAAGGCGGCCTCGTTGGCCTCGGTGCCGGAGTTGCAGAGGAACACCCGAGCGTCGCCGCCGGCCGCGTGACCGAGGTGCTCGAGGAGGTGCTCCGCCAGTTCGATCGACGGCGGCGCCGCGTAGAGGTTGGACGTGTGGCCCAGCGTCGTCAGCTGGGCGGAGACCGCCTCGACGACGGCAGGATGTCCGTGGCCGAGGATGTTGACCGCGATCCCGGCGAGGAGATCGAGGTACTCCTTGCCGTCGGCGTCCGTCACCACGGCTCCCGAACCGCCGACCAGCGCCACGCGCGGCACGCCGTAGTTGTTCATCAGCGCATTCGAGAAGCGTTGCTGCAGTTGCTCCGTGCTGGTCATGCCCGTCCTCTCGTACTGCCGTCGTGCACCATCGTGCCGATGCCCTCGCCGGTGAACAGTTCCAGGAGCACGGAGTGCTCGAGTCGACCGTCGATGACATGGGCGCTGGGAACTCCCCCGCGCACCGCGCGCAGACACGCCTCCATCTTGGGGACCATGCCGGCGTCCAGGCCGGGCAGCAGTTCGGCGAGGACGTCCGCCTCGATCTCCGAGACGAGCGACCCGCGGTCCGGCCAGTTCGTGTAGAGCCCCTCGACGTCGGTGAGGACGACGAGCTTCTGCGCGCCGAGCGCCTCCGCGAGGGCCGCGGCAGCGGTGTCCGCATTGATGTTGTGCACGACGCCGTCCGCGTCGGGAGCGATGGTCGAGACGACCGGGATGCGCCCGGCCTCGATGAGGTCGTGCACCGCTGCGGGATTCACCGTCGTCACGTCCCCCACCAGACCGATGTCGGTGGCGACACCGTCGACGGTCACGGTGCGTCGAGTCGCCGTGAACAGGTGCGCGTCCTCGCCGGAGATGCCGACAGCGTAGGGGCCGTGGGCGTTGATCAGTCCGACCAGCTCGCGACCGACCTGCCCGAACAGGACCATGCGCACGACGTCCATCACTTCGGGCGTCGTCACGCGGAAGCCGCCGCGGAACTCCCCCACCAGTCCGAGTCGAGTGAGCATGGCGGTGATTTGGGGACCGCCGCCGTGCACGACCACCGGGTGGATACCGACGGTGCGCAGGAACGCCATGTCGGCCGCGAACGCGGCCTTGAGTCGATCGTCGATCATGGCGTTGCCGCCGTACTTGACCACGACGACCTTGCCCGTCCACTGCTGGAGCCACGGGAGGGCGCCGGCGAGGATGCGTGCGGTGTCGTGTGCGGACACGGGCTCGGACGACGTCATGACGAGTACGCCGAGTTCTCTTCGACGTAGGCGTGCGACAGATCCGTGGTCCTGATCGACGCCGACGCGGAGCCGACACCGAGGTCCACCTCGACCGTGATGTCGACGGCCGAGAGATCGACCTCACGAGCGCCGGGCACACCCATGCTGTCGACGCACACGGGATCGCCGTTGAACGACACGACGATGCGATCGGGATCGAGCGCGACCGGCGCAATGCCCACAGCGGCGAGAACGCGGCCCCAGTTGGGATCGGAGCCGAACAGCGCCGTCTTGACGAGGGAATCGCGTGCGATGGTTCGCGCCGCCACGAGTGCGTCCTGTTCGGACTCGGCACCACCGACCCTGACGATGATCCGCTTGGTCACGCCCTCCGCATCGGCCATCAGCTGATCCGCGAGGTCGTCGCACACCGCGAGGACAGCGGCGTCGAGTTCCTCCTGTGTCGCCTCGATGCCGCTGGCACCGGACGCGAGGAGCAGCACCGTGTCGTTCGTGGAGGTCGCGCCGTCCACGTCGAGTCGGTCGAAGGACTGTGCCGTCGCGTGTCGGAGGGCGCGATCGAGCTGATCGGCGCTCGCCACGGCGTCCGTGGTGACGACACACAGCATCGTCGCCAGCGAGGGCGCCAGCATGCCGGCGCCCTTGGCCATGCCGCCCACGTTCCAGCCGTTCTCGTGGTGGATCGCGGCCTGCTTCGGCCGGGTGTCGGTCGTCATGATCGCGTAGGCCGCATCGGTGCCGCCCGAGATGCCTCCGGCGAGCTCGTGCACCACCTCGGTGACACCGCCAAGCACCTTGTCCATGGGCAACCGGTCGCCGATCAGTCCGGTCGAACACACGGCGATCTCGCCGGCGCCCGTCTCGGTTCCCCAGTCGCTGAGGGTCGATGCGAGGTGCTCGGCGGTACGGTGCGTGTCCTGGAATCCGGGCGCACCGGTGCAGGCGTTGGCGCCGCCCGAGTTCAGGACGACGGCGCGGAGCCGACCGGAGGTCAGCACCTGCTGCGACCACAGGACGGGCGCAGCCTTGATCTTGTTCAGGGTGAAGACACCGGCCGCTGCCAGATCGGGGCCCTCGTTGACCACGAGGGCGACGTCGAGGCCCCCCTTGGCCCGGAGACCGGCCTCGACCCCGGCGGCCCGGAATCCCGCTGCCGACGTCACACCCTGTGTGCGGACGAGAACCCCGGGAGCGCGCGTGGGGGCGCCGGGAGAGGACTGGCTGTGGTCGGTCATGGTGCTGTTCCCACCGTGGAGAGTCCGGCGCTCTCGGGGAGTCCGAGAGCGATGTTCATCGACTGCACCGCGGCACCGGCGGTGCCCTTCGTCAGATTGTCGATGGCGGCGAGGACCACCAGCAAGCCCGCGTCCTCGTCGACCGCCACCTGCAGGTGGACCGCGTTGGACCCGAGCACCGACCCCGTCTGCGGCAGCTGCCCCTCCGGGAGAAGGTGAAGGAAAGGTTCGTCGGCGCAGTACTTCTCGTAGACCGCACGCGCCTCGGAGGCCGACACTGTCGTCGGAGCGGTGCACGTCGCCAGGATGCCGCGCGGCATCGGAGCCAGCACAGGAGTGAACGACACGATCACGTCGGTGCCGGCGATGGCGGAGAGGTTCTGCGTGATCTCCGGCGTGTGGCGATGCGCGCCGGCGATGCCGTAGGCACGGACCGACCCCATGACCTCGGAACCCAACAGGTCCGGCTTCGCCGCGCGACCGGCGCCGGAGGTGCCGCTCACGGCCACCACGGTCACGCGGGGCTCGACCATGCCGGCAGCGAACGCGGGCGCCAGAGCCAGCGACGAGGCCGTGGGATAGCACCCGGGAACAGCGATGCGCGTCGCTCCGACCAGGGCGTCCCGACCACCGGGCAACTCGGGCATGCCGTAGGGCCAGTGTCCGGCGTACTCCCCGCCGTACCAGCGATCCCAGGCGGCGGCGTCGGTCAACCGGAAGTCTGCACCGCAGTCGATGATCAGCGTGGAGTCCGACAGCTGTTCGGCGAGGGCGGCTGACTTCCCGTGCGGGAGCCCGAGGAACACGACGTCGTGCCCCTCCAGGGCCGCGGCGTCCGTGTCCACCAGCACGCGGTCCGCGAGCGGAACGAGATGCGGATGGTGTTGCCCCAGCGTGGTTCCGGCGTTTCCACCGGCCGTCAGGGCGCCGATTGTCATCCGGCCGTCGAGCATTGCCGGGTGTCCGAGCAGCAGACGCAGGATCTCGCCACCCGCGTAGCCACTGGCGCCCGCGACGGCCACCCGGGTGCCCGTCGATGTCGATGCACTGTCCATACGATGATTATGCATGACGGTGCAAGCTCATTCAAAAGCGGCGCACCGTCAGTGTCGGAGTTCGGCTCCCACCGCCGTCGCCGCTGCCGCGACGGCGGCATCGCGAGCGGCACTCGCCTCGTCCTCGGTCAACGTACGGTCGGCCGCTCGGAACCGCAGGGCGAAAGCCAGCGACTTCCGGCCGGCACCGACCTGATCGCCGGAGAACACGTCGAATACACGAATGTCCTCGAGGAGTGGGCCCGCCCCGGACACCAGAGCCGACTGCACGGCGGCGGCCGGGACGGACTCGTCGACGACGACCGCGACGTCCTGCAGCACGGCGGGGAACGGCGAGATGGACGGCGACGGCAGCGGCTCGAGGGTGGGAACGCGATCGAGGTCGATCTCCACCGCGCAGGTCCGCGGCGGCAGACCGGCGCGCTCGAGGACACCGGGATGCAGCTCACCCGCGTGCCCGACCACGACACCGTCGACAACGACTTCGGCACACCTGCCCGGATGCCACGGAAGGTACTGGGCGGACCGGAGTTCCACCTCGACACCGGACGCGCTCGCGATCGTCCTCGCTGCGCTGAAGGCATCGGTGGCGTCGGCAGGACGGCCGGGGCCCCACGGCCCGGGTGCCGTCACCGCACCGGTCAGGACGACGGCAGCGTGCAGCGGCTGCACCGGCAACGACTGCTTCAGAGCGTCGATCTCGTCCTCGGTGGGACGACGGTCGACGGCGAGCGCATCGATCGGGCGCGTGCCCTCGCCCGGTTCGACGACCTGCGCGACGGCGAACAGCGCCAGATCCCGCTGTCCGCGCGAGACGTTGCGCTGGGCGATCTCCAGGAGACCCGGGACGAGAGTGGTCGCCAGTTCGGGTCGGTCCGCCTCCAACGGATTGAGCACCCGCGTGGTCACCCGGCGCGGATCGTCCGCGTCGAGTCCCCAGACGTCGAAGACCCCGGCCGGCAGGAACACGGGAGCGAGGACCTCGACGTGCCCCGTGTAGGCCAGTGCCCGACCCACCGCCCGGCGACGACGCTGGGCGGCGGTGAGTCCGCGGCCCGCGGGAGCGTGCGGCAGGACGGACGGAATGGACTCCAGTCCCTCGAGTCGCAGCACCTCCTCGACCAGGTCGGCGGCCTGACGGAGGTCGGGACGCCACGTCGGCGGCGTCACTACGGCCACCCCGCGCCCGGCCTCGGACACGTCCACGACGACCTCGCACCCGACCTGGGTGAGGCGGCGCACCGCGGTTCCGCTCGGATAGGTCACACCCGCCACCCGGTCCGGCAGGTCGAGATCCATGGTCACGGTGTCGGACACCGTCGGTGCACCGATGTCGGTGAGCAGCGGCTCCACCCGGCCGCCCGCGATCGAGGCCAGCAGTGCGGCGGCACGGTCGAGCGCGCGCACCGGGAGAGCGGAGTCCACCACTCGTTCGTAGCGACGGCTGGCCTCACTGGGCAGCCGGTGACGGCGCGCGGTGCGGAACACGGCGAGCGGGCTCCAGATGGCCGCCTCGAGCAGGATGTCGGTGGTCTCGTCGCCCACCTCGGTGGATGCGCCACCCATGACACCGGCCAACGACACCACGCCGGACTCGTCCGCGATGACGACGTCCTCCGGGTCGAGGGTGCGCACGGTGTCGTCGAGGGTGCGGAGCGTCTCCCCCGCCTCGGCCCGGCGGACCACCAACCCGCCCGAGAGCGCGGAAGCGTCGAACGCGTGGAGTGGTTGGCCCAGTTCGAGCATGACGTAGTTGGTGACGTCGACCGCGGGCGAGATGGGTCGCACCCCGGACAGCAGCAGCCGCCGCTGGATCGTCCAGGGGGTCACCGCCGCCGGATCGATGCCCACGACGCGGCGCGCGGCGAAACGGGTGGCACCCGACTCGGAACGGACGTCGACGGGCCACGCCTCGCCCTCGGAGGCGGCCGCGGACACGACGGGCTGCGGGGCGTCGGCGGGATCGACGAAGTCCACGTCGAAACCGCACGCCAGTTCGCGGCCGAGACCGCGCACGCTCAGGGCGTATCCGCGATCGGGCGTCACATTGACGTCGAACACGGTGTCGTCCATGCCCAGAACGGCGAGTGCGTCGTCGCCGGGCTCGGCCGTGCCGGCAGGCAGCACGAGAATGCCGGAGTGATCCGAACCGATACCGAGCTCGGACACCGAGCAGATCATGCCGTCGGACGTGCGCCCGTACGTGGACCGCGCGGCGATGGCGAACCCGCCGGGCAGAACACTGCCGGGAAGTGCGGCCACGATGAGGTCGCCCTCCGCGAAGTTCCGTGCACCGCACACGATTCCGCGGGGCTCCGCCTCACCCACCTCGACCAGGCAGAAGCGGATCGGCTTTTTGAACTCGGTCAACTCCTCGATGGACTGCACACGGCCGACGACCAACGGGCCCGTGATCGCAGGAAGGGGGATGACGTCCTCGATCTCGAAGCCGACGGACACGAACCCCGCGTCGAGCTCGTCAGCAGTGACGCTCCACTCGGGAGCGGCCTTCCGGACGACCTCGGTCAACCAGGACTGGGGCACTCGCACGACTTCTCCACTCTCTCTGTCTGAATGCTTGTCTGCAGGGGCCGAGCGTCAGCCGGCCACGCCGAAGGGCAGGCTGAACCGCACGTCGCCCTCGACGATGTCGCGCATGTCGGGAATGTCGTTGCGGAATTGCAGCGTTCGCTCGAGGCCCATACCGAAGGCGAACCCGCTGTAGATCTCCGGGTCGACGCCACAGGCGCGCAGCACGTTCGGATTCACCATGCCGCAGCCACCCCACTCGACCCAGCCCGCTCCACCCTTCTTGCGGGGGAACCACACGTCCACCTCCGCGGACGGCTCGGTGAACGGGAAGTAGTTGGGGCGCATACGGGTCCGCGTCTCCGGGCCGAACAGCGCACGCGCGAACGCGTCGAGCGTGCCGCGGAGATTGGCGAGCGTGAGCCCCTTGTCCACGGCGAGTCCCTCGACCTGATGGAAGACGGGCGTGTGCGTCGCGTCGAGTTCGTCCGTACGGAACGTGCGCCCGGGGCACACCACGTAGATCGGCAGGTCGCGCTCGAGCATCGACCGCACCTGCACCGGCGAGGTGTGCGTGCGCAGCACCTGACGAGACCCCTCGGGCGCGACGTGGAACGTGTCCTGCATCGTCCGCGCGGGATGGTCGGGCAGGAAGTTGAGCGCGTCGAAGTTGAAGTGCTCGGTCTCCACCTCCGGGCCCTCGGCCACCTCCCACCCCATCGCCACGAAGACGTCGGCGACCTGATCGGCGATGACGGTGATGGGATGGCGGGCACCCACCGGGCGGCGGACGGACGGCAGGGTCACGTCGATCGCCTCGGCGACGAGCACGGCCGCGTCACGTTCGGCGAGCAGCACCTCACGACGATCGTCGAACGCGATCCGCACGCGGTCACGCGCCACCTTGACCCGCTTGCCGGCGTCGGCCCGCTCGGTCTTCGGCAGCGAGCCCAACGCGCGCTGTGCGAGCGCGAGGGGCGCCTTGTTCCCGATGTGGTGGATCTTGGCCTCGGACAGAGCGTCGATGTCGGACGCGGCGGCGAAGGCGGACTCGGCCTCGGTGACGGCTGCGTCCAGCGCCGCGTCGGTCAGCGCCTCCGCGTCGGCAGCGGCCTGATCGGCCTGCGCTTCACCCTCGTTGCGCTCCACGTCCACACACTCCATCGTCTCGATCGGCGAGCACCTCTGTCGGGGTGCCCCTCACGGTCGCCGGGCAGAACCCGGCGGGGAAAGCCTAGGCGGTGTCCCGGCGGCGCTGCACCCGAGCACCGGCGTACAGACACACGGCGGCCGCGGTGGCGAGGTTGAGACTCTCGGCGCGGCCGTGGATGGGAATGCGCACCCGGTGATCCGCAGCTGCCGCGACCTTGCGGGACAGCCCGTGCGCCTCGTTGCCGAACACCCAGGCGGTGGGCCCGGCCAGCGCGTCGTCGGCGTCGTCGAGGTCCAGTTCACCGTCGACGGTCGTCGCCAGCAGACTGGCGCCGGTCGCACGGACCGCGTCGAGTACCGCCGTCACCGAACGCTCCCGTGCGACGGGGAGATGGAAGAGACTTCCGGCGGACGCGCGGACGCTCTTGCCGTTCAGCGGATCGACACTGTCCCCGGCGAAGATCACCGCGCCGGCGCCGGCGGCGTCCGAGACGCGCAGGATGGTGCCCGCGTTGCCCGGCTCGGAGATGTCGACGACGACCGTCACGAGTGACGGGTTCGCGGCCAACGCCTCGGCCAGGGAGACGACGACGGACGTGCACACGGCCACGATTCCCGGCGGCGTCACGGTGCCCGACAGCGATTTCGCCGCGCGCTCGGTCATCAGCTGCGGCTGCGCACCGGCCGCGGCCGACGCCTCGAGCAGTCCGCGGTGCTCGTCGAACCAGCGCTCGGTGGCGAACACCTCGCGCACGACACCGGCGGCGACCGCCTCGGTCACCGCGTTCTCGCCCTCCGCGAGGAAGAGGCCGGTTCGCCGACGTTCGACGCCGCGCTGCAGCTTGACAGCCGAAACGACCCGCGGAGTCCGCTCGGTGAGCGGCGCCGCGGGTCGTGACGGAGTGTCGTCGAAGCGCCTGATCAGGCTGCTTCTCCGGCCGGTGCGTTGATGTCGGCAGGCAGTGCCGCCTTCGCGATCTCGACGAGTGCGGTGAACGCCGCAGCGTCGGAGACCGCGAGCTCGGCGAGGATCTTGCGGTCGACCTCGACCTCGGCGATCTTCAGACCCTGCACGAAACGGTTGTACGTGATGTCGTTCGCCCGAGCTGCCGCGTTGATACGCGTGATCCACAGCTTGCGGAAGTCACCCTTGCGAGCGCGGCGATCGCGGTACGCGTAGGTGAGCGAGTGGAGCTGCTGCTCCTTCGCCTTGGTGTAGAGACGCGAACGCTGCCCGCGGTATCCGCTGGACGCCTCGAGAATCGAACGACGCTTCTTCTGGGCGTTGACCGCCCTTTTCACGCGTGCCACTGGTGAATCCTGTCGTAGAGGGGCCTAGGGCCCGGGTGGGAAAGAGATCAGAGACCGAGAAGCCGCTTGACGCGGGGAACGTCGTTGGGGCTGACGACGGCCTTGCCGTCGAGGCGACGCGTCACGCGCGAGGACTTGTGCTCGAGCAGGTGGCGGCGGCCGGCCTTCTGGCGCAGGATCTTTCCGCTACCGGACACCTTGAATCGCTTCGCGGTGCCGCTGTGAGTCTTCGACTTGGGCATGAGTCCTCAGTTCTGTTACTTCGGTCGGTGGTGCTGGTGGATCCGAGCGCTCAGGCGCTCGGTGTGGCTGGTGCCTGCGGCGTCGCCGGCGTCTGCGGAGCAGCGGGTGCCGGCGGTGTCGCCTCGGCGGCGGGTGCAGCAGTCGGCGCGGAGGCCGGCGGCGGCACAGTGGCGCGCGGTGCGTTGGACGCCTCCGCTGCCTTCGCCCTGGTCTTGGCGCCCTTGTGCGGAGCCAGGACCATCGTCATGTTGCGGCCGTCCTGCTTGGCCGAGGTCTCGACGAAGCCGTGCTCGGCGACGTCGGCGCCCAGGCGCTGCAGGAGGCGGTAACCGAGTTCGGGCCGCGACTGCTCGCGTCCACGGAACATGATGGTCACCTTGACCTTGGACCCGGCCTCGAGGAAGCGGACGACATGGCCCTTCTTCGTCTCGTAGTCGTGGTCGTCGATCTTGGGACGAAGCTTCTGCTCCTTGATGACCGTGAGCGTCTGGTTCTTACGCGACTCACGAGCCTTCTGCGCGGCTTCGTACTTGAACTTGCCGTAGTCCATGATCTTGCAGACCGGCGGACGGGCGTCGGGTGCGACCTCGACGAGGTCGAGATCGGCTTCGACAGCCAGGCGGAGTGCATCTTCAACACGCACGATCCCCACCTGTTCACCGCCAGGTCCGACGAGTCGGACTTCGGGAACTCGGATGCGATCGTTGATGCGGGTCTCAGTGCTGATGGGGCCTCCTCGGTAGTGCGGTGACGGATGGTGGTGCTCGACCCGATGCGGTGCGCCGTCCTACGCGCTCCACACCGGCGCTCGTGCTCTCCGTCTACCTCGACACCGTGGCCACCCGATTTGTTCCCGCGGGAACCTTCCGAACGACGAAAACCCCGTCGCTCACGATCGAGATCGCGAGCAGCGGGGTCCGGTACCGACCGGTCGACGGATGTCACCATCCGCGGGCCACCCCGTCTCGTCGACGAAGCGCACCACTTCCCGATGTGGCTGGGAAGGACCGGAACCACTGCCCGGCGAACCGTGCGGTGGTGGGAGTCGGACTCCACTTGCTGCCTTCGGGTTCCGCATCCGTGCCCGGCACTCACGCGCCGACACGGACACACCTGAAGGCGGTCGTGGGAAGAAGAATAACACCAGGTGCCCTCGCGGACCGAATCCGTCCGGTCACGCACCGGGCGGGGACGTCGGTGTCGGCACATCGTGGCATCGTCTGATGTCATGACGACCCCCGATGATGCCGTTCAGGCCGGTGCTCCACAGGTGGAGGGCGATGCGCCGCAGCTCGAGCCGGACGTGCGTGAACTGGCCGACGTCCCTGCGATCGAGGTCATCAGCCGCGCCGCGGTGATGCTCATGAGCTCCGCCGCCGAGAAGCTGGGACTCTCCGACGCGGATCCGTCCGACAGCCCCCACCTCGACCTCGACGAGGCGCGACGCGTGATCACCGCACTCGCCGGACTGGTCACGGCCTCCGTGGAGTACCTGGGGCCGCACGCCGGCCCCATCCGCGAAGGGCTGCAGGCGCTGCAGAAGGCGTTCCGCGAGCAGTCGGCGCACCCGGACGCGCCCGGCGCCGGGCCCGGCGAGAAGTACACCGGGCCCGTCCACTGACCGTCACGCGACGGCCCGGTCAGGAGACCGCGACAGGCTTGCGCTTGCGGGTCCGCTTGACCGGGACCGGTGGGGTCGAGGCGGCGTCAAGAGACTCCTGCAGGAACTTGCCGGTGTAGCTCTCGGGCACGGCGGCGATCTGCTCGGGAGTGCCCTCGGCCACCATCGTTCCGCCGCCGGATCCGCCCTCGGGTCCCATGTCGATGACCCAGTCGGACGTCTTGATGACGTCCAGGTTGTGCTCGATGACGATGACGGTGTTGCCCTTGTCCACCAGACCGTTGATCACCAGCAACAGCTTGCGGATGTCCTCGAAGTGCAGACCCGTGGTCGGCTCGTCGAGGATGTACACCGTGCGTCCCATGGAGCGCTTCTGCAGCTCTGCGGCCAGCTTCACACGCTGCGCCTCGCCGCCGGACAGCGTGGTGGCCGGCTGCCCCAGACGGACATAGCCCAGGCCCACCTCGTTCAGCGTCTTGAGGTACCGGTGGATCGAGGTGATCGGTTCGAAGAAGTCGGCCGCCTCCTCGATGGGCATGTTCAGCACCTCGGCGATGGTCTTGCCCTTGTAGTGGACCTCGAGCGTCTCCCGGTTGTACCGGGCACCGTGGCACACCTCGCACGGCACGTATACGTCCGGCAGGAAGTTCATCTCGATCTTCAGGGTGCCGTCACCCGAGCACGCCTCGCACCGGCCGCCCTTCACGTTGAAGGAGAACCGACCCGGCTGGTAGCCGCGGATCTTGGCCTCGGTCGTCGCGGCGAACAGTGTCCTGATCTTGTCGAACACCCCGGTGTAGGTGGCCGCGTTGGACCGCGGCGTACGGCCGATGGGTGACTGGTCGACCCGGACCAGCTTGTCCAGCTGGTCGAGGCCGTTGACGCGGGTGTGCCGACCGGGTACCTGACGAGCGCCGTTGAGCTTGTTCGCCATCACCGTCGCCAGGATGTCGTTGACCAGCGTGGACTTGCCCGATCCCGACACCCCCGTCACGGAAGTGAGCACTCCCAGCGGGAAGCTGACGTCGATGTCCTGCAGGTTGTGCTCCCGGGCACCGATCACGGAGATCTTGCGCTTGGGATCGATCGGGCGACGTACCGCCGGGACATCGATGGCCGAGCGACCCGAGAGGTACGCCCCGGTGAGGCTCTCCGCGTTGGTGAGAAGCGTCTCGTAGGTTCCGCTGTGCACGACACGTCCGCCGCGCTCACCGGCGAGCGGGCCGATGTCGACGACCCAGTCGGACGTGCGAATGGTGTCCTCGTCATGCTCGACGACGATGAGCGTGTTGCCGAGGTTGCGCAGCCGCGTGAGCGTGTCGATGAGCCGGCGGTTGTCCCGCTGGTGGAGGCCGATGGACGGCTCGTCCAGCACGTACAGGACTCCGACGAGACCACTGCCGATCTGCGTCGCCAGGCGGATGCGCTGCGCCTCGCCGCCCGACAGCGTTCCTGCCGCGCGCGACAGCGTGAGGTACTCGAGTCCCACGTCCAGCAGGAAGCCGAGGCGGGCCTGGATCTCCTTGAGCACCTGGCCGGCGATGGCCTCCTCACGCGGACCGAGCGTCAGCGTGTTGAGGAAGTTCGAGCACTCCGAGATGGACAGTGCACACACGTCGGCGATGGACTTGTCCCCGAAATCGCCCGCGGCGATGGTCACGGACAGGATCTCGGGGCGCAGGCGGGCACCCTCGCACACCGGGCAGTCGACCTCCCGCATGTAGCCGTCGTAGCGCTCCTTCATCTGCTCCGACTCGGTCTGATCCATCCGACGGTGCAGGAAGGGCATGACGCCCTCGAACTCGGCGTAGTAGGACCGGGTGCGTCCGTACCGGTTCTTGTAGCGGACGTGCACCTGATGCTCGCTGCCCTCGAGGACGGCACGCTTCACCTTGGCCGGCAGCTTCCGCCACGGGGTGTCGATGTCGAAGCCCATGGCGTCGGCGAGCCCGGACAGCAGCCGGCCGAAGTACTCGGACGTCTGACCCATGGACCACGGCGCGATGGCGCCGTCCGCCAGGCTCAGATCGGGGTCCGGAACCACCAGTTCGGGGTCGACCTCCTTGCGGATGCCGAGTCCCGCACACTCGGGGCACGCGCCGTAGGGCGAGTTGAACGAGAACGCGCGGGGTTCGAGTTCGTCGACGGACAGCGGGTGCCCGTTGGGGCACGCCAGACGCTCGGAGAACCGGCGCTCACGGTCGGCGGCGTTCTCCTCGCGGTCGACGAAGTCGAGCACCAGGATGCCGTCGGCGAGGCGCAGCGCGGTCTCCACCGAGTCGGTGAGCCGCTGCTTGGACGACGCCTTGACGGTCAGGCGGTCGACCACCACCTCGATGTCGTGCTTGTCCTGCTTCTTCAGCTTGGGCGGATCGGTGAGCTGGTGCACGGTGCCGTCGACGCGGATACGCGAGTAACCCTGCGTGTTGAGCTGCTCGAAGAGATCGACGAACTCGCCCTTGCGGGTGCGCACGACGGGAGCGAGCACCTGGAAACGCAGGCCCTCCTCCATCGCGAGCACCTGGTCGACGATCTGCTGGGGCGACTGCTTGGCGATGCGCTCACCGCACTGCGGGCAGTGCGCCGTGCCGGCGCGTGCGTAGAGCAGGCGCAGGTAGTCGTAGACCTCGGTGATGGTGCCGACCGTGGACCGCGGGTTGCGGTTGGTCGACTTCTGATCGATCGAGACCGCGGGCGAGAGGCCCTCGATGAAGTCGACGTCCGGCTTGTCCATCTGGCCCAGGAACTGGCGCGCGTAGGCCGAGAGCGACTCGACGTACCGGCGCTGCCCCTCGGCGAAGATGGTGTCGAACGCCAGGCTCGACTTGCCCGACCCGGACAGACCGGTGAACACGATGAGACTGTCCCGGGGCAGATCGATGTCGACGCCCTTGAGATTGTGTTCGCGTGCGCCCTGCACTACCAGGCGATCCGCCACGGTTGTCCTCTCCTTCGTCACGGCCCACGGCCGTGCAACGTGCTGCATCGACTCTCTCGTCGACCGCGTGAACTGCCCACTCTTCGTCGGACATGTCGTGTTCGGACACGACAGGCTTCGACGACCATATGCCCGAGGTCCGACAGACTCGACCGGCCGACGGGCTCCGCGCCCGGCTCACGACCGGTCGTCGTGGGTAATCTCACGCTCATGACCGAGAATGCACCGACAATCTCCGACGACTACACCGGCGAGGTGTCCGTGGGGACGGGCTCGCAGCGCCGCACCCTGTCGCACGCCACGATCGTGAAGACCTCGGTGGGCCCGATGGACAACAACGCCTACCTCGTCGTCTGTTCCCGGACGGGCCGATCGCTGCTCGTCGACGCCGCGAACGACGCTCCGACGCTGCGCGCCGTCGTCGACCGCGTGGCACCCGAGGTCTCGCTGATCGTCACGACGCACCAGCACTTCGACCACTGGCAGGCACTCGAGGACGTCGCGTCGGCGACGGGCGCCCCGTCGGCGGCACATCCGCTCGATGCGGAACCGCTCCCCGTCGCCCCCACCCGCCTGCTCGACGACGGCGACTCCGTGCAGGTCGGCGACGTCACCCTCGACGTGATCCACCTCCGCGGCCACACTCCCGGGTCGATCGCGCTGGCGCTCACGGACCCCGAGAGCGGCGTCGTGCACCTGTTCACCGGCGACTCGCTCTTCCCCGGCGGCGTCGGCAAGACCGACGGAGAGGCGAACTTCGTGTCGCTGCTGGACGACGTGGAATCGCGGATCTTCGGTCGCTACGACGATCGAACGGTCGTCTACCCGGGCCACGGCAAGGACACGACGCTGGGCTCAGAACGTCCTCACCTTCACGAATGGCGGACCCGCGGCTGGTGATCCGTCACCACGATCCGGTGCCCCCCCGCCCCGCGATTCAATCGCCGGGGCGGGGGGTATGGATACAGTTCGAGAGCGTCACATGCATGTCATGGGCGTGAACAACCGCACTCGTGCAGCCAGAGCAGTCCCCCACACCACAGCCGCAACGCAGGAGGCTCAGTGATTGTCCGCCGGATCGCCCGACCGATGCTCGCATCCATCTTCATCGCAGGAGGCGTGGATGCGCTGCGCAACCCCGCCGGAAGGGCTCAGGCCGCGAAGCCTCTGATCGAGAAGAGCCAGGACGCCCTTCCCGACGAGGTGACGCAGAACGTTCCCTCCGACCCCGAGACGCTGGTCAAGATCAACGCCGCGGTGCAGATCGGCGGCGGATTCCTTCTCGCGACCGGTCGGGCGCCGCGCCTCGCGTCCACCGTGCTCGCGGGCAGCCTCGTCCCGACGACCCTCGCGGGTCACTCCTTCTGGAACGAGACGGACCCGCAGGCGAAGGCGCTGCAGCGCACCCAGTTCATCAAGAACGTCAGCCTCCTCGGCGGCCTGCTCATCGCCGCCGTCGACACCGAGGGCAAGCCGTCCGTCGCCTGGCGCGGTCGCAAGGCGGCCAAGTCGGCCAAGGTCGCCGTCGCCGGCGCCCTCCCGCTGGTGTCCTCCTCGGACAGCTCCGAGACACTCGCCCACGCCGGCGAGCGCGCCAAGGAGCTCGCGGGCGTCGCCGCCGAGCGCGCACAGCCGCTCGTCGAGATCGCCTCGCAGCGTGGCGCCGAGCTGGCGGACGTCGCCCAGGATCGCGGCGGCAAGCTCGCCGAGCTGGCGAAGGAGCGCAGTGCCAAGTGGGCCGATCTGGCCGCTGCACGCGCATCCGAGTTCGCCGACGTCGCCCAGGATCGCGGCAGCAAGTACGCCGAGATCGCCGCGTCCCGCGGTGCCGAGCTGGCCGAGAAGGCCAAGGCCGACGGCAGCGATCTGGCGGAGAAGTACGGCAAGAAGGCCCGCAAGCAGGCTAAGAAGTCCGGCAAGGACGCGCGCAAGCAGTTCGACGCAGCGCGCAAGGAGTACAAGAAGCAGTACAAGTCCACCAGCAAGGACGCGCAGAAGCAGTTGCAGGCCTCGCTCGAGGACGCCGAGAAGCGCGCCAAGGAGGCACGGGCCCGCGTCGAGGGCACGGTGCACCAGTACCTCTGATCTTTTCCCCGCAGCACACGGCCGGTGTTCCCGAGAGATCGGGGGCACCGGCCGTTGCCGTCGGGAGCCCGTAGACTTTTCTGGCGCTTCCGTGCGCCGCCGAGAGGTGCACGACCGCCCTCGTCACCCCGCCCCACTCGCGTACAGGAGACCATGTGCCGGATCAGGGCACCCCGACAGATCTGCACGACGCCGACCTCGATCAGGAACAACAGCGCGTCACCCTGCTCTACGACCGCCTCGACGCTCTGCGGACCTATGCACGGTCCCGGCTGAGCGCCGTCCTGCTCCAGACGGGCGGGACACCGCAGGCGCGCAGCGAACGCGAGTCCTACTCGGCTCTCTACAACGACGACATCGCGAAGTATGACTCGTCCGAGAACGGTCTGTGCTTCGGCCGGATCGACGTCGAGGACGACGCGCCGCGCTACATCGGCCGTGTCGGCATCCTCGACGAGGACGACGACTACCAGTCGTTGCTCTACGACTGGCGCGCCCCGCTGGCCCGCCCGTTCTATCTCGCCACGCCCGCCGCCCCCGAGGGCGTCGTACGCCGTCGCCACATCCGGACGCGCAGTCGTCGCGTCACCGGGGTGGCGGACGAGTACCTGGACCTCCGGACGGCGCAGGACGCCGGCGTCGCCACCGGATCGGACGGTGTCGCCGGTGAGAGTGCTCTGCTGTCCGCGCTCAACGCCGCACGCACGGGACAGATGAACGACATCGTCGAGACCATCCAGCGCGAGCAGGACGACATCATTCGGTCCACGCATCGCAGCGTCCTGGTGGTGCAGGGTGGTCCCGGCACCGGCAAGACGGCGGTGGCCCTGCATCGCGCCGCCTACCTGCTGTACACGTACCGCAAGCAGCTGGACAAGAGCGGCGTGCTGATCATCGGACCGAACAGCACCTTCCTCGACTACATCGGCCAGGTGCTGCCCTCCCTGGGCGAGACGGGGGTGCTGCTGTCGACCATCGGGGATCTGTACCCGGGTGTCGACGCGAGCCGCCAGGACTCCGCGCGCGCGGCGGAACTCAAGGGCTCCCTCGACATCGTCGACGTCCTGATCGCCGCCGTGCGCGACCGTCAGGAACTTCCGTCGGAGCCGGTGTCGGTCGACTTCGACACCTACACATTGCGGATCGACCGCAAGATGGTCACGCGCGCACGGGGACGAGCGCGGTCCTCGCGTCGACCCCACAACCTCGCTCGACCGATCTTCGTGTCCACCATGATCGATCTGCTCGCCGACCAGTTCGCCGCCATCGTGGGCGGTGACGTGCTCGACGGGTCGAATCTGCTGAGCCGTGACGACATAGCCGACATCCGCGACGAGATGCGGGAGAGCCCCGAACTCATGGGTGCGATCGGCGCACTGTGGCCGGAGCTGTCCGCCCAGGACGTTCTCGCCGGACTGCTGGCCTCGGCCGAACGGCTGCGGACGGCCGCACCGGGGTGGGACCCCGAGGACCGTGCCGCCCTCGAACGGTCGGACGACGGACGCTTCAGCGGTGCCGACGCTCCCCTGCTCGACGAGCTCGCCGAGCTCCTGGGTATCGACGACGCCGCGGAACGCGAACGGGAACAGCGTCGCTGGCGCGCCCAGATCGAGGACGCCCAGGGAGCTCTCGACATCCTGACCGGATCGGCACCGCAGGATCTCGAGGACGAACTCGATCCGGAGATCCTCATGGCGTACGACCTCATCGACGCCGACAGACTCGCCCAGCGTCAGGGGCACGGACGCCGGTTGACGGCGGCCGAACGCGCGGCCGGCGACCGCACGTGGACCTACGGCCACGTCATCGTCGACGAGGCGCAGGAACTCTCGCAGATGGCGTGGCGGATGGTCATGCGCCGCATACCCAATCGATGGATGACCCTCGTGGGCGACGTGGCCCAGACGGGCGACACGGCGGGTGCCTCGTCCTGGCAGGACGTCCTGGGCCCCTATGTGGCGCAACGGTGGAAGCTGACCGAACTCACCGTGAACTACCGCACCCCCGCGGCGATCATGGAGATCGCCCGGCGAGTTCTCTCGACGCTCGACCCGGCCGCATCGATCCCGCGGTCGGTGCGGGACAACGGTGAGACGCCGTGGGCGCATCGAGTCACGGAGGACGATCTGGTGTCGGCGGTCGAACGCCACGTCGCCGCGCATCCGCGCCCGGGGATGTCGGCGGTGCTGGCACCCGCGGACATCGCCGCGCGGCTCGCACACCTGGGGGCCGACGACGTCCGGGTGTGCACGGTGCGCGACGCGAAGGGACTCGAGTTCGACTCGGTGCTCATCGTGGAACCCGCACGGATCGTGGACGACTCGGCCCGCGGCCTGAACGATCTGTATGTCGCGCTCACGCGCGCGACACAACGGCTGGGAATCGTCCACACATCGCCGCTACCGGACGTGATGGGACCCATCGCCCCCGTGCTGCAGTGATGCCGTCACGGCACGAACGGATCGTGCCGTGACGGCATCCAGCGGTGGTTCGAGCGTCAGTGCGTGGTGTGCACGATCAACACGTCGCAGCGCGCCTTGCGAGCCGCATCGGACGGAACCGAGCCGAGCAGGCGGCCGGTGAGCGAGTTCAGTCCACGGTTTCCCACCACGAGCAGATCCGCCTTCACCTCGCCGACGAGCTCGAGCAGCGAGTCGACGGGGTTGCCCACCACGGGACGCTCCTCGATCGACGAGGCGCCGGCCGCCACCGCACGCTCCCGCGCGACACGCAGAATCTCCTGTGTCGGAGCGGATCCCGTGATCTGGTACGCGTCGTCCTTCAGTGCGTCCGCGTCCTGCGAGGACGCCTTCGAGTCCGCCGGGTAGTACGCACACGCGATGTAGAGCGTCGCGGCGGAATCGCCCGACAGCGCTGCCGCCTTCTCCACGGCCCGCAGTGACGAATCGGAGCCATCGGTTCCGACGACGACGTTGCGGTAAGCGCTCATACATTCCTCCAGTGGTCATGTCCCGACGATCATCGAGTGTCGATTCGAGACATTAGTCGCAGCGGCGACCGCCCGACGCGGCTTCCGGTCGAAAGCACGTGTCTCTCCCCTCGCATACATTGAAGTAATGCCACGACCCCGATTCCGGTTGCCCGGACGCGCCTCGACGCTCGGACGACCGGTGATCGTCGTCGTCGCGGTGCTCGTCGTCCTCGCCCTCGCCGTGGCGTCGTTCGCACTTCTGCGCGACTCGAACGGTTCCGCGTCGTCGGTGCGGACGGAGGACGCCGTCCGCACACTGCCGGAGAGTCCGGGCAGCAGTGCCACCGTCGACATCGACACGACGCTGTACCTGCCGGACACGGACGGGCCCGCGCCGGCGGTGTTGTTGGCCCACGGCTTCGGCGGCGACAAGAACTCGGTGGCCGCCCAGGCACGGGATCTCGCGTCGCGAGGGCTCGTCGTCCTCGCGTACAGCGCGCGCGGCTTCGGCCTCAGCACCGGCAGCATCGGCCTCAACGATCCCGATCGTGAGGTGGCCGACGCTCGCGGGCTGATCGACTACCTGGCCACTCGCCCCGAGGTGCAACTCGATTCCCCGGGTGACCCTCGGGTCGGCGTCGCCGGTGGTTCCTACGGCGGCGCGCTCGCGCTCATGGCGGCCGGAACCGATCCTCGCATCGACGCGGACGCCGCCTCGATCACGTGGAACGACCTGAACCAGTCCCTCTTTCCCAACTACTCGGTGGCCGAGCCGTCGTCGCAGGCACCGACACCCGCCGTGTCCGAGGGCAGCGACGCCGGCGTCCTGAAGCGCGGCTGGGCCGGCATCTTCTTCGGCGCCGGTGCGGCCCCCGCTCCCGGTGGAGCCGGCGACGCTCCGACATCGACCGCCCCCGCTGGAGCATGCGGCCGGTTCGCCCTCCAGGTGTGTCTCGCGTACGCGGAGTCCGCGGTGAGCGGACAACCGTCCGAGGCCACCAGCGAACTGCTGCGTGCGCGCTCACCCCGGTCGTTCGCCTCCTCGATCACCGCACCCACCCTGCTCGTGCAGGGTCAGCGCGACACCCTCTTCGGACTCGACCAGGCCGACGCCACCGCCCGGCAGATCGCGGCGGCCGGTGGCTCGGTCCAGGTGCGGTGGTTCGACGGCGGCCACGATGCCGGCGGGACCGACGCCACCGCGGACGGTGCGGTCGCGGACTTCCTGGTGCAGCATCTGATCGGGGACGGTACCGACTCCGCGCGCGCCGACTCGGCGTTCACCTACGCGTTGGCGGGCGATCCGACCGACCAGGGCGATCGGGCTCGCGAGCTCACCGCCGCCGCGTATCCGGGGCTCTCGGACGCCACTCCGACCGAACGCCAGGACTTCCCGCTCACCTCGGCCACCGGCAACGACACTCAGACCGTCGTCCGGCCGCCCGGTGGGTCCCCGGCTGCTCTCACGTCTCTGCCCGGGGTCGGCTCCGCCTCGGTCCTCGGCGGCGCCGCGGCCGGGCTCGGCGGGGCCGCGAGCGCACTCCTGACGGGCGACATCCCGGGACAGACCGCGTCGTTCGTCACGGAGCCGCTCGACTCGTCGTACACGATCGTCGGCACGTCGTCGGTGTCCGTCACCGTCGGTCCGACCACCTCACCGAGCGGCACCGTGCTCTTCGCCAAGCTGTACGACGTGTCCGACGACGGTCGACGCACTCTGCCCAACGGCCTGGTGTCCGCGGTGCGGGTCCCCCCGTCCGACCAGCCCTCCACGGTGAGCGTCACGTTGCCGGGCATGGCATACCAGGTCGCCGCCGGGAATCGCGTCGAGGTGGCGTTCTCCACCACCGACCAGGCCTACGCCGTCCCGCTCGAGCCCGCGGCGGTGTCGGTCACACTCTCCGACGCCACGCTCGCGCTGCCCGAGGTACCCGCCGAGAACGCGGAGTCGACGTTCCCGTGGGTCCCCGTCGTGGGCATCGCGGGGCTCGCCGTGCTGGTCGCCGCCCTCGTCGCTCTCGCATCGTTCATCTCCCGGCGTCGCACCGTCGCCGAGGTGGACGAGTCGCTGGTGGACGTCCCGCTGGTGATCACCGATCTCGCGAAGAGCTACTCCAACGGCTTCCGCGCGGTGGACGGCGTGTCGTTCCGCGTCGGCGCGGGGCAGGTGCTCGGGCTCCTCGGCCCCAACGGCGCCGGCAAGACCACCACGCTGCGCATGCTGATGGGCCTCATCACGCCCTCCAGCGGCGAGATCCGGGTCTTCGGGCACCTGGTCTCTCCGGGGGCGCCGGTCCTGTCCCGACTCGGTTCCTTCGTCGAGGGGTCCGGATTCCTTCCCCATCTCTCGGGGATGGAGAACCTGGACCTGTACTGGAAGGCGACCGGCCGACCGGCGGAGGACGCCCATCTCGAGGAGGCACTCGAGATCGCCGACCTCGGCACGGCGATCCACCGCAAGGTCCGGTCGTACAGCCAGGGCATGCGGCAACGGCTCGCCATCGCGCAGGCGATGCTCGGACTCCCGGACCTCATGGTCCTGGACGAACCCACCAACGGGCTCGACCCGCCCCAGATCCGCACCATGCGCGACGTCCTCATCCGCTACGCGCAGACGGGCCGCACGGTCCTGGTCAGCAGCCACCTGCTGGCGGAGGTCGAGCAGACCTGCACGCACGTCGTCGTCATGAACAAGGGCGTCGTCATCAGCTCCGGGACGGTCGACGATCTGATCGGCGCGAGCGGTCCGCTGGAGTTCCGTGTCGATCGGCCCGCCGATGCCGTCTCGGTGCTGCGAGGCATCGACGGCATGGGCGAGGTCGTCGAGGCGGAACCCGAGGGCGCGATCAAGGCGCAGCTCGGAGTGCTCGATCCCGCGATGGTGGTGCGGACGTTGGTGGGCGCCGATATCGGCGTCTCCTCCGCGTCGCGATCGACACGACTCGAGGACGTCTTCCTCGACCTCGTGCACGACGACACCGACCGACTCCGTCATGCGGCGGACGCATCCTCGGGGAACGGAACGACCACATGAGCGCCGACAGTCGACCGACGACCACCACCGCGGCACATCCGGACGGCCGGGTCGCGGGGTACACCCCCGCGGGCACGCTGTCGCTACGGACCGAGCTGACGCGGCAGTTCACGCGGCGGAGAACCCAGTTGTCCCTGGGCTTCCTCGCGTTGCTGCCGGTCATCATGGCCATCGCGTTCACGGTGGGCGGGTCGGACTCCGACACCGCCAGCGGGAGCCTCATCGACCTGGGCACGCAGAGCGGGGTGAACTTCCTCGTCTTCGCCCTGTTCGTGTCGGTGGGATTCCTGCTGATCGTGGTGGTGGCGCTGTTCTTCGGCGACGCGATCGCCAGCGAGGCATCGTGGTCGAGTCTGCGCTACCTGCTCGCGGTTCCTGTTCCGCGAGGTCGGCTGCTGCGACAGAAGGCCCTGGTGTCGGCGATCCTGTCGCTCGCCGCGCTGCTCACGCTCGTGGGGGTGTCGCTGATCCTGGGCAGCGTGCTGTACGGACTGGGGTCGCTGGTGTCACCCTTCGGCGATGCCCTGTCGTTCGGGCTGTCGATCGGGCGGCTCGCGATCGGCGTCGTCTTCATCGCGATCAATCTGACGTGGGTGGCCGGGCTGGCACTCGCCCTGTCGGTGTCCACCGACGCGCCCCTGGGCGCGGTCGGCGGCACGGTGATGGTGTCCATCGTGGCCCAGATCCTCGATCAGATCACGGCACTGGGATCACTGCGCAACCTGTTGCCCGGCCACTACTCGACGTCGTGGACGGGCGTGCTGTCACCGACGCTGTCGTGGAACGACCTGCTCGACGGCGCCTTCTCCTCGCTCGCGTACGCCACGATCTTCGGCATCATCGCCTGGCGACGATTCGCGACGAAGGACATCACGAGCTGACGACGAGGCCCGGCACCGTGTCCGTCGGTGCCGGGCCTTCTCGTGTGCGAGGACGGGTCAGGACAGGCCCGCGGCGTCCATCCCGCGCAGCTCCTTCTTGAGGTCCTGGATCTCGTCGCGCAGACGGCCTGCCAGCTCGAACTGAAGTTCGCGCGCCGCGTTCATCATCTGATCGGTGAGCTGCTTGACCAGGTCTGCCAGCTCGGCGCGCGGCATGGTCGAGACGTCGCGCCCCTCCACGACACCGCTGCTGCCGGCTCGTCCCGCCTCGCCGGGCGCCCGCCGGCCACGGCTCGCGTTGCGGCCCGATCCACCGATGTCCACGGTGGCCTCGGTGTCCTCCGCCTCCTCGTACACCTGGTCGAGGATGTCGGCGATCTTCTTCCGCAGCGGCTGCGGATCCACGCCCATCTTCTCGTTGTAGGCGATCTGCTTGGCGCGACGACGCTCGGTCTCCTCCATGGCGTACTGCATCGAGTCGGTGATCTTGTCGGCGTACATGTGCACCTGGCCGGACACGTTTCGGGCCGCACGGCCGATGGTCTGCACCAGGCTGGTCCCGCTGCGCAGGAAGCCCTCCTTGTCGGCGTCCAGGATCGCGACGAGGGAGACCTCCGGGAGGTCCAGACCCTCACGGAGCAGGTTGATGCCGATGAGCACGTCGTACTCGCCGAGCCGGAGCTGACGCAGCAGCTCGACGCGTCGGAGAGTGTCGATGTCGGAGTGCAGGTAGCGCACCCGGATACCGAGCTCGAGCAGGTAGTCGGTCAGATCCTCCGCCATCTTCTTGGTCAGCGTGGTGACCAGGATGCGCTCGTCCTTCTCGGTGCGCTGGCGGATCTCGTGCACGAGGTCGTCGATCTGGCCCTTGGTGGGCTTGACGACGATCTCGGGGTCGACCAGGCCGGTCGGGCGGATGACCTGCTCGACGACCTCACCGCCGCTCTGTCCCAGCTCGTACTTGCCGGGGGTGGCCGACAGGTACACCGTCTGCCCGATGCGCTGCGTGAACTCCTCCCACGTCAGGGGGCGATTGTCTGTGGCCGACGGCAGCCGGAAGCCGAACTCCACGAGGTTGCGCTTGCGCGACATGTCCCCCTCGTACATGGCACCGATCTGGGGCACCGTCACGTGGGACTCGTCGATGACGAGCAGGAAGTCGTCCGGGAAGTAGTCGATGAGTGTGGCCGGCGCCGTCCCGGCAGGTCGCCCGTCGATGTGGCGCGAGTAGTTCTCGATGCCGGAGCAGAAGCCGACCTGCTTGATCATCTCGAGGTCGTACTGCGTACGCATGCGCAACCGCTGGGCCTCGAGCAGCTTGCCCTTGCCCTCCAGATCGGCGAGCCGCTCCTCGAGCTCGGCCTCGATGTCCCGCACCGCACGCTCCATGCGCTCGGGCCCGGCGACGTAGTGGGTCGCCGGGAAAATGCGCACGCTGTCGACCTGGCGCACCACGTCGCCGGTGAGCGGATGGAGGAAGTACAGCGCCTCGATCTCGTCGCCGAAGAACTCGATCCGGACGGCGAGTTCCTCGTAGGACGGGATGATCTCGACGGTGTCGCCGCGCACACGGAACGATCCGCGGGTGAACGCCATGTCGTTGCGGGTGTATTGCACGTCGACCAGCAGCCGGAGGAACTTGTCGCGCGGGACCTCCTGCCCCACCTCGAGATGCACCGAGCGGTCCACGTAGGACTGCGGCGTGCCGAGACCGTAGATGCACGACACCGAGGCGACCACCACGACGTCGCGACGGGACAGCAGGTTTGCCGTCGCCGAGTGACGGAGCCGCTCGACGTCGTCGTTGACCGACGAGTCCTTCTCGATGTAGGTGTCGGTCTGCGCGATGTACGCCTCGGGCTGGTAGTAGTCGTAGTACGAGACGAAGTACTCGACGGAGTTGTTGGGCAACATCTCTCGCAGTTCGTTGGCCAACTGCGCAGCCAACGTCTTGTTGGGCGCCATGAGCAACGTGGGCCGTTGCACCTGCTCGATCAACCACGCGGTGGTGGCCGACTTTCCGGTGCCGGTGGCGCCCAGGAGCACGATGTCCTTCTCGCCCGCCTGGACCCGCTTGGTCAGCTCCGCGATGGCCGTCGGCTGATCGCCCGCAGGGCTGTACTCGCTGACCACCTCGAAGGGACGATCGCTGCGCTCGATGTCGCCCACGGGACGGAACTCGGAGTGCGCCAGGACGGGTTGTTCAGCTGCAAAAGCCATACCACCAGAGTAGGCCCGACCACCGACACAGTCGCCGTTCGGCGGGTCACACGACCCGGCCGCGGGTACACCGACCGTCGCTGTCGGACCTGCGCGTCACAATGGGCCCATGCTGCTCGCACGCGTCGTCGAGACCTCGGCCACGGTGGCCGCCACCCGGTCCCGCAAGGCCAAGGTCGTGGCGCTCGCCGCGCTGCTGTCCGAGTGCGCTCCCGAGGAGGTCGCCCTGGTGACGCTCTACGCGTCCGGCACTCTGCGTCAACGCCGTACCGGCCTGGGGTGGCGCAGCGTCGCCACTCTTCCCCCGGCCGCCGACGCACCGACGCTGACGGTCGCCGCCGTCGACGCGGCGTTCGACGCCGTCTCGACGATGGCGGGTCCGGGATCGCAGGCAGCACGCGCGGCGGCGGTGTCCGCTCTGTTCGGCAGCGCCACCGACACGGAACAGATCTGGCTGCGCGGCGTGGTCACCGGTGAGGTCCGCCAGGGTGCGCTCGACGCGCTGGTCCAGGAAGCCGTGGCGGCCGCGGCCGACGTCCCGCTCCCCGAGGTGCGCCGGGCCGCGATGCTGTCGGGATCCACGGTGACGGCCGCGACGGCCGCGTTCACCGGCGGGTCTGCGGCACTCGCGGAGCTGGGACTGACCGTGGGCAGAGCAGTGCTCCCCATGTTGGCCTCCAGCGCCCCCACCGTGGCCGAGGGTGTGGCGAAGGCGGCCGGTGGCGCCGCCGGCGCCGTGGCGCTCGACACCAAGCTGGACGGCATCCGTGTGCAGGTCCACCGTCGCGGTGGAGACGTCTCGATCAGCACCCGCAGTCTCGACGACATCACCGCACGCCTGCCCGAGGTCGTCGAGTTCGTGCGCGCCCTGCCGCTCACCTCCGTGGTGCTCGACGGCGAGGCACTGGCCCTGGACGAACAGGGACGTCCGCGGGCCTTCCAGGAGACGGCGTCCCGCACGGCGCAGTCGACCGGTGTGACCGTGACGCCTTTCTTCTTCGACATCCTCCACCTGGACGGTGAGGACCTGCTGGACCGTGCGCTGCACGAGCGGCTGGCCGTTCTCGACGCTCTGATCCCGGAGGGCAACAGGGTGCCGCGGCTGGTGACGGCCGACCTCGAGGCCGCGGACTCGTTCGCGGCCTCGGCGGTCGCGTCCGGTCACGAGGGTGTGGTCGTCAAGAACCTCGATGCGCCGTACGACGCGGGACGGCGCGGCGCCGCCTGGGTCAAGGTGAAGCCGGTGCACACGCTCGACCTGGTGGTGCTCGCAGTCGAGTGGGGATCCGGTCGCCGGTCCGGTCTGCTGTCCAACATCCACCTGGGCGCAGTGGATCCTGCCGGCGGGTTCGTGATGCTGGGCAAGACCTTCAAGGGCATGACCGACGAGATGCTCGCCTGGCAGACGGAGCGGTTCCTGGCTCTCGAGACGGGACGGACCTCGCACGTGGTGCACGTGCGGCCCGAGCAGGTCGTCGAGATCGCGGTCGACGGACTGCAGCGTTCCTCGCGCTATCCGGGCGGCATCGCACTCCGATTCGCGCGCGTGGTCCGCTACCGCGACGACAAGGTGGCTGCGGACGCCGACACGCTCGACGGCGTGCGCAGCATGTTCGCGCCGCCCGCTCCGTGACGGTGCGCGGTACGGTGCGGAACATGACGGGTCTGGCACACGTGCACCCACCGAAAATCGAGGTGTTCGACGTCGCGGGACGCACCAACACCGATCCGAAAGGTGTCGTCCGCCCGGTCGACGTGTACGAGACGACCGACTGGGGGCTCTACATGGCCCGTCCGTCGGACCATCCGTCCTTCGACTACCTGGAGTCGTGGATCGTCCCCAGCCTGGGTATCCGCGCGTCGATCTTCCACTACCTGCCCACGCATGTCCGCGACCAGAATCACTACGTCGACATCGGCGAGTTCGTCCGCGACGGGGACGTGTGGCACTCGGTCGACCACTACCTCGACATCGTCGTCCGTACCGGCCGCGACGCCGAGCTCCTGGACGTCGACGAGTTGCTCGTCGCGCACAGCACCGGGTTGCTCGACGCGCGGACGACGGAGGCCGCCATCCGTCGGGCGTCCGACGCCGTGGACGGAATCGCGGCGGCGAACCACGACGTCGACGGATGGCTCGCCGCTCTCGGCATGACGACCCACTGGGCGGATCGCTGAGGAGCGATCAGTCGGCTTTCCACCCCGTCCGAGCCGCCCACTCCACGACCTCGGGATACACAGTGTCGAAGTACGGCGCCTTCTCCCCCACGTACGCCTCGATGGCGTCCACGTACTCGCCGTGTTCCGCGGCTCGTGAGGCAGCACGGGTCTTCACGTCGAGGTACGCCTCCCGAGCGGCGGGGTCGGCGCGAAGCCGGTCTCGGAACATGAGCGCGAAGACCTGTCCGGGGTACCCGTCGACCCGGAGGTGGATGTTCACCGGTCTGCCCGGGTCGGCTGCGCCGTGCAGACGCTTCTCCCACAGTGCAGGATCGGCTTCCCCCGGCACCGCCGACGGCTTCGGGTCGTCGGCCGTGATGTGTTCGATGCGCGGAAAGGTGGCCGCCGTCAACGGATCGCGCAGTGCGTCCGCGGTGGCGAGATCCGCCACCGTCACCTGGATGTCGAGGACGTCTTTCGCCGGGAAGTCGGGAACCGCGGTGGATCCGATGTGGTCGATCCGTAGCGCTCGGTCGCCGCAGGCGAGGCGCACACGATCGATCACGCGCTGTGCCTCGGCCGGCCACATCGGGTCGGCCGGCACCACGCGGGGGGCGGTCCGGGCCACGGTCTCCGAGCGGAGGTTGGCCGCGAAGAGCTCGAGACGATCGGCCCACAGTTCACGGACGGTGGCCTCCAACGCCTCCGGTGTCCCGGAGTTGTCGAGCCACACGTCGGCGGCGGCGCGGCGCTGCTCGTCCGTCGCCTGGGCTGCGATGCGGGCGCGGGCGTCGTCCTCGTTCAGCCCACGCGACGCCACCAGCCGTCGCACCCTCTCCTCCGCCTCGACGTGGACGACCACGACGAGGTGAAAGGCTGCGGCGGTGCGAGATTCGACGAGCAACGGGATGTCGTGCACCAGGACGCAGTCCGGCGGAGCGCTGTTCACGAGCTCGGTCGTGCGCTGCCCGATCAAGGGGTGCAGGATGCCGTTCAGGGCGAGGCGGGATTCCTCGTCCCCGAAGGCCTTGGCCGCCAACGCCGGTCGATTCAGGCTGCCGTCGTCAGCCAGGATGTCCCCGCCGAAGCGCTCGACGAGAGCGGCCAGCCCGGGCGTGCCCGGCTCCACGACCTCGCGCGCGATCTTGTCGGCGTCCACCACCACGGCGCCGAGGTCGGCGAGGGTGCGTGACACCGTCGACTTCCCCGCGCCCATTCCACCGGTCAATCCGATTCTCAACACGCACCCAGTGTGGCCGAGTCCGGCGCGCAGCGCATCAACACGCCGCGAATCACCAGTCTCAAATGCACCATGTTTCCCAACCTGTCGGTTATCTTCGAGGCGCACAACAGGCTTTCGTATTTTCTCCGGAAGGCTCCGCGAGACGGTACTCGACAGGTAAAGGACGGGCATGAACACCATTGCGGGAGAGGGAGTCGGTCGGATGCAGTCCGGACGGCACCGCCTGGGCATGTCCGACGGCGTCCACTGCATCCTGATCCCTCAGGTCGCCGATGCGCTGGCGGAACATCGCCGCAACTGGTTCACCTCGCTCATCAGCCCTGCCCGCCACAGCTTCGCGTCCATGCGCAAGCGCGGCGTGCAGATGGGCACCGGCTGGAATGCAGCCGCAGCGAGCTGACCCACCGCACCACCGACCACACGAGAGAAGGCCCGATCCTGCGCGGATCGGGCCTTCTCTCGTGTGTGGAGCCGGTCGGGTGCCGGTGCCACGAACGGGAGAAGCCCCGAACCTGTGCGGTTCGGGGCTTCTCTCGTTCAGCGGTCGATCAGCGGATCATGCTCCGCCGGGTCGGCGAATCAGGCTCCGCCGGACAGCTTCTCGCGCAGAGCGGCGAGCTGAGCGTCACTGGCGAGCGATCCGCCGGTGGACTCGGGAGCTGCTGCCGCCGGTGCACCCTGTGCGGACGGGGTACCGGTCTCCGAGGAGTAGCCGGCCGCTGCGTTGGCAGCTTCCTGCGCCTCGTCGGCTGCGGTCTTCTCCATCTGCGCGGTGTGCATCTTGTGGCGACGCTCCGCCTCGGCGTAGCGGCCTTCCCACTCCTCGCGCTGCTTGTCGAAGCCCTCGAGCCATTCGTTGGTCTCGGGATCGAAGCCCTCGGGGAAGACGTAGTTGCCCTGCTCGTCGTACGAGTCGGCCATGCCGTACTTGGACGGATCGAACTCGGCGCTGTAGTCCTCGTTGGCCTGCTTCAGCGACAGCGAGATGCGGCGACGCTCGAGGTCGATGTCGATGACCTTGACGAGCGCGTCGTCGCCCACGGTGACGACCTGGTCCGGGACCTCCACGTGGCGCTCGGCCAGCTCGGAGATGTGGACCAGGCCCTCGATGCCCTCTTCGACGCGCACGAACGCACCGAAGGGAACCAGCTTGGTGACCTTGCCCGGGACGATCTGACCGATCGCGTGGGTACGGGCGAACTGACGCCACGGGTCTTCCTGCGTCGCCTTGAGCGACAGGGAGACACGTTCGCGGTCCAGGTCGACGTCGAGAACCTCGACCGTGACCTCGGTGCCGACCTCGACGACCTCGGACGGGTGGTCGATGTGCTTCCAGGACAGCTCGGACACGTGGACCAGGCCGTCGACTCCGCCGAGATCGACGAACGCGCCGAAGTTGACGATGGAGGACACGACGCCCTTGCGGACCTGGCCCTTCTGGAGCTGGTGCAGGAACTCGCTGCGCACCTCGGACTGCGTCTGCTCGAGCCATGCACGGCGCGAGAGGACGACGTTGTTGCGGTTCTTGTCGAGCTCGATGATCTTGGCCTCGATCTCCTTGCCGACGTACGGCTGGAGATCGCGGACACGACGCATCTCGACGAGCGACGCGGGAAGGAAGCCACGGAGACCGATGTCGAGGATGAGTCCACCCTTGACGACCTCGATGACGGTGCCCTTGACGGCCTCGTCCTTCTCCTTGAGCTCCTCGATGGTGCCCCAGGCGCGCTCGTACTGTGCGCGCTTCTTCGACAGGATCAGACGACCCTCTTTGTCCTCCTTGGTGAGGACGAGAGCTTCGACCTCATCGCCCACGGAGACGACCTCGTTGGGGTCGACGTCGTGCTTGATGGAGAGCTCGCGAGAGGGGATGACGCCTTCGGTCTTGTAACCGATGTCGAGCAGGACCTCGTCACGGTCGACCTTGACGATCGTGCCCTCGACGATGTCGCCATCGTTGAAGTACTTGATCGTCGCGTCGATCGCGGCGAGAAAATCCTCGGCGGAGCCGATGTCGTTGACGGCTACCTGCGGCGAGGTGACGGTGGATGAGGCCATGTGGTGAGTTGCTCCGGACGGGTTGGGGTCGGTGGATGGATGTTCGGTCGGACAGACTCGTTCTTCCTGCGGACAGGACACGCGTGCTGCCGTATCTTGAGCGCTGGGAGACGAGACACGACGCAGTCCCCCCGGACACGCCACGGACCCTCGCCGACGAGCGGGAGTCCGACCACGTGCACGCGAAGACAGACATTCGCGTATCGAAGACTACTCGGTGCCCCGCGCACCGAGCAAACCCGGTTACCGTGTTGCGCGTGTCCACAGAAACCCCCGGCGATCTCGGTGTTCCGGCACGTCCGACCGGGTCCACGCCCGGCCACGCTCCCGCTGCCGACGCGGCCCCCGCGGAGCCGCTGCCCGGTCGCCGCCGCGTCGACTCCCGATCCTCCGAGCGGGCGTCCCGGTCTTGGTGGGACCAGGATTCCGACGAGTACCACCGCACCCACGGCGACTTCCTCGGCGTGACGAGCGAGGCCGGCGAGTTCGTGTGGTGCCCCGAGGGTCTGCACGAGGGCGACGTGCACCTGCTCGGTGACGTCGAGGGGCGCGACGTGCTCGAGATCGGATGCGGATCCGCGCCCTGCTCGCGCTGGTTGGCCAGTCACGGTGCCCGCGCGACGGGCCTCGACATCTCGGCCGGAATGCTGGCGCACGGCGCTGCGGCGATCGCGGCCCGCGAGGCATCGTCCCCCGGCAGTGCGTCACCCGCACTGATCCAGGCCTCCGCGGAGAACCTGCCGTTCGCCGACGCGTCCTTCGACGTGGTGTGCTCGGCCTTCGGCGCGATCCCGTTCGTCGCCGACTCCGCCGGAGTCATGCGTGAGGTCCGGCGCGTGTTGCGCCCCGGCGGACGGTGGGTGTTCTCGGTCAACCACCCGATGCGGTGGATCTTCCCGGACGATCCGGGCCCGGCCGGGCTGACCGCCACCATCCCCTACTTCGACCGCACGCCGTACGCCGAGTTCGATCCCGACGGCACCGCCACCTACGTCGAGCACCATCGCACGGTGGGCGACCGCGTTCGCGAGATCGTCGCCGCCGGGCTGACTCTGGTCGACATCGTCGAACCCGACTGGCCGGAGTGGCTCGATCGCGAGTGGGGTCAGTGGTCGCCGTTGCGTGGAGAGCTCTTCCCCGGCACCGCGATCTTCTGCTGCACCGCCTGACCTGTCAGAGACCACGCACCACGTGGGCGTCGACCGTCTCGAGGAACTCGCTCGTGGACGCGAGTCCCCCGATGTCCGCGGTACCGACTCCCGAGGCGATCGTCGCCTCGACCGCCGCGCGGATCCGCTCACCCACACGTGCGTGATCGGCGGGCCCGGGTCCCGCCGCGAGGTGCTCGAGCATCGCGGCCACCGACAGCAGCAGCGCCGTCGGGTTGGCGCGGTTGCGGCCCGCGATGTCGGGGGCCGCGCCGTGGGCGGCCTGAGCCATCACCTTGGTGTCCGAGGCGTTGATCGACGGTGCCGTCCCGAGCGACCCGGCCAACTCGCCGGTGAGGTCGGACAAAATGTCTCCGAACATGTTCTCGGCCACCAGGACGTCGAAGGTCTCCCCCGACCGCACGAGCTTCGCCGTGAGGGCGTCGATGTGCTCGTGGTCCACCTCGACGTCCGGGTGCCGCTCGGCCACCTCCATGCACACGTCCTTGAACAGCCCCGTCGTCAATCGCAACACGTTCGTCTTGTGCACCACGGTCACGTGACGCCGACGAGTCTCCGCGAGGGCGAACGCCTGCTCGGCGATGCGTTCGCACGCTCGACGGGTGAACACCGCCACGGCCAGGGCGACGTCGGGAGTGGGCATGAACTCCCCGGATCCGACGGCCATGTTGCGGTCGGCGTAGAAGCCCTCGGTGTTCTCCCGGACGACGACCAGGTCCATGTCCGGACTCGTCGCCCGCACGCCCGGCAACGCGCGTGCCGGTCGGATGTTCGCGTACAGATCGAACTCCTTGCGGATGCGACCACCCGGCGTCAGCTGCCCCCGCGTCTCCTCGGGGTAGGACGCGCTGTCGTGCGGTCCGAGGATCCAGGCGTCCAACTCTGCCAACGCGCTCAGGGTGCGCAGCGGTACCGCGTCGCCGAACTCGTCGAGTGCCGCACGACCGAAGGGCAGCTCCACCCACTCGACGGGCGTGGCACCCAGGGCCTGCACGGCCGCATCGACTATCTGTACGGTCCCGGGCACGATCTCGGTGCCGATGCCGTCGCCGTGCAGGACACCGATTCGGTGCGGTGCGCGGCGCGAACCGGCACCGGAGTCGTCGGACTGTGAGGCCCCGGGATGCGCTGCACTCGTCATGGCCGCCATCATTACCCATCATGGTGCAGTCGGTGGAACTCCTCCTGGACGAGCGCAGCGACGATGCGATCCGGCGCGAGTGGAACTACCTCGCCGAGCTGGGCCTGCCGAGTCAAGCTCGGCACGCGGGGGCGTCCAACCGTCCGCACGTCACCATCGCGGTCGCGTCGAGGATCGACGACGTCGCCGAGCGCCGGCTCGCCGCTCTGATCGCCGACGGACGAGACGCCGGGTCGTGGCGGTTCCCCGAGTCGGTACGCCTCGGCGGACTGGTGGTCTTCGGCGGATCGCGGGCGGTCCTGGCCCGCTCCGTCGTGCCGACCGCGGCTCTCCTGGATCTGCACGCGCGGGTGTACGAGGCGCTCGCCGACTCGCCCGGCATTCCCCCGCATCTCGAACCCGGGCACTGGACTCCGCACGTCACCCTGGCGATGCGCGCGCGTCCCGAGGACATCGGTTCCGCGGCATCGCATCTCGTGACCGATCTTCAGGACGTCGACGCCGAGGTGTCGGCCGTCCGTCGCTGGGACGGCGACGCGAGAGCCGACTGGCTCATCGGGTGACAGGCGGCGCGGCCACCGAGGCGGCTCGGCGCCTCGTCGTGACCACCACCCCGACGATGATGAGCGCGGTACCGAGCACCGCGTTCGCGGTGACCGACTCGTCGAGCACGAGGGCGCCGAGCGCGATGCCGACGACGGGACTGAGGTACGTCACGGTCGACGCGGCGGACGGTCCCCATCCCGTCACGACGTTGGTGTTCCACAGGAAGGCCAGCCCGGTGCCGGCACAGCCGAGCGCGAGCATCGACGCGACGACGGGCACGTCGAGACGCACCGCGTCGCTCGCCACCACGGGTGCCGCGACCAGCATCATCATCGCGGCGAGACCGATCTGCATCGTCGCCACCGCCAACGACGGCACACCCAGCGGGATGACGAACCGACGCAGGTACACCAGCGCGACACCGTAGGACGCGGTGGCGCCGAGGCACGCCAGCTGCGCACGCGGGCTACCACTCAGACCGCTCTCCCACGGCGCGAACACCACGACGATGCCGGCGAAGCCGATCAGGAGGCCCGCGGCGCGCAGCAGAGTCGGCCGTTCGGCGGGAAGAACGGCGAAGGCCAGCACCGTCGTCATGAGCGGCGTGGTCGCGTTGACGATGGATGCCGTCGCCGAGTCGATCTCCTGCTCCGCCCACGCGAACAGCAGCCACGGGAGGATGCACTGCACCACCGCGAGGAACGTCGAGTGGAGCCACACGACTCCTCGCCGCGGGAGTCGAACATGCATGGGACGCAACAGGATGAACAGTGTGGCCGCACCGAGGACGAGTCGCGCCAGCACCACCTGGACGAAGCTCAGCCCCTCGAGGCCCACCTTCATGAACAGGAAGCTCGCGCCCCACACCGCTGCGGTGGCCAGGAACTGCAGTACGAGCACGATCAGAAACGGTAGTCGCCGTGGCGGGTCACCTCGGCATGGGTGTCGGGTGTCCGATCCGCGAGTGCGAGGGCGGCGAGGACAGTGAGGAGGAGCAGGACTGTCGCGAGAACGAGGAAGAAGGTCATGCGAGAAATACTCCGTCGCAGCGGATTCCACCAACAGTGGCAGTAATGACATATTTCGTCGTTTTCCTGCCATACTGGGCGACATGCTGACGAAGGTGGTCGTCCCGCTCCTGCCGTTGACCGAGGCGTTCGAACTGGGTGTCGCGTGCGAGGTCTTCGGATTCGACCGGTCGGACGACGGACTGCCGGTCTACGACTTCTCGCTGATCGCGGCCGTCCCCGACCCGATCCGCACTCGGTTCGGCTACTCCATCGACGTCCCGTACGACCTCGATCGACTCGACGACGCGGATCTGATCATCATGTCCGCGGGTGGTACCGCGACGGCGCCGGACGGCACGTTCGCCTGCGGCACCGGTGACGGCCACGACCTCGAGCCGCTGGCCGAGAAGTTGCGCGCTGCCGTGGCGAGAGGCGCGCGCGTCGCGAGCCTGTGCACCGGCGCCTTCGTTCTCGGCGAGGCGGGACTGCTGGACGGACGTCGGTGCACGACCCACTGGCGCCATGCGGCGCGCCTGGCCGAGCGCTTTCCCGGCGCCACGGTCGACTCGAACGTGCTCTACGTCCAGGACGGCAACGTCTACACCAGCGCGGGAACCGCTGCCGGCATCGACCTGTGCCTGCACATCGTGCGGTCCACACAGGGCGCCGCGGTGGCCAACGGCATCGCACGACGCATGGTGGTGCCCCCGCACCGTGACGGCGGCCAGGCCCAGTACGTCGCGGTGCCCGTCCCCACCTGCGACTCGGACACCCTCGCCCCGCTCATCGACTGGATCGCCGAGAACCTGCGCGAGGACCTCACCGTGGACGTCCTGGCAGCACGCGTCTCGATGTCGCCCCGCACCTTCGCTCGCCGATTCCAGGCGGAGACGGGCACGACCCCGGCACGCTGGATCAGCGATCAGCGCGTTCTCGAGGCGCAGCGACTCCTCGAGTCCAGTGACCTGTCGGTGGACGCCGTCGCGGACACCGTGGGATTCGGTTCCGCGGCGGTGTTGCGCCAGCACTTCCTGCGGCTACGCCGCACCACACCGCAGTCCTACCGGCGCACCTTCCGGGCGGCGCCCGTCTCGGTCTGATCGAATTCGGGAATGACGGCGCGGGTCCGCCTGTTGACGGTGAACAGAACACCATGCCGGAGCCCACACGAGGTGGGTCGGCACTCACGACGAAAGGATCCTCGTGGCAACGCAGACCCTCACCCAGCAGAACTTCGACGAGACCGTCACCGGTAACGACGTCGTTCTGGTCGACTTCTGGGCCGACTGGTGCGGACCGTGCAAGCAGTTCGCCCCGACGTTCGAGAAGTCCTCGGAGCAGCACCCCGACGTCGTGTTCGGCAAGGTCGACACCGAGGCGGAGCAGGGACTCGCCGCCGCCGCGAACATCCGCTCGATCCCCACGCTCATGGCGTTCCGCGAGGGCGTCCTCGTCTTCGCGCAACCCGGCGCACTTCCGCAGGCGGCGCTCGAGGACCTGGTCGGCCAGATCAAGGGCCTGGACATGGACGACGTCCGCAAGCAGATCGCGGAGCAGCAGGCCGCGGCCGAGTGACCACCGCGGGCTGACACCCGCACCACGACGGCGGGCGACGGAAGAGATTCCGTCGCCCGCCGTCGTCGTCGTGTGGTCGCCTCAGTGTGCGGCGTCGTCCCAGGTGCGACCCGTTCCCACGGAGACGTCGAGCGGCACCGACAGCTCGATGGCGTGCGCCATCTTGTCTCGGACCAACGCCTCGACCTCGGCGCGTTCGGACTCGACGACCTCGAGCACCAGTTCGTCGTGCACCTGGAGGAGCATCCGCGAGGTGAGCCCGGTTTCGACCAGTCCGAGCTGGACGTCGATCATCGCGACCTTGATGATGTCGGCCGCGGTGCCCTGGATGGGGGCGTTGAGGGCCGCGCGCTCGGCGACCTCGCGGCGCTGACGATTGTCGCTCGTCAGATCCGGCAGGTAGCGGCGACGTCCGTAGAGAGTCGAGGTGTAGCCGACCTTGCGCGCCGCCTCCACGACCTCGTGCAGATAGTCGCGCACCCCACCGAACCGGGAGAAGTACGCCTCCATCTGCTCCTTGGCCTCCTCGGTGGAGATCTTGAGCTGCTGGGAGAGGCCGTAGGCACTGAGCCCGTACGCCAGTCCGTACGACATCGCCTTGACCCGGCGGCGCAACTCCGGCGTCACCTCGTCGATGGGCACCCCGAAAGCGCGCGACCCGACGAAGCTGTGCAGATCCTCGCCGGTGTTGAAGGCCTCGATGAGCCCCTCGTCCTTGGAGACGTGCGCCATGATCCGCATCTCGATCTGGCTGTAGTCCGCCGTCATCAGCGAGTCGTAACCCTCGCCGACGACGAAGCCCTCCCTGATGCGACGGCCCGCGGACGTCTTGACCGGAATGTTCTGCAGGTTGGGCTCGGTGGAGGACAGCCGACCCGTCGCGGCGATGGTCTGGTTGAACGTGGTGTGGATGCGCCCGTCGTCGCTGACCGACTTGAGCAGACCGTCGACCGTCACCTTGAGCCGCGTGGCGTCCCGGTGATCGAGTAGGTGCCGGAGGAAGGGATGCTCGGTCTTCTCGAACATCGACTGCAGCGCTTCGGCATCGGTGGTGTAGCCGGTCTTGGTGCGCTTGGTCTTGGGCATGTCGAGCTCGTCGAACAGGACCACCTGCAACTGCTTGGGTGACCCGAGGTTGATCTGCTTGCCGATCACCGCGTAGGCCGCCTCGGCGGCGACGCTCACCTCCCCGGCGAACTGGCTCTGCAGGTCGTGCAGATGATCGAGATCGATCGCGATACCGGTGTTCTCGACGGTGGCGAGCACGCCGAGCAGCGGCAGCTCCATGTCCGAGAGCAGCGGCGCGGACTCGATCTCGTCGAGCTCACGGTCCAGCGCGTCCGCGAGATCCAGCACCGCCTGCGCTCGCAGGATCTCCCCCTCGGCCACCGCTGCCTGCGTCTCGTCCTCGCTGTCGAGCAGGGACAGCTGGGCGTCGCCGGCGTCCTCGATGCGCAACTCGCGCTTGAGGTACCGCAGCGACAGGTCGTCGAGCGCGAAGCTCCGCTGCCCCGGGCGGACCAGGTAGGCCGCGAGTGCGGTGTCGCTGGTCAGCCCCGCGACGGGCCATCCGCGACCGCGCAGCGCATGCAACGCCCACTTGGCCTCGTGGAGAGCCTTGGGCCGCGACTCGTCCGCGAACCAGGCCGCGAGCGCCTGCTCGTCCTCGGCGGTGAGCCCGATGGTCTCGACGTAGGCACCCTCCCCGTCCGCCGACGCGAACGCGACGGCCGACGCGTCACCGTCGAACGGGGACCGCGTCCCCACGACGGAGAGCCCGGTGCGGACACCGTCCTGCGTGTGCGCCTCGAGCCACTCGGCGAGCTCGCCCGGTTCGAGCGCGCGGCCCCGCACCTCGAAGCCCTCCTCCGCCTCCGGCTCGGTCGACGAGAGGGTGGCGAAGAGCCGATCGCGCAACACACGGAACTCGAGATCGTCGAACAGCGCGTGCACGCGCTCGCGGTCCCACGGCGCCAGCTGCAGCTGATCCGGTGTGTACGGCAGAGGGACGTCGCGCACCATCTCGGTGAGTTGACGATTGAGGACGACGCTGGAGAGATTGGCGCGCAGCGCGTCGCCGACCTTGCCGCGCACGGTGTCGACCTTGTCGACCAGGTCCTCGAGGCTGCCGTACTCCCGGATCCACTTGGTGGCGGTCTTCTCCCCCACCCCCGGGATGCCGGGAAGATTGTCGCTGGGGTCTCCGCGCAGGGCCGCGAAGTCCGGGTACTGGGCCGGGGTGAGTCCGTACTTGCTCTCGACCTCCGCCGGCGTGAACCGCGTCAGGTCGGAGACGCCCTTGCGCGGGTAGAGGACGGTCACCTGGTCGTTGACCAACTGCAGCGAGTCCCGGTCGCCGGTGACCACCAGCACCCGGTACCCCGCCGCGACCGCCTGCGTGGTGAGGGTGGCGATGATGTCGTCCGCCTCGAAGCCCGGCTCGGCCATCACCGGGATGCCCAGTGCTCCGAGGACGTCCTTGGTGATGTCGATCTGGCCCGCGAACTCGTCGGGCGTCTTGATGCGATTGGCCTTGTACTCCGGGAACTTGTCCGCCCGGAAGGTCTGACGAGAGACGTCGAAGGCCGCGCCGACGTGCGTGGGCGACTCGTCCCGCAGCAGATTGATGAGCATGGAGGTGAACCCGTACACCGCGTTGGTGGTCTGCCCGCTGGTGGTCTTGAAGTTCTCGGCGGGCAGGGCGTAGAAGGCGCGGTACGCCACCGAGTGACCGTCGATCAGCATCAGGAGGGGCGAGGACTCGGTTACTGGACTCACGCAGGTCAGTCTAGGGAGGCGTACCGACACGGGCGTGGTCGGCGGTCGACCGCTTCGAAACAAGACTGAAACATCGAAGAAATCGAAGCGGCCGTTCTCGATACCCGGAGCCCGATAGAGTCCGACAATTGCAAGCAGAGCCGAGATTCCTCGGCGTTAGTCGACCGTCCGAGAGGACCCCCGTGCCCCCCTCGAGTCCTCGACGGCCCGGACGAACGACGGCCACCGCCGCCCTCGTCCGCGCGCTCGTCGTCGTACTCCTCGGCCTCATCGCCGCAGCCACCTTCGGTGGAACGGCCCTGGCCCAGGAACCCACTCCGTCCCCCACTCCGAGCTCGAGCTCCCCACCCGCGAGCGGCTCCGAGTCCGACTCCGCTCCACCCGCCGACGCGGTGAACGTCAGCGGCAGCCTGAACAACGCCGGTGAACGCCTCGTCGGCGTCGACGTCGTGGCCCTCGACTCCGGAGAGTCCGAGGTGGCTCGCACCACGTCGGAAACCGGTGGGCGATGGACACTTCCGGTCTCACCCGGCAGTTACACGTTCCGCGTCGACCCCGAGACCCTGCCCGACGGTGTCTCCGTGCAGGGCGACGTCGAACGCACCGTGGAGGCAGGTCGCGCCAACACCGTCATCTTCAGTTTCGGTGAGGAACGCAGCGCCACGGTCGTCCCGTTCTACGAGAAGTTTCTGCGCACCACCATCGACGGGCTGCGCTTCGGACTGGTCATCGCGCTCGCCGCGATCGGTCTGAGCCTCATCTTCGGCACCACCGGGCTCACCAACTTCGCCCACGGCGAGTTGGTCACGCTCGGCGCCGTCGCGGCATGGGTCTTCAACCAGAAGCTCGGGATCCAGCTGATCCCGGCGACCGTCCTGGCGGTGATCGTCGGTGTGGCGGTCGGCTGGGCGAACAACGCCGGACTCTGGAGACCGCTGCGCAGACGCAAGACGGGCCTCATCGGCCAACTCGTCGTCTCGATCGGTCTCGCGATCGCCCTGCGGTACCTGATCCTCATCTTCTTCTCCGACCGCGCCGAGCCGTACAAGGACTACCAGGCGCAGGTGCAGCGTGAGTGGGGGCCGTTCGCCATCACCGACGTCAACCTCGCCTGCATCGTCATCAGCGTCGTGGTGCTCGTGCTCGTCGCGCTCATGCTGCAGAAGACCCGTATCGGCAAGGCCATGCGCGCCGTCGCCGACAACCGCGATCTCGCCGCGTCGTCCGGCATCAACGTCGAGCGCGTCGTGACCTTCGTCTGGTGCATGGGCGGCGGTCTCGCCGCTCTGGGCGGCGTGCTGTTCGGGCTCTCCGAGCTCGGCGGACGCGTCCAGTGGGAGATGGGCTTCAAGCTCCTCCTGCTCATGTTCGCCGGCATCACCCTCGGTGGCCTCGGTACGGCGTACGGCGCCCTGCTCGGCTGTGTCATCGTCGGTCTGCTGGTGCAGTGGTCGACGCTCGTGATCAACCCCGACCTCAAATACATCGGAGGATTGCTCGTCTTGATCGTCATCCTCATCGTCCGGCCGCAAGGCATCCTGGGCTCGCGGCAAAGGATCGGCTGACCATGGACATCATCGGAGCAATCCAGGTATCGCTGGCCCAGCTCGTCGGGCCCTCCGCGATCTTCTACGCACTTCTCGCCATCGGACTGAACCTGCACTTCGGCTACGCAGGACTACTCAACTTCGGTCAGATCGGCTTCGCCCTGCTGGGCGGATACGGCGTCGGCATCATGACCATCACGTACGAACAGCCGCTGTGGCTCGGCATCCTCGTCGGACTCGCGGCAGCCGGTCTCCTCGCGCTCGTGCTCGGTATCCCCACCCTGCGCCTGCGGGCGGACTATCTCGCCATCGTCACCATCGCGGCGTCGGAGATCCTGCGACTGGTCTTCCGGTCCACCGCGTCGAACGGTGTCACCGGATCGACCAACGGCCTCTTCGGTTTCGCCGATCCGTTCACCAACCTCAGCCCGTTCGACTCGGGCAAGCAGTACTCGTTCGTCGGCGTGAAGTTCTACGGCGACGACCTGTGGGCGATGGTGGTCGGATGGTCACTGGTGCTGATCCTGTGCGGACTCGTGTACCTGCTCACGCACAGCCCCTGGGGACGCGTCCTCAAGGCGGTGCGCGAGGACGAGGACGCCGCCCGCTCGCTGGGTAAGAACGTCTTCGTATACAAGATGCAGGCCCTCGTCCTCGGTGGCGTCATCGGCGGTATGGGCGGCGTGTTCAACGCTCTGCAGACCAAGTCGATCAACCCCGACTTCTACTCGACGGCGCAGACCTTCTTCGCCTTCGGCGCACTGATCCTCGGCGGTGCGGCCACGGTCTTCGGTCCGGTCGTCGGAGCCATGCTCTTCTGGTTCTTCCTGTCGATCCCCGACGTGCTGCTGCGTCAGGCCGCCGCCGGCGACGACCCGCTCATTCCGATGACCGAACAGCAGGTCGGCGCCACACGATTCGTCCTCCTCGGCATCCTCATCGCGGTGCTGATGATCTTCCGCCCGCAGGGACTGCTGGGCAACAAGCGGGAGGTACAGCTCGATGCCAAGTAACACCATCGCGGCACGCAAGCCGCTCAGCGCCGAGGTGCGCGCGGCGTTGTTCGCCGACGTCGCGAACACCCCCGGCGTCGCCAAGCCCGACCCGACCATGGTGGTCGACGGCGTGTCCCGGACCTTCGGTGGCCTCAAGGCCGTCGACGTGGCACACCTCGAGATCCAGCGTGGCTGCATCACCGGCCTGATCGGCCCGAACGGCGCCGGCAAGACGACCTTGTTCAACCTGCTCACCGGGTTCGACCAGCCGGACACCGGGTCCTGGTCGATGGACGGCAAGTCGCTGGGCAGGATGACGCCGCACCAGGTGGCGCGCCACGGTGTGGTGCGGACATTCCAGCTGACGAAGGCACTGTCGAAGCTGACCGTGCTGGACAACGTCCGGCTCGGTGCCACGGGACAGAAGGGTGAGCGGATCTTCAACACGCTCATGCCGTGGACGTGGAAGGCGCAGGAGCGGGAGGTGACCGAGCGTGCGCGGGAACTGCTCGCGCGATTCAAACTCGACGCGAAGTCCGAGGACCTCGCGGGATCCCTCTCCGGCGGACAGCGCAAGCTGCTCGAGATGGCGCGAGCGCTCATGACCGATCCCGCCGTCGTCATGCTCGACGAGCCCATGGCCGGCGTCAATCCCGCACTGACGCAGAGCCTTCTGGGCCACATCAAGTCGCTGCGCGACGACGGCATGACCGTCGTCTTCGTCGAGCACGACATGGACGTGATCCGCGACATCAGTGACTGGGTCGTGGTCATGGCTCAGGGCAGCGTCATCGCCGAGTCCGCGCCCGCGCAGTTGGCGGACAACGAGGCCGTCGTCGACGCGTACCTGGGAAGCCACCACGATCAGGCGCTCGAGTTCGACGCCGACGGAAATCCTGTGGGCGCCACGGCAGAACTGGCCGAGGCGCTCGAGCAGGCCGAGGTCGAGACACTCGAGTCGGGCGGAGATCTCTCCGAGGCCGAACCCGAGATCGGGACGGACAAGAGGACCATGACATGACCGAATCCGGAGCGACCACATCCGGGGGAACCGGGCTCACCGCAGCAGAATTCGCGGCGACACCGGACGAACACCGCCGCCTGGCCACCGACGCGCTCGTGCGTGCCGACGACCTGGTGGCCGGATACATCCCCGGCGTGAACATCCTGAAGGACTGCAACTTCTATCTGAACGACGGCGAGATCGTCGGCATCATCGGCCCCAACGGTGCCGGCAAGTCGACGTTGCTCAAGGCACTCTTCGGTCTCATCCCGATCCGCAGCGGATCCGTCACGCTGCGCGGCGACACCATCACCTCCGCCGAGGCACACGTGCTCGTGACGAAGGGCGTCGGTTACGTTCCGCAGACCCAGAACGTGTTTCCCTCGCTCACCATCGAGGAGAACCTCGAGATGGGGATCTACCTGCGGCCGAAGAAGTTCCAGGAACGGTTCGACTTCGTGAGCGAGCTTTTCCCGCTGCTGTCGGAGCGTCGCAAGATCAAGGCGGGCGCACTGTCCGGTGGCGAGCGGCAGATGGTCGCCATGGGCCGCGCGCTGATGATGGAACCGTCCGTGCTGCTGCTCGACGAGCCGTCGGCGGGCCTGTCCCCCATGTTCCAGGACGAGGTGTTCATTCGCTGCAAGAAGATCAACGCGGCAGGCGTCTCCATCATCATGGTGGAGCAGAATGCTCGCCGGTGCCTTCAGATCTGTGACCGCGGCTACGTGCTGGATCAGGGCAAGAATGCGTACACCGACACCGGCACGAACCTGATGAACGACCCCAAGGTCATCGAGCTGTACCTCGGCACGTTGGCGGGGAGCAAAGAGAAGAAGTAGTACCCGCGCACACCGACAGGGGCGCTCCGAGTTCGCTCGGGGCGCCCTTCTCGCTGTCTGCGGCCCCTCACCCTCGGCGAGTACGTCCGAAGTGCCGTGCAACGAGCCGTATTCACAACACTGTCGACGTACTCGCGGACGGGGAGCCCCGAGCACGACAGCAGAACGGGCCCGACTCCAGTGGAGTCGGGCCCGTTCCGGGCTACTGCAGATCAGCCGCCGACGACGATGTAGTCCTCGGTGGTGAGCTTGTTGTCCGGTCCGAAGACCAGCTTGCCGTACGAGCCGACGGACGGCTCGCCGCCGTCGGTGAACGCGAGCTCACCGGTGACACCGTCGTAGTCGATGTCGGTTCCGGCCTTCACCAGCGGCAGGCACTCCTGGAACGTGGTGCACTTCGTTCCGTCCTTGGTGACGGAGTTGATGTTCGCCGCGATGTCGACACCCGCGGTGGACTTCGCCTGCTCCGCGGCCAGGGCGGAGATCACGACGGCGTCGTAGGACTCACCGGCGTAGTTGAAGTCGACCAGAGCCGGGTTGACGGCCTTGAGACGGTCCTGGAAACCGGCGCCCACGTCGGTTAGCGGCGTGGTGCCACGCATGGTGTCGAGCAGGCCGGGTCCGACCGACTCGCCGAGGGCGTTGCCCATGTTGCCGTCGACGCCGTAGACGGCGGTGCCGTCCGACGGTCCGATGCCGATCTCGTGCATACGGGTGATGATCTTCGCCGACTCCTCGAAGCCGATGATGGCGACGGCGTCCGGGTTGAAGTTCTTCACCTGGTCCACCTCGGCGTTGAACGACTGCGCGTTGGGGTCGTAGATGATCTTCTGGATCTGGTCGGACGCGATGCCGGCGTCCTCGAGGTTGGTGACAGTGTTGCTCGCCAGGCCCGTACCGTACGGGTCGTTGAGCGCGAGGATGGAGACGCGCTGGCCGCCGTCCTCGGCGATGAGCTGCGAGAGCGCCTGTGCCTGAAGCACATCGGTCGGTGCCGTGCGGAAGTACTGGCCCTTGTCCGCGTAGCAGACGAACTGGTCGGAGGTGTTGGCCGGCGAGATCTGCACGACGCCGGCGCTGGCGATCTTGTCGATGACCTTGAGGGACACCGAGGACGACGCTGCACCCAGGATGACACTGACGCCGGCCGCGAGCTCGCGGTCGACGGTGCTGTTCGCGGTGTCCGTGGTGGTGTCGCCCGAGTCGCCGGGGATGAGCTCCATCGGCTGGTCGAGAACGCCACCGGCGCCGTTGACGTCGTTGACGGCGAGCTGCACGCCGGCGACCTCGGGCGGGCCGAGGAAGGCGAGGCTACCGGTCTCGGGAAGCAGTGTGCCGAGCTTGAGCGGAGTGGTCACCGGCGTCGCGCCGGCAGTTGCCTGCTCGGGTGTGCAGTCGGTGTCCACGGTGGCCTCCGCAGCTGCGGAAGAGCCGCCGGCAGCGCTGGTTTCGCTGCCGGAACTCGAATCGTCGCTCGAGGAACAGCCGAACAGGGCGAGCGAAGCGACGCTCACCACCGCAGCCGTCCGAACGATGGTTCGTCTTGCCATCTGTCGTCTCCTAGAAATATGTGCGTCACGCACCCGATACCGTGACGCTCGTGAAGGAGAACCTATCGCTCCCCGACGGTTCGCGACCCGTGGAACAAGCCCTGTGACCTTACTGTGACGTCTACGCAGCCAGTTTTAACGCAGCCGTAGCCTGGCACAGTCTTCGAGGCCGGATCACGGCACTCGGTGTCACGCGACGGGGGCGTCTCCGAGCGTCTCGATGACGACGGAGGCGACCGCTTTCATGGTGGTGCGGCGGTCCATCGCGGCCCGCTGGATCCACGTGAAGGCCTCCGGCTCGGAGAGCGACTGGGACGTCATCAGCAGACCCTTGGCGCGCTCGATGAGTTTGCGCGTGTCGAGGCGGTCGTGGAGATCCGCGATCTCGGTCTCCAGCGCGGAGATCTCGGTGAACCGGCTGGCGGCCAGTTCCACGGCGGGCACCAGGTCCGCCTTCGTGAAGGGCTTCACCAGATACGCCATGGCGCCGGCGTCGCGGGCCCTCTCGACGAGTTCGCGCTGGCTGAAGGCCGTAAGGATCACGACCGGAGCCAACCGAGCCGCGGCGATCTCGGAGGCCGCGTCGATACCGTCTCGACGCGGCATCTTCACGTCCATGATCACCAGATCCGGAACCAGGGCGCGGACGAGGTCCACCGCTTCCTGACCGTCCGCGGCCTCGCCGACGACGTCGTACCCCTCCTCGCGCAACATCTCCACGAGGTCCAGCCGAATGAGTGACTCGTCCTCCGCGACCACCACACGACGTGGCTGCGACGGTGCCGGTGTGTTCACGCTGACTCGCCCTCCCTCGATGCACTGCTCCCCCGCGGCGGCGCCGTTCTCGACGCTGCGCCCGGGCCGTCGTCAGGGTACCGGTGCACCGCATCCGGCACCGATCTTCTACACTCGGTGACCGCACCAGCTCGCCCCGCGAGCGGTTCGCCCTCGTATCCCAATTGGCAGAGGAAACGGATTCAAAACCCGTGCAGTGTGAGTTCGAGTCTCACCGAGGGCACCAGGACATCTCCCCCGCAGCCGCTCAGGCCATCGATCGAACGTCCAGCGAGAGCGCGAATCCCGGATCGGCCGCCCCCGTCGTCAGGCGCAGCACGTGGCGCCCCACCCGTCGGCATGCGAAGGAGATCGGGAACGCCACAGCCTGCTGCTCCCCCTCGAGGTGACCGGCGACGGGCAGTTCGAACACGTGCAGAGGCTCGTCCTCGCCGTCCGTGATCTCCACCCGTACCCGCTCACCCGACACGTCGTCGGGGCCACGCTGCAGCAGGACCACCAGGTAGGCCTCGACGGGCTGCGCGAGGGACGGGAGCACACACCAGTCCCAGATGCCGCCGAGCACGTCGAGCTTCTGGTCCGACTGGCGCGCGTAGTCGGCGAAGAAGGCACTCGTGACGATCATCGGACGACCCCGGCGGTGGGCACCGTGATCTGATGGGACGACAGAACCGCCGCATCATCGAAAGGCTCCGTCGTGTCCGTTCTGCTCTCCGCCGCCGTCGTCGCGGCGGGTGTCGGTTCCGCTGCGGTGGCCGGCGTCCTGCTGGCCTTCTCCATCGCCGTGATGCCGGCGCTGGGCGTACAGCCCGCGTCCGCCGCCACGGCGGTGATGACGCGCGTGAACGTGGTCATCGTCGCTCCCGTCTTCATGGTCCTGCTGTTCGGTACCGCGGCGGCATCGGTCCTCGCCGCCGTCACCGCGTTCCTCGAGCCTGGCACACCCGCCGTTCTCGTCGCAGCGGCGGCGGCGCTCTACGTCGCGGGCTGCCTCGGCGTGACCGTCGCCGTCAACGTGCCGCTCAACGATCGGCTCGCTGCCGCGGAGGACGTGTGGCCCGAGTACCTCACTCGGTGGACCCGGTGGAACCACGTCCGCGTGATCGCAGGACTGGGTGCGTCGGTGCTGTTCGTCGTCGCCGGTGTCGCAGCATGACGGTGGTGCACGGCTTCGCCCCGCTCGTCGGCGACTCGCCTCACACGCTGGTGCTCGGTTCCATGCCGGGGGTCGCGTCGCTGACGGCCGAGCAGTACTACGCCCATCCGCGGAATGCGTTCTGGCCCATCATGACTCATCTCTTCCACCTACCCGGGGATGCCGGTTACGCGGAGCGCGTGCGCGCACTCACGGCCGCGGGCGTCGCGGTGTGGGACGTTCTCGAACTGTGCACTCGCGAGGGCAGTCTCGACTCGGCCATCGAGAGCGACACGGTGGTGCCGAACGACATCGACGCGCTGCTCACGGCCCACCCCACCCTGGACTGCATCGTGTTCAACGGCGCCGCGGCGGCGCGGCTGTTCGCTCGCCACGTGGCGCTGTCCCGGCCCGTCGAGACGTTCCGTCTGCCGTCCACCAGCCCTGCCCATGCCGCCCTGAGCACGGCGGCGAAGGTCGACGCCTGGCGCATCGTCGCGAGGGACGACCGGTGACCGCGACGGCCTCGAGTCTGCGCTTCGCGCTCCTCGTCACCGCCGCGAGCGGGTTCCTCGATGCCTACACCTACGTCAGCCGAGGCGGCGTCTTCGCCAACGCGCAGACGGGCAACGTCATCTTCCTGGCGATCGAGGTGTCGCGGACGCACTGGCGGGACGCGGCCCAACACCTCTGGCCGATCCTCGCGTTCGTGGTCGGTGTCTCGATCGCCAACGTCATCAAGACGGGACGCGCCGAACGCCGAGTGCACCGGCCGATCCGGTGGTCCATCGCGGCGCAGGCAGCCATCCTCGCCGTGGTGGGCTTCGTACCCGCAACGGTGCCGAATGCGCTGGTCACCGTGCCGATCTCTTTCATCGCCGCGCTGCAGATCGCCCTGTTCCGGAACATCGGCGATCTCAACTACATCGCGATCGCGATGACCGGAAATCTGATGCGCGTGACCGAGGCCGGCTTCGCTGCGATCGTCGACCGCGACTCCGCCGGCCGACGGGCGTTCGGTGTCTACAGCGCCGTGATCGCCGTGTTCGTCCTCGGCGCACTCGCCGGCGCCGCCGCGACCGGGTCAGTCGGCGTCCGCGCCGCGTGGATACCGGCCGCGGTGTTGGCGGCGACGCTCGCGATCTTCGTCATCGACGAGCGCACGCCCTGAACACCCCGGTCAGTCGTGGCTCACCGGTGACCCCGATGCGACCATGCCCCGCGCGAGCTCGAGTCGACGTCGGACGGCCGTGATCAACTCGTCGTCCGTCAGCGCGGCGGCGCTGGCGGCCAACTCGATCGACGCGTCGACTTCTCGAGGCTCGAGGTAGCGCGCGACGACGAGCGCCTCCACCGGATTCCGACCGAAGTGCCGTGCGACCGCGATCACGCGATCCGCACTCGGCGTGTTCTTCCCCAGTTTCCATCTCGAGACCGACGCGGGGTCCACCCCTGCAGCCCGCGCGATCTCCACTTGTGATGCTCTGTCTGTGACGCGGTTCAGATACTCCCACCACGTCTCCCCCACCCCGGACGTCTGATCCATGGCGCGAACACTACTGACACGGACGCAAGTTCACGCGCAGTGTGTCGATTGCCCGCCCGCCAGTGCATGTGTACCTTTCGTCTCGTGCGCGCAACGAGCGCGACACGATCGATCACCGGGGGGAATCGATGGCGAATCTCGAGCTGGACCGCGACGGGCTGGAACGACTACGGCGCTTCGCTCACATCACGACCGACGGGCAACTGGCCGAACGCATCGGGGTCGACCCGGCCACGGTCTCCCGCATTCTCAGCGGGAAGTGCGCGCCCGGAACGAAATTCATCGCCGGCCTGCTCTCGGAGTTCGGGACCGACCGCTTCGACGACGTCTTCGTGGTGACCGACGACCGCGTCATCGTGCCGGGAAATGGCGGATGAGCCCTTCCTGCACCACGGTCGCCACCAATTCTCCTCCGCGCGAGAAGAATCGGCCGGTGGCCAGTCCGCGGGACCCCGCGGCGACCGGCGACTCGGTGGCGTAGAGCATCCACTCGTCGAAGCGGAACGGACGATGGAACCAGATGGAATGGTTCACCGTCGCGGCCACGATGCGGTCGAAACCCCAGGACAGACCGTGTGTGGTGATGATCGAGTCGAGCACCGTCGTGTCCGACGCGTATCCCATCGTGGCGACGTGCAGAGCGGGATCGTCGGGCAACGGTCCGTCGGACTTCATCCATACCCTGTTGTGGTTCGACCGTTCTCCGGTGCCCTTCATGATCCAGGCCGGATCATTGGCGTACCGCATGTCGATCGGCTTCAGCGCGTCCACGAACATCTTCAGACGGTCCTCGTACCCGTCGAAGTGGTTGCCCAGCGGCGGCAGCGATTCCGGGTACTCCACCTCGGGCCACTCGACGCTGTGCTCGAGGCCGCCGCGCGAGTCCTGGTAGGCGGCGAGCATGACGAACAGCTCCTCGTCACCCTGGTAGGCCGTCACCTGACGGTTGGCGAAGGCGCGGCCGTCACGATGACGTTCCACGCGGAAAGTGATGTCTCGCTTGACATCTCCGCCGCGAATGAAGTGTGCGTTGATGGCGTGGATCGGCCTCGCCCCGCTGACGGTGCGGCCGGCCGCGACCAGCGCCTGGGCGACCAGCTGTCCGCCGAACGTTCTGCTCCCGACCTCTGCCGGGTGGCGGCCGACGTAGGTGTTCTCGTCGACCTCCGTGAGGTCGAGGATGTCCAGCAACACGTCGAGGTCGCGTGAGCGCCCCGCCGTGGCGATCGGCGCGTCCCCCCGACGCGCCGATTCCGGTCTGTCGACCGTTCCCCCCAGTTTGGTCACTTACCGGTCCTCTTCTCCGATTCGGTGCACGTGGATCAAGTTGGTGGAGCCTACAGTGCCGGGAGGCGCACCGGCGACGATCACGACCTGGTCGCCGCGGTGATAACGGTCGAGCTCGAGCAACGACTTGTCGACCTCACGCACCATGCCGTCGGTGGTGTCGACGAACGGCACCAGGAACGTCTCGGTGCCCCAGGTCAGAGCGAGCTGACTGCGCACCTCGGGGATGGACGTGAAGGCCAGCAGCGGCAGCCGCGAATGCAGACGCGCCATGCGCCGCACGGTATCACCGGACTGCGTGAAGGCGACGAGAGCGCGTGCGTCGAGCCGCTCTCCGATGTCGCGAGCCGCGTAGGAGATGACGCCGCGCTTGGTGCGCGGAGTATGGGTGAGCGCTGGAACCGCGTCGCCCTCCATCTCGACGGTCTCCACGATGCGTGCCATCGTGCGCACCGTCTCCATGACGAACTTGCCGACGGAGGTCTCGCCGGACAGCATGACGGCGTCGGTGCCGTCGAGCACCGCGTTCGCGACGTCGGACGCCTCCGCGCGGGTGGGACGCGAGTTCTCGATCATCGACTCGAGCATCTGCGTGGCGACGATGACGGGCTTGGCGTTGGCGCGCGCGATCTGGATGGCGCGCTTCTGCACCAGCGGCACCTGCTCGAGTGGGAGCTCGACCCCGAGGTCACCACGCGCGACCATCACCGCATCGAAAGCGAGGACGATGGCCTCGAGGTTGTCGACCGCTTCCGGCTTCTCGATCTTGGCGATGACGGGGACCCGGCGGCCCACTCGGTCCATGATCGCGTGCACCAGCTCGACGTCGGCCGGCGACCGCACGAACGACAGTGCGATGAAGTCGACTCCCAGGGCCAGAGCGAACTCGAGATCCTCGGTGTCCTTGTCCGACATGGCGGGAACCGACACGTCCATGCCGGGGAGGGACACGCCCTTGTTGTTGCTGACGGGGCCGCCCTCGGTCACGCGGCAGAGGACGTCGTTGCCCTCGACACCGGTGACGACCAGACCGACCTTGCCGTCGTCGACGAGGAGGCGATCGCCTTCCTTGGCGTCCTGCGCGAGTTCCTTGTAGGTGGTGGAGACCCGATCGTGGGTGCCCTCGCACTCCTCGACCGTGATGCGGATCAGCTCACCGTTGGCCCAGGTGGTCTTGCCCTCCTTGAACCGGCCCAGCCGGATCTTCGGACCCTGCAGGTCGGCGAGGATGCCCACGGCCTTCCCGGTGGCGTTCGACGCCGCACGCACCCGCTTGTAGTTCGCCTCGTGGTCGGGGTAGTCGCCGTGGCTGAAATTCAGCCGAGCCACATCCATTCCGCTCTCGACGAGTTCCTTGATTCTCTCGTCGGTGGCAGTCGCCGGTCCCAGGGTGCATACGATCTTCGTCCGTCGGGTCACGGGCGCAAGCCTAGTCCCCGCCGGACCCGATTCCTATCGACGACGCCGCTCTATGTCCTGACAATTGGGCTACTGGCCAGTAGTTAACCGGGAGGTCGTTCAGGGTTTGAGAAGTCGGCCGTTCCCGTCGCGGACCTTGCTCACGAGCATCACGATGCCGTCGACGAGGCACCACAGCCAGACGGCCGCGTAGAGCGGGATACCGATCAACGCGCCGATGATCGTCACGGTCAGCAGGACGCTCACGATGAACGACACGAGCTGCGCGACGCCGAGCACCGTCGAGCCGATGTAGAACCGGCCGATGCCGAGCGGCAGACCGAAGAGCAGCGGGGCCAACTGGAGAACACCTGCCGTCACCTTCGACTTGTCGCCGAACGGTTCACCCGTCCCCATGTCTCGACCGAACGGCGCCATCGGATCGACGCCGTGGCCGCCCGCGAACGGTGGCTGCCCGTACTGCGGCTGCTGACCGTACTGGGGCTGCCCGTACTGCGGCTGGGCGTACTGCGGCTGGGCGTACTGGGGCTGACCGTACTGGGGCTGGGCGTACGGGGTGTCCGCGGCCGGCCGTGCGGACCAGTCCGTCGACTCGGGCTCACGATTCCAGGAGCCGTACTCGCCGACCGGGTAGCCGAAGGCAGCCGTGTCACCGGCCGACGGTTCGGGGTACGTCCCCGGCGACGGGTAGGACGGGTAGGCGCCGGAACCCGGACCCTCGCCGAAACTGGCGTTGGTGTTCCACCCCGGACCGGGAGTGCTCCCGGTGACGTCGTCGGACCCCACGGGGTCCGAGCCGGTCGACTTCTTCGTCAGGTCAGGCTTGTCCGGATCGGTCACGTCCCTCGTCCTCACTCGTCGTCGGGGTGGTCACCTCGCTGGTGGATCGGTCCTCGTCCTTCGCCGGAGCATCGGCGTCCGCCTCGTCCGTCACCTCGCCGTCAGGCTCGACCTCGTCGGTCCGGGTGCGCAGCGTGGCCGGTTCCTCACGACCCTTGGGCGCGAGGACGACGTACGCCAGCGCGAGCAGGAAGACGATGCCGGAGGTGAACGAGTTGACGCGGATGCCGCCGATCAGCGTCGCGAAGTCGCTGCGCATCAGCTCGATGACGAAGCGTCCGGCGCAGTAGCCCGCGACGTACAGGGCGAAGATGCGGCCGTGTCCGAGGCGGAAGCGACGGTCGACCAGCACCAGGAGCACGACGACGACGACGTTCCACAACAGTTCGTACAGGAACGTCGGATGCACGACCCGCTCGACGATTCCGGTGGAGACGCCGGCGAGGGAGTCGACCCGACCGTTGGCGTCGACGCGTTCGTAGATCTCGAGGCCCCACGGCAGGGTGGTGTCGCGTCCGTAGAGCTCCTGGTTGAAGTAGTTGCCGATGCGGCCGATGGCCTGCGCGAGGAGGATGCCCGGCGCGACGGCGTCGCCGAAGGCCGGGAGCGGTATCCCGCGTCGCCTGCAGGCGATCCACGCGCCGACACCACCCAGGAAGACGGCGCCCCAGATGCCGAGACCGCCCTGCCATATCTTGAGGGCGTCGATCGGATTGCCACCCTCGCCGAAGTACGTCGGCGCGTCGGTGATGACGTGGTAGAGCCGACCGCCGATGAGTCCGAACGGCACGGCCCACACGGCGACGTCGAGGACGGTTCCCTTGTCGCCGCCGCGGGCGACCCAGCGGCGGTCACCCCACACGATCGCGACGACGATGCCGACGATGATGAAGAAGGCGTACGCCCGCAGTGCGAGCGGCCCGACGTACCAGACGCCCTGCGGCGGACTGGGGATGTAGGCGAGCACGGCGGTGTTCGCCGCGAGCATCACGACGCGGCCTTCGCCGACCGCACGCCCTCGGCGAGTTCTGCGGTGAGCGCGGAGACGGCGCCGACACCCTGGTCGACGGCGGAGACGAGCGCGGATCCGACGATGACGGCGTCGGCGTACGCGGCGATCTCCGCGGCCTGGGCACCGGAACGCACCCCGAGGCCGATGCCGATGGGGATGTCGGAGTGCACGCGGATGCGGGACACCAGTGCGGGCGCGGCAGAGGACACCGCATCGCGGGCACCCGTCACGCCCATGGTCGACGCGGCGTAGACGAAACCGCTGCTCGACTGCACGGTGCGCGAGAGACGCTCCTCCGTCGACGACGGTGCGACGAGGAAGATGCGATCGAGCCCGTGCTCCTCGGAGGCGCCGAGCCAGTCGCCGGCCTCGTCGGGGATCAGGTCCGGCGTGATCATGCCGAGGCCGCCCGCCGACGCGAGATTCGCGGCGAACTCGGTCACGCCGTACTTCATGACCGGGTTCCAGTACGTCATGACGACGGCCTTGCCACCGGCGTCGGCGATGGCCTCGACCACGGTGAAGACGTCGCGGACGCGGGCGCCGTTGGCCAGGGCGCGCCCTGCGGCGGCCGCGATGGTGGGGCCGTCCATGACGGGATCGGAGTACGGGACGCCGACCTCGATGATGTCGCAGCCGCTGTCGACGAGCGCGCGCACGGCGTCGATCGACTCGGGCACCGTCGGGAACCCGGCGGGCAGGTAGCCGACGAGGGCGGCGCGGTGCTCACCGCGGGTGTGGTCGAAGACCGGGCCCAACCGCGACGGACCGGAGTGCACCGGGATGGGGGTGGGGGTGCTCACGTCACGTTGCCCTTCTCGTCCAGGATGCCGAACCACTTCGCGGCGGTGTCGACGTCCTTGTCTCCGCGACCGGAGAGGTTGACCAGGATCATGGCGCCGTCACCGAGTTCACGGCCGAGCTTCACGGCACCCGCGATGGCGTGCGCGGACTCGATCGCCGGGATGATGCCCTCGGTCTTGCACAGCAGAGTGAAGGCCTCCATGGCCTCCGTGTCGGTGATGGGTCGGTACTCGGCTCGCCCGATGTCGTTGAGGTACGAGTGCTCCGGTCCGACGCCCGGGTAGTCGAGCCCGGCGGAGATGGAGTGCGAGTCGATGGTCTGACCGTCCTCGTCCTGCAGAAGGTACGAGAAGGCGCCGTGGAGGGCGCCGGGCGAGCCCGCACCGATGGTCGCGGCGTGGCGACCCGTCTCGATGCCGTCGCCGGCTGCCTCGTACCCGATCAGCCGGACGTCCGCGTCGTCGATGAAGGCGTGGAAGATGCCGATGGCGTTCGACCCGCCGCCGACGCACGCGGCGATGGCGTCGGGAAGCCGGCCGTGATCGTGCAGCATCTGCGCGCGTGCCTCCATGCCGATGATGCGCTGGAAATCGCGGACCATCATGGGGAACGGGTGCGGTCCGGCGACGGTGCCGAAGCAGTAGTAGGTCTCGTCCGCGTTGGTCACCCAGTCGCGCAGCGCCTCGTTGATGGCGTCCTTGAGTGTGCGCGAGCCGGACGTCACCGCGACGACGTCGGAACCGAGGAGCTTCATCCGGGCGACGTTGAGGGCCTGACGCTCGGTGTCCACCTCGCCCATGTAGACGAGGCACTCGAGGCCGAGCAGCGCACAGGCCGTGGCCGTGGCGACGCCGTGCTGGCCGGCGCCGGTCTCGGCGATGACGCGGGTCTTGCCCATCCGCTTGGCGAGCAGCACCTGGCCCAGCACGTTGTTGATCTTGTGCGAACCGGTGTGGTTGAGGTCCTCGCGCTTGAGGAAGATGCGGGCCCCACCGGCCTGCTTCGACAGATTCGCCGCCTCGAAGATCGGCGACGGGCGACCGGTGTAGTCGCGCTGCAGACGATCGAGCTCGTCGAGGAAGTCTCGATCTCCGCGCGCCTTGGCGTACTCGGTGGTGACTTCCTCGATGACGCCCATGAGCGCCTCGGGCACGTAGCGGCCGCCGTACTTACCGAAGTGTCCGCCGAGGTCGGGGTCGTGATCGGTGCGATCGGTGATGCCGTCGCTCGAGTTCGGAAGATAGCTGGTAGTCACGGTGTCGAGTCTGCCCGATGACACACCGGGACGACGAGCCGGGTGGAGCCTGAAATCAGCGCGCAGGCTTCGGGCACGAGGGGTGCGTTCCGGCCGCGACCAGGTCACGCACCGCGGACCGCGGGTCGCCGCTGGTGACCAGTCCCTCACCGACGAGAACCGCGTCGGCACCCGCTCCGGCGTAGGCCAGGAGATCGGCGGTGCCGCGGACGCCGGACTCGGCGACCCGGATGATGTCCGACGGCAGGCCGGGCGCGATGCGGGAGAAGGTGTCCGGGTCGACGTCGAGCGTCTTGAGGTTGCGGGCGTTGACGCCGATGACCTTGGCGCCGGCCTCGAGCGCGCGGTCCGCTTCCTCCTCGGTGTGCACCTCGACCAGCGGGGTCATGCCGAGCGACTCGGTGCGGTCGAGCAGGGACGCGAGGGCGTCCTGCTCCAGAGCCGCGACGATCAGCAGGATCATGTCGGCGCCGTGGGCGCGAGCCTCGTGGATCTGGTACGGCCCGACGATGAAGTCCTTGCGCAGCACGGGGATCTCGACGGCGCGACGCACGGCGTCGAGATCGTCCAGCGATCCGCGGAAGCGGCGCTCCTCGGTGAGCACGCTGATGACGCGCGCTCCGCCCGACTCGTAGGCACCCGCGAGCACGGCGGGGTCCGGAATGTCGGCCAGCGCACCCTTGGAAGGGCTGGCGCGCTTGACCTCTGCGATGACGGCGATGCCCGGCTCGATGAGCGCGGCGGCGGCGTCGAGAGCCGGCCGCGCGGCGGCGGCGGCCTTCTTGACGGAGGCGAAGTCCACCACGGATTCACGGGCCTGCGTGTCGGCCCGTACACCGTCGAGGATCGAATCGAGAACGGTCATCGGTGTCCCCCGCGTCCTTCCGCCAGAGTGGTGAATGTCTGCTCGACATCGCAGTGGATGTGTGGCGCTGCTCATCCGGTGCGCTCAGAGTAGAGGCCGGAGTAACACCACCGACTAGCGGGTCTCACCGCCGCGGGGTCGGTCGTCGACACCGGTGGCGTCGTCGGTCACGGTCGGGTCGGCGCCGGAGTCCAGTGCGTCCCAGATGGCCCGCTCGCTCGGTTCCTCGTCGGCGTCCACTGCAGCAGACCGAACGTCCTGTTCGGCGCGCTCACGGCGCACCGCGGGACTGTCGTACCGAGCCGACAGGCCGGCCTTGGAGCGGGACGTGCGCGCGACCACGACGGCGGCGGCCAGCGCGAGCAGACCGCCCAGGAGCGCGAGTGCGGCGGGCGCGCGGCTCGCCTCCGCGGAGAGGACCTCGGCACGACCGGGGAGTTCCGCCAGCGCGCCGGCGCGCTCCGGATCCACGCCCGAGACGATCAACTGCACCGCGGGAACGGCGGCTCCGACACCGACGAGCGCGACGAGCACCGCGAGCAGCACCGTCCACCGTCCGCGGATCGCGAACAGAGCCGCCACCGCAGCGATGGCCGCGATGGCCAACGGCGTGGTCGCCGCGGCCCACGTACCCCCGACGAGCGAGGACGTCTGCTGCTCCCCCAGCCCGTCCGAGCTGACGACCCGGACCCAGGTCATGCGCGACGACGCCCACAGCGCCAGCGCCGCGAGAGCCAGGAGCAGCGCGGCGAGACCGACGCCCCCGCGTTTCACTCGGCGCCTCCGACGGTGATCACCGTCTCCGCTGCGGCCACCGCGCTGAGCACCGCCATCGCCTTGTTGCGCGCCTCGGTGTCCTCGTACTCGGCGACCGAGTCGGCCACCACGCCGGCACCCGCCTGGACGTACGCGGTGCCGTTCTTGATGAGGGCGGAGCGGATGCAGATCGCCGTGTCGGCGTCCCCGTCGAAGTCGAGGTATCCGACGATGCCGCCGTAGACGCCGCGGCGGGTCGGTTCGAGTTCCTCGATGAGCTCCATCGCCCGCACCTTGGGAGCGCCCGACAGCGTGCCCGCCGGGAAGCAGGCGCGGACGGCGTCGAGTGCGTGCCTGCCCTCGTCGAGCCGACCCGTCACCGTCGACACCAGGTGCATGACGTGGCTGTAGCGCTCGACGTGGCGGTACTCGGTGACCTTGACCGTGCCCGGCTCGCAGACCCGCCCGAGATCGTTGCGTCCGAGGTCCACCAGCATGAGGTGCTCGGAGTTCTCCTTCTCGTCCACGAGGAGGTCCTTCTCGAGCAAGAGGTCGTCCTCCTCGGTGGCGCCGCGCCACCGGGTCCCGGCGATCGGGTGCGTCGTCGCGACACCGTCGGCGACCGTCACGAGGGACTCGGGGCTCGACCCGACGATCGAGAACGCGGTCTCGCCGTCCGCGCCGGGGACGTGCATCAGGTACATGTACGGGCTGGGATTGGAGCGTCGGAGCATGCGATAGACGTCGAGCGGCGTCGCGGTGGTCTCCATCTCGAAACGCTGGGACAGCACCACCTGGAACGCCTCGCCCGCCTCGATCTCCTCGACCAGGCGGTGCACGTCGGCGCCGAACCCCTCGGAGGTCCGCTGGCGCCGGAACTGCGGCTCGGGTCGCGAGAACGACGCCACCGTGGACTCCGCGGCGGACGACAGTGCGAGGGTCATGCGGTCGAGCCGTGCCACCGCGTCGTCGTACGCCTCGTCGACCCGCTCGTCGGTGCCGTTCCAGTTCACCGCGTTGGCGATGAGGGTGATCGCACCCTCGTGGTGGTCCACCGCGGCCAGATCGGTCGCGAGGAGCATCACCATCTCGGGGATCTGCAGATCGTCCTCGGTGAGGTCGGGCAGTCGCTCGATGTGGCGCACCGCGTCGTAGCCGAGATACCCCACCATCCCACCGGTGAGCGGGGGCAGGTCCGGCAACCGTTCGGAGCGGAGCAGCTCGATGGTGGCTCCGAGTGCGTCCAGCGGATGGCCACCCGACGGGGCACCCGCCGGCGTCTCCCCCATCCACGCGGCCTCGCCGTCCACAACCGTGAGCGCACTGGGGCTGCCCGCACCGATGAACGACCACCGGGACCACGACCGCCCGTTCTCGGCTGATTCGAGCAGGAACGTGCCGGGCCGGTCACCGGCGAGCTTGCGGTACGCCGACAGCGGAGTCTCGGAGTCCGCGAGGACCTTGCGGACGACGGGGACCACGCGATGGACGGCGGCCAGTTGGCGGAACTGCTCCCGGGTGGTGGTTCCGGGTGCCGGGTCCTTCTGCGAATCCATGGGTGTCATCTTCCCGGGTGCCGTCCCGCCGGGTTCGGGAGGTGCCGAACGCGGTGGTCGCACGGGCGGTGGGACACTCGACGAGTCGGAAACCGAACTGGTCGGTCGTGATCCGGCACGAGGAGAGGAACGCGCACCCGATGACCGCGACACCGCCGTCCGAGACGCACCCGGACGAGATGCGCTGGCTCACACCGGCACAGCAGGACGCCTGGCGCGTGCTGGTCGCCTTCGTGACCCGGTTGCCCGCCGCGCTGGACACCCAGTTGCAGCGCGACTCCGGACTGACGCACTTCGACTACTTCGTGATGGCGACGCTGTCCGAGGCTCCGGATCGTCGGCTGCGCCTACGTGACCTCGCGGACTTCGCCAACGCGTCGCTGTCCCGGCTGTCGCACGTGATGACCAAGCTCGAGCGCGCCGGATGGGCCCGGCGGGAGAGCATCAGCGGCGGCCGCGGCTCCCACGCCGTTCTCACGGACGAGGGGTACGCGAAGGTGGTCGCCACGGCTCCCGGCCACGTCTCCACGGTGCGGTCACTCGTGTTCGACGGGCTGGACGACGAGCAGGTCGAGACGATGCGAGCGCTCGCCGAGGTCATGGTCACCAACCTCGACGCCGGCATCGCCCGCGACGGCGGTGGCTGACCGCCGGTACTCAGGCGGTCGGGGGCTCGCTCAGCAACACGTCGGCGTCGAAGCACGAGTGATCACCGGTGTGGCAGGCGCCGCCGGTCTGATCGACCGTCAGCAGGATCGTGTCTCCGTCGCAGTCGAGGCGGACCTCGTGGACGTACTGTGCGTGTCCGGACGACTCGCCCTTGACCCAGTACTCCTGCCGTGACCGCGACCAGTACGTGCCCTTGCGCGTCGCGAGCGTCATGGCCAGGGCCGTGTCGTCCATCCACGCGACCATGAGCACGTCACCGGTGCCGCGTTCCTGCGCGACGGCGCACACCAGTCCGTCGTCGGTGCGCTTGAGACGGTCGGCGATCGCCGGATCGAGAACGGGGGCGCTCATCGAACCTCCACACCGCCCGCGCGCAGAGCGCCCTTGACGTCGCCGATGGTCATCTCGCCGAAGTGGAAGACGCTGGCCGCGAGAACGGCATCGGCACCCGCGGCCACGGCGGGCGCGAAGTGCTCGACGGCGCCGGCGCCGCCACTGGCGATGACCGGGACCCGGACGGCCGCGCGGACAGCGGTGATCATGGCGATGTCGAAGCCGGCCTTCGTGCCGTCCGCGTCCATCGAGTTGAGCAGGATCTCGCCCACCCCGAGATCGGCCCCGCGGTGTGCCCACTCCACGGCGTCGACGCCGGTACCGCGGCGGCCGCCGTGCGTGGTCACCTCCCAACCGGACGCCGTCGGCGCCTCGCCCTCGGGCACCGTCCGGGCGTCGACCGACAGCACGATGCACTGCGATCCGAATCGAGAGCTCAACTCGCGCAACAACTCCGGTCGCGCGAGCGCTGCTGTGTTGACGGACACCTTGTCGGCGCCCGCTCGCAGGAGCGTGTCCACGTCCTGCACGGTGCGGACACCGCCGCCCACGGTGAGCGGAATGAACACCTGCTCCGCGGTGCGGGTCACCACGTCGAGCATCGTGGCGCGACCACCGGACGACGCGGTGACGTCGAGGAAGGTCAACTCGTCGGCACCCTCGGCGTCGTACTTCGCGGCGAGCTCGACGGGATCACCGGCGTCGCGCAGATCGGCGAAGTTGACGCCCTTGACGACGCGGCCCGCGTCGACGTCCAGGCACGGGATGACGCGTACGGCGACACTCATCTCCGGACTCCTTCCCGTGCGCGCGATGTCGGTGTGTACGAGGACGGCTCGCCGACTCCGGCGAGCACCTGCAGCAGTTCCTCGTGCACGCCGGGGGCTGCGGCGAGCACCGACGTCGAGGTCACCGTCCACGGCTCGCCCGCCAGATCGGTGACGATCCCGCCGCCGGCGCGGACCAGCATCGCTCCCGCGGCGTTGTCCCACGCATGGTGACCGAACACGATCGACGCACCGAGTGTTCCCGCCGCGGTGTACGCGAGGTCCAGCCCGGTCGACCCGTGCATGCGGATCCGTGAGGAGACGCGGCTGATGTCCGAGAGCACCTGCACCCGGTAGGCGCCGGGCAATCGGCCGCGGCTGTCGATGTTGAACGCACCGAATCCGACGATGGAGGAGGCGAGTGCGGAGGTGGGCAGCGCGGGGAGCGCCTCCCCGTCACGATGCACGGGTCCACCCTCCACCGCCCAGAAGCGTTGGCCGATCAGGGGAAGCCACGTCAGGCCGATGACCGGGCGCCCGTCGACGAGCAGCGACAGCAGTGTGCCCGCCGTGGGCAGCCCGAACGAGTAGTTGAAGGTCCCGTCGATCGGATCGAGTACCCACACGGTGCCGGACTCGACGGGTGGCCCGCCGAACTCCTCGCCGTGCACGGGGATCTGGGTCTGCTCCTGCAGTTCCTCGACCAGCCGACGTTCGAGCTCGAGGTCGACCGCGGTGGCGAAGTCGTCCGGCCCCTTGGCAACGGCGCTGGGCGCGCCGGCGCCCGCGACGAACCGCTCGTGGGTGCCGTCGAGCAGGGTGCGCGCGGTGGCCGCGAGAGCGTCCAGGTCCACGGCGGTCATGTCGCCGACGGTGCGCTGTCCGCGACGGCGGCGAGGGCCTCCGGCAGCGTGAAGCGGCCGGCGTAGAGGGCCTTGCCGACGATGGAACCCTCGACGCCCTTGTCGGTCAGCGTGGCGATGGCGACCAGATCCGCGACGGTGGACACTCCGCCGGACGCGATGACCGGCGCCTCGGTGACAGCGCAGACCTGTTCGAGCAGTTCGAGATTGGGGCCGGTGAGGGTGCCGTCCCGCGTGACGTCGGTGACCACGTACCGCGAGCACCCGTCGCGGTCGAGCCGCTCCAGCACCTCCCACAGATCGCCGCCGTCACTCACCCAGCCGCGTCCGCGCAGGCGGTGCTCACCGTCGACGATGCGCACGTCCAGTCCCACGGCGACACGATCGCCGTACTCACCGATGGCGCGGCGGCACCATTCCGGATCCTCGAGTGCGGCGGTGCCGAGGTTGACGCGCGCGCAGCCCGTCGCCAGCGCTGCCCGCAGGCTCTCGTCGTCGCGGATGCCACCGGACAGTTCGACCTTCACGTCGAGTTCCCCCACCACGCTCGCGAGGAGGTCGCGGTTCGAACCGCGACCGAAGGCGGCGTCCAGATCCACCAGATGCACCCACTCGGCGCCGTCGTTCTGCCAGGCCAGCGCGGCGTCGCGCGGAGAGCCGTAGGCGGTCTCGCTGCCTGCCTCTCCCTGCACGAGACGAACAGCTTGACCATCGGCGACATCGACTGCGGGGAGAAGTACCAGGCTCACGTTCGACGAGGTTACCGGCACGATCCGCGGCGACACCGGGCAGGGCGGCGCGTCAGTCGGACGGCTCGGACCCGTCGGGCTCCTCGCCGAAGGATCGGCGAACGGACGCCTTCGCCACCAGCGACGCGCAGACGCCCGTGGCGACGAGTCCGACGGCCACCACCAGCAGCCCCACCGGACCACTCGGCTGCAGCAGCCAGAGGACGAGCGTGGTCGCGGCGAGCATCAGGGTCGCCGCACCGAGCACGAGCCCGGTGTGGCGACCCAGTGAGAACTCGCGGGGCTCGCTCATCCGAGGGTGCGGAGCCAGTTCTCGAGCAGCGTGGCGCCGGCGTCGCCGGACTTCTCCGGGTGGAACTGTGTCGCGGACAGAGGGCCGTTCTCCACCGCCGCGAGGAACTCGCCGCCGTGATCGGCCCACGTGAGAACCGGAGCGGCGAGCGACTCGCTCGGTGCCATCTCCCAGTCCTGCACGCCGTACGAGTGCACGAAGTAGAAGCGCGTGTCGGGGTCCATGCCCGCGAACAGCACCGAGTCCTCGCCGTGGCGCACCGTGTTCCAGCCCATGTGCGGGAGCACCTCGGCGTGCAGCTTCTCCACTGTGCCGGGCCACTGGCCGCAGCCGGTGGCAGGCACGTCGAACTCGACGCCGCGGTCGAACATGATCTGCATGCCGACGCAGATGCCGAGCACGGGGCGACCCCCGGCGAGCCGCTTGTCGACGAGCTCGTCGCCGCGCACCGACAGCAGACCGTCCATGCATGCGCCGAACGCGCCGACACCGGGCACGACCAGTCCGTCGGCCTGCAGCGCGACTCGGTGATCGGACGTCACCGTGACGTCGGCACCCACACGTTCGAGTGCGCGCTGCGCCGAGTGCAGATTCCCCGAACCGTAATCCAGCAGCGCGACAGACTTGCCTGCTCTTCCCGGCCGGCCTCCGGCCTTCCCGCCGATCTCCGGCCGGCCTCCGGCCTTCCCGCTGCTCACAAGCTTCCCTTCGTCGACGGCACTCCCGAGACCCGCGGATCGGGCTCGACGGCCGCGCGGAGGGCGCGAGCGACGGCCTTGAACTCGGCCTCGGTGATGTGGTGCTGGTCGCGTCCGTACAGCACCCGGACGTGCAGTGCGATACGCGCGTTGGACGCGATCGACTCGAAGACGTGGCGGTTGATCACCGTGGCGTACGGGGTTCCCGGGTAGCCGCCGATGATCGCGTGCAGCATGTGCTCCGGTTCCCCGGTGTGCACGCAGTACGGCCGACCGGACACGTCGACCGAGGCGTGTGCCAGCGTCTCGTCCATCGGGACGAACGCGTCACCGAAGCGGCGGATTCCCTTCTTGTCACCGAGAGCCTGCGCGAGCGCCTGACCGAGCACGATGGCCGTGTCCTCCACGGTGTGGTGCGCCTCGATCTCGATGTCGCCCTTCGCGTGCACCGTGAGGTCGAAACTCGCGTGCGTCCCGAGCGCGGTGAGCATGTGGTCGAAGAACGGCACACCGGTGGACACGTCGACGATGCCGGTGCCGTCGAGATTCAGCTCCACCGTGATGGACGACTCCTTGGTGGTCCGCTCGATGCGCGCGATGCGGTTCGGGGTCATGATGCTGCTCACTGGTCGGATCCTCTGCTGGGGTTCAGGTGGCGGGGGCGGACGAGTGGACGACGTCCTCGGACAGGTCGGCGCTGACGTCGAGGAACCGATCGTTCTCGGCCACGGTGCCGATGGTGACGCGGAGATGCCCCGCGATGCCGACGTCGCGGATGAGCACACCCTGATCGAGGTACCGAGCCCACACCGCGGGCGCATCGTCGAACAGGCCGAACAGCACGAAGTTGGCGCTGCTGGGCACCACTCGGTAGCCCAGGACGGCGAGTCGGGCGACGACGCGATCACGCTCGGCCGCCAGCTCGGCCACCGAGGCCAGCGTGTCGTCGGCATGGCGCAGTGCGGCGCGCGCAGCAGCCTGCGTGAGCACCGACAGGTGGTACGGCAGCCGCACCAGGAGCAGTGCGTCCACGACGGCCGGAGCGGCCACCAGGTACCCGAGTCGCCCACCCGCGAACGCGAAGGCCTTGCTCATGGTCCGGCTGACGACGACTCGGCTGGGGAACTCGTCGATGAGGTCGACCGCGCTGGGCGCCGCCGAGAACTCGCCGTACGCCTCGTCGACGACGAGGATCCCGGTGGTCGCGGAGGCGAGACGCCGGAGGTCGTCGAGCGAGAGACTGTGTCCCGTCGGGTTGTTGGGGCTGGTGACGAACACGACGTCCGGCGTCATCGACTCGATCGCGGCCACGGCCGCGTCGACGTCCAGCGAGAAGTCGTCACGCCGATGCAGATCGAGGAACTCGGTCTGGGTGCCCGCCGAGATGATGGGGTGCATCGAGTACGACGGCACGAATCCCAGCGCCGTGCGTCCCGGCCCCCCGAATGCCTGCAGCAGTTGCTGCAGGATCTCGTTCGATCCGTTCGCGGCCCACAGATTGTCGACGGTGACGGGCACCCCCGTACGGGCCGCCACGTACGCGGCGAGATCCGTGCGCAGTGAGACGGCGTCCCGATCGGGATAGCGGTGCAGCGACGCTGCCGCCTCCCGCACGGAGCGGGCGACGTCCTCCACGAGCGCTGCCGACGGTGGGTGCGGGTTCTCGTTGGTGTTGAGCTGCACCGGCACCTCGAGCTGCGGCGCACCGTACGGAGACTTCCCGACGAGCGAGTCGCGCAGCGGCAGGTCCGACAGTGCGGTCCCGGCGCCGGGCGCGGCCGTCACGATCGGCTCTCGAACCGCACGCGGACGGCATCACCGTGCGCCGGCAGATCCTCCGCGTTCGCGAGGGCGACGACGTGCTTCGCGACGCCGTCGAGAGCGTCGCGCGAGTAGTCGACGATGTGGATGCCGCGCAGGAAGGTCTGCACCGACAACCCGGACGAGTGACGGGCGCATCCGGCCGTCGGCAGGACGTGGTTCGACCCGGCGCAGTAGTCGCCGAGGCTCACCGGCGACCACGGTCCGACGAACACCGCTCCGGCGCTGCGGATGCGGCCCGCCACCTCGGAGGCGTTCTCGGTCTGGATCTCGAGGTGTTCCGCGGCGTAGGCGTCGACCGTGCGGATGCCGTCGTCCACCGTGTCCACCAGCACGATGCCCGACTGCTCACCGGACAGCGCCGTCGCGACGCGTTCGGAGTGCTTGGTGGTGAGCGTGCGCTCGGCGACCTCGCGCGTGACGGCGTCCGCCAGGGCGACCGAGGTGGTGACGAGCACGCTCGCCGCCAGCACGTCGTGTTCGGCCTGCGAGATCAGATCGGCGGCGACGTGCACCGGGTCGGCGGTGTCGTCGGCCAGGATGGCGATCTCGGTGGGCCCGGCCTCGGAGTCGATGCCCACCGCTCCACGGCACAACCGCTTCGCCGCGGTGACGTAGATGTTGCCCGGGCCGGTGATCATGTCCACGGGCTCGAGCGGCGCTCCGTCGGTGTCCACGCCGCCGTAGGTGAGCAGTGCGACGCCCTGGGCACCGCCGACCGCCCAGACCTCGTCCACGCCGAGCAACGCTGCCGCCGCCAGGATGGTGGGGTGCGGGAGGCCGCCGTAGTCCGCCTGCGGCGGCGAGGCGACGACGAGGCTGCCGACGCCGGCGACCTGCGCGGGGACTACGTTCATGACGACGGACGACGGGTACACGGCGTTGCCGCCCGGTACGTACAGTCCGACTCGCTCGACCGGGACCCACTTCTCGGTGACGGTTCCACCGGGGACGACGGTGGTCACGGTCTCGGACCGACGCTGATCCTCGTGCACGATGCGCGACCGCTCGATGGACACCTCGAGTGCCGCCCGCACGTCGGGATCGAGCTGGTCCAGAGCCTTCTCGAGCTCGGCGGCCGGGACTCGCACGGAGTCGGGACGCACGCGGTCGAACGTCTCGCTGTACTCGAGCGCCGCGTCGGCGCCGCGCTCACGCACCGCCTCGACCACCGGGGTGACCAGATGCAGCACCGAGTTCACGTCCACTCCACCCCGTGGGAGAACCGCGCGCAGCTCGGCGGTGGACGGAGAGCTGCCGCGTAGATCCACGCGTCGCAACTCGGTGCGGGCAGTCATGGGTGATCCTCTCGGGTCGAGCAAGGGCGCGCCGGTCGGCGCACGTCGATTATCGCTCGAGCCCCGACCGGCGCCCCGAGGGGGACGATCCACCTGGTCCCACCGACCGGCCTCCGGCCTGCCCGCACCATGGTCTCAGGAGTAGCGGGCCGCCAGCTTCTCCAGCGTCTTCGTGATGCCGTTCGCGTTCTGTGCCGTCTGCTTGGTCACCTCGAGCATCTTAGGGATCTTCGCCGTTCCGTAGACGAACGATTCCGTCACCTCGGTGGACGAGGGGCCCACCGCGACGAACTCCCAGCGCCACTTGTGGCCCAGCGGGTGCTGCCACTCGATCACCTTGGTGTCCCCGGTGTCGGTGAACTCCGTGACGGTGCTGGTGATGCGGTAGGGCACGCCGAACTGCTTCATGCCCACGGAGAACTTCGCTCCGCGCGAGAGCGTCGTCGGACCCTTCACCGTGTCCTTCACCGTTCCGGAGCCGTCCAGCTCGCCGTGCCGGTGCGGATCCGCCACCTGAGCGAAGAGGTCGTCGGCAGGGGCGTTCACGGTCACGCGGCGGGCGATGACGCGATCGCCGCGGTCCACAGTGCTCACAGATGTCATGTGCGGTCCTGTGCCCGGATCCCGCTCACGCGAAACGTCACTCGAAGTCGAGCCCCAGGTCGAGCACCGTCACGGAGTGGGTGAGCGCGCCGACCGCGAGGAAGTCCACACCGGTGCCCGCGTACTCGGCGGCCGAGTCCAGGGACAGCCCGCCGGACGATTCGAGCTTCGTCGCGGGAGCTGCTCGATCCCTACGTTGCACCGCCATCTGCGTCTGCCACAGCGGGAAGTTGTCGAGCAGCACCAGGTCGACGCCCTCGGCCAGCACGTCGTCGAGCTGCTCGAGAGTGTCCACCTCGACCTCGCAGGCGATGTCCGGCGCCGCGGCTCGGACGGCGCGCAGAGCCGCCACCACCGAGCCCGCGGCGACCACGTGGTTGTCCTTGATCAGTGCCGCGTCGCCGAGGCCCATGCGGTGGTTCTGCCCGCCGCCGGCACGCACGGCGTACTTCTGCAGCGCACGCAGCCCGGGCAAGGTCTTGCGACTGTCCCGTACGACGCATCCCGTGCCGGACACCGCGTCGACCCACGCCGCGGTCGCGGTCGCGATGCCGGACAGGTGGCAGAGAATGTTGAGCATCGTCCGCTCCGCGGTGAGCAGGGCCCTGGTCGGTGCCTCCACCGACAGCACCACGTCACCCGGCTCGACCCGGGTGCCGTCGGCGATCCGGGAGAGCACGACGTGGTCGCCGATCACCTCGTCGAGCACCGCCAGCGCGGCGTCGAGGCCCGCCACGACGCCGTGTGCCCGCGAGACGACCGCGGCGCGGGTGCGCGCGCCCTCGGGCACCGTGGCGAGGCTCGTCACATCGGGCCCGTATCGGAGGTCCTCCTCCAGCGCGCGGCGCACGACGAGGAGGATCTCGTCCCGATCGACGGGGTCGAGAGCAGCGGCGGGTGTGGTCATGAGACTCCTATCGGGCCGACCTGGTCGGCGCTGCGGGCATTCCGCACGATCGCGAGGCTGCCGTCGTCGGCCAGCCGGAAGACGGTGCTGCGGCGCTGTGCGTCGTCGGACCGGGGGTGATCGGCGCGCGTGTGCGCACCCCGCGTCTCGGTGCGGGCGAGAGCTGCCGAGGCGGTCGCGGACGCCAGCAGTGTCAGTGCGGCGTCCTCGACGTCGTGGGTCGACGTGAGCTCGCGCGGGACAGCGGCTCCCACGATCGCCGCTGCCTCGCGCAGACCTGTGTCGTCGCGGACGACGCCGACGTGACGGGTCATCGCGGACTGGAGGACTTCCCTGTCGAGCCGGGGCGCCCGGTGTCGCGCAGACGGATCGCCGGACGTCAGGGAGCGGACGGACACCCGGTCTCGGGCGCTGCGAGCCACTCGGGTCCCCAGCACCACGCCCTCGAGCAGCGAGTTCGACGCGAGACGGTTCGCTCCGTGCAGTCCTGTGCGGGCCACCTCGCCCGCGGCGTGGAGCCCGGCGACGCAGGTGCGGCCGTACTCGTCTGTGACGACACCGCCGCATGCATAGTGCGCTGCAGGGGCCACCGGGATCGGCTGCTCCGTCGGGTCCACGTCCTGAGCGAGGCAGGCCTCGGTGACGGTGGGAAAACGCAGGGCCATGTCGGGCACGGACCGCGCGTCGAGAAAGACGTGATCAGCGCCGCTCTCGGCCAGCCGAGCGGCGATCGCCCGGGACACGACGTCGCGGGGAGCGAGATCACCCAGCGGGTGCACGCCCGCCATGATCGAGCGGCCGTCGGCGTCGACGAGACGCGCGCCCTCACCGCGGACCGCCTCGCTGACCAACGGGAGCCGCCCGCGGCCGCCGGGGCGGAACAACACGGTCGGGTGGAACTGCACGAACTCCACGTCCGCCACGTCCGCGCCCGCCCGCAGTGCGAGAGCGAGGCCGTCGGCCGTGGCGCCGGACGGGTTCGTGCTGGCCGAGTACAGCATTCCGGTGCCACCGGTGGCGATCAGCACGGCGGGTGCGTGCACCACGCCGAGGTTCGCGTGGAGATCGTCCGGCGAGAGCGATACGAGCACGCCCGCCACACCGCGGTCGCCGACCAGGACGTCGAGCACGGTCGCGCCGTTCACCGTCGCGGGCGCCGCGGACGACAGAGCGCGCTGGATCTCGCGCCCCGTGGCGTCGCCGCCCGCGTGCACGATGCGGCCGACCGAGTGGCCGCCCTCACGAGTGCGGGCCATGGAGCCGTCCGCGCCGCTGTCGAACCGAGCACCGATGCCGGTGAGCACACTCAGCGCGTCGGCGCCGGCCCCAACGATCGAGCGCACCGCGGCCTCGTCGCACAGACCGGCGCCCGCGACGATCGTGTCGCGCACGTGAGCCTCGACGTCCTCGCCGATCGCGACGGCCATGCCGCCCTGGGCGTACTGCGTCGCCGTACCCGCCGCGTCCTTGCTCAGCACCAGCACGCTCAGCCCGGACCGGGTCGCCTCGATCGCCGCGGCGAGACCGGCGACTCCCCCGCCGACCACGACGAGATCGGCCGCGGCCTCCCAGCCCGGAGCGGCAGCGACACTTTCGCCCGGAGTGGCCGCAGTGGTCACTCGCCGCCGCCGGGCGAGCCGATGGCGATCATCCGCTCGACGGACGCGCGTGCGCGTTCGGCCGTCGCGACGTCGACGTGCACCTCGTCCTTGCCCTCCGTGAGGCACCGGAGCAGCGCCGCGGGGGTGATCATCTTCATGTACGGGCAGGACGCGCGGTCGTTCACGGCCTGGAAGTCGACACCGGGCGCCGCCTTGCGCAGCTGGTGCAGCATGCCGATCTCGGTGGCGACGAGAACCTGCTTCGCACCCGTGGTGCGCGCCGCGTCGAGCATGCCGCCGGTCGAGAGGATCTTGACGCGGTCCTCGGGCACGAATCCCTCGCCGGCGAGGTAGAGCGCGGACGTCGCGCACCCGCACTCGGGGTGGACGTAGAGCTCGGCCTCGGGGTACGCCTGCGACCGTGCGGTGAGCTCGTCGCCGTTGATGCCGGCGTGGACGTGGCACTCACCGGCCCAGATGTGCATGTTGGTGCGACCGGTCTGCCGACGGACGTGGGCCCCGAGGAACTGGTCCGGCAGGAAGAGCACCTCGCGGTCCGGGTCGATGGACTGCACGACCTCGACCGCGTTGGACGAGGTGCAGCAGATGTCCGTCAGTCCCTTCACCTCGGCGGTCGTGTTCACGTACGACACGACGACGGCGTCCGGGTGCTCGGCCTTCCACTCACGCAGCTGGGCCGCGTCGATGGAGTCGGCGAGAGAGCAGCCCGCCCGCTCGTCGGGAATGAGGACCGTCTTGGACGGCGCGAGGATCTTGGCCGTCTCGGCCATGAAGTGCACGCCGCAGAAGACGATGGTCTCCTCCTGCGCCTCGGCGGCGATGCGCGAGAGCGCGAGCGAGTCGCCGACGTGGTGGGCGATGTCCTGGATGGCGGGCAGCTGATAGTTGTGCGCCAGGATCGTCGCGTTCTTCGCCTCTGCCAGGCGCAGGATCTCCTCGGCCCACTCCGGGCCGGCATCGACGCCGGCGTAACCCGTCGGTCCGTCGACGACCGCGGAGTTCCCGCCGAATCGCGTGGTGGTGATCGCCATGTCGTGCTCCTCGCGTGCGTCCAGCGCTCGCGTGCGCCGGTGCCGATCCGCCGGAATGGACCCGACGGGGTTTTCGACTTATGATCGAAAACGTGATTCATCGTAGCACCGCCGCCGACGGACCGACCGGAAGTGCTCCCGATCCGGCCACCCGACCGGTGCACGAAGTGCTGTCCGTCGTCTTCCAGGTGCGCGAGCTGCAGCCCCGCGAGCCTGCCGAACTGTGCGTGCTGCTGTGGCAGCGCGCACTCGCCCCGGCGCGCGGAACCTGGTCACTCCCCGGCGGGCTCCTCCGGAACGACGAGAACCTGACCGACTCCGCGCGACGTCAGCTGGCGGAGAAGGTGGACGTGCGCGAGGTACGCCACCTCGAGCAGCTGTCCGTCTTCTCCGATCCCGGGCGCGTCCCCGGCGATCGCCGCATCGCCTCGACGTTCCTCGGTCTGGTCCCCATCGTCGGGGACCCGCGACTTCCCGTCGACACCGCGTGGCACCCGGTCGCGACGCTCCCCGAGACCGCGTTCGATCACGGCACGATGGTGGCGCACGCCCGCGCGAGACTGGCGGCCAAACTGTCGTACACCAACATCGCCTTCGCGCTCGCGCCCGTCGAGTTCAGCCTGTCGACCTTGCGCGACATCTATTGCGCCGCACTGGGTTACCAGGTCGACACCACCAATCTCCAACGGGTGCTCACCAGGCGGGGCGTCATCGAGTCCACCGGCCACACCGCTCCCCCGGGCCCGTCCGGAGGACGTCCCGCCGCGCTGTACCGCTTCCGGGACAGCGCACTACGTGTGACCGACGAGTTCGCCGCGCTCCGACCACCTACGTGAGAGTGCCGTAGCCGACGACGGCATCGCCGCCGTCCGCCTTGGCGGAATACATCGCTCGATCGGCACAGATGAGGAGCACCTCCACGTCGTGCGAGGTGACGACCCGCTCCTCGCGAGCGACCCCGATGCTCAGACTCGACTCGTGGTCCGACCGCGCCGTGTAGGCGCTGCGCATCCGCCGCGCCCGGTCGAGCACCTCGTCCATCGGCAGCGCGGTCACGACGGCGAACTCCTCCCCGCCGGTGCGGGCCGTGATCGACGGAGACGGGAACATCTCGTCGATGGTGTCCGCCGTCCGACGGATGACGAGGTCGCCGTGGTGGTGTCCGAAGCGGTCGTTGATCGACTTGAAGCGGTCGATGTCGATGACCACCGCGACGAGACCGTTCCGGGTGCCGAGCAGTTCGCCCGCCGCGACGGTGAGTCCCCGCCGGTTGCGCAGGCCGGTCAGCGGATCCACGTACGCGGCGGTGACGTCGCCGCGTTGCAGGAACTGCAGGCGGTAGATGGAGATCGGTGCGAGGAAGAGAACCATCACGATGAGCAGTCCGTAGGTGACGGCGAGCGAGGTGCGCGCCGCTCCGAGCACGGACTCCGAGCCGATCGCTCGGACGAACAACCCGACGCAGACCACCACGGTGAGGGAATGGTGGACGGCGAACACCCGCGGCGTGTGGAACGTCGCCACGTAACTGCTCGCGACGCCGAACAGGATCGTGCAGGGCAGCACGGCGAGCGGGTCGGACAGCGAGAGAAGCACCACGGAGAGTCCGACGTCCGCGTACACGACGAAGGCCGTCGACATCCGGCGTGAGGGCCACGGTCCGCGGATCCACGCGAGCCCGACGCCGGCGGTCCCCACCGCGTTCACGAGCACGATCGTCAGCGCTGCTCCCGTCGGAGCGGTCGGCGGGGCGAGTCCGGCGACGACGTACAGGACGGAGAACAGGAGGCAGGACAGACCGATGAGGACGCGGGTCGAGCCGAGCGCGGTGTTCGTCTCGAAGTAGTGGACGGTCCACGCGTAATCGACGGGTCTGGTCAACCACCGCCGAATGGTGTTCGCCACGTCCTGGAGACCCTCGCCGTTCGAAGAGGTCGGCCCCCGCCCGCGGCCCGTCGTGGGCCGCCCTGAGAGCGCTCATTCAAGCAGACGAACCCGGCGTTCGAGACCCGAACGGATCACTCCTCGGGGGACTCGTCCCGACCCAGATCGTCCGACGGCGACAGCGCCGTGATGAGAACGAGCGTGACCGCCGCAGCCAGAGGTTGCGCGAGCAGAGCCAGCCACGTCGAGACACCGGGGGCGAGTGCGACGACATAGCCGCGAAGGGCGCCGTCGGCACTCGGATACCGCACCGCGCCCACGGCGAGGCCGGCACCGATCGCCGCGGCGGACGCCAGCGCCGACGCCACCACGATGTCGAGGACCAGACGCGGCCCTCGCTCGGCCACGCGAGCCCAGACGGCGACCGTGGTCAGCACCCCGGCCGCGGCGGTCACGCAGAGGAACAGAGCGAGTGCGTCGAAGCGATGATCGCTCTCGCCGGTCAACACGATCGCGCGGCCGTCACCGACGGCAGCGACGTGCTCCACGGGCGCGAGCAGAGCCCACAGGATCCCGAGGACGGCACCGACCACCGCGGTCGCGAGCACGATCCGGATCGAACGCCGGGTGAACGCGCCGCGCGACGGCCGACCCGCATCGCCGATCCCGGGTGCGGTCGAGGCGAACCCCGTCGTGTCGACATCACTCACGTCGGCCAGCCTAGGCTGTCGCTGCGTGGCCGACGGGCCCGCGACACGAGTCGGGAGAGGTGCGGAATGCAGTTGCGCAGAGACGACGTCGTCGACGGCGCACTGACCATTCTCGACGACTACGGTCTCGCCGACCTCACGATGCGCCGATTGGCCGGCTCGCTCGGTGTGGCGCCCGGCGCGCTGTACTGGCACGTCGCGAACAAGCAGGCGCTGCTCGGCGCGGTGTCCGATCGCATCCTGAGCCGCCTCGACGCCGTGCCCGCTGACGTCACCTCCGATGTGCTGGACGCCGTGCGCGGCCGCGCTCACGGACTTCGGGACGCTCTCCTGGCTCACCGGGACGGCGCCGAGGTGGTCGCCTCCAGCCTGTCCGCCCGCACGGTGACGCACCCCGTGCGGACCACGGTCGTCGACGATCTCCGCGCCACCGGGCTGACCCCGGAAGACGCGGGACACGCCGCGGACGCCCTGCTCTACTACGTGCTGGGTGCGACGAGCGACGAACAGTCCCGGCTGCAGATGGAGTCCGCGGGTGCGCTGGCCGCGGATCGACACCCCGACGACGGTGACCTCGATCGAGATGCCACCGCTCGGTTCGATTTCGGCCTCGAACTCTTCGTCGACGGCGTCCGGAGCCGCGTCCGTACGCTGAACGAGTGACCTCCTCGACCTCTCCCGTCACCGTCCTCGGAGCCGGTATCGCCGGTGCCGCATGCGTTCGCGTGCTCCGCGACGCCGGTGTCCCGTTCGTGCTGCGTGACCGGGGCCGCGCCGTCGGCGGTCGGATGTCGTCCCCTGAGTTGCACGGACGCCGAGTCGATGTGGGCGCCGGCTACTTCACCGTCCGCGACGACGGGTTCCGGGACGTCGTGTCCGACTGGGCCTCTCGCGGTCTCGTGCACGAGTGGACCGACACCTTCACGGTGGTGCGGGCCGGGGCGGAGCCGGAACAGAAATCGGGACCCACGCGGTGGGGAACGCCGGCGGGCCTGCGATCTCTGGTGAAGGACGTGCTGTCCGGCATCCCTGTCGACGCCACCGAGGCCCGGGCGTTGCCCGACGGACACGTGGTCCTGGCCATGCCCGACCCGCAGGCCTCCCGCCTGGTGACCGTGCCCGACGCCGTCGACTACGACCCCGTCGTCGCGGTGGTCCTCGGGCTCACCGACGACGACGCCGCCGGACTCCCCTTCCCCGACGCCGCCTTCGTGTCCGACGACGCGGACGTCGAGTTCCTCGCGCGCGACGGCGCACGCCGGGGCGACGGAGCCGCGGTCCTGGTCGCCCACACGTCCGCGCAGCGCGCCCGGCGACACCTCGACGATCCCGCCGGTGCGATCCCCGCCGTCGTCGACGCCGTCGCCGCGCTCACGGGCATCGGCACTCCGATCTGGACGCACGCCCACCGCTGGACCTTCGCCAAGCCCGCCTCCCAGCACGACGCGAGCCACGACATCGTCTCGCACGGAGACCGTCTGGTCGGCTTCGCCGGGGATCAGTGGTGCCCGGAGGGCTCGCCCCGCGTCGAGAGCGCCTGGCGATCGGGCACCGACCTCGGGCACGCGCTGATCGCACGACTGGGCTGAGCCCGGGCGGCCGACGCTCCGGCCTGCGACGGACCTCGCCGACAGGTGTCCTTCGCCGCAGCCGGGATAGGGTTCCGAGCATGTCCGTCGACCATGCACACGAACCATCGATCCAGGTATGGCCCGGCAGCGCGTATCCCCTGGGCGCCACCTACGACGGCGCCGGAACCAATTTCGCGCTCTTCTCCGAGGTCGCCGAGGCCGTCGATCTCTGCCTCATCGACGCCGACGGTCACGAGACCCGCGTCCGCCTCGAAGAGGTCGACGGGTACGTCTGGCACGCCTACATCCCCCAGGTCCAGCCCGGCCAGCGGTACGGCTACCGCGTGCACGGCCCGTGGAATCCCGGAGCGGGACAGCGGTGCGACGCGAGCAAGCTGCTGCTCGACCCCTACGGCAAGGCGTTCGTCGGATCGTTCGACGGTGACCGCTCGCTCTTCAGTTACGACATCGACATTCCCGAACGTCCCGTGCCCGCAGCGCAGGAGAGCGACGACGCCGTGCATCCCGGCGAGGCACACGTCGCCGGCCCCGCGGGATCGGCCACCGCATCGCGCACCGTCGACGCGACCCGCGCCAACGTCGCGACTGCCAGAACCGTTGCACCCGAGCCTGATCCGGAGCCCGAGCCCGAGAACCACTTCCCCCAGCACGACTCGCTGGGACACACGATGACGACGGTCGTCGTCAATCCGTTCTTCGACTGGCAGAACGACCGCTCGCCGCGTCGCCCCTACAACGAGACCGTCATCTACGAGGCCCACGTCAAGGGCATGACGATGACCCACCCGGACATCCCGGAGGATCTGCGCGGTACGTACGCCGGTCTCGGCCATCCGGCCGTGATCAGCCACCTGGAGAAGCTCGGCGTCACCGCCATCGAACTGATGCCGGTGCATCAGTTCATGCAGGATCAGACACTGGTGGACAAGGGACTTCGCAACTACTGGGGCTACAACTCGTTCGGTTTCATGGCCCCGCACAACGAGTACGCGTCCTCCCCCATGGCCGGTTCGGCCGTGTCGGAGTTCAAGACGATGGTGCGCTCGTTCCACGAAGCCGGCATCGAGGTGATCCTCGACGTGGTCTACAACCACACCGCCGAGGGCAACCACATGGGTCCGACCATCGCGTTCCGCGGCATCGACAACGCCGCGTACTACCGGTTGGTCGACGACGACCCGTATTTCTACATGGACTACACGGGCACGGGTAACAGCCTGAACGTCCGTCACCCGCACACCCTGCAGCTGATCATGGACTCCCTGCGCTACTGGGTCACCGAGATGCACGTCGACGGCTTCCGCTTCGACCTCGCATCGACCCTGGCCCGCGAACTGCACGACGTGGACAAGTTGAGCGCATTCTTCGACCTGGTCCAGCAGGACCCGGTGGTGAGCCAGGTCAAGCTGATCGCCGAGCCGTGGGACGTCGGTGAGGGCGGCTACCAGGTCGGCAACTTCCCCGGTCTCTGGACCGAGTGGAACGGCATGTACCGCGACACCGTCCGCGACTACTGGCGCGGTGAGCCGGCGACACTCGGCGAGTTCGCGTCGCGGCTCACCGGATCCTCCGACCTCTACGAAGCGACGGGTCGCCGCCCCGGTGCGAGCATCAACTTCGTCATCGCGCACGACGGCTTCACGATGCACGATCTGGTGTCCTACAACGACAAGCACAACGAGGCCAACGGCGAGGACAACAACGACGGCGAGAGCCACAACCGGTCATGGAACTGCGGTGTCGAGGGGCCGACGGACGACCCCGAGGTGCTGTCGCTGCGCGCCCGTCAGATCCGCAACATGCTGGCGACGCTCATGCTCAGCCAGGGCACGCCGATGCTCGCGCACGGCGACGAGATGGGCCGGACCCAGCAGGGCAACAACAACGTCTACTGCCAGGACTCCGAACTGGCCTGGATGGACTGGTCGCTGGCGGAGACGAACGCCGATCTGGTCGAGTTCACGTCCCGCGTGATCGCACTCCGCAACGACCACCCGGTGTTCCGTCGACGACGCTTCTTCGAGGGCCGGCCGATCCGCAAGGCGGAGCAGACGCGCGACATCGCGTGGCTCACCCCGACCGGCGAGGAGATGACCGAGGAGGACTGGGACAGCGGCTTCGGCAAGTCGCTGGCGGTGTTCCTCAACGGCGAGAACATTCCCGAGCCCGACAACCGGGGCAACCGGGTCGTCGACGACACGTTCTACCTGTGCTTCAACGCCCATCACGAGCCGATCGACTTCACCACACTGGACGGCAAGTACGCCGACGAGTGGACCGTCGCGCTCGACACCGCCTCGGCCACCGGAGCCGACGATCGAGTCATCGTCGCCGGCACCGCTGTCGAGGTGCAAGCACGGTCACTGTTGGTGCTACGGAAAACGGGGTAAGGAAGCGACATGAGCCACGCGATCACCTCGACCTATCGATTCCAGCTACGGGGTGATCGCTTCACTCTCCGCGATGCCGCGTCGCTGGTTCCCTATCTCGCCGAACTCGGTGTCTCCCACGTCTATCTGTCGCCGATCCTGACGGCGGCCGAGGGCTCCACCCACGGGTACGACGTCACCGATCCGCGCACCGTCTCCGAGGCACTCGGTGGTCGAGCCGCTCTCGAGGACCTCGTCGCCGAGTGCCGGTCCCACGGCCTGGGCGTCGTGGTCGACATCGTGCCCAACCACCTCGGTGTGGCCACGGCGCGGGAGAACCCGTTCTGGTGGGACGTGCTGAGACACGGACGCGCATCGCAGTACGCCTCGTGGTTCGACATCGACTGGGCCGGTGCGGAGCGCATCGCGCTCCCCGTGCTGGGCGACGATGCCGACGTGAACGAACTCTCGGTCGACCGGTCGGGAGACGAGGCCACGCTGGCCTACTACGAGAACCGCTTCCCGGTGGACCCTGCGACCGACGACGGCGGGGACGACGCGAAAGCACTGCACGACAAGCAGTCCTACGAACTGGTCGGATGGCGCTCCGGGCGCATCGGGTACCGCCGGTTCTTCTCCGTCAGCGACCTGGCCGGTCTCCGTCAGGAGGACCCCGCGGTCTTCGACGCGACGCACGCCGAGGTCGGCAGCTGGTTCCGCGACGGTCTCGTCGACGGTGTGCGCGTCGACCATCCGGACGGGCTCACCGCACCGGCCGAGTATCTCGCTCGCTTGCGGGGCGTCGTCGGACTCGACTCGTGGCTCGTCGTCGAGAAGATCCTCACCGCCGAGGAGCCGCTCGACGTCACCCTTCCCGTCGACGGAACCACCGGGTACGACGCTCTCGCCGATCTCGGTGGGGTGTTCCTCGACCCGTCGGGCGAGGAGCCGCTGACGCGACTGTCGTCGGACGTCACCGGCCACGCGGGGGACGCACACTGGGTGCACGAGGCCGAGCGGACCATCAAGGCCGACACGGCGAGCACACAGCTCGCTCCCGAGGTGCGGCGCCTGGTAGCGGCGATCGCCCGCGACACCGGAACGTCGTTCGACGCCGACCTCGCCCGCGAGGCCGTGACCGAGATCGTCGCCCGCATGCCGGTGTACCGCTCCGACTACGCGCCGCTGGCCGGCATGCTGCCCCGCCTGCTCGGCGACGTCGCCGCGGATCGCCCCGAACTGGTTCCCGCCCTCGATGTCGTCGCGGCCGCCGTGGCCGCACGCGGCGAGGCGTCGGGACGTCTGCAGCAGGTCGCGGGCGCCGTGATGGCGAAGAGCGTCGAGGACTGCATGTTCTACCGCACGTCGCGGCTGGTCTCGCTCCAGGAGGTCGGCGGTGACCCGTCCCGCTTCGGTCGGTCGGTGCCGGAGTTCCACCTCCGCCTGTCCGAGCGGGCCCGGCTGTGGCCTGCCGCGATGACGACCCTCTCGACACACGACACCAAGCGCGGCGAGGACGTCCGGGCGCGCATCGGCGTGCTGTCTCAGGTGCCCGACCTGTGGCGCGCGTGCCTGAGCGACTGGGAGGAGCAGGCTCCGTCGCCCAACGGGTCCACCGGACTCTTCCTGTGGCAGAACATCGTCGGCACCTGGCCGACCGACGGCGTGGTCACGGACGAGTACCGCGAGCGACTGCACGCCTACGCCGAGAAGGCCATCCGCGAGGCGGGCTCGTACACCGGCTGGAACGACGTGGACGAGGACTTCGAGTCTGCCGTCCACACGTGGATCGACGGCATCGTCGACGGAGCGGTGGCTCCCTCGCTCACGACGTTCGTCCAGCAGATCGCTCCGCACGCGTGGAGCGATTCGCTCGGACAAAAGCTCCTCCACCTGGCGGGTCCCGGCATCCCGGACATCTACCAGGGCACGGAGCTGTGGGAGGACTCTCTCGTCGACCCCGACAACCGCCGGGACGTGGACTACGACGCCCGCAAGGCTCTCCTGGACATCGACGGGACGCCGGCGCTCGACGCGAGCGGCGCCGCCAAGTTCCACGTGACCCGGTGTGCCGCACGGCTGCGCCGCGACCGTCCGGACAGCTTCGTGGGCGGGTCCTACGTTCCGGTGTTCGCGACCGGCGCGGCCGCCGACCACGTCGTGGCGTTCGGTCGTGGACCCGCCGACGGTGACGCCGACGTCGTCGCCGTCGCCACGCGGTGGTCGATGCGCCTCGGCGAGGCCGGATGGGGTGACACCTCGCTGGCTTTGCCGGACGGTGAGTGGACCGACCTCGTGAATGGTGGGTCGTTCAGCGGAACGGTCACCGTGTCCTCACTGCTCTCCGCGCTCCCGGTCGCGCTCCTCGTCCGACGGTGACCTGATCTCGAGGTGAACCGGTCACGCGCGCAGACCACCCCTCCTCGGGGCTGCGTGCGTGACCGGAAGTCGGGCCCGCTCAGGCCTTGCGGGGCGGGAGCGGAACGAAGTAGCTGGTGCGCTGCTGGTACTCGCGATATCCGGGCCGCTCCGCCATGTGCTGCTCGAGCAGCCGCGCACCCGTCGCGAACACGAGGAAGTACGTCATGGCAACCGGCGAGAGGACGGTCAGCACACCGGGCCAGTGCGCCGCGGAGACCAGGAAGATGCCCCACCAGACACAGGCATCACCGAAGTAGTTGGGGTGGCGCGTGTACCGCCACAAGCCCCGGTCCATGATGGTGCCCTTGCGGGACGCGTCTGCCTTGAAGGCGTCCATCTGACGATCCCCCACCGTCTCGAAGACGATGCCCAGGACCCACAGAGCGACGCCCACCGCAGAGACGACGCCGAACGATCCGTCGGACACGGCGGCGACCTGCACCGGCAGCGACACGAACCACAGCGCGACACCTTGCGTGAGATAGATCTTGCGGATCGCGTACACAGCGGGGCTGCCCGGCGCGTTCGACAGCATCTTCTCGTACCGCGGGTCCTCGCCCTTGCCCCGTGAGCGGCGGAACATCGAGACCGCGAGACGGGTGCCCCAGGCTCCGACGAGCACCAGCATCAGCACTCGCCGCCACCCGTCGCCGGACCCGGCCAGTGCCGCGGCGATCGCCACCGCGACGAAGCCTGCCCCCCAGCTCACGTCGACCACGTTGTGCTGACCGATACGGAAGCCGACGACCGCGGTGACGGTGAGGACAACCGCCACCGCCAGCAGGGAGAACGCCGACACGACGGCCAGATCGGACCAGGAGAAGTCCGTCATCCGTGCGTCCGCACCAGCGGCATCGAGGACACGCCGCGGTCGTCGGGGCGGACGGACAGGATCTGGTCGACACCCATCCGGCCGTCGCGGAACGCCATTCCGCCGCCCACGAGGTACAGACGCCACACCCGCGCCACCTCGTCTCCGACGAGTGCGACCAGATCGTCCCAGCGGCTCTCGAAGGTCGCGTACCAGGCGTCGACGGTGCGGACGTAGTGCTCGCGCAGGGCGTGCACGTCGCGGACCTCGAGACCCGACTCCTCGATCATGGCGACCGTCGCGCCCACGGGCCGCATGTACATGTCGGGGGCGATGAACGACTCGATGAAGGCACCGCCGCCAGGGTTGTCCCCCGCCTTGCGCGACATCTGCTGCACCAGCACCCGGCCGCCGGGCACCACGTTGTCGTGCAGCGCCTTCGCGTAGATCGGATAGTTCTTCTCGCCTACGTGCTCGCCCATCTCGATGGACGCGACGGCGTCGAAGGGGCCGTCGGGCACCTCTCGGTAGTCCTGGATGCGGATCTCCACCCGGTCCTGCAGGCCGCGGTCCGCGATGCGCTTGTCGATGAAGGCCTTCTGCTCGCGGGAGATGGTGACGCCGACGACCTGCGCGTCGAAATGTTCCGCCGCGTGCAGGCTCAGCGACCCCCATCCGCACCCGACGTCGAGGAACCGCATTCCGGGGCGGCCGAGGCCGATCTTGCGGCACACGAGGTCGAGCTTGTCGCGCTGCGCGTCCTCGAGGCCGTAGTCGGGCGAGTCCGACGTCCAGTAGCCGCTCGAGTACGCCATCTGCGGGTCGAGCACCATCTCGTAGAACTCGTTCGACAGGTCGTAGTGGTGGCTGATCGCCGCGCGATCGCGCACCAGCGAGTGCAGCCGACCCTTGATGACCGCCTGCGAGGCGGGGGCGGGAAGAGGGCGGGCCTGCTTCACCCCGACGACACCGAGCGACGCCGCGGTGCGGACGAGCTCGACGATCGCCTTCGGGCTGGGCCGCACGGCCGTCAGCCGACGGGTGCGCACCACGTCCCACACGTGCGTCAGCGCCTCGTCGAGGTCACCTTCCACGTCGAGTTCACCGGTGACGTACGCCTGAGCAGCACCCAGTTCCCCCGGGCTCCACAGCAACCGTCGCAGGACGTTCGGGCTGTACAGCGTCACCTTCGGCGCGTCGGTGGGGCCGGCGGTCGAGCCGTCCCACGCAGTCAGGTGCACCGGCAGCGCGCCGCCGACGAAGGGGGCGATCAGGTCTTCGAGCCGTGCGGCCACGGTGGGGGTGCCGGTCATCGGTCGCTCCTTCGTTCGAGCAGGATCTGCTGGACATCGATGTAGCCGGAGCCGAAACCGGCCTCGGAATAGCAGAGGTAGAAGTGCCACATGCGGGCGAACACGTCGTCGAAGCCCAGCATCCGGGCCTCCTCGGCGTGCGCGTGGAAGCGCTCGTCCCACAGGCGCAGGGTGCGGGCGTAGTGGTCGCCGATGGACAGACGCTCTCGCACGCGCAGCGTCGTCTCCTTCTCGGTGATGCTCTCGATCGCGCGGATCGACGGGAGGAACCCGCCGGGGAAGATGTACTTGTGTACCCACGTGTACGTGTTGCGCGTGGCCAGCATGCGCTCGTGCGGCATGGTGATGGCCTGGATCGCCACCTTGCCTCCGGGGGCGAGCAACGAGTCGATGGTGCGGAAGTACTCGCCCCAGTACTGGTGTCCCACGGCCTCGATCATCTCGACGGACACGATCGCGTCGTACTCGCCGTCGACCAGCCGGTAGTCCAGGAGATCGACCTGGACCCGGTCGGCGTGGCCGGCGGCGTCGATGCGCTTGCACGCGAGTTCCAGTTGCTCGGTGGACAGGGTCACCGACCGCACCGTGGCACCGCGTTCGGCGGCGCGGATGGCGAGTTCGCCCCAGCCCGTGCCGATCTCCAGAACGCGTGTTCCCGCGGTCACCCCCGCGCGATCGAGCAGTCGATCGATCTTGGACCGCTGCGCGGCGGCGATGTCGTCCCATCCCGGCTGCGGGGTCAGCGACGGGAACAGCGCACTCGAGTAGGTCATGGTCTCGTCCAGGAACAGTTCGAACATCTCGTTCGACAGGTCGTAGTGGCGCGAGATGTTCGAGCGCGTGTTGCTCGTGGTGTTGGTCTCGGAGACCGGCTGCTTGGGGATGTACAGGCCGCGCAGGCGTTGCAACCACTTCGGGATGAGGGTCGCCATGCGTTCGGCGAAGACACCGAGTGCCGCCGTGAGGTCGGGCGCGTCCCAGTCGCCGGCCATGTAGGCCTCACCGAATCCGATGAGCCCACTCTCCCCCACGCGCGCCGCGAAGTCGCGTGGGCGGTGGATCGTCATCACCGGGGCGGTGGGATCGTTCGCGCCACCTCCGATGACGACGCCGTTCGGCATCTCGACCCGGATCGCGAGATGTTCTGCCGCCCTGCGGAAGAGAGCGTCGGCGACGGGCGCGGCGAGGCGCGCCTTGACGGTGACCGGCGCCGTCGCGATGGAGGGCCAACGTTCGGCGTCGACGGTCGATGCCACGGCGTACTGAGTCATCCTGGTGCCTTCTGATCGAGGGAGTACTGCCGAGCCGAGCGGAGTGGAGAGCGGACCGTGCCGGTCCACCACGGCGGGTACGTCGCCGCGCACCGGCGGACGCGGAACCGTGCGGAGCCCACGCGCCCACAACCCGATCCCCTGACGCCGGATGCGCGCGGTGACCACGTGCGGGGCGAGGGGGGCTCGTGCGAGAACGCCCAGGACGCGGCCCGTCGTCGCGGGGCGTCCGGTGCCGGACATGACCGCGACGAACGGGGGGTGCCCGTCCCGGAGCAGCGTGATCGACAGGGCGAGGGAGCCGTCGGGCTCCGGGAGGCGCATCGCGTACTCCCCGCTGACGTCGTTGAACGGCGAGACGTAGAACTCCTTGGGCGTGCGCGCCGCCCCGCGCGCGTCCGTGTCCAGCAGGTAGCGGTGACGTTCGCCGTAGGTGTTGTGCACCTCGGCGACCACGTGCTCGACGCGGCCGGCGACATCGTGCAGCCAGTAGACCGTCAGGGGGTTGAAGACGTACCCGAGAACACGAGCGTTGGTCAGCATCGTGATCCGCCCCGCGACGGGTACCCGGCCGTGTGCCCGGAGGAAGTCGTCGAGGTTGGCCCGCAGCGTCGCCGACGGATCGCCCACGTGGTCGGCGGCGTCGATCTTCGCGAACGGCGCGAGCGGGCCGGGCAGCGACGGGAGTGCGTCGATGTCGACGAACCACGAGTAGCTGCGATACGTGAACTCGTTCTCGATCGGCTCGCGCCGCACGTGCCTGATGGAGGTCTCGTAGATCATGGCGGTGCGAGTACCGGCAGCGGCGCGGGTGTCGACGGCGGTCATGCCCAGACCCCGCCGAGACGTTCCGCCGCGCGCAGGCCCGAGGCCGCACCGTCCTCGTGGAAGCCCCACCCGTGGTAGGCGCCCGCGAAAGCGACCAGGTCGGTGTCGAGCTCGCCGAGTCGCGCCTGCGCGGCGACCGACTCGGACGTGTAGAGGGGATGCTCGTACCGCATCGTCTCGAGCACGGCGGACGGGTCGAGTGCGGCACCCTCGGCCGTGGGATCGTCCTCGTCGCCCAATGTCACGAGGTACCGGGAGCCGGTGTCGGGCAGCCGCTGCAGCCGTGACATGTCATAGGTGACCACCACTCCGCCCGGCGCCGCATCGCACGCCGGCATGCGGTAGTTCCACGAGGCGCGGGCACGCCGCAGACGCGGGAGCACGCTCTCGTCGGTGTGGAGCCGAGCCACGTTGGGCGAGTACGGCATGGCACCGAGAACGAGGTGCTCCGTCGAAGTGGGCTCGGCCAGCATCTTCAGCGCCTGCTGGGGATGCGTCGCGACGACGACGGCATCGACCGTCTCCGTGTGCCCGGAGGCGTCCTCGATCTCGACCGACCGGTCGCCCCGACGGATGGCGGCCACCGGTGTGCCCGAACGGATGTCGGCGATCGTCTCGGCGACACGCTCGACGTAGCGGGCGGATCCACCGGTCACGGTGCGCCAGGTCGGCGAACCGCCGACGCCGAGCATCCCGTGATGCTCGAGGAACGAGAAGAGATACCGGGCCGGGTAGTCCAGGGCCCGTGACGGCTCGCACGACCACACGGCGGACACGAGGGGCGTCATGAAGTGCGATTCGAAGTACTGCGAGAACTCGTGCCGGGCAAGCACATCGGCGACCGTCGCATCATCGTCGTCGGACGCGAGCAGCGCACGGGCGACACGGTGGAAGCGGGTGACCTCGAGCAGCATCCGCAGGTAGCGACCGCGGACCACACTGCCGGGGCCGGGGATCAGCCCGGAGAGGCCCTGCCCACCCGAGTACTCGAGCCCGCATCCGTCGCAGCGGATCGACATGCTCATGTCCGATTCCTGTGTCGGAATGTCCAATTCGCGAAACAGTCGCTGCAGTGTCGGGTATGTCCGGTCGTTGTGGACGATGAAGCCCGTGTCCACGGGCAGATCACCCTGCGGGGTGGACACGACGTGGGTGTCCGCGTGACCGCCGAGACGGCCGTCGGCCTCGTACAGCGTGACGCGAGCAGTCTTCGACAGCACGTACGCTGCCGTGAGGCCGGCGACGCCGGCGCCGACCACGGCGATGCGCCGGTCGGTGTGAGCATCGTGAGCCATGTGTCTTCTCCCTACGTGATGCGATCGGCCGGCCGCTGTGCGTCGGACCGCTCGCAATGTCACTCGGGTTTCGTAGACGACACCTCGCGCGATTGGTCGACGACGAACTCCCGTACCCGCCGCGACCATGTCCGCGGTGATCGAAGCATGAAGTGACCCGCTCCCGCCATCGGAACGAACAAGGCGTCGACACCGCGCGCGGCGGCGCGTTCGGTCGCGGCGCGGGACGCGACGGGGTCGGTCCACCGGTCGACGGTGCCGTGCAGGACCAACAGGCGCTGATCGGCGCGCAGGGTGTCGGTCTCCCTGCCATCGGGCCACCACGGCGCCAGCGCGACGAGAGCCACCACGTCGGGGTGCCCCGCGATCGCTGCTGCCGTGCGACCGCCCATGGAGTGACCGAGCACGGTGATGGGAGTCCCCGGTCCGTACGTGTCGCGGATCTGCTCGCACGCCCACCACGCGTCCGCGACGGGACTGCGGTCGGCGCCGTTCCAGCCGCGATACCGGTACTGCAACTGGGTCACCGCGACCGATGGCCCCGTCGCGCGCCGGAGCATGCGAGTGAAGGGGACCATGCGCAGGGCCGACAGCTGCCACGGACGGGCACGGTCGTGGCTGGTCACCTTGCCGCCGTGCAGAACCAGCACCGCGGAGTCTGCGGGCCCGGACCGGAGCCCGTGCAGAGTCGGGGCCGCGACGTCGTCAACACTCATGGTTCTTGATTCGGGGCGCTCCGGCCGCTGGATGCCTGGCAGTGGCGAACGTCGCGCCCTCACTGCCGGACGTCAGGGGGGTGACACGACGACGGCCGGACACCTGATGGTGTCCGGCCGTTCGGTGGAGCTGCCGGGAATCGAACCCGGGTCCTGTGTCGGTTTGCCAGGGCTTCTCCGTGCGCAGTCTGCTAAGCCTCTACTCGGATCTCCAGATCTCGCAGACAAGCCTGGATGACGATCCCAGCCACTGTTTGATGTCCCACATCACTCCGTGACCGAGTGACCAGGTGAGCCCTCTAGCTGATGCCAGTACCCGACCCGAGGGCAAGATCGGACTGACAGACACGCAGTCGCTACTTAGGCAGCGAGTGCGTAGTCGCGCTGATTGGAATCGGCGCTTATATTTTTGCGATGACGCTTGCGGTGGTCTCTCGCCTGCACCGGCACGCTTCCCCTGACTAGACGCACACAGTCGAAACCGTTCAGCCCCTTTCCTCCGCTGTGGCGAAGTCTCGTCCCACCGGTCTTCCCGGTGGACACATCAGTCTAACGTCATCCGACGCGGGTTTCATCCCGTTTGTCACCGGTGTCGGCCGCGCGTTCGGCCTTGCCCGTGATGTTCTCGAGCATGCCGCGGAAGATCACACCGTGGAACGGCATGATGGCGAACCAGTACAGCCGTCCGCCCAGCCCCCGCGGGAAGAAGATCGCGCGCTGCTCGTAGCGGGAGCGGGTCCCGCCGTCGCGCGGAAGGACGCGCAGTTCCAGCCAGGCACCGCCCGGCGCCTTCATCTCGGCGCGCAGACGCAGCAGCGACCCGCGCTCGATCTCCTCGACGCGCCACCAGTCGAGCGCCTCGCCGTTGACCAACCGACGCGGATCCCGACGGCCGCGCTTGAGTCCCACGCCCCCGACGATCTTGTCCATCCAGCCGCGGATGACCCAGGCAGCGGGGAACGAGTACCACCCGTTCTCACCACCGATGCCCTCGACGACGTCCCACAGCAGTTCCGGTGGCGCGTTGCAGTCCTGCGCACGTTCGTCGACGTACACCACCTCGCCGGCCCAGTCCGGGTCCGACGGCAGCGGATCGGAGGGGGCGCCGGCATCGGTCGCGTTGGACCACGTGGTCTCCACCTCCCCGTCCTCGATGCGCCGCAGCGCGAGGTGCACGGAATCGGCGAAGGTGGTCAATCCACCCTCCGGCGGAGGGACGACCGTGTCGATGTCCTGTTCGTGGGCGATGGCGTCGTACTGCAGTGACTCGATGAGGGGCATGGCCAGTCCGCGTGGGATCGGCGTGACCAACCCGATCCAGTGACCGGCGAGTCGGGGAGTCAGCACCGGCAACACCAGCATGCGACGCTTGCGCAGACCCGCCACACTCGCGTACTCGTTCATCATCTCGCCGTACTGCAGGACGTCCGGCCCACCGATGTCCCAGGTACGGGAAGTCTCGAACGGAGCGGTCGCCGACTCGATCAGGTAGTGCAGCACGTCGCGGACGGCGATCGGCTGGATCTGGTTGTGCACCCACTTGGGGGTCGTCATGACGGGCAGTCGATTGGTGAGGTGCCGGATCATCTCGAACGACGCGGATCCGGAGCCGATGACGACACCCGCCTGCAGCACCACGGTGAAGACGCCGGACTCGATGAGGATCCGGCCCACCTCGGCACGCGATTCGAGGTGCGGGGACAACGCGCCGGTCACCGGGTGGAGGCCGCCGAGATACACGATGCGCTGCACTCCGGCGGCCTTCGCCGCTTCGGCCACGTTCTCCGCACTCCGACGCTCCGCCTCGGCGAAGTGGTCGGATCCCCCCATGGAGTGGACGAGGTAGTAGACGACGTCGACGTCCCGGAACGCGTCGTCCAGCGACTCGCGATCACTCAGATCGCCCTGCACCACCTCGACGTCCGCAGCCCACGGCACGTCGCGAAGCTTCTGAGGCGACCGGGCGAGGACGCGAACCCGGTAGCCGGCCTCCGTCAGTCGCGGGGCGAGTCGACCGCCGATGTAGCCCGTCGCTCCGGTGACCACGACACGGGCGCCTGCTTCGGTGTTCATGCATTCCATTCGTAGCAGAGGAGCACCTCGAGTGTGGCGCCCACCCGGAGCGCGACCACCGCCAGGTGGTCAGGCACCCGCGGTGATCAGCCCAACCGCGCCCAGGGCGATGACCATGCCGACGATCTGCACCTTGGCCACCCGCTCCCCCAGCATCACCATGGCCAGCAGCACGGTCGCGGCGGGATACAGCGAGGCGATCACGCTGACGAGGGACAGCAGCCCACCCTGGAAGGCATAGAGCAACGCGGCGTTGGCGGCGACGTCCAGAAGAGCGATCCAGGCGGCCAGCTTCAGAACGCCGCCACGGGGGAACGAGAACATGCCGGTGCCGAGGGCGACCGCCCACACGAGGGCGGTGGCGGTGACCCGGTTTGCCAGCAACGGCCACAGACCCGCGTCGTCCTCCCCGGCCCGGTCGAGAAAGATGAACGTCAACGCGAATGCCAGACCGGAACCGACGGTCAGCCATGCCACCCGGGGCGTGAATCGCAGAGTCCGTCCGCCGGCCACGTCACCTGCGGCGTCGTCGGGTGATTCCTTGCTGACCATGAGCACGGCCACCAGCGCCAGCGCGATGCCGATGTATGCCAGGACGCCGGGTCGCTCGCCAAGGACGAGCCCGACGCCGACCGGTACACCGGCCACCAGAACGGCCGTGATCGGCGACACGACGGCCATCGGCCCGGCGGCGAGTGCCAGGTAGAACCACCACACGGCGACACCGCCGGCCAGTCCGGACAACGCACCCCACACCACGGACGACGCGGTGAGAGTGCCTCCGACGAACGGCATCACCGCCGCCACGACGAGTACCGAAACCGGGTACGAGACGATCACCACGCGCAGCGCGGCGACGCGTCGGGACGCGACTCCTCCGACGAAGTCGCTGACGCCGTACCCGAGCGCCGCGATCAGCGCGAGGACGATCGCGGTCAGCGCATTCCCTTTATGCGACGACCGAGCTCACGGGTGACCTCGCGTTCCGCCGTTCGGCGAGCCAGGTCCTGACGCTTGTCGTAGTCCTGCTTGCCCTTCGCCAGGGCCAGCTCGACCTTCACCTTGCCCTCGTTGAAGTACATGGAGAGCGGTACCAGCGTCATGTTGCCCTCACGCGTCTTGCCGATGAGGACCTCGATCTCCCGCTTGTGCAGCAGGAGCTTGCGGTTGCGCCGCGGCGCGTGGTTGGTCCAGCTTCCCGCCATGTACTCGGGAATGTGCAGGCCGCGCAGCCACACCTCGCCGTCGTCGACGGTGGCGAAGGCATCGGCCAGCGACGCCTTCCCGTCACGCAGGCTCTTGACCTCGGTGCCGACGAGGGCAACTCCGGCCTCGTAGACGTCGAGGATCGTGTAGTTGTGTCGCGCTTTGCGATTGGTCGCAATCGCCTTGCGACCTTTCTCCTTCACAGCTGGAACTCCTTCGGGCGCGGGTGGACGTGACTTCTGACAACCATAAGGACTCCGTCCACCCGTTTGTTCCGGGTGCCGGGTGCGCTACTGCCGGACGTACAGGCGCAGGGTGATGTAGGAGGTGATCGTGGCCATGCCGACGCCGACCAGAAGCAGGATCGGCGAGACCAACAGGACGTCGCTCGTCGTCACCCGAGCCAGGATGTTGGCCTGGTACAGGTCGTCCAGCACCGAGTCGATGAATGCCGCCTTGGCGGTGAACAGTCCGGCGATGGCGAGCACCGCACCCACCAGCGATGCCGCGATGGCCTCGAGCAGGAAGGGCAGCTGCGTGTACCACCGCGTGGCGCCGACAAGGCGCATGATGCCCACCTCGGTCCGACGGGTGAACGCGGCGATCTGCACCATGTTGGCGATCAGCAGGACCGCCGCGACGGCCTGGACCACAGCCACCGCGAACGCGGCGTTGCGGACGCCCGCGAGGACGCTGAACAGCCGGTCGACCAGTTCGCGTTGGTTGAGCACGCTCTGCACACCCGGCCGCGCCCCGAACTCGTCGTTGATCACGCCGAACCGCTCGGGATCGCTGAGCTTCACCTTGAACGACGCGGGGAAGCTCTCGGGTGACACCAGGGACGCCAGCTCCGGCTGATCCTTGAAGACGCGATCGGTCGCGTCGGCGACGGCGTCCTCCCGGTTGAGGTACTGCACCGACACCACGGACGGCGTCGATTCGAGGTCCGTGCGGAGGCCGGCGCAGATACCCGAGGTGCAGTCCGGGTCGGTGGTCGAGATGTCGTCGGTCAGGAAGATCTGGACCTCGACGCGATCCAGGAAGATCTGCTGCGTCTTCCCCGCCATCTGCACGACCAGCAGGCCACCACCGAACAGACCGAGGGAGATGGCGGTGGTCAGCACCATCGCGATGGTCATCGTGATGTTGCGGCGCAGTCCGGTGAGAACTTCGCCGAGAAGGAAACTAGCGCGCACGGTTCACACACTTTCTTCGAGAGGTCGTTGCGCCGAGGCGCGAGGAGGGGACGGAGCCGAGAGCGGGATCTAACGACCCACGCCGTACACCCCTCGTGCCTCGTCGCGGACCACCCGGCCGTTGTCGAGCTCGACGACGCGGCGACGCATCGAGTCGACGATGTGGTTGTCGTGAGTGGCCATGAGGATGGTGGTGCCCGTGCGGTTGATGCGCTCGAGCAGCAACATGATGTCCTGGCTGGTGTCGGGGTCCAGGTTGCCGGTGGGCTCGTCCGCGAGCAGCACGAGCGGCCGGTTCACGAAGGCGCGGGCCACGGCGACTCGCTGCTGCTCACCGCCGGACAGCTCGGACGGGAGACGATCCGCCTTGCCGGACAGGCCGACCAGCTCGAGCACCTCCGGCACCGTCCGCTCGATCACCCCGCGCGGCTTGCCGATCACCTCGAGGGCGAACGCGACGTTCTCCGACACCGACTTGTTCTGCAGCAGGCGGAAGTCCTGGAAGACGCATCCCATGCTCTGCCGCAGCTTCGGCACGCGCCGCCCGGCGAGCTTGTTCACGTGGAAGTCCGCCACCGTGATGTCGCCCGAGGTCGGCATCTCCTCGCGCAAGAGCAGGCGCATGAAGGTCGACTTGCCCGAGCCCGACGGCCCGATGAGGAAGACGAACTCGCCCTTCTCCACCGTCACCGACACCTTGTCCAGCGCGGGTCGAGTCGAGGACTTGTAGGACTTCGAGACGTTCTCCACGCTGATCACGGGTCGCCAGTGTAGCCGCGCGTCCCGACGGTGCCGCTACAGCGACGCGCGGGTCAGTTCGTTCCGCTCGGCAACGGCAGACCGGGGATGGTCGGCAGCTGGAACCCGGGCGCGCGTGTCGTCGTGCCGGTGGTGGTCGTGGGCGCCGGCGCGGTCGTCGTGACACCGTCCTGCGGCGAGGCCGGATCGGTCGTGGTCGGCACGGCCGTCGTGGTCGACCGGAACGTGGTGGTCGTCGGGGCGTAGGTCTCCGCCGGGGGCGGCGCCTCGGACGACGACGGTGCGGGCGGGACGTACACCGGCGAGTTCTCGTTGAGGGTCGGGTCGAAGCGCACGTTGTTCCACAGCACCAGTACTGCCAGGAAGGCGAGCACCATCACCACGGTTGTCGTGCGGAAACGGCCGAGGATGCGCGCCGGTATGCGCGACATCCACCCGGGGCGGAACGTCGATCGCGGAGCGTCCGGATGATCGGTCGCCGGGCTCTCGGGTTCGTTCGAGGTCACTGTTCGCCTCCCACGGGACGGTCGGCGGAGAGTTCGGGCGAGACGGTGATGCCGTCGTTGCGCAGTGTCAGAGCGATGCGCGCGCGGAGCTCACGTCCCACCTCGAACTGCTTTCCCGGCAGGGTGCGGGCGACGAGGCGCAGGTTGACCTGGTCCACCTCGATGCTCTCGACACCCATGACGGTGGGCTCGTCGAGCAGCAACTCGGTGAGCCGACCGTCGCGGTAGGCCTCCTCGCCCACCGACTTCAGCAGCTCGGTGACGCGCGAGAGATCCGCGGACGGCGGCACCGGCACGTCGATGACCGCGCGCGCCCAGTCCTTCGACAGGTTGACCGCCTTGACGATCTGCCCGTTGGGCACGGTGATCACCTCGCCCTCGGCCGACCGCACCCGCGTGACGCGCAGCGTCACGTCCTCGACGGTGCCGATCGCGTCGCCCGCGGTGCCGGTGATCGCGAGCTGGACCACGTCGCCGTACCCGTACTGACGCTCGGTGATGATGAAGAACCCGGACAGGATGTCCTGGACGATGCGCTGGGCACCGAAACCGAGCGCGGCACCGAGCACGGTCGCCGGAGCCACGAGGCTGGTGATCGGGAAGCCGAGGCGCTGCAGGACCCGGATGGCGACCAGCACGTAGATGAGTGCCACGACCACCCAGGTGACGACCTGCGCCACCGAGTGGCGGTGTTTCGCCGCCTCGGTGCGCACGAGCGCGTCGGTCTGCTGGTAGGTCCGGTCGATGCGGCCGGTGATCTTGCCGCCGGCCCACCCCACCGCCCGCGCCGCGAGCATGCCGCCGAGGATCCACAGGATCATCTCGAGGAAGTTGTTCTGGAGCCAGAAGACGAAATCGGGAGGCAGTGGCCAGAAGGCGCTCACCTGTTACTCCTGCTCTGCACGCATACGCCAGCGGATGCCCGACTCGATGAAGCCGTCGATGTCACCGTCGAGCACCGAGGACGGGTTGTTGACCTCGTACTCGGTCCGCAGATCCTTCACCATCTGGTACGGGTGCAGGACGTACGAGCGCATCTGGTTACCCCAGGAGCTGCCGCCGTCGCCCTTGAGGGCGTCCATCTCGGCGCGCTCCTCCTTGCGCTTGACCTCGAGCAGCTTGGCCTGCAGCACGCGCATGGCGGACACCTTGTTCTGCAGCTGCGACTTCTCGTTCTGGCAGGTGACGACGATGCCGGTCGGAATGTGTGTGAGCCGCACGGCGGAGTCGGTGGTGTTGACGGACTGACCACCCGGTCCCGACGAGCGGTACACGTCGACACGGATGTCGTTCTCGGGGATCTCGATGTGATCGGTGGTCTCGACGACCGGCAGCACCTCGACCTCGGCGAAGGACGTCTGGCGGCGACCCTGGTTGTCGAAGGGGCTGATGCGCACGAGACGATGCGTGCCCTGCTCGATCGACAGAGTTCCGTAACTGTAGGGCGCCTTCACCGCGAAGGTGGCGCTCTTGATGCCGGCCTCCTCGGCGTACGAGGTGTCGTAGACCTCCACGCCGTATCCGTGCTTCTCGGCCCAGCGGATGTACATGCGCATCAGCATCTCGGCCCAGTCCGCGGCGTCGATCCCGCCGGCGCCGGACCGGATGTTGACCAGCGCGTCACGCTTGTCGTACTCACCCGACAGCAGGGTCCGCACCTCGAGCAGCTCGACGTCGGTGTGCAGGGAGACGCGCTCGGCGTCCGCCTCCGCGAGCGCCTCGGCGGCGGCCTCGCCCTCTTCCGCCTCGGCGAGCTCGTACAGCACCGGAAGATCGTCGAGCCGCTGGCGCAGCGCCTCGACCCGCCGCAACTCGGTCTGCGCGTGCGACAACGCGCTGGTCACCTGCTGGGCGTGGTCCTGGTCGTTCCACAGCTCGGGGTCGGCAGCCTGGTGTTCGAGCTCGTCGATCCGGCGACGGAGTTCCTCGATGTCGAGCACCGACTCCACGGTCTTGAGGGTGGTGTCGAGTTCGGCGATGTCAGCGGATACGTCAGGATGCACGCGCCCGAGGTTACCGGCAACGACCGACGGGCCCGCACCGCAGTAACGTCCTGTGCCGTGACCGACCTCGCCGACGATCTCACCCTCGCCCTCCGTCTCGCGGACGCGGCCGACGCCATCACCACGGCGCGATTCCTGGCCGTGGACCTGCGCATCGAGGACAAGCCGGATCTCACACCCGTCTCGGACGCGGATCTGGCCGTCGAGACCGAGATCCGGCGGCTGCTCGGTGAGGTCCGACCGGGCGATGCGGTGTTGGGCGAGGAGTTCGGCGGCGACGCCGTCCTCTCCGGGCGTCAGTGGGTGCTCGATCCCATCGACGGCACCAAGAGCTTCGTCCGCGGTGTGCCGATCTGGGCGACGCTGGTCGCGCTGCTCTCCGACGGCGTGCCGGTCGTGGGAGTGGTCAGCGCTCCCGCTCTCGCGCGGCGATGGTGGGCGGCCGACGGGCTGGGAGCGTTCGCACGCTTCGGTGCCGGCGAGCCGCGACGGTTGTCGGTGTCGTCGGTGGCGTCTCCGTCCTCGGCGAGCCTAGGATTCTCCAGCCTCAGCGGGTGGAAGGACGCCGGTCTGCGAGAGAACTTCCTGGATCTGACCGACGAGGTGTGGCGCGTCCGCGGCTACGGCGACTTCCTCTCGTACTGCCTGGTCGCCGAGGGATCGATCGATGTGGCCGCCGAGCCCGAAGTATCACTGTGGGACCTGGCTCCGCTCGACGTGCTGGTACGGGAGGCGGGCGGCCGTTTCACCGCTCTCGACGGTGCGGCGGGGCCGCACGGAGGCAGTGCGGTGGCGTCGAACGCGCTTCTGCACGACGCCGTCCTCGGGCGCCTGACGCGCCGACCTTACTCGACGGTAGACACCGAACTTACCGACGAGTAAGATAGGCTCCGTCCACGACCGAACACCGAGAACAGCTGGGTGATCATGACGAAGAACGACAGCGCCCCCACGACCAAGACCGATGCGTCTCGGCGCCCGGTGCGCGACACGTCAGCGGTCGGGCTCAACCCGATCCGACGCGACGCCATCGGAACCGCGATGCGCGTGCTCACCAAGCTCTCCGGCTCCGACCTGGCCGAGAAGTACAACCTGCGCCAGACGATCGACCGTGTCACGTACGAGAGCACGAAGACCGGCTTCAAGACACTCGGTGCCGCCACCCGGACCTTCTCCAAGGTGTCCGGCGGAGGCAAGCCCGAGCGTCTGCCCGAGTCCTCCACCAAGGGACTCGACTACTTCGACCTGACTCCCGACGACGAGCAGAAGATGATCGTCGAGACGGTACTCGAGTTCGCCGAGGAGATCATGCGCCCCGCAGCGCACGACGCCGACGAGGCCGCGGCATCGCCGGACGACCTCGTCGCTCGCGCCGCCGAACTGGGCATCACCCTCATCAACGTCCCCGAGAACCTCGAGGGCGCGGCCAGTGAGCGCGGCGCCGTCACCAACGCCCTCGTCGCCGAGGCGCTCGCGTACGGGGACATGGGCCTGGCCCTGCCGATCCTCGCCCCCAGCGGCGTGGCGGTGGCGCTCACGCAGTGGGGCACCGAGACTCAGCAGAAGACGTACCTGCCGTCCTTCACGGGTGAGAAGGTGCCCAGTGCCGCTCTCGTCGTGAACGAGCCGCGCGCGCTCTTCGACCCGTTCGCGCTGCAGACCAAGGCAGTCCGCTCCCCCAGCGGCTACAAGCTCACGGGCGTCAAGAGCCTCGTGCCGTCGGCCGCCGCCTGCGAGCTGTTCATCGTCGCCGCCGAACTCGACGGCCGTCCCGCTCTCTTCATCGTCGAGTCGGACAGCGCCGGGTTGAGTGTCGAGGCGGACCCCAGCATGGGTCTGCGTGCAGCGGGCATCGGCCGACTGCATCTCGACGGCGTCGCCGTACCCGAGGCCAACCTGTTGGGCGACGGCGACGCGGACGCCCACGTGTCCGACTACACCGACGCCATCCGGCTCGCGCGTCTCGGCTGGGCGTCCATGGCCGCCGGCACGTCGAAGGCCGTCCTGGACTACGTGGTCCCCTACGTCAACGACCGCACCGCGTTCGGCGAGCCGATCAGCAACCGTCAGGCCGTCGCCTTCATGGTGGCCAACATCGCGATCGAGCTCGACGGTCTGCGCCTGGTCATCCAGCGTGGTGCGTCCCGTGCGGAGCAGGGACTGTCCTTCGCACGCGAGGCCTCGCTCGCCCGACGACTCGCGACGGACAAGGGCATGCAGATCGGCCTCGACGGTGTCCAGCTTCTCGGCGGACACGGTTTCACCAAGGAGCACCCGGTCGAGCGCTGGTACCGCGATCTCCGCGCCGTCGGCGTTGCCGAGGGCATCGTCCTGATCTGATCCGACACCCCACCTTTCGATTGGAACTCTCATGATCAATCTCGAACTTCCTCGCAAGCTCAGGGCGTCGGCCAACCAGGCTCACCAGGTCGCGGCCGAGATCATGCGCCCCGTGTCGCGCAAGTACGACCTGGCTGAGCACGCCTACCCGGTCGAGCTCGACACCATGGCCGCCATGATCGAGGGCATGAGCGACGCCGGCGGTGAGATCGGCGGCGCCAATGGCGGCCGTGAGGCCAAGGGCGACGCTCCGAAGCCGAGCAAGACCGCGAATGCCAACGGCGGCAACATGTCCGCTCTGGTCAACGTCATCGAGACCTGCTGGGGCGACGTGGGTCTGACCCTGTCCATCCCGTACCAGGGCCTCGGCAACTCCGCCATCGCCGCCGTCGCCACCGACGAGCAGCTCGAGCGCTTCGGCAAGGTGTGGGCCTCGATGGCCATCACCGAGCCCTCGTTCGGTTCCGACTCGGCCGCCGTGAGCACCACCGCGGTACTCGACGGTGACGAGTGGGTCCTGAACGGCGAGAAGATCTACGTCACGGCCGGCGAGCGCTCCACGCACATCGTCGTGTGGGCCACCGTCGACAAGACCAAGGGCCGCGCCGCAATCAAGTCCTTCGTCGTCCCGCGGGACGCGCCGGGCCTGTCCGTCGCACGCCTCGAGCACAAGCTGGGAATCAAGGCGTCCGACACCGCAGCCCTGCTCCTCGACAACTGCCGCATCCCGAAGGACAACCTCCTGGGTTCCCCGGACGTCGACACGGACAAGGGCTTCGCCGGCGTCATGCAGACGTTCGACAACACCCGTCCTCTGGTCGCCGGCATGGCCATCGGAGTCGCCCGTGCAGCGCTCGAGGAGCTCCGGTCGATCCTGACCGACGCCGGAGTGGTCATCGATTACGACGCTGCAACCTACAGCCAGTCGGCCGCTGCTGCGGAGTACATCCGGCTCGAGGCCGACTGGGAGGCTGCTTACCTGCTCGCTCTCCGCGCTGCGTGGATGGCGGACAACAAGGAGCCCAACTCGCTGCAGGCGTCGATGTCCAAGGCGAAGGCAGGCCGTAGCGCCACCGACATCACGCTCAAGGCGGTGGAACTGGCCGGCACGCTCGGCTTCTCCGAGCACCTGCTGCTCGAGAAGTGGTCACGCGACTCGAAGATCCTCGACATCTTCGAGGGCACCCAGCAGATCCAGCAGCTGATCGTGGCTCGCCGCGTGCTCGGGAAGACGTCCGCCGAGCTGAAGTGACGGTCACACGACCCTGAGAAAGGCCCGGCACATGTGCCGGGCCTTTCTGCTGTTCTGGCAAGCTGGAACGGACGAAGCACGGCGAACACGAGGGAGACTGCCATGTCGGACTGGGCGAAGAAGATCGAGGACAAAGCCAAGGGCCTCGTCGCGGAGGCCGAGGTGGGCCTCACCCACCTCGAGGGTGCGGACGCCGTCGATCTGGACGAGACGGACGACTCGGGGGACCGTACGGACGCCGGCGGGGACGTCGACGAGAACGACGCGCCCAGCACGGGCATGACGTCGGCGGATCCAGACATCTCTCACTGAGCACCAGGCACCGACGTCGCTCTGATCCGATCGAGTCGACGCCGGTGCCCGCGGCAACGCGAAAGGCCCGACAGTCTGAGACTGTCGGGCCTTTCGTGGTGGTAGCGGGGACAGGATTTGAACCTGCGACCTCTGGGTTATGAGCCCAGCGAGCTACCGAGCTGCTCCACCCCGCGTCAGCATCGAGAACGTTTCGGCTCCGTCTGCGGTGCAAGCTGTACTGCGTTCTTGCTGAACAAGAAGTTACCGGACGGCGTCGGTGAATTGCAAATCGCCTGCTGAGCAACGAGATCGAGCCCCGGAGGGTGACCGCGGTCTCTTTTCACCCGTGTTCCCCCTCACATAACGATGGGGTCACGAGGAGGACACGAGACGGTTGTCATCCGTCATGACCTGCAGAGATGGCACGAACCCACCATCTCGCCCGTTTCCGACCTCGCCAGAGGGCCGGGTGACGGCTCGTGATTGTTTCGTTACCGTCGCGCTCGGCCCGAAACAAGGGCCAGGCCGACCCGCCGCTGGATTCTTCTGCCCCGCGGGATCGGAGACCCGACTCGATGGGGGCAGGGATTCGAGCGAATGCAGGCGTCACTCGCCTGCGCGCTCACGTCGACCAGCGCTGAGAGGATCTACCCCGCATGACCACTGCACGTAACTTCACCACCCGCGCGCTCGGATGGGCCGCCGTCACCGGCGCCGTCGTCGCCGCACCGCTCGTCCTGAGCACCGGAACCGCCTCCGCAGCACCCGCCCACAACTGGGACGGCGTCGCACAGTGCGAGAGCGGCGGCAACTGGGGCATCAACACCGGCAACGGCTACTACGGTGGCCTGCAGTTCTCGCAGAGCACCTGGGCGGCCAACGGCGGCTCCGGCACCGCGTCCAGCGCCTCCAAGGCCGAGCAGATCCGCGTCGCCGAGAACGTTCTCGCGACCCAGGGCGTCGGCGCATGGCCCACCTGCGGCCAGTACCTCTCGTCGGGCACCACGTCGGTCGCCGAGGCGCCCGCGCTGGCACCCGCTCCCGCGCCTGCTGCACCCGCCGCACCGGCACCCGTGCAGTCCGCCGTCGAGCAGGGCGCAGCACTGGCCCAGCAGTACGGCGTCGGCCAGCAGTACCAGGACTTCGTGGCCGCCAACTCCGGCGTCCTCGCGGGCCTCGCTCGCTAGAGCATCCTCTCGAACGTCCGAAGCGGGCGCACCCGATCATCGGGTGCGCCCGCTTCGTCGTGTGCGGGGCGTCTGCTGGGGCCCTGGTGTCCCCGCACCGGCCCCGCGACGCGATCTGCACCCTGTGCTCGGGGCTCACACCCCCTCCAGCAGGCGGGAAGGGGTGCGGGGTGCTGGAATCCGTGCGGGTCGACGCGGCGGCTCCCCCACACCCGGCCACGCCCCGGCCCCGTCGTCGGCGCAGGCGATCCGCACACGTTTCCTTAGCCGCGCACCCCCACCCGCCGGCGACAACGCGTGCGGGGCGCTGGAACCCGTGCGGGTCGACGCAGCGGCTCCCCCGCAACCCGGCTCCCCGATACCAACACTGCCATCCGCACACGTCGCACAAGCCGCACACCCCCACCCGCCGGCGGCAACGCGTGCGGGGCGCTGGAACCCGCGCGCAACGACCCGAACACAACGACCCGCGCTCACGACGAAGCCCCGCCACTCGTGACGAGTGACGGGGCTTCGGTCGTGACTACCGGGCCGACTATCCCCCGGTGCTGTTGTACTGGTCGATCGCGCGCTGCAGGTTGTCGAACGCGGTACCGAGCTGGGCGAAGTCACCCGACTGCTGCGCGGTCCGCACTGCTGCCAGCGCACTGTTGAGGTTGTTCACCGCCGCCGTCCGGTCGACGGGCGTAGCGGGTGCGGCCGACGTGGACGGAGGCGTGGTGGCAGACCCCTCGGTGGGTGCCGGGGTGGTGCCGGTCGACGAGCCGTTGTCCGGCTGCGGCTCTGTCGCCTCACCGCCCGGCGCGGTCGCCACGCTGCCCGTACCGGAACCGAACACCTGGTCCAGTGCCTCGGCCAGCGTCGCCGCGTACCCGACGCGGACACCGCCGCCTGCACCCGGCTCGCGATAGCTCACGAGTACGCGAGACAACTGCGGGAACGTGGAGGTGTTCGTCGTGTTGCGCTCGGTGTACAGCGGCTCGACGTACAGGATTCCGCCGTTGGCGATGGGCAGTGTCAGCAGGTTGCCGTATTGGATCCTGTTGGACTGCTGCAGCAGCGTTCGGTCCGACGCCACACGGGTGTCCGACGTCATCGAGTTCTGCGCCTGCTGCGGACCCTGAGTCTGCGTGTCGGTGGGCAACTGCAGCACCGTGAACTCGCCGTAACCTTCCGGATCGGAGCGCACGGAGATGTACGCGGACAACAGCTCTCGGTTGAAGCCCACCATCGCACTGGTCAACCTGAACGACGGCTGGCCCGTGTCCGGATCACCGATCAGGACGTAGTACGGCGGCTGGTTGAGGTTGGTGCCACCCTCGACGGTCGGGTCACTGGGAACCGACCAGAACGCGTTGTTGGTGAAGAACTCGCCGGGATCGTTGACGTGGTACTTGGCGAGCATCTCGCGCTGGACCTTGAACAGGTCCTCGGGGTAGCGGAAGTGCTGACGCAGTTCGTCGGAGATCGCCGACTCGGGCTGGACCGCACCCGGGAACGCGCCCATCCACGCGGCGAGGACGGGATCGTTGTCGTCCACCTGGTACAGGTTCACGGACCCGTCGTAGGCGTCGACGGTGGCCTTGACCGAGTTGCGGATGTAGGACACCTCGTCACGCGGAAGCAGTCGACCGGTGTTGGCGTCGATGCTGTCTTGCACCAGTCCCTCGAGCGAACTGCGCTGCGCGTAGGGGTACTGGTCCAGCGTGGTGTACGCGTCGACGATCCAGACGATCTTTCCACCGACCACGGCCGGGTAGGAGTTGCCGTCCGCGGTCAGCCACGGTGCGACCTTCTGCACGCGCTCACGAGGATCGCGGTTGAAGATGATCTTCGAGTCGTCGCCGATGGCGCCCGAGAAGAGGATGTTGCGTTCGGTGTACTTCGCCGCGAACGCCAACCGGTTGAACCAGTTGCCGATGCCGACGCCACCCGAACCGGTGTAGGTGTAGCGCGAGGTGTCGGTGTCGTACTCGCGGCCGTCCGAGCCTTCGCTGCCACCGACGATGGCGTAGTCGGGGTTGGACGACGCGATGACCTCGCCGTAGTAGATGCGGGGCTGCTCCACCGGAATGACCTGGTCGTCCGCGGCCTGCGACGCGAGGTCGCTGACGGTGTAGATCGGGTACCCGGAGTTGCTGTTCGACTCGGTGCTCGTCGCGTCCTGCACGGCGGCGTTCACGCGGTTGGCCGGGGCCGCCACGAAACCGTTGCCGTGCGTGTACACCGTGTGCCGGTTGATCCAGTCGGTCTGGTTACCGGTGAGGCTGTTGGGGGACAGCTCACGCGCCGCGACGATGTAGTCCTGGAGCTGCCCGTCGATCTCGTAGCGGTCGACGTCCAACGTGGACGGGAACCCGTAGAAGTTCTTGAGCTGCTGCTGCTGGGTGAAGGTGCGCGAGAGCACGTTCGGATCGAGCAGACGGGTGTTGGCGATGGTGGTCTGGTCCGCGGGGACGTCCCGAGGCGATGCGGAACCGACGCCCGTGTAGTCCTCGTAGGTCACGGTGTCGTCCGTGATGCCGTAGGCGGCTCGGGTGGCCTCGATGTTCCGTTCGATGTACGCCCGCTCCTTGTCTGCAGCGTTGGGGCGCACCGAGAACTGCTCGACGACCAACGGCCAGACGGCGCCGACGAGAATCGACGACAGGACGAGAAGTGCGGTGGCGAGTGCCGGGATCCGCAGATCGCGCAGGAAGATCGCCGCGAAGAAGGCACCCGCACAGATGACAGCGATGGCCAGCAGGATGAGCTTCGCGGGCAGGACGGCGTTGATGTCGGTGAAGCCGGGGCCCGTGAACGTGGGCTCCTTACGGCTGCTCGACAACAGTGCGTAACGATCGAACCAGTACGCCACCGCCTTGAGGACGACGAAGGTGCCGGCGAGCACGGCCAACTGGATGCGCGCCGACTTGGTCAGCGCACCCTCGCGGCCGCTGAGGCGCAGGCCGCCGAAGATGTAGTGCGTGACCAGCGCCGCGAAGAAGGCGATGACGACGGCGACGAAGAGCCAGTTGAGGATCGACCGGTAGAACGGTAGATCGAAGGCGTAGAAGCCGACGTCCAGGTTGAACTGCGGATCCTGCACGCCGAAGGAACCACCGTGCAGGAACATCTGCACCGTGACCCAGTTGCCCTGTGCGACAAGGCCGGAGAGCAGGCCGATGACGACCGGGATGCCGATACCGAACACGCGCAGACGCGACATGACGGTGGTGCGGTAGCGAGCGATGGGATCGTTCGGTCCGGCCGTGGGCACGAAGACCGGACGCGACCGGTAGGCGACGGTGAGTGCACCGAACACCGTGCCGCCCACCAACAGAGCGACGACGAGGAACGTGATCACGCGAGTGAGGAGCACCGTCGTGAAGACGTTGCGGAAGCCGACCTCCCCGAACCACAACCAGTCCGTGTACGTGTCCACCAACCGGGGACCGATGAGCAACAGCGCGGCCAGAACCAACGCCAGGACCAGTAACGTACGGCTCCGTCTCGACAACGACGGTAAACCGGTTGGGGGCCTCATGCCCACGTGCCACACTCCAAGATCTCGCGCGCCGTCGCCTCGTGACACCACCGTGACGACACCACATGTCCGTTTTCGACCACTGTACGGACACCCTCGAACGCGGAGTGTCCCGCCGTGGCGACGTCCACGACTCTAGCCCTCGATGCGAGGATGGAGCGGTGAGTGACAACGAGGATGCATCGTGACCGGGAGCGAGTGGTTCGATCCCGAATCCGGGGACGCCCGCGCCGAACGCGCCCTCGCCCGCTGTGTGCGCGAGGTCGTCGACTACGTGGACGCCGGCGGGTGGGACCAGGGGCCTCAGTTGTTCGCGTTGGTCCCGACCGAGGATCTGGCGGCCGCGGAGCCCAGCCTGCTCGACCAGCTCGAGGACGGCGCCGACCTGACCCCTGTCGCCCAGGAGCGGCTGCCCGCCGACGTCGCGGGCGGATCGCACGCGCTCGACGAGTTCCTCGGCACGACCACCTGGCCGGCCTCGGTCGCCGGGTGCGCACTGGTCGAGGAAATCGTCGTTCTGCCGCCCGAGGCCGAATCGGATCTCGACAGCGCCCTCGCTCCGCTCCTGGCGGATCGCGACGCGGCGGACCAGGCCGCGCGCCTCACGGCCGAGGAGCACCCCGACCGGCGCGACGGGCGGCTCATCGTCGCCGTACTTCGGGACGGTCCGTCCATCGCCCTGCTGCAGCTGCGTCCCGAGAACGAGGACGACAGCAGTTTCGACGAGGCGCCGGAGCTACTGACCTACGAGAACCTGGCACCGAACGTCGTCGCGGCGCTGCACGCCACGCTCGACGCGGATCCCGAGGACGAGGACTACTAGCGTTCGCACCCGGATCGTCACGAGCAGGACGGGGCGTCTCCCCCACCGGCCAGCGCGTCGAGCGACCCGATCGCATCGTCCAGGCTCGTAACCTTCACCAGGCGTAGCCCCTCCGGCGTCCGCGGCGCCGCCTCGGCGCAGTTGTCCGCGGGAACGAGGAAGATCGTCGCGCCGGCCTCGCGTGCGGCGACCAACTTGTACGGGATGCCGCCGATGGGACCCACCGCGCCGTCGGCGTCGATCGTTCCTGTGCCGGCGACGAAGGCACCGCCGCTGAGGTCGCCGGGACTGAGCTTGTCCACCACCGCCAGCGAGAACATCAGTCCGGCGGACGGGCCGCCGACGTCGGCGAGATTGAACTCCACGGTGAACGGCACGTCCGGTGTCTCCTCCGGGGTGATGCCGAGATAGCCGCGCTCGGCGTCGTCCGGACGGGCGGCGACGGTGACGTTCTCCGTCGTCGTCGCGCCGTCCCGCGTGACGTCCACCGAGATGGTCGTGCCGGGATTCACGGCACCGACAGCCTTCTGGACGTCGGCCACAGTGGACACGGGCACGCCGTCGATCGCGGTCACCCGGTCACCCTCCTCGAGGACGCCCGCCGCGGGACTGTCGTCGCCGATCTGCGCGACCGTGAGCACCGTGGGCAGTCCGAGGTGATCCAGGGCTGCGAGTTCCGCACTGTCCTCGGATTCCGCGAAGTCGGCCTGGTTGGCGTTCTCGACCTCTTCTCGGCTGCGATCGGGCGGGTAAATCTCGTCGCGCGGGACCAACCCCTGCCTGCCGCTGAGCCAGAGGCCGAGAGCGTCGAACACCGTCAACTCGTCCCGCACCGCCACGGTCGTCATGTTCAGGTGGCCGGACGGCCGATCGACGTCGGTGCCCTGGACGTCCACGACGGGCTTGCCGTCCACCTCACCGAGTGTGTCGAACGTCGGTCCGGGCCCGAGGGCCGCGAACGGAACGGTGACCGCAGATCCCAGAACTCCGAGGACGACCACCGGCAACAGAGCGACCAGGAGCGTCGCGATCCTTCGATTCACGTCACCACAGTAGAGAACGACACCGTCAACGCTGTCGGGGAGACGCGTCGACGTCGCCCGCGGCGTCGCTGTGTTCGCGCTCGGCGCACTCGGCATCGCCGCCGAACCCGTGTTCGGCTTGTACCGTTGAACCATGACCAACACGCCTTTCGGATTCTCCAATTCCGACGACGACCCGGACAAGAACGAGGGGTCGAGCGGCGGCTCCGGCACGCCCGGAGGTGGTGCCGGCGGATTCGGTTTCGGCGCCGAGGGTTTCGATCCGGCGGCGCTCGGCCAGATGTTCACGCAGATGGGTCAGATGTTCAGCGGGATGGGATCCGGTGCCACGTCCGGACCGGTGAACTACGACCTGGCGAAGAAGCTGGCCCTCCAGCAGATCGGGTCGACCACCCCCGTGCGGGAGGGATCGAAGTCCGCCGTCGTCGACGCGGCGCACCTGGCGGAGCAGTGGCTGAACGAGGCCACCATCCTCCCGGCCGGCGCGGTGCGCACCGAGGCGTGGACTCCGCAGGAATGGTTGGACAACACGCTCGACACGTGGAAGCGGTTGTGCGATCCCGTCGCCGAGCAGATCTCCGGCATGTGGACCTCCGCGTTGCCGCCGGAGGCGCAACAGATGGTCGGTCCGATGATCGGCATGCTCGGTCAGATGGGCGGCATGGCGTTCGGCTCACAGCTGGGCCAGGCATTGGGCCAGCTGGCCAAGGAGGTCCTCACCTCGACCGACATCGGCCTGCCGCTCGGCCCGTCGGACACTGCGGCGCTGCTTCCCGACGCCGTCGCGGTGTTCAGCGAGGGCACCGAACTGCCCGAGCGCGAGGTGCTCGTGTTCCTCGCCGCGCGCGAGGTCGCCCACCACCGTCTCTACTCGCACGTGCCGTGGCTGCGTCAGCGCGTTCTGGCCACCGTCGAGGAGTACGCGCGCGGCATCCGGATGGACTTCGGTGCCATCGAGGAAGCGGCCCGCGGTATCGATCCGTCCGCGCTCACCGACCCGAGCCAGCTGGAGAAGATCCTGCAGCAGGGTGCGTTCGAGCCGCAGACGACCCCGGAGCAGAAGGCGGCCCTGGAGCGCCTCGAGACACTGCTGGCCCTCGTCGAGGGGTGGGTGGACACGGTGGTGACCACCGCTCTGGGCGAGCGGCTGCCGGGAGCGTCCGCGCTGTCGGAGACGATGCGGCGCCGTCGCGCGTCCGGCGGCCCGGCCGAGCAGACCTTCGCGACGCTCATCGGCCTCGAATTGCGGCCGCGCAAGGTGCGTGAAGCAGCCGATCTGTGGCGTCGACTGACCGACGCTGCAGGTATCGACGGCCGCGACGGTGTGTGGGCCCACCCCGATCTGCTGCCCGACACCGCGGACCTCGACGACTCGTCGTCCTTCATCGATCGCATCGTGGGCGGGGACACCGGGTCCTTCGACGACCCCATCGCGCAGCTCGAGGAGTTCGAGCGCAAGCGCGCGGCCGAGAAGAAGGCCGAGGGAGACGACGAGGGCCCCGCCCCCGTCTGATTCCGCCGACCTGGGACTTCCCGGCGCCCGCGTGACTGCGTCGCAGCTCTGAGCGTCGTACGCCTGTGGACAAACGGCGCGAGACACCCCCGTCCGCAGTGTGGGGCGTGCCATCGTCTGCGGATGACGGAGACACGCCACGCGAGCTCGCCCGAGATCGCCCGCACGCGCGCCGACCGGGACGGCCTCCCGCACCTGGCCGAGTCGGTCACGCTCCTCGTGCGCCGAGACGGTCGGCTGCAGGTCGGCTGGCATCCCGAGCGCCGGGTGGTCCTCACCCCGCCGGACGGCGTGACGCCGGCCGTCATGGCCTCGGTGCTGCGTCTCCTGGACGGACGACGGTCGATACCCGACGTGTACTGGCGTGCAGCCGAACTCGGCGTGGACGCGGCAGTGCTCACCGCGGTGCAGGCCGAACTCGAACGACTGGGCGTGCTCGGACGTCGTCGTCCGCGGTCGTCCGCCGTCCGCACGGTCCTCGTTCTGGGACGCGGTCCCCTGTCGGATGCGGTGTCCATCGGGTTGTCCCCGACGGGCCGCGTCCAGCGCCGGCACGTGTCGCTCCCCCACAGACACGCGGACGTCGACTGCGTGGTCGTGGCGGACACCGTGCTCTGTGCCCCCGAGGTCTCCCGGGTGCTCATGGACGACGGCATCCCGCACCTTCCCGTGCGGCTGCGCGACGGCGTCGGCGTGGTGGGACCGCTAGTCCTTCCCGGACACACGCCCTGCCTCGAGTGCGTCGAGCTGACGCGGTGCGACTACGACCGGGAGTGGCCGCACCTCGCCGCGCAGCTCCTCGGCACCGTCGGGTCCGCGAGCGGCGCCACCATCGCCGCCACCGCGGCGTTCGCGGTCGCGCAGGTCACCGAGTTCCTCGACGCACACGCGGACTCGCCCGCACCGATGACCGTCGGGCACAGCCTGGAGGTGGACCTCGTCGCCGCGGCCACCCGCCGTCGACGATGGCCGCGTCACCTGTTGTGCACCTGCGCTCGTCGGTGACGGACGGTGTGACGTGTCACGGATGCGCGGCCGGGTCTCGACCGGTCGCGGCGCGTCGGCCGATCGTCAGACATGATGGAGTCATGCCCGACATCCCCCGCAGCAGTTCCGCCCGGACAGCCAAGCTGGCCAGCATCCCCCTCGGGATGGCAGGCCGCGCAGCGATGGGCTTCGGACGCAAACTCGCGGGCGGAAATCGTGCGGAGATCGACGCCGAACTCAGCGCCAAGGCCGCCCAGCAGATGTTCGCCGTCCTCGGCGAACTCAAGGGCGGAGCGATGAAGTTGGGTCAGGCTCTCAGCGTCATGGAGGCGGCCGTACCCGAGGAGATGGCAGAGCCCTACCGCGAGGCGCTGACCAAGCTGCAGGCCGAGGCGCCCCCGATGCCGATCGCGACGGTCCATCGGGTGATGGATCAACAGCTCGGCACCGGGTGGCGCTCGCGCATCTCCGACTTCGACGACACGGCCACCGCGTCGGCCTCCATCGGGCAGGTGCACAGAGCGACTTGGTCCGACGGTCGCGACGTGGCGGTCAAGATCCAGTACCCGGGTGCGGACGAGGCGCTGAAGGCCGACCTCAAGACGCTGTCGCGTTTCGTCGGCATCCTCGGCACCATCGTGCCGGGAACCGACGTGAAGGCCGTCCTCGACGAGATGTCGGCGCGCACGGAGGAGGAACTCGACTACCGGATCGAAGGCGAGAACCAGCGTGCGTTCGCCGCGGTCTACGACGGGGACGAAAGATTCGCCGTGCCTCGTGTCGTGGCGAGTGCTCCCAAGGTGGTCATCACGGAGTGGATGGAAGGAACGTCCCTCTCCTCCGTCATCGCCACCGGAACCGCGGAGCAGCGCAACACCGCCGGCGAGAACCTGGCCCGCTTCCACTTCGAATCGGCGGAGCGCGTCCGCCGCATCCACGGCGATCCGCACCCCGGCAACTTCAAGTTGCTCGCCGACGGCAGGCTCGGCGTCATCGACTTCGGTGCGTGCCTCACTCTCCCCGACGGTCTGCCCCCGGAACTCGGTCGGATGGTGCGACTCTCGCGCGACGAGGAGTTCGACGAGCTGACGGAACTGCTGCGCGAGACGGGATTCGTGATTCCCGGCCGCGAGGTCACCGAGCAGGAGATCGCCGACTATCTCCGCCCCTTCACCGATCCGATCAAGACCGAGTCGTTCCACTTCACTCGAAAGTGGCTGCAGGGCACGGCAGGCAAGGCCGCGGACTTCAACGGTCCGCAGTTCCGTACGGCCCGGTCCCTCAATCTGCCGCCGCGGTACGCGGTGATCTTCCGCGTTCTCCTGGGATCGGTGGGCATCTGCGCCCAGCTCGACGCGAATGCTCCGTACATGGCGATTCTCACCGAGTGGATGCCCGGGTTCGCCGAGTAGCCGGGCGACACCCGCACCGACCGTCAAGCACAGACGACGGACGGTGCGGGTGAAACCGGGTTCTTGCGGGGACGGCCGCGAGACCGCTTGCGCGCGATGACGACTCCCTGATCGAAGATCTCGCCGCCCCACACTCCCCACGGCTCGGCACGGTCGAGCGCCGCGTCGAGGCACCCCGACCTGATGGGGCAGTGTGCGCACAGCTGCTTGGCGCGTTCGAGACGGTCGGGCGACTCGGCGAACCAGAGATCCGGATCGGCTCGGCGGCACGGCAACTGATCTGCGACGAAGTCGTCGATGGCGGCCACGGACCGGTCGGTCGTGGTGTCGTCGGTGCGGCATGTCGTCCGGGTGGTGGCGGGTGACACGTCGTTCTCCTCTTCTGCTGCGATTCACGGTGGTGTCGAACTCGACAGATCTGGCGAGATCCGTGAACGGCGTCGAGGGGTGTCCCACGACGAAGGCCACGGTTCGCAGGTGCGAATCCGTGGCCTTCGACGAAGGAATGCTGTGCGGTGCCTATCGAGTGATGTCCCGATCGACTCCGGTGCCCACGGATGCGCGATGCGCCCAGCGCTCGCGGTGACGGCGCGGCAAGGGTGCCACTCCGAAACCGTTCGTGCTCAGTGCGATTGCTTCGGCGACTGCGCCTGCGCCGGCTTTGTTCATGCCGGTGCTGCAGACGGCAGACTTCTGCTGCAGAAGCGCTGCGGTGGTGTAGATCTCCACGGGTGACACCTCCTTCGGCGGCGAGTCGGAATCGAGCAGGTCACGCACCGGAAACCCTCACGGGGCGCGCGGTACGAAATACACAGTAAACGGCTGCCTCAGACCGCACAACCCTTTTTCGACCTGCGGAGATGCGCTCACTCGGTGGCGGAGAGACGGGCGTCGACGAGCGCCAAGACGTCGGCTCCGAACCGCTCGAGCTTCTTCGCCCCGATACCCGGGATCGCGACGAGCCCGCGATCGTCGCGTGGCCGTTGCTCCGCGATGGCGGTCAGCGTGTTGTCGCTGAAGACCACGTAGGCAGGAACCTTGAGCGCCTTCGACGTCTCCGACCGCCAGGTCCGCAGGGATTCGAGCAGAGCGATGTCGACGTCGGACGGGCAGTTCTCACACCGGCCGAGCATGGTGGCCACCGTGCCGATGACGGGCTTGCCGCACACACGGCAGACCGGCCGCTTCTTGTGGACGGTGGGTGCGGCGATGCGCGATGCGGGCGACGACTCGGGAACTAGGTCGACCAGGAACCGCGAACGCCGACGCGACTTGCGACCGCCCTCGTTACGGGCCAGCGCCCAGGACAGTTCGAGGTGCTCCCTGGCGCGCGTCACACCCACGTACAACAGGCGACGCTCCTCCTCCACCGCGGCCTCGTCGGGCGACGAGTTGTTGTCTCCCAGAGCGTGACTGATGGGCAGCGTGCCGTCGGTGAGACCGACGAGGAAGACCGCGTCCCATTCGAGTCCCTTGGCGGCGTGCAGTGACGCCAGCGTCACCCCCTCCACCACCGGAGGGTGCCGAGCCTCCGCGCGCATCGCGAACTCACGCACCAGTCCCTCGAGATCGAGATCGGGTACCTGGACGACGAGATCCTCGGTGAGCGCGACGAGAGCCCGCAACGCAGCCCACTTCTCCCGCGCCTGAGCACCGTTGGGTTCCGTCGCCGACAGTCCCAGTGGAGCCAGCACCGCCTCCACGAGCCGCGGCAGGCCGGCCCCGCTGCGTGCGTCGGACGGCAGGTCGTCCCGGGCGGCGCTCGATCGAACGGCGGCGACGGCCGACCGGACGTCCTGCCGCTGGAAGAAGCTCTCGCCGCCGCGGATCTGATACGGAATTGCCAGATCCGTCAGCGCCTTCTCGTGCGCCTCGGAATGAGCGTTGATGCGATAGAGCACAGCGATCTCGGACGGCGCCGTGCCGGTACGGATCAACCGTTGAATGGTGCGCGCGACTCCCGCTGCCTCGGACGCCTCGTCGTCGTACTCCACGAAGGTGGGGTCCGGTCCCGCCGCGCGCTGTCCGATGAGCTGGAGCCGTGTCCCCGCGATGCGCCCCTTCGCCGCGCCGATGACCTTGTTGGCGAGCCCGACGACCTCCGGAGTGGACCGGTAGTCGCGCTCGAGGCGCACCACCGTCGCCTCCGGGAACCGCCGCGAGAAGTCGAGCAGGAACCGCGGTGTGGCCCCGGTGAAGGAGTAGATCGTCTGGTTGGCGTCGCCGACCACCGTCAGGTCGTCCCGATCGCCCAGCCAGGCGTCCAACACACGCTGCTGCAGTGGAGTGACGTCCTGGTACTCGTCCACGACGAAGCACCGGTACCGCTCGCGGAACTCCTGTGCGACGGACGGGCTGTTCTCGAGCGCCGCCGCCGTGTGCAGCAGCAGATCGTCGAAGTCGAGGAGCACAGCATCGGGATCGCGGTTCTTGAGTTCCTCGTAACCCTCGTAGACCGCGGCGACACGATCCGCGTCGGTCGGCGTGTCGCGGTGCAGCCGTGCGGCGGCGGCCGGATAGTCCTCGGGCGCGATCAGCGAGGCCTTGGCCCACTCGATCTCACCCGCCAGGTCGCGGACACTGTCGGTGGACGTCGAGACGCCGGCAGCGGAGGCGGCCTGCCCGACGACGCCGAACTTGCGATCCAGCAGACGCCAGTCCGTGTTTCCCACGACCTGCGGCCAGAAGTACTTGAGCTGCCGCATCGCGGCGGCATGGAACGTGCGCGCCTGCACCTGCCCGTCGGACGACTGCCCCCGGATACCGAGGACGCGGAGCCGTTCGCGCATCTCCCCCGCAGCCCGCGCGGTGAACGTGACGGCGAGGACCTGACTCGGCTTGACGTGCCCGTCCGCGACGAGGTGGGCGATGCGACGGGTGATCGTCCTGGTCTTGCCGGTTCCTGCACCCGCGAGCACACACACGGGGCCTCGCGGAGCGAGCACGGCGGCCGACTGTTCGGGGTCGAGACCCTCCACCGCATCCCTGTCGTTCACGTGGCCATCATGTCAGCCCGCACCGACACCGCCGGCGCGCCCACCGCCCGATCGGAACAACCGTCGATGACTCCGCGTTGAGAGTTGCGTGACCACAGCACAGCAGAAAGACACAGCCCACGTGCCCGCAGTGACGATGTACTCGACGACCTGGTGCGGCTACTGCCGACGTCTCAAGACGCAGCTCGACGAGAACGGCATCGCCTACACGGAGATCGACATCGAGAAGGATCCCGCGTCCGCCGAGTTCGTCGGGAGCGTCAACAACGGAAACCACGTCGTGCCGACTCTGAAGTACGCCGACGGTTCCACTGCGACCAACCCCAGCCTCGCGCAGGTCAAGAAGGCCATCGGCCTGAACTGAGGCGTGGGCGCTCGCGTTCGTCAGGACTCGAGCGCCGCCCACGACTCCACCATCGCGCGGGCAATGGAGATGCTTCCCGGAAGTAGGAGCGGAGCGTCCTCCGAGGCGCTCCAGTCCCCGGCGGCGAGGGCGGTGCGTACCTCGTCACGGGTGAACCATCGCGCCTCCGCGATCTCACCGTCGTTGAACGACAGCGGTTGTGCAGCGTTCGCGCGCGCCGCGAACCCGATCATCACCGAGCGCGGGAACGGCCAGGGTTGACTGCCGAGATAGGTGATGTCGGACACGTCGAGACCGACCTCCTCGCCCACCTCGCGGCTCACACACGTTTCGAGCGACTCCCCCGCCTCCACGAAACCGGCGAGCACCGACATCCGACGCTCCGGCCACATCGGCTGGCGTGCGAGGAGGACTCGGTCCGTCCCGTCGTGCACGAGGACGATGATCGCCGGGTCGGACCGAGGCCACTCCTCGTGGCCCGTGATGGTGCTGGTGCGGGACCACCCCGCCGACGAGAGCACGGTCGGTGATCCGTCGCGCGCACTGAACGCCGCTGACCGGTGCCAGTTCAACAACGCCACCGCCGTCACGACCAGCCCCGCCGACGACTCCGTGAGGACGTCGCCGAACGACCGCAGATCCGTCACCTCGCCGGCGAGTGCGGAGACGGAGACCGCCCAGACGTGGTGGTCGTCGACGACTCCCAGGAACACTGCGTCCTCCGGCGGCGAGTCCGCCGTGTCGACGGCCGGTACGAGCGCCACTCGACCGTCCTCGACCGGCACGCGACCCTGACTGTCCACGCGCAACAGCCGTGCGGTGGGCCACCCTGCGGCGAGTGCCGCGTCGTCGCGACGCAATTCCTCGGCGCGGTCGATCGGGGAACGCGAGAGCATGGGCTCGGACAGAAGTCGGAAGGACACGTCACGACCCTACTGACCGGGTCCGACGGCGGCAGATCCGGTGCACCGCAGTGCGGCTGGTCAGTTGGAGACGCGTCGGATGTAGAGCAGTCTGTCGTCCGCCTCGATCGCATCGACCTCGGGCGAACCGACCCGCACCAGACGACCGTCACGGACCACACCGAGCACGATGTCCGACAGGTGGCGGGGCGATCCGCCGACCTCGTCGCGTTCGACCTCGCGCTCGGCGATCGCGAAGCCCGCCTCGGGGGTCAGCAGGTCCTCCATCATCTCCACGACGCTCGGCGTGGTCGTCGCGATACCCAGCAGTCGCCCGGCGGTCTCCGAGGAGACCACCACGGAATCGGCGCCCGACTGGCGCAGGAGATGCACGTTCTCCGCCTCGCGCACCGCGGCCACGATCTTCGCCTTGGGCGCGATCTCCCGCGCCGTGAGCGTCACCAGCACGGCGGTGTCGTCCCGGTTGGTCGCGACGATGATCGACGCGGCGTACTGAGCACCGGTCAGGCGCAGGACATCCGACCGGGTGGCCGAGCCCTGCACGGTCACCAGGCCCAGGTTGCTCGCCGCGTCCAGGGACGACTGATCGGTGTCGACGACCACGATGTCCGAGGCCGACACCCCGTCTCCGAGCATCGCGGCGATCGCGGTGCGACCCTTCGTGCCGTACCCGACGACCACGGTGTGATTGCGCACGTTGCGCCTCCATCGCTGAATCTTGAACGCCTGGCGCGAACGTTCGGTGAGCACTGACAGGGTGGTGCCGACGAGCAGGATCAGGAAGAAGACGCGCAGCGGCGTGATGACCAGGATGTTCACCAGGCGCGCGGACGGGGTGATGGGCGCGATGTCGCCGTAGCCGGTGGTCGACAGCGACACGGTCGTGTAATAGAAAGCGTCGAGGAAGGACAGCTGATTGTCCTGGTTGTCGGCGTACCCGTCCCGGTCCACGTAGACGACCATGGCGGCCACGAAGAGCGTCGCGAGCGCGATGATGATGCGCTGGTAGATCGCCCGCCAGGGGCTCTGCTCGAACTCCGGGATCCGCAGGACACCCACCAGTGCGAAGTCGGGGCGATCCGTGAGTCCGGTGTCGGTGTTCAGCAGCCGATTCCGCAACCGTCCTGCCATGAATGTGGTCCTCGTCCGTCGCTCGTGGTCGTCGATCCGCCTCGTCGGCTGCCGTGACTGTATCGGAGCATCGAGCCGCCGACCCCCATCAGTCGCTGCAGAACTCCGGTGCTCCACCGTCCTGTTGGCAACGAGCAGACGATGGTGCAGGCTGCGACCATGACGCTCCGTACCCTGCCGCTGCTCGATTCCGTTCGACTCCCGTCGCGCCGACGGGCGGCGGACACGGCGGCGCAGCGACTCGCGGTCCTCCTCGGCGGAGCCGGTGTCCTGCACTTCGTCACACCGGCGCCGTTCGATTCCCAGGTGCCGCACGTGCTCCCCGGATCACCGCGGACGTACACGTACGTGTCGGGAGTGGCGGAGCTCGGACTGGCGGCCGGACTGATCGTTCCCCGCACTCGTCGCCTGACCGGCGCCGCGGCCGCCGCCTTCTTCGTGGCCGTGTTCCCGGCCAACCTGCAGATGGCCGCGTCGTGGTTGCAGAGCGAGAAGACCTCGACCGCGATGAAGGTGGGGGTCGTGGCTCGACTGCCGCTACAGATCCCGCTGATCACGCAGTCCTGGAAGGTGTACCGCGACGCGCGCTGATCACGTCGCCGGGTCCGCGCCCGCCGTGGAGATGATCTCCGCCAACCGTTCCGCGTCCGGGAGATCCGTCGGAGACACGGTGACTCCCGATCGCACGTAGTGGAAGGCCGCCCGCACCGTGGTGAGGGGCACCGGCTCGGAGCGGGTCGCCGACATCAGCTCCGCCCAGGCGAGTCGGTAGGCGGCGAGCTGGATCGCCACCGCACGTTCCTCGGCCGGTGTCGGCTGCGCGCCGGTCTTCCAGTCCACCACCGTCCAGCCACCGTCGGAGTCCGCGAACACGGCGTCCATCCGTCCCCGCAACACGACTCCACCGACCGACGTCTCGAACGGGACCTCCACCTCGACGGGACTGCGCAACGCCCACGGTGACGCGTCGAACGCACGCTGCAGCTCCTCAAGGTCCGTGTCGGCGGCCGAGGCGCCGTCCGCCGCGCCGGGCAGCTCGTCCAGGTCGAGCAGGCGGGTCGCCCCGAAGCGTCGTTCGACCCAGGCGTGGAACGCGGTGCCGCGACGCGCCAAGGGGTTGGGCGCGAACGGGACCGGTCGCCGCAGCGTCGATGCCAGGGCGTCCGGATCCGCGACGAGGTGGACCACCTGGCTCACCGACATCGTGTCGGGCACGACGACGTCGGTTTCCGGCCGCGACACCGCATCACGTTCGGCGAGAAGCAGTTCGACGTCACGCGCCCACCCGTCGGGATCGTCGCTGTCCGAATTCTCGGACGACGATTCCTCGACCGATGCCGACTCGACGAGTGCGGCGCGCACGGCTGCAGATCCCATGATCACGTCCTCGCGGCGGGCACCCAGCGGATCGGCCGGCCAGAGTGCCGTCAGTTCGACTGTCGCGTAGGGGTTGTCGGCTCCGTCCGGCGGAGTGGGTTCCCAGTGCTGCACGGTCCCGATCTCCGCGCCGCCGATCGCCGATGTGGTCTCGACGAGGCCGTGCAGTTCGGCGAGGAACGACGAGGGACCCTTCGGCGACGAGGCGCCGGGAGCCCAGTGGTGCGCCGAGACCAGCAACACCCGCTCGGTGCGCGTGAGGGCGACGTAGAACAACCGTCGGTCCTCGTCGAGTCGGCGACGTGCGAGCGCAGCCTTGTGTTCGGTGACGGCGTCGGCGATGTCGCCGCGGTGAGTCGCGCCCTCGAGATCGAGAACGGGGACGCCCCCGGCGTCGTCACCCGGAATCGCCCTGTCACCGCGCAGGGACGGCGGTAGCTCGGCCACCGAGCCCAACCAGGACGCGGACGACCTGGTGGACGGGAACACGCTCTCGCAGACGTGCGGTACCGCCACGACCTCCCACTCCAGACCCTTCGCGGAGTGCACGGTGAGAACCTGCACCCGGTGCGGGTCGACGTCGACCTCGCCGGGCGCGAGGCCGTCCTCCACGGACTCGGCGGCGGACAGGAAGGACAGCAGTCCGGTGAGAGTCGCCGTCTGCTGATCGCCGTACTCGGCGACCACCTCGGCGAAGGCGTCGAGATGCTCGCGCCCGCCCGCGTCCCCCGACGGACGACGCGCCCCCGCCTCCACGTCGATCCCGAGCACTCGCTCGACGTCGGCGACCAGATCGGGAAGTGGCTGACCGAGCCGGTGGCGCAGTGACTGCAGTTCCCCGCCGAGGGCGAGGATGCGCCGATGTCCCGCCTCGGAGTAGCGCGACGGGTCGCCCGGATCCGCCAGGGCGTCCACCAGCCCGGACTGTTCCGATCGCTCCCCGGGCATGCCGTCCTCGAGCGCGCGCCCCAACTCCTCGGCGTCGGTGACCGTGCCCGTCCGCCCGCGGCCGGTGTGCGCCGCGATCTCCCGCGCTCGCCTCCACAAGGCACGCAGATCGGCGGCACCCAGTTGCCAGCGCGAGCCGGTGAGAACGCGCATGGCGGCGCTGCCGGCCAGCGGGTCGCTCACCAGCCGCAGCATCGCCACGAGGTCGGCGACCTCGGGCGTCCGGAGCAGCCCACCGAGTCCGACGACCTCGACGGGCAGGCCTGCGCCGCGCAGAACCTCGGCCATCGGCCCCGCATCGGCGTTGCGCCGCACCAGGACCGCCGCGGTGGGCGGAGTGCGCCCGTCCTCCCGCGCCGTGCGGTACTCCCGCGCGATCGCCTCGGCGATCCACCGGCGCTCGTCGTCCACCGTGGTGGTCAGCGCGAGCCGGACATCGCCGGGCACCGCACCGGGACGCGCGCGCAACTCGTCCACCGCGACACCGCGCATGCGCAACGGGGCAGCCACCGCATTGGCCAGCGCGAGCGCCTCGGGCGGGTTGCGCCAGCTGGTCGACAACTGACGCACCGGGGCCGGGTAGCGCGCAGAGCGTGGGAAGTCGGTACCGAACCGGGGCAGGTTCGCGGCGGACGCACCGCGCCAGCCGTAGATCGACTGCATCGGGTCGCCGACGGCCGTCACCGTCAGAGTGGAGTCACGGCCACCCCCGAACAGCGAGGACAGCAGGACGCGCTGCGCGTGACCGGTGTCCTGGTACTCGTCGAGCAGCACCAGCCGGCACCGCGTGCGCTCGTCGCGGCCCACGTCCGGGTGGTCCGCCGCGACACGGGCGGCCAGGGACATCTGCCGCCCGAAGTCGAGCAGTCCGTCACGGGTCATGACCTCGTGGAGCCGCGCCACCAGGGGCAGCAGATCGAGCCGGTGTTCCTGCACCTGCAGTATGCCCAGCAGGTCCTTGGTGGGACCGCCGCTCTTCTGCTTCGGGCCCGGTGGCAGATGGTGGATCAGCTTCTCGAGCTCTGTGTGGGCCTCTCCCAGGTCGCCCGGTTCGACCAGGTGCTCGGCGAGCTGACCGGACAGGGCGAGCACGGATTCCGTGATCGACGCCGGTGCCCGGTCCAGTGGGACGTCGCCGTCCCATGCGGCCACCACGCGGTGGGCCAGCTGCCACAGCTCGGTCTCCGACACGAGAGTCGTGGACGGTTCGAGCGGCAGCACCATGCCGTGGCGTTGGAGCAGTCGGCCCGCGTACGAGTGGTACGTGCTCACCTCGGGCTCGCCCGACATGACGGTGCGCCGCAGCTCACCGGACGGATCGAGACGCCGCAGCAGGTCGGACCCGGCCAATCGGGCCAGCCGTTGGCGAATGCGCGTGGTGAGCTGCTGGGCGGCCTTGCGCGTGAAGGTCAGGCCCAGCACCTCTTCCGGCCGGACCAGACCGTTGGCCACCATCCAGACCACTCGCGCCGCCATGGTCTCCGTCTTGCCGGCACCGGCGCCGGCGACGACCAGCAACGGACCGCGCGGAGCCGCGATGATCTCCGACTGCTCGTCGGTGGGCGGGAACTGGCCGAGAGCGACGGCGACCTCGGCGGGGCTCACTCGGGCCACGTCTCTCATCCTTCGGTCACCTGCCTGCCTCTGTCCTGTGCCGGGCAGGACGACGCTATCGGGCAGTGCCGACAGCCGTCGTTGACGCGAGCCTCGAACACCGGGCCCCGCGTGGCACGCGCCGCGTCGACGACGACGGTGCGCCACTGCTCGAGGGTCTCCCCCGTGAGTGCTGCCTGCGCTCGTTCGGTGGCACCGGTCCTGGTGTGCGGCTTGGCGACGTAGACCAACCGCCCGCCGCCGGGACTGCCGGCCGGTTCGCCCTCGACCGCACCGGCGGCGAGTGCCACCTGATACGTCGCGAGCTGCGCGTGCTCGGCCGTCGCCGCGGCCGTCGCCGCGTTCTTACCGGTCTTGACGTCGACGACCACGGGTCGTCCGTCGGGGTCACGTTCGAGCCGATCGATCCGTCCGCGCAGCGCGACGGCGGGCTCGTCCGGCGTGCGCGGTTCCAACACCCCGTCCACCGGCACCTCGACACCGGCCTCCGTCAGCTCGCCGCGTGAGCGTGACATCCACTCGTGGAACGTCTCGATCATGGTGGCGGTACGTGCGAGCTCCTTGCGCGAGAACCACGCAGATCCGAGATCGACTGCCACCCAAGCTTTCTCCAGCTCTCTGCGCACCTCGTCCGGCGGCACCCGACCGGCCACTGCCTGCACCAGCGTGTGCACCAGCGTTCCGGTGACCGCGTGCACGGTGTCGCCGTCGGTGCCCCCGTTGCGTTCGAGAGCCCACCGCAGCGGGCACGCGGTGAGCACCTCCACCGTGGACGGCGACAACGACACCGGCCCGTCCGCCGGATCCCACAGCGGCATCTCGGTACTGGTTCCGGACAGCCCGTACCACTCGTCCGGGTGGGCGCCGCGCACCCCTTCACTCGCCAGTCGCGCCAGGTGCCGTGCGGCGCGCGCATGGCGGTCGGGGTCGTTCTCCGCGACACGACGGTCGCACACGACCGCACGCAGCTCGGCGACCAGAGCGGGCAACGCGAGCACCCGGCCGAGAGGCGCGGTGGGGCCGGCACCGGAGTCGCTCTCCTCGACGTCCGAGTACCGCACGGCATCGGACGCGAGCAGGTCGTCCACGAACCTCGACCGCACGGTGTCCGCGCCACCGGTCACCGAGTCGACGGCGGTGACGAGCAGGCTCGACCGTGCGCGGCTGCACGCCACCAGGAACAGGCGACGTTCCTCCGCGAGCAACGGTGCGGTCCGCGAGACCCGATCGTCCAACTCGCGATCGCCGTCGGAGACACCCGCGGCGAGATCCACCAGGGCCTCTACCCCGAGCAGCGATCCGCGCGGGCGCAGCGCGGGCCACAGTCCCTCCTGTACGCCCGCCACCGCGACGACGTCCCACTCGCGCCCGACCGCGGCATGGGCACTCAGAATCCGCACCGCGTCGGGAACGATCGCGGGACGCCGCCCGTCGCCCACGGGAACCTCCTGGTCGGTGACGTACTCGACGAACCCCTCCAGGGTGCCGCGCGGGAGTGCGTCGACGTACGCGGCCGCGGCGTCGAACAACGCGACGACGCTGTCCAGATCCCGATCTGCCTGCACGCCGAGAGGCCCACCCCGGGCGGACGACGCCACCCACCGGCGTTCGAGCCTGGTGGCACGCCACCCGGCCCAGAGTGCGTCCTCGACGCGACGACCGGCCGGGCCCACTGCCTTCGCGATGGCCGTGACCACGGCACGGACGCGGGTGAGCGGTGCCTTCTCGACGTCGGACAGACGTGCGACGAGCGGGTCGACCGAGGAGCCGATCATCGCGGCGCGCAGCAGCACGGACGAGTCCCGCTCGCCGCCCTCGGCCACATCGCCCCGCCGTAGCCCGCGACGCAGTCTGCGGACGGCGAGCGGATCCGCCCCTCCGATGGGACCTTCGAGCAATGCCAACGCAGCGTCGTCGGAGAACACCGCCGCCGACCGCTCGGGCGCGCACCGGGCAGCGGCGACCGCACGCATCGCGAGCAGCAGGGCAGCCGCACCACGGTGCCGATGCAGGGGCACGGCCGTGGCGGACGACACCACCGGCACCCCCGCGGCGTGCAGCGCGCGACGCAGGGACGGCAGCGACCGCGGAACGGAGCGGACGACGACGGCCATCTCCGACCAGGGCACGCCGTCGGCGAGATGCGCGCGGCGGAACGTGTCGGCGATGGCGGTGGCCTCCTTCGCCGTCGAGGACGCGACGACCACCCGCACCGGCGGAACCGCGCGGGTCTCCTCCTCGGCCGACGGGTGTTCGTCCTCCGCCCTGTCGTCGCGGAACTGCGTGCCGACACGGTGTGCGACCCGACCGGACAGGTGCGCGGTGATCGCCCGCTGCACCGAGCCGACACCGGAGTCCGAACGGTGGTTGCGGGACAACACGACACGACGACCACCGTGCCCGTCGTCCAGATCGGTGAGGAAGTGCGCGTCCGCGCCGCGGAAGGAGAAGACCGCCTGATCGGGATCGCCGGCGACGACGGTGGACGACGCACCGGCGGAGAGCAGCCGCACCAGCTGGGCCGCCTGCGGATCGAGGTGCTGGGCATCGTCCACCAGCACGTGGCGGATGCGCCGACGTTCGGAGACGAGCAGGTCCGGATCCGTCGCGAACGCCGTGAGCGCTGCACCCACGAGCTCGGCCGCGTCCAGTCCGGGCGACGTGGCCTCCGGAGTCTCGACGCCGACCGATCCTCGAAGCAACATCGCCTGTTCGTACTGTGCGGCGAACTTGCCCGCAGCGACCCACTCGGGCCGAGAGTGCTTCCGCCCCCACGCGATCAGGTCCTCCGGACCGAGCCCGCGTTCCGCGGCGCGCAGAACGAGATCACGGAGCTCGGACGCGAAGCCCACCAGTCCGAGCGCCGGGCGCACGCGATCCGGCCACCGGGCGGCGCCGTCCGCGATCTCACCGCGGAGCATCTCGCGGATCACGGAGTCCTGCTCCGCGTTGGTGAGGAGACGCGGCGGCGGATTGCCGTAGGCGGACGCCTGCAACCGCAGCACGGCGAAGGCGTACGAGTGCACCGTGCGTACGAGTGGCTCGCGTGTCGCGCGGGGCTCGGAGGACACGCCCAACAGCCCGGCGGTGATCTGCTCGCGCATGTCGACGGCCGCCTGACGCGAGTGCGTGAGCACCAGGACCGACTCCGGATCGCTTCCCGGCGCCGTCATCCGCGCCACCGCCACATCGGCGACGAGCGCGGTCTTCCCGGTGCCCGGACCGCCCAGAACCTGCCACGGCCGGGAGTCGCCGGGCTCACTCGGCGCGACCAGCGGCGCACACTCCTGCGGCCACGTGCGCACCTGCGCGACACGGTGCGTCCGGCGCACCAGCCGGATACCGCCACGGGTGACAGCCGCGTCTCCGGTGGTGCCCGCGCCGTCGTCGTTCATGAGGCGCATTGCATCATGGGAGTCCGACACACCCCCAGTTCCCACACAGCCCCCTCTCCGAGACCGACTCGGTTCCGCCACCGCGTCGACACTCGACCGCTCAGGAGACCCCATGCCGACGACCTCCGAATCCCCCGCCCCCACGACGGATGCCGACGACGTCGCCGTGTACGGCCCGGCGTCCGGACCGGTGGTCCTGGCGATCCACGGCATGACCGGCCACGGCAGGCGCTGGCATCGGTGGAGCGAGCACCTGCCCGAGGCCCGCGTCGTCGCTCCGGACCTGGTGGGTCACGGCAGGGCACCGTGGACTCCGCCGTGGTCGATCGAGCGCCAGGTCGATCGGCTGGCCGACGTCCTACGGGCCCACTCGGCCGGGCCCGTCGTCGTGGTCGGCCACTCCTACGGGGGCGCGCTCGCGATCCATCTCGCGAGGTCGTTCCCGTCGCTCGTCGCGGGACTGGTGCTGCTCGATCCCGCCATCGGCCTGTCGCCGGACTCGATGCTGGAGACGGCGCAGTCGACGGTGCTGTACGACGACTACACCGATGCCGCGGAGGCACGCTCGGAGAAGCTCCACGGCGCGTGGTCCGACGTCCACCCGGCTCTCGTCGACGAGGAGATCGCCGAACACCTGGTGGACACCGACGACGGGCGAGTGCGATGGCGGACGTCGACGGCCGCCGTCGTCGCGTCGTGGGGCGAGCTCGCGCGCCCGTTCGTGCTGCCGCCCAGTGACATTCCGGTCACCGTCGTGCGCGCCGCGCGGGTGGACCCGCCGTACCTCACACCGGAGTTCCGGGACGCACTCGTCCGCTCGTCGCCGGACGTGCGGATCGTCGACCTGGACTGCGACCACATGGTGCCGCAGGCGAAGGGTCCCGAATCGGCAGCTCTGGTCGACGAGATGATCCGACGCGTGACGACGTCGTGAGCCGCATCACCGACGAACAGGTCGAGGCCGTGCGCGCCGTCGTGGCCGCAGTCCCCCCGGGCAGTGTCACCACGTACGGCGACATCGCCCGGGTCGTCGGACTGCCCAGCCCACGCATCGTCGCGTGGATCATGCGGACGGACTCCTCCGATCTGCCGTGGCACCGGGTCATCCGTGCCGACGGCCGCCCGGCTCCCCACCTCGTGACACGTCAGCTCGCGGCGCTGGCCGAGGAGGGGGTGTCGTCCGTCGACGGCCGCATCGCTCTGGCCTCGGTCCGGTACCGCCACGAGCCCTGATCGAGTGTCAGACCATCGCTTCGGGGACGGCGTGCGACGGAACGCTTTCGCGGGGCCCGGCATCGACTCCCGCTCCCACCAGTTCCGCCAGGACGGCGACCGCGTCCTCGATCTCCTCGGGGCTGCGGGAGAACGGGATGCGTTGGCACTCGTCGAAGGCGTATCCCGTCCCGAAGCGTGACCCGGGGGCGAGCAGCAGTCCGCGCCCGCGGGCCGATTCCACCAGGTCCGTCGACCGGACACCCGGTGGCAATGTGCACCACAGCGACAGTCCGCCGCGCGGCCGGTGGAAGGTCCAGCCCGGCAGCGACCGCGTCACGGCCGCCATCGCCGCGTCGCGACCCGCCCGCAGTTGATCGGCGCGGTGCGTCACCACCGCGTCGTACTCGCCGAACAGTTCCACGGCCGTGTACTGATCCATCATCGACACCGAGAGCTGCCGCCTCGCGTAGGTCGTGGCCACGCGCGCCAGGTGCACCGGGTCCGCGCGCACCCACCCCACCCGCAGCCCGCCCCAGACGGTCTTGCTCAACGATCCGACCGTGATGCAGGCGCGGTCCGGGACCGGTGCGCCGAACGGCTCGACGTCGGCGTCGCCGTCGAGACGGAGGTCGGCCGACGCCTCGTCCACCACGGTCACCACGGCGTGCCGATGCAGCGTGGCCGCGAGCCGACGCCGGGACGTCTCGGGCAACACCGCTCCGGACGGGTTGGAGTGGTCGGGCATCAGGTAGGCCAGTACCGGATCATGTTGCCGCGCAGCCCTGTCCATGTTCTCCACGAACGTGTCGGGATCATCCGGATCGATGGCCACCGGAACACACTTGCCACCCACGGCTCGCACCATGTCGATGGCGCCCGGGTAGGTCGGGTGTTCGGTCAGCACACGATTGCCCTGTTCGACGAAGGTGTCGATCACGGCGTGCAACGCATCGCTGGCGCCCGCGGTCACGAGAATCTGGTCGGCGCTGGTGGGGAGCCCGCGAGCGGAGTAGTACCGGGCGATCGCCTCGCGCAGTCGGCCCACACCGGTGGGCACGTAGCCGACGTGCAGGCCCGTCGTGCTCAGCGCGCGGGCAGCAGCGTCGTAAGCGGGTCCCAGCAGGGCCGAGGCCGGCGGCGCGGCGTTGACGAATTCGAGCACGCCCGGTTGGGTGCCGCGCAGGATGCCGCCCCACGGCTGACTGTCCCCGCGCGGAACGACGAAGGTGCCCGCCCCGTGCACCGACACCGCGATGCCGTGCTCACGGAGTTCGCGATAGGCCGACGCGACCGTCACACGGCTGACCCCCAGCACCGACGCGAGGACGCGCTCCGCGGGCAGGCGGGCATCGGCGGCCACCGCGCCTTCCTCAACGAGACGGTGCAGTTCCTGCGCGAGTCCGAGGTACAGGGACCGACTGTCCCGCGCGACGGCGGTCATGTCGATCGCGGCGGCGAGTGCGCGCGCCGACAACCCGTCGCGCAGCCGTGCAGGAGTGGATGCCATGCCGCCACTATGCCACAGTCCACTCGAGTCCAGTGGACTGCTCCATCAGGCCTCTCGCCGGTCGAGACTCTGTCCATGATCGTCATCGGAACACTTCTGGCCCTGTCCACTCTCAGCATCGGGTTCGGCGCCGTCGCCGTCGCGGGCGGCGGTCGCCACTCTCTCGAGGGCCCACCGCGCAGTCGGCCCGTGTCCACCACCGGTCGATGAGGCTGCCGCGTCGCCTCCACTACTGTGGATCACATGTCGGGACGCACAGCGCGCACGGACGCGCTGATACTCGCCGGCGGACGCAGCTCACGGATGCAGGGAACCACCAAGCCTGCCGCGCTCGTGGACGGAGTCACCCTCGTCGATCGGGTGCTGGGAGCGACGTCGTTCTGCACCGTCACCGTCCTCGTCGGACCGGACGACGTGACTGCCGACCCGCCGGGACCGAGGCGTGTCCGCCGCACCCGCGAGGACCCGCCGTTCGGAGGCCCGGTACGTGCGTTGGCGGCCGGGCTGGCCGTCACCGTCGACGACGGTGACGGTGACGGTCCGCGGGAGAACGACGTCGTGTTGACCCTGTCCGCCGACCTGCCGTACATCACCGAGCCTGCACTCCGACTGCTCGTGCGAGAACTGCTGCGAGACAAGACAGTCGAAGCAGTGTTCGGAACCGACTCGACCGGTCGCACCCAGTACCTCGTGGGCGCCTGGCGTCGCGACGCCCTCGTTCGAGGCGTCACCGCCGCGCTCGCACGCTGTCCGGCGGACGCCGAGCGCGGCCCGTCCATCCGCGACGCCCTGCCGGACGTCGTGGGCACCGTGGCGCTCACCGGCATCGACGACGTGGACACGCCCACCGAACTCGCGGCCGTCCGCACCGCGTCGAGACGCCCCTCCGTCGAGGTGGCGCGCGTCCTCGTGGGGAGCAGACTCACCGCGATCACACCTCGTACCGCGTCCCTGGCCGACAGCCTCGGCGGCACGCTCGCGGAGCCGCTGATCGCCGCACGCCCGTTTCCGAGCTTCGTCACGTCCGCGATGGACGGCTACGCCGTGCGCGGCGACGGACCCTGGCACGTCGACGACGCCGTGGTGGTCGCCGGCGCCACCGACGACGTCGTCCTCGACACCGGCCACGCGGTGCGCATCGCCACCGGCGCAGCGGTTCCGGCGGAGGCGGGCGTGGTACGCGACGAGTTCGTCGTTCTCGACGACGACGGTCTGCTCCACCGGTCGGACGGCGCACCCGTGCGCGACGACGCCCGCAGTGTCGCCGAGGACTGGGACGGCGGAAGCGAACTCGCGCCGGCGGGCACCGTCATCTCCCCCGCCGTCGTGTCGGCCGCGCTCTCTGCCGGCGTGATCCGGGCGTCGACGCGCCCCGCCCCGACCGTCCGACTCGTTCTCACGGGCGACGAGATCGGCGACGAGATCGGCGACGACACCGCGCCGGTGGCCGGGCGCATCCGCGACACCATCGGGCCGGTCATGCCGACGTACCTACGGTCGTGCGGGTTCGCACTCGCCGACGTCGCGCACTGCGCCGACACCGACGATGCCTTCGACGCGGCGATCCACGGCGGTGCGGACTCCGCACCGCCGGACGTCGTCGTCATCATCGGCGCGACCGGCGGCGGCGCCGCGGATCGACTGGACGACGCACTTCGACGTGCCGGAGCACACCGTGTCGTCGACGGACTCGCCTGTCGCCCCGGCGGTTCCGCCTCCGTCTCGGAGCTGCCCGATCATCGCGTGGTCCTGGGTGTTCCCGGCAATCCGTATGCCGCCGTCACCACGGTGATGCTGCTCGGGCCCGCCATCGCCGCGGCCTTGACCGGACGGTCCGTCCCGATACCGCTGACCGGAACACTGGCCACCGAGGTCGATGCCGGTGACGTCACTCGAGCCCTGCCCGCGTCCTACCTCGGTGCGGGTACCTGGCGGTGCGAGAGCTCTGTGCGTACAGCACATCTCGCCGCGCTGGTGGGCCGTGACGGCATCGCCGTCGTCACTGCAGGCCGGAGTCCGGGCGCTCCCGTCGAGATCGTGCCGCTGCCGCAGAGATGACGTCGGCACCCTCGCGGTAGCGATCGACGAGCAGCTGCACCACTCCCCCGTGCAGCCCCAGCGGTTCGGTGACACCGTCCGCTCCAGCGGACCGCAACCTCGTGTGAAAGAGACCGGGCGCCAACAGGTACGAGGCGACGAAGACCTTCTCCCCGGTGGCCTTCAGAGTGGGGACCAGGTCCGCCGCGCGCGGCTCGCCCGTGGCGACGTAGGCGACGGTGACCGCCGATCCGGTGACGGCGGCGAGCTGATCCGCCGCGGTGTGCACGTCGTCGAGGGCCCGCACGTCGGAGGAGCCCGCCGCGGCGAGGACGATGCGATCGCCGGTCGTCCATCCGATCTGCTCGAGCCTGTCACGCAGTACCCGCGCGAGGTCGAGATCCGGGCCCAGTGCGCGGGTGACGTGGACGTCGTCGTGACCGCTCTCGGCGATCTCGCGGGGCACGTCCGCGTGCACGTGATAACCCGAGGCCAGGAAGGCGGGCACGACCACGACGGGGCCGTCGACATCGCGCAGAACCTCCGACGGAGTGGGTCCCAGCACGTCGACGAAGGCGACCCGCACCGGGCCCACGTGCGGAGCCACGGCGTCGGCCAGCGCGGCGATCACCTCGACGCCGGCGGGGTTGCGCGTGCCGTGCGCGACGAGGACCAGTCGAGGATCGCTCACGACGCCTCGCCCGTCCGGCCGAGGCCGCCGCCCGGAACACTCGACACGGCGTCGATCAGGTCGTCCGCGCTGTCGTCGACGGCGAGGCGGTATCCCCGCTTGACGACGGTCTGGATCGCTCTGGGTGCGCCGAGCGCGGACCGCACTCGCGCCATGGCCGTCTCGACGGCATGGGTGTCGCCGCCCCCGCCCGGCAGAGCGGCGAGCAGGTCCTCGCGGGAGACCACCTGTCCGGGACGGCGAGCGAGAGTCTTCAGCACGGCCATGCCCGCGGGTGACAGAGCCTTGGGTGTGCCGTCGACGACGACGCACGCGCCGAGAACGCGTAACTCGTGACCGCCGGCCCGGACGATGCCCGCTCGACGCGGAAGTTCGTCGGCGACGTGGCGCACGAGAGCTCCGACACGCGCCCGCGCGGGCGCCGTCGTGGGAACACCCAGTACGTCGAGCGGAGCGGAGGTCACGGGCCCGACGCACACGGCGAGCACCCGATCGCGGAACGACTGCAGCATCGGTTCCAGCACACCGTTCTCCTTGGCGCGCATCAACATCGAGGCCACGGCGGGGGCACTGGTGAAGGTCACCGCATCGAGGTCACCACACAGTACGGCCTCGATCATGCGGTCCATCGGTGCCGAGTCGTCGGGTTGCACCCAGCGGTAGACCGGAACCGGGATGACCGTCGCGCCGGCCTGCCGCAGCACCTCGCAGAAGTCCGGAACCGGCTCCCACTCGGTGGTGGCGCCGTGCAGTTGCACCGCGACGCGGACGCCGTCCACGCCCTCCGCCAACAGATGTTCCAGCACCTCCGCGGACGACTCGGACTCCGGTGACCACTCCTCGCGCAGACCTGCTGCACGGATGGCTCCCTTGGCCTTCGGCCCACGGGCGAGGATGCGGGTGCCCTCGAGAGCGCGAGTGAGCTCCTCGGCGTCACCCCAGCCGTCGGCGGCCTCCATCCAGCCACGGAAACCGATGCCCGTGGTGGCCACGGTCACGGCCGGCGGAAACTCGATGATCTCGCGCGTACGACGACCGAGCTCCGCATCGTCCGACAGCGGAATGATCCTGATCGCCGGGGCGTGCACCACGTTCGCTCCGCGCCGTACCAGCAGCGAGGCCAGTTCGTCGGCGCGTCGAGCCGCGGTGACGCCCACGGTGAACCCCGCGAGGGGAGCGTCGGACGAGGTCGGCTGATCGATCACGGGGATGTCGTCTCCGTTCCACTTCTCGGCCGGACGGATGTGCCCGAGGTCTGGGTCGATGCGCCCGAGGGCTGGGCGGACACTGCGACGACGCCGTCGATCACGGTGACCTCGTGTACCGCCAAGGTCGTGTCCGGGTCGTCGAGGCAACGGCCGTCCACCAGCGAGAATACCTGCTTGAGCAACGGCGACGCGACGGTCGGCTCGCCGCCGCGGTCCCCGACCAGTCCGCGCGACATCACGGCGGCCCGTCCGAAGGGGTCGATGTTGCTCACGGCGAACAGCTCCTCGTCGCCGGTGCGGAACAACGCCACCTGCGCCCCGGAGGGCAGCAACACGGCGACTCCCCGACCCGGAGTGAGTTCCGAGAGTGCGAGCGCGGTGATCCACTCGTCGGTGTCGCCGCTGGTCACGGTCGTGGAATGGCGAGGTGCTGAGTCGATGACAGTCATGATGGTCCTCCCTGGGGACAGTTCTACGGGGCTGGTGTTACTCGGCCGTTACGGCGACATGACGGGCCACGTCTCGGTCGGCCTCCGGCCTTCCCGGCCACATCTCGGCCGGCCTCCGGCCTTCCCGGCCACTCACCCGACCGGAACGGACGGCATCCCCATCAGGACCGGAACCTTGCGGGCACCGGACTCGTCGAACGAGACGGTGGGGTCGGACTCCTCCGGGGCGTTGACGAACGAGACGAAGCGCGCGAGCTTGGTCTCGTCCTCCAACACACCCCGCCACTCGTCCCGGTAGCCCTCGACGTGCGACGCCATCGCTGCCTCGAGGTCCGCGGCGATACCCAGGCTGTCCTCGCACACGACGGCGCGCAGGTGGTCGAGTCCGCCCTCGAGACTCTCGACCCACGGCGCCGTGCGCTGCAGGCGGTCCGCCGTGCGCACGTAGAACATGAGGTACCGGTCGATGTACCGGACGAGGGTGGTGTCGTCCAGCCCCGACGCGAGGAGTTGCGCGTGCTTGGGCGACTGCCCACCGTTGCCGCCGACGTACAGGTTCCACCCACTCTCGGTCGCGATGATGCCGACGTCCTTGCCGCGCGCCTCGGCGCATTCGCGGGCGCAGCCGGACACACCGAACTTGATCTTGTGCGGGGACCGCAGACCCCGGTAGCGCTTCTCGAGGTCGACGGCCATGCCCACGGAGTCCTGCACGCCGTAGCGGCACCACGTGGACCCGACGCAACTCTTCACGGTGCGCAACGACTTCCCGTAGGCCTGACCCGACTCCATGCCGGCGTCGACCAGTCGCTTCCAGATGGCGGGGAGCTGCTCCACGCGCGCGCCGAACATGTCGATGCGCTGACCACCCGTCACCTTGGTGTACAGACCGAAGTCGCGTGCCACCTCACCGATGACGATCAATTGTTCGGGAGTGCACTCCCCACCCGGCATCCGCGGCACGACGGAGTAGGTGCCGTTCTTCTGGATGTTGGCGAGGAAGTGATCGTTGGTGTCCTGCAGTGCAGCCTGCTCACCGTCGAGGATGTGCTCCGAGGACGTGGACGCCAGGATCGAGGCCACGACCGGCTTGCAGATGTCGCAGCCGGCGCCGCGGCCGTGAGCGGCGACGAGACCGGAGAACGTGCGGATGCCCGCGCCGGCGACGATCTCGAACAACTCGCGCCTCGACTGGGAGAAGTGCTCGCACAGGGCCTTCGACATGACCACGCCCGACGCGGCGAGCAACCACTTGATCGTGGGAAGACAGCCACCGCACGTGGTGCCGGCGTCGGTGCAGGACTTGACCGAGGCGATGTCGCAGGCGCCCGCAGCGATGGCCGAGCAGATGGTCCCCTTGTCCACACCGTTGCACGAGCACACCTCGGCATCGTCGGGAAGCGCTCCGGCGCCGAGCTTCTCGCCGCTCGGCGAGATCAGTGCAGCCGGATCGCCCGGGAGTTCGCGGCCGACGAGCGGGCGCAGCGTCGCGTACGCCGACGCGTCCCCCACCAGGATGCCGCCGAGCAGAGTCCTCGCGTCGTCCGACAGCACGAGCTTGGCGTAGGTGCCCTTCGCGGCATCGTTGAGCACCACCTCGAGTGCGCCCTCGGTGGCGCCCATCGCGTCTCCGAAACTGGCGACGTCCACACCGAGCAGTTTGAGCTTGGTCGAGAGGTCCGCGCCCGGGAACTCGGCGGTACCGCCGACGAGCCGATCGGCGACGACCTCCGCGCTGGAGTACCCCGGAGCGACGAGACCGTAGCACCGGCCCTCGATGGCCGCACACTCGCCGATGGCGTAGATCGCGGGATCCTCGGTACGGCAACCGATGTCGGTGAGTATGCCACCACGCTCGCCGACCGGGAGGCCGCTGGTGCGGGCGAGAGCGTCCTGCGGGCGGACACCCGCCGAGAACACCAGAAGGGCGGCATCGATGACGCTGCCGTCCGCCAGAGTGACGTCGATGCCGTGATCGTTCTCGGCGATGGCCGAGGTGCCGACACCGGCGTGGACGGTGACACCGAGCTCGGTGACGAGCTTCGCCAGGACCGCACCGCCGCCCTCGTCGACCTGCAGCGGCATCAGTCGCGGCGCGAATTCCACCACGTGCGGCGTCATGCCCATCTGCTTCAGGGCGTTCGCAGCCTCGAGACCGAGCAGGCCGCCGCCGACGACCACTCCCACCGCGCCGGGGCCGGCCGCGTCGGCGCAGGTGCGTATGCGATCAAGGTCGTCGATCGTGCGATAGACGAAGCAGCGATCGAGGTCGTGCCCCGCGATGGGCGGGACGAACGGGTAGGACCCCGTGGCCATGACCAGAGCGTCGTACGGCACCGCCGCACCGTCCGAGGTGGTGACCACCCGAGCGTCGCGGTCGATCGACTCGGCCCGCACGCCGGTACGGAGGGTCACCGCGGCGTCCCCGACATAGTCGTTGCCCGCCAACGCGAGTTCCTTGTGGTCCCAGGCGCCGACGTAGGACGAGAGCCCGACGCGGTCGTAGGCGGGGAGGGCCTCCTCGCACAGGACGGTGACGGACCACTCGCCGGCCGTGTCGCGTGCGCGCAGCGCCTCGACGAACCGGTGGCCCACCATTCCGTGTCCCACCACCACGGCTGTGCGGTGAGCGGTCTGGTCGGTCATGACAATCTCCTCGGGAAACGGTGAACGGGTGGTGTGACTCGGGTCGGTCATGCGGTGACCGGGAAGGCCGGAGGCCGGTCGTTGTCGGGGACCGGGAAGGCCGGAGGCCGGTCGTTGTCGGGGACGGGATCCGCTCGGTGCAGCCAGTCGCAGAGGCCGTCGACGACGCCCACGCAGCTACCGCAACCGGTGGTGGCGCGGGTCTTCTCGGCCATGGCCTCGGGGGTGTGGGCACCGCCGCGCCACGCGCTGACCAAGTGCTTCTTGGTGACGGTGTTGCAGCGGCAGATCACGGCTGCGTCGGGCATGGTCGACGGGTTGGCGCTCTCGGTGGGTCCACCGACGAGGTGCCCGAGCAGCAGGGTCATACGGTCGACGGGGACGAGCGATCCGCCGTCGAAGTACTGGCTGAGCGTTCCGACGACTTCCGGGTTGCCGAGCATCACCGCGCCGACCAGGCGGTCCTTGCGGACGACGACCTTCGCGTACCGGCCGCGGGTGGGGTCGCTCATGACGAGGACCTCGGACTCGGTGTCGTTCGGGTCGACGTCGATCTCGCCCATCGAGGCGAGGTCGACGTCGTGCGCCTTGAGGCGGGTGATCTGCGCGGTGCCGTGGTACTCGGCGCGGGACGCGCTGCCGCACAGCTGGTCCGCGACCACCCCGGCCATCTCCCAGGCGGGCTGGACCAGGCCGTAGACCTCACCGCGGTGCTGGGCGCACTCGCCGATCGCGCGGATGTGCGGGTCGGAGGTGCGCAGGTCGTCGTCGACGACGACAGCGCGGTCGACGTCGAGCCCGGCCGCGACGGCGAGGTCGATGTTCGGACGGATCCCGGCCGCGACGACGACCAGGTCGGCGGGCAACGCGCTGCCGTCGGACAACACGAGTTCGCGCGTGCCGTCGGGCGCGGTACGCAGAGCCTCGGCCCGAGCGCCCAGCGCCACGTCCATCCCCAGCTCTCGCAACACTCGGGTCAGCACGGCGCCGCCACCGCCGTCCATCTGCTTCTCCATCGGATACGCGCGGGGGTGGACGATGGTGACGTCCGATCCGCGCATGAGGGCGCCGCGTGCGGCTTCGATGCCGAGAAGCCCGGCGCCGATCACGACGACGCGGGAACCGGGTCCCGTTGCTGCGGTGATGGCGTCGCAGTCGGCGAGAGTGCGGAACGCCACCACACCGTCCGCGGGGTGACCGTCCGCGTCGGTCATGCCGGGCGCGGGCGGCAGGAAGGACCGCGAGCCGGTGGCGAGGACGAGCGTGTCGTAGGTGTCCGTGGACCCGTCCGAGCGCGTGATCGTGCGGCGCTCGCGATCGATCGACGTGACCGCGACCCCGATGTGCGTCTCCAGACCGTTGCGCTCGCACCAGTTCTCGGGCTTGATTCGAGTGTCCCTCGGGGTCAGGTGCCCGGCGACCACGTTGGAGAGCAGGATGCGGTTGTACGCGGCGTGATTCTCGTCGCCGTAGACGACCACCTGGACGCGGGCCGCATCCGCGTCGCGTCGGTGGATCTCCTCCTGCAACCGGGCACCGGCGAGGCCGTTCCCGACCACGACGACGCGATGAGGTGCACTCATGCCGTCTCCCCGTCCGTCGCGCCGACCAGGTGCGCGGCGACGCGCACCGCGCAGACCTTGAATTCGGGCATCCGGCTGGTGGGATCGAGTGCCGGGTTGGTCACGAGGTTGGCGCGCGCCGCATCGGCGAAGTGGAACGGCAGGAACACCGTGTCGAGCCGCATCGACGCGTCGCACCGCACGCGGGCGACGACCGTTCCGCGGCGCGAGACGACGTCCGCGTCGTCGCCGTCCTCGAGCCCCGCGCGACCGGCGGTGTCCGGGTGGACCTGGACGAACATCGGGCCTGCCGCCTCCGACAGGGACGGTACGCGCCGGGTCTGCGCACCGGACTGGTAGTGCGTGAGCACCCGCCCCGTCGTCGCGAGGAGAGGAAAGTCGGCGTCGGTGGTTTCTGCGGGCCCGACCTGGTCGACCGTGACGAAACGCGCTCGCCCGGTACGTGTCTCGAAACGATCGAGGAACAGTCTCGGTGTGCCGCCGTGCGTCTCCGACGGTACCGGCCAATGCAGCGCCTCCCCGGCGTCGAGACGCTCGTAGGTCACGCCCGAGTAGTCGGCGATGCCACCGCGGGACGCTCGGCGCAACTCCTCGAACACCGTCCGTGCGTCGCGGGGGAAGCGGTCGGCGGGCTGGCCCAGGCGAACGGCGAGATCGGCGAGGATGTCGAGCTCCCCGCGCGCGCCCTCGGGAGCGTCCACGGCCCTGCGCCGGCGCAGGATGCGGCCCTCGAGGGAGGTCATGGTGCCCTCCTCCTCGGCCCACTGCAGCGTCGGCAGCACCACGTCGGCCATTGCGGCAGTCTCGGAGAGCACGAAATCGGTGACGACGAGCATCTCGAGTGAGGCGAGCCGATCGACGACGTGACCGGCCCGCGGGGCCGAGACGGCGATGTTCGAGCCGTGCACCATGAGCGCGCGGGGACCACCGGGGGTGCCGAGGGCGTCGAGCAGTTCGTAGGCGCTCAGTCCCGCACCCGGGAGTGCGGACTGCTCGATACCCCAGAGGGCGGAGATGTGTTCACGCGCTGCGGGATCGGTGATCTTGCGGTATCCGGGAAGCTGGTCCGCCTTCTGCCCGTGCTCGCGTCCGCCCTGTCCGTTGCCCTGGCCGGTGATGCAGCCGTATCCGGTTCCGTGTCGTCCGCACAGCCCCAGCACGAGAGAGAGTCCGATGACGGCCGAGACCGTGTCGGTTCCGGACGCGTGCTGTTCGGCTCCACGGGCGGTGAGCACGTAGGCGCCCGTACCCGCGTCCCGTGACTGCGCCAGCAACCGCACCGTCTCCCGCAGGCGAGCGACGGGAACGCCGGTGACGCGCTCGGTCCGCTCCGGCCACCACTGCGCCGCCGCCGTCCAGAACTCGTCGAAACCCTCGGTGCGTGAGTCGATGTAGTCGCGATCGGCGTACCCCTCGACCACCGCCAGATGCACCAGGCCCAGCGCGAGTGCCAGGTCGGTGCCCGGCGACAGTTGCAGGTGCACTCCGCCGGCGGACAGCGCCCGGTCCACCGTCGCGGTGCGCCGTGGGTCGGCGACGATGAGCCCGCCCGCGTCGGCGGCGGTCCGGAGATGCTGCACGAAGGGGGGCATCGTCTCCGCGACGTTGCCGCCCAGCACCAGCACGGCCCGCGCGGAACCGATGTCCGCCAACGGGAACGGCAGTCCTCGGTCGATTCCGAACGACTTGTTGCCGGCGGCCGCGGCCGACGACATGCAGAACCGCCCGTTGTAGTCGATGTTCGACGTGCCCAGCGCGACACGGGCGAACTTGCCGAGCATGTAGGACTTCTCGTTGGTCAGCCCGCCCGCCCCGAAGATCCCGACCGCGTCGGCGCCGTGCTCGGCCCGGACGCGTCGAAGCGTCGTGGCCACCGCGTCGAGTGCGGCGTCCCAGGTCGTGGGGACGAGTTCCCCGTCGACACGCACCAGTGGTGTGGTGAGCCTGCCGGGCACTCGCAGCACCTCGGCGGCGGTCCACCCCTTCTGGCAGAGACCACCCTTGTTGGTCGGGAACTGGCGGGCCTCGATCCCGGCGCTCGCTGCATCCGTGCCGGTGACGGTCATCGCGCACTGCAGCCCGCAGTACGGGCAGTGCGTCGCCGTTCCTGCTCGGATGGCCGGTGGCCGAAGGGTCTCCGGCACGGATGCAGCGACGGTCATACGGTGACCACGTCCTGCTCGTTCGCGGTACGCGCGCCGGATCGGCGGAGGTACACGGCCCACGTGGCCGCGGCGCAGAGGACGTAGAAGACGAGGAAGACCCAGAAGGCGGACGTCGCCGACTTCTCCGCGCCCGAGTACGACGCGCGCAGGACCAGGTTGATGCCCACTCCACCGAGCGCGCCGATCGCACCGGCGATACCGATGAGCGCACCGGACATCCGGCGGGACCACGCGGCCTGCTCGGTGGCCGACATCCCCACCAGCAACGTCGACTTCGACGCGAAGATCGCCGGGATCATCTTGTAGACGGAGCCGTTACCGAGCCCCGAGAGCACGAACAGCAGGATGAAGCCGACGACGTAGAACACCATCATCGATCCGGTCGCCGCTCCGGCCGTGGCGTCGTCCGTCATCGACGTCGCGACGAGGATGCCGGCGGAGAAGATCATCGCGACGAAGGTGTACATCGTGATGCGGCCGCCGCCGACGCGGTCGGCGAACTTGCCGCCGATCGGTCGGGACAGGGAACCGAGGAGCGGGCCGATGAACGCGATCTGAGCGGCGTGCAGGGAGGCCTGTGCCTGCATGGCCGGGGTGACCGCGCCCCCGTCGGCCAGACCGGCGAGGAAGTTGATCTGCAGGATCTGCCCGAACGCGAAGCTGTAGCCGATGAACGACCCGAACGTGCCGATGTAGAGGAACGCGATCCACCACGAGTCGGAGAAGCGCAGCACGTCGATCATGGAGCGGCCGTTGGTCTTCTGGTTGTCCAGGTTGTCCATGTACAGGGCCGCGCCCACGGCGGCGACCGCGATCAGGACGAGGTAGACGGCGCACACGATCTCGGGTGCGGTGTTGCCCACCGTCGCGATGACGAGGAGCCCGATGAGTTGGATGACGGGGACACCGATGTTGCCGCCGCCTGCATTCAGTCCGAGAGCCCACCCCTTCTCACGCTGGGGATAGAAGGCGTTGATGTTGGTCATCGAGGAGGCGAAGTTGCCGCCGCCCAGTCCCGCGAACGCGGCCACGACGAGATACGTCGTGTACGAGGCGGGATTCATCATGAAGTACAACGTCAGCACGGTCGGGATCAGCAGCACGAGGGCGCTGAAGATCGTCCAGTTGCGGCCGCCGAACTTCGCGGTGGCGAACGTGTACGGGATTCGCAGGATGGCGCCGACCAATGTCGGCACGGCCACCAGGAAGAACTTCCCGGCCGGGTCGATGCCGTACTGCGCCATCGGCATGAAGAGCACCATCACGGACCAGATGGACCAGATGGAGAAGCCGACGTGCTCCGCGACGACGGACCAGATCAGGTTGCGGCGGGCGATGTGCTTGCCGCCGGCCTCCCAGGCCTCGACGTCCTCCGCGTCCCAGTTCGTGATGTGGTGCTTACGAGCGACTGCACCGGGGGCACCGGTGGGCGCCGTGGCAGCGCCGGTATCCGACAAGCTGGTCACGAGTGGCCTCCTGATCTCTGGGGAAGCCCAAAGATAGGAAAACCATGTTGCGGGGGCGCTGCACGCTGTGACCCGTGCGTGAACTTGACCTCACGTCCGTGTTTCCGGGTTGGTGAGGGTCTGCTTCGTGAGGGTCAGGGTCGCGACTGAGCCTGGCGGACGGGCCCGTCCTCGAGGACGCGCGGACGGCAGGCGGCCTTGGCGGCGACCAGCAGCACGGCGATGCCGCACGTGAGGAACGCGAACGACCACTCCCAGCCCCCGGTGTTCTCGTGCAGCACACCGAAGAGAATGGGGCCGGCGCAGGCGATCGTGTACCCGACTCCCTGCGTGAAGCCGGACAGGGATGCCGAGCCGACGGCCGTGCGCGTGCGCAGATTGATGAGCGTGAGCGACATCGGGAACGTCGTCGGACCTGCACCGACCAACACCAGCCACAGCACCGTGCCCGTCGCGGGCGCCCACAGCAGGCCGGCGAAGCCTGCGAGATAGCAGACCGCGCAGCCGATGACGATGGGATAGGGGTCGACCATCCGACTGGTGAAGGACGGCGCGAGCAGGGAACCCGCGAGACCGACCGCGGCGAACACCCCGAGCGAGGCACCGGCGGCACCCTCGCTGATGCCGGCCTCGACCAGGAGGGAGGGCAGCCACGTCAGCATCGAGTACGTGACCATGGACGTCATCGCGAACATGCCGGCCATCCCCCAGCCGAGCGAGGTGCGCCAGACCGGGACGGGCGGCGCCACCGGCTGGGCCGACGGCTCGGTGAGCGGCCCGTCGAGCTCGGCCTCCACGGCGGCGTCCTGCGCCGGAGACTCCGCACCGCGCACCGCGGGGGCGGCGGGGCGAGTGCGTCGCGTCAGCACGATGGCCGTCCACGGCACCACGGCGGCGACGGCGGCCACACCCCACATCGCGAGCGACCAGCGCCACCCGACCGCGTCGGCGACGGGGACCGCCGTGAGCGACGGGACGATCGTGCCCAGCTGCAGGAGGCAGATGTAGACGGTGCTCATCATGGCGAGCCGGTCGGAGAAGTAGCGCTTGACCAGCGGCGGGATGACCACGTTGCCGATGCCCATACCGGCCAGGGCGACCGCCGAGAGCAGCGCCAGCGACCCGAGCCCGGGGGCGAACGCCCGCGCGAAGATGCCGACACCGGTCAGAGCCGCCGCGGCGAGTGCCGTCCGTTCGAGTCCGAGACGAGTCGCGATGACCGGGGTGAGCACGCCGAACAGCGCGAACATCGCGGTCGGGAGCATCCCGAGGAGCCCGATGGCGCCGGCGCCGAACCCGAGGTCGTCGCCGATCCGGGGGAACAGCGGCGACACCGAGGTGACCGCTGCCCGAAGTGTGAACGCGGACAGGATGAGTGCCGCGAACACCAACAGCCGTCCCTGCAGTGTCGAGCGTGACCCGGGCTCGGCAGTGGTGGCGGTCGCAGTCATGGGACGAATCATAGGATGATCCGACCTGTCTGGCAAAGGACTACTAGACTGGCCGAGACCGACACCACACGAGAGAAAGACACTGACGTGCAACCCGTACGCCGGCAGAGCCTCATCGGGCAGGTCACCGACCAGTTACGAGGCGAGATCGAGTCCGGGACGTGGGCCGTCGGTACGCGGATACCCACAGAACCGGAGTTGACCGAGCTGACCGGCACGGGACGCAACACCGTTCGCGAGGCCGTCCAGGCGCTGGTGCACGCGGGGATGCTCGAGCGGCGCCAGGGATCGGGCACCTACGTGCTCGCGTCGTCGGAGATGCCGTCGGCCCTCGGCAAGTACTTCTCGTCCGCGCGGCGACGCGACGTCCTGGAGCTGCGGCGGGCGCTCGACATCACCGCGGCCACACTGGCCGCCGAGCGGCGGACCGACGAGGACGTCCGGATGCTCGAGGACACCCTGGCGCATCGGACCGCACTGTGGGACGTCGACCGCACCCGGGCCCTGCATCTCGACGTGTCCCTGCACCGTGCCATCGTCGCGGCCAGCCACAACAGCATCTACCTGGAGGTCTACGACTTCCTGCTCCCCAGTATCGAGGAGACCATCCTCGACCACGACGCCGATTCCGACCGTGCGTTCCACGAGGAGCACGCGGCCCTGGTCCGAGCGGTCGTGTCCGGGGACGCCGACGCGGCGGCCACCGCCGCACGCTGCTTCTTCACCGAGCTCGCCGCGGACGGTGCCGATGATCGGGACACCGGCGCACTGCCGACCGACTAGAGGATCAGGCGCACCAGATCGGCGGTACGGGCCAGACCGGGAAACGCCTCGGCGGTCGAGCGCGGATGCAGAGCGTGCACCGCGAGGCGGAACATCACCGCCCGCAACAACATCTGCGGCCACTCGGGGAGATCCTCCCAGCGGCCGATGAGCCCGTCGTCCGCGCCGCCCCAGGAGAGCGCGTCGACGACCACCACCGCCGCGGCCCACGACGCGGGGCGCCAGTACGGGGTGATGTCGGTGATGCCGGGAGCCTGCACGCCGTCGAACAGCACCGTGCCGAACAGATCTCCGTGCACCAACTGGTCGGGCTCGCGCACCGGCCGACGCAGGGTGGCCAGCTGACCGATCACCTCGACACTGCGCACACCGTCCGGCGACGTCGGCTCCACCGCTCCCCCGGCACGCGCGGAGCGGAACGGAACCTGTTCCCACGCAGCACGATCAGCGGCGACGAACACGTCCACGTCACTCCACGGCGCGACCGGCGCCTGGGTCAGGAACCGCGGCTTCTCGAGCTGCGACGTCGCGACGTGCAGCCGGGTCGCCAGCGAGACGACCTCGTCGTGGCGGGGTTCGGGAACCCCCTCGATGTACGTGTCCGCGCGCCATCCGGACACGACGTAGCGGCCGTCGGTCGACCGCACCGGCCGTGCGAGCCGAACCCCCTCCACCGCAAGGGTTTCGCGCACCTTCGCCGACCAGGCACCGCGGGCGTGATCGGCCACCGGGGACAGGACGACGTCACCGAGACGCCAACCGCCGTCCCAGTCCGCTCCCAGAGCCACCGGCGCGACGTCTCGGAGCCCGAACGTGCCGATGACGTGCTGGGGAGGTTCCGCCGATGTCATGACGGCCACCGTACCGCCGCCGCGGTGCGAGTCCGCAGACCCCGGTGAGCGCGTGTCCCGGCACGCGTGACCGAACCCGGTGTCAGTACGTCGGGACGGTGGGGTCGACGTCGCGCGCCCACGCCTCGAGTCCGCCGCGCAGGTGGTGGACGTCGGCCATGCCGGCGGACCGCAGGACCGCGAGTGCCTCGGCCGAGCGGACACCCGTCTTGCAGTAGAGCACCACCGGCCGGTCCGTCGGCAGCGACGCGACCGCGTCACCGGCCACCACCGTCGGCAGAGGCATCAGCGTTGCGCCGTCGAGGTGCACGATGTCCCACTCGACCGGATCCCGCACGTCGATCAGTGCCACCGGGGCACCGCCGTCCAGCAGCGCGCGCACGGCCGCCGGATCGAGGTCGCCGTCCACCGAGTCCACCGACGGCAGGGGCGAGGCCACACCGCAGGACACCTCGTAGTCCTCCTCCACCTCGGACACCCGCACGCGACCGGGGTCCCGGCGCAGGGTGACCGTGCGGAAGGTCATGGTGCGCGCGTCGTAGACCAGCAGACGCCCGAGCAGCGTGTCGCCCATGCCCGTCACCAGCTTGACGGCCTCGGTCGCCATGATCGAGCCCACGACCCCGCAGAGCACGCCCAGCACGCCGGCCTCCGAACACGACGGCACAGTGCCCGGCGCGGGCGGATCCGGGTAGAGGTCCCGGTAGTCGACGCCGAGACCGCCGGGTGCGGCGTCCCAGAACACGGACACCTGCCCGTCGAAGCGATAGATGGATCCCCACACGTAGGGAATGCCGGCGACGGCGGCCGCGTCGTTGACGAGGTACCGCGTCGCGAAGTTGTCGGTGCCGTCCACCACCAGGTCGTACTGGCGGAAGAGGTTCACCGCGTTGCGGGGCTCGAGCCGGACCTGGTGCAGCCGGACCTCGATGGTGGAGTCCACAGCCCGGATCGACTCGCGGGCGCTGACCGACTTCGGCCGACCGATGTCGGCCTCGCCGTGGATGATCTGTCGCTGCAGGTTGGAGGCGTCCACGTCGTCGAACTCGACGATGCCGAGGGTGCCCACGCCCGCCGAGGCGAGATACAGCAGCACGGGCGAACCCAAGCCGCCGGCACCGATCACCAGGATTCTCGCGTTGCGCAGACGCCGCTGGCCCAGCACTCCGACGTCGGGTAGCAGCAGGTGTCTGCTGTACCGACCGACCTGGTCGCGGCTCAGCTCCGGGCCCGGTTCCACCACCGGGTCGACGATCGTCATGCTCCTCGTACCTCCCCGGTCAGGCCCTGGGGTACGGCCAGGGGTTGAAGCGACAGGTCTTGCCGTCCATCGGCACCACGCCCGCAGGATCGAGTACCGCGATGTCGTCGTTCGCCGTGCCGAAGGTCTGCTGCATCATGATCGGGGCCAGGCCACCGTCGGTCTCGCAGGGCTGGTGCGCCTGGTACCCGATCGCGTGGCCTACCTCGTGGTTGATCTGGTACTGCCGATACGACCCGATGTCGCCCTGGAACGCCACGGCGCCGCGCACCCAGCGCGGCTCGTTGAGCACCACCCTGCCGATACCGGGGTTGTAGCAGGACACCTCGAGCTGGATGTCGTACCCACACGCGTCGCGGATGGTCATCTGCGACGTCAGCGAGACCCGGAAGTCCGGATCACCGGTGTCGACGCGGCGGAAGGCGAAACGCTGATCATTCGTCCAGCTCTTGGGATTGGCGAGAGTCTGGTCGACGAGGCGACCGAACGACTCGTCGCCTCCGAAGCCCGTCGTGTCCACGCCGTCCTCGATCTCGACGGTGTAGGTGAACGTGCGTTCGGTGCCCTGGCCCACCTGGTCGGTGACTCCCGGCACCACGCGCCACGTGCCTGCGCCCTGCACCGCGAACTGACCGCCGTCGGGCAGCTGACCGCTGGACACCGTCGCGGCGAAGTTCCCGTCGGCCTGCGGCGGGACACCGATGATGCCGGTGTCGTCGGTCGTGTTGCTCAGCGCGGGGAATCCGGGTGCCGAGTCCGTCGTGGACGCGGTTCCGGGATCGCGTATCGCGTCGACGACCACGAGTACCGTCACGACCGCGAGGATCGGGATCGCGTAGGCGCGCCAACCGTAGGTCGACGTGAACCGCCCCAGCCGGCTCTGCTTCCGGGCGCTGCGCTCCGGCCGTGCGGCGCGTGTGCGTCCGGGATCGACCGCGGTGGGATCCCACTGGGCGCGCAGAGGCTGATGCGAGCGTCGCGCACGGTCGTCACGCGTCGCAGGCTCTCTCTGCGGTTGCCGTCGGTCACTCACCGATCCAGGTTCTCACACGCGTCTGCGGCCTTCGGTCGGCGCGCCGGGGTATCGTCGTCACGATCCGGAAGAACTTTCATGCCGCGTAGTTCCGATGTCTGAGTGATCCTCGTCCACCGGTGTCGCGGCGGATGGGACACACGAAACACATGACAGACGTCGCCGACCGAAGCTCCTCCGTGGGCGGGACCGGGAGTGGCCGGCGCAGTGCTCGACTGCCCCGTGATGCACGCCGCGCCCAACTCCTCGCCGCTGCCGGGGAGATCTTCGTCGCCCGCGGGTACCACGCCGCGGGGATGGACGAGATCGCGGAATGCGCGGGCGTCAGCAAACCTGTTCTGTACCAGCACTTCCCCGGCAAGCTCGACCTCTACGTCGCGGTGCTGCAGAACTACGTCGACAGCCTCATCTCGGGTCTGCGCCAGGCGCTGCGGTCGACGACGGACAACCACAAGCGCGTCCGGGCCGCCGTGCTCGCGTTCTACGACTTCGTCGACAACGACAGCCAGGGATTCCGCCTGGTGTTCGAGTCGGACCTCATGGGCGATCCTCAGGTGCAGAGCCGCGTCGATCAGGCCACCGAGGCCTGCGTCGACGCCGTGTTCGACCTCGTCAGCCACGACTCCGGACTCGACCCGCACCGCGCCCGCATCCTCGCCGTCGGCCTCGTGGGCGCGAGCCAGTTCACCGCCCGCTACTGGCTCGAGGCGGATCGCCCCATCACCAAGGAGGAAGCGGTGGACACCACCGTCACCCTCGCCTGGGGTGGACTCTCGCACGTCCCCCTGCAGTCCCAGTAGGCGACGCACCCCGGTCTCACGAACCACGACGGCCCCGCACCAGCAGGTGCGGGGCCGTTCCTCGTGCGCGGTGGGCGCGTCGGTCAGGCGGTGCCGGACGACGCGAAACCGACCCGACGACTGTCGGACGGACCGATCTCCACGTACGCGAGCTTGCCCGCGGGCACCAGGAACTTGCGGCCCTTCTCGTCCACCAACGACAGCACACCCTCGCCGCCGAAGGCCTTCGAGACCAGGGTCTCCACCTCGTCGGGCGTCTGCGCGCTGTTGATGACCAATTCCCGTGGGCTGTCCGAAATTCCGATCTTGACCTCCACGGCCGACCTCCGAAACGTTGTCGCGAACCTGCTGTCCACTTCAGGTTAGAGCAGCACCGGCCGCCGGTGAGTGCGTGACGCACACGCCCACAGCGAACACCGACACGAGTCAGACGAGGCCGAGAATCGCCATGCGCTCGGAATGCCGGACCTGCATGCGGTCGAACAGCGCCACGATGCCGTTGAAATCGCCCGACGCCGTCATGACCAGTTCGGTCAGCTCCTCGCGCTGCGCCAGGACGAACTGCGCCTGGGTGATGGCCTCCCCGAGCAGGCGGCGTCCCCAGAGCATCAACCGGTCCTTGTCCGCGGCACTCGCCGCGACACGCGCCACCACCTCGGTGACGACGAACTCCGAGTGGCCCGTCTCGGCGAGCACCTCGCGCACGGTGGCGGCGATGTCGTCCGGGAGGCTGTGCGCGATCTCGCGGTAGAAATCGGCGGCGAGGCCGTCTGCGACGTAGGTCTTGACGAGCACCTCCATCCACGTCGAGGGCAGCGTCGAGGCATGGTAAGCGTCGAGAGCGGCGGCGAAAGGCTCGGTGACCGACAGGACGTCCCGCCCGCGCTCCGCGAGGGCCGCCTCGAGCACCTCGAAGTGGTTCATCTCGGCGGCCGCCATGCTCGCCATGGCGATGCGGTCGCCGAGCGTCGGGGCCATTCGAGCGTCGTCGACCAACCGGTAGAACGCCGAGATCTCGCCGTACGCGAGAACGCCCAGGAGACTGATGATTCCGGGATGATCACCCGGCACGGTTCCCCCGGTCGCAAGGCCCTCGTCGGACCCGGACGGGACGTTCGGAGTGGACCCGCCGTGCTGTGGATCCGAATCTGTTCGCATGGCTGCCGAGACTACCGTCGACACGGCTCGCGCGAGCGGAACCGCGGCGTCGGGTGCCGACCAGGTAGAATAGGTCGCGAGCACGCTCCACCGGTGCCGGCAGCAGGGACCGAGACGGTCCGCACGCCGGCCCGACGCACCGTGGTCACCTCTGTCGGAGGCGATCGCGGCGAGCACCGGGAGCCGTGCTCACGACATTGTGCGCGCACCTGATTCGTGTCTGCCGCCGATCGTGTCGCCGCATCTGCGGCCGACCCCGATCGCGCCTGTCGACGAATCGAGGGTTTCGACACCGGCCGCGGAGCGGCCTGGCCCTCGTCGTGCGTGCGAGGCGAGAGACGAGAAAGGCCGAAACACTGAGCAAGATCACTGTGGACCACGAGACCGACGACGTGGCGGAGACCACCGTCTCGGCCACCCTGGACACCACCCACACTCCCCCGACCTTCGCCGAGCTGGGCGTTCACCCCGAGATCGTCCGTGGGTTGACCGACATCGGCATCGAGCGCACGTTCGCGATCCAGGAACTCACGCTTCCCCTGGCACTCGCGGGCGACGACCTCATCGGCCAGGCCCGCACCGGCATGGGCAAGACATTCGGCTTCGGCGTCCCGCTGCTGCACCGTCTCGCCACCGGTCCGGCCGACGGCTCGGGCACCACGGTCCTGGACGGCACCCCGCGTGCGCTGATCATCGTTCCCACGCGCGAGCTGTGCGTCCAGGTCACCTCCGACCTGGAGAACGCGTCGAAGCACCTGCACTCGGCCAACGGTCGCGTGAAGGTCATGTCGATCTACGGCGGACGGCCCTACGAGGCTCAGATCGAGACCCTGCGGACCGGCGTCGACGTCGTCGTCGGCACCCCCGGACGACTTCTCGACCTGGCCAAACAGGGCCACCTCGTCCTGGGCAAGGTCGGCGTCCTGGTGCTCGACGAGGCCGACGAGATGCTGGACCTGGGCTTCCTCCCCGACATCGAGCGCCTCATGAGCATGGTGCCGGAGAAGCGTCAGACCATGCTGTTCTCGGCGACCATGCCCGGGCCGATCATCACGCTCGCCCGCACGTTCCTCACTCGGCCGACGCACATCCGCGCCGAGGAGGCCGAGTCCTCCGCGATCCACGAGCGCACTGCCCAGCACGTCTACCGGGCACACGCACTGGACAAGGCGGAGATGGTCGCGCGGGTGCTGCAGGCCGAGGGCCGCGGCGCCACGATGATCTTCACGCGCACCAAACGCACTGCCCAGAAGGTCGCCGACGATCTGGCCGAGCGCGGATTCTCCGTCGGCGCCGTCCACGGTGATCTCGGGCAGGTCGCCCGCGAGAAGTCGCTCGCGGCGTTCCGCTCCGGCAAGATCGACGTGCTCGTCGCCACCGACGTCGCGGCGCGCGGTATCGACATCGACGACGTCACCCACGTCATCAACTATCAGTGCCCCGAGGACGAGAAGACGTACGTCCACCGCATCGGACGTACGGGTCGTGCGGGCCGCACCGGTATCGCCGTCACGCTGGTCGACTGGGACGACATCCCCCGCTGGCAGCTGATCGACAAGGCCCTCGGCCTCGACATCCCCGACCCGGTGGAGACGTACTCCAGCTCCGAGCACCTGTACGCGGAGCTGAACATCCCGCACGGCACCACGGGCAGCATCGCGAAGCGGCGCGCCGAGACTCCCGCCGCCGAGAAGACGGACACCCGCTCGAGCCGGAGCGAGAACTCGGACCAGGCGTCGGACGGCGAGGCCACCACCACGTCGCGCCGGAGCCGGTCACGTCGCCGCACCCGCGGCGGGGGCCACGCCGACGCTGCCGCCACCGCGGACAGTTCGGCCACGACAGGTCCCGCCGAGGCGTCCGGTGACGGATCCACGTCGGACAAGCCCCGTCGTCGCCGTCGACGCCGGTCGTCCGCCGGGTCCGCGGCGCACGCCGGTGAGAACGGCGCGTCGGCGGAGGCCTCGTCGTCCGCCGGTACGTCCGACTGACCGTCACGTACCTGACGTGCTCGCTCCCGAACGGCGCACCCGCGTCGACGTGATCGCCGCTGTGGTGATCGTCGTGGTCGTCCTGGTGGGCGCCTCGGTGATCTGGTTCCGCAGCGACGCTCGCGGCACCACGTCCGTGGTCGCCGACGTGCCTCTCACCGCCCCGGCGTCGGCATTGTCGGTACCCGAGTCGTTCTCGGAGATCTGGCGCGCCGACGACACCGGAACCGGGGCACCGACCACCGTCGGCGGAGCCGTCGTCGTCTCCACCGGCGACGCGGTGACCGGACTCGATCCCGCCACCGGCTCGCCGTCCTGGTCCTACACGCGTGACCGGGCCCTCTGCTCGGTCGTGGGGGCGTGGGACGCGGCGGTGGCGGTGTTCCGGGACGGCCGGGGATGCGGCCAGGTCACCGAGCTCGACGGGTCCACCGGAGCGCGCGAGGACCAGCGCACCAACGACGCCGACGACCCGGTCCGGTTGTCGTTCGACGGCACGTACGTGACCGAACTCGGCGCCACGCGCCTCGAACTCTGGCGCTCCGACCTCGTGCGCACACTCGAGTACGGGCGTGTCGACGCCCCGGTCAACCCGCGCAGCCAACCCCGCACCGGATGCGACCTCGTGTCGAGCGCGTCCGCGAGCACCCGCCTCGCCGTGCTGGAACGGTGTCCCGGTGAGGAAGGCCTGCGCCTGACGTCGATGAACCCCGCACCGAAGGACAACACGGTGCCCGACGTGTACGGCTCGACCATCCTGGCCGACGTCCCCGCGGACGCAGCGGCAGCACGCGTCCTCGCGGTGGTCGGGGATCGCCTCGCGGTCTACCTCCCCCCGGCCGGGAGCGAGGTCGCCCGGGTGGCACTCTTCGACGGGTCCGCCAACTTCGTCTCCGCGCAGGCCGTGACTGCCGACGTCACCACACCGTCCGCCGACGCCCTCGCATCCGACATCGTGCGTACCGGTTCCGTCGTCTCCTGGTGGACGGGCGCCGACACCGTCGGCTTCACGCAGTCCGATCTGTCACAGCGCTGGGTTCTCGCCGGAACTCTCGGCGCGGGTGCTGTGATGGCCGGTCAGCTCCTCGTCCCGGTTTCCGGCGGTATCGCGGTGGTGGATCCGGAGAACGGCGTCGCCTCCCGCACGATCGCGGTGGACCGCGGCGAGTACACCGGACCGGTCGCACTGTCCGTCCTCGGCACCAGCGTGTTCGAGCGCCGCGGTGCCGAGACCGTCGCCCTGGGCTGAGCCTCAGGCGTCGGCGTCGTACGTGGCCAGGGGTGCGCCCTCGGTCCAGTGCGCGGCCAGGTTGTCGGCGAGGTCGCGGTACGCCTGAGCGCCCTTGTTCTTACGTCCCGCGATCACCGAGGTGCCGGACGCCGACGCTTCCGCGAACCGCACGGTGCGCGGGATCGGCGGCGCGAGCACCGGGATGTCGTACCGACCGGACACGTCCGCGAGGACGTCACGGCTGTGCGTGGTGCGGGCGTCGTACAGGGTCGCGAGAGCGCCCAGGAGTGTCAGATCGGGGTTGGTGATCTGCTGGACCTCACTGACGGTGCGCAACAGCTGACCCACACCGCGGTGAGCGAGCGTCTCGCACTGCAGCGGGATCAGCACGCTCGTCGCGGCCGTCAGCCCGTTCAGGGTGAGCACGCCCAGTGAGGGCGGGCAGTCCAGCACGATGACGTCGTAGTTCTCGAGGAGGGGCGCGAGGGCGCGTTTGAGGGTGTACTCGCGGCCTGGACGCATGAGCAACAGCGCCTCGGCGCCGGCCAGGTCGATGGTCGCCGGGAGCAGGTCCACACCCTCGTCCGTGCCGAGCACGGCGTCGCCCACGGGAACCCCGGCGGTGAGGACCTCGTGGATCGAGGTCTCCAGCTTGTCGGGGTTGTGCCCCAGCGAGAAGGTCAGACTTCCCTGCGGGTCGAGGTCCACCACGAGTACTCGTCGGCCCAGAGCGACGAGCGCCGCTCCCAGCGATGCCACGGTGGTCGTCTTGGCGACGCCACCCTTCTGGTTGGCCACTGCCAGGATCGTCGTCACAGCACGATCTTGGCATCACTCGGTGTGTCGAGCGACGTTCGGCCCGGCGTGGCGTGATGCCGCACCGGGCCGAACGGGGTGGAACGGAGGCCGAGCTCAGTGCAGCATCGCACCGCGCGCGACGGCGTCACCCTGGTCTGCACGCTGGAACTTCTTGCGCGGCAACAGGAGTGCGGGCACGAAGGTGAACGCGACGATGATCGTGGCCACCAGGAAGGTGCCGCCGAACGCGTCGGCTGCCTGCGCCAGTCCGGCCTGCACGGCATTCGGCCCGATCTGCTCGGCGATCGCCGGGTCACGCTGTGCCGCGATGGCGGGTCCCGCAGCCGCCCGGTCGAGCAGCTGGTTGGTGAGCACCACCGAGATCACGGCCGTACCGATCGACCCGGCCGACTGCTGGATGATGTTCATCAGCGACGAACCGCGGGCGACGGACGCGTCGTCCAACGTCTGGAGCGCGGCGGTCATGATCGGCATCATCGTCGCGCCGAGTCCCAACCCCATGACGAACAGGGCGCCGAGCAGGACGACGTACGAGGTCGAGGATCCCACCTGCGTGAAGACGGCCATGCCCAGCGTCACGAACACCATGCCGGTGATCACGATCTTGCCCGGCCCGATCTTGTCGGCGAGCTGTCCGGCGATGGGCATCGACACCATCGCCCCGAGTCCCTGCGGGGCGAGCAGCAGGCCGGCCATGAGCGTGGTCTCCCCGCGGACCTGCAGGAAGTAGCTCGGGAAGATCAGGCCCGCGCCGAAGAACGCGATGGCGAACAGGCTCATCGCGATCACCGCGACGGACAGGTGACGGTTGGCGAACAGCCGCAGGTCGATCAGCGGGTGCTCGGTCCGCAGGGCGTGGCGCACGAACGCCGCGACCAGGACGAGCCCCACGACGGCGGAGACCAGTACGCGAGCCGACATCACCGTTCCGGTCTCGGGGATCGAGGAGACGCCGAACAGGAAGAGCGCGAGGCCCGGCGACAGCAGCAGCATGCCGACGAAGTCGAAGGACTGCGAGGGCTCGGGTGCGTCCTTCGGGAGGATGACCCACGCGGCCACCAGCGCCACGGCGCCGATGGGCACGTTGATCAGGAAGATCCAGTGCCAGCTCGCCGCGTCGATGAGCCACCCGCCGAGGATCGGGCCCGCGATCGGACCGAGCAGCATCGGTACACCCAGGACGGCCATGACACGACCGATGCGCTCAGGACCGGCGGCGCGGGTCAGGATCGTCATGCCGAGCGGCATGAGCATGCCGCCGCCGAAGCCCTGCAGGACGCGGAACACGATCAGCGACGTGATGTCCCACGCGACGCTGCACAGCATGGATCCGGCGACGAACAGGATCAGCGCCAGGATGTAGAGGCGTTTGGTACCGAACCGGTCCGCGGCCCAGCCGGTCAGCGGGATGACGGTCGCGAGAGCGAGGGTGTAGCCGGTCATGGTCCAGGCGACGTTGGCGTAGGACGTCTGGAACTCGAAGGCGAAGGTCGGCAGCGCCACGCTCACGACGGTCACGTCGAGGATCGACATGATGGCGCCGATGACGATGACGGCGGCGATCTTGAGGACGGCCGCGTCCAGCCCCTGACCGGTGTCGACACCACCCTGCCCGGGGGTGTTCGGGGACCCCTGCGCGCCCTTCTCGGTGCTCTGATCGGTCATGCGGAGTCTCCTGGCTGATCTGTATCCGCCGGCATCGAGGCCGGGTGTCGCGTGATCGGACCAAGGAAGTAAACACCCCACCGGCGGCGATCACCAGCGGATTTCACGAGACCTCCGTCACCGGGACGACCTCCGTCATCGACGCGGCGCGACCCGGGAGCATGATCGATCCATGGCAGACCCCGACCCCCGTGACCCGGCACCCGCATCGTCCGGAGGGTCCGGGACGTCGCCGCGGCGCTCCGACGCCAGACTGGTGTTGATCCGTCACGGTCAGACGGAGTGGGCGGCGAGCGGTCGACACACCGGACGGACGGACATCGCTCTCACCGCCGACGGGGAGGATCAGGCCCGCGCCGCCGGGGACCGCATCGCGGCGCTCGGGCTCGAACGTCCCCTGGTGGTCAGCAGCCCCCGATCGCGGGCGCTGCGGACGGCGGAGCTGGCCGGACTGACCGTCGATCGGGTGTGGGACGCGCTGGTCGAGTGGGACTACGGCGACTACGAGGGTCTGACCACTCCGCAGATCCGGGAGACCGCGCCGCACTGGACCGTGTGGACGCATCCGTCACCGTCCGGCGAGACCATCGACGCCGTGTCCGCACGGGCCGATCTCGTCCTGTCCGTCGTCGTTCCCACCCTCGCCGAGCGCGACGTCGTGCTCGTCGGGCACGGCCACTTCTCCAGGTCGGTCATCGCGCGGTGGGTCGAGCAACCGGTGACAGAGGGAAAGCGCTTCGCGCTGGCGCCCGCCGGCTTCACCGTGCTGGGGTACGAGCACGAGTACCGGCAGATCCACACCCACAACGTGGATCCTCGCCTCGGTTCCTGAGCTGCCCGGCGTCGGTCGGAGAGCCGCTCAGGCGTCGTCGGTCTCGACGTAGTCGTCGGCGAGCCACCTCGTGGCGGGGCCGCTGAACAGACAGACCAGGACGCCGATGACGACGATGCCGAGCAACGAGCCCAGCACGGGCCGCCCGGAATCGGTGAGGAGCGACCAGACCACCGGGAGCAACAACAGCTGCGCGACGATCGCGATGGCGCGGCCCCAGCGGTGCCCGAGGATCAGGGCGATGCCACCGGTGAGCACGGCGCCCCCGAGTGCGGCGAACCAGATCGCGGTGCCGAAACCGTTGATGACGCTCTCGTCGGCGCCGGCGGCGCCGCGGATCACCAGGACGAGTGCCACCACGACCGCCGTGGCGCCCTGCACGGACACCAACAGGCCCGCGGCGCGCACCGGTGCCGGAACACCGGAATCGGGCAGCTTCGGACGCACCAGGCCACCCTAGAGCACACGCGCGAGGTGGCCGACGGTCACGCGCCGGTGGTCGTGAGCCGCCGCCGCTCGCGTCTACTCTGAGTGATCGTGCGAGCCATCCTCATCGTCAACCCGAACGCCACGTCCACCACGGCTGCCGGCCGAGACCTGGTGGCGCATGCGCTCGCGAGCAGGGTGTCGCTCAGAGTGCTCCACACCACGCACCGTGGACACGCGAGCGAACTCGCGACCGAGGCCCGCCGGGCCGGTATCGATCTGGTGATCGTGCACGGCGGCGACGGAACGGTGAACGAGGTGGTGAACGGACTTCTCGGTGTTCCTGCCCCGACCTCCATGCAGTCGGTCACCGTGGGACCCGTGCCGCTGCTGGCGGTCGTCCCGGGCGGATCCGCCAACGTGTTCGCTCGCTCGCTGGGCATCGCGCGGGACCCGGTCGAGGCCACCAACCAGCTCATCGATCTGCTGGAGTCGGGAACGAGCAGGCGTATCGGCCTGGGGCACTGCGACAAGACATGGTTCCTGTTCAACGCCGGCCTCGGATGGGACGCGGACGTGTGCGACGCGATCGATCGAGGCCGCAAGGGCGGCGAGGCGGTCACGCCCTCGCGCTACGTCCGGACCGCGGTCACCACGTTCTTCCGCCGCAAGCGTCGCGACCCGCACCTCACCGTGGAGACCGACACCGGCGAGGCCGTGACGGGCGTTCACTTCGCGTTCGTGACCAACTCCGATCCGTGGACGTTCCTCGACGCACGTCCGGTCCGAACGAACCCCGGCACCTCGTTCGACAGCGGACTCGGCATATTCGCAATGCGATCCACGAAGGTGTTCACGACGTTGCGAGTGGTCGTGCAAATGCTGTCCGGAACGTCCGGTCCGCATTCACGGGCGCTTCTCCGAGAGGACGACGTGAAATGGATTCGCGTGCGTTCGGTGGAACCGACCGGCCTGCAGGTCGACGGCGACTACCTGGGAGAACGCACCGAGGTCGAATTCGCGTCCGCACCGGACGCCCTCGCCGTCGTGGCGCCTTTACCTGGCGATACCCCGTAGGCCAAGCTACTGTGTTTCACATCTCCCGATCCGGGTACCAGACGTCGGGTGTGAAACCAAATCGGGTCCAGTGAGCTTGGCCACCCGCACCGCGTCATCTCTTGACTTCTGCTTGGTTCGTGAAAGCATTCACAAGTAACAGTGCGGAAACATTGGTTGCCGCGCTCGCGAACTGCAGGACAACAAGCCCACGATCCGGACGTGAGTCCAGGATCAGTTATTCGACAGCGCCGTCGTGCGCTCAGTGAGGAGTAAGAGGATGGATTGGCGCCACAAGGCTATCTGTCGCGACGAGGACCCGGAACTGTTCTTCCCGGTGGGAAACAGCGGCCCGGCACTCGCACAGATCGCTGATGCCAAGGTCGTGTGCAACCGGTGCCCCGTCACCGCGGACTGCCTGTCCTGGGCTCTCGAGTCCGGTCAGGACGCGGGCGTCTGGGGCGGCATGAGCGAGGACGAGCGTCGCGCGCTGAAGCGTCGTAACGCGCGTACCCGCGCACGCTCGGCGGTCTGACACAGCTCGCAAGACGCACGCAGGCCCGGCACCGCATGGTGCCGGGCCTTTTGTGTGTCCGACGGGGCAGCCGTATCAGCCGCGTGGTTCTCGGCGTCCGAGCGGGACGCGGAGCTCGGCAGCGGTGCCCCCGTCCGGCCCGGCCGCGACGCTGATGGTGCCGCCCAACTCCACCGTGACGAGTGTCGAGACGATCTGCAGTCCCAGCCGGTCGGACGCCGACGCGTCGAAGTCGTCGGAGACTCCACGGCCGTCGTCGCGCACGGTGACCTCCAGCATGCGCGAGGACCGTCGGGACTCGATGGTCACACGGCCTCGCGCACCCGGATCGAACCCGTGCTCGAGCGAGTTCTGGACCAGCTCGGTGAGCACCATGACCAGCGGGGTCGCCCGTTCGGCCGGGAACACGCCCAGGCTGCCCTCGCGACCGACGGTGACGTCCGCGGACAGCGAGCCGATGTCGACCATGACGGGAACCAGGCGGTCGACCACCTCGTCCAGGTCGACGACCTCGTCCACCGACGTCGACAGCACGTCGTGGACGAGGGCGATGGAGGTGACCCGGCGGACCGACTCGCTCAGCGCGACCTTGGCCTCGTCGTTGTCGGTCCGGCGAGCTTGCAGACGCAGGAGAGCAGCGACGGTCTGCAGGTTGTTCTTGACCCGGTGATGGATCTCGCGGATGGTCGCGTCCTTGCTCAGCAGCGCGCGATCGCGACGCTTCACCTCGGTGACGTCCCGGACCAGCACCAGAGCGCCCACGGACGTGCCGGCCGGGCGCAGCGGAACCGTGCGCAGCAGCACGGTGGCACCGCGAGCGTCCACCTCCATCCGTCGTCCCCCGGCGGACGTGACGGCCGCTCCGATGGTGGCGGCGATCTCCTCCGCGTCGAAGGGATCGGTGACGAGCGACCGGGTCGACGCAGCGAGGTCGTGGCCGGGGAGGTCTGCTGTCAACCCCATCCGGTGGTAGGCGGACACCGCGTTGGGGCTCGCGTAGGTGACCATGCCGGCGGTGTCGAGGCGGATGAACCCGTCGCCGACGCGTGGGCTCGAGTTGACGTCAGTCTTCTCGGACGGCGAGGGGAACGACCCCTCCGCGATCATGTCGGAGAGGTGGTGGGCGCAGTCGCGGTACGCGGCCTCCAGCAAGCTCGGCGGTCGGCCGGAGACCGGCGCGGAGTCACGCGTCAGCACGGCGACCACGCGGCCGTCGACGCGCACGGGAACGGCGTCGTGGGGCGGACCCTGATCGTCGGGGAGGCGACCTCCGCCGCGCACGATCGACGCCGTGCGCAGGCACTCCGCGACCTCGGGATGTTCGGTCTCCCCGACCACCGCACCGACCGTGTCCGACGGAATCACCGTGGGGGCCGTCGTCGGACGACACTGCGCGACGCACACCACCGTCGCCGTGTCCGACGACGTCACCGCACGCGATCCGGGATGGTCGACGGGCACCCAGAGCAGCAGGTCCGCGAAGGAGATGTCCGCGAGGATCTGCCACTCCCCCACGACGCGTTGCAGATGATCGACCGCCGTACCCGGCAGGTCGGTGTGCTCGGCGAGCATCTCGGACAGCGTGGACACGACGAATCACCCTGTCCCGGTGCGGCGTCGGCTGATCAGAGTGGTGACCGGATCAGGAGATGACGGCGATCAGGTCGCCCTGCTGGATGACGTCACCCACGGCGACTCCGATGGACGTCACGGTGCCCGCGGACTCGGCGAGCACGGGAATCTCCATCTTCATCGACTCGAGCACCACCACGGCGTCGCCCTCGTTCACGTGATCACCCTCGGCGACGACGATCTGGAACACCGTCGACACCATCTCGGCTCGGACGTCCTCGGCCATCACGGTCCCCCTGTTCCGTTCCGCTCGTCTGCACGCGCGTGTCGACTCGTTCGGTGAACGGACCACGCCGGAGGCACGGCCGCTCGTCGTACAGCCAACCACACGTGAGAAACTGGGTGGAACAGGAAGGAGATCCACCATGGGCAAGCGAGGACGCAAGAAGCGCAGCCGTAAGGGAAATGCAGCCAACCACGGCAAGCGCCCCAACAGCTGATCACGAGCACCACACGACGAAGGGCCGGGACGCACAGCGTCCCGGCCCTTCGTCGTGTAGGCGGTCAGTCCTCGGTGGCGGTGATGGTCACCGACCGCCGGATCTCCAGCGTCAGGCGCTCCCGCAGGCCTTCCGGAGCCCGCTCGCCGCCGCACTTGCGGCCGACCAGAGACTTGATCTTCTCCTCGATGCCGTACTGCGCGAGGCACGAACCGCAACTGTCGAGGTGACGCTGCACGCGCTGCCTGCTGGCCTCGTCGCACTCGTTGTCGAGCAACGTCCACACGTCGGCGATGACGGCCGAGCAGTCCAGGTCCTCGAACTCGTTGCCGCTCATCGTGCTACCTCCTCGGTCGCCGCGGCGGACCGGTTGAATCCACGGTCGCGAGCGACCTCCGCCAGTTCGTTGCGCAGTTGCTTGCGGCCGCGGTGCAACCGCGACATCACGGTGCCGATGGGCGTGCCCATGATCTCGGCGATCTCCTTGTACGGGAATCCCTCGACGTCGGCGTAGTACACCGCCATGCGGAACTCCTCGGGCAGCGCCTGCAGCGCCGCCTTGATGTCGTCGTCGGGCAGGGCGTCCAGCGCCTCGACCTCGGCCGACCGTAGACCGGTGGACGAGTGCTCAGCGGTGGCCGCGAGCTGCCAGTCGGTGATCTCGTCCGTCGGGTACTGCGCCGGCTGGCGCTGCTTCTTCCGGTACGAGTTGATGTAGGTGTTGGTCAGGATCCGGTAGAGCCACGCCTTGAGGTTCGTGCCCTCGCGGAAGCTCTTGAACGCCGTGTACGCCTTGACGTACGTCTCCTGGACCAGGTCCTCGGCATCGGACGGGTTCCGCGTCATCCGCAGGGCCGCGCCGTACAGCTGGTCGAGCAGCGGGAGCGCGTCACGCTCGAACCGCGCCGTCAGATCCGCAGCGTTCTCCCGCGAGCGGATGCCGTCCTCTGTCTCGAGGATCGCAGGATCGACGGCGCCCGTCGTGGTGCCGGTCTCGGTCTGTGGCTGATCCGTCACGCTGGCCCCTCTCGTGTGCCCCGCGGCGACCGCCCCGTCCTCCGAGGTGTCGACCTCGGACGTCCGGGAACCGGTGAGCTCACCGTGGTCGTCCGGACTCCACTTTACCGATGGGATCACCACCACATTCGTCAGCGTCGCCGAGAGCCTCTCGGCTCCGGAGCGCTCCGGTGCAACGACGTTCACACGCCCTCCTCCGTCGAGCGGCGGCGCACAGTGCGCGCCGTCCTGATGCTGCGTGCAACAGCCGTGGCCGCCGTCGTGTTCCCCCCGCTGCCGGACCGTCTCCGCGAGTACGGCCAGAATGTCGTGTACCAGCAGCCGATCACGACGTTCTCGACGTACTCGCGGGGCGGGGGATCACGGTGGGAAGGGACCACGACGCCATGGCCGGAACGGCTACTCCCGCGACGACGATGCTGACGCGTCTCGGAATCGAGTTCACCGTCCACACCTACGAGCACGACCGCGGCACCGAGCAGTACGGCGACGAGGCGGTCGACGCACTGTCCGCCGGCCTCGGTGTGTCGGCGGATCGGGTGTTCAAGACCCTGGTCGTGTCGACGGGCTCCTCGTTGGCGGTCGCGGTTCTTCCCGTGCCGGACATGCTCGCCCTGAAGTCCGTCGCCGCCGCCCTCGGGGCGAGCAAGGTGTCGATGGCCGATCCCGCAGCCGTGCGCCGGTCGACGGGCTACGTCCTGGGGGGCGTCTCCCCGCTCGGTCAGCGCACGCCCCTGCCCACGGTCGTCGACACGTCGGCACTCGGGCACTCGACCCTCTTCTGCAGCGGCGGTCGGCGCGGTCTGGAGATCGAACTCTCCGCACAGGATCTCGTCCGGGCGACCGCCGCGACCGTCGCGGACATCCGACGCGCGTCCGCCAGTGAGAGACTGTGACCGTGACGTCCTGGATCGCGCCCCTCGCCCCGCAGCCCGTCCGTGCGACCGTCGACCTCCCGGGGTCGAAGTCGATCACCAATCGCGCCCTGATCCTGGCCGCGCTCGCGGACGGACCGTCGACGGTGACCGGCGCTCTGCGCAGCCGTGACACCGATCTGATGATCGATGCGCTGCGCACCCTGGGTGCCGTCGTGGAGTCCCCCGACGACGACGGGACGACGGTGCGGGTCACCCCCGGACCCGGCCGCGGCGGCGACGTGGACTGCGGGCTGGCCGGCACCGTCATGCGCTTCGTTCCCCCCGTGGCCGCGCTGGCCACGGGTCGCTCGCGCTTCGACGGCGACGAGCACGCCCGCTCGCGCCCGCAGCAGACCATTCTCGACGCGCTCCGCGCCCTCGGTGTTCCCGTGAGCGGGGACCGGTTGCCGTTCGTCGTCGACGGCACGGGCCGGGTCCGCGGGGGCACGGTCCGACTGGACGCGTCCGGGTCGTCCCAGTTCGTGTCGGGGCTCCTGCTCTCGGCGGCGCGGTTCGACGAGGGCCTCGTCGTCGAGCACGTCGGTCCCCCGGTGCCGTCGATGCCTCACATCGACATGACGGTGGAGATGCTGCGCGAGAGCGGGATCGAGGTGGAGACTCCCGAGGACTCGGGCGTTCCGAACCGGTGGCGCGTGCATCCCGGCGCCGTGGCTCCGGTAGACCGTGTCGTGGAACCGGACCTGTCCAACGCGACCCCGTTCCTCGCCGCGGCGGCCGTCACGGGCGGTGAGGTGACCGTGCCCCGGTGGCCTGCCCGGACGACGCAGCCCGGTGACGCGTTCCGCGACATCCTCACGTCGATGGGGGCCGAGGTGTTGCTCACTGCCGAGTCGCTCACGGCGCGGGGGCCCGAGAAGCTCGAGGGCGTCGACGTGGACCTGCACGACATCGGCGAGCTGACCCCCACGGTCGCGGCGATGGCGGCCCTGGCCGGGTCCCCCTCGCGCCTGCGCGGGATCGCCCATCTGCGCGGGCACGAGACGGATCGGCTCGCCGCACTCACGGCGGAACTCGGTGCTCTGGGCTGCGGTGTCGAGGAGACCGAGGACGGCCTGATCATCGAGCCGGCGCCGCTGCGCGGCGGACCCTGGCGGGCGTACGCCGACCATCGCATGGCCACGGCGGGCGCCGTGATCGGTCTGGTCGTCCCGAGCGTCGAGGTCGACGACATCGACTCCACCGCCAAGACGCTGCCGGGGTTCGCGACCCTCTGGAGCGCCATGCTGGCCGGAGGTGGTGCACGCTGATCCGGCGGGTGTACGACGAGTCGGACGTCCGCGTCCGGCCGGGCAAGGGCACGCGCCCACGAACGAAGACCCGGCCCACCCACGCCGACGCCTCGGACGCGATGGTGGTGTCGGTGGATCGCGGCCGGTGGGGCTGCGTGATCGACAATGATCCCGAGCGCCTCGTGGTCGCCATGCGAGCGCGCGAGCTGGGCCGGACCCCGATCGTCGTCGGTGACGCGGTGGGCATCGTCGGCGACGTCTCGGGACGCGTCGACGCCCTGGCCCGCATCGTCCGCGTGGACGAACGACGAACGGTGCTGCGGCGCACCGCCGACGACACGGATCCGTACGAGCGTGTCGTGGTGGCCAACGCGGACCAGCTGCTGATCGTGGTGGCGTTGGCCGACCCGCCACCCCGCTCGGGCTTCGTCGAGCGCGCGATGGTGGCAGCGTTCGTGGGTGGTCTCCGACCCGTGCTGTGTCTGACGAAGGACGACTTGGCGTCGTCCGACGAGTTCGCCGCCGTCTTCGCCGACCTCGACGTGCCGGTGGTGCTGGTGGGCCGGGACCGTCCGCTGGACGAGCTCCTGGCGATGATCACCGGGAAGTCGTCCGCGCTGATCGGCCACTCGGGGGTGGGCAAGTCGACCCTGGTGAACCGGCTGGTGCCGGAGGCACATCGCGCCGTCGGCATCGTCTCCGGCGTCGGCAAGGGACGGCACACGTCGACTCAGTCGGTGTCGCTGCATCTTCCGGGTGGAGGCTGGGTCATCGACACTCCCGGTATCCGGTCCTTCGGGCTGGCCCACATCTCGCCGGAGGATGTCGTCGCGGCGTTCTCGGACCTCGCCGTCACCATCGAGGACTGCCCGCGCGGCTGCACACACCTCGGGCCGCCGGCCGACCCGGAGTGCGCTCTGGACACCCTGACAGGACAGCAGGCGAACCGCGTCGCCGCGGTTCGCCTGCTGTTGGTGGCCGTGATGTCGAACGACTCCTACTGACGGAGCTCCGACCGATCGATCAGCGCGAGAGCAGCTTTCGCAGTCCCGTGCCGCGCTTGGATTCCTTGATCGCGGTCAGCAGACCGGCACGGCGCCCGGTGACCGGATCGACGGTGGACGTGACCTGGCCGCCGAACTTGCGCTCGGATGCCGTCTCCGGTGCGTCGTCCGCCGTGGCCTTGAGGTACTTGTCGGGGAGCGACAGCTTCGCGATGGTGCGCCAGGACTTGCCGTACTGGGCGAGGAAAGGCCCTGTGGTGTAAGGCAGGTCGTACTTCTCGCACAGTTCGCGGACCCGCACACTGATCGCGGCGAGCCGGTTGCTCGGCAGATCGGGGAACACGTGGTGCTCGATCTGGTAGCAGAGGTTGCCCGACATGAAGGCGAGGGTCGGTCCGGCGTGGAAGTTGGCGCTGCCCAACATCTGTCGGAGGTACCACTGCCCCTGCGTCTCGTCCTGGAGGTCGTGGCGCGTGAACTTCTCCGCACCGTCCGGGAAGTGACCACAGAAGATGACGGCGTTCGTCCAGATGTTACGGATGACGTTCGCCATGATGTTGGCGGTCAACGTCTTCCGGTAGGACGCGGCGGGCGACAGCGACGTGATGGCCGGCGTGATCGCATAGTCCTTCAGCATCTGGCGGCCGACCTTGTCGCCGACCTCCTTCAGCTTGCGTCGCGTCTCCTCCTTGGGCACACGGCCTTTCACGGCCTTGCCCAGCTCGAGATGCTGTACCGCCACGCCGTACTCGAACAGGAGCATCAGCAGCGTGTTGTACACGAGGTTGCCGGCATTGAACGGGACCCACTTGCGGTCACGCGTGACGCGGATGAGGCCGTAGCCCACGTCGTCGTCCATGCCCAGCACGTTGGTGTACTTGTGATGGATGTAGTTGTGGGTCTGCTTCCAGTGCTCGGACGGACCGGTGTTGTCCCATTCCCACGAGGTGGAATGGATCTCCGGGTCGTTCATCCAGTCCCACTGGCCGTGCATGACGTTGTGGCCGAGCTCCATGTTCTCGACGATCTTCGAGACACCGAGCATCGCGCTACCGGCCCACCACGCGGCGCGGTGGTTGCTGGCGAGCATCGTGGTGCGGCCGAGGGCCTCGAGGGAGCGCTGGAAACGGATGGTGTTGCGGATGTACCGCGCATCCTTCTCGCCGCGCGACTCTTCGATCTCCCGACGCAACGCGTCGAGTTCATGGCCCAGCGCCTCGACGTCGGCCTCGGTGAGGTGGGCATATTCCTTGACGTCGGAAATCGCCATGTGGTCACTCCTCGGCAGGTGGTCGATGCCCGTGTGGGCCTGACCGTGGTTACTCTACCGGAAGTTACGCACCCGTAGGTTACGCCGTCGTATCTGTGACCCGCTTCACTGCCTGACGCGCCTCGAGCCGCGCCTCGTGCAGGGCCGACCGCAGTCCGCGCTTGCGACCGGTGATCGGATCGAACCGCACCCGGTCCACGACGGAGGAGCCGGAGCTCTGGAAACGGCGCTCCGAACTGGTCTCCGGCGCGTCGTCCGACGTGCGACGAAGCAGCTGGTCGGGCAGCGACAGCTTGAAGATGGTGCGCAGCGCCTTCCAGTACTGGGTCGCCAGGTTGCCGGTGGTGTACGGCAGGTCGTACTTGTCGCACAGGGCGCGCACCCGGACGGCCACCTCGGCGTACCGGTTGCTCGGCAGGTCCGGGAACAGGTGATGCTCGATCTGGTAGCAGAGGTTGCCGCTCATGAACGCCATCGTGGGGCCGGCCGTGAAGTTGGCGCTGCCGAGCATCTGCCGGAGGTACCACTCCTCGTGGGTCTCCGTCTCGAACTGGCCCATCGTGAACTTCTCGGCGCCGTCCGGGAAGTGACCGCAGAAGATCACGGCGTACGCCCACAGGTTCCGCACCACGTTGGCGGTGAGGTTCGCCCCGAGTGCACGACGCCACGCCGGACCCGCGAGCAGCGGGAAGAGCACGAAATCCTTGCCGACCTGCGACGCGACCTTCCGAGCGAACTCCTTGTTCGGCTCCGAGAGCAGCTGCGTCGCGGGAACACCAGCCTCGAGCTTCGCCGCGTCCAGGTCGTGCAGAGCGATGCCCCACTCGAACGTCAGTGCCAGCACCAGGTTGCCCAGGGGCTGCACCAGGTTGCGTGGCCGCCACTTCTCGTCGCGGGTCATCCGGAGGATCCCGAAGCCCACGTCGTGGTCCATGCCGACGATGTTGGTGTACGTGTGATGCGAGTAGTTGTGCGCACGCTTCCAGTGCGCGGACGGACCGGTCTGGTCCCACTCCCACGAGGTGGAGTGGATCTCCGGATCGTTCATCCAGTCCCACTGACCGTGAGAGACGTTGTGGCCCAACTCCATGTTCTCGATGATCTTGCTGGCCGCCAGCAGACCTGCGCCCACCAGCGCGGCCGAGCGCCAGCGGGAACCCATGATCGCGAGCCGTCCGCCGACCTCGAGCGCGCGCTGCAGCGCGATGGTGCGGCGGATGTACTCCGCGTCCTTGCGTCCTCGGGTGTCCTCGACGTCCCGACGGATGGCATCGAGTTCACGACCGAGGGACTCGATGTCCTCGTCGGTCAGATGTGCGAACTCCAAGATGTCCGTGATGGCCATGCTGGTCTACTCCCCGGATCGCGGTATGCCGTTCCTCGCACCGATTCGGTATCGGCGGGCAGGCCTTTCCGAGAATAGCGGACGAGCCTGTGCGCAGGGTGTGTGTGCGATCACCCCTGCGGCGCGACCCGGGGCCGACGGAGTCAGAGTTCGAGCGTGCAGTCCCCGGCAGCCGCGGAGATGCACGTCTGGATCCGCTCGCCGTGCGCATGCTCCTTGCCCGAGCGCAGATCTCGGACGTGACCGTCGGTCAGCGGCACCACGCACGTCTGGCAGATACCCATGCGGCAGCCGAAAGGCATTCGCACACCGGCCTTCTCACCGGCCTCCAACAACGTGGTGGCGCCGTCCACCGCCACCGTGCGGTCGGAGACGGAGAACGTGACCGTGCCGCCGTCGCTCGGCGCGCCGGTGCGCACGATCTCGAAACGCTCGGTGTGCAGGTTCTCCGAGATGCCTGCCTCCCGCCACACCCTCTCGATGTCGTCGAGCATCGCCGCCGGACCGCACGCCCACGTCTGACGCTCGCGCCAGTCCGGGTAGTGCTCGTCGAGCGAGCCCAGATCGAACTTGCCGTCCGAGCGGGTGTGCTGCACGTGGGACACGACCGAGTCGTACTTCGCGTCGAGCGCCGCCAACTCCGAGGCGAACATCACGTCGTCCGCCGTGGGAGCCGAGTGCACGTGCACCACGTCGGGCATGTGGCCGCGCGAGTCGAGACTGCGCAGCATGCCGATCACCGGTGTGATGCCGCTGCCGGCCGTGACGAACAGGATCTTGGCGGGCGGCGGCTCCGGAAGGGCGAAGTTCCCCTTCGGCGCGGCGAGCCGCACGATCGTGCCCGACGGCACACCGCCGACGAGATGCGAGGACAGGAACCCTTCCGGCATCGCCTTGACGGCGATGGAGATCTGCTTGTCCTTCCAGTCGGGCGGCGACGTCAGGGAGTACGACCGCCAGTGCCACCGACCGTCGACGTGGAGGCCGATGCCGATGTACTGCCCCGGCCGGTAGTCGAAGTCGAAGCCCCATCCGGGCTTGATGACGATGGTCGCGGCGTCGCCGGTCACCTTCTCGATCCGCACGATGCGGCCGCGCAACTCGCGCGCGGACCACAGCGGATTGGCCAGGTGCAGGTAGTCGTCGGGAATCAACGGCGTGGTGATGCGCGCGAACGCACCGCGCACCACGTTCAGCGACGGCCGCCGCGGGGACGACACACTCGCGGCCGGGGCTTCGAGCCAGTCCTTGATTCCCATGTCACATCTCCTCGGTCGAGCGGCCACCACGGACGCAGTCGACGACTGCGACGAAACAGGGCGGTGTCAGAGCGGTTCCGGTGTCAGAGCAGTTCCGGTGTCAGAGCAGTTCCAGGAGAAACGGTATCTCCTGCGGTGCGTACCAGGCGAGTTCGTGATCCTCGACGTCGCCCAGCACGAACTCGGCGTCGGGATCCCCCAGGTCGGCCGCGTCCACCGCGGCGACAGCGGCGCTCACGGCGGACTCGGCCGCCGCGAGATCGACGTGGACCGCCGCCACCTCCGTCAGGGAGAGCGGCGCCGGCAGGCGGACCACGGCGTCGTCGAGATCGGGACGCAGGGTCACCGGATCGACGTCGGCGGCGATGACGACGCGGCGGAAGCTCGGAGTGGCGTCGGCGACCTCGTCGGCGTCCCCGTCATCGTCGGAGTCGAGTTCCGGCTCACCGCCGATCAGCCGCAGCGATGCCCGCGCGGCCTCCCGCAGCGCGACGTCGGCCAACTCGTCGTCGTCACCGGAGACGTACGCCTCCCGCAACGTCGGCGTCACGGCGAAGGCCGTCCGACTGATCGGCGAGAACTCACCCTCGTCCACCAGTGTCTGCAACATCCGCATGGTCGCCGGAACGAACACCCTCACCTGCGCCTCATTCCCTCACCGTCGTCAGCGGACGTTCTTGTCGTCGCGCGCCGCGTCGACCAGTTCCTCGAGTGCCTCGTGCAGCAACGTGGTGATCACGTCGATGTCCGGCATCGCTGCCCGGTCCGCGTTCACACCGTAGTAGACGTTGCCGTCGTACGACGTCAGGCCGATGCTGAGCGCCTGATTGCGCACGAGCGGCGGCACCGGATACATCTCGAGCATGCGTGCACCGCCCGCGTAGAGCGGGAACTGGGGGCCGGGGGCGTTGGTGACGATGATGTTGAACATGCGCTGCGACAGGCTCGACCCGACGCGCGCACCCATCGCGTGCAGCGTGGCCGGCGCGAACCCGGACAGCGTGATGAGGGTCGACGCCGTCACACCGCGACTCTGTCCCAGGTGAGCCTCCGTCGCGTGCGACACGTGGGACAACCGCACCACGGCGTTCGGTTCGCCCACGGGCAGATCGATGAGGAAGGACTCGACCTCGTTGGGCGGCACGTCGCCCTCGTCGCCCGTCCCCGTGGCGGCCGCGTGCACCGACAGGGGCACCATCGCGCGCACCGTCGTGTACGGGCCGATGGGCTCACCGCGCGAGAGCAACCAGTTCCGCAGAGCACCGGACACGACCGTGAGCACGACGTCGTTGACCGTCCCCCCGAACTTCGACCGCACCATCCGGTAGTCGTCGAGATCGGTCTTGGCCACCGAGTACCGGCGGTTGCGGGAGATGGTCGTGTTCAGTGGACTCGTCGGTGCCGTCTGCGCCGCGGTGCGGACCACCGCCGCGAACTTGCCCACGGCGCGTACCGCCTCGCCGGCGGCGCGGGTGACGTCACCGACGGCTCCGCGCACCGCCTCCACGCCCTCCCCCGGCCGCGACACCATCTCGGCGAGCGCCCGGGCGACGAGCGCCTTCTCCGACGGTTCCCGCGCGGGCATCCACAGTTCCTCGGCCATCGGAGTCGGAGCCTTGGTGGCGTCCAGGATGACCTGACTGATCTCGAGCGCCTTGTCGCCGTCCACGATCGACGAGTGCGACTTGGTGAAGATCGCGAACCGGTTCCGTGCCAGACCCTCGACCAGGTACATCTCCCACAGCGGACGCGTGCGATCGAGAGGGCGTGAGGTGAGTCGCGCGACCAGGTCGTGCAGCTGTTCGGTGGATCCCGGCTTGGGCAGCGCGGAACGCCGGATGTGGTACGTGATGTCGAAGTCGCGGTCGTCGACCCACACGGGGCGAGCCAGGCCGAAGGCCACCTCGCGCACCTTCTGGCGATAGCGCGGAACGAGAGCGAGCCGGCTCTCGACGAGGGTGAGCAGTTCGTCGTAACTGAAGCCCCCGCGCGGGAGCCGGAAGATGGCGAGCGACCCCACGTGCATGGGAGTCGTACTGGCCTCCAGGAAGTAGAAGGACGCGTCCTGAGTGGTGAGTCTGGTGGCCAACGCGCGAATCCCCTCGGTCGAGTGTGACGGGTCCCAGTCTCGCACGACAGATGAGACCGACCACGCTCACGATCGTCCTCGTGGTCCGCGCCGTGTCGGTTCCCCGTCGTCCTCGTCGGATTTCACCGACCCTGACGGGCTGCGGTGTGACGACGCCCCGCGTCTGCCTCGACGGGCCGGAACCGCGTCCGTGCGTGCAACACTCGCCGCACACCGGCCGTGGCCGCACAGGTACGAGCATGGAGGGGAACGCATGACATCGGAGGTCGTTCACGTGGCGCGGTTGCCGAGATCCGAGCCACCCGAGGTCGGCGCGACTCCCACGCGTGCACGCCCGACGACCCGGTCCGCGGGCCGAGCGCTCTCGTCGCCGCGCCCCGGCCCGCACTCGGGACGATCGACCTCGCGACCGACCCGGCCCGTCGTCGGACCGTCGGAGGCCGACGCGCGCACCGCCGCCGCGGCGCGGCACGTCGCCGATCGCGTCCTGCGTCTGACGCTCGAGGTGGTGGACCGTCGCCGACCCGCGGCGTCCCTGCGCGCGGTGCTGTCACCGGCCATGGTCGGAATGGCGACAGCCCTGTCGACGGCGGCCGTGCCGGGCCGAACACTCGGTGTCGCCGTCGTCCGGACCGTGCACGTGCGCGCGGCCGGTCCGGTGCCCGACGGCGCCGGGCACGGCGACGTCGAGGTCTTCGGCACCTACTCGCGTGGTGACCGCGTGTTCGCCGTCGCGGCACGACTGACGGCACGGCGCAACACCACCGGTCCGGCCTGGGTGCTCACGAGCCTGCGCCTGTCCTGAGGCGGCGGTCGCCACCCCCGGACGACCAGATTCACTTGCGTCGCTTGGCCTTCGGTGCGCGCTTGACCGGCTTGACCCCGGCCCGAGCCGCCTCGCGGCGCTCGCGTCGGGTGCCGGAGCTCGACTCGCCCGTCGGCGACCCCGACCCGGCGCGGCGGACCGAGGTGCCGCCCGTCTCGTCGGGACCGGAGTACGTCAGGCGACCGGTCGACTCGTCGTCCAGCCCCTTGGCGCGCAGCGCGGCAGGTGCGGCGGGCCGCGGTTCGGGCGCCGATTCCGGCGTGGGTTCGGGTCGACGCTGCGCCGGCGCCGCGGGGGCGGCCTGCGCTGCGGGGGCGGCCTGCGCTGCCGGCGCCGGTCGGGCTGCGACGGGCGACTGCAGTCCCGCGCCCACCTGCAGGCCCGCGGAGGCCGCGGGGCTCGGCGCCGCCGCCTCGACCTGCAGGTTGAAGAGGAACCCGACGGACTCCTCCTTCAACCCGTCGAGCATGCCGGTGAACATGTCGTAGCCCTCGCGCTGGTACTCGACGAGGGGATCGCGCTGCGCCATCGCGCGCAGACCGATGCCCTCTTTGAGGTAGTCCATCTCGTAGAGGTGCTCACGCCACTTGCGGTCGAGCACGGACAGCAGCACCCGTCGTTCGAGCTCGCGCATACCGCCCTCGCCCGCGATCTCGTTGATCTCCGCCTCACGCGTGGCGTAGGCCGCGCGGGCGTCCTCGAGCAGCGCCTCGCGCAGGTCGTCCCGCGACAGGTCGCCCTTCTCGCCGAACTCGTTCTCCGCTGCGAGGTCGGTGTGCTGCACGCCCACCGGGTAGAGCGTCTTCAGCGCGGTCCACAGCTGTTCGAGGTCCCAGTCCTCGACGTAGCCCTCCGAGGTGGCGCCGTCGACGTACGCGGTGACCACGTCGGTGATCATCTGCTCGACCTGGCCCTCCATGTCCTCTCCGCGGAGGATGCGGCGACGCTCCTCGTAGATGACGGTGCGCTGCTGGTTCATCACCTCGTCGTACTTGAGGACGTTCTTGCGGATCTCGAAGTTCTGCTGCTCGACCTGCGTCTGCGCGCTCTTGATGGCCTTGGAGACCATCTTGGCCTCGATCGGGACGTCGTCCGGGAGGTTGAGTCGCGTCATGATCGACTCGAGAGCGGCACCGTTGAATCGGCGCATCAGCTCGTCGCCGAGCGACAGGTAGAACCGGCTCTCCCCCGGGTCACCCTGACGACCCGAGCGTCCTCGCAACTGGTTGTCGATACGGCGCGAGTCGTGCCGCTCGGTACCGAGGACGTAGAGACCGCCCGCGTCGCGGACCTTGTCCGCGTCCTCGCGGACCTGGTCCTTGACCTTCTCCAGCGTGGGCTCCCACGCCGCCTCGTACTCCTCCGGCGACTCGACGGGATCGAGCCCCTGCCCGCGCAGCGCGAGGTCCGCGATGATGTCCGGGTTGCCGCCGAGCACCACGTCGGTTCCTCGACCCGCCATGTTGGTGGCCACCGTCACCGCGCCGGACCGGCCGGCCTCGGCGATGATGGTCGCCTCCTGCTCGTGGAACTTGGCGTTGAGCACGTTGTGCGCGACACCGCGCTTGGTGAACTGCTTGGACAGGTACTCCGAGCGCTCGACACTGGTGGTACCGATCAGAACCGGCTGACCCTTCTCGTGCCGCTCGACGACGTCGTCGACGACGGCACTGAACTTGGCTTCCTCGCTCTTGTAGATGAGGTCGCCGTTGTCCACACGCACCATCGGGCGGTTGGTGGGAATGGGGATGACACCGAGCGAGTACGTCTGGTGCAGCTCGGCCGCCTCGGTCTCGGCGGTACCGGTCATACCGGAGAGCTTGTCGTACAGACGGAAGTAGTTCTGCAGCGTGATCGTGGCGAGGGTCTGGTTCTCGGCCTTGATCTCCACCTTCTCCTTGGCCTCGATGGCCTGGTGCATGCCTTCGTTGTAGCGGCGCCCCACCAGGATGCGGCCGGTGAACTCGTCGACGATGATGACGTCGCCGTCTCGGACGATGTAGTCCTTGTCGCGCTGGTAGAGCTCCTTCGCCTTGATGGCGTTGTTCAGGTAGCTCACCAGCGGCGAGTTGGCGGCCTCGTACAGGTTGTCGATGCCCAGCTGGTCCTCGACGAACTCGACACCCGCCTCGTGCACACCCACCGTGCGCTTCTTGATGTCCACCTCGTAGTGGACGTCCTTCTTCATCATGGGGGCGATGCGGGCGAACTCGGGGTACCACTTCGACGACGCGTCCGCGGGGCCCGAGATGATCAGCGGGGTACGGGCCTCGTCGATGAGGATCGAGTCCACCTCGTCCACCACGGCGAAGTTGTGTCCGCGCTGGACCAGGTCGTCCAGCGAGTGCGTCATGTTGTCGCGGAGGTAGTCGAAACCGAACTCGTTGTTGGTGCCGTACGTGATGTCGGCCGCGTAGGCGGCACGCCGCTCGGCGGGCGTCATGCCCGAGAGGATCACGTCCACGCTCAGTCCGAGGAAGCGGTGAACGCGGCCCATCCACTCCGAGTCACGCTTGGCCAGGTAGTCGTTGACCGTGACGACGTGGACGCCGTCACCGGACAGCGCGTTCAGGTACGCCGGGAGGACGCAGGTGAGGGTCTTGCCCTCACCGGTCTTCATCTCGGCGACGTTGCCGAAGTGCAGCGCGGCACCGCCCATGACCTGGACGTCGAAGTGGCGCTGGGACAGCACCCGCTTGGACGCCTCGCGGGCGACCGCGAACGCCTCGGGCAGCAGTTCGTCGAGGCTCTCGCCGTCCTGGTGCCGCTTCGTGAACTCGTCGGTCTTCGCACGCAGTTCGGCGTCCGACAGGGACTCGACGTCCGGCGACAGGGACGACACGTGGTCGGCGATGTGCTTCAGCCGCTTGACCATGCGACCTTCACCGACACGGAGCAACTTGGACAACGACAACGTCGGCACGGGCTATTCGTCCTCAATATCGGGTACGTGGGGCGTGAACCGAGCCCGTCCACACGGGGGGCGCAGTTCGATGCGAAGAGACCTCGTCGGTCTCCCGGCGGAACCATCGTAGGCGTCGAGCCTGACAGCGCGCTGTGAGGCACACCGGATGTTCCGCGCACGACACCGGGCGCCCGCCGGAGCGGACGCCCGATGTGGTCGGCGCGGCGGTGCGAGCGTCAGGACAGACGCAGCAGTCCGTAGTCGAACGCGTGGCGGCGATAGACGACCGACGGCCGGTCGGACTCCTTGTCGTGGAACAGGAAGAAGTCGTGGCCCACGAGCTCCATCTCGTACAGGGCGTCGTCGACGGTCATCGGCACGGCCGGGTGTTCCTTGACGCGCACCACGGTGCCCGGGCCCTCGGTGGCGTGGTCGTCGACGGCGGGCGCCTCCTCGACGGGGGCAGTGACGGCCTCCTCGACGAGCGCGGCGGTCGCCTCGGCCACCGACACGGGCCGCTTCTCCCCGTAGTGGACCTTGCGGCGGTCCTTCGTCCGTCGGAGACGGCTCTCGAGCTTGGTGGTCGCCGACTCGAGGGCGGCGTAGAAACTGTCCGCGCAGGCCTCGGCACGCGCGACGGGCCCCTTGCCCCGCACGGTGATCTCGACTCGCTGGCAACTCTTGGACTGACGACGGTTGCGTTCGTGGAACAGCTCGACGTCGAACAGATGGATGGTGGGATCGAAGCGCTCGAGGCGAGCGAGCTTCTCGGAGACGTACAGGCGGAAGTGGTCGGGTATCTCGACGTTGCGACCCTTGACCACGACCTCGGCGGCGGGTTCGGCGCTCGAGCTGTCGTCGGCCGGGACGGCACTGGGTGCATCGTCGAAGTAGACGGAATCCGCAGTGGTGTCGGTCGAGTCGAGGGCGGTGGAGTCGTTCTGCTCCGGACCATGGGCGTGAGCTTCGCGGGGATGCGCGTGCACCCGGTGGGTGCTCGTGTGTGCAGTCGTCACTGGTGACGTTGTCGTCATACGTACCTCCCGATAGAGGCCGCGCCGAGATCGCTTCTGGCGCAGCGGAAGAACGGTGACACCGGAGCGCGGACCGCCCGGCGCCTTCGGTGGTGAGGCATCACCTCCAGACCCGGTAGCGAGGATCGATCGTGGCCCTGACCGTAGTCGCTCCCCGGGTGGTCTGCCACTGTTCACGGGATATTCACGGGACCTTTTCAGGCTCCCTTTCCGGCACCGGGACAGGCACTGCGACGTCAGCGCACGGCGGCGAGAACGAGCACCGCGTCGACACCGACACCGGACCGTCGCAGTGCCGCCACCGACTCCGCGGCGGTGGTTCCGGTGGTCACCACGTCGTCGACGAGCAGCACCGGTCCGCGACCGATCGCGGCGATGCCCCCGCTCCGGACACGGACCCGCCCCCGCAGGTTGTCCGCACGCTCGTCGGCGGTGAGACCGACGGAGTCACGCACCTGCGCGTCCACCCGCAGCACCGACACGACGCGCACGTCCTCCGGTGCGAGCACCCGCGCGACACGGCGGCAGGTACGCAGGATCGGATCACCACCGCGCGCCCGTGCCGCGCGGCGTCGGGACGGGGCCGGGACCAGCACGAGGGGCGACAGCTCGGGTGGATCGATCTCCCCGGCGTCGCGCAGGCGCGTCACGGCGGCGGCGAGGGCGACCCCGAGCGGTGCCGCGAGATCCCGTCGACCGCGTTCCTTCATCGCCAGGATCGACGCACGGTGCGGGCCGGCGTACGGGCCGAGCGCCCAGCACGGCACCCCGGGATCGACACGCGGCCGCACCGACCCCGGCGCCGCGTCGAGCGCGCAGGCGCAGGCGGGGCACCACGAGGCGTCGACACGGGCGCAGCCGCCGCACTCGCGGGGCAGGATGAGGTCCAGCAGGGTCGTCGGCACCGGGACACTGTGTCGCGGGGCTCCGACAGAGTTCGCCGCTCGTCAGCCCGGCAGGACGGGCACGGACTTCGTGCCGGTCAGGCCGGGCACCTCGCGCCAGTAGCGGTCACTCGCCGGGTCGCTGTCGTCGATCTGGAACACGGCGCGCGAATCGGCCACGTAGGTGCTCGACGCGGAGGCGTCGACGGACACGACGGGAGCGGTGAGGTTGCGGCTGGGCAGCCCGTCGAGACGTGAGCCGTCGACGGCCACCTGCACGATCGGGATGTCGGTCGCCGCTCGGGCCACGACCACCGTGTCGCCGGTGCTCCAGTCCAGGGACAGCGCCGCGCTCGCCAGACCGTTGGCCACCGCCTCGGGCTCGCGGAGTGCGTAAGTGCCGTCGGCGCGCCGCACCACCACCGCCACGTAGACGGCGCCGTCCACGATGAGAGCCGCTCGCACCCCGTCGCGGGAGAGCCGCAGTTCGGTGATCTGGCCGCCGAGCTCGGCGATGTCGGCGGAATCGACGTCCACCACCGACACCTGTCCGGTGGCCGGGTCGCGGACGGCGCGCTTGACCACGGTGCCGTCCACGACGGCCCACACGGCGTCGCGGTCGGGACCCCAGGTGGGCCGGGTGATCGAGCCACCCTCCGCGACCGGGAAGGCGTTGCCGCCGTAGGAGCCGATGAGCAGCGCGTCGGGCGGCTGCGGCGCCGCACGACCGGTGTCCGACACGGCCGCCACGAGCGTTCCGTCGCTGGACAACGAGATGGACCGCATGTTGTTGACGGTGCCGAAGTAGCCGGGAACCGGTGTCACGCCGTCGGTTCCGATGCGGACGAGCCCGCCGTTGCGCAGTGCGTGCAGGCCCACGTCGGCACCCGTCACCGCCAACGGATCGAATTCTGCGACCTCGGCGGTGGTCCAGCCGTCCGGATAGTTCGGGTCCAACGGCGCGCCGTCCGAGAGCAGGACGTAGGGACCCGACACCTCGGCCTCGGCCAGTGTCCAGATGATCTGCGCGGCAAGTAGTTCGCGGGTCGCGCGGTCCAGCGCACCGGCGCCCCGGAAGTCGATGCGGACACCGCCGAGACCGATGCCGACGGCCGAGGTACGCCCGTCGGCTTTCGTGATGGGACCGGCCGTGGTGACACCGTTGAACACGTTGCGCACCGCCGGCTCCAGCGACAGTCGCGGACCCGCCTGCAGCAGTGCCGTCAGGGTCTCTGTCATCCGGTCCTGCGTGGTGTTCACCCAACGCTGATCGGGCACCAGTTCGGTGCCGGTGGGATCGACGAAGTACAGCGACTTGCGCTGGTACGAGGTGAGGAACTGGGTGCGGTCCATGACGACTCCGGACGGCAGCTCGTCGATCCGCCACTCGCCGTCCTCGCGGGCCAGCGTCACCTGGGTCTCGAACGATCCCTGCTCGGCGCGGTACTGCCCACCCTGATCGAGCTGCCCCACCCGGTTGGCTCGGATCGTGTACTGCGCGGCGTCACTCGACCGGGAGTCCTCGAGGACGTCCACCTTGTCCACGACGATCGCGCTGGCGCCGTCGTTCCACTCCGAGGCGGCGTTCGCCGTCAGGAACTGACGTGCACCCGCGTGGTCGTCCGCCGGATCGGTGCTGGCCTTGACGAAGTCGCGGACGAGAAGATTGGGTTCACGACCCGCGGCGGGAACGGGGAGTTCCTGCTCGACGGGCCCGCGCGCGACGGTGCCGATGGCCTGCGGCGCAGACGACGCGGGCAACGACGCGCATCCGGACGCGACGAGCGCGAGCGCGGCCACGCACGCCACGAGGGCGGCTCGTCGCCGCGGCACGGTGCGGTCTCTCACGGTCGCTGCTCCCCCGCCGTGGCGCCGACACTCGTCGGGCGCGCCGCCGGAAGCGGCTGTCCCTGTGCGTACCTGCGGCCCGCGGGTCGCAGCGGCAGGGGGCTGGACACGACCTTGCGACCACGCACGCGCGGCAGCGTGAAGCGGAACCAGGCGCCCTGGCCCGGTTCGCCCCAGGCCTCGAGCTTGCCGTCGTGCAGGCGGGCGTCCTCGAGACTGATGGCGAGCCCCAGGCCCGTACCGCCCGAACGTCGGACGCGGGACGGATCCGACCGCCAGAAGCGGTTGAACACGAGCTTCTCCTCACCGGGGCGCAGTCCCACACCCTGGTCCCGCACGACGAAGGCGGCGGCGTCGTCGTCCGCGCGCAGGCGCAGCAGGACGGGCTTGCCCTCCCCGTGGTCGAGAGCGTTCGCCAACAGGTTGCGCAGCACGCGTTCGACACGGCGCGGATCCACCTCGGCGTTGACCGGCTCGTCGGGCATGTCGACGATCAGCTCGGTGCCCGTCTCGCGGGCGAGGTGCCGCACGGTGGACACCGCGGCGCGGGCGCACATACGGAGATCGAGTTGCTCGGAAGCCAGTTCGGCGACGCCCGCGTCGTGGCGGGAGATCTCGAGCAGATCGTTGAGCAGTGTCTCGAAACGGTCCAGCTCGGCGACCAGCAACTCGGACGAGCGCTTGAGCAGCGGATCGAGACTCTCACTGGCGTCGTGGATGAGCTCGGCGGCCATGCGGACGGTGGTGAGCGGCGTCCGCAGCTCGTGCGAGACGTCGGACGTGAACTGGCGCTGCAGGTTTCCGAACTCCTCGAGCTGGGTGATCTGCTTCGACAGGCTCTCGGCCATCTCGTTGAACGACATGGCGAGCCGGGCGATGTCGTCCTCGCCGCGCACCGGCATCCGTTCCTTGAGCCGGCCGTCCGCGAAGCGCACCGCGATGCGCGACGCCGATCTGATGGGGACCACCACCTGCCGGGCGACCAGCATCGAGATGGCCGCGAGCAGCACCAGCAGGACCGCACCGCCGATGAGCAGGGTTCCGCGGACGAGGGCGAGGCTGCGGTCCTCTCCCGCGAGGGGGAACACCAGGTACAGCTCGAGGGTGGAGAGGTCCGACGCGGTGGGACTGCCGACGATGAGGGCCGGACCCGAGTAGCCGTCCGGTTCCGACACGGTCGCGTACTGGTAGCTCACCTGGCCGGCCTGGACGAACGAGCGCAACGTCTGCGGGATCTGGTCGGCGGGACCGGTGAACAGCTCGTCGCGGGCTCCGTCGCCGGGAACGATGAGCACGGGGTCGAACGTGCCGGCGGACGTGCTGTCCGCGCCGCTCTCGGTGTCCCGGCTCGTCAGACCGGACCGAGCGAGCTCCAGACGGTTCGAGATCGACGTCGAGTCGTCGCCCGCCAACTGGCTCTCGACGGACGCACGCGCGCGATCGAGCTCCTTCGTGGCGGCGTCGATCTTGGTGTCGAGAAGTCGATCCGTGATCTGACTCGTGAGCACGACGCCGAGGATCGTGATGACGATGAGGGAGAGCGTCAGCGTCGACACGACGACGCGCAACTGCAGCGACCGACGCCACGCGTGACCGGCGGCAGCCCACATGGACCGGGACCATCGCACCAGAGGCGAGAAGGTTCCGTTGATGCGTCGACGGGAGCGGGACGTGAAGATCACCGACCGTCCCGCAGTCGATCGGCTCCGATCACGGCGGGCCGGCCTTGTACCCGACACCGCGCACGGTGAGAACCACCTCGGGGTTCTCCGGATCCGTCTCCACCTTGGCGCGCAGTCGCTGGACGTGCACGTTCACGAGGCGGGTGTCGGCGGCGTGCCGGTATCCCCACACCTGTTCGAGCAGCACCTCGCGGGTGAAGACCTGACGAGGCTTGCGGGCCAGCGCCACCAACAGGTCGAACTCGAGCGGCGTCAGCGAGATGAGCGAGCCGTCGCGGGTGACCTTGTGCGCCGGAACATCGATGACGACGTCGCCGATCGACAGGAGCTCGGCCGGCTCCTCCTCGGTGCGTCGCAAGCGCGCGCGGACGCGGGCCACGAGCTCCTTCGGCTTGAAGGGCTTCATGATGTAGTCGTCGGCGCCGGACTCGAGTCCCAGCACGACGTCGACCGTGTCGGTCTTGGCGGTGAGCATCACGATCGGCACACCGGAGTCCGCCCGCAGCACGCGGCAGACGTCGATGCCGTTCATACCGGGGAGCATCAGGTCGAGCAGCACCAGATCCGGTCGGTTCTCCCGGACGGCGGACAGCGCCTGGGTGCCGTCTCCCACCACGAACGGCTCGAATCCCTCACCGCGCAACACGATGGTGAGCATCTCGGCAAGAGCCGTATCGTCGTCGACGACCAGAATTCGTGGCTTCATGACGACTATCGTGTCATCCCGTCGTACTCCGCAGTCTGATTGAGAAGTTCGGCGGCGAGTCTCGTCACGTCGACCTGCTCACCGTCCGCCTGCGCGCCGTTCACGACGAACCACGGCGACATCCACGACGAGGCCGCGAGTCCCGCGTAGACCGCCGCGGTACGGGCCTGGAGACCACCGTCGCGCTCGTACGCGTCGCGGGCCCGCGACGGATCCTCCTGCTCCCGACCACGTGCGCGATGCTCCGCGACCTCGACCGGAACGTCGAGGAGGATCTGGGCGGAGGGACGCGGCAGGACGAGGCGATCGAACTCGAGCGCGCGCACCCACTCGACCATCGCACCGTCCGCGTCCTGGTGGACCCGCGCGGCGGAGTACGCCGCGTTGGACGCGACGTAGCGATCGAGCAGAACGACGTCGTGCCGGTGCAGCATCCGACGGAGATCGGACACCGCACCGGCACGATCGAGGGCGAACAGCACTGCCATCGAGTTCACCCCGGCGGCGAGATCGCCGTGCTCACCGGCCAGCGCCTCGGCGGCCAGGTCGGCGTGGATCGACTCCCCGTAGCGGGGGAAACCGACGCGGACGGCGTCCACCCCGGCGGCCTCCCACGCGTGCGCGAGGCGGGACGAGAGCGTGAACTTGCCTGCTCCGTCGACGCCCTCGATCGCGATGAGAGTGCCCATCGACTCCACTCCTGCCTGTCGAGTCCTACGGGACCGAGTGTCAGTACCGGTAGTGCTCGGGCTTGTACGGGCCCTCGACGTCGACACCGATGTACTCGGCCTGCTCCTTGCTGAGCTTGGTCAACGTGCCACCGAGAGCCTCGACGTGGATCTTGGCGACCTTCTCGTCGAGGTGCTTCGGCAGGCGGTAGACCTCGTTGTCGTACTCGTCCGGCTTGGTCCACAGCTCGATCTGCGCGATGACCTGGTTGGAGAAGCTGTTGCTCATGACGAACGACGGGTGACCGGTGGCGTTGCCGAGGTTCAGCAGACGACCCTCCGAGAGGACGACGATCGACTTGCCGCTGGAGAAGATCCACTGATCGACCTGCGGCTTGATGTTGATGCGTGTCGAACCGGACCGCTCGAGACCGGCCATGTCGATCTCGTTGTCGAAGTGGCCGATGTTGCCGAGGATGGCCTTGTCCTTCATCGACCGCATGTGGTCGAGCGTGATGATGTCCTTGTTGCCCGTCGCGGTGATGACGATGTCGGCCTTGCCGATCGCCTCGTCCACCGTGACGACGTCGAACCCGTCCATGAGCGCCTGGAGCGCGTTGATCGGGTCGACCTCGGTGACCTGGACGCGCGCGCCCTGGCCGGCCAACGACTCGGCACTGCCCTTGCCCACGTCGCCGTAGCCGCAGATCAGGACCTTCTTGCCACCGATCAGCACGTCGGTGCCGCGGTTGATGCCGTCGATCAGCGAGTGGCGGGTGCCGTAGGTGTTGTCGAACTTGCTCTTGGTGACCGAGTCGTTGACGTTGATCGCCGGGAAGGTCAGCTCGCCGGCCGCGGCGAACTGGTACAGGCGCAGCACGCCGGTGGTGGTCTCCTCGGTGACACCCTTGACCGACTCGGCGATGCTCGTCCACTTGGTGGCGTCCTGCGCGAGCGACTCGCGGAGCAGTCCGAGGAAGACCTTGTACTCGTCGGAGTCGCGGTCCTCGTCGACGGGCGGCACGACGCCGGCCTTCTCGAACTGCGCACCGCGCAGCACCAGCATCGTGGCGTCTCCGCCGTCGTCGAGGATCATGTTGGCGTGGCGGGGAGTGCCGTCCTCGGCGACCGGCCAGGTCAGCATCTTCTCGGCGGCCCACCAGTACTCGGCCAGCGATTCGCCCTTCCAGGCGAACACCGGGATTCCCTGCGGATCCTCGGGCGTGCCGTGGGGTCCGACGACGATCGCGGCGGCGGCGTGGTCCTGGGTGGAGAAGATGTTGCACGAAGCCCACCGCACCTCGGCTCCGAGCGAGACCAGCGTCTCGATCAGGACGGCGGTCTGGACCGTCATGTGCAGCGACCCGGAGATCCGTGCACCCTTCAGCGGCTGCACGTCGGCGTACTCGCGACGCAGGGACATGAGGCCGGGCATCTCGTGCTCCGCGAGGCCGATCTCCTTGCGGCCGTACTCAGCCAGCGAGAGATCCGCGACCTTGAACTCGATGCCACCGCGGATGTCCGCCTGCAGCGCCTCGGTGCTCGAAATGTCGGGGGATGTCGATGTCGTCATTGTGTGATGCCACTCCTGTCGGCTGATGATCGGCTTCCAGGCTATCGGCTCACGGCTGCCCGCGGGTGGGTCGGGGCCACGACGTGTCCGGTTCCGTCGTCTCGCGCCGACGGGTCAGGCGGCGGCGGCGCGTTCGGGAACGGTCGCCCAGCGCCGTTCCAATCGAGCGCGGGCGCTCGGCTGCAGGTTCGCGCGGGTGACGTCTCCGTCGTAGTGCGCGACGACCCTGGGGTCCATCACGCGACGCCACAGGGGTGGGACGGCCGCGAGGACGACCATCGTCGCGTAGCCGGCCGGCAGTTGCGGCGCCTCGTCGAAGGTGCGCAGCGTCTGGAACCGGCGGCCCGGGTTCGCATGATGGTCGCTGTGCCGCTGCAGGTGGTACAGAAAGATGTTGGTGACGATCCGATCGCTGTTCCAGCTGTGCCGCGGCGCGCACCGCTCGTACCGGCCCGCGGGTGTCCGGCCCCGGAGCAGCCCGTAGTGCTCGATGTAGTTGACGGACTCGAGGGTCATCACGCCGACCACCGCCTGGAGCACGAGGAACGGCAGGATGCCGACGCCGAAGACGGCGACCAGGACACCGAGGAGTGCAGCGGACATCGCCCACGCGTTGAGCACGTTGTTGCGGATCGTCCACACGCCGCTGCCCTTGCGCTCGAGACGCTGCTTCTCCAGCTCCCAGGAGGACACGAGGCCGCCGCTGACACTGCGGGACAGGAACCGGTAGAGGGACTCGCCCATGCGCGCGCTGGCCGGGTCGGCGGGCGTCGCGACACGCGCGTGGTGTCCGCGGTTGTGTTCGACGTGGAAATGGCCGTACAGGCTCTGCGCCAGAGCGATCTTTGCCAGCCAGCGCTCGGTGCTCTCCACCCGATGACCGAGCTCGTGCGCCGCGTTGATCCCGATGCCGGCGACGAGACCGACACTGACCGCGTACCCGATCTTGTCGACGGCGGACAGGGTGCCGAAGGTGACGAGATAGCACGCGACACCGAGCCCCGCGTACTGCACCGGAAGGAACAGGAACGTGCACCAGCGGTAGAAACGGTCGTGCTGCAGGTCCTGCACCTGCGCGTCGGACGGATTGTCGCCGTCCTCCCCCGCCAGCGCGTCGACCACGGGGATGACCAGGAAGAACAGCATCGCGCCGCTCCACCAGAAGGCCGACACCCCCGTGTGCAGAACCAGTTGGGACGGCAGCAGTGCCGAGGCGGGCGCCAGCATCCCCAGTAGCCAGAGCAGCTTCTTCGGGTCGTGCCACCGCCGCGCCATACGTCAACTCCTCGACATCGAGTGGACTCCGTGGCGGACTCGTGCCCACCGCAGAAACAAACTTCCGGTCTCGAATTCGAGTGTAGAGCAAGTAGCGCGACGGTCCGACGATCCGAATGGTGAGATCGGTCCGTTATCGGCGCGAAATTCGGTGACTAGTGGGTGTCGTCCGCATGCTGCCGGGCTCCGAGCACCGAGTGGCGGCGGCTGTAGCCGAAGTACACCACGACTCCGAGCGCCATCCAGACGACGAACCGCAGCCACGTCTCCACCGACAGGTTCAGCATCAGCCACACGCAGGCCAGCACGGCGAGGATCGGCACCAGCGGAACCAGGGGGACGCGGAAGCCGCGCTTCAGGTCGGGGCGGGTTCGACGCAGGACGACGACACCGATGGAGACCAGGACGAAGGCGAACAGGGTGCCGATGTTGACCATCTCCTCGAGCGTCCCGATGGGGAAGAACGCCGCGAGAAGGCCGACCACGATGCCGACGAGCACGGTGATGCGCACCGGGGTGCCACGGCTCCCCGTCTTCGCGAGACGGCGCGGCATCAGACCGTCGCGCGACATCGCGAAGAGCACGCGCGACTGTCCCAGCATGAGCACCATGACCACGGTCGTGAGTCCGGCCAGCGCACCGAAGGAGATCACCTTCGACGCCCAGGTGATGCCGTTCAATTCGAACGCCGTGGCCAGGGTCGCGCCCTCGCCACCGAGTTCGGTGTACTTCACCATTCCGGTCAGCACCAGGGTGACCGCGACGTACAGGATCGTGACGATCAGGAGCGAGCCCAGGATTCCGCGCGGCAGGGCCTTCTGCGGATCGGACGCCTCCTCGGCCGTGGTGGCCACCACGTCGAAGCCGATGAACGCGAAGAACACGAGACTCGCGGCGGCCAGGAGTCCGTACCAGCCGAAGTTGCTGCCCTCGGCGCCGGTGACGAAGGAGAACAGCGACTGGGTGAGGCCCGACTCCTTCTCGGCGGGGACGGCGGGCGGGATGTAGGGCGAGTAGTTCGCCGCCTTGATGTAGAACGCTCCGACCACGACGATGAGCAGCACGACGCCCACCTTGATCGCGGTGATGACAAGGGAGACGCGCGAGGAGATCTTCACACCCGTCGCGAGCAGGACGGTGAGCACCGCGACGATGACCAGGGCACCCCAGTCGACGTCGAGTCCGCCGATGGACACCACGGGCGACGACGTCCCGAGCACCTCACCGAGGTACAGGGACCAGCCCTTCGCCACGACGGCCGACGCGAGGGCGAACTCCAGGATCAGGTCCCAGCCGATGATCCACGCGACGAACTCGCCGAAAGTGGCGTACGAGAACGTGTACGCGCTGCCCGCGACCGGCACCGTCGAGGCGAACTCGGCGTAGCAGAGCGCGGCGAGTCCGCACGCGATCGCGGCGAACACGAAGGCGAGCGAGACGGACGGGCCCGCGACGTTCCCGGCGGTGCGCGCCGTCAGGGTGAAGATGCCCGCACCCACGGCGACCGCGACACCGAAGACGGTGAGATCCCACGATGACAGGCTCTTGCGAAGTTTCGTGTCCGGCTCGTCCGTGTCGCGCATCGACTGCTCGATGGACTTCGTTCTCCGCAGACCGGTGTTGCGCGAACCGGGTGCGTCCTTGCCGTCGATGGTCACCGTCGAAACTCCTCACGTCCTCCGGGCGGCCGTCGACCGCCCGAGGTCATCGTCACACGAACAGTGAACTCGGCGGGACGTATCCGCCAGCGTGTCGGGGCCGTCAGATCCCGCCGACGCCCGCCACGAACACGCGAGCCGAGTCGGTGAGAGCACACAGCTGCGGGTCCGGATCGGACGCGGCGATCCAGACGGCACTTCCCCGCTCCACGACCAAGGTGGACTCACCCGAGGAGACCTGTACCCGACCGTCGACACACAGGACGATGCGCGGCGCGGCGTCACCGTCGTGCGCGAGCGTCCACGGCTCACCGTCGCTGGACGCCGCGGACAATTCGACACCGACGAGTGCGAACTCCGGTGCCGGCGTGGGATAGCGCACCACGTGCGGACGGCTGGTGTCGGCGACGAGGACCGGTGAGTCGAGCGGCTCGAAGTCGAGCACCCGCAACAGTTCCGGGACGTCGACGTGCTTGGGCGTGAGTCCCCCACGCAACACGTTGTCCGAGTTGGCCATGATCTCCACCGCGGTTCCGCGCAGGTACGCGTGGAGGTTTCCGGCGTCCAGGTACAGAGCTTCGCCCGGCTGCAGCGTGACCCGGTTGAGCAGCAACGCCGCGAGCACGCCCGCATCGCCGGGGTAGTACTCCCCCAGTTCCAGTGCGGTGCGCAGTTCCGGCACGAAGGTGCGGTCCCCGGTCTGCTCGGCACGTTCGAGGGCGCGGACGCACGCGTCCAGAACGGCCGGCAGCACGGAGTCCAACGCCCGCTGCGGCAGAGTGATCCACGAGGTGAAGAGGGTGCGCAGGCCGCTCGAATCCGGTTGCGCGGCAAGCATCTCGGTGTAGGGACGCAGCTCGTCCGCATCGAGCCGACCGAACAGCTCCACCGTCTCGGCGGGACTGCGGAACCCGGCGAGCGCGTCGAACTCCGTCAGGGCGACCACGAGCTCGGGCTTGTGGCTGGCGTCCTTGTAGTTCCGGACGGAGGCGTCGAGGGGCACGCCCGCGGCGTTCTCCCGTCGGAAACCCTCGCGCGCCTGGTCCGAGGACGGGTGAGCCTGCAGCGACAGCGGCTCCTCGGCCGCCAGGAACTTCACGAGGAACGGCAGGCGCGGACCGTGCCGCTCCACCACACCGGTTCCGAGCAGCCCGGTCGGGTCGGAGTCGATGGCCTCGAGCAGCGAGACCCGACCGCGCGGCGTGACGAGATGCGCCGGGTCGCCCGGATGAGCACCGAACCACATCTCCGCCTCGGGATGCCGGGTGGGTGCGGGCACGCCGCGCAGTTCGGCGAGAGCCGTGCGCGAACCCCACGCGTAGGACCGTGCTGTTCCGTCGAGGAGATTCACCGACCACCACCTGCCGTCGTCATCGCTGCGAACCCGGACACGGCTGGGGTCACTCCCTGCCTCCCGAGGCCTGAGAATTCGAGAGTTGGAGATAGGCCGCCGCGGCCTCGATCCGCACCGCCAGGACGAGCGCCCTGCGCAGCGACGCCCCGACCGGCGTCGTGGGACCGAGCACCGCGGCGGGCGCGGGCGCCTCCAGATCCGTGCGGGGACCACCGTCGTCGTCGGCGCGCACCACGTCGACCTCACCCAGGACGGCCACCCGCCGGCGGACCAGACTGTCGTCGGGGTCGGTCGACACGGTGAACACCCGAACGGGATCGGCCGGGGGTGGACCGTCGAGTTGGTCGTCGTGGAACAGCGGGTCGTAGTCGACACTGCCGCTCTCGGCGGAGTCCCCACCGATCGCGCCGAGGTCGTGGATCACACCGACGGCATCGGAGAGTTCGGTGGCCGCCGCCACGACGCCCGCGGCACGCAGCAGGGACGCGGCTCCGTGCCGGGCCACCTCGGTCGCCACCACGCCGTCACCGGTCATGAGGACCCGACGACCCGCCATCCGGGACGCCAGACCTTTCGCGGGATTCTGGAACACCTCGACGGACGCGTGGTGCCGCATGGCCTCCGCGTCCACCGCGTCGGCCACCGCGTCGAGGTCACCGACCGACGACGCCGGGTCCACCGCAGCGAGTACCGCGGCCATCACCGCGACGTGCCGGGCGTAGGAGTTGCGATCGAGGACACGGACTCGCGGCGGGAAGGACACCACCCGGCCGGCACCGGCGTCCGCGACAGGACCCTCGTCCGGTACGGCCACCACGACCTCGGCGCGCCGACGTACCCCGGCGGCGACGGACTCCGCGATGGCCGGATCGCCGGCGTCGTCGCCGGCCACGACCACGACGTCCAGGGGTCCGACCCACGGCGGGGTCGCGGGGAGCGAGACGACCGGCACGCCGGCGGTCGGAGCGAGGACCGCGGCGACCAGCGCCGACGCCCTCCGGGCGGGACCGGACGCGGCGACGAGCACGACACTGCGGGGACGCAGACCGTCCAGCGGCGCCAGCAGGCCCTCGCGGACGGCGGACGCGGTGGCGCGGATCTGTGCGCCGGCCAGCGCGGCGGAGTGCAGTGCGCCCAACGAGTCCGCAGCCAGTATCGCGCTCGCGTCGTCGAGATCGACGTACGCCGAAGGAGCAGTCATGGGCACCTCACCCGCCTCTCTCGTTCCGTATCCCCCACTATGTCAGTCCGCAACCGTCACGCGCGGACGATGCTCAGGATCTCCGTCGTCAGGCGGTCCACGTCCTCGGGGGTGCGTGCCTCGACATTGAGTCGGAGCAGGGGCTCGGTGTTGGAGGCGCGGAGGTTGAACCACGCGCTGTCACCGAGATCGACCGTCACACCGTCCAGTTCGTCGGTGGAGACGGTGCGATCGGCAAACGCCGCGACCACCGCGGCGGTGCGCTCACGAGCGTCGGCCACCGTCGAGTTGATCTCGCCCGATGCCGCGTACACCTCGTACTTGCGCATCAGGGCGGACAACGGCTCGTCCTGTGTCCCGAGCGCGGCGAGCACGTGCAGCGCTGCGAGCATGCCCGAATCGGCGCCCCAGAAGTCGCGGAAGTAGTAGTGCGCCGAGTGCTCGCCGCCGAACACCGCGCCGGTCTCGGCCATCAGTGCCTTGATGAACGAGTGGCCGACCCGGGTGCGCACGGCGGTACCGCCGAGCAGCTCCACCAACTCGGGCACCGACCGTGAGGTGATGAGGTTGTGAATGATGGTCGAGGAAGGGTGCTTGCCCAGCTCCCGCTCGGCCACCAGTGCGGTGATCGCGGACGGTGAGACGGGCTCGCCGCGTTCGTCCACCACGAAGCAGCGGTCCGCGTCGCCGTCGAACGCGAGGCCGATGTCCGCGCCCGTCTCGGTGACGAACTTCTGCAGATCGACGAGGTTCGCCGGCTCCAGCGGGTTCGCCTCGTGGTTGGGGAACGTGCCGTCGAGTTCGAAGTACAGGGGGTGCACGGTCACCGACGTCGGGTCCAGGACCGCGGGCACCGTGTGCCCGCCCATGCCGTTTCCGGCGTCCACCGCGACCGACAGCGGACGGATGTCGCTGATGTCCACGAGGTCGCGCACGAACGTGGCGTAGTCCTCGAGCACGTCCTGCTCGCTGATCGTGCCCGGCGCACCGTCGAACGTCGGGACGCCGTCGATGATCTCGGCCGAGATGGTGGCGAGTCCCGAGTCCTGGCCGACGGGCTTCGCGCCGGCCCGGCACAGCTTGATCCCGTTGTACTTCGCAGGGTTGTGGCTGGCGGTGAACATCGCACCGGGGCAGTCGAGCCGACCGGAGGCGAAGTAGAGCTGGTCGGTCGACGCGAGGCCGATGAGAACGACGTCGAGACCCTGTGAGGTCACCCCTCGCGCGAAGGCGGCCGACAGTGCGGGAGACGAGTCGCGCATGTCGTGCCCGACCACGACGCGCTGCGAGACGCCCTCGCCGCGTACGAGTCTCGCGAAGGCGGCCCCCACGTCGGCGACGAAGTCCTCGTCGATCTGCTCTCCGACGACACCGCGCACGTCGTACGCCTTGATGACGCTGTGAACCAGGTCAGCTGGTCGGGCCACTGCACACTCCTGCATCTGGGACGAACCGGACGGATCACGCACGACGACGAGTCGGCGAGACCATGCTGGGAGCCTAGTGCCCGGGGGCGACGCGCGAGCAGTCCTGCAGCCCGACGCCGCGCGCAGGAACAGTCGTTCAGCTGGTGGGGTCGGGCAGAACGCGCAGATGTCCGCGTCGACCCGTGCGTGTCGGCGCGGCGGCCGGTACGTCGGCGGAGGTGCGCGTGTCGGACGACGAACCACGTCGACCGAGGGACGGAGCGGGACGCTCACGCGCACCGGCCTCGCGGACGGCCTCGGCGAGTGCGGTCAGATCGTCGTCGTCGGGGCTGGACGTGGAGAACCCGCCCTCGTAGCGCACCATCTCCCACCCCTTGGGGGCGGTGATCGACGAACCGTGCACCTCGCACAGATCCCAGGAATGGGGCTCGTCCACGGTGGCGAGAGGTCCGACGACGGCGGTCGAGTCGGAGTACACGTACGTCAACGTCGCGACGGCCGGTCTCTTGCATCCCGGTCGGCAGCATCCCCGCACAGCTCTCACAGGTCGAACCCTAGCGCGTGTCCTCCGGCGTGCCTCGCAGGACACGGTCGTAGCATGGGCGCGTGTCGTTCACCGGATCCTCGCAACCCCGCGGCCGCGCCGGCGGCCGTCCCGGACGGGAACATCGGGCGTCCAGCTCGCGGTCCGCGGCGCGGCGGGGTCGCGGAATGCGCGGCACCCTGTTCCCCGACACGGTGCCCGCACGCAGGTCTCGCGCCGAGAAGTTCGATGCGGCGGTGCTGGACGCGTTCGCCGAGATCGACCGCAAGTGGCACGACCGGCTGACGAAACTGGACATCGCCGTCGACGACGTGCCGAAGATCCGTGCGGTGGACCCTGAATCGGTGAACTGGCCACCCGAGGTCGTGGCCGAGGGCCCGGTGCCGTTGTCGAGACTCGTTCCGGCGGGAGTGGACACGCGCGGAGCGACGACGCGGGCTCGTATCGTGCTGTTCCGTCGGCCCCTCGAGCGGAGAGCACACGACTCGCTGGAGCTGACGGACCTGGTGCACGACGTGTTGGTGGAGCAGGTGGCGACCTACCTGGGGGTCACGCCCGAGGTGGTCGACCCCGACACCGAGGACGACTGACACCCCGGCGCCTGCAGCGCGTCGTTCGGCGGCTGCGGTGACGCGACGCGTCAGATGATGCCGCGCTTGAGGCGGCGACGTTCGCGCTCGGACAGCCCACCCCAGATGCCGAACCGCTCGTCGTGCGCCAAGGCGTACTCGAGGCAGTCGTCCTTCACCTCGCACCCGAGGCAGATGCGCTTGGCCTCGCGCGTCGAGCCGCCCTTCTCCGGGAAGAACGCCTCGGGATCGGTCTGAGCGCACAGAGCGCGCTCCTGCCACTGATCCTCGAGCGGATCCATGTCGCCCGGCACCAGACTCAGATGCAGTGCGGGCGCAGGCATTCCGAGGCTCGTGAGCGGCGGGTCGACGTCGTCGACCGAGACGTCCTCCGGGTCGATCCCGTCCACGGGGTCCGCCGGGGCGTCCTCCGTCACGGCATCCACGTGCAGTACGTCGTCGAGTTCCCCGACGGGGGACTCCTGTCGACCGAGGTCGTGGTGTTGTTCCGGCATCACGTCCGCCTCCTCACCTGTTCGAGCGCAGTTGTTGTCGGTCACTTGTGTCGATGATCGACCGCGAAGCCGGATCGAAGAGCGAAGCCTCGTGTCACCATGGGACGTGACGCTGCGGAACGCAGCGCGCGAACTCGTGTCGACTCATGGGAACACGTGTTCGAACGGTGGTTCGCTACAAGCGATTCCGCTGTTCGAACCGTTAATGACATGACTGTGATTAGACACGCCGCGGTGTGTCGCGGTCAAGCGGACCGCTCGATTTGCAATACCATCCGATCTCCGGTTTTCCCGGAAGGCGAGACTTCCCCGGTGTTTCGCGTCGGACACGCCGTGGTTCGCGCCCACCGGCCCGATCGCGCCGACGGCGACCGCCTAGGGTCGAGGGTCATGAAGGTGACTGTGGTGGTGGGCGGCGTCGGTGGCGCGCGGTTCCTCCAGGGGGTTCGAGAACTGCTGGGGCCGGACGGCGACGTCACGGCCGTGGTGAACGTCGGTGACGACGTCTGGATGCACGGCCTGCGCATCACACCCGACCTCGACACCTGCATGTACACGCTCGGCGACGGCATCGACACCGAGCGCGGCTGGGGTCGACGCGACGAGACGTGGAGCGTCAAGGAAGAACTCGCGGCGTACGGGGCCCACCCGGACTGGTTCGGGCTCGGGGACCGCGACATCGCGACGCATCTGATCCGGACGCGCATGCTCCGCACCGGGTACCCGCTGTCCGCAGTCGTGGAGGCCCTGTGCGACAGGTGGTCTCCGGGTGTCCGCCTGCTGCCCGTCACGGACGACCGCAGCGAGACCCACGTGGTGATCACCGATCCCGACGACGGCACCGACAAGGCCGTTCACTTCCAGGAGTGGTGGGTGCGCTACCGCGCTGCTGTGACGACTCACAGTTTCGCGTACGTCGGAGCGGACAAGGCGACCCCGGCGGACGGCGTCGTCGAGGCGATCGAGACCGCGGACGCGGTACTGCTCGCACCGTCCAACCCGGTGGTCAGCATCGGCGCCGTCCTGGCGGTGCCCGGTATCCGCTCCGCACTGCGCACCACACCCGCGAAGGTCGTCGGGCTCTCCCCCGTCATCGACGGCAAGCCGTTGCGCGGCATGGCCGACGAGTGCCTGTCCGTCATCGGTGTGGAGACGACGGCCGAGGCCATCGGCCGCCACTACGGCGCCCGCTCGGCGGCGGGCATCCTCGACGCCTGGCTGATCCACGAGACCGACACCGCCGACGTTCCCGGCGTGGACGTGCGCGCGGTACCTCTGCTCATGACCGAGCCCGCGGTGACCGCACGGATGGCGCGCGCCGCGCTCGAGGCAGCGGGCGTCCTGTGACCCGATCCGACGGTCCCGGCGATCATGCACCGGGCGGTTCGATCGAGGTGATTCCCGTCGCGGGACTCCCCGAGTTCCGGCCGGGCGACGACCTGGTGGCAGCAGTCGTCACGGCAGCACCGTGGCTCGCCGACGGCGACGTCCTGGTGGTCACGAGCAAGATCGTCTCCAAGGTCGAGGGACGCCTGGTGACCGCGCCGACCGACCCGGAGGCGCGGGACGCACTGCGCCGCATCCTCGTCGAGCAGGAGGCCGTGCGCGTCCTCGCCCAGCGCGGTCGCACGCTCATCACCGAGAACCGCCTCGGCATCGTCCAGGCCGCGTCCGGCATCGACGGATCCAACGTGTCGACGGACGAGTTGGCCCTGCTCCCCGAGGATCCCGACGCGTCCGCCCGGGCACTGCGCGACGGTGTATTCCGTTCGCTGGGCGTGGCCGTCGCCGTCGTCGTCACCGACACGATGGGCCGCGCGTGGCGGAACGGCCAGACGGACAACGCGATCGGATCGGCCGGGTTGCCCGTCCTGCACGCGTACGCCGGTGGTCGCGACGCGCAGGGCAATGAGCTGATGGTCACCGAGGTCGCGCTCGCGGACGAGCTGGCGTCCGCTGGGGATCTGGTGAAGGGCAAGCTCGGCTCGGTTCCCGTCGCCGTGGTCCGGGGTCTGCACTACGCCGACGACGGCTCCTCCGCCCGCGATCTGGTGCGGCCGGGCGAGGACGACCTCTTCTGGTTGGGAACGCAGGAGGCGCTGCGACGAGGTGCACTCGGCGCGGTACCCGCCCGTCGCTCGGTACGCGAGTTCGACTCGGCCCCGGTCGATCCCGCTGTCGTCGAGGCCGCCGTGGCGGACGCCGTCACCGCGCCGGCTCCCCATCACTCCCACCCGATGCGCTACGTCGCCGTCCGGACACCGGCGGTGCGCACCGCACTGCTCGATGCGATGGCAACGCGGTGGCGCGCCGATCTCGAGCGAGACGGACGGACCGCGGACTCGATCGAAGCCCGTCTGGCACGCGGTGATCTGCTGCGCACCGCGCCGGAACTGATTCTGGCGTTCGCGGTGCTCGACGAGGCGCACGACTATCCGGACGCGGAACGGCAGTCCGCGGAAACCGTCATGTTCACGGTGGCGGCGGGCGCGTCGGTGCAGGCGTTCCTGGTGTCCCTCGCGGCGCGCGGCCTCGGCAGTTGCTGGGTCGGGTCGACCATCTTCGCCGCCGACACCGTGCGCGAGACGCTCGATCTACCCGCCGACTGGCATCCCGTCGGGGCCGTCGCCGTCGGGCACCCGCTCACTCCCCCGTCGCCCCGCGCGCCGACGCCGCCCGGCTCCGCGTTCCGAGAACTGTGAGGAACCGTCCGTGAGCGCCGAGAGCCTCCACGAGTCCGCGAGAGAACTGCTCCACACCTGGTCGACCACCGAGCCGCACGACGACTCGATGCGCCACACGATGCTGGCGTTCCTCGACAGTGCGCCGCGTGGCTGTCTCCGCGAGAACGTGGCCGGTCACGTCACCGCGTCGGCGCTGGTGCTCGATCGGAGTGGGTGCCACGTGCTCCTGACGCTGCACCCGCGAGTCGGACGATGGCTCCAGCTGGGCGGACACTGCGAGGTCGACGACGAGACCGTCCGGGACGCGGCACTCCGCGAGGCGCGTGAGGAGAGCGGCATCGACGACCTGGTTCTCGAGCCGGAGCTGCTCTCCGTTCACACGCACCCGATCACGTGTTCGCTCGGCGAGCCGACGCGCCACCTCGACCTGCGCTTCGTCGTACGCGCCGCGGACGGTGCACACATCGTCCGCAGCGCGGAGTCGAACGACCTGCGGTGGTGGCCCGTCGACGACCTCCCCGACGGGGAGGCGGGCGCCGAACGAGACGCGTTGCAGGACATGATCTCCCGCGCGGCGGCTCGCTGAGCCTTCGGGCGCCCTGAATTGTCGGACGCCCTGGATCCTCAGACGTCGGTCGAGAAGCGCACTCCACCGTCGGGCAGCGTCACTCCGGGCCACACCCGGGCGCCGCGGAGCAGCTCGCACCGCGCGCCGATGTTGGCTCCGTCGCCGATGACGGCGTCGCGCACGAGTGCCCGCGGTCCGATGCGCGCACCGAATCCGAGGATCGATCGTTCGACCACCGCGCCGGCCTCGACCACGGCACCGTCGAAGAGGACGGCACCATCGAGACGGGCGCCCGCTCCCACCTCGGCGCCGCGTCCGACGACCGTGCCGCCGATCAGCAGCGCACCGGGAGCGACGCCCGCGCCGGGATGGACCAGCGACTCGCCCCGCGTCCCCGTCAGCGCAGGCGACGGTGCGATTCCGCGCACGAGGTCGGCGGAGCCCTTCACGAAGTCCTCCGGCGTACCCATGTCGCGCCAGTAGGCGGCGTCGACGTGTCCGAAGACTCGCTTGTCCTCGGCCAGCAGTGCGGGGAACACCTCACGCTCGACGGACACCGGACGATCGGACGGGATCTTCTCGATGATCTCCCGCTTGAACACGTAGCAGCCGGCGTTGATCTGGTCCGTCGGCGGATCCTGGGTCTTCTCGAGAAACGCGGTGACGCGGCCGGACTCGTCGGTGGGCACGCAGCCGAACGCACGCGGGTCACCGACGCGGACGAGGTGCAGGGTGACGTCCGCCTCGGTGGTGCGGTGGGTGTCGAGCACGCCGCGCAGATCGGTACCGCCCAGCACGTCACCGTTGAAGACCATGACGTTGTCGGCGCGGAGCCGGGGCAGGACGTTGCGGATGCCACCGCCGGTGCCCATCGGCTCCTCCTCGAACACGTACTCGAGCTCGAGGCCGAGTGCGCTGCCGTCACCGAAGTGCTGCTCGAACACCTCCGACTTGAAGGACGTGCCGAGCACCACGTGATCGATCCCGGCATCCTTGATGCGCGCCAGGAGATGGGTGAGGAACGGCAGACCTGCCGTGGGCAGCATCGGTTTGGGGGCGGAGAGCGTGAGCGGACGCAGTCGCGTGCCCTTTCCTCCGACCAGAACTACGGCATCGGTTGCCGGAGCAGTCATCGCGTATCGCCTTTCTCAGAAACTTCTCACGAGCTCGAACCTGACCCGACCGTGTCGTCGCGTTGCCGCAGTGCGGCAGTCACGACCACCCTGGACCGCAACGCCAGTCCGGCGCGCAACGTCCACCGGAGAGGAGCTTGCCATCTCCGCGGGTGTCTATCAGCTTGGAAGCGATAGGCGCTGCGGTGGTGCGCCGGCAGCATCGACTCCGGATGACGCCCCGCAGCATGACCTTTGGCGTGCGTCACGACGGCCGTGGGCACGTAGATGTTGGTCCAGCCCGCTCGTCCGAGGCGATCTCCGAGATCGACGTCCTCCATGTACATGAAATACCGGGAATCGAACCCGTCCACCGAGTCGAACGCGGCACGGCGCAGCAACAGACACGAGCCGGACAGCCACCCGACCGACCGCTCGCTGACCTCGTCGTTGTCCTGCCGGTAGCGCTGCGTCCACGGATTCGACGGCCACACCGAACCGAGCAGTGCGTGCAGCGACCCGGACGTGAGATCGGGAACGCGGCGGGCTGACGGGTAGCGCGAACCGTCCGGCTCGAGGATGAGGGGCCCGAGCGACCCGGCCCGCGGATGCCGTTCGGCGGCCGCCAGCAACTCGTCGATCGACCCGGGGCCGAACTGGACGTCGGGATTGACGACCATGACGAACTCGGTGGCCGGATCCACCTCGGCGACAGCGCGATTGGCGGCGCCGCCGTAGCCGATGTTCGCTCCGGTGCGCAGCAGTCGGACGTGGTCGTATGCGGCCTCGGCCGCCTCGGGCGCGCCGTCGGTGGACCCGTTGTCCGCGAGAATCACCGACACCGGCCGCGTCGTCGCATCCCGCAGGGACTCGAGGAATGCGTCGAGGTGCTCGCCGGGCGAATAGGTCACCGTCACGACGGCCAGGGGGGCACTCACGCCGGTCACCCTACTGGGCGGCTCCGGGCGGGTCCGCGACCGCCCGAGCCGCCAGCGCGGCCGTCAGCGCGTCGCGCCAGGGCCGCAGCGGGGTCAGCCCGGCACCCTTCCAGGCCGCGGGCGAGAGCACCGAGTAGGCGGGACGCGGCGCCGGCCGCACGTAGAGATCACTGCCGCACGGGTGAACACGGTCGGGATCGGCGCCCACGGTCTCGAAGGTCGCCCGAGCGAGGTCGAACCAGGACGCCGTCCCGGCGTTGGTGGCGTGCAGGATCTGCGGCAGCGCTCGCGGCGACGTCGCCGCCTCGAGGAGCGCGTCCGCGAGATCACCCGAGTACGTCGGCGAACCCACCTGGTCGTTCACGACGTCGAGGGTCTCCCGCTCGGCCTCGAGCCGGAGCATCGTGGCGACGAAGTCGGAGCCGGTGCCGGTGTAGACCCACGCGGTCCGCACGATCGTCGCGGACGGCAACGCCTCCAGGACGGCCCGTTCCCCCGCCAGCTTGGTGCGCCCGTAGGCGGTCGCCGGCGCGGTGGGATCGTCGGGTTCGTACGGGGTCCGCGCGTCTCCGGCGAACACGTAGTCGGTCGAGACGTGCACGAGACCTGCACCGACCTCGGCGCACCGCTCGGCGAGCAGGCGCGGTCCCACCTCGTTCAGCAGTGCGGCGCGGTCCTCCTCGGTCTCCGCCGCGTCGACCGCCGTGTGCGCTGCGCAGTTGATCACCACGGTGCCCGGCACCACGGCGGCGGCGATCGACTCCGGATCCGTGATGTCGAGGTCGGCCGATCCGAAGCCGAGCACGCGGGCCCCGCGGTACCCGTCCCGCGCGCGGTCGACGAGTCGGCGACCGAGCTGACCTCCGGCTCCGGTCACCACGATCGTCCTGTCCGAACTCTGCTCTGCGTCGGTGGTCACAGCGACAGAGTGTGGCACGCCGTGGCGGGTTGCGCGGAGCACGGCGACCCTGCCGTTAGCCTGGGGATCGTGACGGATTCTGTGACGGGCCCCGGGACACCGCGCGATCCGTACAGACCTCGGACACAGCGCGGTGCGCAGCGGCGACCCGATTCTCGCGAGTCGGAACCGGGTGCGCGGCGGTCCTCCACCCGCTCCGACCGGGGGCGTCGACCTCCGACCAGCCACCGCCCCTCGCGGACACCGGGGCACTCCAACGCCGGCCGGATCGCCGTCGCACTGTTCTCCGCCGGCGCGTTGCTGGTGACGGGTGTGGCATGGCAGAGCATCGACTCGCTGCGCAGCAACCTCGCGACGGTGTCGAACCTCGATCTCGGCGACGGGGCCGACGGTGCGGTCGACATCCTGCTCGTGGGCACCGACAGCAGGACCGACGCGCACGGCAACGCGCTCTCGCAGAACGAGCTCGACTCGCTCCGCGCCGGCGACGAGGTGGCCAACAACACCGACACCATCATTCTGATCCGCGTTCCCAACGACGGATCGTCCGCGTCGGCGATCTCGATCCCGCGCGACGCCTACGTGAACGTGCCCGGCATCGGCGACAGCAAGATCAACGCCGCGTACGGAGCCACCAAGGAAGAGAAGCGCCTCGAACTCGTCGAGAGCGGGGTGCCCGACGCCGAAGCCGACAGCGAGTCGACGCTCGCGGGCCGCAAGGCGCTCATCGACTCCGTCGCGGGCCTCACCGGCGTGACGGTCGATCACTACGCCGAGGTCGGGCTGCTCGGATTCGTCCTGCTCACCGATGCCGTCGGCGGCGTCGACGTGTGTCTGAACGCGCCGGTCGACGAGCCCCTCTCGGGCGCGCGCTTCGCGGCCGGGCAGCAGACGCTCTCGGGTGCCGACGCCCTCAGCTTCGTGCGCCAGCGCCACGATCTCCCCCGTGGCGATCTCGACCGCATCGTCCGTCAGCAGGTGTTCATGGCGTCGCTGGTCCGCAAGGTGCTCAGCGCCCGCACGCTCAGCAACCCCGGCACGTTGGGGCAGCTCGGGTCGGCCGTGCAGCGCTCCGTCACCATCGACGACGACTGGGACGTCCTCGACTTCGCCACGAAGTTGCAGGACGTCGCCGGCGGCGCGGTCACCTTCGACACCATTCCCGTCGCGGACATCAACGGCGTCACCGACTACGGCGAGTCGATCGTCGCGGTCGACCCCGTCGAGGTCCAGACGTGGGTGCGAGGCCTCATCGGCGACGCGGCGCCGTCCGAGAGCGTGACGCCGACGCCCACCGTTCCCGACATCGACGCCTCGAGTGTCACCGTGGACGTCGCGAACGACAGCGGCGTCGACGGTCTGGCGTCCTCGGTCTCCGACACTCTGTCGGGCGAGGGCTTCGTTCCAGGCGAGGTCGGCAACAACGAGGGTGCGAGCGTCGACCGGACCACCGTGTACGCCGCGTCGTCGGACGGTGACGCCGCGGCGGCCGTCGCCGCGCGGGTCGGCACCGATCGGACCGAGACCGACGACTCGCTGCCGTCCGGGACCGTGCGCGTCGTGCTGGCCTCCGACTACTCCGCTCCCGCGGCGGCGGGCTCACTTCCGGCCGGTGTCTCGCCCGCAGGCGACACCGCCACCCCGGCTCCCGCGGCCGCGGACCCGATCGACGCCGGGTCCACGGGCCCCCAGTGCGTCAACTGATCGGGCCCGTTCGGAAGAATGTCGTCGATGACCTCAGGTGGCACGACGCTCACGGACGCGCTTCTCGGACCCATCCTCGCGGCGGACGCGGCGGGACCGCGCATCACCTACTACGACGACTCGACCGGTGAGCGCATCGAGTTGTCCGCGCTGACTCTGGCCAACTGGGCCGCGAAGACGGCCAACTTCCTCCGTGACGAGCTCGGTGTGTCGCCCGGCGACGTCGTCAGCGTCGTGCTCCCCGCGCACTGGCAGACCGCCTCGGTGCTGCTCGGCGCGTGGTGGGCCGGCGCCGAGGTGATTCTCCGGCCCGATCCGGACGCGGCGGTCGCCCTGGTGACCGCCTCGGGTGTGGAGACCGCCGACGCCGGTGAGGTGGCCGCACTGTCGCTCGACCCGTTCGGTCGGCCCGTCGACGACCTCCCCCTCGGAGTCACCGACTACGCGACGTCGGTTCGCGTGCACGGCGATCAGTTCGTTCCCGTCGGCGCCGGTCCGGCCCTGGAGGGTCGCTCCGTCCAGGACGTCCTGACCGATGCACAGGGCCGCGCCGCAGCGCGCGGACTGTCGGCGACGGACCGGGTTCTCGCGACCGGGTCGTGGGACGACGCCGACGGACTGCTCGACGGTCTCGTCGCGGTGCTCGCGGCCGGCGCGTCACTGGTTCAGGTGACCGCGCTGGACCCGGCGGCGCTCGATCGCCGCGTCGCCACGGAGAAGGTCACGACGGTCCTCGAGTGAGATAACCCCCGTCGCCGAGTCCGGCCTCCACCTCGAAGCGGTTGGCGGCGCCCGGCCGGCGCATCTCCTCCACCAGGTACCGGATCGCGAACGAGAAGCCGTGGCGGGCCCACTGGTCGGCGTGCACGGACTCGTGGCGCAGCATCGCCCGCCGTCGACGGGGATCGACGAGCGCGTGTCCGGTGAGGAACGCTCCGCCGAAACACGTTCCGCCGCGGGCGTATCCGCCTCGCATCGCCTCGCACACGATCAGGTTCGACGACGCGTCGTACGAGATCCGCGAGCGCCACAGACGAGCCCAGGTGAGCGCCGCGGCCGTGACGACGAGCGACTGGATGCTGCCGCGCGACACCCGTCGCAGCGGGCTCGACCCCCGCGGACCGGAGGACGTCACACCGAGCTCCCACCCGACGCCGCCCACACGAGAGCCAGTCCACCGGCGCAGGCCAGGACGGAGGCGATCACGGTGGTCCCCGCGTTCGCCGCGGCCGCCCGGTGCCGACCCTCCTGCACGAGTCGGGCCGTCTGCACGCTCGCGGTGCTGAACGTGGTGTACCCGCCGCAGAACCCGGTGCCGGCGACGGCCTGCCACTCGGCGGGCCGGCCGGCGAACAGCACGAGCCCGGCCAGGATGCCGAGAAGGAACGACCCACTGACGTTGACGATCAGAGTCCCCAGGGGGAACGGCCGACCGAAACGAGCCGTCACCTCGCCGTCGACGACGAAGCGGACCACCGCCCCGAGCGCCCCCGCGAGCAGCACCGCGGCGACCGTCATGTGCGTGGCCTCCGATGGAGCGTGCCACCGGTCACGATGCCCGCCCAGGCACAGATCAGTCCCGCCACGACTCCGACGGCGGCGTAGGTCAGTGCAGTCGTCGGTGCGCCGTCCCGGACGAGCTCGACCGTCTCGAGGGCGAACGTACTGTAGGTCGTGAACGCGCCACAGAAACCGGTGCCCGCCACCAGGCGCACCCACCGACGCCGCCCGACGTCCGGTCCCGAGCGCGCCAACGCTTCCAGCAGCAGACCGAGGACGAACGCACCGCTCAGGTTGATCAGGAACGTGGCCCACGGCCATCCCGTTCCGGAGTGCGGCACCCAGGACTCGCCCGCGTAGCGGGCACCCGTCCCCACGGCACCGCCGACGACGACCGCGGCCAGGGCAGCGGGCGTGCGGTGCAGAGGACGGACCGAGTCCGCGGACGCGGTCATTCCAGCAGACTGCGACGCAGCGCCTCGTCCTTGTCCAGCACCATCTGCTCGAGTCCGCGCTGGAACTCGGCCATCCGTCCACGCAGCTGCGGATCGGCGGCACCGAGAATGCGCACGGCGAGCAGACCGGCGTTGCGTGCGCCGCCGATGGAGACCGTCGCGACGGGAACCCCCGCCGGCATCTGGACGATCGACAGGAGCGAGTCCATCCCGTCGAGGTACTTCAGGGGAACCGGGACACCGATGACGGGGAGCGGCGTCGCGGAGGCCACCATGCCCGGCAGGTGAGCGGCACCGCCGGCGCCGGCGATGATCACCTCGATTCCGCGGTCCGCCGCGTCCCGCGCGTAGTCGAGCATGCGCTGCGGCGTCCGGTGCGCGGAGACCACGCCCACCTCGAAGCGGACGCCGAACTCGGCGACCGCCAGGGCGGCGGCCTCCATCACCGGCCAGTCCGAGTCGCTGCCCATGATGATGCCGACCCGGACGGCCGTGCTGTTGCTGTTCTCATCCATGATGCGGATCCCATCCGTCGGTCCAGACGCCGTGCGAGAGCCAGTGCGCGGCACGCTCGGCACGCTCCCGGACCTCGGCGACGTGCTCGGCATCAGACGCGGAGCCGTTCCGCGGGCCCACGATGTTGACGTGGCCGATCTTGCGGTCCTTGCGCTCACCCTTGTCGTAGAGGTGCACCTTGGCGTCGGGCATCCGCGCGAACAGGTGATGCACCCGCTCGTCCATGGTCGAGGACGGCTGCTCCTCGGCGCCGAGGACGTTGGCCATGACGGACACCGGCGCGACAGGCGCGCAGTCACCGAGGGGATAGTCGAGTACCGCGCGCAGGTGCTGCTCGAACTGCGAGGTCCGGGCACCGTCCTGCGTCCAGTGGCCCGAGTTGTGCGGGCGCATGGCGAGTTCGTTGATCGACAGGGTGCCGTCGACCTTCTCGAACAGCTCCACGGCCATGACTCCCACCACACCCAGCTCGGACGCGATGCGGAGCGCGATGTGCTCGGCGTCCGCAGCCAGGTCCTCGGACAGGCCGGGAGCGGGTGCGATGACGACGGCGCACTGTCCGGACCGCTGCACGGTCTCGACGACGGGCCAGGTCGCTCCCTGCCCGAACGGGGACCGCGCGACCATCGCCGAGAGTTCGCGCGCCATGTCGACACGCTGTTCCGCCATCAGCGGCACTCCGGCGGCGAGCTGGTCGGACACCACGGTGCGCGCCTCGTCGGCGTCGTCGGGCATCCAGACGCCGCGACCGTCGTAGCCGCCGCGCACGGCCTTGATCACGATGCGCCAGTCGTGGGCGTCACCGAAGGTGACGACGTCCTCGACGGAGGCCACCTCCGTGAAATCCGGTACCGGTAGTCCCAGTTCCCGCAGGCGAACGCGCATCCGCAGCTTGTCCTGCGCGAAGATCAGCGCCTCGGGAGGCGGCTGGACGTTGACGCCCTCGGCGACGAGGACGTCGAGATGCTCGGTGGGGACGTGTTCGTGATCGAACGTCAGCGCGTCGGCACCGGCGGCGACCGCACGCAGTGCCGCGAGATCGGTGTGCTCGCCGAGCACCACGTCGGCGCTCACCCGAGCCGCCGGATCGTTCTCCCCGGCCGCGAGCACGCGCAGGGTCTGACCCAGCTCGATCGCGGCCTGGTGCGTCATCCGTGCGAGCTGTCCTCCGCCGACCATCGCGACGACGGGCAGGGACGAGGTGCGCTGCCGCGGCGGGTCGGTGCGCGGGGTCTGCTGGGGGATGTCCGAATTCACGGTGTCTCCTGCTGTCACGTCGCTCATCGTGTCACGAGTCCGATTAGTGTTTGGTCACTGCTCTTCGTAAAGTGGGTCACCGTGCCTCTGATCGACCGTGTGGTTGCCGGTATCCCGCAGCCGTTCCGAAGCATCGCCCTCCGCCACTCCGAACTGATCAAGTTCGCGATCGTCGGCGCGACCACGATGGTGTTCGACCTCGCGATCTTCTACTCACTGAGCCTCACCGTGCTCGAGTCGAAGCCCGTCGTCGCCAAGATCTTCTCCGGCGTGATGGCGACGATTCTCAGCTACATCCTCAACCGCGAGTGGTCGTTCAAGAACCGTGGTGGCCGCGAGCGTCATCACGAGGCACTGTTGTTCTTCACCATCAGTGGCATCGGCGTCATCCTCGCCGCCGCTCCGCTCTGGATCGCGAACAACGTCTTCGACATCCGCGAGGGACAGACCACCCTCACCGCGTTGATCATCATCGACTTCGTCCTCAACTACGTCATCGGCAATCTGCTGCAGATGGTCTTCCGATTCTGGGCACTGCGTCGCTTCGCGTTCCCGGACGAGAACGGCCGCGGGATCATCGCGAATCCGCTGATCGAGGACGAGCCGGACCCCGATCTCGATCCCGACGTCGACCCGGACGACGAGCAGACGCAGTTCATGGGTCACAGCTGACGCGACGCGTCAGGCCCCCTCTCCTCACTCACCCGGCGACGGGCCCGCTGGTGCGCTGCCTCTCAGCGGCGACAATACGTCGACTATTGTCATCTTCGGATACACATGGTTTAGTTCTGTCATCCCACTCGTCAGAACCATCCCAGCACCGAGGCGGTAGTCGTCATGAGCGTTCGCGACACGATCATCACGAGAACACAGGCACTGGTCCCGATGGAGCGTCAGATCCAGGGACTGCATCTGTGGCAGCGCGCGAAGAGGCTCGTGGTGAGCGACGGGCAGCCACACTTCCGTGAGTCCGCGATCCCCGACGTGGCGGAGCTGGATCTGACCGAGATCGATGTCAGCAACCCGTTCCTGTGGCGGCAGGGATCGTGGGAGGCCTATTTCCGGAGACTGCGAGACGAGTCGCCCGTGCACTTCCGGGCCGACAGCGCGTTCGGGCCGTTCTGGTCCGTCACGCGCTACGACGACATCGTCGCAGTCGACCGGGATTTCGAGACGTTCTCGGCGGAACCGCAGATCATCCTGGGCACACCGCCGGAGGGTCTCGACATCGAGATGTTCATCGCGATGGACCCGCCGCGCCACGATCAGCAGCGCGCCGCGGTGCAAGGCGTCGTCGCACCTCGGAATCTGGAGGAGATGGAGGGTCTCATCCGCTCGCGGGTCGCGGAGGTCCTCGACGAGCTCCCGGTGGGCGAGCCCTTCGACTGGGTCGACCGGGTCAGCATCGAGTTGACCTCGCGGATGCTCGCGACGCTGCTCGACTTCCCGTACGAGGAACGACGGAAGTTGGTCGAGTGGACCGATCTGGTGGCCGCGAGCGCGTCGGCCACCGGCGGGTCCACCGACACGGACGCGGCGTATCGGGCCGCGGCGGAAGCAGCGCGCAGTTTCAGTGCGCTGTGGCACGACAAGGCGGCGCGCCTCGCAGCCGGCGAGAAGCCCGGGTACGACCTCATCACCCTCATGCAGCTCTCCGAGGACACGAAGGACCTGATCGACCGCCCGATGGAGTTCCTGGGCAACATCGTCCTGCTCGTCGTCGGCGGCAACGACACCACCCGCAATTCGATGACGGGCGGACTGCTGGCCCTGAACCAGTTCCCGGAGCAGTTCGATCGCCTGCGCGCCGATCCGGACCTGGTACCGAAGATGGTCCACGAGATCCTGCGGTGGCAGACGCCCCTCGCCTACATGCGCCGCATCGCGACTCGAGACACCGTCCTGAACGGTCAGTTCGTCCGCGAGGGCGACAAGGTCGTCATGTGGTACGCCTCGGCCAACCGCGACGAGCGCACGTTCGACGACCCGGACAGCTTCGTGATCGACCGGCGCAACGCACGGCATCACCTCGCGTTCGGCATCGGCACCCACCGCTGCATGGGAAGTCGGCTCGCGGAGATGCAGCTGCGGATCCTCTGGGAGGAGCTGCTGACGCGCTTCGACGACATCGAGGTCCTCGCGGAGCCGACGCGCGTGCAGTCCAACTTCGTTCGTGGCTACAGCTCCATGATGGTGACGACGACACCGAAGGGCGGGGAGCGTCGACGGCACGGCACCTACCGCACCGACCGGAAGGCCGCCGGCGCCGCTCCCGTGGTGGACACGTCCACCGTCACGCCCCCTCGGCAGCGCCGCGACGGCGACGGAGCAGAGCGGACGCAGCTCGATGTGCGGGTCGCACACCGGCGTACCGCGGCGGAGGGCGTCGTCGAACTCGTCCTCACCGATGCCGCCGGCGGATCACTGCCGTCCTGGACGCCCGGCGCGCATGTCGAACTGATGCTGCGCCCCGACCTGGTCAGACACTACTCACTCTGTGGAGACACCGCCGACGAGTCCTCGTGGACGATCGCTGTCCTGCGTGAGCCGGACGGCCGCGGCGGCTCGGCGCACGTGCACGACCACCTGCCGGAGGGAGCCACTCTGCGAGCACGAGGGCCGCTCAACCACTTCGCACTCGATCCCGCACCGAGCTATCTCTTCATCGCCGGCGGGATCGGCATCACACCGATCCGCGCCATGATCGCCGCTGCCCGAGCCGACGGCGCCGAGTGGAACCTGGTGTACGCCGGTCGATCTCGTTCGTCGATGGCGTTCCTCGACGAGTTCGACGGCGACGACCGCGTGACGGTCTGGGCCAAGGACGAACGCGGCGAGCGTGTCGATCTCGACACCGTGCTGGGTGAGCCCCGGCCCGAGACCCTGGTCTACTGCTGCGGGCCCGGCCCACTCCTCGATGCCGTGGAGAACGCGTGCGCGGCGTGGCCGGACGGGAGCCTGCACCTGGAGCGTTTCGCGGCCGAGACCGTCGAGGCACCGGACGACGCGCTCGACTCGTTCGAGGTCGAGTGCGCGCGCTCGGGGGTGACCGTCACCGTCCCCGACGGCACGTCGATCTTCGACGCCGTCGAGAAGGCCGGCGCCGACGTCATCGGGTCGTGCATGGAAGGCATCTGCGGGACGTGCGAGGCCGACGTCCTGAGCGGCACTCCCGACCACCGCGACTCCGTGCTGTCGCGTCGCGAACGCGAACGCGGGGACACGGTCATGATGTGTGTCTCGCGATCGCTGTCGTCGAAGCTGGTGCTCGACCTGTAGTGCGCCGGGCCGGTGGGACCGAGCCGAGTCCGCTCAGGCGAACCCGCGGACCACCCGGTCGATGCGATCCACCGCCTCGTCCACGTCCACGGACGGTTGCACCAGATGGCTCAGCGTCAGTCGAACCACGCAGTCCACCAACGCGTCCGGCGCCCTCTCGCCCACCAACGCACCGACGGCACTGTTCGCGTGGCCCAACACGGCGTCGGGGTGGACCGTGACCAGGGCGAGCAGACCCGAATCGTGCCCCGGCCGCAGAACGGCTGCGAGAGCGACATTGGCCCGACCGTGTTCGAGCACGCCCCGAACGGCAGCGGAGATGCCGTCCTCGAAGCTGTCGGGATGTGCTGCCAGCCCGGTGCGCACCTGCTCCAGGAATCGCTCGACCTCGCGGTCCACGACGGCGCGACCGAGGTCGTCCTTGGTGCCCACCTCCTTGTAGAGGCTCTGCCGGGGCACCCCGGAACGCTTCGCGACCTCGGTCATGCTCAGGCCGTCCCACCCGCGGTCGGCGATGATCTCCACCCCGGCGTCGAGCACCCGCTCGAGTCGCAGAGTCCGCAGTTCGGAATAGAAGTCGGGCGCAGTCACGTCGCGAGCCTAGGTGAGCCGAGCCGGTCAGCGCGGTTCGGACATCCCGGCCGGGATCACCTGGTCCACGCGTGCCGCGGGCAGGAACACCGCGAAGAGCGCGGGACGTCGGCGCTGCAGTTCGAGTCGTCCCCCGTCCGCCTCGACCAGCGCGCGGGCGAGGGCGAGGCCCACCCCGGTGGATCCGGCGCCGGAGAAACCGCGGTCGAAGATGTGCGGCGCGAGTTCGTCGCTGACGCCGGTTCCCTCGTCGGCGACCTCCACGACCACGGGCGGCCGTGGTCCGTCCTGCGCGGGTGCACGCGACTCCCCCACGAGGCGCACCGTGACGACGCAGCGCCCGCCGCCGTGGTCCAGCGCGTTGTGCAGCAGCACCGACACCGCCTCGCGGAGCCGGGAACCCGTGACCAGGGCGGTGACCGACGAGTCGCCGCGCAGCTCGAGCTCGCGCCCGGCATCGGCGAACGGCCCGCGCCAGTCGTCGATGACGGGTTCGAGTTCGCCGCGCACGCGCACGGTCGAGGCGTCGGCCGCGCCGTCACTGCGGGACGACCGCACGAGGTCGTCGATCGCGGTGGTGAGCCGGTCCACCTGGGCCATCGCCTCGTTGGCCTCGGTGACCACCTCGGGATCGGGGTGTCCGGACAGCTCGTCGAGACGCAGGCGCACCGCGGTGAGACGGCTGCGCAACTGGTGGGAGACGTCCGCGACGAGGGAGTGTTCGCGTTGCAGGCGCCCCACGATCTCGACCGATGCGGAGTCCAGCACGTCGGACACCCGGTCGAGTTCGGGAATGCCGTGGCGGGTGGGGTCCTTGCGGAAATCGCCCTCGGCCAGCCGGGCGGCCCGCCCCGCGACGTGCTGCAGGGGCGTGGAGAGTCGACGGGACGTGAGGACGGCGACGACGGTGCCGGCCGCGATCGAGGCCAGGACGACGAGCGCCACCGCGCCGACGGCCTGCTTCTGGGCGGTGCGCATCTCGTCGGACGGCACTTCGAGGAGCAGCGACCCGGAGGTGCCCATCGAGAGGGACTCCTCGATCGGATCCTCGACGGACGGTGCGCCGATGTCCATGCGGGACGCCGGGTTCTCGGGGGTGGGGTAGACGACGACGAGGCGCCCGCCCATGGGCACGACGAGACGCAGCGAGGCGGTGTCGAGGCCGCCGTCCACGCGGCCGTCCCCGCCCTCCTGATCGATGATCTCGGACGCCATGCGCTCGAGTCGGGTGCGCAGGTCGCCGCGAGTGAAGTCCTCGACCCACAGCCAGGCGGTGTAGGTCAACGGGATGCCGAGCAGCATGCCGGTGAGGATGACGACCGCGAGGATCGACTGCAGGATCCTACGCCTCATGCGGTGGCCCGGTCAGTCCGTGTTGATCCGGAAGCCGACGCCGCGCACGGTCGCGATGCGTCGTTCGGCCACCGAGCCCTCGTCGCCGATCTTGCGGCGCAGCCAGGACATGTGCATGTCCAGCGTCTTCGAGCCGCGCAGCTCGGCGTCGCCCCACACCTCGCGCAGAATGGTCTCGCGCGAGACCACCTGACCGGCATGGTCGAGCAGGATCTTGAGAAGTTCGTACTCCTTGTTGGCCAGGGGGATCTCGTGGCCGTCGAGCAGGACGCGCCGTGCGGCGGGTTCGAGGCGCAGGCCGCCCACCTCGATGGTGCCGTCCTCGGAGGCCGCGCCGCGGCGCCGGAGCAGGGCCCGGACCCGCGCCATGAGCTCGGCGACGCGGAAGGGCTTGCTCACGTAGTCGTCGGCTCCCGCGTCGAGACCGACGACGAAGTCGACCTCGTCGGTGCGTGCGGTGAGCATCAGGACGGCGAGGTCGGACCTGGTGGCGCGGATCTGCCGGCACACCTCGAGGCCGTCCATCCCGGGGAGCCCGAGATCGAGGATCAGGAGATCGAACGAGCCTTCCAGGGCGCGCGAGAGCGCTGCCGGACCGGTCTGCTCGACCGTCACCGTGTACCCCTCTCGTCCGAGTGCGCGGGACAGCGGGGTCGCGATGGCTTCATCGTCTTCGGCGAGCAGGACTTCGGTCACCGGACCACCCTACGTAGTGCGCGCGGGACCGAGATCGTCTCCGTCGTCCCAGCCGTGATTCTGGGAGTCGAAGACCTGGTGGTACAGCAGGGAGTGGACCCGCTCGACGTCGGGGATGTCGTCGAACTCGAGGGGGTCGTCGGAGCTCGCCACGATCACCAGGGTGCCGGTCTTCAGGAGCCGGTCGAGAAGACCGTGACGGAACTGCACGTTGGACACCCGGCGTACCGGGATGTCGATGCCCGAGTGCGACAGCACACCCTGGCGGACGAGGACGCGTCGGTCGGTCACGACGAAATGTGTGGACCGCCAACGCAGTACGGGGACAGCGGTGCGCCAGGCGATCAGCCCGACCCACACCACCGCGACGGCGATCAGCGCGGCGGACCGCGCCGTGGACTCCAGCGACCGTCCGATCAGACCCACGAGGAAGCCCGCGAGAAGCGTCGCGACGAGGAACGTCAGCACCGGCAGCACGAGCATCTTCCAGTGCGGGTGCCGATGCAGGATCAGGTCCTCCTCGTGCCCCAGTGCGTCCTGCGGAAACGACATGCGATTCTCCTGTGGGGAAGGGGCGGTCAGGCGTCGAGCGCGCGGAGGTGAGTGACGTCGCCCGCCGAGACGGCGACCGGCGTGGTGTCCCCCGACTCGGGCACGATCACCACCCGACCGTGCTCGTCGATGTCGGTCGCGACGCCCACCAGCTCGGTGTCGCCCGGCATCGTGACCCGCACGCGGCGGCCGAGAGTATCGCACCGGGAGCGGTACAGCTCCGCGATCGGCGCGGTGTCCCACCCCGACTCCCGCCACTCGTCCAGTGCCGAACCCATGGCCCGCAGGAAGGCGCGCACCACGGTGCCGCGATCGATCACCGCCGCGCCGGCCAGTTGCAGGGACGTCGCCGTCGGGACGGGCAGCTCCGCCTCGGTGAGGCTGACGTTGATGCCGACTCCGGACACCGCCGTCACGACGGGATGGGTCGAGGCCACCTCCACCAGGATGCCCGCCACCTTGCCTCCGGCGTAGCCGGACGACTCGTCGCCGCGGATGAGGACGTCGTTGGGCCACTTGAGCACCGCGTCGACCTCGGTGACGGTGCGCAGCACGTCGACCACCGCGACACCGGTGAGCAGCGGGAGCCACCCCACCGATCCGGGCGGCACGCCGGGCAGCTTGACCAGCGCCGACACGATGACCTGCGACCGCGCGGGAGCGGTGAACGACCGCGAGTGCCGTCCGCGGCCCGCGTCCTGGACGTCGGCGATCAGCGCAGTGCGGTCACCGGCGGTGTCGGCGACGGCCAACAGGTCCGCGTTGGTCGATCCGGTCCGCGCCACGACGTCGACACGCGACCACGATCCGCGGGGTCCCTCGACGAGTGCGCGGGTGAGCGCACGCCCGTCGAGCGGCGGTCTGTCCAGGTTCTCCCACATGGGGCCGAGCATAGAGACGCGGCCGACGCACCACCCCTGCCACGTCCGGCGGCGCGGCGTCGATACAGTGCTGGTCTATGACGAGTGTTCAGGATGCGTCCGCGCAGGAATCAGTGGCTCGAGAAGAGACGGGGGCTGCCGCACCCGACATCCACACCACTGCCGGAAAGCTGGCCGAGCTCGCCGCCCGCCAGGCCCAGGCCGAGAAGCCCATGGGCGAGGCGGCCGTGGAGAAGGTGCACGCCAAGGGCAAGCTCACCGCCCGCGAACGCATCACCGCGCTCCTCGACGAGGGCTCGTTCGTCGAACTCGACGCCCTCGCCCGCCACCGCTCCGTCAACTTCGGCCTCGCCGACAACCGCCCCTTCGGCGACGGCGTCGTCACCGGCTACGGCACCGTCGACGGCCGCGACGTGTGCGTGTTCTCCCAGGACGCCACCGTCTTCGGCGGCAGCCTCGGCGAGATCTACGGCGAGAAGATCGTCAAGGTCATGGACCTCGCCCTCAAGACCGGACGCCCCCTCGTCGGCATCAACGAGGGCGCCGGCGCCCGTATCCAGGAAGGCGTCGTCTCCCTCGGCCTCTACGGCGAGATCTTCCACCGCAACGTCCGCATGTCCGGCGTCGTCCCCCAGATCTCGCTGATCATGGGACCGGCCGCGGGCGGGCACGTCTACTCCCCCGCCCTGACCGACTTCGTCGTCATGGTCGACAAGACCTCCCAGATGTTCGTCACCGGACCCGACGTCATCAAGACCGTCACCGGCGAGAACGTCACCATGGAGGACCTCGGCGGCGCCCACACCCACATGGAGAAGTCCGGCGTCGCCCACTACGTCGCCTCCGGCGAGCAGGACGCCCTCGACTACGTCCGCGAACTCCTGGGCTACCTCCCCTCGAACAACCAGGCCACCGCGCCCCGTCTTGCCCCCTCGGACCCCATCGACGGGGCCATCGCCGACTCCCTCACCGCCGAGGATCTGGAGCTCGACACCCTGATCCCGGACTCGCCGAACACCCCGTACGACATGCACGAGGTCATCCGCCGCATCCTCGACGACGACGAGTTCCTCGAGGTGCAGGAAGGGCGCGCCCGCAACATCATCGTCGGGTTCGGCCGCGTCGACGGGCGCAGCGTCGGCATCGTCGCCAACCAGCCCACCGCGTTCGCCGGCACCCTCGACATCGACGCCTCCGAGAAGGCCGCCCGGTTCGTGCGCACCTGCGACTGCTTCAACATCCCGATCATCACCCTCGTCGACGTCCCCGGCTTCCTGCCCGGCACCGATCAGGAGTTCAACGGCATCATCCGCCGCGGCGCGAAACTGCTCTACGCCTACGGTGAGGCCACCGTCGGCAAGATCACCGTCATCACCCGCAAGGCGTACGGCGGCGCGTACGACGTGATGGGGTCCAAGCACATGGGCGCCGATCTCAACCTCGCGTGGCCCACCGCGCAGATCGCCGTCATGGGCGCCTCCGGCGCCGTCGGCTTCGTCTACCGCAAGCGCCTCCTCGAGGCCGCGAAGAACGGTGACGACGTCGACGCACTGCGCCTCGAGCTGCAGAACGAGTACGAGGACACCCTCGTCAACCCGTACGTCGCCGCCGAACGCGGCTACGTCGACGCGGTGATCCCCCCGAGCCACACCCGCGGACAGATCGTCACCGCACTGCGCCTGCTCGAACGCAAGATGGTCACCCTGCCTCCGAAGAAGCACGGCAACATCCCGCTCTAGACCTCACCAGAACGAGTGCTCGAGTGACCACCGGTCGAGCTCGGCGGACACCGTCTCGCGGAGCCGGCCGGTGTCTCCCGCGTACTCGGGGTGGATGCCGAACACGGTGACCGTCACCTTGTCGCCGTACTCCACCGCCCACGCGGCGATCGCCGGTCCCTGTCGACGCCGGGCGGCCGCGTCGCGGCCCTGCATGATCGCGCGGATCCCGAACGACTCCGCGACCTGATCACCGAGTTCGAGGGCGCTCTGCGGCGCGGCGCCCAGGTTCGACACCGTGGTGTCCGGCCCGGCGATGGACGTCATCATCCGCCCGAGCACCCGGTCCGGAAGCAACCTGGCCACCGCCTGCAGGTGGTCGGTGACCGCGTCGTCCGTGGTCGCGTACTTCGCGAACGCCGCCTTGCTCAGCGCGCGGATCTCGCCGAGCCCCACCTCGGGTCCGATCGGCCCGGGCACCCGGATCCACACGCCCCCGGACGCATTCGCTCTGTCGTCGCCGTCGGCGCGGTTGCTCACCGCGATGCAGATGCGCGTGCCCTCGGGACCCGTCGGATGGCCGGACGCACGCAGAACCCCGCCCATGACGGCCGTGAAGAGGCTGTTCGGCGTACCACCGTGCTCGGCCGCGCGGGCGATCCACTCACGGCGATCGAGATCCACCACGGCGAGGGTGGTGTCGGACTCGGTCGGAGTGGGTTGGTCCGCGCGAGCCGCGACCGGCGCGGCGGTCGGTGCAGTCTCGTCGGATCGCGTGATCGCCGTCCGCAGCGCCGTCGCGCCGGCCGTCGCCGCCGCCTTCCCGATCACCGCGAGTGCCCGCGCCACCGCCGGAATCTGCGCCCCCGCGTCACGGAGATCGCCCCGCACGCCGGCCCACCCGGCGACGTCACGCCCGGTGGGCAGTGCCGAGCGCGTCGGCCCCCGGCGAGCCGCATCGAGCGCCGCGTACACGGCCTGGCCGTCGGCGATCATGTGCGAGACCAGCAGTGCCACGACGACTCGTCCGGCATCGGTGTGCGCACACTCGAGCGCGAAACCGCGTCCATCGGAGGGATCGAGGTCCGCCGCACGGAGCCGGGCGTCGACCCAGTCCCCCACGGCGTCGTCCGCGATGGTTCCGGGTTCGGTGTACACCGTGGCGGGGCGCTCGGCCCGCACCCATCGGTCGTGGCCGAACGGCACGGAGGTGGGGACCACCCGGCGGTCGAACGATCCCGACGCGAGCCGGTCGGCGAGCGTCGCGACGGCGTCCGCACCCGGGTCGGCCGGGAAGATCCACAGGTACTGGATCGGCGCCGTCCATCCGAAGAGTCGCTCCGCCAACGCGTACGACTCGTCGGCACCCGCCACGCGGTCTGCCGGGCGGACCTGAGCAGTGGTCACGTCACCAGAACTCATGCGGCACATCCCATCCGGTGAGCTCCGCGGACAGGGCTGCCGTCAGCGCCTGCGCGGAACCCACGCGTGTCTCGTCGAACCCGGCCACGGCGAAGGTCGCCGCACCGTCCGTCTCCAGATACCAGGACTGCACGCCCTCGCCGAAGCGTTGCGTGCCGGCGGGGTCGACGTGGTGCGCTGTTCCCCGGAAGGCGACGTCCGTGGCGGTACGGCCGCCGACCCGGCGGAGACCGTCGAAGGACCCGAGATTCGACGCGACCACGTCGGGCATACCGGACCCGCCGCCCGTCACCACGGACGTCACGACGGACAGCGGGAGTACCTGGAGCAGCGGCTGCAGATGAATCATCGCCGGCCGGCGTCCGGCGGACAGCGCCGCGAACGCGTCCCGGCACAGCGCGCGGACACCGCCCAGATCGGAGCCCGGAACCACGCGCTCGGCGAGTGAGATCGACACACCCCCGGTGGCGTTGCTGCGCTGATCGTCGTCACCCCGGCGCAGACTCATCGGGATGCCGACCTTCACGGGCAGCCCGTCGTCTGCGTAGCCGGTGGCGACGAGCGCACCGGCGAGTACCGCGACGAACAACGAGTTCCGTGTCCCGCCGTGACGCTGCGCGACGGCGTCCCACTCCGCCACCGGCACCGTGACCGTCGCCCAGGACGGACGAGCCAGCGGCGCACGGGTGTGTGCGGGGGTGCGCGGGGTGACGGAGGCCGGACGTGCGACGCCGGAGTCGGTCGAGCGGAGATCGGACACCACCGCGACGGCGGTCCGTGCCACGCCGGCCACGGCTCCGACCACCTGACGTGCTGCGTCGCCGACGTCCCCGACGAGTGCGGACGGCCCGGTCGGCGCGGCGCCGATGTCGTCGCGCACCCCGGCCGTGTCGGCGACGGCGGCCACAGCGGCCGCCGTCATCGCTCGGCCGTCCGCGACGAGGTGCAGGCAGGTGAGAGACAGCGCCGATCCACCGGTGGTCGTCCGGGTGGACCGCAGCGCCCAGCAGCGACCCTCCTCGGCGTCGAGGTCGACGGTCTCGAGATCGCGCGTCGCCCAGTCGAGGACCTCGTCCGGTGTCACAGACTCGTCGTCGAGCCGAACGGCGGGATCCCGGTCGGACCGGACCCAGCCCGGGCGGGCGACGGGAATCGACGGTCGCACGATGCGTCGATGCAGTGCTCCGCGCGCGAGTCCCACCGCCATCGCCGTCACGTCGGCGTCCGGCACCGCGTCGTCGAAGCGCCACACGAGTTGCAGGACCACGTCCCACCCGAACGCCTCGGAGAGGAACCAGTAGGTGAAGTCCTGATCCTGAAGCCGCGCCGTCATGCGACCACCGCGTCCGTCGGTGCGGGGCGGGCCGACTCCACGAGGTCGGACGCGCGGCGGACCGCCTCCGCGGGACTCGTCATGGCGGCGGCCACGGCGGCTGCGCCCGCGGCCGCCTCGGGCGTCAGAGCGAGGCGCAACGCCTTCTCCAACGACTGCGCCGTGATGTCGGAGGCGGACATCGCGGCGCCGCACGACAGGGCGACGACCCGCCGACCCCAGAAGGGCTGATCGGACGACACCGAGCACACCACCGTCGGCCGTCCGGCCCGCAGTCCCGCCGCGGTGGTCCCCGCGCCGCCGTGGTGCACGACGGCGCGGCACCGGGGGAAGACCGCGGCGTGGTCGACGGCGCCGGTCACACGGACGTGATCACCGAGCGCGTCTGCGGAGTCGACGTCGTTCCAGCCGGCGCACAGCAGAACCCGTTCGCCCACGCGCGCCGCGGCATCCGCGACGGCGGCCAGGACGGCCGCCGGGTTCGTCACCGGCATGGATCCGAAGCCGACGTAGACGGGCGGGGGGCCGTCGTCGATCCACTCGTCCAGGGACGGGTCGGACGGCTGCGGATCCATCCGTGCCCGCAGCTCCGGGGACACCTCGAGGAAACCTGTGAGGGGACGCGTGCCGTCCCAGTCGACGGCGAGTTCGGGGCAGAACACCCGGTCGTAGGCCTGGATCTCGACGGTCCGGCGACGGGCCATGCGACCGGGAAGCGGTGACGACACCGTGGGGATGCCCAGGGAGCGGCGCAGCGTGTTCTCGCGCCGCCGGGTCGCCGTCCACAGGACATGGTCCAGCACGGTCCAGGCAAGTCCGACGACCGCAGCCGGCGCACCGTCGATGCCGGGCACCGGTGAATACCGCGGGTTGGAGCGCACCGGCGCGTGATGCAGCGCGACGAGACCGATCCCGCGCGCCTCGGCGAGGGGCAGCGCGATCTGTTCGGTGGTGATGCCGGTGAGCAGCACGTCCGGCGCCGTGGTGTCGACGACGTCGCGCAGTTCCGTCACCATCTGGTCCCACCCGAAGTTCCACAGTGCGGCGAGCGCCCGCGCACGGTCGGCGACCGACCCGCGGGACAGGCCGTGACGGACCAGGTCCGAGTTCATGTGCTCGCGGGTGTCGTACCCGAACGGCACCGTCTCGAGTCCGACCCCGCGGGTCAGGTGCACGAGGTTGGGCGGAACTGCCATGACCACGTGGTGGCCCCGGCCCGCCAGATCCGAACCCAGGACGACGGCAGGTTGTACGTCGCCTCGCGTTCCGCTGACGGCCATGACGATGCGCACGACTCGATTCCCCCTCGGACATACCTGATGTGGAGTGCGCCGGAAATGGCGTCTCGTCCGCTTGTGTCACGTGTTCGTACCATTCGACGCACGGGACGGCATGTCGTGGTGCCGATCCGAGAACTGGACCACGGACAGACCTCGAGGTCGGGAACGCACGCTGGTCACAAGCAGCGCCGCAGTCGACTTGTCAAGGCTGACAGCCGAATACGCCGAACAAGGAGGTCGGGTCGGCGCAGCGGCGTGGGATGTCACGACGGGCCCGATCGCAACTCGGACAGCGAGACACTCGTCACCCTGGCGTGTCGGTGTGGCGTAGGACGTCACGATTGGCGGAGTCCCACCATGTCTGCAATGGTCGTTCCACGAACAGTTCGCGGAGGTCATCAGTTGCGGACGCTCGGCGCGCGGGGGTCGCGGAGCAACGCTCGAGGGGGTGAGACATGCAGGTCACGTTGGCATTTCAGGGAAGTAGAGGCGACGTGCAGCCCGGCGTCGTCCTGGCCACCGAGCTGGAACGACGTGGACACCGTGTGGTGCTCGCCGTTCCGCCGAACCTCGTCGCCTTCGCCGCGTCCGCCGGCCTCGATGCTCGCCCGTGCGGTGTGGACACCGCGGAGCTGCTCACCTCGCCCCTCGTGACCCGAGACATGGCCTCGCGCAACCCGCGCCGCCGGCTGGCAGCCGTCACGGCCGTCACCGTCGCGGGAGGTCGCGCCGCGCGAGCCGCGCTGACCGACCTGGCCGCCGGCAGCGATGTCCTCGTGGGGTCGTCCGTCGGTCAGGAGAGCGCGTACGACGTGGCCGAGGTGCACTCGATCCCCTACGTACCCCTGCACTTCTGCCCGGTTCGCAGCAACGGCGTCGCCTCCGTCGTCCCGGTACCGTCGGCCCTCCCGGGGTTCGTGCACCGCGCGGCGTGGTGGGCGCTCGACACCACACTGTGGCGCGCCTCCCGCGGTGCGCACACCACCCTCCGAGCAGAACTCGGACTTCCGCCCATGACATCCAGTGTCGCTGGGGCGCTGGCGCGTTCCGGCGTCACCGAAATCCAGGCGTACGACGCGGCGCTGTTCCCCGGGCTCACGGAGGAATGGGGCCCGGCGCGACCTCTCACCGGTTTCCTGCATCCCGACGCCCGCACTCGCGCCGCGGTGCAGCGAGCTGCCCCGGTCACCGACGGTCTCGATTCCTGGCTCCGCGCGGGCACACCACCGGTGTACATCGGGTTCGGCAGCATGACGGTCCCCGGCGGCGCGGCTCTTCTCGACGAACTCGTCGCTGCCGTTCGGCGTGCCGGGAGACGCGTTCTGCTCGTCGGCGGCTGGGACGACCGGCTGCTGCGCGAGAACGCCCCCGGTTCCAGCGAGTTCGGGCACGATGTCCTCTCGGTGTCGGCCGTCGACCACACCGCGGTGCTCCCGCAGTGCGAGGCCGTCGTCCACCACGGCGGCGCCGGGTCCACCGCCGCCGGTCTGCGCGCCGGTCGACCCACCCTCGTGTGTCACGTCGGTGCCGATCAACCCCTGTGGGGACGACGCGTCGTCGCCTCGCGAGTCGGCGCGAGCGTCGCCGCACGATCGGCGTCCTCCGCCTCGCTCGATGCCGCTCTGGCCCGGGTGCTCCACCCACGGACACGTTCTGCTGCAGAGCGTCTCGCGGATTCCCTCGTCTCGCCCACCGATGCGGTCCGGCGGTGCGCCGACCTCGTCGAGGCGGCAGCGCAGCGCCGCACGGCCCCGCTGCACCCGACCGCCTCGCGAACGGAGACCTCCCGATGAACCGACTGTCCCTGTCCGTCGTCGTCCCGGCATTCGACGAGGAGGAGTGCATCGGCGCGTGCCTGGACCTGCTGTGCACCCAGCTCGACTGCATCACCGAGATCATCGTCGTGGACAACAACTCCGCGGACGGCACCCGTGACATCGTGCGACGACATGCCACGGACCACCCCGAGATCCGCGTGGTGACCGAGAAGCAGCAGGGTCTCGTCTTCGCCCGGAACGCCGGTATGGATGCGGCGTCCGGGGATCTCGTCGCCCGGATCGATGCCGACACCCGCGTGCCCGATGACTGGGCGGCAACGATTCTCGACTTCTTCGCCGCCGACGTCGATCAGCACTGGGCCGCCGCGTGCGGACGCGGTGAGGCGTACGAGCTGCCCTACGGCGACGCGGCCGCCCGCATCAAGGCGCGGTGGTCACCGCTCGCCCGGCGGTCGCCGTCCACCCCGGAGGTCCGCGACGTTCCGGTCCTGTACGGCTCGAACATGATTCTGCGCCGCGAGACGTGGAAGCTGATCCGCGAGGACGTCTCGCTGCGCCGCGACGTCTTCGAGGACGTCGACATGGGGCTCTGCGTCCAGGAGTCGGGCGGGCGCAACGCCTTTCTGCCCTCCCTCACCGTGGGAGTGTCGCCGCGCCGAATGGAATCGGGAATGCGGTCATTCGTCCGCTACATGGCGTGCCTCCCCCGAACACTACGACTGCATCGACGCCACGCGCTCGCGGCGGCAGCGCTCGTGCTGTACGTGCCGGGGGTGTCCGTGCTCCACGCCTGCCGACTCGTGATGATCCGCGCCTACGACAGCGACAGCGGATCCTTCTCCGCGCGACATCTCCTGCGCCCCCGCACCGATCGCGGAATGCCCTGAGCGCACCGCTCCACTTCCCGACCCTGCGATCTCGACCCGAACGGACGTGAGACCGAAGATGGAATTCACCGAGCTCGCCGATCACCCGCTCCCCCGGGGCGTGGTGACCGAGTGGATCCCCACCGTCACCGCGACCGACCGCTGGTATCGGGACGACCGACCACTGGCCTACACGCACGAGGAACATTGCCGTCACAGCCTCGCCAAGGCTGCCACGGGATCCTCGGACGAGATCGGCGCAGCCTGGATCGGGGCGGTGTTCGAGATCCACGACCGGTACGACGCCGAGGCGCTGCGTCGTGCTCTGCGCGCCTGGACCTCTCGCCACGAGACCTTCCGCTCGACGGTCACGACGGACGGCGTCGACGCCGACGGCGGCGCCCGTCTCGCCCGCTCCACCGTCCCGGAGGATGCGGTGGACGTGGTTCCGCGTGTACTCGGGCGTCGGCGCACGGGATCCGACGTGCACGCCGACGTCTCGGACTTCTTCGCCCGCACCCTGTCGCCGTTCCGGTGGCCGCACTGCGTGGTCGCCACGGTCGAGGACATCGCCCCGGGTTCGTCGACCGAGGAGGACGATGAGACGGACCGGTTCCTGCTCGTCTTCGGAGCCGACCACTCCGTCATGGACGCGTACTCGATGCTGTTGGCCGTCAGCGAACTCCGCCGGCTGTACGAGTTCGAGATCCACGCGCGCGATCCACGGCTGGCGGCGATCGGCAGTCATCTCGACTTCAGCGTCGTCGACCGGGAGACCGGTGACTGCCTGACCCCGGACCACGAGGTGGTCCGCACCTGGTCGTCCTTCCTCTCCGACGGCAGCTTCCCCCCGTTCCCCCTCCCGGTCGGCGCCGACGACGAGCACGGTCCCGAGCGGCAGAGCAGTCTCTCCCGGTACCTGTTGAGTGCGGCGGACACCGACGCGCTCGCCGCACACACCCGCGCGCGGGGTGCGTCCATGACCGCGGCCGTGGTCGGTGCGCTGGCACTGACCTCCCGCGACCTCGCGGGTGAACGCCGACTGCGAGTGACCATGCCCATGCACACGCGCTTCGAGCCCCAGTACGCCGAATCGGTCGGCTGGTACGTGGGAGTGGTGCCGGTCGACGTCCACGTCGACCCCGCCTCGGACGTGGACGACGCCGTGCGCCGCGCCGCCGCCGGCCTGGACGCCGTCAAGGGCTATGCACGCCAGCCGTACTCCCGTGTCGCGCGGCTGCTGAACGTGGACTCGGTGCCGCAGTTCGTGGTGTCCTACCTCGATCTGCGTCACACCCCCGATGCCGAGTCGTGGCCGCTGTGGAACACGCGCACACTCCGCAGTGCCACCGCCTCCCGCGACGAGGTCTACTTCTGGATTCTCCGCACGCCGCTCGGCCTCAGCATCGCGGCCCGGTTCCCCGGCCACGAGGAGGCGGTCCGCAACGTGCACGCCTACCTCGCCCGATTCCAGGAGGTGTTGCGCGAGTCCGTCGGCGCCGTCGTCGAGAGCGGGGCGGACAGGACGGTGCACGCATGATCATCACGGCGATGCGCAACTGGAAACCCGCACCCGGCGAACTGCTCGAGTGGCATCCGGTCGACGACGCACGGCCGCTCGTCGAGTCCGCACCGGTCGATCCCACCCCGCCGTCGTTCCTGCAGGAGAACCATGTTCGCGGTGTGCGCGCGGTGGCGGACCGGGGAGGCACGCACACCGCGTACCTCGGCTCCGCGACCGAGGTCGCCGGAGATCTCGACGTCGCCGCGTTGACCCTCGCCTTCGAGCAGTTCCTCCTGCGCCACGAGGGACTGCAGACGTGGTTCGAGACGGACGGCGCCGCGGTCGTGCGGCGCCGCGTTCCCCCGGCGGCCGCGCGCCTGCGGGCCGTCTCCGCGGGCGAGTGCTCGGCGCCCGACCAGTTCCTCGACTACGTGCGCGATCGGCTCTCGCGGGACGCCACACCCCTGAGTTGGCCCGCCGTGGCGTTCGGGGCGGTGGCGCGACCGGGGGGATTCACGCTCTACTACGGAGCGGACCACGCGTTCTCCGACGGCGCCTCGCAAGTCCTGGTCCTGGCGGAGCTGATCGATCTCTATCGCGCGGCGCAGTCGAACCGTGCACCCACCGACATCTCGGCGTGGACCGGGAGCTTCCTCGAGCACGTCGCGATCGAGAACGAGAAGGCCGAGGCCGTCGACGCCGACTCCCCCGAGCTGGCCGAGTGGATCGACGTCGTGCGAGCCCACGGCGGCGCGATGCCGTCCTTCCCGCTCGACCTCGGACTCGCACCGGGTGAGACCGCTCCCGTCGAACCGATCGAGATGGACCTGCTGGGCGCGGACGACACCGCGGCCTTCGACGCCGCGTGCCGGGAGGCGGGTGGGAAGTTCGTCACGGGCCTGTTCGCCGCGGTCGCGATCACCGATCACGAGCTCGCGGGCCGCGACGACTACGCCGGCATCACCGTGCTCGGTACCCGCCACCTCGGGGACTTCGCCCTGTCCCAGGGCTGGTTCTGCAATTTCGCGCCCGTGACGTTCCCCGTGGCGGGCGCCGGCGACTTCCGCACCCTCGTCGGTCGGGCGAGCGAGGCCTACGCCCGCACGAAGGCCACCGCGGCAGCGCCGATCGGGAAGGTGCTGCAGCTGCTCTTCGAGTCCGGTGTCGGCGGCGCCGGACTGGGATCGAGCCCGCACCTGTTGTCCTACATCGATTTCCGCTGGTTCCCCGGCCACGGCTCCGAGGCCGACGACGACGCGATCCTGTTCACCGGCGAGGGCCGCACCGCGAACGCGTCCATGTGGTTCAACCGGGACGATCGCCACTTCTATCTCGGGTCGCAGACTCCCGCGACGCCCGAGGCGCAGCGGCAGGTGGCGCGATACCACCAGCACCTGCGGGAGGTCCTGCAGACGGTCGCGCGGGACGGGAACCGCGTCGTCGGTGGTGGCGCGTGCACGTGATCGGAGTGGACGCCTGGGCCCCGCGCCCCGGCGTCGTCCTGCAGTGGCTCGTGCGTTCCGACGCCGAACCCGTCCCGTCGACGGTCCCGCCGTCGTTCAACCAGAGTGCGCACCTCGCCGACATCGACGACGGCAGCACGTGGCTCGCAGCATCGTTCGACGTCCCGGGGCCGCTGGACACCGATGCCCTGGAGCGTTCTCTCGAGCGGTTGGTCGCACGCCACGGTTCGCTCCGGACCGGGTTCGTGCGGTCCGACTCCGGTCCGTCACGCGTGAACCATCCGCAGGGTGCGCTCACCCTCCGACGACGACCGGACATCGCGGTCCCGTCCGTCCCGGAGGCACACCGCGTCGTGCGCGGCGCGCTCGACGCCGCGTGCGCTCCCTTCTCCGCACCGGCCTACACCTTCCTCGCCATCGATCGTCCGGACGTCTCCACGGTGGTGTGCGGGTTCGATCACGCGCACGTCGACGCGTATTCGCTGGCGGTCGTCATCGACGACGTCCGTCGGGGCTATCTCGGCGAGCCGGAGACCGCGCCGGATCCGGGTGACTTCGTCGACTACTGCGCAGCCGAGTCCGCGGGCACGCCGATCGACCTCGAGGACGACCGGCTCCGCACGTGGGTCGACTTCCTGCACGCGGGCGCCGGCGCTCCGCCGCAGTTCCCTCTCGATCTCGGAGTCCCGCACGGGCGCACGGACCGCTGTGCGGTCCGCGTCGACACCCTGCTCACCGCACGGGAGGCCGACGCGGCCGAGACCGGGTGCCGGGCCGACGGGGCCAGCCTCTACGCCGGTGTGCTCGCGGCCATGGCGCACGCGGTACGCGACCTCGGTGGTGGCGCCACGGTTCCCCTGCTGTTCCCGCTGCACACCCGTCGATCCGCGGCGTGGCGGTCGTCCGTCGGCTGGTTCGTCACCAACGCGCCGCTCGAGGTCGTCACCGAGAGCGACCTGAGGGCCACGATCCGCTCGACCGGTCCGGCGGTGCGACGCGCGGTCGCGCTGGGCGAGGTGCCCATCGCCCGCGTGGTCGAGGCCGCGGGCGGACTCCGGCGCCCGCGCAAGGACGTCTTCATGGTGTCCTACGTCGACTACCGGTCGGCCCCCGGACACGACCTGCTGCGCAGCATCGACGCCCACCACATCTCCAACGTCACCGTCTCCGACGACGCGCAGTTCTGGATCTCCCGCACCGCGGACGGTCTCGCCCTGCGGAGCCGGTTCCCCGACAACCCGACCGCCCGCACCACGATCGAGGCCTTCGTGGCCGCCGTCACGGACCACCTCGCACTCGTCGCCCAGCCGTGCGAGGCCGCCCTACGGTTCGCGGTGGACACCCGGACCGCGGCCGACGCGCCGGTCACCGTCCCCTAGAGTTCGGGGAACACCTGCATCTGGAGGAGACGCTTCGTGACATCAGCCGACGACCGGACCGAGTCCGGTACGGACGAGACCGCTCCCTCGGCGCCCTTCCTGCGCGTCGAGTCGGGCAACCCGACCGACGAGGAGATCGCCGCCCTCGTGGCCGTCCTGTCCGCCGCCACGGCCGACGCCGGGCCGACCGAGATCCCCGTGCTCGATCACTGGGGTCGCCCGTCCACCATGCACCGCGCGGGCACGGCCTTCTCGCCCTACTCGTTCACCACCGGGGTCACCGGACCGCGGTGACGGTCCGGTTCGTACTCGCGTCCCGCTCGCCCGCCCGCCTGGCCGTGTTGCGGGCAGCCGGGGTGGATCCGATCGTCCGGGTCTCGGACGTCGACGAGGACGCGGTCGCCGCAGCACTGCCCTCCGACTCCCCGCACGAGGTGGTGGTCACCGAGCTGGCCGCGGCCAAGGCGGCCGTGATCGCAGAGGCTCTCGCCCACGATCCGGAGCTGTCGACCGGCACCGTCGTCGTCGTGGGCTGCGACTCCATGCTGTCGATCGGCGGCGACCTCGTGGGCAAACCACGAGACGTCGCCGTCGCTCGCGAACGCTGGGCGGCGATGGCCGGTGCGAGCGGTGACCTGCTCACCGGTCACTGCGTCCTACGGCTCGACGACGGCCGGGTGACCGCACGCGGCGCGGCCCACTGCGGGACCACGGTGCACTTCTCCTCGCCTACCGAGCGGGACCTCGAGGCTTACCTTCGCTCGGGCGAGCCACTCGCCGTCGCGGGCGCGTTCACCCTCGACGGTCTCGGTGGCTGGTTCGTCGACGGCATCGAGGGTGACCCGTCGTCCGTCATCGGTATCGGGCTGCCGCTGGTACGCCGGTTGCTCGCCGAGGTGGGTGTCGGCATCGCCGATCTCTGGGAGAGCGCCGCGGCGCATCGTGACGGGATCGACGACACCAGCGTCTGACGCCGTCCCGACGCGCGCCCTAGGATCGTGTGGTCACGCACAATCAGTTCGACCCCCCGTCTGACAACCTCAGGAGACGCACGTGTCCGTCGCGCCAGATCCCCACCCCGCCTTCGCGTCGTTCGCGCACCCCGAACGACTCGTCACGACGCAGTGGCTCTCCGCCAACATCGGCACACCCGGACTCAAGGTCGTCGAGTCCGACGAGGACGTGCTCCTCTACGACGTCGGCCACATCCCCGGCGCGGTCAAAATCGACTGGCATCTCGACCTGAACGACCCCGTCACGCGCGACTACGTCGACGGCGAGAAGTTCGCCGACCTGATGAACCGCAAGGGCATCTCGCGCGACGACACCGTCGTCATCTACGGCGACAAGAGCAACTGGTGGGCCGCGTACGCGCTGTGGGTCTTCACCCTGTTCGGCCACGAGGACGTGCGCCTGCTGGACGGTGGACGCGACGCCTGGCTCGCCGAGAACCGCGACACCACACTCGACGTCCCCGACATCTCCGGGGCGGACTACCCCGTCGTCGAGCGCGACGACGCCGCCATCCGTGCGTTCAAGGACGACGTCCTCGCACACCTCGGATCCGGCCCGCTGGTCGATGTGCGGTCCCCCGCCGAGTACACCGGCGAGCGCACCCACATGCCCGACTACCCCGACGAGGGCGCGCTGCGCGGTGGACACATCCCGACAGCGCTGAGCATCCCGTGGGCGAAGGCCGCGGCACCCGACGGCCGGTTCAAGTCCCGCACCGAGCTCGACGAGGTCTACGGGGACGTGTCCTCCGACGCCGACGTCATCGCGTACTGCCGCATCGGCGAGCGGTCGTCGCACACGTGGTTCGTGCTGACGCATCTGCTCGGCTACGAGAACGTCCGGAACTACGACGGTTCCTGGACCGAGTGGGGCAACGCCGTGCGCACACCGATCGCGCGCGGCGAGGAGCCCGGAGCCCTGCAATGAGCGGAACACTGCCCGCGCCGCTGGCCGAGATCGTCGACGACTTCGCGGCCGTCGAGGGCCAGGACAAGATCACGATGCTGCTCGAGTTCAGCAAGGAGCTGCCGGCCTTGCCCGCAGGTCTCGAGCAGGCCGCGATGGAGCCCGTCCCGGAGTGCCAGTCACCGCTGTTCCTGTCGGTGGACTCGTCCGACCGGTCTGCGGTGCGCCTGTACTTCAGCGCCCCGCCGGAGGCACCGACCACGCGCGGCTTCGCGTCGATCCTGGCGCAGGGGCTCGACGGTCTTCCCGCCGACGACATCCTCGACGTCCCGGACGACTTCTACACCGAGCTGGGACTCGCGGCGGCCGTGAGTCCGCTACGGCTGCGCGGGATGTCGGCGATGCTCAGCCGCGTCAAACAGCACCTGCGGTCCTGACTCGCCGCTTTGTTCGGACAATGTCGCTCTCGGCGGTAGACTGAGGTACCGAGAGCGGCGTCCGGACGGGGCGTCGCGCCGGTGTGGAAGGACAGCCGAATCGTGGAGTTCACCGAACTGGTCGACTACCCGATTCCGGCAGGCACCCTCACCGAATGGATCCCGAGTGTCGGTCCGCACGCATCGACGCCGGAGGACGCGGGGTGGCTGCCCGACGATCGGCCCACCTCCTACGTGCACGAGGCGCACCTGCGTCGCACCCTGGCCAGGCCGTCCGCCGGTCGCGAGTCGTGGCTCGGCACCGCGTTCGACATCGCGGGCCCGCTCGACACCGCCGCGTTCCGGTGCGCGGTGCTGGCGTGGATCGACCGGCACGAGGGCATGCGGTCCAACGCCACCGTCGACCCCGACACGGGCCTGCTCTCACGCGTGACGGCCCCGGTCGGTGCCACCGACATCTGGGTCATCCAGCAGGACGCGTGCACGCAGGCCGGCGAGGTGTACGAGCATCTTCAGCACCTGTTCGACGAGTACACGTCGCCGCTGGTGTGGCCGTCGTACGCGTTCGTCACTCTCGAACCCACCGGGCACTCCGGCGGCGACGCGGCACCGGACCACTTCACCGTGTTCTTCGCCGCCGATCACTCGATCATCGACGGGCTGTCCATCGTGCTCATCGCGCACGAACTCACCCGCCTCTACGAGCAGGAGACCACCGGCGCCCCGGCAGGTCTCTTCCCCACCGGCAGTTACCTCGATTTCGGCGAACTCGAGCGCACCCTCTGCAGCGGGGTCGACCGGACGCACGACGCCGCCGTGGAGTGGGCGAACTTCCTCGCCGAGGACGGGGGACGATTCCCGTCCTTCCCGCTCGACATCGGACCCGTTCCGGAGGTGCCGATCCCGCAGGCCGGACTGTCCGCGTGGGTCCTCTCGCCCGAGGAGGCGGACGCGTTCACCGTGGCGTGCCGCCGCGCCGGTCCGGGCTTCTCCGCCGGCCTCATGGCCTCGATGGGCGCTGCGGCGGCTGCCGTGTCCGGTGCCGGGCGCTTCCGCACTGTCACCCCGATGCACACCCGTCACGACCCGTCGTGGGCCGCGTCCCTCGGCTGGTTCGTCGGCGTGGCTCCCCTCGCGTTCGACGTCGCGGACGGCGAGTCGTTCGGAGACGTCGTCGTGCGCGCCGGAGCCGAGATCGCACGCACTCGTCCGATCTCGCGCGTCCCCCTCGATCTCGTCGCCGAGGCGATCGACCTGCACGACACCCCGCGTTTCGTCGTCTCCTTCATGGACGTGCGCTTCGCACCCGACGCGCGGACGTGGCCCGACGTCAACGCGCGCGCACTGCGGAGCAGGAAGTACGACCACGACGTCTACCTGTGGGTGCATCGCACTCCGCAGGGCGTCAACATCTCGGCCCGGTTCCCCAGCAGCGAGGTCGCCACCGCTGCCGTCCACCGGTTCGTGGCAGAACTGCGGACCGTGCTCAGCGACGTCGTGACCACCGGGACACACCTCGTGCGGGCCCGGAGTGAGCTCACCCCTACACTCCGAAACTAGGATGACCAACCGATGGCGCGGGCGAAGGCCCGTGCTCATCCGCCGGAGCGACACCACGCGACGGCCCACCCGACCTCACAGGAGGCTTCGTGCCCAGCCACGCCACTGCCCGCATCAGCAAGGTTCTCGTCGCGAACCGCGGTGAGATAGCGGTACGTGTGATCCGCGCAGCGGCCGACGCCGGCTACACCTCCGTCGCGGTCTACGCCGAACCCGACGCCGACGCGCCCTTCGTCCGCCTCGCCGACGAAGCCTTCGCCCTCGGCGGTCAGACCTCCGCCGAGTCCTACCTCGCGATCGACAAGATCATCGACGCCGCCGCCAAGTCCGGCGCCGACGCGATCCACCCCGGCTACGGCTTCCTCTCCGAGAACGCCGACTTCGCCCAGGCCGTCCTCGACGCCGGCCTGATCTGGATCGGACCGTCCCCGCAGTCCATCCGCGACCTCGGCGACAAGGTCACCGCCCGCCACATCGCCACCCGCGCCAAGGCCCCCTCCGTGCCCGGTACGTCCGAGCCCGTCAAGGACGCCGACGAGATCCTCGCCTTCGCCGACGAGCACGGCCTCCCCATCGCCATCAAGGCCGCCTTCGGCGGCGGCGGACGCGGCATGAAGGTCGCCCGCACCCGCGAGGAGATTCCGGAGCTCTTCGACTCCGCCACCCGCGAAGCGGTCTCCGCCTTCGGCCGCGGTGAGTGCTTCGTCGAGCGCTACCTCGACAAGCCCCGCCACGTCGAAGCACAGGTCATCGCCGACCAGCACGGCAACGTCGTCGTCGCCGGCACCCGCGACTGCTCCCTGCAGCGCCGCTTCCAGAAGCTCGTCGAGGAAGCCCCCGCACCGTTCCTCACCGACGACCAGCGCGCCGAGATCCACGCCTCCGCCAAGGCCATCTGCAAGGAAGCCGGCTACTACGGCGCCGGCACCGTCGAATACCTCGTCGGCCAGGACGGACTCGTCTCCTTCCTCGAGGTCAACACCCGCCTGCAGGTCGAACACCCCGTCACCGAGGAGACCTCCGGCATCGACCTGGTGCTGCAGCAGTTCCGCATCGCCAACGGCGACGAACTCTCCATCACCGAGGACCCGGCACCGCGCGGACACTCCTTCGAGTTCCGCATCAACGGTGAGGACGCCGGCCGCGGCTTCCTCCCCGCCCCCGGACCGGTCACCACCTTCATCGCCCCCGAGGGCCCCGGCGTGCGCGTCGACTCCGGTGTCGAGTCCGGCTCCGTCATCGGCGGCCAGTTCGACTCCATGCTCGCCAAGCTCATCGTCACCGGCGCCACCCGCGAGGAAGCTCTCGCCCGCTCCCGCCGCGCCCTCGCCGAGTTCCGCGTCGAGGGCCTCGCCACCGTCATCCCGTTCCACCGCGCCGTCGTCTCCGACCCCGCCTTCATCGGCGACGGTCAGTCCTTCGACGTTCACACCCGGTGGATCGAGACCGAGTGGGACAACACCGTCGAACCGTTCACCGCCGGCGCCCCCATCGAGGACGACGAGAACGGACCTCGACAGAACGTCGTCGTCGAGGTCGGTGGGCGCCGTGTCGAGGTGTCCCTGCCCGGCCAGTTCTCGCTCGGCGGCAACGCTGCTGCCGGTGGCAACGTCATTCGTCGCAAGCCCAAGGCGCGCACCCGCGGCGGCGCCGGCGGCGCAGCCGCGTCCGGTGACGCCGTCACCGCACCCATGCAGGGCACCGTCGTCAAGGTCGCCGTCACCGAAGGCCAGGAAGTCGTCGCCGGAGACCTCATCGCCGTCCTCGAGGCCATGAAGATGGAGAACCCCGTCACCGCCCACAAGGACGGCGTCGTCACCGGACTCGCCGTGGAGCCCGGCTCCGCTATCACCCAGGGAACTGTTCTCGCAGAACTGAAGTGAGCCGGCCGGACGCCCGCCCCCGTTACGCTCCTCTCATGGCCGACGACAGTCCGCACGTGAGAACCGATCGACGAGGGCGGGCGTTCCCGTCTCCCGGCTCGTACGGGCACGCGTCGTGACAGAGGTCCGGGCCGCTCTCTTCGACGTGTTCGGCACCGTCGTCGACTGGCGCGGGGGTATCGCCGAGGAGGTGCGGCGCTGGCTGGAGGAGTACGCCCCCGAACGCGACGACATCGATCCGGGCGACTTCGCGGACCGGTGGCGTGCGAGGTACCAGCCCTCGATGCAACCGATCCGGACCGGTGAGCGCCCCTTCACCAAGCTCGACGCGCTGCACCGCGAGAGTCTCGTGGAACTGCTGGCGGAGTACGTGCTCCCCACCGAGGCGGTCGACGATCTGACTCTGGCGTGGCACCGGTTGCCGCCGTGGCCGGACTCGGTCGCCGGTATCGCAGCCGTCCGCGAGTCCGTCATCGTGGCACCCCTGTCCAACGGCAACGTGTCGTTGCTCCTCGACATGGCCAAGCGTGCCGGCATCCCCTGGGACGCGGTGCTCGGCGCGGAGGTGGTGCAGGCCTACAAGCCGACTCCCGAGTCGTATCTGCGGACGGCGGAGTTGCTCGATCTCGCTCCCGGCCAGTGCCTGATGGTCGCGACACACAACGATGATCTCGCCGCCGCCCGTGGGTGCGGACTACAGACCGCCTTCGTGCGCCGCCCGCACGAGCACGGACCGCAGCAGACCGAGTCCGAACCCACCGACGACTGGGAGTTCGTCGTCGACGACCTCGAGGAACTGGGCAGGCTTCTCCGGTCCGGTCAGGCGAGCAGTCGTTCGTAGACGCCGACCTCGGACCCGAGTTCCCAGGCGCTGATGCCCTCGAAGGAGGACAGCACGCGCTCGTGATTCCAGTCCTCGTCGACGTGGATCTCGTGCGGATTGCCCTCGATCTCGTGCTGCGGGTAGTGGACGATCGGGATCGACAGGTACGCCGCCCGCGTCGCGACCGCACAGCACTTGGCCCACAGCGCCACCGCGTCGGCCTCGGTCATGTGCTCCGCCACGTCGCCGATGATCACCACGTCCGCCGTCGGCAGATCCACCTTGCGCGCGTCACCGAGGATGATCTCGTCGTAGTACTCGTGGAGGCGGTAGGTCTCCACGTACGGCTCCCAGATCTCGACACCGGTGATGCGGGAGAGCTGCGGCCCTGCAAGAAGTTTCGCGTAGGTCCCCACCCCCGGTCCGATGTCGAGCACGGAGACGGGTCGCTCGGACCCCAGGGCGTGGACACGGTCGCGGGTCCAGGACTTACCTTCGGACGAACTCATCGGCATGACTGTCCTGTGCCCAGCCGGGCCTCGGCGTAATCGTCAGGGGCTCGGGCGGTCGTGATCGCGACCCGTCGCGAGGTCCCCGCACTCGACGGTGATCACGTCGGGGTTGCCGCGGAGGAAGGTGCGGGCGCCCTGATCCCCCGTCGCCGCCTCCGCGACCTCCGCCCACCACCGGCGCGCGAGCACCACGGGGTGACCGGGAGTGTCATCGAAGGTGGCCCGCGCGATTCCAGTGCTCGCGGCATGGTCGAGAACCCGCCCCACCACCTCGGCGCCGATGTCGGGGGTGTCCACCAGGTGCAGCACCGCGAGGTCGGCGTCGGTCGTCTCACATGCCTGCAGGCCCACCCGCACCGAGCTGCCCATGCCGGTGCGCCACTCGTCGTTCACCACGGCCTGCGCGCCGGGAGGCATCTCCGGCGCCGCGGCACCCACGACGACCAGGACCCCGTCGCACCCGCCATCGCGCAGCGCCCGCACCGCCAGGTCCAACCAGAGCCCGTCGTGCGCCAGGATCTTGGGGGCGCCGTACCGGGTGCCCGCACCCGCCGCGAGCACCACGCCGACCGTCGTCATGCGACCACCCTGCACGGGCTGCGTCCCCGGCGCCAGTGCGCGCCGAGCACCTCCCGGGCGCCACGTCCCACTTTCGGCGCCCACTCGCGGGAACCCGCCCCCAGCGCCCGCGAGTGGAACACCCCGCGCACCCCCCCCGCTCCCTACTCCAGCCGCGCCTCGAGTTCGGCGATGCGGTCGAGCAGCACCTTCTCCCGCGCCGCAGCGTCACGCTCGTAGAGCGCCCCCATCCTGCTCACGTAGTCCTGGTCGTAGCGCGGGATGATGCTGCGGGTGCAGTTCCAGTCGATCGCCTCGACGGAGATCACGACGCTGCGCTCGCACCGCGACTCGACGGTGCCGCCGGGTACCTGCCGGAGTTGCTCCATCAAGGCCGGGTCCGCGCTCCCCTCGACCACCGTCGCGCGGCCGTAGATCTTCACGCGCTGGCGCCGCGGATAGTCCACGACGATCAGCGCCACGCGGTCGTTCGCGTCGAGATTGCCGGCCGTCACGTACTGGTTGTTCCCGGCGAAGTCGGCGAACGCGAGTGTGCGGTCGTCGAGCACCTGCAGGAACCCGGCCGGCCCGCTGCGGTACTGGACGTAGGGCCATCCGGTCTCGGTGACCGTCGACAGGTAGAACTGGTCCGCGGCGCGGATGATCACCTTCTCGCGGCCGTCGAGTTCCTCGGGTCCGTCGTCGCCGCGTTCCGTCTGCGCACCGTAGGCCGTGTAGCTGCCCTTCGCGCGCTGCCGCGCCAGCGCCGAGGGTCCGAACACCAGGTGGTGATAGTGGTTGCTCATCGCGCCTCACTCTTCACCACCTGTTGGCGGATCACCCAACGACCAGCGCGGACCGGTGCCCCGACTTTGTGCGGTCTCGACTGGCGGGGTGGCCCCGCATGGCGGAGTCTGATCGCACCGCACTCCGGTCACTCGCCGCCCTGCACCGTCGCAGGGCACCGCCTCAGGCCTTTTCGGCCCTCGCCTGGAACCAGGTCCACTCATGACTGTTCGCTCCGCCGTCACGCGGCGTCACCCCGTCGACGAGGTTCTCCCCGCCCACAAGCTGGCGGCCTACGGGTTCCAGCACGTCGTCGCCTTCTACGCCGGGGCGGTGCTGGTCCCGATCATCATCGGTGGGGCCATCGGCCTCACCAACGAGCAGTTGATCCACCTGATCAACGCCGACCTCTTCACGTGTGGCATCGCCTCGATCATCCAGGCGGTCGGCTTCCGGAAGATCGGTGTGAAGCTGCCGCTCCTGCAGGGCGTCACCTTCGCCGGTGTCAGCCCGGTCATCGCGATCGCGATGGCGAACGGCGGCGGGACCGAGGGCCTGCTGTACGTGTACGGCGCCGTCATCGTGGCGGGCCTCTTCACGTTTCTCATCGCCCCCTGGTTCAGCAGGCTGCTGAGGTTCTTCCCGCCGGTGGTGACCGGAACGGTCATCGCCATCATCGGTATCGCGCTGCTGCCGGTGGCCGTCAACGACGCCGTCACCAATCCTGCGACGCACGAGCAGGATCCGACGAACGGTCGCTGGATGGCCTACGCGATCGGCACCCTGGTGATCATCGTGCTGATCCAACGATTCTTCCGCGGCTTCACCGCCACCATCGCCGTGCTGCTGGGACTCGTCATCGGCAGCGCCACCGCGTACGTGTTGGGCGACATGACGTTCGACGGTGTCTCCGAGGCGTCGTGGGTAGGGTTCACGCAGCCGTTCCTGTTCGGCGCGCCCAAGTTCAGTGTCATCGCCATCATCTCGATGATCGTGGTCCTGATGATCACGGCGGTCGAGTCGACGGGCAGCGTCTTCGCGACGGGTGAGATCGTCGGCAAGCGGATCACGAAGGACGACATCGCCGCCACCCTGCGTGCCGACGGCGTGGCCACCGTGATCGGCGGCTCCTTCAACTCGTTCCCGTACACGGCGTTCTCGGAGAACGTGGGCCTGGTGCGCCTGACTCGCGTGCGCAGCCGGTGGGTGATTGCTGCCGCGGGTGTCATCATGATCGTCCTGGGCCTGCTGCCGAAGACGGCGGCGGTGGTCGCGTCCATTCCGTCACCCGTCCTGGGCGGCGCCGCGTTGGCGCTCTTCGCCACCGTGGCGGTCGTGGGCATCCAGACCCTGTCCAAGGTGGACTTCACCGACCACCGCAACCTCATCATCGTCGCGACGAGTCTCGGTCTGGCCCTGCTGGTCACGATCCAGCCGACCGTCTCGGAGGGTGTCCCGAGCTGGCTCGAGCTGCTGTTCTCGAGCGGCATCGTGCTGGGTGCGTTCACCGCGATCGTCCTCAACATCCTGTTCTTCCACGTGGGCGGCTCGCGCGGGGCGACGGTGGCGGGCTCCCCCGGCGACTCGATCACCCTCGACGCCGTCAACGAGATGAGCCTCGACGAGTTCTCGACGACGTTCGGCGACGTGGTGCAGGGATCGGACTGGGTGGTGCGTCGCGCGTACGAGCAGCGGCCCTACGCGGATGCTCATGCACTGCGGGAGGCATTCCAGGATTCCCTGCTCGCAGGCACCACGGAGGAGCAGGTCGAGCTGATCAGCGCCTTCCCCGATCTGGGCAGCGAGGACGACACGGGTGAGGCGTTCGCCAAGGACCACGTCTCGCTCGCGCACCTCGGCGACGAGGAGCATCGCTCGGTTGTCGACCTCGCTACCGCCTACCGCGATCACTTCGGCTTCCCCCTCGTCATCTGCGCGGCCGAGACCGAGCACTACGACCGGGTGCTCGCCAACGGGTGGTCGCGGATGGAGAACTCACCGGGTGCGGAGCGGTCGTTCGCCATGATCGAGGTCGCGAAGATCGCGAACCACCGGTTCGACCACCTGGTCGCCGATGCGAATCCCATCGCCGCGGCGCGTTTCGGCAGACTGAACGACCTGTCCTGATCCCCACCACAGAAGGGAACGCTCGTGTTCCTGCACGAAGCACTCGGGCTCGACGGATTCAATCGGCTGTCCGATCGCGCCGCGATGCACGCCTTGTTCGAGTGCTGCTCGTCGTCCATCTGGGCGCGCCGGGTGGCCGTCGGTCGCCCCTTCGACAGCGCCGAGGCCCTCCTGGAACGCGCCGACAGCGAGTTGGAGGAACTGTCCGAGACGGAGATCGACCGCGCACTCGACGGTCATCCACGTATCGGTGCCTCGGTGACCGCCGGCTCGTCGTCACAGCGCGAGCAAGCGGCCGTGAGCGAGGCGGACCAGGGCGTCAAGGACGCGCTCGCGGCGGGGAATCGGACCTACGAGGAGAAGTTCGGCCACGTCTACCTGGTGTGTGCGACGGGCCGCCCTGCGACGGAGCTTCTCGCTATCCTCACCGAGAGGCTCGACAACGATCGAGAGACGGAGAGGCGCGTGATGAGAACTGAACTGGCGAAGATCAATCGAATCAGGTTGACCCGCATGCTGACCGAGCGGACCGAACAGTGAGCGTCAGCACCCACGTCCTCGACGCGGTGCACGGGACACCGGCGACAGGGGTGGGTCTCGCGGTGGTCGACGAGCACGGCGACGTGGTCACCACCGGCATCACCGACGAGGAGGGACGCGCCAAGGAACTGCTCCCGGACGACGCCGTTGCCGGTGTCTACACTCTCGTGTTCGACACCGCCGCGTACTTCGAGCAGTCCGGGACGCAGACCTTCTACCCCGAGGTGTCCATCACCTTCACCGTCCTCGATGTCGATGCGCACCACCATGTTCCGCTGCTGCTGTCCCCGTTCGCGTACTCCACCTATCGAGGAAGTTGACCCCATGACCGATCTGACCGGGAACATCGTCCTGGGAGCCAACCAGTACGGCAAGGCCGAGAACCGAGTGGTGCGCATCTACCGCGACACCGCCCGCCACGAGATCCGGGACATCTCCGTGTCCTCGGCACTGCGGGGCGACTTCTCCGCCGCCCATCTCGTCGGTGACCAGGGCGCGGTCCTGCCGACGGACACCCAGAAGCAGACCGCGTACGCCTACGCGAAGGAGAAGGGCCTGCTGCATCTCGAGTCGTACGGCCTGGATCTGGCACGGCATTTCGTCGACGACGTCGAGCCGGTGACGGAGGCGCGGGTCGAACTCGAGGAGTACGCGTGGGAGCGTGTCACCGTGGACGGCCGCCCCCACGATCACACGTGGGTGCGCAAGGGCCAGGAGACGCGGGTCGCCTCGGTCACCGTGGGCGGCTCCGGAGCGGAGCAGAAGACCTGGGTCACCGCGGGTTTCAAGGATCTGATCATCCTGAAGTCGACGGGCTCCGAGTTCGCCGGCTTCCTCGAGGACTCCTACACCGTGCTCGCCCCGACTCATGACCGCGTCATGGCCACCTCGCTCGAGGCCCGGTGGCGCTACACCACTACCGACGTCGACTGGGACGAGGTGTACGCCGGCGTCAAGGCAGTGATGATCGAGCAGTTCGCCACACTCCAGTCGCTCGCGTTGCAACAGACACTCTTCGCGATGGGACGCGCTGCGCTGGAGGCATTCCCGTTCATCGCGGAGATCCGGATGAGCGCACCGAACAAGCATCACTTCCTGTACGACCTCGACCGTTTCGGCGTCGAGAACAACGGCGAGGTCTTCCACGCCGACGACCGTCCCTACGGGCTCATCCAGGCGACCGTCGAACGCGAGGACGCCCCCGACGCGGGATCCGCCTGGCGGGGTTACAGCGTCGTCGGCTGAGGCCCGAGCACGGCCAACGCGACGAAGACGTCGGTGCGGTCCTCCGTCGTCCCCAGGTCTCGGTCCGTCAGCGCCTCCACCCGTCCGATGCGGTACCGCACCGTGTTGACGTGCACGTGAAGGGCGTCCGCCGTGCGACTCCAGGAACCGTCGTGGTGCAGGTACGCCCGCAGCGTGTCCAGCAGTCCCGCGTCGGTGCGGCTGTCGTGGTCGAGTACCGCGCCGAGCACCCGCCGGGCATAGGCAGCGCGCAGTCCGTCCGGCACCACCGAGAGCAGGACGGCGGCCGACCCGGTGTCCGCGCTGGTCCGCACGGCGATCCGGTCGGCCGATGCCGCCGCCACCTCACGCGCATGCTGTGCCGACCGCACACATCCGACGAGGGCCGCGGCCTCCACCGCCGTACCCACGCCCACGGCGATCCGTCCGCTCACGGTGTCCTCGAGTCGCCGCAGTGCAAGGGCGAGATCGGCGGCCATGCGGGTGGACGTCCGACCGGGAGGTAGCCCGACGACGCCGATCACGAGGTCCCCGCCGGTGACTCCCACACTCACCGCACCGTCGACCGATTCCCGCACCGCGTCGGTGAGCACCGCGGCCAGGACCTCGATCGGCAGGTCGGACGTCGCGGCCAGGGCCACGACGTCTCCTGTCACGCCAACCCCGATCTGTCGAATGCGTTCCAGCGCCTGCTCTCCGGATCCGTCGACGAGGAGTTCGGCCGCGCGGTCGGCAATGGTGCGCAGCACCCGCGCGCCGTCGTCGACGCGCACGCGATCGAGGGCCGCGATGCTCGCCAGCTGACCGAGCGCATCGAGAACCTGCCCGTCCATGCACTCGTGGTCACCGTCCACGACGAGGTACCACGCAGTCGCACGGTGACCGAAACTCGATCCGACGGGCAGCACGGACCGCACCGTGTTCTCGGTGACCACGCGGCACGGAACACCCTGCGCCGCAGCCCGTACGAGAGCATCCACCACCTCCGTGGCCAACGGCTCGGCGGACACCACGGGCCGGCCCACCGCGGTGATGATCCGGCAGGTCACGCCCGTGTCCCGCGCCGTCTCGTGCGTGAGGTCCGCGAGCGCGCGTCCGTCGGTGACCGCGGTGAGCAATCGGTGCTGGCGGGCCAGACTGGCGGAGAGCCGCGCCACCCGATCGCCGGTCACCCGGCTGGTGACGGCATCGATGACGTCCGCGAACGCGACCGCCGACGGCACCGCGAGCAGCGGTAGCGAGTACTTCTCGCACGCACGCACCACGTCGTCGGGGACGGAACCGAACACTTCGTCGCCCGCCGCGAGCGCCACCGCGCCCGCCGCGACGACCGACCCCACGAAGGCATCGCTGTCCTCCGGCGCGCGGCGCCACACCATGCCGGTGACGACCAGCTCGCCGCCCACGATGTAGCGCGACGGGTCCGGCAGATCGGTCGCGAAGGCCCACCGCACGGTCCGACCGAGTTGGTCGTCGGTGCCGACGAGGCGCCGCAGCGCGAGTTCCGGTACGTCGAGCACGTCCTGGATCAGCACACCCGTTCACCCGCCCGCATCGTCGTTGGAGGATCCGACAGTAGGCGGCGCTCGTTTCGGCCACGTTTCGTCGGCGCGCGCCCTGCGCGGGTGGCCGACACGGTGTTGACTCGGTGACACAGCGAGGACAGGAGTACGACGTGCCGGACCGCATTCTCATCACGGGCGCCCACGTGATCACCGTGGATCCCGCCCGCTCCGAGTGGGCGGCGGGCTGGGTCCTGATCGAGGACGGGCTCATCGCGGCGCTCGGCGACGGGACACCGCCGCCGCGTCCCGACGGTCCGGAGGTCACCGTCATCGACGGCCGCGGTTGCGTCCTGACTCCCGGCCTCGTGAACACGCACCACCATCTCTATCAGTGGATCACCCGCGGTCTGGCCGCGGACTCGACGCTCTTCGAGTGGTTGACGACGCTGTATCCCGTGTGGGCCGGCATCGACGCCGACTCGGTCCGCGTCGCGGCGACGGGTGGGCTCGCTCGGTTGGCCGCGACCGGATGCACCACCACCACCGACCACCTCTACGTCTTCCCCCACGACGGCGGCGACGTGTTGGGCGCAGAGATCGACGCCGCGAGGACGGTCGGTCTGCGGTTCCACCCGACGCGCGGATCGATGGACCTGGGACACAGTCAGGGTGGTCTGCCGCCGGACAGCGTCGTGGAGTCGCTCGATGCGATCCTGGCCGCGAGCAGCGCCGCGGTCGACCGCTGGCACGACCCGTCCTTCGGATCGATGCTGCGCATCGCTCTCGCACCGTGCTCGCCGTTCTCCGTCACCGGCGACCTCCTCCGCGAATCGGCGATGCTGGCGCGCGAGCTGGGCGTCCGGTTGCACACACACCTCGCCGAGACCCTGGACGAGGAGGAGTTCTGCCGCAGCAACTTCGGCATGACGCCCGTGCAGCACATGGAATCGGTCGGCTGGGTCGGCGACGACGTCTGGTACGCGCACGCCGTGCATCTCGACGACGCCGCGATCGCGACCATGGCGGCCACCGGAACCGGGGCGGCCCACTGCCCCACGTCCAACGCGCGGCTGGGCGCCGGTATCGCCCGAGCGCGCGATCTGATCGACGCGCGGGTTCCCCTGGGGCTCGGCGTCGACGGTGCCGGCAGCAACGAGTCCTGCAGCATGCTCGAGGAGGCGCACCACGCGGCACTGTTCGCACGGGCGCGCGGCGGACCCCGCGCCATGACCGTGCGCGAGAGCCTCGACCTCGCGACACTCGGCGGTGCCCGAGTCCTCGGACGCGAGAACGAGATCGGCTCGCTGGAGGTGGGGAAGCTCGCCGATCTGGCGCTGTGGCGCATCGACGGCGCCGCCCACGCCGGCATCACCGACCCCGTCGCCGCGTTGGTACTGGGCGACCGGCCGCCCCTCGAACGGCTCCTCGTGCACGGGCGGGTGGTGGTCGAGAACGGGGTGGTCATGACCGTCGACGAGGAGACAGTGGCCCGGGACGTGGCGGCGGCGCACACGGCGCTGCTCACGAAGGCCGGGCGGTGATTCCGTGGACCTGAACACCGTGCGCGAGGTCGTCCGGGCTCGTACGCGGGGCGATCTCTCGGTCATCGACGGCGGCACGGCCGTGGTGGCAGGTGGGACGTGGGTCTTCTCGGAACCGCAGGTGGGGGTGCACCGACTGGTCGATCTGACGGACCTCGGCTGGGAACCCGTCGTCGTCGGTGAGGGGCTGGAGATCGCCGCGACGTGCACCGTGGACACGCTGCGTCGGATGTCGTGGCCGCCGCGGTGGCCGGACCTCGAGTCGCTAGTGGCCCTCTGCTCCGACGCGTTGCTCGCGTCGTTCAAGGTGCAGCAGTTCGCCACGGTCGGTGGGAACATCGCCCTCGGACTTCCCGCGGGATCCATGACCTCGCTCTGTTCGGCGCTCGACGGCGTCGCGGTGATCTGGACCCCCGACGGTCACGAACGGCGCGTGCCCGTCGCCGCGCTGGTCACCGGACCCCAGCGCACGTCGCTCGCACCGGGCGAGGTGATACGCAGCATCGAGATCGACGACGCCGTTCTGCGCTCCCGATTCGCCTGCCGCAGAATGTCCTTGGCACCTCGCGGGCGCTCCGGCGCCGTCGTGATCGGTCGCCGGGACGCCGACGGATCGTGCGTCCTCACCGTCACCGCGTCGACGCGCCGCCCACACCAGCTGCGACTCGAGGCAGTGCCGCACGCCGAGGACGTGGCCGCGCTGCTGAACGCCGCGATACCCGCCGACCAGTGGTACGACGACGTGCACGGAGCACCGGACTGGCGACGCCACGTGAGCGGCGTGCTGGCACAGCAGATCTGCGAGGAGCTGTCATGAGAGTGGGAGTCAACGGGGAGACCGTGGAGATGTCCCCGCGACCGGGCCAGTGCCTGCGCACGGCCCTGCGCGACGTCGGACGCTTCGAGGTGAAGAAGGGGTGCGACGCGGGCGACTGCGGCGCGTGCTCGGTGCTGCTGGACGGTGCCGCCGTCCAGTCGTGCATCGTTCCGGCCTACCGCGCCGACGGTCGGGAGGTCACCACGGTGGCCGGGCTGGGCACGCCGGACGACCTGCATCCGATGCAGCAGCGATTTGTCGACGCCGCCGGATTCCAGTGCGGTTTCTGCACGGCCGGCATGATCGTCACCGCCGCCGCCCTCACCGACGAGCAGACCGAGGATCTGGACACCTCGCTCAAGGGAAACCTGTGTCGCTGCACCGGGTATCGGGCGATCACCGACGCGGTCACGGGTGTGCGCACCATCGAGAAGTCCACCGAGGGACCGGCGTGCGGACGCTCCGTCGCCGCACCGGCCAGCGCTCGCGTCGTCACGGGAACGGAGCCCTACACGCTCGACGTCGCGATGCCGGGTCTGCTGCATCTGTCGGTGCTGGGGAGCCCCCACGCCCGTGCGCGCATCGTCTCGATCGACACGTCGGCCGCGCTGGCCGTCGAGGGCGTGGTCGCGGTGCTCACCCACGAGGACGCGCCGCCCGTCGCCTTCTCCACCGCACGCCACGAGTCACGGGACGACGATCCCGACGACACACTCGTTCTGGATCGCGAGCTCCGCTACGTCGGGCAGCGGGTGGCGGCGGTGATCGCCGAGTCGGTGGCCGCCGCGGAGGAGGGCAGAGGGCGCCTCGTCGTCGAGTACGAGGTGCTGCCCGCCGTGCTGCATCCCGCGGACGCGCTCGCACCGGGAGCCCCGATCGTCCACGCCGGCAAGGGTACCGAGGCCAGGATCGCGGACGTCGAGCGCAACGTCGTGGCCGAGGTGAGCGGTACGACCGGCGACGTCCAGGCGGGCCTGGCGGCCGCGGACGCCGTGGTGACCGGAACGTGGCGCACCGCCCGCGTGCAGCACACTCACCTCGAGACGCACGGTGCGATCGCCTGGTTCGCCGACGACGGGCGCCTGACCGTCCGCACGAGCTCGCAGGTCCCGTTCCTCGTACGGGACGAGCTGTGTCACATCTTCGACCTCGATCCCGACACCGTGCGGGTGTTCACGACGCGGGTCGGTGGCGGGTTCGGCGCCAAACAGGAGATGCTCACCGAGGATCTCGTGACGCTCGCCGCTCTGACGGTGCGTCGACCGGTACAGCTCGAGTTCTCCCGTGCCGACCAGTTCACCGTCGCGCCCTGTCGGCATCCCATGGAGGTGTCGGTCACCGCAGCCGCCACGGCCGACGGCACGCTCACCGCGCTGACCCTCGACGTGCTGAGCGATGCCGGCGCCTACGGCAACCACAGTCCCGGTGTGCTGCACCATTCCACCGACTCGATCGCCCTCTACCGCTGCGCGGCCAAGCGCGTCGAGGCGAGAGCGGTGTACACGAACACGATTCCGTCCGGCGCGTTCCGCGGATACGGCGTCGGGCAGACCGGTTTCGCCGTCGAGTCGGCGCTCGACGAGTTGGCGCACCGATTGCACATCGATCCGATCGAGTTTCGGCGTCGCAACGTCGTCGTGCCGGGTGATCCGTTCGTCGCCGCGCACGTCCTCGACGGCGACCTCTTGTTCGGCAGTTACGGACTCGACCAGTGCCTCGATCTCGTGGACGAGGCACTCACCGAGCCCGGATCGCCGGCGCCCGACGGATGGCAGGTGGGCGTCGGCGTGGCCATCGGCATGAATGCCACCGTGCCGCCGCGCGGCCACGTCTCCGACGCGTCGATCACCGCTCTGCCCGGAGCGCGCTACCTGGTGCGCGTCGGCACCGCCGAGTTCGGTAACGGCACCACGACGGTGCACGGTCAGATCGCGGCGTCGATCCTGAACACGACCGTCGACCGCATCGAGATCGCACAGTCGGACACCGACGTCACCTCCCACGACACGGGCGCCTTCGGGTCGGCGGGCACGGTGGTCGCCGGCAAGGCTGTCGCACTCGCCGCGGAGTCGTTGCGCGAGCGCATCATCGGTGCCGCATCGAGCCTGACCGGATCGCTGCCGACGCAGGGCGTGCTCGGTCCGGAGGGCGTCACGGTGGACGGCGCACTGTGCTCCCTCGACGAGATCGTCGCGGCCCACGACGGACCGTTGGCGGCGGACGGGTACCACGGCGGATCGCCTCGCTCGGTGGTGTTCAACGTCCACGGGTTTCGGGTCGCGGTCGACCCCGGGAGCGGCCGCGTCGCGATCCTGGACTCCGTGCAGGCCGTCGACGCCGGCACGGTGATGAATCCGGTGCAGTGCCGTGGGCAGGTGGAAGGTGGTGTGGCGCAGGCGCTGGGCGCGGCACTGTACGAGGAGATGAGGCTCGACGAGACGGGGCACGTGACCACAGCGTCGCTACGGAATTACCACATCCCGCAACTCGCCGACGTTCCGACGACCCGAGTGTTGTTCGCGGACACCTATGACGCGCTCGGGCCGCTGGGTGCCAAGTCGATGAGCGAGTCTCCGTACAACCCCGTCGCACCGGCGTTGGCCAATGCCGTCACGGACGCCGTCGGCGTACGGCCGCACGCACTGCCGATGTCGGCTGACCGCGTCTGGAGAATGCTGCAGCGCGATCAGGAGTCGTAGAAGGTCTGCAGAATGATGGTACTGCGGGTCTGCACGTTGGCAGTGGTCCGGATCTGCTGCAGGAGTCGCTCGAGATCCCGCGGTGACGCGACGCGGACCAGCAGCACATAGCTGTCCTCCCCCGCCACGGAATGGCACGCCTGCACCTCGGGCAGCGGCCGCAGACGCGCGGGCGCGTCGTCGGGCGCCGTCGGATCCAAGGGGGTGATGGCCACGAACGCCGACAGTGGCTGGCCGATGGCCTCCCGATCGACGCGCGCGGTGTATCCGAGGATCACCCCGGACGACTCGAGCCTGCGCACTCGTGACTGTACGGCCGAGACCGAGAGGCCCGCCCGCTCCGCGAGGTGAGCGAGAGTCGCGCGGCCGTCGGTGATCAGTTCCTCCACCAGCACGCGATCGGTGGCGTCCAGATCGTCCGAGCGGACGGACTTGCCTCGTGCACCGGTCATGGGCGCTACCCTGCCACGTCCCGATCGGGCAGCGTCAGGCGAACAGTGGTGGCATGGCGAAGACCATGACCGTCGACCACGCGACGTGCGTCAGGATCGGCGCGAGAATGCCGCCGGACGCCCGGCGTTCGAGTCCCAGCACGAATCCCAGGGTGATCGCGGCGAAGCCGAGCATCGGGTTGCCCGTGGCCAGAGTGGCGATGGTGTAGACGATCGTCGAGATGACGACCGGCCGCTTCACGCCGATGGCCGAGAACAGAGCGCCGCGGAAGAAGATCTCCTCGGCGACCCCGTTGAACAGCGTGATGAAGACGATGAGCGCGAGCGGTCCGACGCGCGCGTGATCGAGGACGTTGGCCGTGAAGTCCCGCAGCGGCGGGATCTCCCGCACGACCAGTGCGCCGAGGATGAACACGCCACCCGCGGCCAGACCGATCGCGATCGGCGTGATGATCGGCCGCCGCAGGGTCCCGCGGAAGTTGATGCGACCGAGGTGCAGTGGCCCGGACAGGAACCCACCGACGATCCACACCAATGCCAGCGCGATGGTCAGCGTGTAGAACATGGGGTCGCCGGGCTCGGTCGACAGCGACACTCCCAGCAGCGTCGCGCCCACGACGAGCACGACCGCCACGATGATGCGCCGCCGTAGGAAGGCGCGATCGGTCTCGTGATGGTCGCGGTCGACCTTGTCCACCAGCGCGTTGCGCACGATGGATTCGGCCCTCATCTGCCAGGACACCATGAAGTACTCCTCCGGCTCGTCGAACCTGTCGGTCGTGTCGGAACTTGCGGTCTGTGAACGAGAGACCGACTAGAACTTCAGAAGAGACCGTACCCGGGACGAGACCGCGGCAACCACGTCCAGATTGGTCCGGACGACCGGAGCGACGGGCCACGAGTAGAGCACCGCGCCGATGCCGAGTGCCTCGGCGAGCTTCCACCCGTCCTCGCTCAGCAGTTCGGCGCCGCGGCGGCGAATGCTGCGGACGTCGCCGCCGGTCCACTCCGCGTCCGAGGACACCAGGCGCAGCGAGTCGGGCGTCGTGGCCAGGCCGCGGGTGGCGCTCGCGCCGAGCAGGCTTCGGCGCATGGCGTCGTCGACGTCGGTGAGACCGCCCTCGGGCTCGGGGACGAACTCCGAGATGCGGTTCTCCGAGGCGGTCATCGAGTTCACGAGAGACTGCACCAGGTCGTCGGCGAGCAGTCCCGGAACCGGGATCAGTCGGCCGATCACGAGAGCCGCGAGCTTGGTCGGGATGCCCGGGGTGGGCACACCCAGACGATGCAGCTCGGCGGCGCGGACGTAGGCGAAGACGAGGTCCTTGTACGGAAGGATCTCGGGGCCCGCGATGTCGTACGCGTCGGCGGGCACGTCGGGTGACGCGCACGCGAGGAGATAGTGCACGACGTCGTCGACGGCGATCGGCTGGACCGGCTTGCTCAACCAGCTCGGGAGCGGCAACACCGGGAGTCGGTCGGCAAGGTACCGAATCATCTCGAAGGACGTCGATCCGGCGCCGATGACGATGGCGGCGCGCAGCCACACCACCTCGATGCCGTCGATCGTGAGCGCCTCGCCCACCTCGGCGCGGCTCGCGAGGTGCTCGGACAGCTTCTCGCCCTCGGGGACGAAGCCACCGAGGTAGACGATGCGGCGGACACCCGCGGCGCGTGCCGCCTCGGCGAAGTGCCGCGCGGACGCGAGGTCGGTGGCCCGGTAGCCGGATTCCCCGATGGCGTGCACCAGGTAGTACGCGACGTCGATGTCCTCCGCGGACAGCGCCTCGGCGCACGAGTCGGCGTCGGTCACGTCGAGTCGCACGGCCCGCACGTCGTCGTGCCAGTCGAAGGCGGTCAGCCTCTCCGGCGTGCGCGAGCCCACGACGACGCTCTCGTCGGCCGACACGAGCGCGTCGACGAGGCGAGAACCGATGTAGCCGCTGGCCCCGGTCACGAAAGCAGTCATGTTCTCGACATTACGGGTGCGGTGCGCTCGCATACCGCCGCGTGAGGGGCGTCACCGTGCAGACTGTGCTCATGGCCGACGTGGATCGACACCGAGCACCCGACAACGATCTGTCGGTGCGTACCGTCCGGCTGCCCGTACCGTCACTCGGCAACATGCTCGGACTCGCCCGCGGGACCGTTCTCTGGTCGCTCGACACCGTCGCGTTCGTCGCTCAGCTGCCCCGGCGGATCGACGACCTGTTCGTTCGTGTCGACGAGGTCATCGCCGCGATCGAGCGCATCACCGACCAGGCCCAGACGGTCATCGGCAAGGTCTCGGCCACCACCGAGGACGCGCAGGGCGTCATCGTCGGAGCGGAGTCCGCCTCGTCCAAGGCGCTGGCGATGATCTCCGAGCTCGAACCCATCACCGCGCGCGCGATCCCGCTGGGCCGCACCTTCGTGGACAACTTCTCCGAGGCCGAGGTGGAGGCGGCGGTGAAGCTCGTGGACCAGCTGCCGGAGCTGGTGCAGCGGATGGAGGGCATCATGCCGATCCTTGCCACGCTCGACACGGTGTCCCCCGAGATCCACGAATTGCTCGAGGTGACCAAGGACGTGCGCAAGGCCGTCATCGGTATCCCGGGGTTCAAGTTCTTCCGCAATCGCGGCGAGGAACGCCTGCACGACTGATCGCCGCGCCGCCACACCTCGCGAGTACGTCCAGAGTGCTGTGATCCCGGCCTTCTCAGCGACCTCATCGACGTACTCGCAGGGGTGGGGACGCTCATCCGGCGACCGTGTCGGTGGGTCCGTGCACTATGGAGAGGTGAAGAACCCCACCGCTCCGTCGCCCGAGGACGTGCTCGCGCGGTTCACGGCTCCGACGCGGGCGTGGTTCGACGGCGCCTTCCCCGCGCCCACCGCCGCTCAGCTCGGTGCGTGGGACTCCATCTCGAGCGGCGCGCACACCCTCGTCGTCGCCCCGACCGGCTCCGGCAAGACCCTGTCCGCGTTCCTGTGGGCGCTGGACAAGCTGGTCAGCCGTGATCCCGAGGACACGGCACCGGGCACCCGCGTGTTGTACGTCTCTCCGCTCAAGGCGCTCGCGGTGGACGTCGAGCGCAACCTGCGCGCTCCCCTGGTCGGCATCACGCAGACGGCCAAGCTGCAGGGCGTCGCGCCGCCGGAGATCTCGGTGGGCGTGCGCTCCGGCGACACCAGCCCCGCCGACCGTCGTCTGATGCTCAAGACGCCGCCGGACATCCTCATCACGACACCCGAATCGTTGTTCCTGATGCTGACGTCCGCGGCGCGCGAATCACTCGAGCGTGTCGACACCGTCATCGTCGACGAGGTGCATGCTGTCGCCGGCACCAAGCGCGGCGCGCACCTGGCGCTGTCCTTGGAGCGTCTCGACGCGAGGTTGGACAAGCCCGCTCAGCGCATCGGACTCTCCGCCACCGTCCGTCCGCACGAGGAGGTGGGACGTTTCCTCACCGGGTCCGCACCCATCAGCATCGTGTGCCCGCCGTCACCGAAGACGTTCGACCTCTCGGTGCGCGTTCCGGTGGAGGACATGACGGAACTCGGCACCACCGAGCCGCAGGAGGGGTCCGCGTCGGCCGCCCCGCAGCAGGGGTCCATCTGGCCGCATGTCGAAGCGCAGATCGTCGACCTCGTCCTGGAGCATCGGTCGTCCATCGTCTTCGCCAACTCCCGACGGCTCTCGGAGCGACTCACCGCCCGCCTCAACGAGATCTACGCCGAACGCATCGGTGACGGCGCCCCCGTGGATCACGCACCGCCCTCCCAGATCGGCGCGTCCGGCGACGTCGTCCACGGTGCCGAGCCGCTGCTGGCCCGGGCGCACCACGGCAGCGTGAGCAAGGATCAGCGCGCGCTCATCGAGGACGATCTCAAGTCCGGCCGCCTCCGCTGCGTCGTGGCCACCAGCAGCCTCGAACTCGGTATCGACATGGGCGCAGTCGATCTGGTGGTGCAGGTCGAGGCGCCGCCGTCCGTGGCCAGCGGTCTGCAGCGTGTCGGTCGCGCCGGCCACCAGGTCGGCGAGATCTCCCGCGGCGTGCTGTTCCCGAAGCACCGCACCGACCTGATCCACTGCGCTGTCACCGTGCAGCGAATGACGGACGGGCACATCGAGGCTCTGAAGGTGCCGGCCAATCCCCTCGACATCCTGGCCCAGCACACCGTGGCGGCGTGCGCCCTCGAACCCATCGACGCCGACGAGTGGTTCGACATGGTCAGGCGCACCGGCAATTTCGGGTCGCTGCCGCGGTCCGCCTACGAGTCCACGCTGGACCTGCTGTCGGGAAAGTACCCGTCGGACGAGTTCGCCGAGCTGCGACCACGTTTGGTGTGGGACCGCGACGGTGGGTCGCTGACCGGTCGCCCCGGCGCCCAGCGTCTGGCGGTCACCTCCGGCGGCGCCATTCCCGACCGCGGACTCTTCGGCGTCTTCATGGTCGGCGAGAAGGCCAGCCGCGTCGGCGAACTGGACGAGGAGATGGTCTACGAGTCGCGCGTCGGAGACGTCTTCGCCCTCGGTGCCACCAGTTGGCGCATCGAGGAGATCACCCACGATCGAGTTCTCGTCAGCCCGGCCTACGGGCAGCCCGGCCGACTGCCGTTCTGGCACGGCGACGGACTCGGTCGCCCGGCCGAACTGGGCGAGGCACTGGGCGCGTTCCTGCGCGAGTCGTCGGACGACGACGCGCTGCGCGGCCGGCTGCAGGAGAGCGGGCTCGACGTCAACGCGGTGAACAACCTGTCCGCGCTGCTCACCGAGCAGCGCACGGCGACGGGCCACATGCCCACCGATCGCACGTTGGTCGTCGAACGGTTCCGCGACGAGCTGGGCGACTGGCGTCTGGTGCTGCACTCCCCGTACGGCCAGCAGGTGCACGCACCGTGGGCCCTGGCCATCGGCGCGCGCCTCATCGAGCGGTACGGCATCGACTCGCAGCCCACGGCATCGGACGACGGCATCATCGTGCGCCTCCCGGACACCGACGACGAGCCGCCGGGCCCGGACCTGTTCGTCTTCGAGAAGGACGAGATCACCGACATCGTCACCGAGCAGGTCGGTGGCTCCGCCCTGTTCGCGTCGCGGTTCCGTGAATGTGCCGCGCGCGCACTGCTTCTGCCCCGCCGCAATCCGGGCAAGCGAGCGCCGCTCTGGCAGCAGCGTCAACGCGCCGCGCAGCTTCTCGACGTGGCCAAGAAGTACCCCACGTTCCCCATCCTGCTCGAGACGGTGCGCGAGTGCCTGCAGGACGTGTACGACCTGCCCGCACTCGAGGACCTGTGTGTGCGGATCGCACGCCGCCAGATCCGCATCGTCGACGTCGAGACCGACTCCCCGTCACCGTTCGCCACCTCGTTGCTCTTCAGCTACGTCGGCCAGTTCATGTACGAGGGCGACTCTCCGCTGGCCGAACGTCGCGCTGCTGCACTGTCTCTCGACGCCTCGCTGCTGGCGGAGCTGCTCGGACGCGTCGAACTGCGCGACCTGCTCGACGGCGACGTCGTCACCGACACCGAGCTCGAACTGCAGCGCCTTGTCGACGACCGCAAGGCACGTGACGCGGAGGGCGTGGCCGATCTGCTGCGCCTGCTCGGCCCGCTCACGACGGCGGAGATCGAGGCACGCATCGAGTCGCCCGGCTCCGCAGCGCAGTGGGCGGGCGAGCTCACCTCGGCGCGCCGCGCCCTCGAGGTCTCGTTCGCCGGGTCGCAGTGGTGGGTCGCCATCGAGGACGCCAGCAGGCTGCGTGATGCGCTGGGTGTCCCGTTGCCCATCGGCACCCCGGCGGCGTTCATCGAGCCGGTCGAGGATCCGCTCGGGGACCTCGTGAGCCGCTACGCGCGCACCCACGGTCCGTTCTCGGTCGCGGACGTCGCCGGCCGCTTCGGCATCGGGTCGGCGGTCGCCCGTGACGTGCTGCTGCGCCTCGTCGCCCAGAAGCGGGTGGTGGAAGGTGAATTCCGGCCCGGCGGTTCCGGCAGTGAGTGGTGTGACGCCGAGGTGCTGCGCAGGCTCCGCCGGCGTTCGCTCGCCGCCGCACGCCAGGACGTCGAACCCGTGTCCACCGGTGTCCTCGGCCGCTTCCTTCCGCGTTGGCAGCACGTCGGTGGCACCCTGCGTGGGCTCGACGGTGTGGCGACGGTCGTCGACCAGCTCGCCGGCGTCCCGGCTCCTGCCTCGGCCTGGGAGTCGCTGATCCTGCCCCAGCGTGTCCGGGACTACTCCCCCGCGATGCTCGACGAGTTGACCGCTACCGGCGAAGTCGTGTGGTCCGGCCACGGCGCGATCTCCTCGAAAGATGGGTGGATCTGCCTTCATCCCGCCGACGCCGCACCGGTGACGCTGCCGCCTGCGAAGGACGATGAACTGACGGACTTGCAGCAGACCGTGCTGCAGGTGCTCTCGGGCGGCGGCGCGTACTTCTTCCGACAGCTGTCCGACACCGTCGGGCAGCTGCACCAGACCGAGTCCGGCGCCCCTGCCGACGACACGACTCTGGTTGCGGCACTGTGGGATCTGGTGTGGACCGGGCACCTGACCAACGACACGTTCGCTCCGCTGCGCGCTCTGCTGCACGGCACCACCCGTTCCGCGCCGAGCCACCGCCCGGCGCGGCGCTCACCGCGAGCACGGTCCTACCAACGTTTCGCGCGACCGTCCCTCCCGACTCGCACGGGCCCGCCCTCCGCGGGTGGCCGGTGGGCACTGCTCCCGGAGGCGGAGTCCGACCCCACCATCCGGGCACATGCCACCTCGGACATCCTGCTCGAGCGGTACGGCGTTGTGACCCGCGGTTCCGTCATGAACGAGGGCGTCCCCGGCGGCTTCGGCGGGGTCTACAAAGTCCTGACCGGCTTCGAGGACAGCGGCCGGGCGCGACGCGGCTATTTCGTCGACTCGCTCGGCGGCGCCCAGTTCTCCACCTCGGACGTCGTCGACCGATTGCGCAGCGAGTCGGAACGTCCTGTCGGAGCCGTCGCACTTGCCGCGACCGATCCAGCCAACCCGTACGGCGCCGCACTGCCCTGGCCCAAAAGTCCCGTGGACGCGGCATCCGGGCACCGCCCCGGACGCAAGGCCGGTGCCCTCGTCGTCATGGTGGACGGCGAACTCGTGCTGTACGTCGAGCGGGGCGGCAAGACGGTGCTCACCTTCACCGAGGAGCGCGACGTGCTTGTCACCGCGGCGTCGGCTCTCGTGTCGTTGGTGACCACCAGGTCCGTCGACAAGCTGGTGATCGAACGCACCGACGGGAGCGACATCCACGGCTCCGTCTTCGCGACGATCCTCACCGAGGCGGGCTTCTCGGCGACGCCGCGTGGCCTCCGGATCAGGGCCTGATCCATGCCCGAAGGCGACACCGTCTGGCGCACGGCCAACAGTCTGCGCGACGCACTCGACGGCAAGGTTCTCACCACGTGTGATGTCCGCGTGCCGCGCTACGCCACGGTCGACTTCACCGGCGAGACAGTGGAATCGGTTCTGTCGGCGGGAAAGCATCTCGTCATCGAGGTCGGCGGCAAGGTCATCCACTCGCACCTGAAGATGGAGGGTGCGTGGCACGTCTATGAGCCGAACACACCGTGGCGACGGCCCGCCTACCAAGCGCGCATCGTGCTGGGAACGAGTGACAGGGTCGCGGTCGGGTTCGAACTCGGCGTCGTCGAGATACTGGATACCGTCGAGGAGGCGGTCGGGTATCTCGGGCCGGATCTGCTGGGGCCCCTGTGGGATCCGGCGGAGGCCCTTGCGAATCTCGAAGCGGAGCCCGACAGGCCGATCGGTCTCGCTCTGCTCGACCAGCGCGTCATCGCCGGTCTCGGGAACGTCTACCGCAACGAGATCCTGTTCCTCCGCGGAGTGGACCCGCACACGCCGGTCTCCGCGGCGGGGAACCTGACGAAAATGATCGATCTGTCGCACCGCACGATCACGGCCAACAAGAACCGCAACGCTCGCACCTTCACCGGTGATCTCCGCGCGGGCCGGCACTTCTGGGTCTACGGCCGGGAGAACAAGCCGTGCCGCCGATGCGGAACGCGCATCCGCGAGGGGCTGCTCGGCGACAACCCGCTCGAAGAGCGGCAGATCTACTGGTGCCCGAGGTGCCAACCCGCTCCGTGAACCGACTGTCCGGTCACGGCTCGTGGGACACCTCCGGTGCACCCAGCCGCGCCGAGGCGTCGAGCATCGTCTCGGTCCGATCCCGGTGCGAGGTGGCCGGAGACGTGGTGTCCGGCCAGTCCTCGATCTCCGCCAGCGCCCAGTCGCTCCACTCGACGATGTGCGAGAAGTGTCCGACCATGAAGCGATTGGCGAGTGCCATCAGGTGCTGACGCTCGGGAAACGTCGCGACGGTGGTGTCTCGCAGCGTGACGGCGTGCCGCCCGAAGAGTCGGCGGGTGGCGTCGGCCTGCTCCCGCATCGTCCGCAGGTTGCCGCGCAGATCCTCGATGGAACCCTGCTCGGCGAACAGCACCCGCATCATGCCCTCGAACTCGAGAGCCGACGGGCGAGACTTCTCCGCCAACCATGCCGTCAGGGCTGCGCGCCCCTCGTCGGTGATCGAGTAGACGGTGCGGGGACGCGCGCCCACCGCATCGGCCCTCGCTGTCACGAGCCCACGCTCGAGCAACTTCTTCGGCGCGTTGTAGTGCTGCCGTCCCGCCCGAGGCCACAGTTCGCCGACACCACGACCGAACAGTTCCGAGATGTCGTACGCGGTGAGGTCCCGCGACACCAACATGCCGAGCACGACGTACGACGTCGTGGTGAGGTCGCCCTGAGCCACCGGTTCCACCTCTGGATTTCTCCCCCGGCAGCGAGCCTACTTGCCGGTGTCCTCCGCCACCTCGTCGATGTCGTCGGCTGTGTCCTCGGCGCCGGATGACGGCCCGGACTGCTGCGGGTACAGGGCTTTCGCCAGCGACCCGGCCAGCGCCGCTGCCGGCGCACTCCCGTCCGTCCCGGGCGCCATGTTCGCCCAGACCACCATCGTCAGGTCGTTGACCGGGTCGTATCCCATGAAGGAGTTGTACCCGGGCATCTCGCCGATGTGGCCGAACATCGGTCCCATCTGCGCGAGCCCGTAGCCGTACCCGGCAGAGGACGGGTTGTCGGGGTCGGTCGGCTGCACACTGTCCATCCGCAACGTCTGGGTGTCCGCGTCGAGCAGGTCGCCCTTGACCAGCGCCCGGACCCACGTGGCCAGATCGTTCGCCGTCGAGATGCCCTGGCCGGCCGAGCTCGTCCACGACGGGTTGTCGTTCGTCGTGTCCCTCGGCTGGACCGAGCCGGCGTCGATCGCAGCGATCCGGTCCGGTGACAGCGCTTCCTTGCCCTCCCCGAGCGTCTCGACGTTGCCGCTGTAGCTGTAGCCGCGGGTGAACGGCGCCGGAATGCTCGTGTCGGTGGTGGCGGGATACGACGTCCCCGCCAGCGCCAGCGGACCGAAGAGCCTGTCCTGGAAGATCTGAGCGATGGGCTTGCCGTCGAGCTTCTCGGCGATCAGTCCGAGCAGCACCGTGTTGGTGTTGGAGTAGCTGTAGCCCTCTCCCGGTGGGAAGTTCGGCGGGTTGCTCAGCCCCAGTGCGACAAGCTCCTCGGCGGTCCACACCCGGCCGGGATCGGTGTCGAGTGCCTCGTTGAGCTCCACGGTCTGGGTGTAGCTGTAGAGCCCACTGCGCATGTCGAGCAATTGCCCGATCGTGATGGCATCGCCGTTCGGCACATCGGGTCGGAACTTGCTCACCGGATCGTCGACGGACAGCAACCCCTCCTGGACCATCTGCAGGATGACCGTGCCCGTCCACGTCTTCGTGTTCGACCCGATCCGCACCTTGGTGTCGAGCGTCGGGGCCTCCGACCGATCGGCCGCCACCGAACCCCAGGTCTTGACGTACTCACCGTCCGGCGTGGTGATCAGCACGACCATGCCGATCTCCCGCGACGTCGTGGCGACGTCCTCGACCATCGCGTCGAGAGCTGCGGGATCGAGTGGCAGGAGAGCCGATTCGGTCGCTGACGACGTGACCGGTGCCGGCGCCTCACCGCTGCCGGACGAGCAACCCGCGACGAAGATCAAGGCAGAGGCCGTCGCGATACCGACGGAACGGGAGACAGTGCGAACAGTCATGAGCGTGTGAACCTTCCGAGTCCCTGCTTGTCGAGGTATTCGACCGCGAACGAGGCGGGAGCACCGTTCACGATCTCGAACGTGACTCCTGTCGGTCCGACCGCGTTCTCGCCGGACGTCTCGAACCAGTAGGTGTCACCGTCGTAGTGGGTCAGGGGGTACGTCAGCCGGCCGTCTTTTCCGACGGTGAGCGTGAGCCGATCACCGTCCGCCGAGACCCGAGCCGGACCGTGGAACGGGCTGTCGAACGTTCCGACGTACTCGGTCGCGGGACGAGCAGGGGTCACCGAGGCCGGCGGTGTCGCGTAGTCGATCGGCGACGCCTCCTCCTCTGCGATCCCGTCGAAGATCCCGGCGATCAACGGTGCCCAATCGACGGTCTGCCGACCGTTCCTCACCTGGTCCATGAACTGCGCGGCAACAGTTTCCGAGCCCCCGACCGGTGCCGAGTTGGACAGGACGACGATGCCCAGCTGTTCACTCGGCAACATGAACACGGTGGTGCTCGCCCCGAGGGCGAACGCTCCGGAATGCGACAGCTCGACGCGCCCCTTGTCGTCCGTGCCCACATTGAATCCCAACCCGTAGAACGAGTCTCGCGCGCCCTCCGTCCCGGACGCGCCCGACAGGGAGTGCGAGGTGTGTGTGTACTGCAGTGCGTCCGCGTCGACGATGCGACGTCCCTCGAACTCTCCCCCGCCGAGTTCCATGCGGATCCACTTCGTCATGTCGTCGACGGACGAACTCGCTCCGCCGGCAGGTGACTGGTTGTCGGGCTCGCGGACGTACTTCGCTTCCCACTCGGTGGTCGAACCCTCGGCGAGCACGTGGTTCACCGCATGGTTGGGCGAGTTCGCCCAGTCCTCGAATCGTGACGAGGTGTCGGCCATGCCGAGGGGCTCGTAGATGCGACGACGAGACAGCTCGGGCCAGTCGGTGCCCTGCGCCTTGGCCGCGGCGTTGCCGGCGGCGGTGAACCCGAAGTTCGTGTACGCGTAGCTGTCCCGGAACGACGCCAGCGGGAGCTGGTCGAGTCGGCCCATGATGTCGTCGTAGTCGTACCCGAAATCCTCGAGGACGTCTCCGGCATGATCCGGCAGACCCGATCGGTGCGAGAGCAGATCGACGAACGTCGCGTGCTCGCTCACGTACGGATCCGCCACCGCGAACTCGGGCTCGTAGCGTCGGACGGGATCGGCCCAGTCGACCGCTCCGTCTCCGACCGAGGCAGCGATGACGCTCGACGCGACCGGCTTCGACACCGACGCGAGCTGGAACCGGGTGTGGGTGTCGACGGGCTCGTCGGTACCGACCTTCCGGACACCGAATCCGCGCGAGTACAACACCTCGTCCTGGTACACGACGGCAGCCGCGACTCCCGGCGTCCCGGTTCGCGCCATCATCGCCTCGACGTAACCGTCGAGATCGCCGACGGCCGCGTCGACGTCTGCGCGGTCGATCTGGGCGGCAGGGACGGCCGGCGGGCTGTCCGCGAGTGGCTCCGGCGACGCCTCCTCCGAGCTGCATCCCGCTGCCACCAAGGCCAGCGTCAGTACCGTCGCAGCAATTCTCGCGGCCATCTCGTCTTCCCCGTTCGACGTGCCGAGTCCCCGTCCCACGAACATGGGCTGGAGACCGATCGGTTCGAGACCCTACGCCGATACCGCACTGTGCACCATGCAACTTGCACCATCGGCAGAAGCCGGGTGTATCGGCGGCACTATCCGGGTATCAGCCCCGCATCGCGACGGAAGGACACGACACATGTCGAAGGACGAATTCACCAAGGGCGACAAGGTCGAGTGGAAGACGCACGGCACCACGACCGAAGGCGAGGTGGTCGAGAAGATCACCTCCGAGACCGAAGCCGGTGGGCGCACGGTCAAGGCGTCGAAGGACGACCCGCAGTACCGAGTGGAGAGTGACAAGTCCGGCAAGGACGCGGTGCACAAGCCCTCCGCGCTCGATCCCAAGGACTGACCCACTCACGCCTGCTCGTCGACGCCGGCTCTCCTCCGTTTCACCTGGTAGAGGTCGGTGTCGGCGCGTGCGAGAACGTCCGACGCCGGCTCGCCGGGGAACGCGGACGACGCGCACCCGACGCTGACGTGGGGGAAGGCAGCGGCGGTCGCATCGACGAAGGCACGGCTCACGGTCGGCGACGCCCCGTGTACGAGTGCCGCGAACTCGTCGCCGCCCAGTCTCGCGATCACCGTCCCCGGTGGCGCCAGATCGGACCACGAGCCGGCAAGTGAGATCAACAATCGGTCGCCCGCGGGATGACCAGATGTGTCGTTGATGGCTTTGAAGCCGTCGACGTCCAGCGCGACGACGGTGATCGACGACGTCGTCACCGCGGTGACGGCCATCTCCCATCCCGCCCGGTTCCGTACGCCGGTGAGCGGGTCCGTGTGGGACGCGTCGATGAGCGCCCTGGTCACCGATCCGAACGCCTCGGCCGCTCCGACGATCGCGACCACGAAGACCAGGTAGCTGATGGGATACAGCTGGGCGGGGGACGCGGCGGCAGCCCCGGAGACCGCCACCACGAGCACGATCACCAGGACCTGAGCGACTGTGCGGTCGTGGAAGGCGCGGATGTACATGGCCAGGAACATCACCGCGATCAGGCACATGAACTGCGATGCGGTGAGCACATGGAAGACCATGACAGCGGGCGTCGCGATCATGGCTGCGCCCACGGCGATACCGAGAGCGACGCGTCCGCGCGGCCGGACCGCCAGGACGAGCAGCGCCGCCACCCCGACGACGACGGCCACCACGCCGCCCGCCACCGGTGACGTCACCCGGTCGCCGTGCGGAAGCAGCGAGACGGTCACTCCCACTGCATACAGCGATGTCGTGACGGCCAGATACTGGCGCAGCAGGCGGGTGCGGAGTTGGGCGGTTCCGTGCCGAACACCAGGTGGCTGGACGCCGTCGACGGACCGCATGCCGACACGATGCCAGGTTCGGCGGGAGTCGGAAAACCGGAGAGGGCTACCGCGCGTCGTGCGCCGCGGCCAGGCGTCGCACGGCCTCCTGCAGCTCGGCCTCGGTCGACGTCGCGAAGCAGACGCGCAACGCGGTACCGAGTTCGTCGCCATCGGCCGGATCGAAGGCGCGACCGGGAACGTACGCGACGCCGCGGTCCAGCGCTGCCGGCAGCAGCGCCGACGTGTCCGTGCCGTCGGTGAACTGCACCCACAGGAACATCCCGCCGCGGGCCGCATCGACCTCGATCGCCGAACCGAGTTCGCTGCGTAGTGCTCCGACCAACACCTCCGCCCGTGCCGAGTAGACCGCACGCACGTCGTCCAGGTGCTGTCGCAGCCACGTCTCGTCCGCGAGCAGGTCCGCCGCGACCAGCTGCGTCAACGACGACCCGCACAGATCGGCGCTCTGCTTGATCCGCTCCACGGCGTCGCACACCGGTCGGGGCGCGGTGAGCCACCCGACGCGCAGGGACGGTGCCAGGATCTTGGACGCCGAGCCCAGACGGATCACCCGATCGGACGCGATGGGGCCCGGCGGGGGTGCGTCGAACCACACGTCGCCGTAGGGATCGTCGTCGACGACCCAGAAGCCGTACCGTTCCGCGAGGTCGACGAGGGCGCGGCGACGCCCGACCGACAGCACTCCCCCGCGAGGATTGTGGAAGTTGCTGACGGTGTGCACGGCGCGAGGGCGCACTCCTGACTCGAGCAGTCGCTCGAGGGCATCGGTGTCGGTGCCGTCCGCATCGACCGGGACCGACTCGATACGGGCACCGACGGCCTGGAACGCTTGCAGCGCACCGGGATACACCGGTCGATCGACCACGACCACGTCGCCGGGATCGACCAGCACGGACGCGAGCAGGCTGAGCGCCTGCTGGGAGCCGTGCGTCACCACCACCGAGGTGGACGGCACCTCGTCCCGGACGAGCGCCGACTCCCGCGCCGCGATGACGTCTCGGAGCCGCCGCACCCCCGTGGTCTCCGCGTACTGCAGGGCCGCGGTGTCGCCGCTCAGTATTCGATGCGTGACCTCGCGAATGACGCTGTGCGGCATGACGTCCGACGAGGGCAGACCCCCGCGAGGGACAGAATGTCAGGCCGCGCGGTCAGCGTGAGCAGGTCACGAATCGCCGATCCGGTGATCGCCGAGGCGCGGACGGACAGAGGTGGCAGAACAGAGGACGACATGGATTCTCCGAGCATCGTGGGACACGAGGCGTCGCGGCGCGCTCACCGGGGTGGGCTCGGAGTCGGTCGTGACGAGAACGGTGCCGCGGGTGGGGCACCGTTCTCGTAGCGTAGCGCGGTGACTCACACAGTGGAACCACTGTCTCACAGTGTGGGATACAGTCGAGCGAGGGTGTCAGTCCAGATCGTCGTGGCGCATGAGCTGACGCGCCGCCTCGGTGATCGATCCGGTGAGAGACGGGTAGACCGAGAAGGTGGCGGCGAGATCGTTCACCGTCAGGTTGTTCTGCACAGCGATGGCGATGGGGAGAATCAGCTCGGACGCGGTGGGAGCGACGACCACTCCGCCGATGACCACACCCGTCGCGGGACGGCAGAAGATCTTGACGAAGCCGCGACGCAGGCCGGACATCTTGGCGCGGGGGTTCGTGTTCAGCGGCAGCATGACCGTGCGCGCGGGGACGTCCCCGTTGTCGATGGCGGACTGGCCGACACCCACCGTGGCGATCTCGGGTCGCGTGAACACGGCGGAGGCGACCGTCTTGAGCTTGATGGGGCTGACGCCCTCGCCCAGCGCGTGGTACATCGCGATGCGGCCCTGCATGGCGGCGACGGAGGCCAGTGGCAGCAGGCCCGTGCAGTCGCCCGCCGCGTAGATGCCGGGCACGCGGGTACGCGAGACCCGGTCCACGCGAAGGTAACCGCCGCGGTCGAGCTCGATGCCGACGCTCTCGAGGCCGAGGTTCTGCGTGTTCGGGACGGAGCCGACCGTCATCAGCGCATGCGAACCCTCGACGGTCTTGCCGTCGGACATCGTCACGACTATGCCGTCGGCGGTGCGGGTCACCGAGTCCGCGCGTGCGTTCTTGATCAACGTGACACCACGCTCGGACAGGACGTCCTCGAGCACGAGTGCCGCGTCGGCGTCCTCACCGGGAAGGACGCGGTCGCGACTGGACACGACGGTGACCTTGACGCCCATCTCGGTGTACGCGGAGACGAACTCGGCTCCGGTCACGCCGGACCCGACCACGATGAGGTGGGTGGGCAGGGAGTCGAGGTCGTAGAGCTGACGCCAGGTCAGAATGCGCTCACCGTCGGGCTCGGCACCGGGCAGGATGCGCGGGCTCGCACCGGTCGCGATGAGCACGACCTCGGCGTCGATCTCCTGCGTCGACCCGTCCGCCAGGGTGGCCTCCACCTGGTGGGCGGCCAGGCCGGGCTGCGTGTCCACCACCTTGGCCGTTCCCGACAGCACGGTCACGCCGACCGTCTGCAGACGGGCGCGGATATCGGAGGATTGAGCCTGCGCAAGGGATTTCACGCGGTTGTGGATCTGCGGCAGGTCGATGGTGGCCGAGGTCGGGTCGAGCTCGATACCGAGGTCGGACGCGCGACGCATGTCGGTGCGGATGCCGGTCGAGGCGATGAAGGTCTTGGACGGAACACAGTCCCAGAGGACGCAGGCGCCGCCCACTCCGTCGGAGTCGATGAGCGTCACCGTCCCGCCGTGCTGGGAGGCGACCAGAGCGGCCTCGTATCCGGCCGGTCCGCCTCCGATGATCACGATGCGGGTCATTCGTCCTCCGTTGCGGGTTTTCGGGAGAGTCCTGGCGAGTGAGGGTTGCTCACAGCATCAAACCTATTCCACGGGGTGCCGCGGCTGCACGTCAGGCCGAGCCCATATCGGTGGGCACCTCGATCCGCGCGAATCGGGTACGACGGTTTAGGCTGACCGCCGTGCCGATCTATGCCGCTTACGGCTCCAACATGCACCCCGAGCAGATGCTCGAGCGGTGCCCCCACTCCCCTGCGGCCGGAACCGGGTGGTTGCCGGGGTGGCGTCTGACCTTCGGCGGCGGCGACATCGGCTGGGAGGGCGCGCTCGCGACCGTCGTGGAGGACCCCGACTCGAAGGTGTTCGTCGTGCTCTACGACGTCTCACCGGAGGACGAGGAGAGCCTCGACCGGTGGGAGGGTTCCGAGCTCGGCATCCACCGCAAGATCCGCCTCCGCGTCGAGACGGACGACGAACCCGTCCTGGCGTGGCTCTACGTGCTCGACGCCTACGAGGGTGGGCTGCCCTCGGCGCGCTATCTCGGCGTCATGGCCGAGGCCGCGGAGATCGCCGGCGCCCCGGCCGACTACGTACGCGACCTGCGCACCCGCAACAGCCGCAACGTCGGTCCCGGGACCTCGTCGCTCTGATCCTCGGGCAGCTCTGATTCTCAGGCGACGGGGTCGTCTCCCAGTCCCAGCGCCAGTGCCGTCATCGTGCGGACACCGACGGCCAGCGCACGCTCGTCCAGGTCGAACGTCGGCTGATGGATGTCGAGCTGGGGTCCGACGCCCGACCACACGCCGAGACGCGCCATCGCGCCCGGCACGTGCTCCAGGTACCACGAGAAGTCCTCGCCGCCGCCGGACTGTGCGGTGTCGGCCAGGGCATCCGGCCCCAGCGAGCGGATGGCCGCCTCGAAGCGCCGGGTGGCGTGTTCGTCGTTGACCACCGGTGGCACGCCGCGGCGGTAGTGCACCTCGTACTTCACGCCGGTGGGCGCGAGCACGCCGGCGACGATCTCCTGCACCAGCGGCTCGAGCAGTGCCCACGTCTCGTGGTCGCCCGTTCGGACCGTGCCCGTGAGCATCCCCTTCTGCGGGATGGCGTTCGGAGCCTGACCTGCGACGACGGCGCCCCACACCATGACGGTGCTGGTACGCGGGTCGACGCGGCGGCTCAGCAGTCCCGGCAGACCGGTGATGACCGTGCCCAGCGCGTACACCAGGTCGGACGTCAGGTGCGGACGGGAGGTGTGTCCGCCGGCCGAGTCCAACCGCAGTTCCACGGTGTCCGCCGCGGAGGTGATCGCGCCCACGCGGATGCCGACGCGTCCGACCTCGAGACGGGGATCGCAGTGCAGCGCGTAGATCTGCGACACGCTCTCCAGCGCGCCCGCGGCCACCATGTCGAGAGCGCCCCCGGGCATGACTTCCTCGGCGGGCTGGAAGATCAGCCGGACGCCGTGCGGCAGCGAGTCGAGTGAGGCCAGCGCCAACCCGGTCGCCAGCAGAACCGTCGTGTGGGCGTCGTGTCCGCACGCATGGGACACACCCGGGACCGTCGACGAGTACTCGGCGCCGGTGAACTCCGTCAGGGGCAGCGCGTCCATGTCGGCCCGCAGAGCGACGCGCGGACCGGCGGGGCCGATGTCGCAGATGACGCCGCTGCCACTGGGAAGCACCACCGGGGACAGACCCGCGGCGGTGAGGGTCTCGGCGACGAACTTGGTCGTCTCGAATTCCTGCCTGGCCAGCTCGGGATGCATGTGGATCCGTCGACGCCACGTCACGAGATCCGCCCCGTGTGCTGCGATCCAGGCGTCGGCCGGATTCATCGTCGTACCGTCCTCTCGTGTGTGCCCTCGACGAGTCGAGAGCGTTGCTGTGGGTCGGTGGCCGCCGCGACGGCCACCCGAGCGAGGGCGCGGGCCCCGTCGACGACGGCGCGGTCGGCCGACTCGGTGATGCACGCCGTGGTGAAACCTGGCTGGTGAGTGACCGCGCCGCCGGAATCGAGACCGATCACCGGATGGATGCCCGGGATCCGCGCGGTGACGTTGCCCATGTCCGTGCTGCCGAACGGGCGCGAGGTCTCGAACTCCTCGGGAACCAGTGCGCGACCGAGAGTGCTTGCGACACGACGGTATTCGGCCACCAGCCAAGGATCGGGAGTGAGTTCGGTGTAGGTCGGGGACACGGTGACGATCTCGTGGGTGCACCCGGTGGCTACCGCTCCGGCCTCGAAACATCCCCGCGCGCGGCGATCGAGATCGGCGAGTGCCTCGGCAGTGTCCGCGCGCAGGTAGTAGAACATCTCCGCCGATCCGGGGACGATGTTCGGGGCGGTGCCGGCGTGACCGACGATGCCGTGGATCTGCTGACCCGGGCGCAGATGCTGGCGCAACAGGCCGACACCGACCTGCGCGACGGTGACGGCGTCGCCCGCGTTGATGCCCCACTCGGGCGCCGCGGAGGCGTGCGCTTCACGCCCTGCGTATCGAACGGCGATGTCCGACAACGCGAGTGAGCGCGCGGCGGCGATGTCGAACGGACCGGGATGCACCATCATCGCCAGCGAGACGTCGTCGAACACCCCGGCGTCGAGCATGAGAACCTTGCCGCCGCCGGACTCCTCGGCCGGGGTGCCGAGCACCCGGACGGTCAGCCCCAGCTCGTCGGCGACCGACGCGAGGGCCAGCCCCGCACCGACCGCCGACGCCGCGATGATGTTGTGTCCACAGGCGTGGCCGATCTCCGGCAGTGCGTCGTACTCGGCGCACACGGCGACCACCAGCTCGCCCGAACCGTAGGTCGCGTCGAACGCCGTCGGCAGGCCCGCGACGCCCCGCCGCACCTCGAATCCGCCACCTGCGAGCAGATCGGCCGTCGCCGCCGACGCGAAATGCTCCTCGAAGGCCAGCTCCGGACGCGCGTGCACGGCGTGCGACAGGGCGACGAGATCGCCGGTCGCGGCGTCGAGAACGGAATCGAGGGTCGAGGACACGGGACTCAGTGTGTCACTGCCCCAGTGAGAAGGTGCTCTCCGCCGTGGGGACGGACAGCGCGGCGAGGGTGCGCACGTGGATGCTGTCCTTGATGGACGTGAGGTTGGCGCCGCGGGTGGACACCCGTTCGGCCGCCTGCGCCACCGCGGTGGACAGCAGCTCGTCCTCGCCGGCGACGGCCTGCACGATGCCGAACTCGAGGGCGTCCGCGCCGCCGTAGCGACGGCCGGTGGTCATCGCGTCGATCATCGTCCGACTCGGCAGGCGCTCGGCCAGCAGCGTCGACATGCCCTCGGTGAACGGCATGCCGAGGTTCACCTCGGGAAGGCAGAAGAAGCCCCGGTCCGCGCGCATGACGGACGTGTCGTGGCACAGGGCGAGCATCGCGCCGGCGCCGAAGGCATGGCCCTGTACGGCGGCGACCGTGGCCATCGGGAAGCGCAGCAGCCGGGTGTAGACGGTGTGCACCAGGTCGAGGTACTCCGGAATGGAGTCCGCGTGGCTGAACAGGTAGTCGGTGTCCAGGCCGTTCGAGTAGAACTTGCCGCCGCCGACGGTCACCAACGCGGCCGGACCCTCCGACGCCTCGGCCTCGTCGAGGAGCGTGTGCACCTGCTCGATCCACTCCGGGTGGAAGCGGTTCTCCGGATTGACGCCGTCGGCGTGGGCGAGGCTGAGGACGAAGACGTCTCCGTGGCGATCGAGTGAAGGCATGGACGGATGGTACTCGTCGGTAACCAGACCCCGATCGACGCCGGCGACGCTCGGTTGCGCGGGACCGATTTCCGGAGGACCGTGCAGTCATGGCTCTCGCGGCGATCCTCCAGCTCGGTGTGATCGTGCTGCTCGCGGCCCTCTCCGCGATGCTGTTGTTCGTCGGCGCGTTCGGATCGGGCGCCGTGATCGCCTCGGCCGCGTCTGTGTGGTTCTGGCGTCTCTACCGAGCCCACACCTGACACTCCGCCGTCTCGCCTGCCGCAGCGAACACCCGCCCGCGGCGATAGGGTCGGACGTGTGAGCACTCCCCCCGTACCGGCCGACTCGGAGAACGCACTCGTCGATCCCGAGACCGATCCCACCGGAGCCGCGGAGGCGGCCGCCGCCGCCCTGGCCCGGATCACCGGCATCGCCGAGCATCCCGTGGCAGTGGTCCTCGGATCCGGGTGGCAGAAGGCCGCGGAGCAGTTCGGCACACCCCAGCACATCGTTCCCATGTCCTCGCTGCCCGGCTTCGCCGCACCCAAGGCGCTGGGCCACTCCAACGCCATGTGGTCCGTGGACGTCGAGGGCACGCAGGTCCTGATCCTGCTCGGGCGCACCCACGCGTACGAGGGACATCATCTCGGCCGCGTGGTCCATCCCGTCCGCACGGCGGCCGCCGCCGGCGCTCGCACCATCGTCCTGACCAACGCGGCGGGCGGCATCCGTGAGGGCATGGCTGTCGGCGATCCCGTGCTGATCTCCGACCACCTCAACCTGACGGCGCGGTCACCGCTGATCGGCGCCCAGTTCGTCGATCTGGTCGACGCGTACTCGGCCGACCTGCGCGAGGTGGCCCGAGGAATCGACCCGAGCCTGACCGACGGCGTCTACGCCGGACTGCCCGGCCCGCACTACGAGACGCCCGCCGAGATCCGCATGCTCCGCACGCTGGGCGCCGACCTCGTCGGCATGTCCACGGTGCACGAGACCATCGCGGCTCGAGGTGCGGGTGCCCGTGTCCTCGGTATCTCGCTGGTGACCAACCTCGCGGCCGGGATGACCGGAGAGCATCTGGACGGCGACGAGGTGATCGCCGCCGGCGCCGCCTCGGCCGAGCGGATGGGAACTCTGCTGCGACGGCTGGTCCCGCAACTGTGACAGAACTCGACGCCGTCGTCCGGCAGTGGATCGAGGACGATCCGGACCCCGCGACGCAGGCGGAACTGCGCGATCTCGACGCGAGTGATCTGGCCTCGCGGTTCGCCGGTGCGCTCACGTTCGGCACCGCGGGTCTGCGCGGACCCGTGCAGGCCGGGCCCGGTGGCATGAATGTCGCCGTCGTCACGAGGGCCACACACGGTGTGGCGCAGTATCTCTCGCGTCGTCACGCGGCCGGCTCCGAGGTGGTGGTGGGCCGGGACGCCCGGCACGGCTCCGCGGAGTTCGCCGTCGCCGCGGCCGAGGTCCTGGCCGCGGCGGGCTTCCGCGTCACCCTGCTCCCGGATCCGGCGCCGACCCCGGTGCTCGCGTTCGCCACGAGGTCACGCGGCGCCGTCGCCGGCATTCAGATCACCGCTTCGCACAATCCCGCGGCAGACAACGGCTACAAGGTCTACCTCGACGGCGGCGCCCAGTTGGTGTCGCCCGCCGACCGGGAGATCGAGGAGTTCATCCGGCAGGCGCCGGGTGCGTCCTCGATCGCACGCACCGCCGTCACGCCCACCGCGGACCCCGTGATCGAGCAGTACCTCGACCGGGTGGCACAGCGCGTTCCCGAGCGGCCGTCGCACTCAACCCTCCGTGTGGCACTCACTCCGATGCACGGGGTCGGCGGGCCCGTGGCCGTGGAGGCGTTGCGCCGCAGCGGTGTCACCGACGTCCACATCGTGACGTCGCAGTTCGACGCCGACCCGGACTTTCCCACCGTCACCTTTCCCAACCCCGAGGAGCCGGGCGCGGCGGACCAGGTGCTGGCGCTTGCCGCCGAGGTCGACGCGGCACTGGCCATCGCTCTGGACCCGGACGCGGACCGGTGCGCGATCGGCGTGCGCGGGCCGAACGGTGTCCGCATGCTCACCGGCGACGAGACGGGAGCGGTGATCGCGGACCACATCCTGCGGTCGGCGCCGCCGGGATCACTCGTGGCCAGCACCATCGTGTCGTCGAGCCTGCTCTCGGCGCTCGCGCCCGCCCGCGGCGCCCGCTACCGGCGCACGCTCACCGGCTTCAAGTGGCTCGTGCGCGCCGGCGACGGCCTGGTGTACGCCTACGAGGAGGCGATCGGACACTGCGTCGACCCGGATGCGGTGCGAGACAAGGACGGTATCTCGGCTGCAGTGCTGCTCGCACACATCGCGGCCGACCTGGCCGAGGAGGGACGCACCATCCTCGATGTCCTCGACGATCTCGACCGAGAGTTCGGAGCGCGCGTGGGCACCCAGGTGTCGCGGCGCGTCACCGACCTCTCGGAGATCGGCGACATGATGACGCGCCTGCGTTCCGCCCCACCGACGACGTTGGCGGGTGCGACGGTGACCGTACGCGACCTGAACACCCCCGACGCCGAACTCCGCACCGATGCAGTGGAACTGACCAGCGAACGGTTCCGCGTCATCGTTCGGCCGTCGGGAACCGAACCGAAGCTGAAGGCCTACCTGGAAGTGGTCGAACCGGTGGCGACGGCGGAGGATCTGGCGCCGGCCAGGACTCGCGCGGCCGACACGCTCGAGTCCCTGGCCGACTTCGCCCGCTCGCTCTAGCGGGGACCGAACTGGCGGTCCCCGGCGTCACCGAGGCCCGGCACGATGTATGCGTTCTCGTTCAGCCCCTCGTCGATGCTCGCGGCGACGAGGCGCACGGGCAGTCCCGACGACGCGAGTGCCTGCACTCCCTCGGGGGCGGCCACGACGCAGATGCACGTGACGTCGTCCGCGCCGCGCTGCACCAGCAGCTCGATGGTGTGGACCATCGACCCGCCCGTGGCGAGCATCGGGTCGAGGACGTACACCGGGTAACCGGCCAGGTCGTCGGGCAGCGATTCCATGTACGGCACCGGCTGATGTGTCTTCTCGTCGCGCGCGATGCCGACGAAGCCCATCCGCGACTGCGGGATCAGCGAACTGGCCTTCTCCACCATGCCCAGGCCCGCGCGCAACACCGGCACCAGCAGCGGCGGCGACTTCAGGCGCGTCCCGGTGGTCACCGCGACCGGCGTCGTGACGTCGAACTCGACCACGGGCGCGTCGCGCAGCGCCTCGTAGACCAGCATCTGCGTCAACTGGCGCAGTGCGGATCGGAACGCGGGGTTGTCCGTCGACTGGTCGCGCATCTGGGTCAGCAGCGCGGACGCGAGGGGGTGGTCGAGTACGCGGGTGTCCATGTCGGGCGTGGTGTTCACCGGGATCACCCTAGTCGGCGATCGGCGCCCACTCCCGGTCGAACGGATCCGCGTGATCGGGGAACCGCGAGCCGCTCCGCACCGTCTGACTTCGAGACGGTGCGAGCACGCGAGTGAACGGTGGACTGCAGTGGCCGAGAGCGGTACGACATTCGACGTCCGAGTGGACGGTCTGCAGGACGGTGCCGGTCGTTTGACCGATGCCGCACTCCTCGTGCGGGACGCGTCCGCGGCGGCGCGGGCGGCAACGGGCTCCGCGGCGACGCTCGGCCTCGTCGGAGCCGACTTCGGAGTCGCGTTCGCCGGTGCCGCGGCGCGCTACGCCGACGGCCTCGGCGCGCTGTCCGACCTGTTCGAGCACCTCGGGTCGTCCGTGCAGTCCGCAGCGCGGTCCTACGGCGACGGCGACACCGCGCTGTCCGACGTGCTGGTCGGCACCGGTGCACCGCGATGATCGATCTGCTGGCCGCGCCCCTCGAGACTCTGATCCGCTCTCTCGGCACCGGCTGTCCGTCCCCCGACACCGATTCCCTCGACTCGGGCATCGCGTCACTGTCCGACGCCTCGCGACAGGTGACCAACGGAGTCACCGGTCTCTCGGACGCGTGGTCCGGACCCGCGTCCGAGGCCGCTCTCGACCTCACCGTGCGCGGCGCCGCCGCGGCCGGGTCGATGATCGAGCACGCCGGCGCGCTGCAGTCACTCGCCGCCGAGGCGCAGGCGAGCGTCGCGCGTGGGGCCGCCGAGCTGCAGACCATCATGGCCGCTTTCCTCACGGGCGCAGCGGCACTCGCGCCCGCGGCCCCCACTCCCCCGGGGCAGACCGCACTCATCGCCCACGCGACACACCACCTCGACAATGCTCTCGCCGTCCACGCTCGGGTGCGAGCAGAGGTCGATGCCCTGGCCGCCCGCGTCGGCGCACTCGTCGTGCCGGAGGTTCCCGCGCTTCCGTCTCTGCCCGCGTCGCCGGACGCGGCTCTCCGCGGGCTGTTCGCGCCGACGGCTCCGGAGCAGCCGGCCGATCCGGCGTCGCCCGCCGCCGACGGGACCGGCACGCTCGTGACGCTTCCCGACGGCAGCACCGCCATGGCGCCCAACGAGCGCGCGGCCGGAGCCGTCCGCTTCGCGCTCGCCCAGCAGGGCACGCCGTACGTATGGGGTGGCACCACCCCCGGCCAGGGCCTGGACTGCAGCGGACTCACACAGAGCGCGTACGGCACCGCCGGAGTGGACCTGCCGCGGCTCGCGGCCGACCAGGCGGTGGGCAGCCCGGTGAGCGCCGAGGACCTGATGCCGGGCGACCTCGCCGTGTGGGACGGTCACGTCGCGATGGTGGTGGGGAACGGTCAGATGGTGGAGGCGGGCGACCCGGTCAGCGTCAGTGCCGTCCGAACGTCGAACGTCGGCATGAGCTTCCACGGCTTCTATCGGCCGACCGCATGACCGGCGGACACGCCACCTCGCGCGCCGGACGCATCGTGGTGCTGCCGTCCGGCGAGATCGTGGACCTGGAGCTCGAACGTAGGGAGCTCGCCTTCGGGGGTTCCGCGGTGGCTGTCGCGGTGCGGATGCTGCACGGGCTCGCACATCCGGTGGCGCCGGTGCCCACGGCGGGCCCTGCCGACGACGAGCTCGTCGAGATCGACTCGTCCGGTTCGGCACGACGCGTGTCCGCCCTGCTGCACCGGACTCTTGACGACCTGGCCCGCGTGCGCGGTCGCAACGACAGGGACGACGCGCTCGTCCGGGCCGAGGTGGACGCGCACGGACGTCTGGTCGGCCTCACCGTCGAGGACGACGTCCGGGAGATGCGCTGTCATCGGGTCGAGGCGGCGATCGTCCACGCGGTGAACACAGCCGTTCTGGCCGTCGGTCTCGAGCGTGCCGACATCCACGCCGCCCTGCGTCTGGGGCTCGACACGGCGTCCAGTGAGGACGCCCGGCGGCTGGGATAGGCTCGCGGCCATGGCTGGAGACATCGTCCCGATCGAACTCGGTGTGACTGCCGGCGACCTCGTCACCCTGTGGGCGCCCGAGTGGCGTGAGGACGGCGAGGAGTGGGAGGCCTTCCTCGGTCGCGAGGACGATCTCTACGCGTTCCCGTCGGTGGCCGAGATGGCGGCGTTCATCCGCACCGACACCGACAACGACCTCGTCGACCATCCGCAGTGGCGCACCGTCGTCGCGCTCTCCGCAGCGCACATCGAGCCGGACGACGACCACGTCTACGACCTCGTGGGCGTTCCGGAGCTCGCCGCGGGGGATCCGGACGAGGACTCCATCATCGAGCTGGCCCGCTCCCTCGAGATGGCACGCACCCTCGGCGAGGTCTGCGAACTGGATCCCGTCACTCGCTTCTTCTCTGCCAATGCGCTTCTCGGAGTGCTGTCCCGCGGTGCCGACGCCTTCGTCGGGCGTGAGGGCTCGCAGCTGTGGAACCGTATCGGTGCCGTCGTGGCGAAGGGGTGGGACGCCGTCCTCGACGCCATCGACACCGTCCTGACCACTCCCGACGTCGATGCCGAGGCGACCGCCGTGGCCGATGCGGAGATCACGGCCGCAGCCGAGAACATCGTGGACGCAGAGGATCTGGACGACGAGGACATCGACACCGACGACGACACCGCGTCGGACGACTCCGACGTAGTCGTGGTCCCCGTCGACACCGATGACGAGGACGAGGACGAGACCTTCTGGGGCTCGGTGGGTATCGATCCGGTGCGGATCATCACCTCCGAGGACACCTACTACACACTGCGCTGCTACCTCGACGACGAGCCGCTGTTCCTGGGACGTTCGGGCGCGATCTTCGTGTTCGGTAGTGAGCGCGCGCTCGCCCGCTACCTGGCCGACGATCACGACCACGACCTCACGACGGTCAGCACGTACGACGACGTGCGCACCGCGGCCGTCGACGGCTCCCTCGACGTGCAGGTGACCGACGAGAACGTGTATGTGCTGCCCGGGCTCGCCGACGACCTGGCCCGCGGGCCGGAATCCGTCGACGCCGATCAGCTCGATCTCGCCGTCGAACTGTTCACCGACGCAGCCGACTACGCCAAGGACGCGTCAGTCGAGGAGGCACTGGCGCCGGCCACTCCCCTCGGCTGGCTCATCTCCTACATCCTCGAGCCGGTGGACGGACGCATGGCTCCGAGCGCCCCGTTCGACGCGGAGGCGGAGTCGTGGCGCGCCCTCGAGCGCGAGTTCGAGACCCGGTTGCGTCCGACCACCTGACGGTCGGCGCGCGGATCAGGCGCGGAGGATCTTCGCCATCGGTCGCCCCTTGGCGAGCTCGTCGACGAGCTTGTCGAGGCGACGGATGTTCTGCATCAGCGGGTCCTCCACCGACTCCACCCGCACCCCACACACCGACCCCGTGATGAGCGGCGCGTTCGGGTTCAGCTGCGCGGCCTCGAAGAAGTCGAGGAACGTCGTGTCCGCCGAGAGGTGCTGCGCCAACTCGGCGTCGTCGAAGCCCGTGAGCCAGCGGACGACCTCGTCGAGCTCGTCCTTCGTCCGACCCTTGCGCTCCACCTTGGTGACGTAGTGCGGGTAGACGGACGAGACGGGGGTGGTGAAGATGCGGTGCACGGATGGGAGTGTAGCTGCGGATCACGAAGTTGACAGTTGTCGATCGACCACCTCGAACTACCCGCTTCCCGGGACGCCGTGGGCTCCGTCGGCACGCACCCAGTGACACCGCTTCAACGAGGTCTCTGCTGTCCCGTCGCTGTCCCCCCAGTAGTTTTCAGCGCGCTGTGATATCCGCATCGGATGTGAGCCCGCACGATCGCTTCGACCCACTCGCCGTCTCGGTGCTCCAGTGCATCGACGATCTCGAGGTGGTGTAGCGCACTGCGTACCAGTTCTGCTGGTGAGTAGTTGGCGAATGTACGCGTCGCAACCATGGGCTTGAGCATTCCAAGCGACATCTCGGACAGTCGTCGATTGGGGCATCTCATCAGGATCGACGCGTGAAAATCATTGTTGACAACCGCGATGTCCATCACCGGCGACGACTGCGAGACCATCTCGTACATGGTTTCAGCCGACACGCGAAGATCGGTCAGGTCATCGGCTGACATATGATCCATCGCCAACCGAGCCGCCGCGGGTTCGAGCAGCGATCGAGCGGCGTACGCGGCCTCCACAGAAGCAGGTGAGTGTGCACTCACCCGAGCGCCCTTGTTCTTTTCGACTACGACGACGCCGGTATTGGCGAGGACTTTGAGAGCCTCCCTGACAGGGGTGCGACTCACTCCGAGCCGCGTGGCCAGTTCCACCTCGTTGAGTTTCTCTCCACCGTCGTATTGCCCGGAGACGATGAGATCGAAGATTGCGTCGCTCAGATCGGACATGGCCACACCGTCATACGGGCCATTGTGCATCAGCGAGCTGTTGGCGCGTTCCTCCGCGGGAGACGAACGAGTACGACGGTGTACCCGTGTAACTCTCGACCTTCTCGACGACTGCCATGAGAGCCCCCAGGTCGATACCCGTGGTGATGCCGAACGAGTCGAACAGCGTGACGAGGTCTTCCGTCGGCGCGTTGCCGAGTACGGACGGATCGCCGGGAAACCACATGTCTCCCCCGAGTCCGCCGAAGGATCCTTCGAGCCAATCGGCGCCTGCAGCCAGGCTCGCGAGGGCATTGACAGCCGCGAACCCGTTTCGATTGTGCAGGTGTACGCCTACGGGTAGGCCCGGGCAGCGACGCTTGACGCGGTGTAAGCCCGATGCGAATTCCGTCGGAGTCTCCATCCCCGACGTTCCGGCGAGGTAGAGCGAGTCGGCGCCGGCGTCGACCACCCGCGTGACGACGTGGTCCAGCTCGGCAGCATCGACGGCGCCGCGGCAGGGAGAGAAGAAGGCAGTTGCAATCGCGGCGCTGACCGTCTTGCCAGCTCGATGTGCCTCGATGACGATCTCGTCGAAATCCGCCATCAATCTCTCAGGAGTCGCGTTCTGATTCTTCATCGCCATACCCGGGTCCACCGGGATGACGGCAACGATCTCGTCTATGCCAGTGGCACAGGCACGTTGCGCGCCGCGCAAGTTCGGCACCAGCGACTTGTAACGGACTCCGTCGCGTCGCGGGGCTTCGGCGATGACACGTTCTGCGTCGGCGAACTGTGGCAGCACTTTCGGATGAGCGAACGATGTGATCTCGACGGTGGTGAATCCTGCGTCGAGAACATCGTTGAGGATCTCCAACTTACGGTCGGTGCTGAGAACCTCGGAGACTGCTTGAAGTCCGTCGCGTAAGCCGACTTCCACCAGGTGGGTGGACCGTGGCAACCCATCGAAGACCATCAGACGGTACCCGCGGCATGCAGTGCGTCGATGTCGTCGTCGCTGTACCCGCCGACGTCACCGAGCACCTCGCTGGTATGTTCCCCGAGCTTTGGTCCGGGCCACCGGACGCTGCCGTCGGTACGGCTCAGCCGCGGGAACGTGTTCTGCATTGGAACCTTGCCCAGTACGGGGTGGTCGGTGGTGATGATGCTCTCCCGTGCAATGAACTGCTTGTCCTCCAACATGTCCGAGGGTCGATAGATCTTTCCGACAGGCACGGCGTGGGCAAGTAGTAGATCTTCGAGGCTGCGGCTGTCGTGCTCGACTGTGAACGCGGCGACCAGGTCGTCGAGCTCCTGCTGGCGTTCGCCGCGGGCACCGTGCGTGCTGAAACGCGGGTCTGTGGCAAGTTCGGGTCGACCCATGGCTTCGGTGAGCCGGCCGAACACCGTGTCCTGGTTCGCGGCGACGAGAATCCAGCCGCCGTCAGCCGTCGGGTACACGTTGCTGGGCGCGACGCCCGGCAACACAGCACCACTACGTTCACGTTGATATCCGGAGATCACCCATTCAGGCACGATGGATTCCATGATTCCGAGTACGGCCTCGTAGATCGCGGAATCCACCACCTGCCCGCGGCCACTGCGTGTGCGTTCGTACACCGCACCCAGCGTTCCGAGCGCAGCGAATACCGCTGCCAGGGTGTCGCCGATCGAGATACCGACACGCGACGGTGGGGTGGTCGGATCGCCCACGACATACCGCAGGCCTCCCATCGCTTCTCCGATGGATCCGTACCCGGCGCGCGACGAGTACGGACCCGTCTGCCCGTACCCGGAGACCCGCGCGAGAATGAGACCCGGATTGGTCGTCGCCAAGTCGTCGTACCCGAGACCCCACCGCTCGAGTGTCCCGGGACGAAAATTCTCGACCACGATATCGGCCCGAGCGATCAGGCGCCGGGCGACAGCCTGCCCTTCAGCGGTACGAAGATCGACGGTGACTGACTTCTTGTTCCGGCCGACAACCGACCACCACAGCGATTCACCCTTGGGCTGACTGCGTCCCCACTCACGCATCGGATCGCCCTTTCCGGGCTGTTCGATCTTGATCACCTCGGCACCTAGGTCGCCGAGTATCTGTCCGCAGAAAGGACCGGCAATCAGCTGCCCCATCTCGACGACACGGAGGCCTTGCAGCGGTCCCGTAGTTTCCTGGTCGGCATCTGAGGGTGCGGACACTCTGACTCCTTTGTATACATATTGGCGGTCTCAGTCGCCCAAATCGGGCTTTGACTTGCTCAATGTATACAACCATGTTGACAGGGTGACTCACAACACATAGCTTCGTCCGTAGGGACGGACAGGCGGGAGCCCCGTTTCCACTCACACGTCGCATCACGAATCCAGCTCAGGAGAGACCGTGACCACTGCACGCCCGACCGACGAAACGGTCGCATCCATCGACGGAGACAGCAGGAAGCCGGACATGAACGCGACCCTCGGACTGCCGATGAAGTGGTTCGTTCCCATGGCTGTGGTGGTCGTGGTGGTCGCGTACTTCTTCACGCCCGCCGGAGGCATGACGGCAGGTTTCGCAGTGACGATGGCGATCGGCGGACTACTCATCGTGATCGGCAACGCCATCCCCGGCTTCAACCGCATCGGCGGCGGAGTCATCCTCGCCATCATGGTTCCCGCTGTACTGCTGAGCTACAACCTCATCCCTGAGAGCACATCGACGGCTGTCGCAGACTTCTACGACCTGTCCGCGTTCGGCGAATTCGTCGTCGCCGCGTTGATCGTCGGCAGCATCCTCGGTATGGACAGGCAGCTGCTGATGAAGGCCGGCTCCCGCATCATCATTCCGATCATCGCGACCATCACCGTCTGCTTCGCTCTCTTCGGGGTGATCGGTCAGATCACCGGTTATGGACTCGGTAAGATGCTTTTCTACGTCGTGGGCCCGGTGCTCGGTGGTGGCGTCGCCGCTGGAGCGATACCGATCTCGGAGCTCATTGCCACCAACAGCGGCGGATCAGCCTCGGACTACCTGTCCTTGCTCGTGCCAGCTGTCGTCGTCGCGAACATCGTCTGCATTGCCGCGGCAGGTCTGCTCGCCTTTCTCGGCAAGCGGAAACCGACCATGTTCAAGAATTTCAATGGCGAGGGCGAATTAGCTGTCGGTAGATCGAAGCTACACATTCCCGGTGTGGGGAAGCCCGTCGATCCCGCAGATGCCGTTCGCAGCACGATCATCGGACTGTTCACTGCAGGAGCATTGTTCATGATCGCCGACGCCATCTCGAGCTTCGTCCCGTCGATTCACAGCTACGTCTTTCTCATTGTGCTGTGCGCGGCGGCAAAAATTCTTCTCCCTCTGCCAGATTTCTTGGTGCAGGGTGCAGACCTTTGGTACAAACTCGTCGCCAACGCCTTCATACCCGCCATCCTGGTGTCCGTCAGCATTGTCGCGATCGACTTCCAGGACGTTCTGGCGCTATTGGCCGATCCCGTCTACATGCTGTCGACCGTAGCGGTGGTGATCGTGGCGCTGATGGCCGCCGGGTTTGTCGGCTGGCTCATCAAGCTGCACTTCATCGAGTCGGCGATCTCGGGCGGCCTCGGACTTGCTGATTTCGGCTCCAGCGGTGACCTCGCTGTGCTCGGAGCGGCGAACCGACTCGAACTGCTTCCTTTCCTCTCGATCTCGTCCCGGATCGGCGGCGGTATCGTGGTTCTCACCTTGTCATTGCTGGGACCGCACGTCTTGTGATCACTGCACGCAATGGTCACAAGACGGACCACCGGCCAGCGGTAGTAGACGGAACTGTCCACAGATGCGCTGGAAGCGCCAGTTCTTGCCAACATTGCGATGCCGCAGAGCCAGGTGGGGTTCGACTACCTCGCACAAGGGATGTGCGGTCGTCGTCGGTGACGCTAGTTTCAGAGCCTGCTCGCGGCTGTCAAGCAGATGCCGTTGCTCGACATCAGCACCGCGTGTGCTGCCGAGGGGACGATCAAGGACTGCTGATCTATTGTCCGCACAGACTCGTTGACCGCACGTAGATGACGTCGAGTTCGGGACACGTGGGTCGAACGATCAGTCCGCCTCCGGGAGGCAGGAGGGTGAAACCCCCACCGTACGGAACTACATCTGTTTCACCCCAACAACACCCGATACCCCGGCTTCACGACGTCGTCGATCAACGCCAGCCTCTGGTCGAACGGCAGGAACGACGACTTCAGCGCATTGATCGTGAACCGCTCGAGGTCGGACCACCCGTAGCCGAAGGCCGTGGCGAGCCGGTACATCTCCTTGCTCATCGAGGTGTCGCTCATCAGCCGGTTGTCCGTGTTCACGGTGACGCGGAACCGTAAGCGGGCCAGAATGTCGAAGGGGTGCTCCTCGATGCTGGCCACTGCGCCCGTCTGGACGTTGGAGCTGGGGCACAGTTCCAGCGGAATCCGCTTGTCCCGCACGTAGTTCGCGAGCTGGCCGAGTTCGCGGGCGCCGTCGGCGTTCGTGGTGATGTCGTCGACGATGCGCACACCGTGGCCCAACCGGTCCGTGCCACAGAACGCGATCGCTTCGTGGATGGAAGGCAGGCCGAACGCCTCGCCGGCGTGAATGGTGAAGTGCGCGTTGTTCGCCCGCATGTACTCGAACGCGTCGAGGTGCCGGCTCGGGGGGAAGCCCGCTTCCTTGCCTGCGATGTCGAAGCCCGCGACGCCCTGGTCGCGGTACCGCACCGCCAGTTCGGCGATCTCGCGGGAACGCGCGGCATGCCGCATCGCGGTGAGGAGGCATCCGATGACGATGGGTCGACCGGCCGCACGGGCGGCGCTCTCGCCCTGGCGGAACCCTTCCAGGGTGTGCTCGACCACCTCGTCCAGTGTCAGCCCCTTCTCCAGGTGCTGCTCGGGCGCGTAGCGCACCTCGGCGTAGACGACACCGTCGGCGGCCAGATCCTCGGCGCACTCGCGCGCCACGCGCTGCAGGCCCTCGGCCGTCTGCATGACGGCGACGGTGTGCGCGAACGTCTCGAGATACAGCTCCAGGGAGCCGCTGTCGGCGGCGTCGCGGAACCACCGGCCGAGGCTCTCCGCGTCAGACGCGGGAAGCCCGTCGTACCCGCACTCGCTCGCCAGTTCCAGCACGGTCGACGGCCGGAGCCCGCCGTCGAGATGGTCGTGCAACAACGCCTTCGGCGCGCGGGCGATGTTCTGCATGTCCAGGGGTGCCGGACCGCTCAGTCGTGCCGCGCTGTCCGGAGCAACCGTCAGATCGTCATCCATGTCCCGACTGTAGTGTTCGCGGCCGCGCCTCGCGCCCTTCGCCTACAGCGGGTCGAGGATGCGTTTGAGGAACTGTTGCGTCCTCTCCTGCGCCGGGTGCGTCAGCACATCGGTGGGGGTGCCTCGCTCGACCACGACTCCCCCGTCGACGAACAGCACCTGGTCGGCCACCTGCTGCGCGAACCGGATCTCGTGAGTGACCACGACCATGGTCCAGCCCTCGCTCGCGAGGTTCTTCATGACCGACAGCACCTCGCCGACGAGCTCGGGATCGAGCGCCGAGGTGGGCTCGTCGAACAGCATGAGCTCGGGCGCCAGGGCGAGTGCACGGGCGATCCCGACGCGTTGCTGCTGGCCACCCGACAGCTGGAACGGGTACTGGTCCTCCTTGCCGGTGAGACCGACCTGCGCGAGCAGTTCCCTGCCCGCCGCCTCGGCCTCCGCCCGCGGGTGCTTCTGCACGATCACGGGACCCTCGACGACGTTCTGCAGCACCGTCTTGTGCGGGAACAGGTTGTGGCTCTGGAACACCATGCCGCTCTGTGCACGCAGCGCTGCCGTCGCCGACCGGACGCGGCCACGCGGAGCCGACGCCAGCTCACCGAAGTCCGCGGACACGTCGCCGATGCGCACGGTGCCGGAGTCCACCGGGTCGAGCGCGTTGAGCCCGCGCAGCAGCGTGGTCTTGCCGGAGCCCGACGGACCCACGACGACGGTGACCGTGCCGCGGTCGGCGGTGAAGTCGACTCCCTGCAGAACGTGGTTGTCGCCGAACGACTTCCGCAGTCCCGTCGCCTCGATAAAGGGCTTCTCGGTCATCGCGCCACGTACCTGTCCAGTCGGGTCTCGAGTCTGCCCTGCACGGAGGACAGGACGATGCAGATGATCCAGTAGTACACCGCGGCCACCGAGTAGAGCGCGAAGAAGTCGAAGGTGGGGGCCGCCGCGAGCTGCGCCACTCGGAGCAGCTCGGTGACCAGGATCGTGGACGCCAGCGATGTGTCCTTCACCAACGAGATCAACGTGTTGGACAACGGCGGCACCGCGGTGCGCAGCGCCTGCGGCAGGACGATGCGCTGCAGCGTGGTGCGGTACCCCATGCCGATGGTCTCGGCCGCCTCCCACTGGCCCTTGGGCACGCCGAGAATGGCCGCCCGCACGATCTCGGCCGCGTACCCACCGACGTTGATGCTGAACGCCACCACCGCCGCCGGGAACGGCGAGATGACCACCCCGAACTGCGGCAACGCGTAGAACACGATGAACAGCTGCAGCAGCAACGGCGTGCCGCGGACGATCGAGACGTAGAAGCGCGCGAGCAGCGACAGGGGTCGGATCGAGGAGATGCGGGCCAGTGCCACGGCCAGCGCGATCGCGAGACCGATGACGAAGCTGATCGCGGTGAGCGGCAACGTCGTGGTGACGGTGGCCTTCAGCATCGGCACCAGGTTGCGGGTGATCAGTTCCTGAGTCGACTCGGTGGCCCCGGCCTCGGCGGTGGGGGCGGTGGCCGCGGCGGTCTGCGGATCCGGCACCGCGACGTCGGACCCGAAGTAGCGCTCCGAGGCCGCCGCCAGCGTGCCGTCGTCCTGCAGCTCCTCCAGCGCGGTGTTCACCTGCTCCATCAGGCCGCTGTCCTTGCGGGCGGCGAAGGCCTGCAGGCTGGTGTCCCCGGTCTGGGCGGCGACGGCGACACCCGTGTCCCCGGTCTGCGCGAAGTACTCGGCGATGGCGAGCGAGTCGTTGACGGTGGCGTCGACACGGCCGTCCTTGACCAGCGTCACCGCCTGGACGAATCCCTCGACGGCCTGCACCTGAGCGCCTGCGTCGGTGGCCACCTCGGCCCAGTTGCTCGTCGACGACTGCGCCGTGGTCCGGCCGGCCAGATCCGCCAGCGAGGTGATCGACGTGTCCCCCGCCCGCGCGACGATCTCGCCGTCGGAGACGGTGTACGGCCGCGAGAGGTCGTACTTGGCCTGCCGTTCGTCGTTGACGGTCACTTGGTTGGCGATGAGGTCGAACCGGCCGGACTCGAGACCGGCGAAGATCGAGTCGAACGGCGTCTGGACGAACTCGACGCGTACGCCGAGTTTCTCCCCGACCGCGCGGACGACGTCGATGTCGTACCCCGTCAGGTCACCGTCGGACCCCTGGAAACTGAAGGGGCTGTACGTGCCCTCCGTGCCGACCACGAGCACACCGTTGTCGGTGACCGTGTCGATCAACGGCTCGTCCGAGGACGACCCGCACGCCCCCAGCAGGATCGCGAGCATCACCCCCACCAGCGTGACGAGGAACCACCGAGCGCGCGTCACACTACGTACCGATCCGATCCAGGATCAGCGGCGAGACGGCAGGAGCGTCGTCGCCGACGGCCCATCCGTCCGTCAGTGCCTCGAGCGCACCGTCGAACCGTTCCGGGGTGTCCGTGTGCAGCGTGAAGACCACACTCCCGGCGGACACCCGCTCTCCCGGTCTGACATGCATGCGCACCCCTGCTCCTGCCTGGACCTGCTGGCCCTGCCGCTCGCGCCCGGCACCCAGCCGCCAGGCAGCGATACCCACCGCCATGGCGTCCACACGGGTGACCACGCCGTCGCGGCCGGCCACGACGTCGTGAGTATGTCGTGCCACGGGCAGCGGCGCATCGGGATCGCCACCCTGTCCGGCGATCATCGACCGCCACCGGTCCATGGCCGTGCCGTCGCGCAGTTTGTCGGCCGGATCGACACCGTCGAGTCCGGCGGCCGCGACCATCTCGCGCGCCAGCGCGAGAGTCAGCTCGACGACGTCCGCGGGGCCGCCGCCGGCCAGGACGTCGAGGGATTCCTGCACCTCGAGAGCGTTGCCGGCGGTGAGGCCGAGCGGGGTGGACATGTCGGTGACCAGGGCGACCGTGTTGACGCCCGAGTCGGTGCCGAGCTCGACCATCGTCGCGGCGAGCTCGCGCGCCTGATCCAGCGACTTCATGAACGCACCCGATCCGCACTTCACGTCCAGAACCAGTGCGCCCGTCCCCTCGGCGATCTTCTTGCTCATGATCGACGCGGCGATCATCGGGATCGACTCGACGGTGCCGGTGACGTCGCGCAGGGCGTAGAGCTTCTTGTCCGCCGGGGCCAGATCCGCACCCGCAGCGCAGATCACCGCGCCGACAGCGGGGTCGTCGAGGAGTCGGGTCATCTCGTCGGCCGTGAGATCGGCCCGCCAGCCCGGAATGGACTCCAGCTTGTCCAGCGTGCCGCCGGTGTAGCCGAGACCGCGTCCCGACAGCTGCGGCACCGCCGCACCGCACGCCGCGACGAGGGGTGCGAGCGGGAGCGTGATCTTGTCCCCGATACCGCCCGTGGAGTGCTTGTCGACGGTGGGACGCGAGATGGACGAGAAGTCCATGCGGCTACCCGAGGCGATCATCGCGTCGGTCCACTGACGGATCTCCACGCGTGTCATGCCGCGCAGCAGAATGGCCATCGTGAGGGCCGACATCTGCTCGTCCGCCACGTCGCCACGGGTGTACGCGTCGACCATCCACGAGATCTGGTCCGAAGAAAGGGTGTGGTCATCGCGTTTGGTGGCTATCACCGATACGGCATCAGGCATCGGTCACCGCCTTCTCGGCGGTGTTCGAGACCTGCCCGGCGGCGAGATCGTCGGGGCCGAACGCCTCGGGGAGGAGGTCGCTCAGTGGACGCACACCCGACGCCGTGTCGATCAGCAGATCGCCTCCGCCGAACTCGAACAGAAGCTGCCGACAACGGCCGCACGGCAGCAGGACCGAGCCTCGACTGTCGCAGCACGAGAACGCGATCAGGCGTCCGCCGCCGCTCGCATTCAGCGCCGACACCAGTCCGCACTCGGCGCAGAGCCCGAGACCGTATGAGACATTTTCCACATTGCATCCGGCGACGATGCGTCCGTCGTCCACGGTCGCAGCGGCCCCCACGGGGTAGTTCGAATAGGGCGCGTAGGCGTGGGTCATAGCCTCACGAGCACTGTCGCGCAAGGATTTCCAGTCGACTTCCGGCATGAGGGCGATCCTGTCACGTCGAGGCTGCCACTGCAGGCAACTCCGAGCGACCCACCAGGTCATTGGACAGGCAAACCTAACTTCCGGTCGGCAGGGAAACGCCAGGCCCAACGCGAATTAGTGCGTGTCCGAGCATGGGATTAGAGTTCGAAGAAGTCGTTTCACACACACGATCGAGCTGGATTTCTCCGGTATCTCTCCGGGCGTCTTCGCTCGTCGCGTCCATCAATGATGTTGGAGGCACTGCACTCGATGGCTAGCACGACCGAAGCCGCCCCGACGCGGGAGCGCACGCGGTCTCTGTACCGCGGAGACCCTGGCATGTGGTCCTGGGTTCTGCACCGGATCACCGGTGTCGTCACGTTCTTCTTCCTGTTCGTGCACGTCCTGGACACGGCGCTCGTCCGCGTCGATCCCCAGGCGTACAACGACGTGATCGACACGTACAAGACGCCGATCGTCGGCCTGATGGAGCTCGGCCTCGTGGCCGCGGTGCTCTACCACGCACTCAACGGCATCCGAGTCATGCTCGTCGACTTCTGGTCGAAGGGAACCCAGTACCAGCGCCTCATGCTGTGGGTCATCCTCGGCATCTGGTTCGTCGTCATGATCCCGGGCGCGGCACGCATCCTCTACAACACCTTCACCGGGGGGCACTGAGCCATGGCGACCACCGACGCAGGTGCCAAGCAGGCACGCACGCTGGGAACGTCTCACGACCGTCCCGCCAGCCTCGACAATCCGCGCTCACCGCGCCGGAAGAACCGCGGCAACTTCGAGCTCTACGCATGGCTGTTCATGCGCTTCTCCGGACTCGCGCTCGTCGTCCTCGTCCTCGGCCACATGTCCATCATGTTGCTGCTCGACGACGGTGTTCACCGCATCAACTTCGCCTTCGTGGCCGGCCGCTGGTCGAGCCCGTTCTGGCAGGTGTGGGACCTGACGATGCTCTGGTTGGCGCAGCTGCACGGCGGCAACGGTCTGCGGACCGTCATCGCCGACTACTCGCGCAAAGACTCCACGCGGTTCTGGCTCACCACGCTTCTGGTGCTCTCGATGATCCTCATCATGGGTCTGGGCACGTACGTCATCTTCACGTTCGACCCCAACATCACCGCCAGCTAGGGGAGAGTGCACATGCAGGAACATCGTTACGACGTACTGATCGTCGGTGCCGGTGGTGCAGGTATGCGCGCGGCGATCGAGGCCGGTCCGCGCGCCCGCACCGCGGTGCTCACGAAGCTCTACCCCACTCGCAGCCACACCGGCGCGGCTCAGGGCGGCATGTGTGCTGCCCTCGCCAACGTCGAGGAGGACAACTGGGAGTGGCACACCTTCGACACGATCAAGGGCGGCGACTACCTGGTCGACCAGGACGCTGCCGAGATCATGGCGAAGGAGGCCATCGACGCGGTCCTCGACCTCGAGAAGATGGGCCTGCCGTTCAACCGCACGCCCGAGGGGAAGATCGACCAGCGCCGCTTCGGCGGGCACACCCGTGACCACGGCAAGGCGCCCGTGCGCCGTGCGTGTTACGCCGCCGACCGCACCGGTCACATGATCCTCCAGACGCTGTACCAGCAGTGCGTCAAGCACGACGTGGAGTTCTTCAACGAGTTCTACGCACTGGACATCGCGCTGACGGAGACCGACGAGGGCCCCGTGGCCACCGGCGTCATCGCCTACGAGCTGGCCACCGGCGAGCTGCACGTGTTCCACGCGAAGTCGATCGTGTTCGCCACCGGCGGTTCGGGTCGTATCTACAAGACCACCTCGAACGCCCACACCCTCACCGGTGACGGCATGAGCATCATCTTCCGCAAGGGCCTGCCGCTCGAGGACATGGAGTTCCACCAGTTCCACCCGACCGGCCTCGCCGGACTGGGCATCCTCATCTCCGAGGCCGTGCGCGGTGAGGGCGGAATCCTCCGCAACGCGGACGGTGAACGCTTCATGGAGCGCTACGCCCCCACCATCAAGGACCTCGCGCCGCGCGACATCGTCGCCCGCTCGATGGTGCTCGAGGTGCTCGAAGGTCGCGGTGCCGGACCGAACAAGGACTACGTCTACATCGACGTGACCCACCTCGGCGCCGACGTCCTCGAGGAGAAGCTCCCGGACATCACGGAGTTCTCCCGCACGTACCTGGGCGTCGACCCGGTCACCGAGCTGGTGCCCGTGTACCCGACGTGCCACTACGTCATGGGCGGCATCCCCACCAAGATCCGCGGTGAGGTGCTCCGCAACAACGACGACGTCGTTCCCGGCCTCTTCGCCGCCGGCGAGTGCGCCTGCGTGTCCGTGCACGGCTCCAACCGTCTCGGCACCAACTCGCTGCTCGACATCAACGTGTTCGGCCGTCGCGCCGGCATCGCTGCCGCCGAGCACGCCAACAGCGTCGACTTCACCCCGCTGCCCGAGGCTCCGCAGAAGATGGTCGAGGAATGGCTCGAACTCATCCTCTCGGATCACGGCAACGAGAAGGTCGCGACCATCCGCACCGAGCTGCAGCAGTCGATGGACAACAACGCGTCCGTCTTCCGTACCGAGGACACCCTCAAGCAGGCCCTGAGCGACATCCAGGGACTGAAGGAGCGCTACGGCCGGATCACCGTGCAGGACAAGGGCAAGCGCTACAACAGCGACCTGCTCGAGGCCGTCGAGCTCGGCTTCCTGCTGGAGATGGCGGAGGTCACCGTCGCCGGTGCTCTCAACCGCAAGGAGACTCGCGGCGGACACGCGCGCGAGGACTACCCGGAGCGCGACGACGTCAACTTCATGCGCCACACCATGGCGTACAAGGTGGGCGAGGGTCTGCTCTCCGATATCCGCCTCGACTACAAGCCCGTGGTGCAGACCCGCTACGAGCCGATGGAGCGTAAGTACTGATGAGCGCACCCGCTATCGACAAGTCCGAAGACAAGGGCGGTCTGCCTGCGGTTCCGGACGAAGCAGTGATGGTCACACTGAAGATCGCTCGCTTCAACCCGGAGGACGACAAGGGTTCGCACTGGGACAGCTTCCAGGTCCCCACCCTGCCGACCGACCGTCTTCTCAACCTGATGTTGTACGTGAAGAACTACCTGGACGGCACGTTCTCGTTCCGCCGCTCGTGCGCGCACGGCGTGTGCGGCAGCGACGCGGTCCGTGTCAACGGTGTCAACCGTCTGGCCTGCAAGGTCCTGATGCGCGACATGCTCCCGAAGGACTCCTCGAAGTCCCTCACCATCACGATCGAGCCCATCCGCGGTCTGCCCGTGGAGAAGGACCTCATCGTGAACATGGAGCCGTTCTTCGACGCGTTCCGTGCCGTCAAGCCCTACCTGATGACGTCCGGCAACGAGCCCACGCGTGAGCGCATCCAGTCGGCCGCCGACCGCGCGCGGTTCGACGACACCACCAAGTGCATCCTGTGCGCGTGCTGCACCACCTCGTGCCCCGTGTACTGGAACGACGGCAGCTACTTCGGTCCCGCCGCCATCGTCAACGCACATCGCTTCATCTTCGACAGCCGTGACGAGGGCGCTCCCGAGCGCCTGGACATCCTCAACGACGTCGAGGGTGTGTGGCGCTGCCGCACCACCTTCAACTGCACCGACGCGTGCCCCCGTGGCATTCAGGTGACGAAGGCGATCCAGGAAGTCAAGCGCGCACTGCTCTTCGCACGCTGATCCTCGCGCACCACCACGAGAGCCCGCTCCTGCACTGCAGGAGCGGGCTCTCGTGCGCTTCGGACTATACGAACGCCGAGTACCCCGTCACTCCCCTGCCGACGATGAGGTTGTTCATCTGCGACGTGCCCTCGTACGAGTACAGCGCCTCGGCATCGGTGAAGTAACGGATCACGTCGTAGTCGAGCACGATGCCGTTGCCCCCCATGATCTCTCGGGCCCAGCCCACCACCTCACGCAGTCGGGTGGTGGTGTAGCTCTTCGACAGCGCCGCGTGCTCGTCGTGCTGCACCCCGGAGTCCTGCAGCTGCGACACTCGCAGTGCCATCCCGAGGCACGCGGTGATGTTGCCGGCCATGCGCGCGATCAGATCCGAGATCAACTGGAACGACGCGATGGGCGCCCCGAACTGCTCGCGCTCCTGTGCGTAGGCCACCGCCTTCTCGAACGCACCGATCATCACTCCGACCGCGCCCCACGCGACGCCGCCGCGGGTGAGGGAGAGGACCTTGGCGGTGTCGGCGAACGAGTTCGCGTGCTCGAGCTTGTTCGCGGTGGGCACCCGGCAGTCCTCGAAGTACAGATCTGCGTTCTCGACCGCGCGCAGCGAGTACTTGCGCTCGATCTTCTCCGCACGGAACCCCTCGGGGAAGCCGTCGTCCCCCTTCTCGAGGACGAAGCCCTTCACCTCACCGTCCGCCTCGTCCTTCGCGTAGACGATGATCAGGTCGGCGAAGGTGGCGTTGCCGATCCACCGCTTGCTGCCGTTCAGGATCCAGTGGTCGCCGTCGAGCCGCGCCGTGGTCTCCAAACCGCCGGCGACGTCGGAACCGCCGTGCGGCTCGGACAGGCCCAAGGCGCCGATCTTCTCCATGCGGCGCATGGCCGGGAGCCACCGCTCCTTCTGCTCGTCCGAGCCCAGGATGGCGATGCTGCTCATCGCGAGCCCGCTGTGGACCGTGAACATGGTGCCCGTGGACGGATCGACCCGCGAGAACTCCATGCCCAGCCACCCGGTGAAGACCTTGCGTGCGGGCGCGCGACCGTCGAACTCGTACTCCAGACCGACGATCCCGAGATCGGCCAGGCGCGGGAGCAGATGGACCGGTGACTCCGCCTTCTCCCAGAACTCGTTCGCGCGCGGGGCGACCTCGTCCTCGAGGAAGCGACGCACCACCGCGACAGTCTCCGACTCCTCGTCCGTCAGAATGCCCTGGTAGCCGAACATGTCCGCGGCGAGGAACCCCTTCGAGAGAGGTCCCAGCGGTTCGTGCTTGCTCATGTGCGACTCCTGTGTCGGTCGTCCGGCGAGTGGTCGGGTGACGCCTGTGTCTGTCACCGTGCTGCACGGATACCCCGACTGTCCCGAGATCAGTCGAACCCGTCGAACGGATCTCGAGGTGTTCTCGAGGTCTCCGGAGTCCCCGCTGTGCGGTCTCGACGAGGTGGGGCCATAGTTGAGCGGTGACAGAACCCGGGGGCAGCTCGACGACCGAACCCACCATCGGCCGCGGGCTGGTCCTCCTGTTGGCCGTCACCTGCGGTGTCCTGGTCGCGAATCTGTACTACGCGCAACCGCTGCTCGACACGATCGCTCGCTCCTTCGACATCGAGGAGGGCACGGCGGGCATCCTCGTCACCACCGCGCAGATCGGCTACGCCATCGGTCTGGCGTTCCTCGTCCCGCTCGGCGACCTGATCGAACGGCGGCGCCTCATCGTCACCGCCGCCCTGATCTGCGCCGTCGCGGACGGTATCGCCGTGGTGTCCCCCGGCTTCCCGATGCTCGCCGCCGCCCTCGTCCTCGCCGGGGTGGGAGCGTCCGCCGCCATGGTCATCGTCCCGCTCGCCTCGGCCCTCGCCGCGGAGGAGGATCGCGGACGCACCGTGGGCACCGTCATGAGCGGCCTGCTCACCGGAATCCTGCTCGCCCGCACCGTCAGTGGGTTCCTGTCCGAACTGGGCGGCTGGCGGTTGGTCTACGGGGTGGCCGCCATGGCCATCGCCCTGCTCGCGGTGGTGCTGCGGAAGTACGTCCCGGTGTCGACCCCGGTGGTGACCGACACCTACCGCGGCATTCTCGGCTCCATCCTGACGCTCGTACGCGAACTCCGGGAGCTCCGGTTGCGCATGGCTCTGGGCGCGCTCCTCATGGCCGCGTTCTCGGTGCTGTGGACCGGGCTCGCGTTCCTGCTCGCGGCTCCGCCGTTCTCCTACGGTGACGCCGTCATCGGCCTGTTCGGCATCGCCGGGGTCGCCGGTGCGTTGATGGCACCCATCGCCGGGCGCATGACCGACAAGGGACACGGACGGCGCGCGACGACGCTGTGCCTGACGATCCTGCTGGCCAGCTGGGCGCTGCTCTTCCTCGGATCGGGCAGCTCCGCCGTGTGGGCCGTCGTCGTCCTGATCGTCGGCATCATGGCTCTCGACCTGGGCACCCAGGGCGCGCACATCAGCAATCAGAACGTCGTGTTCGTCCTGGATCCGCCGGCGCGAAACCGTCTCAACACCGCGTACATGGTGAGCTACTTCGGCGGCGGCGTCCTCGGTTCCGTCGCTGCGTCCGTCAGCTATTCCGTCGGTGGGTGGGCGGTGCTGTGCCTCACCGGGGCAGCGATCTCCCTCGCCGCACTCGCCATCTGGCTCCTCGGCCGGAGCGCGTCATCGGGGAGTGTTGTGCGGAGTGACCACGTGCACGGGTGACGGCTCGTCCCGAACACCGTCCAGGGCACCGGCGGCCTGCATGAGCAACCGGCACGCCGACCGCGCGTCGGCACGCAGATCATGGTGCAGCACAGCCGAGATGGAGCGCTCGGCCAGCAGCCGACGGTTGTCCGCGTCGAGGTCGTGGGCGATGAACACCCGGCACCGACGACCCACCCGCTCGAAGGCCCGCACGGTGGCGACGTTGCCGCCGCCGATGGAGTAGACCGCCTCGATGTCGGGGTGCTGCGTCAATGCCTCGACCACCAGGTCCTCGACCGTGTCGTCGAGTCCGCTGCTGCGGGCGATGTCGAACACGGCCCGCGGCACCCCGGACGCCGTGCGGCGCAGGGCCCGACGGAACCCGATCTCCCGTTCACCCTCGTTGCGGAACGTGTCGTGGCTCAAGGTGACCAGCACGCTCGACGTCGACTCCCCCAGCCACTGATCGACGAGGTACGCCGCGGTGGCGCCCGCGGCGCCGTCGTCGATGCCCACGTACGCGGTGCGCGCGCTCGACGGCACGTCGCTGACGTAGGTCACCACCGGGATGCCGGCTGCCACGACGGCGTCGAGCGCGTCGGACACCTGCGGATCGTCCGGCGCCTTGACGATCAGTCCGTGCGAGCCGCGCGCGCGGATGCCGTCGAGCGTCTCGAGCATCGCGGGCACCGACTCCGTCTCCCGGAAGTGGAACCGCGACCGGACCACGGCCGGTGACAGCATCGGCAACTCGGCCTCGAGGGCGGACCGCACCTGGGAACAGAACCGCTCGGGTGCCTGCATGACCACGTCGACGAAGAACTTGCGCCCCGACAACCGCAACTGGGTGCGCTGCTTGTCGAGGTCGGCGATGGCCTGGCGCACCTCCGCTCGGGTGTCCTCCCGGACACCGGGCCGCTCGTGCAGCACCCGGTCCACGGTCGCCTCGCTCAGGCCCGACTGCTGCGCGATCTCCCGCACTTTGTAGCGATGTCCCACAGCGGTGTCCTCTCGAGGTGTTTTTGATGCGTTCAGAGTGTTGATCACCGGCGCCGGGACCGCAAGACTTCCCGGTGTGGGCACTCTTCTGGACGACACCGTCGTTCTCGTCAGCGGTGGCACGTCCGGTGTGGGCGCCGCCGTCGTGCGAGCGAGCCTCGCCGCGGGCGCACGCGTGGCCTTCAGCGGCCGACGTGACGAGGTGGGCACCGCGTACGAACGCGAGCTGCGCGCCGACGGCCACGACGCGACCTTCGTGCGCGCCGACATCGCCGACCCCATCGAGGCGATCGCGAGCGTCGAGCGCACCGTCGAGCACTACGGCCGCGTCGATGCCGTGTGCAACGCGGCCGGACTCACCTCCCGAGGGTCACTGCTCGACACCACCCCCGAGCTGTTCGACCAGCACATGGCCGTCAACCTGCGGGGACCGTTCTTCGTCATGCAGGCCGCCGTCCGAGACATGCTCTCGCGCTCGGCTCCCGGCACCATCGTGAACATCGGCTCCGTGAGCGGCCGCGGCGGGCAGTCGTACCTCGCCCCGTACGTGGCGGCGAAGGCCGGCCTGTCGGGGCTGACCAAGAACGCGGCACACGCTCACCGGTTCGACCGGATCCGCATCAACGCACTCGACATCGGCTGGACCGAGACCGAGGGCGAAGCCGTGACGCAGAGGACGTTCCACGACGCGCCGGACGACTGGGCCGCCGACGCGGCCGCGCGCATGCCGATGGGCAAGCTCGGACAGCCCGACGAGATCGCCGACATGGTGGTGTTCCTGCTGTCGCCGCGCAGCGGCGTCGTCACCGGCTCGGTCATCGAATGGGATCAACAGGTAGTAGGAGGGCAGGACTGATGGGCAACGACGTTCGGAACCAGCGAATCGGAGTCGTCGGACTGGGACGCATCGGTGCGTTCCACACCGAGACTCTCGCCGGACTCGACGGGGTCTCGAGCCTCGTGGTCACCGACGGACGGCCGGAGGTCACCGACGCCGTCGCCGCGAAGTACGGCGCGGAGAAGGTCGACGGGGTCGACGCGATGCTCTCCGCCGGCGTGGACGGCATCGTCGTCGCGGCGGCCACGCCCGCGCACGCCTCGCTGCTGCTGGCCGCGGTGGACGCCGGGATCCCCGTCTTCTGCGAGAAGCCGTTGGCCTTCACCGCCACCGAGAGCAAGGCCGTGGTCGACGGCATCGCGACCTCCGACGTGCCCGTCCAGATCGGGTTCAACCGGCGGTTCGATCCGGCCGTCGCGGCCGCCGAACGTGCCGTGCGCAGTGGGGATCTCGGGTTCCTGCACACCGTGCGGTCCACCACTCTCGACCCCGCTCCCCCGCCGATGGCGTACATCGCGGAGTCCGGCGGCATCTTCCGCGACTGCAGCGTCCACGACTTCGACGTCGTGCGCTGGATCGTCGGTCGCGAGGTCGTGTCCGTGTTCGCCACCGGCTCGAACCAGGGCGATCCCGCGTTCGCCGCCGCCGGCGACGTCGACTCCGCCACCGTGCTCCTGACGTTCGAGGGTGGCGCCGTCGGTGTCGTGTCGAACTCCCGCTACAACGGCCGCGGCTACGACTGCCGCCTCGAGGTCCACGGCCGGGACGACACGGTCGTCGCCGGCTGGGATCCCCACACCCCGGTCCGGAACATGGAAGCGCCCCAGCTCTTCCCGAACGGCGAGCTGTTCCCGTCGGACACGCCCCACGGGTTCTTCATGGACCGGTTCGCCGCCTCCTACCGCGCCGAGCTGTCCGCGTTCCTGGAGGTCTGCGCCGGCACCCGCCCGTCCCCCTGCACCGCGCAGGACGCCCTCGAGGTCGCCTGGATCGCCGAGGCCGCCACCGAATCCCTGCGCCGCGGCGCACCCGTCACCCTGGAAGAGGTCCGCTCATGACCGCCGCACCCGTACGTATCGCCGGAGCACCCATCTCGTGGGGCGTCTGCGAGGTCCCCGGCTGGGGATACCAGATGGACAACGACCGCGTGCTCCGAGAGATGCGCGGCGCCGGACTCACCGCGACGGAGAACGGTCCCGAGGGCTTTCTCCCGGCCGATCCGGCATCCCTGGCCGCAGTGCTCGCCGGTCACGACCTCACCTCCGTCGGGGGCTTCGCTCCCGTTCTGCTGCACGAGGAGTCGCACGATCCGGTGCCGACCATCGCCTCGCTGCTCGACGGCTTCGTGGCCGCGAACGCCGACGTCATCGTCCTCGCCGCGTCCACCGGCCAGGAGGGCTACGACGCCCGTCCGACGCTCACCGCCGATCAGTGGACCGTGTTGCTGCGCAACCTCGATCGTCTCGCCGCCGCCTCCGCCGAGCGGGGAATCCTCGCCGTCGTGCATCCCCACGTCGGCACCATGATCGAGCAGCGCGACGAGGTGCACCGCGTGCTCGACGGCTCCTCCATCCCGCTGTGCCTGGACACCGGGCACCTCATGATCGGCGGCACCGATCCGGCCGAACTGGCCACCGCGGCGGCCGATCGCATCGCGCACGCTCACCTCAAGGACGTCGACGCCGCCCTCGCAGCACGGGTCCAGGCCGGCGAGCTCACCTACACCGACGCGGTCCGCGCCGGCATGTACACGCCGCTCGGAACCGGGGACGTGGGCATCGGCGGCGTCGTCGACTCGCTCCTCGACGCCGGATACACCGGCTGGTTCGTGCTCGAGCAGGACACCATCCTGTCCGAGGAGCCGGGCGAGGTGGGCGGCCCGGTCACAGACGTCGTCGCCAGCGTGCAGCACCTCCACGACATCGTCGCCGCCCGAACGGCCGCGGTGTGACGGCACCTCTGCGCATCGGGGTCCTCGGCGCGTCGCGCATCGCGGAGCAGGCGATCATCGGACCGGCTCACGCGCTCGGTCATCGACTGGTGGTCGTCGCGGCACGCGATCGCGGCCGCGCCGAGGCCTTCGCACAGCGGTACGGCGTCGAGCGCGTCGCCGACGACTACGACGCGGTGATCGACGATCCCGAGGTGGACGCCGTCTACAACCCGCTCGCCAACGCCCTGCACGCCGAGTGGAACATGCGCGCACTGCGCGCCGGCAAGGCCGTCCTGACGGAGAAGCCGTTCGCGCGCAACGCCGCCGAGGCGCGGGCAGTGCGCGATGTGGCTCGCGAGACGGGCGCAGTGATCGTCGAGGGGTTCCACTACCTCTTCCACCCGGTGACGCGGCGGCTGCTGGACATCGCCGCGAACGGCACCCTCGGTCGACTCACGCGGGTCGAGGTCGTCATGGCCATGCCCGCACCCGCCGACGACGATCCGCGATGGTCGCTCGACCTCGCGGGCGGTTCCGTCATGGACCTGGGCTGCTACGGGCTCCACGTGCACCGCCTGCTCGCCGACGTCGCCGGCGGGCCTCCCCGCGTGGTCTCCGCCGTCGCCACCGAACGTGACCCCGGCGTCGACGCGACGTCGACCATCGAACTCGCGTTCCCCGACGGCGCCACCGGCACCGTGACGAACTCGATGGAGCACGCCGAGCACGAGTTCACGGTGCTGCTGACCTTCTCCGAGGGAACGGCGTTCGCGCACAACCACATCAAGCCGAACACCGACGACCGCGTCTCCGTCACGGATGCGTCGGGGACGACGGTGGAGCACCTCGGCACCCGCCCGTCGTACGAGTACCAGCTCGAGGCCTTCACGGCGCACGTGCAGAGCGGCGCTCCGATCCCCCTCGACGCCGACGACGCGGTGGCCACCATGGAGCTCGTCGATGCCGCGTACACGGCGGCAGGTCTCCCTCTCCGCTAGACCCCGAGAACGACGGCCCCGCACCCCTGAGCGAAAACCTGGGGTGCGGGGCCGTCGTCGTCGGTGCAGTTCTGCTCACGAGCACTCGCGCGCGCGGTCCGGGTGCCGACACGACACGGGCCCCGCACCTCGTGTGAGGTGCGGGGCCCGGGAGTCGAGCGTCAGCGGCGCAGTTCGTGGGTGAGCGTCTCGAGCTCGTCGCCGCCGGCCATCTCCTTGGTGAGATCGTCGAGGCTGATCTCGTCGTAGGAGCAGTCGAGCTTCTGGCGGCCACGGTTGAGCAGCACGAAGTGGTCACCGACCATGTACGCGTGGTGCGGGTTGTGCGTGATGAACACGACGCCGAAGCCCTGCTCCTTGGCTGCCGAGATGTAGCGCAGCACCATGCCGGACTGCTTGACGCCCAGCGCGGCGGTCGGCTCGTCGAGGATGAGGACACGGGCGCCGAAGAAGATGGCGCGGGCGATGGCCACACACTGGCGCTGACCGCCGGAGAGCGAACCGATGGGGGCGTCCACGTCGGGCAGGTCGATGCCCATCTTGTGGAGTTCCTCCTTGGTCGTCGCGCGCATCGCGGCGGCGTCGAGGGTGCGGAAGACACCCTTCTTCCGGAGCTCCTGGCCCAGGAAGAAGTTGCGCCACACCGGCATCAAGGACACGACGGCGAGGTCCTGGTAGACCGTCGCGATGCCCTTGTCGAGCGCGTCCTTGGGTGAGGAGAACTTGACCTCCTCGCCGTCGACGAGCAGCTGGCCCTCGGTCTGCTGGTGCAGGCCGGCCATGATCTTGATGAGGGTCGACTTGCCGGCACCGTTGTCGCCGAGCACACCGGTGACCTCGCCGGCGCCGACGCGCAGGTTGATCCCGCCGAGGGCGATGATGTTGCCGTAGCTCTTGCCGACGTTCTTCAGCTCGATCAGCGGGGTCTTGCCGCCACTGTTCGATTCGAGGGGAGTCTCGATGGTTGCACTCATGTCAGGTGTCACCTTTTCGCAGCGTAGGAACGGAAGCTGTTGTTGGCGATGACGGCGAAGAGCAGCATCGCACCGAGGAAGAACTTGAACCAGTCCGGGTTCCAGCCGGCGTAGACGATGCCCTGGTTGGTCATACCGAAGATGAAGGCGCCGATGGCCGCACCGATGGCGGTACCGAAACCTCCGGTGAGCAGGCAGCCACCGATGACCGCGGCGATGATGTAGAGGAACTCGTTGCCGACACCCTGGCCGGACTGGACGGTGTTGAAGGCGAAGAGCAGGTGCATGCCGACGAACCAGGCGCAGAAGCCGACGAACATGAACATGCCGATCTTGACCTTGGTCACCGGCACACCGATGGCGCGAGCCGAGTCCTGGTTGCCGCCGACGGCGAAGATCCAGTTGCCGACGCGCGTCTTCATCAGCACGTAGGTGGTGATGAGCGTGAAGACGAGCCACCACAGGACGGTGATGCGGACCGAGACACCGAAGACCGAGAACGACGAGGCGAAGACCTTCTTGGCGGACTCGAACCCGTCCATGTCGGAGATGGACTGCGTCGCGACCTGGCCGGTGACGAGCTTGGTCACCGCGAGGTTGATGCCCGTCAACATCAGGAACGAGGACAGGGTGATGAGGAACGACGGGATCTTCGTCTTCATCACCAGGTACCCGTTGAGGAATCCCACCCCCAGTGCCAGCACCAGGGCGAGGACCGAGCCGATCCACACGTTGAGGTGGAGGTTGTAGGCCAGCATGGACGCGGCGATCGAGGAGAACGTCACCGCCACACCGGTCGACAGGTCGAACTCGCCGCCGATCATGAGGACCGACACGCCGCACGCCATGATGCCGATGGTCGACGAGGCGTACAGCACGGTGGCCAGGGCCTCGGGGCTCCGGAACGGCGGGGCGACGATGGCGAAGAACACGAAGATGATGATGGCGCCGAAGAGGGCACCGATCTCCGGACGGACCAGCAGACGCTGGAACGGCTTCTGCTTCTTCACCCGCTCGTCGGTCACGACGGTATGCGTGGCGAGATCGAGATCTGCCTGAGTGGACATGGACTTCCTTACCTGACGGGGGATTCTCTGCGCTGGCGGAGCATTCGTTCGGATGACACCCCGTGAGGGAGGCGAGCGGCGAACGTTCCGTGTGATGTCGATGTAATACGCATCACAGCCAGAAGTCAATACTTTGTTCGGACATTAGGACTGCAGCCGGACGTACCCGCTAGAGCGTGACCCACCTTCCCGACTCCACCGACTCCGTCATCGCGTCCAGCACCGAGGCGCTGCGGACAGCATCCCGCACGGTCGCGCCGACGGAGGCGTTCTCGGCGATCGACTGCAGGAAGCGCGCCGCCTCGACCACCTTCAGGTCGTCGTACCCCATCGCGGACGCGGACCCCGGCTGGAAGACGCCGTACTCGCCCGCTCCCGGACCGACGAAGAGCGTCGACTGCGGCTGGTCCTGATACAGCGGCTGATCCTCGCCGGCCGCCCGCAGGCCCAGCTGCAGCTCCCCCATCCGACGGAAGTCCCACGAGACCGAGCCCTTGGTCCCGTGGATCTCGAACCCGTAGGAGTTCTGGTCACCCACCGCCACGCGGCTGGCCTCGAGGACACACCGGGCGCCGGTCGCCATGCGCAGCTGCGCGGACACGAAGTCCTCGTTCTCCACCGGGCCCTGCGCACCGCCCGAGGCGCGCATGTGGCCGCTGGTCACCCCCGTCGGCTTGGCACGCTGCGGGATGAAGACGGCGGTGTCCGCCACCAGTGAGGCGATGTCGCCGAGCAGGTACCAGATCAGATCCGCGCCGTGGGACGCCAGATCGCCGAGCACGCCGCTACCGCCGCGCTCACGCTCGAAACGCCAGCTCAATGCGCCGTCCGGGTGGGCCGCGTAGTCACTGAAGAACCGGAAGCGTGCATGCGTCACGTCGCCCAGTTCGCCGGACGCGATGATGACGCGCGCCTGCTCCACGGCCGGTGCATTGCGGTAGTTGAAGCCCACTGCCGTCTGCACGCCTGCCTTCTCAGCGGCGATCGCCACTGCACGGGCATCGTCCGCCGACAGTCCCACGGGCTTCTCGATCCAGAGGTGCTTCCCGGCCTCGGCCACCGCGACACCCATCTCCCGGTGCAGGAAGTTCGGCGACGTCACCGACACGGCACCGATGGACGGGTCGGCCACGACGTCGCACCACGACTCGGTGGACGAGCCGAAGCCGAACTGCTCGGCAGCCTCGGCGGCGCGGCCGGGCACCTCGTCGGCCACGGTCGCGAGAACGGGCAGGGGTCGGAGCGCGGGGTAGTGGTGACGCACGCGGCTGTAGGCCTGCGTGTGGACGCGGCCCATCCAGCCGAAGCCGACGACGGCGACAGGCAGAGTGGTGAGGCGAGGGTCGGACATGGGTGCACTCCAGACGAGGGGGTTGTTGGACCGTTCCAAACGGAAGCTCGCCCGCAGTCTGCCCGTCGCCCGATCGCGCTGTCAACGCTCTTCCGTTCACCGCGTCCGTCCCGCTAGGCTGCGTTTGGCACGGTCCAACTCGGCGGGGCCGCCTCACCGGACGGAGCGAGCCGTGACGAACATCGAGCGGCCACCCACGATCCGCACCGTGGCCGAACGCGCCGGCGTGTCCAAGTCGCTCGTCTCCCTGGTCCTGCACGACTCCCCCAATGTCAGCGACGAGAAGCGTGCGGCCGTGCACGCCGCCATCGACGAGCTGGGCTACCGGCCGAACCTGTCGGCCCGCAACCTGTCCCGGCAACGGACGGACATCGTCGGGGTCCTCATCAACGACCTCCGCAACCCGTGGTTCGTGGACTGCCTCGAGGGCATGGCCCCGGTGCTCGAGGCACACGGGCTGACCATGATGCTCGGCGACGGTCGAGCCGACCGGAGCGGGGACGACACCGTCGTCCGCAAGTTCACCGAACTGCGACTCGACGCGCTCGTCCTGGTCGGCACCCGGTCGCCCACTCCCCTGGTCGCCGATGCCGCGACGTCCATGCCGACGGTGATCGTCGCGAGCCGCGACCTCGAACTCCCCCGCGCGGACGTCGTGGCCAACGACGACACCGCGGGATCCGCGCTGGCGGTGGCGCATCTCGCGGAACTGGGACACCGCCGGATCGCCCACGTGGCCGGGTCGTTCGGCGCCGTGTCCGCCCTGCGCGCCGACAGCTACCGCGCCGCGATGGCGTCGCGCGGTCTGGACACCGACGGCCTCGTCGAAGCGTGCGACCTCACCGAGGACGGCGGATACGACGCCGCCCGGAGACTCCTCGCCCGCACCCCCCGCCCGACCGCCGTGTACGCGGTGAACGACATCGCCGCGGTCGGCGTCATGACGGCCTGTCAGGAAGCGGGACTGGCCGTGCCGCAGGACATCTCGATCGTCGGATACGACAACACCTCCATCGCACAACTGCGCCACGTCTCCCTGACGTCGGTGGACAACGCCAGCGCGTCGGTCGGTCACCGGGCCGCAGCGGCGGTGATCGACCGGATCGCTCGTCCGACGGCAGCCGGCACGCTCGACCTCATCGCGCCGACACTGCAGGTGCGCGGAAGCACGGCACCGCCGGCCGACACGTAGCTCCCCACGCGGCCTCCCGGGTGACTTAGGGTACCCCTACCTCCGCGGTCTCCGGAGGCATCGCGAGCAGCAGGGGTACCGCATGCACAGCACGACGACACGACGATTCGCCACAGCCGTCGCCGCCTTGACGCTCCTCACCGCGGTCGGGTGCAGCAGCGACCAGACATCCGACGCGGCGCCCGACACCCCGACGGGCACCGTCACCATCGACCATGCGCTCGGTTCCACCTCGGTCGACCGCGCCGAGCTCGGGTCCGACCCCCGCATCGTCACCCTCACCGTTCCCGCCACCGATGCCGCGCTCGCCCTGGGCGTGCAGCCGGTGGCCTTCGCCTCGGACGTCACGGGATCACCGGACGGCCACTACCCCTGGCAGACCGAGCTGGCGGCGGACGTGCCGCTCGTTCCCGTCCCCGTCGACGGCACCCTCCCCATCGAGGAGATCGCCTCGTACGCACCGGATCTCATCCTGGCGGACTTCGCCGCGTCGACTCCGGCACAGTACGACCAGCTGACCGCACTGGCTCCGACCATCCCCGTCATCGGCGACACGGTCTCACCGTACGACGCGTTGACGCGGGCGCTGGGCACGGTGCTGGGCCGCGAGGACGCTGCCGAAGCGGCGATCGCGCGGACGGAGACTGCACTCGCCGACACCGCTGCTGCGCTGCCCGGACTGGCGGGGAAGACGGCACTGCTGTCGCAGTACATCCCGGCCACCCAGCAGTTGGTCGTGGTCGCCGACCCCGACGACGGCGCCTCGGCGTTCTACCAGGAACTGGGGATGACGCTGCCGCCCATCGAGCGTGCGGAGACGGCCGGCAACCGGCTCGTCGTCGGACCCGAGCGCGTGGACATCCTGAACTCCGACCTGGTGATCATCCTCGTGAACGGCGGTACCGCGGCCGATCTCGAGGCACTGCCCGGCTGGGCCGATCTGCCCTCGGTGCGCTCGGGCGGCATGCTGATCACGGATTACGCGACCATCATCGCGCTGAACACACCGTCACCGGCGTCGCTGACGTACGCGCTGGAGAAGGTTCGGCCGACGCTCCGGTCGATCGCAGGCTGACGCCTCCGGGTCAGCGGTCGACGAGGGTCGTGTCGAAGTAGTACCGCGACGCGCGGTACACGTGCGACCCGTACTCGACCACCTTGCCGGAGTCGTCGAACGCCGTTCGGTGCATGGTGAGCAGCGGCGCCTTCGGCTTCTCGTCCAGCAGGTGCGCCTCGTCGCGATCGGCCGCCTTCGCCCCGATGCGCTGGCGAGCGAGGCGGATGTGGACTCCTTTGGTGCGAAGCGACTGGTACAGGCCGTGCGCCTCGAGCTCGGCGGGCTCCGGCGCCACGTCGACGGGCATGTAGTTGATCATCAGCGCGAGCGGTTCACCCTTGGTCAGTCGCAGACGCCGCACGGTGACCACCTCGGACTCCGGCCCGATGTTGAGCTCGCGCGCCACGTCCTCGGTGGGCAGCCCGACCGAGTACTCGAGCAACTTCGTCGTCGGGTCCTGGCCGGCGCGCGCCAGGTCGTCGAAGAGGCTGGTGAGCTCCACCGGTCGATGCACCGGGCTCTGCACCACCTGTGTGCCGACGCCACGCTTGCGCACCAGCAGCCCCTTGTCCACCAGTTCCTGGATGGCCCGACGCGTGGTCGGCCTCGACAGGTTCAGGCGCTTCGCGAGGGCGAGCTCGTTCTCGAAGCGGTCACCCGGGGCCAGACTGCCGCCGAGGATCGCGCCCTCGATGGCCTGCGCGAGTTGGTAGTAGAGCGGAACGGGACTCGACCTGTCGAGCTCCACGGCGAGCGGTTGACTCACGTACCAGCTCCGATCCGAAACTAGGCGGGTGTGCGGGCGGGCTGCCCGAGAACAGAGTGTAAGTGACCGTGCGCAATATGACGGCAAGTTAGAATGTCAGGACAAACTATTGACAGGTTGGTGTGGCGCGGAGCACAGTGATACCGGCCCCCACGCACACGCCCCGAGTATCGATGGAGCAGACCTTGACCACAGTGAACAACACCGGCCCCACCGGTGATGCACGTTTCGACGTGCTCGCCATCGGACGCAGCGGAGTCGACATCTATCCCCTGCAGGTCGGTGTGGGCCTCGAGGACGTCGAGACGTTCGGCAAGTTCCTCGGTGGCAGCGCGGCCAACGTCACCGTCGCCGCCGCGCGACTCGGGCGCCGCACCGCACTGATCTCCGGCGCCGGCGACGATCCGTTCGGCCGCTTCGTGCGCGCCGAGCTCGCCCGCCTCGGCGTCGACAACCGCTACGTCGTGGTCGACGGCCAGTACGCCACCCCGGTCACGTTCTGCGAGATCTTCCCGCCGGACGACTTCCCGCTGTACTTCTACCGCAAGCCCACCGCGCCGGACCTGCAGGTGCGTCCCGAGGACATCGACACCGAGGCCGTCCGGAGCGCCGCTCTGTACTGGTCGACGGTCACCGGTCTGTCCGAGGAGCCTTCGCGCAGTGCACACTTCACCGCCTGGGAGGCGCGTGGACGCGCTCCGCTGACGGTGCTCGACCTCGACTACCGGCCCATGTTCTGGGAGAGCCCCGCCGCCGCGACCGAGCAGGTCCAGCGCGCACTGCGACACGTCACGGTGGCCGTCGGCAACCGCGAGGAGTGCGAGGTCGCCGTCGGCGAGACCGAGCCGGACCGGGCCGCCGACGCGCTGCTCGACATGGGGGTGGAACTGGCGATCGTCAAGCAGGGCCCCAAGGGCGTACTGGGCAAGACGCGCACCGAGCGCGTGGAGGTGCCACCGAACTTCGTCGACGTCGTCAACGGACTCGGTGCCGGCGACAGCTTCGGTGGATCGCTGTGCCACGGACTGCTGTCCGGCTGGCCACTCGAGAAGATCCTCCGCCACGCCAACGCGGCCGGCGCCATCGTCGCGTCGCGCCTCGAATGCTCCACCGCCATGCCCACCGCCGACGAGGTCGCCGCCCTCGCCGAGTCCGCGGTCACCGCACCGGGTTCCGATCTCGCCGATTCCGAGGAAGCACATGTCTGAGACCATCACCGCGACCTGCACCACGTACGCCGACGTCACCGAGATCCGGGCGCACGACCCGGGCGCGATCGACCGCGCCTGGGCCTCTCGCGTCACCCGTGAGACGGTGCGCGGAGACGGGCGGCTCATGATCGTGGCCGCCGATCACCCCGCCCGCGGTGCCCTGTCGGTCGGCTCGAACCCGACGGCCATGAACAGTCGCACCGAACTGCTCGACCGCCTGCGTACCGCGCTGGCCGACCCGGGAGTCGACGGTGTCCTCGCGACGTCCGAGATCCTCGACGACCTCGTACTGCTCGGCGCCCTCGACGACAAGGTCGTCATCTCCTCGATGAACCGCGGCGGACTCGCCGGCGCGTCGTTCGAACTCGACGATCGGATGACCGGCGCGACCGCGGCGTCCACCGCGAAGGCGCGGATGAACGGCGCCAAGATGCTGACCCGCATCGACCTCGACGATCCCGGCACGCTCGGCACCCTCACCGCCTGCGCGCAGGCCATCGACGAACTCGCGGCCGAGGGCCTCATGGCCATGGTCGAGCCGTTCCTGTCGTCGCGCCGCGACGGCAAGGTGGTCAACGATCTGCGTGCCGACGCCGTCATCAAGTCCATCCACATCGCCCAGGGCCTCGGCGCCTCGTCGGCGTACACCTGGATGAAGCTGCCCGTGGTCGACGAGATGGAGCGCGTCATGGACGCCACCACGCTCCCGACGCTGCTCCTCGGCGGCGACCCGCAGACCGCGCCCGACGAGACCTTCGCCAGTTGGGCACGTGCACTGAAGATCCCCGCCGTCCGCGGCCTCATCGTGGGCCGCACACTGCTCTACCCGAAGGACGGCGACGTCGCCACCGCGGTGGCGACCGCAGTCGACATGGTGCGGGGCGGGGCGGACGAGTGAACAGCGAGTTCTACATTCCCGCCGTCCCCGGTGCCGGAGTCACCGTCACCCCGGAGAGCGCGGGATGGACCGAGTCCAGTCTGCGCACAGTGCTTCTCGCACCCGGCGAGTCCGTCGATCTCTCCTCCGACGACGACGAGATCATGGTGGTCCCTCTGCAGGGATCCGCGACCGTCACGTGCGGCGAGGAGTCGTTCGCACTGACGGGGCGCGCGTCGGTCTTCGACGGGCCCTCCGACTTCGCGTACGTCGGCCGTGACAGCAGCTACACCCTCCGCAGCGAGCAGGGTGGACGTTTCGCGCTGTGCGGCGCACGCGCCTCGCGGGCCCTGCCGTTCCGCTACGTTCCCGCCGCCGACGTCGCCGTCGAACTGCGCGGCGCGGGCAACTGCAGCCGTCAGGTGCACAACTTCGGCACCGCCGACACGTTCGAGGCCGACTCGCTCATCGCGTGCGAGGTCATCACCCCCGGCGGCAACTGGTCGTCCTACCCCGGCCACAAGCACGACGAGGAGACCGAGACCGAATCGGCACTCGAGGAGATCTACTACTTCGAGATCGACAGTGGCCGTGACGGTTCCGCCGGTTTCGGATACCACCGCGTGTACGGCACACCCGAGCGTCCCATCGAGGTGCTCGAAGAGGTGCGCACGGGTGACGTCGTCCTCGTCCCGCACGGGTATCACGGGCCGTCCGTCGCGGCGCCCGGCTACCACATGTACTACCTCAACGTCATGGCCGGACCGGGCAGCGAGCGCGCCTGGAAGATCGTCGACGATCCCGACCACACCTGGATCCGCAGCACGTGGGACGGCCAGGACGTCGATCCACGCCTCCCCCTCACCCCCCGACCTCCGCTGGACTCAGCGCACCGTGGAAAAGGAGCCTGACGATGGTGTCCACCGCACCGATGTCACAGAGCAAGACCGAGAACGCCGAGCCGATGGTGCACCTCACGGTGTCCCAGGCCATCGTCCGCTTCCTCGCCAACCAGTACGTCGAGCGTGACGGGGTCCGGACCAAGTTCTTCGCGGGCTGCTTCGGCATCTTCGGCCACGGCAACGTCGCCGGTCTCGGACAGGCGTTGCTGCAGGCCGAGATCGACGCCGTCGAGGCGGGCACCGAGCCGGAGCTTCCCTACGTCCTCGGCCGCAACGAGCAGGCCATGGTGCACAGCGCCGTCGGCTTCGCCCGCCAGAAGGACCGTCTCCAGACCTGGGCCGTCAGCGCCAGTGTCGGACCGGGCTCGACCAACATGCTCACCGGCGCGGCGTTGGCCACCATCAACCGGTTGCCCGTCCTGCTGCTCCCGGCGGACACCTTCGCCACCCGCGCCTCCTCACCGGTGCTGCAGGAGCTCGAGCTCCCGTCCAGCGGCGACGTCACCGTCAACGACGCGTTCAAGCCGCTCTCGCGCTACTTCGATCGAGTGTGGCGCGCCGAGCAACTGCCCGCGGCTCTGCTCGGCGCCATGCGCGTCCTCACCGACCCGGTGGAGACCGGCGCCGCCACGGTCGCCGTCCCGCAGGACGTCCAGGCCGAGGCACACGACTGGCCCGAGTCGTTCTTCGCGCCGCGCACCTGGCACGTCGCCCGCCCGCTGCCCGAGCGGTCCGTCGTCGCCCGCGCCGCCGAGATCATCCGCTCGGCGAAGGCGCCGCTGATCGTCGCCGGCGGCGGCGTCATCTACTCCGGTGCCACCGAGGCGCTCGCGTCGTTCGCGGAGAAGACCGGAATCCCCGTCGGCCAGAGCCAGGCAGGCAAGGGCTCCCTCGTGTACGACCACCCGCAGTCGGTCGGCGCGATCGGGTCCACCGGCACCACGGCCGCCAACGCCCTCGCGACCGAGGCCGACGTCGTCATCGGGATCGGCACGCGCTACAGCGATTTCACCAGCGCGTCGCGCACGGCCTTCTCCAACCCCGACGTGCGGTTCGTCAACATCAACGTGGCGTCCATCGACTCGGTCAAGCAGGGCGGTCTCTCCGTGGTCGCCGACGCCCGCGAGGCGCTCGAGGCACTGACAGACGCGCTCGCGGACCACGAGGTGAGCGCCGAGTACCGTGCGCGCGCCACCGAACTCGCCGCCGAGTGGGATCGCACGGTCGCCTCGGTCTACGCCGTGGACGACGACAATATCGGCATGAACCAGAACCAGGTCATCGGTCTCACCAACTCGCTGTCCGACCCACGCGACATCGTCGTGTGCGCCGCCGGCTCGATGCCCGGAGACCTCCACAAGCTCTGGCGCACACGCGATGCCAAGGGCTACCACGTCGAGTACGGGTTCTCCTGCATGGGCTACGAGGTGGCCGGCGGCATCGGCGTCAAGATGGCGGCACCGGATCGCGACGTCTTCGTCATGGTCGGCGACGGCAGCTACCTCATGATGGCCACCGAGCTGGTCACCGCGGTCCAGGAGGGCGTGAAGGTCATCCTGGTGCTGGTGCAGAACCACGGCTTCGCCTCCATCGGATCACTGTCGGAGTCGCTCGGCTCCCAGCGCTTCGGCACCGCGTACCGCTACCGGTCCGAGTCCGGTCGACTCGACGGCGGTGTGCTGCCCGTCGATCTGGCGGCCAACGCCCAGAGTCTCGGCGCTGACGTCATCCGCGTGAACACCGCCGGCGAGTTCGCCGACGCCGTCAAGGTGGCCAAGGCGGCGGACCGCTGCACGGTCATCCACGTCGAGACCGATCCGCTGATCGCCGCGCCGGACAGCGAGTCCTGGTGGGACGTCCCGGTCAGCGCCACCTCGACGCTCGAGAGCACGCAGACGGCGTACGAGACGTACGAGGCGTGGAAGAAGGTCCAGCGGCCGTACCTCCGGCCGTCCGCCGACTGACTTCTCGATCCGGACACACCCGGTCACCCGGGGCGGCGTGCGCGAGCGCGCCGCCTAGGGTGACCGGTGATGAACATTCACGACCGCACCGGACGCGGCCGACGGACGGCTTCGGCGATCGCGACGGCGGTCGTGCTCGTGGGTACGCCGGCACTCCTTCCGAGTCTCGCCGGGGCGCAGCCCGCACCGCCTCCGACGTCCACCCCGTTCCGGACGCCCGACACCGACGCCTGTCCCCACCGTGACGTGCCACCACCGGCCATCGACGCGTCCGAGGTCCCCGCTCCCGGCGACGCGGAACCGCAGCCCGTACCCGTCCCGGCCGAGACGGTCGGCGGCGAGGAACTGGCGGCGTGCGGTGTGATCACCGCGGCCGGTGCGCCCGCTCTTCCCGCGGACATCTCGGCGGCGGGATGGGTGCTCACCGATCTCGACTCCGGCGCGGTGATCGCGGCGAAGGATCCGCACGGCCGGTACCGGCCGGCGAGCACGATCAAGGTCCTGCTGGCGCTCGTCGCGCTCGACGAGCTCGATCTCGATCGCACCGTGGTGGCCACCGCGGAGGACGCGGCCGCCGAGGGCAGCGCGGTGGGCATCGGTACCGGCGGCGTGTACTCGGTGCGCCAGCTGATGCAGGGGCTGGTGATGGCGTCGGGGAACGATGCCGCGCACGCCCTCGCCGTCCAGCTCGGCGGCGTCGACACCGCCGTGGAGAAGATGAACGCGAAGGCCCGTGAGCTCGGTGCCCTGGACACGCGCACGGCGTCGCCGTCGGGTCTCGACGGACCGGGCATGGCCTGCTCACCCTACGATCTGGCGCTCATCTTCCGGGCCGCGATGGATGATCCTACCTTCGCGGAACTCATTGCCACCGAATCGGTTCCGTTCCCGGGCTATCCCAAGGACGCGTCGAAGCCGGACAATCCCTCGCGGCCCGACATGCCCGGCGTGCCGGTGAACCCCGATCTGCCGCTCAACGAGGACCGGCCGGGCTTCACCCTCGCCAGCGACAATGCGCTGCTGTTCAACTACCCGGATGCACTGGGCGGCAAGAACGGCTACACCGACGACGCACGCCAGACCTTCGTCGGCGCGGCCGAACGCGGTGGCCGCCGGTTGGCCGTGTCGCTCATGAATGCCGACGTGCTGCCCATCCGGCCCTGGGAGCAGGCCGCCCGCCTGCTCGACTACGGCTTCACGCAGCCTGCCGACACGGTGGTGGGCACCCTGGTGACCGGGAGCCCGGACGCGGCGGCGGCGCCGACCTCGTCGACCCCCGCCTCGACCGCGCCGACCGATCGCCGGACCGAGGCGAGCGGTGGCGGCGCCTATGCCGGAGTGGACGACGAGAGCGAGGTGGCGATCAGGGTCGGTGCGGGAGTTCTGGGTCTGATCGTCGTGATCGGGCTCCTCCTGTGGGCGCGCACGCTGCACCGCAGACGGTCCTGACCACGCTGCACGTCAGCGTCGGCGCCGGCCGCGCCATCCGCCCAGGCCGAGCACGGTGAGCACGCCGGCGCCGACGAGAGCTGCCGCACCGGCGGGTGAGACCCCTTCGCGGACCACCACCTGCGGTGCGATCACCGCACTGTCGGGCACGGCGGGTGCCGCGAGGGACAGGTTCTCCGTGGCCGTCGCCGCCCACGCCGTCGAGAACAAGAGGAAGCGTGACGTCGTGAAGGCGAACACGAGGATGCCGATGATCGGTCCGAACGTGGCACCGGCCGGACCGGACGTGACGCTCTCGAGGTAGACCGCGCCGACCTGCTTGAAGATCTCGAACACCACGGCCGCCGACAGCGCGGCGCGTGCCGCGCTGCGCACGGTCACGGGCTCACGGGGCAGCCGGGCGATGACCCACACGAACAGTGCCCACGTCGCGGCGATCGCCAGGGCGAACGACGCGATCTGCACGGCGACGCCGACACCGGGAACGTCGTCCAGATTGACGGCCTTCAGGAGTGCGGGGACCACCGACCCGCTGGCCACCGCCGACAGGCCGAGCGAGATCACCAGGGCCAGACCCAGACCGAGCAGCGCTCCGAGATCCTTGGCCTTGGTGGCCAGGAAGCTGCCCGCCTCGTGCGGCGTCTCCCACATCGCGGTGAGCGCCTCCCGCAGATTGGCCGTCCATCCGAGGCCTGCGTAGAGCGCACCCAGGAGACCGATGATGCCCACGCTGGTGCGCGACTCGATGGCACTCGAGACCAGTTCGTTGATGGTGCCCGCGAAACTCCCGGGAACGTTCTCGGCGATCTGGGACTGCAGTTCCGTCAACAGGTCCGGCCGGGAGGCCAGAACGAAGCCCACCACGGCGAACGCGACCATCAGCAGCGGGAAGAGGGCCAGAACGCTGAAGTAGGTGATACCCGCGGCGTAGTAGTCGCCCTTCTGCTGCTGGTACACCGAGCCGGCCCGCGCGAGGTGATCGAACCACGGCCACCGCCGTCGACGTTCCTCGATGATCGCCGCGAAGTCCGGCATGGCGCTCAGCCTTTCGGTGGAAGGAATCCGACCCTGTCGTACACCTGTGCCAGCGTCCTGGACGCGATCGAGCGTGCGTGCTCGGCCCCGTCCCGAAGAATCCGGTCGAGTTCGGCCGGGTCGTTCATGTACTCCGTGAACGCCGTGCGCACCGGGGCGGAGAACGCCGACACCGCATCCGCGGTGTCGCTCTTGAGATCACCGTATCCCTTTCCGACGTATCCCTCGACGAGCGTCGCGACGGGCGTGCCGGTGAGGGCGGACTGGATGGTGAGCAGATTGCTGACACCGGGCTTCTCCGCCGTGTCGTAGCGGATCTCACGCTCGTTGTCGGTGACCGCCGAGCGAATCTTCTTGGCCGACACGGCGGGGTCGTCCAGGATGTCGATCCGACCCGACACGCCGGAGCCGGACTTGCTCATCTTCGCCGTCGGCTCCTGCAGGTCGTAGATCTTCGCGATACCGGTGACGATGTGCGCCTCCGGCACGACGAACGTCTTCTTGTAGCGCGAGTTGAAGCGCTGGGCGAGATCGCGGGTCAGCTCGAGGTGCTGGCGCTGGTCCTCCCCCACGGGCACTCGCTGCGGGCGGTAGAGCAGGATGTCCGCGGCCTGCAGCACGGGGTAGGTGAACAGGCCGACACTCGCCTGATCGCTGCCCTGGCGTGCCGACTTGTCCTTGAACTGCGTCATGCGGCCGGCCTCGCCGAATCCGGTGATGCAGTTGAGAACCCATGCGAGTTGGGCATGTTCGGGTACATGGGACTGCACGAACAGCGTGGAGCGCGCGGGGTCGATGCCGACGGCCAGCAACTGCGCTGCGGCGCGGCGAGTCCGGGCGCGCAGCTCCTTCGGATCCTGCGGCACCGTGATGGCGTGCAGGTCCGGAATGAAGTAGAAGGCGTCGTACTCGTCCTGCAGTTCGACCCATTGCCGCACCGCGCCCAGGTAGTTGCCCAGGTGGAAGGAATCCGCCGTGGGCTGGATGCCGGAGAGCACTCGGTGCCGAGGTGCGACTCCTGCGCTGTCGGTCGCGGTGTCGGTCGTCATGATCTACAGATTCAATCACCTCTGGTCGTAGGGTCTGCGCCATGACCACTGACAGGACGTCCGACACCGCCGTGACCATCGGCTCGGCGCCGGGGATCGAGGTGGAGGTGCTGCCGTACGGTGCGACCCTGCTGCGCCTGACCGTCACGGGCGGGGACGGTGTGCGCCGCGACGTGTCGGTCGGCGTCGCCGGCGAAGCCGAGTTGCGCGCGGGCACGGACTACCTCGGGGCGACCGTGGGGCGCTACGCCAATCGCATCGCGCACGGGCGATTCGACCTCGACGGTGAGCGGGTGGAGGTGTCGCGCAACGACGGCGACAACCACCTGCACGGCGGAGTCGACGGCTTCGACTCCCGCACCTGGACGGTGGAGCGGGTCACCGCTGACGAGGTGGAACTGTCCCTGGTGAGTCCCGACGGCGACCAGGGCTACCCCGGCGAGGTGCGGGCACGCGCCGTCTACTCGGTCCGGGGAGACACGATGCGCATCGAGTACCTCGCGCAGACCTCACGTACGACAGTGGTGAACCTGACCAGCCATGCCTACATCGATCTCGACGGACACGGTGTCGACGACCTCGAACTGCAGGTGGACGCGGCCTCGTTCGTGCCCGTGGACTCCGCGGGAATTCCCACGAACGGTGTCGTCCCGGTCGACGGCACGGCACTCGACCTGCGGCTCCCGCGCCGCATCGGCGACGTCGTCCGGTCCGACGATCCTCATGTGGCGGCCACGCGAGGGGTGGACCACAACTTCGTCCTCGACGGAGCCGAGGACGGCGGGGAGTTGCGCCGCGCCGCGCGTGTCACGTCGCATCGCAGCGACACGACGCTCGAGGTGTGGACGAATCGGCCCGGGCTGCAGGTCTACACCGGCAACTTCCTCGACGGCAGCACCGTGTCCCGACGCGGTACCGCGCTGCGTCAGGGCGACGGACTCGCGCTCGAGCCCCAGTTCTTCCCCGACAGCCCGAACCGGTCGGCGTTCCCGTCGGCCGTCCTGCGCCCGGGCGAGACGTCTCGCTGCGTGATCGAGTACAGGTTCGCCGCGCGATAGCCGGCCCACCTCCAGCCTTCCCGCGGTGTGGTCGTCCGGCCCTGCCGCGACACGACCGGCCCATCATGCCACTGATGTGAGCGTTCACATCACGTTTCGGCAATGTTCGCGAAGCTCTTGACGCGGAGGAATGTTAACGCTCACACTCTGTGTCACGCGTCACACGGAGTGATGCCTACAGAGGAGACCACGATGACGTCGAAGAGAGTCGTTGCAGCGAGCACGTTCCTGGTGAGCAGTGCGCTGATCCTGAGTGCCTGCGGCGGCGGAGGCGACTCCGCGAGCGGCGGAGGCGGGACCGTTCTGGGGTTCTCGCAGGTCGGAGCCGAGAGCGGCTGGCGCACCGCCAACACCACGTCGATCCAGGGCGCGGCGAGCGAGGCCGGAATCGATCTCAAGTTCTCCGACGCACAGCAGAAGCAGGAGAACCAGATCAAGGCCATCCGCACCTACATCCAGCAGAAGGTGGACGTGATCGCCTTCAGCCCGGTCGTCGAGACGGGCTGGGAGCCGGTGCTTCAGGAAGCGAAGCGCGCGAACATCCCCGTGATCCTCACCGACCGCTCGGTCGACACGACGGACGAGTCGCTGTACGCCACGTTCCTCGGATCCGACTTCGTCGCCGAGGGCGTCAAGGCCGGCGACTGGCTCGTCGAGAACAGCGCGACGTCGGACGTCAACGCCGACGGACGCATCAACGTGGTCGAGCTCGAGGGCACGACTGGTGCCGCACCGGCCATCGATCGCGCCGAGGGCTTCCGCGAGGCCATCGCCGCACAACCGACCATCGCCATCTCCAAGTCCCAGACCGGTGACTTCACCCGCGACGGCGGCAAGCAGGTCATGGAGTCGTTCCTGAACTCCGACAAGGCCATCGACGTGGTCTACGCCCACAACGACGACATGGGCCTCGGCGCCATCGAGGCCATCGAGGCGGCCGGCCTCGTCCCCGGCAAGGACATCAAGATCATCACCGTCGACGCGGTCAAGGACGGCATGCAGGCGCTGGCCGACGGCAAGATCGACTACATCGTCGAGTGCAACCCGCTGCTCGGACCGCAACTGATGGACCTGACGAAGAAGGTCGTCGCCGGCGAAGAGGTACCCAAGCGCGTGGTCACCGAGGAGACCACCTTCACCCGCGAGCAGGCCGCCTCCGTGCTCGCCGACCGCCAGTACTGACATGAGCACCGAGATGATCGTCCCCCCGCCGACCACGACGGCGACGGAACCGATCGTGGAGATGACGGACATCTCCATCACCTTCGGCGCCGTCCGTGCCCTCGACGGCGTCTCCCTGCGGCTCTACCCGGGCGAGGTCCACTCGCTGATGGGCGAGAACGGTGTCGGCAAGTCGACGTTGATCAAGGCGCTCACCGGCGTCTACCCGATCGACAGCGGCACCGTCACCGTCGACGGGACCGTGCACGAGTTCGCGAGTCCTGCGGCCGCTCAGGCCGCCGGCATCAGCACGGTGTACCAGGAGGTCAACCTCCTGCCCAACCTCACCGTGGCCGAGAACATGCTGCTCGGGCGCGAGCCGCGGCGGCTCGACCGACTGCTCGGCAGCACCGGCGGCGCGGTGCGCACCGTTCTCGACGCCGTGGGCGGTATCGACACCCGGGCGATGAACCGCCGCGCACGTGCGACGCTCGATCGACTGGGCCTCGCGGTCGATCCCGCGTCGGTGCTCGGCGATCACCCCATCGCCGTGCAGCAGTTGATCGCGATCGCTCGTGCGGTGGACGTCGACGCCCGCGTGCTCATCCTCGACGAGCCCACCTCCAGCCTCGACAAGGACGAGGTGGAGACCCTGTACGGGGTCATCGAGCGGCTGCGGGACGCGGGTACGGCCGTCGTCTTCGTCTCCCACTTCCTCGACCAGGTCTATCGCATCTCGGATCGCATGACGATCCTGCGCAACGGACGCCTGGTGGAGGAGCGGTCGGTGGCGGACACCCCGCAACTGACCCTGGTGGAACTGATGATCGGCCGGGAGCTCGACACCCTGCGCGAGTTGGACGACCGCGAGCCCACGGTGGTCGATCCCACCACCGAACCCGTCATGGAGGTGCTCGGCCTCGGCCGCAAGGGCGCCCTCGAGGCGACGGATCTCCGGCTGTACGCCGGGCAGGTCGTCGGCGTCGCGGGGCTGCTGGGATCGGGCCGCACCGAACTGGCGAGGTTGCTCGGCGGGGCGGACCGCGCAGATTCCGGCACCATCGAGATCCACTCCACCCGTCGACGTTTCCGCACACCACGCAACGCGGTCGATCGACGGGTCGCGCTCACCAGCGAGGACCGCAAGGCGGACGGCGTCGTGGGCGACCTGACGGTGGCCGACAACATGATGCTCGCGCTCCAGGCCACTCGTGGGTGGATGCGCCCGATCCCCCGCGCCACCCGCACCGCCCTGGTGGAGAAGTACATCACTGCACTCGACATCCGCCCCGCGGACCCGAACGCGTTGATGCGCAACCTCTCCGGCGGCAACCAACAGAAAGTGCTGCTCGCGCGCTGGCTCGTCACGGAACCGGAGATCCTGATCCTGGACGAGCCCACCCGCGGAATCGACATCGGCGCCAAGGCGCAGATCCAGGCTCTCGTGGCCGATCTCGCCGAACGCGGGATGTCGGTCGTGTTCATCTCGGCCGAGCTCGAGGAGATCCTGCGCCTCAGCGACCGCGTCGTCGTGATGCGCGATCACCACCTGATCGACGAGCGCGTCAACCGAGGAGTCTCCGTCGACGACGTCCTCGCGACCATCGCGGCGGGAACCCGCGCAGACGACAGGAGTTCCGAGGCATGACCGACACTCTGGGAGTACGACCGACGTCGACTCCCCCGCCACGGCCGGCGTCCGACGCCCCGGCCGGTCGCCGGACTCCGGGATGGATGTCGCACCCGGTCGTCTGGCCGCTGCTCGCCCTGATCGCGCTGATCGTCGTCAACGTCGTCGCGACACCGGACTTCCTCGACATCAGGATCGAGAACGGTGGCCTGTTCGGCAACGTCGTCGACATCGCGCGGAACTCCGCACCGCTCATCCTCGTCGCGGTGGGCATGACGCTCGTGGTCGCGACCCGCGGCATCGACCTGTCGGTCGGCGCCGTCGCCGTCATCGCGGCGGCCGTGGCCTGCACCCGTATCGCGGCCGCCCCGGACGAGGGCGCCGTCACCACCGTCGTCATGGCCGTCGTGTGGGCACTGGGAGCCAGTGTGCTGCTGGGCCTGTGGAACGGACTGCTGGTGTCGGTGTTCGGGATTCAGCCGATCATCGCGACCCTGGTCCTCATGGTGGCCGGCCGCGGCCTGGCCATGCTCATCACGGACGGTCAGATCACCACCGTGCAGGACGGGGCCTTCAGCTCGCTCGCCTCGGGGATCGTTTTCGGACTCCCCGTGGCACTGCTGATCGCGCTCGCCGTCGTCGTGGTGACCGCCCTGCTGACCCGCCGTACCGCCCTCGGCATGCTCGTCGAAGCGGTCGGCATCAATCCCGAGGCCAGTCGCCTCGCGGGAGTGAGCGCCCGCACGATCGTGTGGACCGTCTACGTCTTCGCGGCGACATGCTCCGGCATCGCCGGTCTCATCATCGCCGCCAACACCAACTCGGTGAACGCCAACAGCCTCGGTCTGTGGATCGAGCTCGACGCGATCCTCGCCGTGGTGATCGGCGGCACGGCACTCACGGGCGGACGCTTCTCGCTCGCCGGCACCGTGGTCGGTGCGCTGCTCATCGGCACCCTGACTCGCACCATCCCGAATCTCGGCATCCCCTCCGAGGCCAACTACCTCTTCAAGGCTCTGGTCGTCATCGTCGTCTGCCTCCTGCAGTCACCGCGTGCCCGAGCGTCACTGCTGGGCCTTCGACACAGGAGACCGACGACTCGAAAGGCGGCCCGGTCATGACCGATCTGCTGACACGCCCCCCGGCCACCTCCACTGCGCCGTCCCGCTGGGACCGCATCCGGCGCTATTCGCCGCCGAGCAGGTTCCTGCCGGTCATCGCCACCTTCGCGTTGCTCGTCGGCCTGTTCGGCGTCGGCGAGATGCGCTACCCCGGCTTCGCCGACCCGCAGCTGTTCCTCTCCCTGTTCGTCGACAACGCGTTCCTGATCGTCCTCGCTGTGGGCATGACCTTCGTCATCCTGACCGGCGGTATCGATCTCTCGGTCGGCTCCGTCGTGGCGCTGTCGACCATGATCGCAGCGCGCACACTGCAACTCGGCTGGTCCCCCGTCCTCGTCATCGCGGCCGTGCTGCTGTGCGGCACGCTGCTCGGCACCACGATGGGCGTGTTGGTGCACTACCTCCAGATCCAGCCGTTCGTCGCCACGCTCGCCGGCATGTTCCTCGCCCGTGGTCTCTGCTACATGATCGGCGTCGAGTCCATCCCCATCACCGACGAGACGTTCAGCTCCATCGCGTTCGCCGTGATCGAGCTCCCGGGCGGCTACACGATCACGTGGAGCGTCGTCATCGCACTCGTGACCGTCGCGGTGGCGGCCTACGTCCTCGCATGCACCCGTTTCGGCCGGTCGGTCTACGGCATCGGCGGCAACGAGGCGTCGGCCGTGCTGATGGGACTGCGTGTGGCGGCGGTGAAGGTGGGTGTCTACTCGATCAGCGGTTTCTGCGCCGCGCTCGGCGGACTCCTGTTCGCGTTCTACGCCCTGTCGGGTTACAGCCTCCACGCGGTCGGCATGGAGCTCGACGCGATCGCCGCCGTCGTCATCGGTGGGACGCTGCTCACGGGTGGCCGAGGCTACGTTCTCGGCTCGGTCGTCGGTGTCCTCATCCTCGGTGCCATCCAGACGTTCATCGCGTTCGACGGGACCCTGAGTTCGTGGTGGACCCGGATCACGGTCGGAACACTGCTGCTCGTCTTCGTCGTCGCTCAGCGTCTGACCACGGTGCCGCGGGCCCGCTTCCGTCCGAGGCGAGCATGACCACCACGACCGGCACGGACGGTCGACCTCCCGTCATGGCCGACGTCGCCCGGCTCGCCGGCGTGTCCCATCAGACGGTCTCCCGAGTCATCAACGGACAGAACAACCTTCGCCCGGAGACTCGGGAACGGGTCCAGCGTGCCATCGACCAGCTCGGGTACCGGCCCAACCGGGCCGCCCGCGCCCTGGTGACGAAGCGGTCGGCCACCATCGGCATCATCGGCTCCAAGCTCGGGTTCTGGGGCCCGAGCACCACCCACCGCACCGTCCAGAGCGCCGCCCGCGAGGCCGGTTTCTCGGTCAGCGCGGTCAGTCTCACGACCCTCTCGCGCGACGAGCTCGTCGACGCGATGCACCACCTGCACGACCAGGGCGTCGAGGGCATCGTCCTCATCGCCGCGACCGACGACGCGGTGGCCGCGGCGCGCTCCGAGGAGGCGGTGGTGCCCGTCGTCGTCGTGGAGGGCGATCCGCTGACATCGCGCTGGACGGTCGGCATCGACCAGGTCGGCGGCGCCCGACTGGCCACCCGTCACCTCGTCGATTCCGGACATCGACGCATCGCCCACCTCGCGGGTCCGCTGGGTTGGGCCGAGGCTCGCGCGCGCGAACAGGGGTGGCGGGAGGTCCTCGACGAGGCGGGGCTGCCGTGGACCCCTCCGCTCCGTGGTGACTGGTCCGCGCGCAGTGGGTTCGAGCGCGGCTCCCGGTTGGCGGCCGATCCCGACGTCACGGCGGTGTTCTGCGCCAACGATCAGATGGCGCTGGGCCTGCTGCGTGCGTTCCACGAGCACGGCCGTCGGGTGCCGGAGGACGTGAGCGTCGTGGGCTTCGACGACATCCCCGAAGCCGCCTATCTCATCCCTCCGCTGACGACGATCCGACAGAATTTCACCGAGGTGGGCCGACGCGCCATCGAGATCCTGCGAGCGGCGATCGACGGGACCGGCGGTCCCGAGACGCAGATCGCTCCGGAACTCGTCGTGCGCGCGAGCACCACCCGAGCCACAGGAGAACAGCCATGACGACGCCCGATCACGAGACCTACACCCTCGGAGTCGATTTCGGCACATTGTCCGGACGGGCCGTCGTCGTGCGGGTCTCCGACGGCGCCGAACTCGGCACGGCCGTGCACGAGTACCGACACGGAGTCCTGGAGTCGACGCTGCCCGGCGGCTCCGTGCGGCTCGGCGACGCCTGGGCACTCCAGATTCCCGACGACTACCGCGACGTGCTCCGCACCGCCGTCCCGGCCGCCCTGCGCGATGCCGGTGTCCCACCCGACCGAGTGGTCGGTATCGGGACCGACTTCACGGCGTGCACGATGGTGCCCACACTCGCCGACGGCACCCCGCTCGACGAGGTCGCGCAGTTCGCCGATCGGCCGCACGCCTACGTGAAGCTGTGGAAACACCATGCGGCACAGGGCCAGGCCGATCGCATCAACGCCCTCGCCGCGGAGCGCGGCGAGACGTGGCTCCCCCGCTACGGCGGACTGATCTCGTCCGAGTGGGAGTTCGCCAAGGCGTTGCAGATCCACGAGGAGGACCCCGAGGTCTACGACGCCATGGAGCGGTGGGTCGAGGCGGCGGACTGGATCGTCTGGCAGCTGTGCGGACGCTACGTCCGCAACGCCTGCACGGCCGGCTACAAGGGCATTCTCCAGGACGGCGAGTACCCGTCGGCCGAGTTCCTCACCGCCCTGGCACCCGGGTTCGCCGCGTTCGTCACCGACAAGCTCGACCAGCCGATCGGCGAACTGGGTTCTCGTGCAGGGTCTCTGACCGCCGAGGCCGCCGCGTGGACCGGACTGCCCCAGGGAATCGCCGTGGCCGTCGGCAACGTCGACGCGCACGTCACGGCGCCGGCGGCCCGCGCCGTGGAACCCGGTCGCATGGTGGCGATCATGGGCACCTCCACCTGTCACGTCATGAGCGCCGACGTACTGCGGGAGGTTCCGGGGATGTGCGGCGTCGTCGACGGCGGCATCGTCGCGGGGTCCTACGGGTACGAGGCCGGGCAGTCCGGAGTCGGCGACATCTTCGGATGGTTCACGCGCACCGGGGTTCCTGCCGACTACCGCGACGCCGCCGCCGAGGCCGGCGAGTCGGTCCACGAGTACCTGACCCGGCTGGCGTCCGAGCAGGAGGTCGGCGAACACGGGTTGGTGGCCCTCGACTGGCACAGCGGCAACCGATCCGTCCTGGTCGACCACCGACTGTCGGGACTGTTGCTGGGTGCGACTCTCGCCACCAGGCCCGAGGACATCTATCGGGCACTGCTCGAGGCCACGGCCTTCGGCACGCGGGTCATCGTCGAGACCTTCCGCGCCAGCGGTGTTCCGGTCGAGGAGTTCGTCGTCGCCGGCGGACTGGCGAAGAACCCACTGCTGATGCAGATCTACGCCGACGTGCTGCGCATGCCGCTCTCGGTCATCGGGTCCGACCAGGGTCCGGCGCTGGGATCGGCGATCCACGCGGCAGTCGCGGCCGGCTGCTACGCCGACGTGCCCGTGGCCTCGAAGGCGATGGGCCGCGTGCACCGCGGCGCGTACCAACCCGACGAGGGCCGGTCTCAGGCCTACGACGCTCTGTTCCGCATCTACTCCGATCTTCACGACCACTTCGGACGTCAGGTGTCCACCATGCGCGACCTGCGGGCCCTCCGCGGCGACGTGCTCGACCGGAAGGCGGTTCGACGATGACCGTTCTCGACAGCGCTCGCGGCACCGTGGAGGCGGTCCGCGCCGAGGTGTGCGCGCTGCACGCCGAACTGGTGCGGTACGGACTGGTGGTGTGGACCGCCGGCAACGTGTCCGCTCGGGTCCCCGGCCACGACCTCTTCGTGATCAAGCCGAGCGGCGTCTCCTACGACGACCTCACCCCCGAGAACATGGTGCTGTGCGATCTGCACGGCACCGTGGTCGAGGGCGATCACGCCCCGTCCTCCGACACCGCGGCCCAGGCCTACGTCTACCGCCACCTCGATCACGTCGGCGCGGTGGTGCACACCCACTCCCCCTACGCGGTGGCGTGGGCCGCCCGCGGCGAACCGATCCCGGTGGTCACCACGATGTGCGCCGACGAGTTCGGCGGCGACATCCCCGTCGGACCGTTCGCCGCGATCGGTGACGACTCGATCGGACGCGGCATCGTCGACACGCTGCGTGGCAGCAGGTCGCCCGCCGTGCTGATGCAGAACCACGGCGTCTTCGCGGTGGGCCCGACGGCGCGGTCCGCCGTCAAGGCAGCGGTGATGTGCGAGGACGTCGCACGGTCGGTGCATCTCGCACACCAGCTCGGCCGGCCGCTGCCCATCCCGCCGGACGCCGTCGACGCGCTGCACGACCGCTACCAGAACGTGTACGGCCAACGCTGAACCGCCGCAGCACCACTCGCTCCGCACCCGTCTTCACCCGCACTCGTTCCACCGCCTCTGCGGTGACCAGGAGGTTCCCATGTCAATCGTCGAAACCAGGTCCGCCCCGTCCCCCTCGCCCGCACCGTCCGGTGTCGCCCGACCCGAGGTCTGGTTCCTCACGGGCAGCCAGAGTCTGTACGGTCCCGAGACTCTCGAGCAGGTGGCGGTGCAGTCCCGCACGATCGCCGAGAAACTCGACGATGCACTGGGTGTGACGGTGGTCTGGAAGCCGGTGCTCCTCGACGCGTCGTCCATCCTGAACCGGATGCGCGAGGCCAACACGACCGACGACTGCATCGGGGTGATCACCTGGATGCACACTTTCTCCCCCGCCAAGATGTGGATCGCCGGCCTCGACGCCCTCGACGTGCCCCTCCTGCATCTGCACACGCAGGCCGGGATGTCGCTGCCGTGGTCGACCATCGACATGGAGTTCATGAACCTCAACCAGGCCGCGCACGGCGACCGGGAGTTCGGTCACATCCAGTCCCGCGTCGGTGTGCTGCGGACCACCGTCGCCGGACACGTCGACGATCCCGCCGTGGTCCGGCGCGTCGAACAGTGGACGTGTGCGGCGCGCGGTCGCGCCGACATGCGGTCGCTCCGGCTGGCGCGCTTCGGCGACAACATGCGCGACGTGGCCGTCACCGAGGGCGACAAGGTGGAGGCTCAGCTGCGGTTCGGCGTCTCGGTGAACACCTACGGTGTCAACGATCTCGTCGAGGTCGTCTCCGCGGTGAACGAGGCCGCGGTGTCCGCCCTGGTCGACGAGTACGTCGAGACCTACGACGTCGCGTCCGCGTTGCGGCCGGGCGGCGATCGACACGAGTCGCTGCGCTACGGCGCACGGGTCGAGGCGGGCATGCGACAGTTCCTGACCGAGGGCGGATTCGGCGCCTTCACCACGAACTTCGAGGACCTCGGCGGCCTGCGTCAGCTCCCCGGACTCGCGGTCCAGAGGCTGATGGCCGACGGGTGGGGCTTCGGCGGCGAGGGCGACTGGAAGACCTCGATGTTGTTGCGCGCCATGAAGACCATGGCCATCGGGCAGCCCGGCGGCACGTCGTTCATGGAGGACTACACGTACCACCTCGTGCCCGGCGAGGAAAAGATCCTGGGGGCACACATGCTCGAGGTGTGCCCGTCCATCACCACGGCGACCCCGACTCTCGAGATCCATCCGTTGTCGATCGGCGGGCGCGAGGATCCCGTACGACTGCGCTTCACGGCGGATCCCGGCGCCGGCATCGTCGTGGGCATCTCCGACGTCGGCGAACGGTTCCGCCTCACCGCCAACGTCATCGAGGTCGTCGAGCCGGACGAGGCGCTGCCCTCCCTGCCGGTGGCCTGCGCCGTGTGGAAACCGCAGCCCTCGCTGTCGGTGTCCGCGGAGTCGTGGCTCACAGCCGGCGCACCGCATCACACGGTGCTGAGCACCGCGCTCGATCTGCCGGTACTGGAAGCGTTCTCGGACATGATCGCGGTGGAGCTGCTCACGATCGAGGAGGGCACCACCACACGAGACTTCCAGCGCACGTTGCGCTGGAACGCGGCGTACCACCGACTGGCCGCCGCGTTGTGAGCCGACCGGTCAGCGGTAGACGACGGTGACCGGTGCGTGGTCGGACCACCGCTGGTCATAGGTGTCGGCCCGCTCGACCACGGCGTCCTTCGCGCGGTCCGCGAAGTCCCGGGTGGCCATCTGGTAGTCGATGCGCCACCCGGCGTCGTTGTCGAAGGCCTTGCCGCGGTACGACCACCAGCTGTAGGGCCCGTCGACGTCCGGGTGGAGCGCTCGCATCACGTCGACCCACGCTCCCGACTCACCGACGAGAGCGTCGAGCCAGGCGCGCTCGCTCGCCAGGAAGCCGGACTTGGTGCGGTTGCCCTTCCAGTTCTTCAGATCCCGTTCGGTGTGCGCGATGTTCCAGTCGCCGCAGACCACGTGATGCTCGCCCGAGGACGCGAGCGCCGCGAGACGGTGCTCGAACGCGGCCATGAACCGTTCCTTGGAGTCCTGCTTCTCGGTGCCCACCTCACCGGACGGCAGGTAGAGACTGGCGACGGTGACGGCCGGATCTGCTCCGACGGCCGGGAAGTAGGCCTCGATCCAGCGCCCCGCGTCGTCGAACTCGGCGCTCCCGAACCCGACGACGGCACTGTCCGCAGGAACCCGCGACAGGATGGCGACACCGTTGCGGCCCTTCGCGGACGGCTCGGCGGACACGAGATGCCAGCCCTCGCCCAGCGCGGGAGCGAGGCATGCGAGCAGCTCCTCGTCCGTCGCCCGCGTCTCCTGCAGGCAGACGATGTCCGCCGCGGACTGCTCGAGCCACTCGAGCATGCCCTTGCGCACCGCGGCGCGCACTCCGTTGACGTTGACCGACGTGATGGTGTGAGACACCGCAGCACCGTATCCGACAGGGCGGACAGGACCGTCAGGCGGCGAGACGAGCGTCGGTGCGACGCTGCATCGCCACCGACGTGGCCAGAACGGCGATGCCGGCGATCGCGAGACCGGCACCCACCACGGCCGGCGCCGTGTAGCCGAAGCCCGCGGCGATGACGGCGCCGCCGAGGGCGGCCCCCAGCGCGTTCGCGAAGTTGAACGCCGCGTGGTTGAGCGAGGCGGCGAGGGTCTGCGCATCGGCGGCCACGTCCATCAGTCGCGTCTGCAGTCCGGGCACGATGGCGGATCCCGATGCGGCGATGAGGAACACGACGATCAGGGCGGTCACGGGGTTGTGCGCTGCGGCGACGAACACCGCGAGGCTCACCGCGACGGACGTCATCGCCAGGAAGAGCCCGGGGATCAGCATGCGGTCCGCGATCCATCCGCCGGCCATGTTGCCGACCACCATGCCGAGGCCGTAGATCATCAGCGCCAGGGGCACCGCGGCCTTGGAGAGCCCGGCCACGTCCGTCAGCGTCGTGGCGATGTAGGTGTACACGGCGAACATGCCGCCGAAGCCCACCATGCCGACGAAGAGTGTCATCCAGACCTGCGTGCGCCGGAAGGCGCCCAGTTCGGTCCGCGGGTTCGTGGTGGGCATCGAGTCCAGTCGCGGCAGCCACACCGCGAGGGCGGTGACGGTGAGTGCACCGATGACGGCGACGATGCCGAACGCGCTGCGCCAGCCGAACGCCTGGCCGATCCACGTGGCCGCCGGCACACCGACGACGTTGGCGACGGACAGCCCCATCATGACCATGGCCACCGACTTGGCGCGCGCACCGGGATCGGCGAGGTGGGCGGCCACCAGCGCTGCCACACCGAAGTACGCGCCGTGCGGCAGACCGGCGACGAAGCGGGAGGCCATCAGCTCGTGGAAGCTGGGCGCGAACACCGTGCCGAGGTTGCCCAGCGTGAACGCCACCATGAGGGCGAGCAGCAACGTTCGCCGCGGCACTCGCGCCGCGAGCGCGGCGATGACGGGCGCACCCACCACGACGCCGACGGCGTAGGCGGAGATGAGGTGACCGGCGCTGGGCTCGGAGACCCCCATCGTGGTCGCCATCTCCGGGAGCAGGCCCATCGAGACGAACTCCGTGGTGCCGATGCCGAAACCGCCGAGAGCGAGCGCCAGCATCGCGACGCGTCGGCGGCGCACCCGCAACCGATCCGCCGCGGGGTCCGCGGCAGCAGCGGGAAGGACGTCGAACGCGACGGAGGGGGGTGTCACGAGCTCACTTTCGGGTCTGCGCCCCTCGTCGATCGTTCATGATCGATTCAGAAGCGCTCGGGTGGTCAACGACGACGGGCGCCCCGAGAGGCGCCCGATCACCTGACCATTCTGACTGCCGGCAAGATCATTCGCCAATCGAACTATCGTGAGTTCGGCCACCCTCGTGCCGTCGACACCCGACCCGCTACCATTTCCGCCAAGGTCATGAGTGCCAGCATCGAGCCCCGGCTTGCTGGCCGGCAACCCTCCAACCGCGGTGGGGTGCCCCGGGTGATGACCGGGTTACTCGGCCCGCACGGGCCGAGAGCAAGCGCGGGCCCGTCTCCTCGGGCCCACCGACCGACGATCTCGGAGGTACCCATGTTCTCCCACCGACGGTGTTGTAGCCGGCGATAGGCCCCGACCCTTCTCTCCACGAAGATCGGCTCGCCTACTGCGCTCTGCACACGGTGAGGTGCCTCTCGTGCTGCGGGCGTGGCGGCTGCCGACGTGGATCCCACTCGAGCACCACCCCCACGAGGAGCACCACACCCATGACCGATCACACATCCGACACCGGTGCCACCGAGGGCGACGTCGTCGATGCAGCCGGAGCACCCGTCGAGGATCCGGCACTGAACTGGAGCTTCGAGACGCGGCAGGTGCACGTCGGACAGGTTCCCGACGTCACCACCCACGCGCGCGCCCTGCCGATCTACCAGACGACCTCGTACACGTTCGACAACACCGACCACGCCGCCGCGCTGTTCGGGCTCGCCGAGCCGGGCAACATCTACACCCGCATCATGAACCCGACGCAGGACGTCGTCGAGCAGCGCATCGCGTCGCTCGAGGGCGGCGTCGCCGCACTGCTCGTCTCGTCCGGCCAGGCCGCCGAGACGCTGGCGATCCTCAACATCGCCGAGACCGGCGACCACGTCGTCTCCAGCCCCCGTCTGTACGGCGGCACGTACAACCTCTTCCACTACACGCTGCCCAAGCTGGGCATCACCGTGTCGTTCGTCGACGATCCGGACGACCTCGACCAGTGGGAGAAGGCCGTCCGCCCCGAGACGAAGGCGTTCTACGGCGAGACCATCTCCAACCCGAAGAACGACATCTTCGACATCCGCGGAGTGTCCGACGTGGCGCACCGCCACGGCATCCCGTTGATCGTCGACAACACCGTGGCGACGCCGTATCTGATCCAGCCGCTGAAGCACGGCGCGGACATCGTGGTGCACTCGGCCACCAAGTACCTCGGCGGCCACGGCACCGCGATCGCCGGCGTCATCGTCGACGGCGGTGGCTTCGACTGGACACAGGGTCGCTTCACCAACTTCACCACACCCGATCCCAGCTACCACGGTGTGGTGTTCGCCGATCTCGGCGCTCCGGCCTTCGCACTCAAGGCCCGCGTGCAACTGCTGCGCGACATCGGCGCGGCGGTCTCCCCGTTCAACGCGTTCCTCATCGGCCAGGGCATCGAGACACTGTCCCTGCGCCTCGAGCGACACGTGCAGAACGCGACGGCGGTCGCACAGTTCCTCGAGCAGCGCGAGGAGGTGACCAGCGTGAACTACGCCGGGTTGCCCTCCTCCCCGTGGTACGAGCGCGGACAGGAACTCGCCCCGCGCGGAGCGGGTGCCATCGTGGCGTTCGAACTCGCGGGCGGTGTCGACGCGGGCAAGCGTTTCGTGGATGCGCTGGAGCTGCACAGCCATGTCGCTAATATCGGAGACGTGCGTTCACTGGTGATCCATCCCGCGTCGACGACGCACTCGCAGTTGACGCCCGAGGAGCAGCTGGCCTCCGGAGTCACTCCGGGCCTGGTGCGACTCGCAGTCGGTATCGAGGGAATCGACGACATCCTGGCCGATCTGGAGAAGGGTTTCCGGGCCGCATCTTGACACTCGATCTCCACTCGCCTGCCCGTCCGTCGGCATTTCCGCCGGCGGACGGGCAGGTGGGCACCGTGCACATCGGCGACGTTCCCCTCGAGAGCGGACGCGTGGTTCCCGACGCGACGGTCGCCGTGCAGCGGTGGGGCGAGGTCTCGCCCGCGCGGGACAACGTCGTTCTCGTCCAGCACGCGCTCACCGGGGACTCGCACGTCACCGGACCGGCCGGACCGGATCACCCGTCGCCCGGGTGGTGGACCGGCATGGTGGGTCCCGGCGCACCCCTCGACACCGATCGCTGGTGCGTGGTGGCGACGAACGTGCTCGGCGGGTGCCGAGGTACCACGGGTCCCGCGTCGCTCGATCCGGACGGTGTCGCGTGGGGATCCCGATTCCCGGCCATCTCCATCCGCGACCAGGTGGCGGCGGAGCGCATGGTCGCCGACGCCCTCGGCATCGACCGCTTCGCGGCGGTCGTCGGCGGCTCCATGGGCGGTATGCGCACTCTCGAGTGGCTGGTCTCCTACCCGGACCGTGTCGCCTCGGCACTGGTGCTCGCCGTCGGTGCGCGCGCGTCCGCGGACCAGATCGGCACCCAGACCACGCAGATCGCCGCCATCACCGCCGACCCCGACTGGCAGGGCGGTGACTATCACGCCTCCGGTCGCGCTCCGCGTGCCGGACTCGCCGTCGCTCGGCGCATCGCGCACCTCACCTACCGCACCGAGCACGAACTCGACGCCCGGTTCGGCAACGAGCCCCAGATCGGCGAGGACCCGCTGAACGGCGGGCGCTACGCGATCGCGAGCTACCTCGAGCATCAGGCGACCAAGCTCGTCGACCGCTTCGACGCCGGGACCTACGTGCTGCTGTCGGAGGCCATGAACCGGCACGACGTGGGCCGCGGGCGAGGCGGGCTCGAGGCGGCCCTGGGGTCGGTCCGCACGCCCACCATCGTGGGCGGCGTCGACTCCGACCGGCTGTACCCCCTGCGGCAGCAGCAGGAGATCGCCGATCTGATCCCCGGGTGCGACGGGTTGCGCATCATCTCCTCGCGCGACGGCCACGACGGCTTCCTCACCGAGCCCGACGCGGTGTCCACGATGCTCGTGGCCACCATGGCGTTGGCCTCCGACGCACTCGCGGCGAAGGACTGACCCTCACGCTCCCTTGAGCTTGGCAACTCTCACAAAGAAACCTGAAGTCCTCGAGGACGAGGGAAATCAAGTTTCTGGTTTGTTAGTGTTCGACATCGTGTGGTCTGCACCGCAGCGCTCGACGCTGCGGTGACCGAAGGGCCCACCGTGGGGATGCGAGCGAGCCGGGGGAACAGCATGTCGGACGATCACCCGGGCTCGGGCGCGGGAGCGGACGACTACACGGAGGTCTTCGATCTCACCCGCGCGCAGCGGGACATGTGGTTGCTGCAGGAACTCGACCCCGAGGTCACCTTCGCCGTCGCGCACTACATGGACATCCGCGGCCCGCTCGACGTCGACCTTCTCGAGCAGGCCATGCGCCTCGCCACTCTCGACACCGGCTCGATGCTCACCCGACTCGTCACGAGTGACGCGCAGGACGAGCGCGTCGACTCCGACTCGCTCCGCCAGCGGCTCGACCTCTCGCTCCTCGACATCGACCTCGATCGCATCGACGTCAGCGACGACGAGTTTCCCGAGGAGGCGGCGGCCGAGATCATGACGGAGTTCACCCGTCCCCTCGACATGTATCGGGACGCGCTGGGCTACACCGCCGTCATCACCCTGGCCGAGGACCACCACTACTGGTACGCCCGCGGCCATCACGTGGCCATCGACGGCTACGGAGCCTCGGTCGCCGCCGCTCGCACCGCCGAGATCTACACCGCGCTGGTACGCGGCGAGGATCCACCGCCGTCGCGAGCACGGCATCCCCGAGCCTTCGCCGAGGCCGAGGCGCGCTACCGGGCGTCGTCGCGGTACGAGCGCGATCGAGCCCACTGGGCCGGTCTGCGCGACGTCCTCGGCGAGCCGGTCTCGATGTCCGGGCGGGTCGCGCCGCCGTCCGCGTTCAACCACCGCTGCGACACGCTGCTCGGTACCTCGGCGGACCGGACGGTTCACGACGCGGCGGAGCGTCACGGATCCACCGTCGCGGTCGTCGTCGCCGCCGCGTTCGCCGCGTTCCTCGCGCGTGTCACCGACACACCCGACGTCGTCCTGACGATGCCGATGGCCGCCCGCGTGACGTCGTGGATGCGCGAATCGGCGTCCATGGCCGCCAACGCGGTACCCGTGCCCGCGCACTGCGGCGGCGGCGTCGACATCGGCTCGGTGGTCCGCGAGGTCGGGAACCGCGTCAGCGAATCACTCCGTCACCAGCTGCTTCCCGCCTCGGAGATCGCCCACCTGCTCGGTGCCCCCGGCGTCACCCTCGGTCCCACCATCAACCTCATGATGTTCGGCGAACGTGTGGTGCTGGGCGACATCCCGGCCGATCTCGAACTACTGACCTCCGGACCGACCGCGGACATGGCCGTGACGGTGCACGAGAGCACCACCACGGGTCGCCTGCGGGTGGACCTCGAGGGCAACCCCGCCCTGTACACGGCCGACGAACTGGTCGTCCACAGCGAACGGTTCGCCCGCTTCCTCGTCGACTTCGCCGAGGCCGACGTCGACACACCGCTGCGCGCGCTGTCCCTCGTGACCGACGAGGACCGCGCCGCCGTCCTGCCGGCACTCGATCCGCTGGTGCCGCCGTTCGCCACGTTCGCCGACATCCTCACGCACGGGCTGGTGCTGGGCGAGAAGGTGCCCGCCGTCGTCGACGGCGACATCGTACTCTCCTATCCCGAGCTCGACCGCCGCTCGGACGCCCTGGCCCGCGAGTTACTGGATCTGGGTGTCGGTCCCGACGTCATGGTCGTGTCCGCGCTCCCCCGCTCCCACGCGTCCGTCACCTCGGCCTGGTCCATCGCGAAAGCGGGCGGCGCGTACGTGCCGGTCGACCCCGCCCTGCCTGCCGACCGGATCACCACCATCATCGGCGACAGCGGCGCACTGGTCGGCATCACGACGAGCGCACTGGTGAATTCGCTTCCCGCGCAGGTAGAATGGGTCCTCATCGACGAGGACAGAGCACCGCTCACCGCCGAGGGCCTCGTGGGAGCACGGCGCCCCGGACCGGACGACCTCGCCTACGTGATCTACACCTCCGGCAGCACGGGGACGCCGAAGGGCGTCGCGGTGACGCACCGGGGCTTCGCCGCGATGACGTACGCAGCTGTCTCGGCGCATCGTCTGCCGCGCGGCGCGCGGGTGATGCACTTCGTGTCACCGGGATTCGACGCCTCCGTCCTCGAGATGGTGCTGGCCTTCGGGTCCGGCGGGACGCTGGTCGTCGTGCCGACCGACGTGCACGGGGGCGAGGAGCTGGCCGAGGTGCTCGACGCCCAGCGCATCGACGCCGGGTTCATCACTCCCTCGGCCCTCGCCACAGTTCCCGTGGCGCCGGGCGCGGGTCCGCGTGCCATCGGAGTCGGCGGGGACGTCGTCCCGGTCGCGCTGGTGGACGAGTGGGCGCCCGGACGCCGGATGGTCAACGTGTACGGGCCGACCGAGAGCACGGTGGCGGTGACGTTCGGTCCCCTGGTCGCCGAACACGAGGTGGAGCTGGGGTCGCCCTTCCCGGGTATCCGCGCCTTCGTCCTCGACAGCTCGCTCGCACTGACACCGCCCGGCTGTGTGGGTGAGCTCTACCTCGGCGGTACCGGCATCGCTCGCGGGTACCTCGGCCGTACCGCCCTCACGTCCGAACGTTTCGTCGCCGATCCGTTCGGACACTCCGACAGGCTCTACCGCACAGGCGATCTGGTGAAGTGGACCTCCCGCGGCACCCTGGTCTACCTCGGGCGCCGGGACAGCCAGGTGAAGGTGCGCGGATTCCGGATCGAGCTCGGCGAGATCGAGGAGGCGCTGCGCGCGCTGCCCGACGTCGCGGACGCCGCCGTGGTGGTCCGCGGTGACGGCACCCTCCGCACCGTCGAGGGCTACGTGCGCATGACGCACGCGGGCGCCGTCGCCGACACGCTGCTCGACGATCTCGCTCTTCTGCTCCCCCACTACATGGTGCCGAACCGGCTCACGATCCTGGACGAGATGCCGTTGACGCCGAACGGCAAGATCGACAGGCGACGCCTCCCCGAACCGCGTGCCCGTGAGAGCCGTCCCGCGCGCGCTCCGGAATCGGAGAACGAACTCCTGGTGGCCAGCGTCCTCGCCGACGTCCTCGGCCTCGACGACGTGGCCGCCACCGACGACTTCTTCGAACTGGGCGGCAACTCCCTGCTCGCGACGAGGGTCGCCGCCCGGATCTCCGCGGTGGGGGGCCATGCCCTCGGGGTTCGCGAGGTGTTCCGGCATCCCGTGGTCGAAGCGCTCGCACTGCACCTGGACGACGGCACCCCGTCCACCGGCGATCAGGACGGGCCCGTGCCCGTCGACCGTTCCGTGCCGATCCCCGCCTCGCCGTCCCAGCGCAGCATGTGGTGGATCGAGCAGTACCGGCCGTCGGCGACCTATCACGTGCCGCTCGCTCTCCGCGTCACCGGTACGTTCTCGGTCGAGGCGGCGCGAGCCGCGCTTCTCGACGTCCTCGATCGTCACGAGAGCCTGCGCACACTCTTCGACCGCGACGACGCCGTCGACGGACCCGTGCAGCGTGTCCTCGACATCGACACGGCCACAGCTCTGTTCGATGTCGACGTGCTCGACGCGCCGGACACGGACGCCGTCCTCCCGGCGCTGACGGACGTCGCGTCCCGCCCCTTCGATCTCGCCGTCGACCTGCCCCTGCGCGCCCGGATCGTCCGCGTCGCCGGCACGTCCGGACCGGCGGCCGATCACGTCCTGGCTCTCGTCCTCCACCACGTGTGTGTCGACGGGTGGTCGCTCGGCGTGCTGGCCACGGACCTCGTCGTCGCGTACTCCGCGCGGCTCGAGGGTCGCACCCCGGCGTGGTCCCCGCTGCCCGTGCAGTACGCCGACGCCTCGGAATGGAAGCGGCTGGCACTCGGGTCCGCGGACGATCCGGAGTCGGCTCTCGCGACGTCCGCGGCCTGGTGGGCCGACGCGCTCGCGGATCTCCCCGACGTCCCCACTCCCGGTGCCGATCGCCCGCGTCGCGCGGAACCGTCCGGACAGGGCGCGACGGTGTCCGTCGTCCTCGACGGCGATCGTGGAGTGCACGTCGATGCCCTCGCCCGCCGAGTCGGCCTGTCCCATTTCATGATCGTGCACGCCGCACTGGTCCTGGTGCTGAGTCGGTCCGGAGCAGGCGACGACGTCACCATCGGCACCGCCGTCGCCGGACGCGATCACCCGGACCTCGACGGGGTCGTCGGCATGTTCGTCAATTCCGTGGTGCTGCGCACCGTGGTCGACGGCGCGGCGACCGTCGCCGACCATCTCGACGCCGTGCGGGCGGCCGACCTGGACGCGTTGGCCCGAGCGGACATGCCCTTCGACACCCTCGTCGATCTCCTCGACCCACCGCGCACTCCGGGCCGCCACCCGCTGTTCGACGTCATGCTCACCACCCGCAGCACGCCGGACACGTCGGGCGCGGTGGGCGATGCACGGGTGACCGCCCACGGGATCGACGTCGCGCGGGCGAAGTACGACCTGGAACTGGTGCTCGACGAGTCACCCGGGCATGCCGGCCCGCGGTCGAGCATCGATCTCACCTATGCCACCGACCTGTTCGACGAGCGCACCGCGCGGGCAGTCCTCGATCGACTGCTGGCCGTGCTCGACGCGATCGCCGCCGACCCCGACGCGCTCGTCGCCGACATCGACGTCCTGCTGCCTCCCGAGCGCGCGGCGACGGTACCGATGCGGGAACGAGCGCGAGCTCGGTCGACGGACTCGACCTCCGCGCTCGACGCTCTCGTGGCGCATCACGCCGCGGTCTCTCCGGACGCGGTGGCCGTGGTCGAAGGCGACCGGCGGACCACCTACGCAGAGCTCGAGGCACTCGTCGCCCGCGGCGCCGCATGCCTCGTGGACAACGGCGTCTCCGCCGACACGCGTGTGATCGGCCTGCTGCGACGCTCGACCGAGTCGGTGGCCGCGATCCTCGCCGTCTCACGCGCCGGCGGTGCCATCGTGCCGGTCGATCCCGACTACCCGGCGAACAGGCGCTCGTTCATGGTGCGGGACAGCAAGACGCTGCACGCCGTGTGCTCCGATCCCTCGGACGTCCCGAGCGACGGCTTCCTGTGGTCCACGACCGACTCACTGTTCGCCGAGGAGAACGTCCCGACGTGTCCCGACGACGGTGGCTGGGTGGTTCCGCTCGGCTGCACGGCGTACGTCACCTACACGTCGGGAACGACCGGACGCCCCAAGGGCGTCCAGGTCACACGTCAGGGATACGCGAACATCACCAGCGAACTGGTGCGCGCCTACGGGGCGGACACCGACGCCCGCGTGCTCGCCTTCGCCTCTCCCAGTTTCGACGCCTCGATGCTGGAACTGGGCCTCGCCTTCGGATCCGGAGGCGCGCTGGTGGTGGTGCCCCCCGGAGTCGTGGGCGGTACGGAACTGGCGACGCTGCTGCGCCGCCACGACGTGACGCACTGCTTTCTCACCCCCTCCGTCCTGTCGACGCTCTCCGCCGACGACCTCGTCCCCGGCGACCCGGTGCTACTGTCCGCACTCGGCGTCGGCGGCGAGAACTTCGGCTCGGAACTGCTCGATGCGGTCGCGCCCGGACGCACCGTCATCAACATCTACGGGCCCACCGAGACCGCGATCTGCACCCACGCCAGGACGCTGCACGAGGGTGACGACGTCGCACTCGGGCGCCCCGTCGCCGGGATGCGGGCAACCGTGCTCGATGCCTCGCTGCAACCGGTGCTGCCCGGAGTCGAGGGCGAACTGCACCTCGCCGGAGTACAACTCGCACGGGGTTACCTCGACCGGCCGGGCCTCACGGCGACACGCTTCGTCGCTGACCCGTTCGGCCCGCCGGGAAGCCGGACCTACCGCACCGGCGACCTGGCCCGGTGGACCTTCGCGGCCGATCCCGACAGCACCGAACCGGTCGTCCGCATCACCGGTCGCAGCGATTTCCAGGTCAAGATCCGTGGTCTGCGGATCGAGCTCGGCGAGATCGACGCCGTGCTCGCGTCGGCACCGGGTGTCGGTGGAGCCGTCACGCTGACGACGCCCGGACCGACCGGCGAGACCCTGCTCGTCTCCTTCGTCCATCCCGTCGTCGACGAGCCGGCCGCCCTGCGATCGAACGATCTGCTCCGCCTCGCCCGCACTCGGCTGCCGCGTCACATGGTGCCCACCGCGATCGTCGTCGTGGACGCGTTTCCGCTGACACCGGTGGGCAAGCTCGACCGTGCGGCGTTGCCGATGCCGTCCGTCCTCGTCGACGAGGACGACCGCGCTCCCGGAACCGCCGCGGAGGCAGCCCTCGCGGGTGTACTCGCGCAGGTCCTGGGTGTCGAGCGGGTCGGTGTCACAGCGGACTTCTTCGCGCTCGGCGGAACGTCGCTGACCGCGACGCGCTACGCCGCGCGCATCACCGAGGTCACCGGTGTGCCCGTCGCCGTGCGCACCATCTTCGATCGACCGACGGTCGCCGAGCTCGCCGAACTGCCCGAGTTCGCCGACGTGACAACAGATCCGGGCACCCTCCCATCGGCCGCCGCGGTGACACCCGCGGAGCGACCCGATCCCGTCCCGCTGACGCCGGCGCAGCTGTCGATGTGGTTCTCGTCGAAGGTGGCGAGCACCGCCACGGCGTACACGATCGTGGCCGGACTGCTCGTGGAGGGTCCGCTCGACGTCGACGCCGTCGGTGCGGCCGTGAACGACGTGGTCGCGCGGCACGAATCGCTGCGCACCGTGTATCCCACGGTCGCGGGCGAGCCGGTGCAGGTGGTCCTCGACGCCGCTCCCGTCTCCGTCGAGCTGGTCACACCTTCCGACTCCGACCTCGATCCGTCGGCGCCCGAGGTGCAGGCGGCACTCGACGAGGTCGCCCGGCGACGGTTCGATCTCGCGACCGAGGCTCCCGTCCGTGCCGTCGTGGTGCGCCTGTCGGAGCACAGCCACGTCGTCGGCGTCGCGGTCCATCACATCGCCGCCGACGGCGAATCGGTGGCGCCGCTCACCACCGACCTGCTGCTGGCCTACGAGGCTCGCCGCACGGGAGTCGCACCGGTGTGGCCGACGGAGCCGGTGCAGTACATCGATCACGCGCTGGCACTCACACTCTCGGTGGGCAGCGCCGACCACACCCGCGCCGTCGACTTCTGGCGCTCCGCCCTGGACGGCGCTCCCCCCGTGCACTCGGTACCGCCGGACAGCCCGCGCCCCGACCGGCCCACCGGCCGCGCCGACGTCGTCGACGCGGTCCTGAGTCCGCAGGTCCGCGAACGCGTGCTCGCCTGTGCGGCCGATCACCGCGGTACCGAGTTCATGGTGGTGCACGCAGCACTGGCCGCCGTGCTGGCCGCGCACACCCCCGGGATCGACCCGCTGCTCGGAACGGCGGACGTCGTCGTCGGCACCCCCTACGCGGACCGCGCCGGAGCCGAGTCGATGGTCGGCATGGCGGTGAACACCCTCGCGCTCCGGGTGCCGGTGTCGTTGGCATCCACCTTCGACGAGATCGTCGAGCTGGTGCGGGACCGCGATCTCGCGGCGCTCGACCATGCCGCGGTTCCGTTCGAGACGCTGGTGTCGACACTGCAGCCCGAACGTCATCCGGCACGCCACCCGATCGTCCAGATCATGCTCTCGGTCCACGCCGCACCGCCGCTGCACCTCGATCTCGGCGGGCGCACAGTCTCCGCGCTCCGCCTGCCCGTGGAGCGATCCGCCTTCGATCTCGTCGTGACCGTCCGCGCCCGGACGGACGGTGGTGCCGACGTGTCGGTCACCTATGCCCGAGACCTGTTCCTGCCCAGCACCGCTCGTCACCTGGCCGACGCCGTGGTGGACACCTTGGACCGCGCCACGTCCGATCCCGCACTGTCGATCGCGAGCCTCACGGGCCCGTCCCGCCTCCCGTCCGAGACGGAGTTCCTGGACGTACTCGTCGAGCGTGTCGCGCGCGACTCCCCGGAGCGCGTGGCCGTCGTCGCTCCCGAGGGCACCCGCACCTACGGTGAACTCCTCACCGCTGCAGACGCTCTCGCCGACCGCCTCCGCGCGGCCGGCGCCGGGCCCGGACGCACCGTGGCGCTCGCGATGAGCCGGTCCGCGTCCTCGGTGACGGCGTTCTGGGCCGTCGCGAGGACCGGCGCGACGATCCTCCCTCTCGATCCGACATATCCCGAGGAACGTCTGAGCTACATCCTCGACGACGCGGAACCCGTCCTGGCATTGCGAGCAGACTCGGATCCCGTGGTCGCGCCGGACGCCGTCAGGTGGTGGACCCTCGACACCGACGGAACGCCCGATCACCCCTCCACGCCCGACGCGGCCCTGCCGGCCGCGGTCCGGCGCAGCCTCGACGACGTCGCCTACCTCGTCTACACCTCGGGAACGACCGGGCGCCCGAAACCCGTCGGCGTCACCCATCGCGGCATCGAGAGCCTCGCCGTCGCCCTCGGAACCGCGTTCGACACCGACCGGACGTCTCGCGTCCTGCACGCGGCGTCACCGGGGTTCGACGCGGCGATCCTCGAGATGTTGCTGATGGTGATCCGCGGATCGACGTCCGTGGTCGCGCCGCCCGCCGCCTACGCCGGCAGGGCGCTCGAGGCCCTGATCGAGCGTGAGCGCGTGGACGTGCTGTTCCTGACGCCTGCCGCGCTGGCGACCCTGGATCCTCACACCGTGTCCGGCGTGCGGTCGGTGGGCACCGGCGGCGAGGCGCTTCCCGCGGCTCTGCTCGAGGCGTGGGCCCCGGGTCGCCGCATGGTCAACGCCTACGGCCCCAGCGAGACCACGGTGGCGGCGACGACGGGCGTCCAGCGCGCCGGCCGCGCACCCCACATCGGACTCGCCGTGCCCGGGACCGCCCTGCGCGTGCTCGACACGACACTTGCCGAGGTCGCCGACGGCGACGTGGGTGAGCTGTACGTCTCCGGACCCGGAGTGGCACAGGGCTATCCGGGACGCCCGGGGCTCACGGCGGCACGATTCGTGGCCGACCCGTCCGGCCGCCCGGGCGGCCGGACGTACCGCACCGGCGACCTGGTGCGGGTCGCATCCGACGGCATGGTCGAGATGACGGGCCGATCGGACACCCAGAGGAAGATCCGCGGTGTCCGCATCGAACCCGCCGAGGTGGAGGCCGTGCTGGCCGCACATCCGGCCGTGACGTCGGTGGCCGTCGTCGTCGAGGAGAACTCCGTCGGCGCGGCGCTCGCGGCACACGTCACGGTGCACGGCACCGTCGACTCCGCCGCCCTGCGGAGCTTCGCCGCCGAGAAGCTCCCCCGTGCCCTCGTCCCCGCGACGGTCACCGTGCATTCGTCGTTGCCGCGCACCCCGCACGGCAAGGTCGACCGACGCGCACTGCTCATCCCCCTGGGCCGGCTCGAACCGTTGGCTCCGGATCATCTGAGTGCCGCACCTGCCCGGGCGACCACCGCCACGGCGATCGCGCCCGCCCGGTCGTTGCTCGACACCGTCCGGAGCGTCTTCGCCGACGTGCTCGGGGTGGACGCCGTCGGCCCGGACGACGACTTCTTCGCTCTCGGCGGGAACTCCCTCGCCGCGGTGCGGGTCATGGACGTCCTACGTGAGCGCCTCCGTGCCGACATCGCTACCGACGTCGACCCCGATTCCATCGACGTCACCTGGTTCTTCGACGCAGCCACCCCGGCTGCGTTGTCCGCTCGCTTACAGGAGCTGATCATGCTCGACGACAATCACGGCACCCGAGGCGACGGCGGCAGCCACGCGAACGGTTCCTCCACGAACGGCTCGGGCACGAACGGGTCCGCAGCCAACGGAACCGCCACGAGGACCGGATCACACGCGGCACCCCCGCCCGTCGCCGAGCCGTCCGCTCGCACCCCGAAGCCGCCGGTCCGCCGCACCAGCACCGACGCGGTGCTGCCGTTGCGTGCCGGCGACGACGGTGTGACTCCCCTCATCTGCGTGCATCCGGCGATCGGGCTCTCCTGGAGCTACACCGGACTGCTGCCACACCTCGATCCGTCGATCCCGGTGCTGGGTCTGCAGGCCCGCGGCATCGGCATCCCCGCACCCGAGCCCGCGTCGGTCGCGGAGATCGCGCGCGACTACGTCAACACCGTGCGCGCCCAGTTCCCCACCGGCCCCTATCGACTCCTCGGGTGGTCACTCGGCGGTCTCATCGCCCACGCGATGGCCGTGGAGATCGAAAAGCTCGGCGACGAGGTCGAACTGTTCGTCATGGACGCGTATCCCCTCGCCGGCAGCGACCGCCCGCGCACCGAGATGTCCGTGGCGTCGCTGATGCGTGAGTTTCTTCCTCTCGATGTGACCGTCGACGACGACATCGATCTCGACGAGGCCATCGCCATGATCCGCGGCGCGGGGGGACCGACCGCCCATCTCGACGAGGGGCAGATGCGACGGCTGTACGAGCGCTACCAGCTGTTCGTCGACCTCGGCCACGACCACACCCCGGCCCGGTTCTCGGGCGATCTCCAGTTCTTCTCCGCAACCGTCGATTCCGATCCCACCCTCACGCCGTGGGCATGGCGGCGCTACATCGCCGGGTCGATCACCGACTACCCCGTCGACGTCCCGCACAACGCGATGGGCACGCCGGACGCGCTGGCCGCCGTCGCACGTCGCCTCGGCGGTGTGCGTCCGGCGCTGCTCGCCGGTGCCCGGTGACCGCCGGACTCTCCGGAGGAGCGACTCTCGCCGTCGACGTCCAATCGTTGGTCAAGGACTACACGGGACGACGTAACACGCACCGGGCCCTCGACGGCGTCGACCTCACGGCCGCTACGGGACAGGTCACCGCGGTACTCGGCCCCAACGGCGCCGGCAAGACCACCACGGTGCGGATCGTCGCGACGCTGATCCGGCCCACGTCGGGTTCCGTCCACGTCGCGGGCGTGGACGCCGTGAAGGACCCGCGCACCGTGCGTGGACTCATCGGGCTGTCCGGCCAGTACGCCGCCGTCGACGGTCGGCTCACCGGCTACGAGAACCTCCGTATGCTCGGGCGGCTCTACGGGCTCAGCAGCAGAGACGCACGCGCGCGGGCGCGCGAGCTCCTCACCCGGTTCCGCCTCGACGACACGGGAACCCGCTCGGTCTCCACATTCTCCGGCGGTATGCGCCGTCGTCTCGATCTGGCGGGCGCGCTGGTGGCGCGGCCACCCCTCATCGTGCTCGACGAACCCACCACCGGTCTCGACCCCCGCAGTCGGAACGACATGTGGGACATCGTCACCGACCTCAAGGCGGACGGAACGGCAGTGCTGCTCACCACCCAGTATCTCGAGGAGGCCGACCGACTGGCCGACGCGATCGTCGTCGTCGACGGCGGTGTCGTCGTGGCCAGGGGCACCCCGTCCGATCTGAAGTCGCGCGTCCGTCCGCCGTCCGTCGAGGTGCGCCTCGCCGACCCTCGTGACCTGCGCCTGGCAGCGGATCTGCTCCCGCGGATGAACTTCCGCGTGCACCGCGCCTCTGCGTCTGCCGGGTGGTTCACGGTGGATGCGCCGTGGGGCAGCGAATCCATGGTCGACGTGCTGAGTCGCCTGCACGGCACCGGTATCCGTGTCGGCGACGCGCGGGTGAACGTGCCCGATCTCAACGACGTCTTCTTCCAGTCGACCGGTAGCGCGTCCCCCGCCGCCGCCCTCGCGACGGCCACCGCATGACCGCCGAACTGGTCGGTCCCCGCGGAGTCCGGGAGCAGAACGCCTCGAGCTTCCTCGTCGACTGCGTGACCATGACCCAGCGCAACCTGCTGACCATCCTGCGGGTCCCACAGTTGTTGCTCGGAGCGACGATTCAGCCCCTCATGTTCGTCCTGCTCTTCAGCTACGTCTTCGGCGGAGCACTGGGCGGTGCCACCTACCGCGAGTTCCTCATGGGCGGCATCTTCACGCAGACCGTCGTGTTCAGCGCCGCGTTCACCGCCATCGGGCTCGCGACCGACAGCAAGGAGGGCATCGTCGACCGGTTCCACTCGCTGCCGATGTCGCGTCTGTCCATCGTGCTGGGGCGCACTCTCTCCGACATGCTCGTGTCGGTGGTGAGCATCGCCGTGATGATCGGCGCGGGCTACGCCGTCGGGTGGCGTATCCGCGGGAGCGCTCTCGACGCGCTGGGCGCCGTACTGCTGCTGATGTTCTTCGGCTTCGCCATGTCGTGGATCGGCGCCGTGGTCGGATCCGTCGCCAGCACTGCCGAGAGTGCCCAGAGCGCGCTCATGATCATTCTGTTCCCGATCACGTTCATCTCGTCCGCGTTCGTGCCGTCCTCGACGCTGCCGGGTCCGCTCCGCGCTGTCGCACAGTGGAATCCGATCACCTCGGTGGCCCGGTCGACGCGCGAGTCGTTCGGCAATCCCACCGCACCGTCCGTCGCGATCCGCGAACCGATCAACTGGGCGTCGACACACCCGATGCTGTACTCGGTGATCGTCTCGCTGCTGATCCTCGCGATCTTCGTCCCGTTGACATTGCGGGTGACCCGCTCACGCGAGGGCTAGTCCGTCCCGAGCGGATCGATCGAGACGGCGAGCCACACCACCGCGCTGCCCACAGCAGCCAGGGAGAAGGTGTCGAAGGCGCGCGACCGCACGGCCAGGATCCCGACACGCTCACTTCCGAGGCACAACCGGCACGCGGCGGCGATCAGGGTCGCGACACCGAACACGAACGCACCGCGGCGCCACCGGTCGGCGAGCACCAGGACCACGGCGACGACGATCACCAGCACGACGGCGACCACCGGAATGCTGCGCCGGAACATGTCCCGCGCCGGCCTCCGCCGCGTCGGCTTTCTCACGAACGGCCGGCCTCCGGCCTTCCCGCCCGTCACCGACCGGCCTCCGGCCTTCCCGCTCATGACGAGACCGACTCCGATGCGGCCAGCATGCGCTCCGCGCGCTCGACGACGTTGCTCAGCAGGAAGGCGCGCGTGAGGGGTCCGACGCCGCCGGGATTCGGGGACAGGAAGCCGGCGACCTCGTCGACACCGTCGGCCACGTCGCCCTTCAGCCCGTCGTCGGTGCGTGAGACGCCGACGTCGATGACCGCGGCACCGGGCTTGACCATGTCCGGGGTGATCAGTCCGACGACGCCGGCACCGGCGACGACGATGTCCGCGCGCCGCACCTCGGTGGCCAGGTCACGGGTACCGGTGTGGCACAGCGTCACGGTGGCGTTCTCGGAGCGGCGCGTGAGGATGAGCCCGAGAGGCCGGCCGACGGTCACGCCGCGTCCGACGACAACCACATGGGCACCGGCGATGGGGACGTCGTAGCGACGCAGCAGGTGCACGATGCCGCGGGGAGTGCACGGGAGGGTGGAGTCCTCGCCCAGGACCAGTCGGCCGAGGTTGACGGGATGCAGGCCGTCGGCGTCCTTCTCGGGGTTCACGCGTTCGAGAGCGCGGTTCTCGTCCAGGTGCTTCGGCAGCGGGAGCTGCACGATGTAGCCGGTGCAGGCCGGGTCGGCGTTCAGCCCGTCGATGACGGCGTCGAGCTCGTCGCTGGACACGTCCGCCGGGAGGTCGCGCCGGATGGAGGCGATGCCCACCTTCGCGCAGTCGTTGTGCTTGCCGCGCACGTAGGCAGCGGAGCCCGGATCGTCACCGACCAGCACCGTCCCCAAGCCGGGGGTGATCCCACGCTCGCGCAGTGCGGTGACCCGCGCGGTGAGGTCGACGAAGATCTCGTCGCGGGTGAGTTTGCCGTCCAGTCGCGTTGCGGTCACACCGCACAGTTTCCCACGCTCGGGCAGGCGGGTGGGACGTGGCAGTCTGATCAGGTGTTCCGTCTGATGTTCCACGAACCGCGTATCCCGCAGAACACGGGAAACGCCATCCGCCTCGTCGCCGGTACGGGGTGTGAGCTGCACCTGATCGAACCGCTCGGCTTCGACCTGTCCGAGCCCAAGCTGCGGCGCGCCGGTCTCGACTACCACGACCTGGCGTCGGTCACGGTGCACCCGAACCTCGAGGCGGCGTGGGACACCCTCGCGCCCGAGCGGGTCTTCGCCTTCACCGCCCATGCCACCACGTCCTACGCGTCGGTGTCCTACCGGCCCGGCGACGTGCTGCTGTTCGGGCCCGAGCCCACCGGCCTCGCACCGGAGGTACTGGCCGACGAGCACGTGACCGACCGCCTACGCATCCCGATGCTCGCCGGGCGCCGGTCGATGAACATCACCAACGCCGCATCTGTCGTCGTCTACGAGGCCTGGCGTCAGTGCGACTTCGAGGGCAGCGTCTGACCCTCCTGGACAGACCACAGGATCAGCGGAAGTCTCGGGAGCGCAGCAGCACTCGCAGGTCCAGCGTCTCGAGCTTGTCGGCCACCAGCGTCACCACCCCCTCGGCGTTCTGCACGATGCCGCGGATGAACAGGGCCTGCGACAACTGCGCCGCGGAGCGGTACTTCTGCCACAGTCCCACCGAGCACACCACGTTGATCATCCCGGTCTCGTCCTCGAGGTTGATAAACGTGACTCCCGCGGCGGTGGCCGGACGTTGGCGGTGGGTGACCGCCCCGGCCACGAGCACCCGATCTCCATCGGCCACCGACAGCAGGCGGTCGGCAGGGACCACGTCCATCTCGTCGAGCCGCTCGCGCAGGAACTGGGTGGGGTAGCTGTCGGGTGAGACACCGGTGGCCCAGATGTCCGCGGCGGCCAACTCCCACGCACTCATTCCCGGCAGCGACGGAGCCCGGGTGGACGCACCCAGTGCCGGGAGTCGATCGGGGCGTTCGGCTGCGGCGGCCCCGGCTGCCCACAGCGCCTCTCGACGTGTCACACCGAAACACGCCAGGGCGCCGGCGGTGGCCAGCGACTCTGCTTGCGTGACGGAGAGTTCGACACGTCCGGTGAGATCGAGCAGAGACGTGAACTGCCCGCCGGACTCCCGCGCCGCCACGATCTTCTCGGCCAACGCCGTCCCGATGGACCGCACGTCCGACAATCCCAGGCGCACCTCGGTGCCGTCGTTCTCGACCGTGGCATGGGCGAGACTGGCACGGACGTCGGGCCCGTGCACCAGGACACCGTGCCGTCGAGCGTCGGCCACCAACGATTGCGGCGAGTAGAAACCCATCGGCTGCGCGCGGAGCAGCCCGGCACAGAACGCCGCCGGGTGATGCAGCTTGAACCACGACGAGTAGAAGACCAGTGACGCGAAGCTCTGCGAATGACTCTCGGGGAAGCCGAAATTGGCGAAGGCGTAGAGCTTGTCGAAGATGCGGTCGGCTTTGGCGCCGGTGATGCCGTGCAGGTCGCGCATGCCGTCGTAGAAACGCTGACGCATGCGGTCCATCTTCTCCGGACTGCGCTTGGACCCCATGGCCCGACGCAGTTGGTCCGCCTCGGTGGCCGAGAACCCCGCGACGTCGACGGCCATCTGCATCAACTGCTCCTGGAACAGCGGGACACCCAGTGTGCGTTCGAGAGCCCGTTCGAGCGACGGATGGTCGAACGTCACGGGCTCGAGTCCGTTGCGGCGCCGGACGTAGGGATGCACCGAATGTCCCTGGATGGGACCGGGTCTGATGAGGGCGACCTCGACGACCAGGTCGTAGAACTCCCGCGGCTTGAGGCGAGGAAGTGTCGCCATCTGGGCCCGCGACTCCACCTGGAAGACACCGACGGAATCGGCGCGCTGCAGCATCTCGTAGACCGCGGCCTCGCCGAGATCGAGTTCGGCGAGGTCGACGTGCAGTCCCTTGTGCTCCTTCACCAGATCGATCATGTAATGCAGCGCCGAGAGCATGCCGAGACCGAGCATGTCGAACTTCACCAGACCCACTGCGGCACAGTCGTCCTTGTCCCACTGCAGGACGGTCCGGTTCTCCATGCGCGCCCACTCGACGGGGCACACGTCGGCGATGGGTCGGTCGCAGATCACCATGCCACCGGAGTGGATGCCCAGATGTCGCGGGAAGTTCTCGATCTGCGCGGCCAGCTCCAGCACCGGCAGCGGGATCGTGGTCTCGCGGGCCTCGGCGGACAGGTCGCGGCCCGGCACGCCGGACCAGCGGGTGATCTGCTTGCTCCACGCGTCCTGCTGCCCCTGCGATGCACCCAGCGCTCGGGCCATGTCCCGCACGGAGGACTTGCCGCGATAGGTGATCACGTTGGCCACCTGCGCCGCGTACCCGCGCCCGTACTTGGCGTAGACGTGCTGGATGGCTTCTTCACGACGGTCGGACTCGATGTCCACGTCGATGTCGGGTGGGCCGTCGCGCTCGACGGAGAGAAAACGTTCGAACAGCAGCCCGTTGCGCACGGGGTCGACGTTGGTGATGCCGATGGCGTAACAGACCGCCGAGTTGGCCGCGGATCCTCGCCCCTGACACAGAATGTCGGCGCGTTTGCAGAAGTCGACGATGTCGTGGACCACCAGGAAGTACCCGGGGAAATCCAACTCGGTGATGACGGTGAGTTCGCGGTCGATCTGGGCGTAGGCCGCAGGTTCGTCCTCGCGTCGACCGTAGCGCCGCTCGGCACCGCGCATCGTCAACTCGTGGAGCCACGTGATCTCGGTATGGCCTTCCGGGACATCGAAGGGCGGAAGCTGCGGCGCGATGAGGTGCAGGTCGAACGCGCAGTCCTCCCCCAGTGCCGCGGCATGGGACACGGCAGTGGGATACGCCGAGAACAGCTGTGCCATTTCTGCGCCGGAGCGCAGGTGCGTCCCACCCAGCGGCGGAAGCCAGCCCGACGCGTCGTCGAGACTGCGCCGCGCACGGACCGCGGCCATGGCCATCGCGAGCCGGCGCCGACTCGGCCGCGCGAAGTGTGCCGACGTCGTCGCGATGACCGGGAGCGAGAGGCGCGCGGCGATGTCCGCCAGGGTGTCGTTGCGATCGTCGTCCTCGGCGACGCCCTGCCGCGTCAGTTCCACCGTCACACGGTCTGCGCCGAACCGGTCCACCAGGTCGCGCAGCGCCTGCTCGGCAGCCGCGGGACCACCCTCGCTCAGCGCGCGACGCACGCTGCCCTTGCGGCACCCCGTCAGGATCTGCCAGTGCCCCCCGGCCGCCTCGGCCAGCGAATCGATGTCGTATCTGGGACGACCCTTCTCCCCACCGGCCAGATGCGCGGCGGCGATCTGGCGGGACAGGCGCCGGTACCCCTCCTGTCCGCGCGCCAGCACCAACAGATGCGTTCCGTCCGGATCGGCTGCGCCGGTGCGTGATTCGGTCGGCATACCTGGATCACCGAGCGACAACTCGGACCCGAAGACGGTCTTCATCTCCAACTCACGTGCCGCCTCCGCGAACCGCACGACGCCGTACATGCCGTCGTGATCGGTCAGCGCGATGGCGTCCAGACCCAGCCGTACGGCCTCCTCGACCATCTCCTCGGGCTGGGAGGCGCCGTCGAGAAAGCTGAAGGACGAGTGGGCGTGCAGTTCCGCGTAGGGAACGGTGTCGCGCGGCCGCACCACCGCACCCTCGTAGGGATCACGCTTGCGCGACCAGGCCGGACTGTCACCGCCGTCACCCATCGCCAGCGGATCGATGACACGAGGCTTGCCCGAGAGCAACCGCTCCATCTCGGTCCACGTGGGCGGTCCGTCGTTCCATCCCATGACGCACCCTCGTCCGCTTGCTGGAGAACTTGTGTTCGAACGTATGTTCCCATTGGACCACCACCTCCACTCCGGCGGCAAGTCGACGGAAACCGTGGTCTCGCCCGGAACCACACCCCCACGGGGGCACCCGGTACGAAAGGTGCCGAACGGTCCGCTTCCGTTGCACACTTCCCCTGGAAGCGACCATCGACGACGAAGAGGACATGCCGTGCGGAAACTCACCCGAACCCTTCTCGGCACTGCAGCAGCGATTCCCCTGGCCCTCGCCACTCCCGGTCTCGCTGCCGCGGCGGAACCCACCGACGTCACCTACGCGTTCGCTGTCGACGGCACCCGCACCTGACGGCGTCCTGCCGCCGCTGGAACCGTTCTCGGGACCGATCGGCGAGGGGGGTACCCGCCACCGGCAGAGCGATTACAACGATCACGTTTCTAGCAGCAACTATGTCATAATATAAATTATCGGCAGATCAGTTCTCGTGAGCATCCGAGATGCATCGTGTGGGTAGCTATCGACGGTGGCAGGAAGCCGGAGCCTGCTCCTTGACGTCTTGTTCAAGCGCTGGCGCGTACACCCAGTGGCTCAACGTCGCCACCACCACCCTCCGGCCGGATCTAGCGCCTTTGCGCGCCGCGCATGGCGGGGCCCACTCCTAGCTCTTGCGGTAGCCCTCGTGGCCGCGGGTGCGTCTTCGATGACTGCTCTGCGGTCTTGAGTTCGCCGTCCACGCACTTGGTACGACCTTCGCACCCATCAGGGGCACGGGTCCATCTACCGCATCCTGACGGTCCTGCACGTATCGGACCATCCTGAATGTAAGGAACAAGTGCCAGCAATCGCGAACACACCCGGCAGGCGCGGGTGGCCTAGTGAAGAAGGGCGCGGACCGCCATGACGAACTATCTGCCCAGCGCAGCTGAGGCTTACCGAATCGTCGGGGCATGGCAAACTCAGCGGCAGCTAGCCGCTTTTATTTCGCGCTATCCGACTGTTTGACAGTCGAATTGAACGCACACGCTGGGTTCGAACGCCCCGTTTGGTCGGATTGCCCGGTCCGATCCCCCGGCGCAGAACGCTAGATCCAATCGTGTCGCGAGCTTGGGTCTCCTGTCCTGGCAAAAGGGCGCAACTGAGTAACACCCGCCTGTAAGTTGACGATGAACCGATGGGACCGGAAAATCCGGATTTCCATGGGAGGGGTTTGCGTAATGCAAAACTGGAAAAAGTTGATCGCGTCAGTCGGCTTGACGGTCCTAGCTGCATCTGTGGCAGCAGCACCAAGTGCGGGTGCGCAGTCAGCCGCTACCGAGTGCTCGGAGGCGCAATCACTCGCGGGTGAGTGCTTCGTGGGGTATGTCAGTCCAGGGGAAAGTCCGGAAGCTGCTGTGGTGAAAAGCGCGATCATGGGGGATACGCCGACGCCGCACTGAAATATGTTCAACGCTACGCGAGCAGTCGCACGCCAGCACTTCAGGCGGAGCTGCAAAGTTTGTTGACGGCTGATCTGACTGTTCACTTTAACGGCGGCTCGGATGGGACGCCAATTAACTCCCGTGAATGGAACCTGAATACAACGGAAGATCTCCAGGTCTGTTTCGATACCTGTACAATTATTGATACGGTGTCAATTCAGTACCGGGTTAGCGGATACCGAACTGGTGAGCTTTTGCTTGCCGGCCAAATTGCGTCGCAAGGCGGTAAAAAAGTCACGGTAACAAACCACAGTTGTGAAGTATATCAAGACATTCCGTACTTCGTGGATCCGCAAGTAGGGTTTTTCTCCTCTTGTCAGACCTTTACGGATGCAGCTAGCTACCAGATACTTGAATCATCGAGTTCGTCTTATCTGGCACGAACAAACGATTACATAAGAATTAATGTCGTGCTGATGCCAGGGACAGGAAACTCCAATGCTGTATTGAAGATTCCCAAGAATCTGAACTACGAGTCGCAGAACTTTGCATCGGATTCCGGGCGTACTATCAACTGGATGGCGTCTTAATCTTCGCCAAGAGGAAGGGACACCCTTTGCCCGAAAACGAAAGTCGGGAGTCGGAACGACTGAGGATCCTTCGTGCCCTGGATACGTGTCTGAACAGCACTGCTCAGGTCATGACGCTGGTGGCCGACTCGGTTGACGATCACGATGCGGTACGCGCACTTCAGGCGCACTTCGATTTTGACGAACTTCAGGCGCGAGCTGTACTTGCAATGCAGGTCAGGAGATTCTCGGCAGCAGAGAAGAGCAGCCTGAGGGCAGAGATTGCCGAGCTTGAAACCGAGAACGGGGGGTAGGATCCGTTTTGCGAGCGAGACGAGCCGGCTTCCTCTCGCTCCTGCTGCTGGCTGGATGCGGTGATACGTCGTTGCCGGTGACCTACCACGACAAAGGCGCTTCGTACGAGCAGTCTATTGCGCCGTCCACACAGATTCGTATAGATGGTGGTAAGACGTGCAGCCTCGCGTTGCTCGGCAAAACCAGCGACGGACGTCTCGCGGGATTGACAGCGGGCCATTGTGGAAAAGTCGGATCAGCCGTATTCACGTCAGCGATCCCGGGTCGTGCGTTGGGAACACTGTCGGCGAGCGATTTATTGATCGACGTTGGATTGATAACGTTTGACGGCAGTGTCCTCTCTGCTCCCGACGCCGCCTCTGTGTCCGCATTAGCAGCAACGGCACCTGCGGTCGGTGACACAGTGTGCCAAGTCTCACCGGAAACCGGTACGAATTGTTCTTTTGTTGGTGGAATCGACGAGATAGAAAGGCGTGTGCTTGCAAATTATTGCTCGCTGCCAGGAGACTCCGGCGCCCCGGTGTACTTCAACGATAAACTAGTCGGAATGAATCTGGGAAACGTTGGTAACCGGGGCGACCTAGGCCGCAATTTTGATATCCCGTGTGAAGATGCGGTGAGCGCGGTGCCGCATAACTTCGCGTTCTATAGGCCTATTCAAGACGTGCTGAACGTAGCTGGAAGCCTTACATTCTCGGACGTTGGTTTCTCCCCACTGCAATAGTGATTCCGCCAGCGGCGCTGTGAGAAAAGTTCGGTTGATGCATCGGGACCGGACCAGCGACCAACTTGGCGACCGGTGCGGGCACAATTTGGCTGGCGTTCTCAAGAGCGAACCGTTCGGCTCGGTGGTAGCCACGCGCAGTGTGCTCTGGCTTGCCGTGACTAGCTGCACCACCGTAACCCGCAAGGTTCGACCACGCGGACGCGATTTACATCGTGCAGCAAGCACAACGTGGCCACGGTAATGAGTCACCGTGGCCACGCTGTGTGTTCTGGCGTCCGTACCTTAGGTGGTCTCCTTCCACCCTCGGTTACAAATGAGTGCGGGGCTCACGGACGACGTGCGCCAGTAAGCCGTGAGGAGTCATCGACTGTGCTCAGGCCTCGACGATGAAGAGCTCCATCATCAGTTCGAGGTGGTCGGTGTCGTCGTTCCCGCCGGGGTGGGTGCCGGGGCGTCAACGACACTTGGTGCCTCGGACGCTGTGGTGGGTGCCTGCGAGGTGGCCGGGGCCGGTGTCGGCACTTCGGCGCAGGAGGTCGGCGCCGCCGGTGTGGTGGTCGACGGGGCCGCCGTCGTGGTCGTGGTGGTCGGAGCCGTGGTGGTGGCGCACGGGTCGACTGGTGCGGGGGCCTGCTGCTGCAGCTGCAGCCGGGCGAAGCCCTGTGCTACACCGGCCGCGCTCAGCCGGCCCTCTTCGAAACTCAGGTATGGCTTCACCAGGCCGAAGACATCGTGTTCGCATCAGCCGCGAGCTCCGGCAGCTGAACGTGAACCCACCCCGGCAAGGCCGTTGCACCTCGGCCCGTGTACGCCCGGTGACGTCAAAGAGCAAGGCTCCTGGCTTTACCTGACAGAACCTAAATTATCGGCAATGACTATCATTATTGAATATCGAACTCGGAAGGTGCCCAGTACCGACCGTGTGACGGCGGTTCACGGTGTGCGAAGGTCGCTACTGACTGCGTCAGGGCAGAGGCGATGGACCTCGTCCTGGGGCGTTCCGGGGCGGCGGGCCGGAACTGAACTCGGGGCAGCCCCATTCACCCTCTTATGTTACCGGCTGAGCCATATCGTCACCAGTGACCTTTCGCGGGGACCGCGCGGTTGTGGCGCTCAGTCGGAGCAGGACTCGTGATCTCCCCGTAGCGACACCGTGAGCCGAGTCGTAGTCGTCTGGCAGACTCGACGCACGCTATTGAGACGTTCAACTGGAGCGACCTGGCGTCGATAGGAGTCGGGTCTACAGATGGCGCGTCCTCAGCGTTGGGAACTCCTGCTACGCGCGTCGCAGCAAGAGGCCATGCTTGCTGTCAGCTTGTTCAACGATCCAGGTCGAGAGCGAGCACTCGAAGGCTTCATCATTCACATGCACATCGCCTGGCTCTACGCGTTCCAGTCGAAGTGGATGCAGGAGGGCAACAACTACCACGTGCTGCGTTCCGAGCAGCCTCGCCGGTACAAGTACATCAACGGTGAACGCATGTCGCAGCCGCTGGAGTGGTTCGTGAAGGAGGAGTGGCCCAGCGAGAAAGCCACTGTGCGCGCCAACCTTGAGTTCTTCATCAAGCTGCGGAACAAGATCGAGCATCGCCACACCGGTACGGATGTAGCACTCCTGACGATCGTGAACGGGGAGTGTCACTCGATGCTGCTCAACTACGAGGAGTTCGTGACTGGGTTTGCGGGTACCGGCTACTCACTGGCTCACCGGCTGCACTTCCCGGTGTTCATCGGCGGGTTCACTGACCAAGGAAAGGAGGATCTGCTTAAGCTCACCAAGACCCTGCCGAAGGACCTGCGTACCTTCCTCGCGGAGTACGACGCCGGACTCGATGACGCGGTCTCCCGCGACCCCCGCTACTGCATGCGACTCACCATCGTCTTGGAGAGCGGCAACCGTAAGGGCGATCTTTCGCTTCAGTTCGTGAACGACAAGGATCTGTCTGACGAGGAGCGCGCGGTGATGGAAGAAGTTGCTGCGAACAAGGGATACGTCATCACCAAGCAGAAGAAGGTCCCGGTAGCTAATATCGGGAAGCATCGACCAGGGGCAGTTGCGAAGATGGTTTCCGCCGCGATCCCCTATCACTTCGGTGCGTCATCTCAGATGGCCGCCGCGTGGAGGAAGCACGGATGGCGACCAGCCGCCGGCGCAGCAGAACCCGAAGCGACGAAGTCTGAATTTTGCGTCTACGACGACGCTCATAACGATTACCTGTACACCGATTCCTGTGTGAAGTGGCTCATCAAGAAGTGCAAGACTGCGGAGGGGTTCCGAGAAGCCACAGGACATGAACCTCGTATGAAAGCGGAGTGATCAGTGGTGCATGAGAAACGCTGCTAGACAACCATTCGAACGTTACCTGCCATAATAACTATTATCGGCAATGAATACAGATAGCGTTCATCGCACCACGAGCTGCTGGGTGGCGCGTTTCATGGCAACTTAGCGGTCGACGGTGCGATCCACACCCGATCGGTCGACGAGGATGACAAGATTGAAATCGAGTCACTCAGCCGACCGTGCGCTCAGCGATGGGATTCTTTCGGTGTGCTGAAGAGATGGCATTTGAATGACGCGTGCCTGGTGGTAGTCCGACTACCACGGCATCAAGGAACACGTGGAAAACCTCGTGCCGTGGACGACGTACACCGTCCAGCAGGAGTGCTCCGTCATCACCATCGACGAGGAGGCGTTGGCGGAGCCGGTGGTTTCCGAAAACGGCGATCTCAGGGACGCGTTCGGCAGCTAGGAGCCGGGGCAGGGCCGCTCGCTTTCGGCAGATCTAGTGGTGAGCTGGATCAAGTGGGACGATGCAGTGATCTCTTACACCGGAGGTCCGAGGCTGCCGGAATCGCGCTCTATTCTAGGGATGCAACATCCACCAAGGTCTGTCCGCTGACGGGCGAGGCGTCGGTCAACGCATCGAGCCAAGGCAAGGCAATCGGTGTACCGATTGTGGCGCCAGTCCGGAGGTCGTGCTGCGAATATCTGGCATTTCGTCCGGGCACTACCACGTCTACTTTGCCATTGTCTACCGAAGCGACAGCATTGCCTTCAACTCCCGGCAGCGACCACTCGCGCCTGACTATTCCCGCAGCGTCGGACAGGTCAACGCTTAACACCTCTTTGGCGGCGTTGATCCAGTACGCTCTGCCGTCGAGAACGCTCATTGTCCCAGATACGACGCTCCAATCGAGGCCGGCCATGCCCAATGGTGTATCTGTTCTGGAGCCTGTACTGGTGTCGACTCGTGCGAGCGTCAGACCGGGCATACCGTTTTGTGAGTTCAAGGTTGCATTGTCTGCGTAAAGCGCATAAATCGCTTCTCCGTTCGGCCCGCACGCTGCCGTTCGGGAGATGGGCTTGAAATCTGCGGGATAGTCCCAAGCTGCGGTCAGCCGTATGCCATTGCTGTCGGCTCGATACAAGCCGCTTCGTGTTGATTCCTCGCCAACTCCGGTAGCTATATCCTGAATGATTGAATACGCGAGATCCCCACACTGCGCAACGGTGCGAGTTAAGCCATTCACGGTGCCACCGAATAGCTCACCCTGTGAGCTTATAGAGGCGTAGGAGTTTGTGTAGATGCCGGACACCATGCCACTGTTGTACCAATATGTCGCTGTGCCGGCGCGCTTGTCTGAGGTAGATGCTTGGACGATATTCTCAAACCCAATTGCGAATTCGGATTGTCCGCTTGGTGTTGTTAGCGTCAGCTGTTTCGACGACGTGGATGCCAGTTTGTCGCCTAGCGAGGAGACGCTGTTCGCGTAGATGGCGGGCCCGGTTATTGCTCCAACGAGCGATCCCGATGCATCAAAGGTGTAAACACTCGACACGTCGTCGGACTTTATGCCCTCCATAGTCGACGGACCCAGGGCCACGGCAGCGAGAGTGTCTTGGAGTGACGTGAGTTCTTTGGGTTCAATTGCTGCATTGTCTTGCCCGCAGGACGTCACTGCTAGCGCGGCCACCGCAGTGAGGAGAACAAGATGGGGTCCGCGTCTGCTAATCAACTCGTAACTCCTAGAGTGCGTGCCACGACGCGGGCGCCTTTCCCGGCGTTATGAGCAGGCGCCCGCGGGTGACTTGTGCCCGCAGTTACGGGTACAGGGTTGTCCAGTCGGACTTTACTATCTCGTTAGGGAAGATGCCTGAAGGGGTGGCATCTTCGCCGCCGCCTGGCTCTTGGTCTAGATCTACACCACCACCGGACGCTGACTGGAACGCCGCCCAGACCAGGGATGAGCAATTGTAAGCATCGCCGTTGATGAACCGCTTGTTGAAAGCGAAGTTACTGTTGTAGTCCTTCCCGACCTGATTAAGCGCAAAAAACACAGCATTCGCGCGGACACCGCTTGACGTGTTCACGAACATCATCTTGGGGCCGTAGACCGTACGGCGTGTCCCATCAGGATTTCCGGTCGTGTTGTCCGTCAGCTGGACGCCCTTTGTCGGATTGAGCGCCTCAACGGTTTCAGTTGTCGAAATGAAGATGCCGTTGTGCCCGTGGTTGACGTTGGCGGTATCAGCATCTGCGTAAAAGATGTCGCCTGCGCCACGGGCGAAAGGCAGGGTTGTCGGGGAGCCAGTGACCGGATCGGAAGCAAGGGTCTCGATCCGGCCACCTTCGACGGCCTCGAGAATCACGTCAGCGACGTCGAGAGCTCGCTGTTGCGCGTTGAAAATCGCCTCATCGATCATCTCCTGGGCAGTGGTTCCAGGATTCTGGGTTGCGAGCTCGACAGCGTTAGCTCCAGGGGTCTCCAACTTTCCACCCTGAAAGCTCTGCTCAATAGTGACGCCGTTGTCTACCTGTTCTGCGGTCGGGTAGCGCAGTGGTCCAGTCTCGTAACCGACACCAGCCCACTGGTCCAAGATCCTGCCCGTGACCGGCCACGCGCCAGTCGCGGGTGACCAGTAGATGACGCCGTTTTGGAAGCGTGCCATCTGGCCTTGGCCGTCGGGCAGTGTTCGGATGTGGTCTCCGGTGAGGTAGCCGAGGAAGCTGCTGCCGGGGGTGAGTCCGCCGACGCTGTTGTATTTGTCGCGGAGTGGTCCGTTCTGGATGGCGGAGCCGATGGCGTTCTGGAAGGCGACGTAGATGGCGCCGTCCTGGAATTCCTGTCGGCGGCCGCCGTCGGGGAGAACGATCTCATCAGAGGTGGGGTACTTGAGGTAGCTGCCTTCGTAGCCGAGGATGCCCCAGCGGTTGAGGAAGCTGTTGACGACGGGGTGTGCTCCGCCGGCGGCGGACCAGTAGATCGGTCCGTTCATGAACGTGACGCGCTCGCCGGTGTTGCCGGGGTTGACGATGTTTCCGCTGGTGGGGAGCAGCAGGAAGCTGAACGATCCGCCGAGGGAGTTGTACTTGTCGCGGATGGCGCCGCACACGTCGAAGTTCGACGGCCAGTACCTCTGGCAGGTCACCGCGGCACGGGAGGTGCGCTGCTTGGCGAGCAGTCGAGCTTCCCCGATCTCAGCCTGGTCGGCTTCTTCCTTGGTGAACGGCTCGGGCCACTCCTCGCGGTCCGAGCGCATCTTGCCCGGAATGAGGGTGCTGTTCGGGTTCTCCGTCGGCAGCCCGGTGTACGGGATCCGCTCACCGGTCGGGGTAGGCGCGGTGGCCTCCGCGCTCGGAGTCAGGCTCGAGGTGGTCGGTGCGGTCGTGCTCGCCGGGGCGGGTGTCGGTGCGTCCGCGACACTCGGTGCCTCGGACGCTGTCGTGGGTGCCTGCGAGGTGGCCGGGGCCGGTGCCGGCACTTCGGCGCAGGAAGTCGGCGTCGCCGGTGTGATGGTGGACGGTGCCGTGGTCGTGGTCGTGGTGGTCGGTGCCGTGGGTGATAGCGCACGGGTCGACCGGTGCTGGTGCCTGCTGCTGCAACGCTGTCGGCGCGGAGCTGGTCGGCGTGGCCGGGATGGCGGACGGTTGCGCGGTGGCCACCGCTCCCCCGCCGGTGGCGACGAGGACTGCGATCATGCCGGCGGTCAGAACCGCCCGCGGCGTCGAGGAGAACATCGGTTTCCGCCGTGGCGGCCGAACAAGGGTCGTCATGGATGCTGCTCTCTCGGAGAGGAATACGACCGGTCCGAATGGTGGTCGCCTGAGCATCCTGAAGGCAAACCACGGGATTCACAACTTCACCAGCAGACGCAAACCGCGCAAACAGACCAGGAGGTTACTTACCGTGGCGAAGAACGGGTGTCGCAATTATGGAGGGGCGTAATAACCGAACGATCGACTATGACGCGCCGAGAGCGGTTGTTCTGCAACCCGTTTCGGGGCGCGTCAAGGCGTTCGGTGGTCGAGTCGTTGTGGCGACAGAGGGTCGCCGGCGCTGATAGCGTCCGACAAGTCCGACATCAGACCCCACGGTCTCCCTTTTCGTGATGGCCGGAGTCGACGAACCTGTGAGCTCATCGCACACCCCTGCAAAGGAGCCCTCCTCGTGACCACCACCCACACCGCCACCCGCCGCAACGCCGGCCTTCGTGTCCGTCTCGCCGCCGCTGGCGTTCTCGGCACCGCTCTCACTCTTACCGGCGCCGGCCAGGTCATGGCCCAGCCCGCACCCACCGCGCCGCAGGCCCCTGCGGCAGCGACGTGCGAGTCCTTCTGGCCCAGCCGACACCAGGTCTGCGGTGAGATCCTCGACCTCTACAACTCCCTCGGCGGACCCACCAGCACTCTGTCGTACCCGCAGGGCCCGGAAGCTCCCGCCGGCGACGGCGTCGGCACCCGCCAGGCATTCTTCGGTGGCACCGTCTACTACTCCCCCACCACCGGCGCCTACATCGAATAGCCAGACCAACCGAACGCAACCGGACAGCAAGGAGCACACCGTGCGAATACCTAGACGCGTAGCGATGATTGCAGCCATCGCGGTACCCCTGGCGCTGGCGGCACCCGGCAGCGTCTCCGCAGCCGAGCCCTCCGACATCACATACTCCTACGACGTCGTCGGCGATACCGTCACCAACACCATCACCAACACGGCCGACGGCACCGTCCTGTGCACCACAGGCCTGGCAGCGGCACCCGAAGGTGTCCTACCGCCGGTCGAGACAGTGCTCTCGCAAACGCACGAGTACTACGACACTGGTTCGATCGAACCCGGCACCACCGCGACTCAGACGGTGACCAACATCCCACCCGGCTCGTACGTCGTGCTGGCCACCTGCACGCTCGGCGAGTTCGACTCCACCGAAGCCTGGTGGTTGTCGGACTATCCCGGCATCAAGGAACACGTGGAAAACCTCGTGCCGTGGACGACGTACACCGTTCAACAGGCATCCGTCGTCATCACCATCGATAAGGCGGCGCCGGAGCCGGTACTTCCCGCGATCGGCGACCTCGCGGACGCGTTCGGCAGCTAGATCGAGGCCGGGCCGTTCGCCTCACTCCGGACGGCCCGGTGTCAACGCCACCGGGTTCGCCACGATCCCGGTGGGTCGGCATGGCGCCGATAGATTTCCGTGTGCGGGAATGCCTTCGCCCGGATGTAGGCGTCCTGCCACAGTTGTTGCGAATCGGTCGAATCCGCGACAGCGCGTTGCGAATCGGTCACCGGGAAGTGGAACCGCACTGCGTCCATCAGCGTCTGCTCCACAGTCAGGATGCGCCGCAAACGGAGCCCCAGACCGTCCAACCAGTCGACGACCGAGAAAACGGGCTGCTCGTATCCAGGGGGGCGCGATCCGTCTCGCTGATGCTCTCCGCCCTCTTCGAAGAACGCCCTCATCTCTGACAGTTCGGTGGCGATGTCGTCGATGTGATCGAGAAGCCGGCCGGAATCGATCACCAGCCGCGCGTAGAACGACGATGCTTCCGCTGCCGTGAGTGCATCTTGTACGTCACCGGACAACCGGTCCAGCTCGCGGGAAGGGACGCCGTTTACGAACGAGTTCGGTTCGCGCGCAACGGCGTCGAACGCCGCCAAAGGTCTGCGCACCGCCACGATCGTGGACCACAGATCCGCAACCGCCCGGGCCGTCTGCTGATTCGCAGTGAACGCGCGGTCTCGTCTGTTCGTCGTGAGCGCGACCACGACGGCGCCGGCTGTCAGAATGGCGCCGACCCAGGCTGCGAGTGGGCCGAGGACTTCGAGCGTGAGTGCCCCGTATGCAGCGGTAGCCACGACAACCGAAAGCACGTAGCCGACTACCAGAACGGTGGCCGCGGCCAGCCGACTGGTCTTGATCCGAGCCCACCGCTCACCGAGGGTTCTGCCCGCCGCCCCTCGACGAGCTTTTGGGGAACGCTGCCGACGCCACTTTCGGCCCATATCGGTTCCTTCGATGGGTAGCTCAGCCCTTCGGGGGGTGCGGATCCTTCTTGCCGATCGTGTCGGTGTTCCTGATCTGGTTGTTGTCCTTGCGGTGGTCCCGTACTTCGCCGCCGCCGCTGCGCTCGGCGTACCCGGCGGCCGCGTCGTGCGCGTCGGCCTGCGTATCGAATCGGCCAGCTGCTCGGGACGCCCCCGCTCGCTTCGCGGTCCAATCACCGGAATCGTGGTCGTACTGCACGTCGTAATCAGCCACCTGCGCTCCTCTGCACGGGAAACCGTCGAACTGGATGTACCGACCGTACCGTTCGGCGTGGTCGCCGACGCTGACTTCCGTCCGTGTCACAGGTAGCCCCGACAAGGACTCGGCCTTTAGCTGACAGAACCCAAATATCGGCGATGGTTGACGTTATTGATGATGTGCCGGGTGTGGTGGTGGTGGTTCGCCATAGGCGCCCATGCGAAGTGCCGGCGTCGAGGCGACGATGGCCACTTGTTTCAAGGAGCCAGCACGTCGACGTCGGCGTTCACATCGACAACGAACCCGTCGGAAGTGTGGACGGTTACGTCGTGAGACGCCACGTTCAAGGACATCGATGATGGTGCCGTCCGGTTGAGATACACGATCGTCGCCGTGGGCGGCAAAATGCGTGCCGGCGGCCTCCCGGCGTCTGCTGCTGGTAGCATAGCTGCCGTATTCAACGGATCACGATCGCAACGGATCAGCGAACGTAAATAGCTTAAGCCTTTGAAAGGCGAATGGGTAAGCGAAAGACTCGTGTCGTAGCTCGAGCCGAGGAGGTTGAGTTTCGTGGATGACCCGTCAGTTAAATACGAAGTTTCGTACGACCCGGCGGCGTTTGCTTCCGACCTCGAAAAACAACCATTTGCGGAAGTTGGCACTGGCTGGCGAATGGAGTTTTTCAGCGCCTTGGTGGCAGCGTTGCGTCGAGGTGAAGCCAAGTCGCAATTTCGGGTCGACCAAATTACTCTGCGCAATTGTATAGTCACTACCGTATTAACGACTTTCGAACAAGGTCGGTATCGCACATACGGAAAGAATGCGGATATCGAATACGTACAATCGAAATACCACTCCTCTGCTTCTGTAGCTGCAGAGGAGTGGTATTCCGATCTATCGAGTCCAAAGTGGGATGCGGCCCGAGTTGTTGATGGAATCTGTTGGCGGGATTACCCAGCAGGGCCCGTGGCGACTCAGTAGAAAGCGTCGATGATCCACTGATCGCATACTGTCATTCCGCCACAGAATGCTACTTCCACGCCGATGGGGTCGCCGGCGGGTAATCCTTTATGAGTTGGCGCGTTCCGTGGGTCGTACACGACGTAGAAGTTGTTCTTAGTCCGACCGTCTAGTAGTCGAATTCGGGTCACAGTCGCACCGAAAAGGTTTCCCGGTACATCAGCATCACGCCTGTCCAGGACCACGCCATTCTCAAACGTGTCGACGATGGGCTCGTATGCGTGTTCACCGTTTTCGCGCTTCACGCCGTGTTTGTTGTAGGCCTTGTCGTAACCCCAACCCACGTCTGAATCCTCATTGTAGTATCCAACCCGCAGGGGCAGTTCGGGACCGTAAGTGATACCTTCTTCGCGCGATGCCGTTGCGAGAACTGATGAGCTGTCGTAATCGTCGTCGTCCTCATCGTCTTGTCGACGCAACTGCGATTCGAGTTCGCTATCGGTGGCGAACGCATTGTCCCCATCGGGGAACACTCCGTCCGGATCGAATCCGACAACGAATCTGGTGCCTTCAATGTCGATGGATATACGCCCCCGTTGAAACGCTTGTTGGGCTCTGACAGCGATCGAGTCGATTACGGACGTCGGCGCCGTATCGACGTCGCCAGTAGGGAACCCCGGGTCGAATCCTGCTGATCGCTCCTGATTCCACGCGTCGAGCAGTTCTGCAGAAATGAACCACGCGCCCGTTACCTGACTCCAAATTATGCTCGACCCGCTCTCGAAAGGCGCGATACGGGCGATATCGTTGTCAAGGACTTGCTCGTCAGAAGTGGGATAAACGTGGGGGCCATCTTCCCGCCCCGACTCTGCCCACTTGTCGCGTAGCGGCTTGAACAGTAATCGCGGACCCGTGGGTCCTGACCAGGTGATGGTGCCGTTGCCGAAGTTGTTGTATCTACCGCTGTACTTCGTGACTCCGATTTCATCGGTTGACGGGTACCCGAGTGGTCCTGATTCGGCGCCGGTAGTGTTCCATTTGTCGCGAATCGCCCCGCCAATGGCGTATGCCTCGTTCAGGCGCCAGTAGACAGCGGCGCCCTGAAATTCTTGCCGCCGTCCGACGCCGTCAGGGTTGACGATCTCGTCCGTCGTTGGATAACCCAGGACTCCGCCCTCCCAGCCCAGACGCTGCCAAGCTGCGAAAAAGTGGTTGACGACGGGGTGTGCGCCACCCTGAGGGGACCAATAGATGGGTCCGTTGATGAATGTTTGTCTGCGTCCGAATCCGTCCGGGTTGACGAGCTCCTCAGAAGTGGGCACGAACAGAAAGCTGAACTGGGCTCCCATCGAGTTGTACTTGTCCCGGATTGCCCCGCAGACCCAGTTTTCCAATGGCCAGTACTGCTGGCAGTCGGGGCCGGGGGCAGGGATCGCGCGGGACGCAGCGCGTCGAAGCTGAATCTGCTGCAGCCGCAGATCGTTGATGCCCTCACCTCCCGACCGGGTCATTCATCGACGATGCGCCGGAATGCGATACTGTGCAACTTATTTCAGCTTGTGTCACGACTTTGGTAGTGGAGTCGTTGTCGCGACAGGGGGTCGTGGGCGCTGATAACTGTCGGACCACCCCCGGCATCAAGGAACATGTGGAAAACCTCGCGCCATGGACGACGTACACCGTCCAGCAGGAGTCCGTCGTCATCACCATCCGGTGCCTGGCCGTCAATCGATGCATCGTCGACCACCACCCTGAGTAGGGGCTCAGGGATCGACCTGCCCCGGCTGACCATCGCGTCCAAACGGACAGTGGTGCGGGGTCGAACGTGCAGTCGAGAATGTAGAACGGTCGGTCTCGCCAGCCAGCACAATTAGTGACATTCGCGGGAAAGTTGGGACCGTGAGCCACCTCTGTAACCGCAAGCTAAGGACGGCGACCGAGTAGACACCACATATATAGCGCTGCTCCGGAACAGGATCCCGTTCCGGAGCAGCGTCTCACACTAGTTCTGTCTCTATCTCACGGGCTCGCCGTCCACCTGCGGAGGTAGGTCAGGCCCCTCCGGCAGTTCTGCCTCGGATCCGTCACCTAGCCCTGTGTTGTTCGGATCGAACGGAATTTCGTTCTCAACTGCGGACACAGCTTCCTGCACCTCTTCGGGCAATCCTGCAGCGACACCGCCGCGTTGCGCGAGTTCTGGATCGAGGTTTACAACATCTGCGGTGTCAACTGGCACTGCACCGACAATGGGGATGAAGTTCTCGGCGGATATTGCCGTATCTAACACGGTCGAGAAGATGTAACTCTGGCCGATGTTGAGTGGGGTATCGCCTTCGGTATAAATTGCCTGATCAGATACAGGGTCGTAGCCCCCTTGCTGATTGACGACTACGTCACCCGCTAGATCACCTTTTATTACACTCAACACCGTTACGGAGAACTGAGTCTCCGGCATTACTGTCCGGTTGACGGTTCCGATCACCTGATTAACTGTCCCCACGAATACAGAATCAGCCGCGCCAACTACCCGTCGCTGATCGTATATGTCGAAGGCCCACGAGGGCTCCAGGTATACAGTCTGGGGCGCAGTTGTAGAACGTAGCTCCTCGTTGGGATTGGTTGCTGGTGCGGGAGATGACGTGCAGGCGGTTGCAACCGCAGTGAAAGCTACGCCTGCGGTGACAACTAAAATCTTAGTAAGGGTGTTGTTCATTTCATCCCCAAAGTCTTCTGAGTGATTCGATATCAATCTGCCCAAGGTCGCCAGTCGGTCCGGAGCCAATGCCCATGAGCTGAGGAACAAGTGTGAGAACGACCGAAAGCGTGCCCGAGTTCATGTGTCACGATCGCTTGGTTCTTTTGGGCCCCAAGTTTGGACATATATGCATCGTTGTAATAGATCTGGTCGACGCCGTTAGGAAACCACGAGTACAGCCCTTGATGGTGCCAGTGCGAACTCTGGCGATAGCCACAGTAGCGACGATCGGGCGCTATGTCTGGTTCTGGACCGTGTGTTGCAACTATTCTCCAGTAGGCGCAGTGTTCCAAATGTCGTTACGGCACGATATTAAGTTGTTGATCAGTCTACGCCGTCCGAAACGGTATATGATGCTGCTCATACCGTAATTTCGCCGAAATTGGATTGTTTGTGGCCGCTGGTCGTTCAACGCAAGCTGGTTTATGTCGCGGATCGGCCAATACTGGCTCCGGCCTTCGCGTCGTGGCCCGTGCGCAGGGCTCTCATCGGGCCTATCTGCCGCCGCGGTCCATGCTGGAATCGAGCTCCCGCCCTCGGTCCCCTGGTGTGGCCGCAGGCGTAGCTGTCGGCATGCGCATGGAGTTGATGTCGAGTGCAGCGGCGTTGGCGGTGTCGGTGAGCAGATGGGCATCGATTGCCTCGGTGTCGAGGCCCGCGATGGTGAGTTGGACTCTGTGTTGTTCCCGGCGTTGCGCGGTGTCCCAAGCAACAGTGCTCAACGGGAGATGTTGTGTTGGCGGGTTGGTTCGCGATCCCGGGTCACCGAGAACTGACCGGTCGGCGTTTTGATCGACCTGGCGTTCGTGTTCGGCACGGTCCGCCAGCTCACGTTCCACGGCAGTTGCGACGAACGCGGTGTTCACGGTGTCGCGCAACGACGTGAGGTCGATGCCCTTGTCGGTACGTAGCCGGTTCTCGATGGTGATCGCTGCCCGGTCGGCGACAGGGGAAGCGTCCTTCCAGGTGTGCGCGATCCGGACGGCGTCAACGATCTGCGCATCCTGGGCAGTGGCCCACCACTGCCGGTCACCCGTGCGGCGCAGGAACGCTTCTGCCGAACGTTGTTCGGCGTTCAGCCGCCCGGCCAGGGCTTGTGAGCGTGACTCCGACGCGGCGGCCGCGGTGCGCAGGGACTGCTCGCGGCGTCGGGCGAGAGCCTCGGCGACCTGCATCGCGACCTGGATCGATGTGCGCAGGACCATGCCGGTCTGGCGGGAGAGCTGTTCGTGTTCGTCGTCTGCCACGAGGGCTCCTCAGGTCAAGGGTGGTTGAGCGAAATCCGCGAATCGGATGACATCAGGCGGGTGGGACGGGTGAATCGGCAGTGTCAAGCGCCAACAGTTCGGCGGGGATGGTGATGCTCGGAAGTGGGTGCACCTGCCGGTGGTCGGGGGTGCAGTCCTTGAAGGTGCCGTCCGGGGACAGCAGTCTCGACATGTGGTGATCAGCGTGGTCCTTCCACCACACACTCATCCCGGTGGCCGGGTCGAGCCGTAGGTACTCCCATGCCCGCCACAGTGCGTCGACGCGGGCGCGGGCTTCGGGGTGCAGGAACCAGCTCGGGCACCACCGCATCGCCGGGTGGTCGACGGTCTTGCGCCGGTACGCGGGGGCGAGGAAGTCGGCGAAGAACCGGTACGCGTTCGGGTAGTACGGGCCCCGAGCCGCGGAATCGGCCCGCTCCCCCGCCCCGCCCGCCTTGTCGTCGTCGGTGTGACTGTCCCGCAGCTCGTCCCGATCATCGGTGGGTGATGCATCACCCGGACAGGCGCTGTCCATGTCGGCGTCGAGGTCGAACTCGTCGCTCACGAGACGGTCACCGCTCCCGACCGGGGCGCTGCGACCGGATGCTTGGTCGGGGACGGGAGCAGCGATGTCGCGTCCGTCGGATCCGGGTCGTCGGCGCTGGGATGTACGGCGGGGTCCTGGCCGGCGCGGATCTGGGCGTCGGCGACGGCGGCGGCGAACGGTCCGGTGTACCAGGGCATCGTCTCGATCAGCGCAGGTGGGCATTTCGCGGCGCGCAGGATCGCCCGCCCCGCGGGCATCGCTTCGAGAGCATCCGCGGGAAGGGTGCGGATCTTCTGCCGCTGCTGCGAACTCGACCGACCGGATGAGTTGGTGGAGACGGTCTGGCTCATCTCCCAGTGATCACCGAGGGCTGCGGAGGTGTTCTCGAGGAACCGGCCGTCGTCGGTCGACCCGCCGCCGCCGTACACGCGGATCGTCGACGCGCCCCACAGTTTCTTCATCCCACCCTGACCGAAGCACTCCTCCCCTTGGGGCCAGGACTGCAGGATGGTGGTGACGGTGATGCCGCGGGAGCCGAAGTGGCTGTACAGGTTCGGCAACTGCCGCCACCGCACCACATTCGCCGCCTCGTCCAGCGCATAGGTCGCCGGCACCCGCAGCCGACCCGCCGGCAGCGATTCCTCCGCGGGTGTGGCGGTGGCACGGTCCACCAGGGCGTCGGTGACGGCGACGGTCAGCGCGGTGACCAGGGCGCCGCACTCGTCGGCGGCGTCCTCCATCGACAAGCAGAACAAGGTGGGGGCGTCCTCGGCGGCGAATCCGGCCGGGTCGAACTCCGGGCGTGTGTCGCGCTCCCCCATCCGGGAGATCCACGGGTGGATCTCGGCGTAGGCGAGGGCGCCGAGCATGTTCGCCGCGGTGGCGAACACTCCCCCGCGTTGCTTGTCGGGGGCGTTGTACTGGGCGATCATCGACTCCGCCCACCGCCCGAACCCGTGCGCTCGCAGCAGCCGCACCGGTTCCTGGTTCTCCGGGGTCGTCGCCCACGTGTAGACGATCGGCAACGGCAGATGCTCCAGCGCGGCGGCGAGGAGGAACCCGGTGACCAACCGTTGCCCCATGGGGTCGAAGAACGGCTCCCGCTTCGTGTTCTCCCCCGTCAACGACGACGCGAAGATGCCGGCGAGGGTCGCGGCTTTCGTCTCCTGCGCCGACTGGCCCATCGTCGCCACAACATCCTCGCCGAGCAGCTCCGCCAGCTCCGTGCGTCGGCTGTCGGATTCGCCTCTGTCGGTGATGCCCTGCGTGGTGGACGGCCGGGCGGAGCGCACCCAGGTCAGCGGGTCGTAGAACCACCGTGGCAGCTCCTGCGCGACTCCTTGTGGGTCGAAGACCCACACGGTGCCCTTCTCGGCCCGGTACGCGCGAGTGGTGTCGACGACGTCCCGTTTGTTGGAGGTGGTCAGCACGGCGCCGCGGGCGGCGAGGAGCTGCGGAATGATCACGCAGCTCGTCTTGCCCATCCGCGGTCCCCAGATGTGGGTGGCGACGTCCTCCGGCCCCGCGTACAGGGTGATACCGAACCTGTTCGGCCCCAGCACCAATCGGCCCAGCGGCGCCGCGACGGGCTGGTCGGCGGCGACGGGGTCTCCCAACCGGGCGATCTCCGCCCGCAGTGCCTTCTCCCCCAGCCGCGCCACCTCCCGGGGGCGGCCGAGGAACCGGCCGGCGTCGTCGACGCGGGTGATCCGCCGGCGCCGCGTTATCGCCCATACCGTTCCGACGACGATCACGACCAGGCCGACGATGCCGACGATGCCGAAGGCTACAGCGATGATCGTCGCCCCCACCGGCCACACCAGCGACCCCTTCGCCAGCGCTGCCACCAGAGCGAACGGCGACCCCGGCACGTCCTGATCGACACCGGACAACGGGCCACCGAGCCGCAGCGCTGCTTCGGCGCCCCCGTACGCGAGGGCGGCGATGACGATCGCGCCGCCGGTCAGGGCCAGCGTCGGGTCGACACCGGCGTTCGGGTTCCTCGCGCCTCTCCCTGTGCTCATGCGATGACTCCTTCTCTCGGGTGTGACTGCGCCGAGCCGACGAGGTCGGCGATGAGACGTTGCGCTTCGACCAGTTCCGCCCGGAGCCGAGCGATCTCACCGTTCTGCTCACTCGGCATCAGGGGCCGCTCGTCGGTGACGCCTTGGGCTTGCCGGTACCACCACCGGACGGTGTTGGGGTGCAGGGACAGGTGCGCGGCGACCGCTTCGATGGCCGCCCACGTCGAGCGGGCCGTGGGAAGTCGGTCTGTCACCATCTGCACCGCCCGGGTCCGGATCTCCGCCGGATACGGCTTGCCTCTCATCGCCCGCCGCCGCCGACGTGGGCGAAGCGGGCGTTCGTGTCGTGGTACCCGGCGGCGGCTTCGGTGGCGGTGATGACGGTCTGCAGCACCACCCCGGGTCGGCGGGCGGTGCCGATGCGCAGCAGGAACTTCCCGCGCCCGGGTGGAGGCAGTTCGCGTCCGGTGTCGTCGATGCCGGCCGGGGTGGACCACGACGACACCAGATCCCGGTCCTGTTGCGTGAACGGGATGATGCCGTCGAGCTTGTCCATCTCCTGCGTCGGCAGTCCCCCGACGATGACGGCCCCGGCGCGCTCGATGAAGCCCTTGGCGCGGCTGATGTCGACGGCGGTGGCGAGGGTTTCCAGGTCCGCGACGGTGTGGGTGATCGTCAGCAGCGCCGTTCCCATCGTGCGGGTCAGGCGGGTGAGCTGATCGACGCGCAGCACCATCTGCGAGCCTCCGGCCAGAACCCGCCACAGCTCGTCGAGCACCACCAGGAACGTGCGCTTCTCTCGCAAGCCGACGTCGGCGAGGACGTGGGCGGCTTCGACGGCGCCGAACGCGTCCGACCAGCAGGCGAGCATGATCGCCGCCTCCAGGGTCGGGTCCTCGGTGCCGATGGAGGACACATCCACGCACACCGCCACCGGCGGCCGCTCCCCCGCGAGATCGAGAGCCGTGGTGGTCTGACGGGAGAACACTTCGCCGAGCTCGCCGTCGAGGAGACCGATCAACGTCTCGAGCAACCCCTCGACCTTGGCGGCGTACTTGTCGGGGTCGTCGACGCTGATCGTCTTACGGGCCAGTTCCGGCGACCCTTTCTCGATGAGGGTGAACAGATCCGACAGCAGCGGCGGATGCTCCGGAGTGAACCGGGGGTCGGCGTCGAGGACGCGCAGCGCCACGGCGAGGACGTTCGACTCGGACTGGGTGAGCGGGCCACCGCGTTCGAGCTCGCACAGTCCCGACACCAAGCGACGGCGGCGTTGGAGCACTTGGGCGGCGACCTTGCGCTGCACGTCAGGGACATCGTCGAGCAGCGGGAGGATCGAGCCGAGTGCGCCGACGGCGAGCGGGTTGAGGTAGCCCTCGCCGTGGCCGAGCCGGATCACCAGGCCGCCGTAGTACTCGACCCGTTCGCCCACCATCGCGGCGCCAGGCGATGTGGGTGTCCGACTACCCCGGCTCTGCGGAGTACATGGCCACCGTGTCGCCCTGGACCGTGACACGGTCCAGCAGGCGTCGACGGTGATCACGGTGCCCGAGGCAACACCGGAACCGGCTTTCCCGTCGCTCGACGACCTCGCGGACGCCTTCGGCAGCTGACCTGTCGACCGTTCGACGTCGGGTTTGGGGAACGGACGAATCGGGCACATCACGGCGATGTCGACTGCCGAACACGCGCCCACCGCCACCGTCTTCGCGCCGTCCCCGCTGCTCACCATCACCCTGGACGCAGCGCCGAACGGCGACACCGAACTCCACGTGCACGCCGGCGGCCAAGGCCACTGGATCGCCCGCATGGCCACCAACCTCGGCATGGACGTGACGCTGACCGGCGCGTTCGGCGGCGAGAGCGGCGGCGTACTGCGGGATCTGATCCACCGCGAGGGAATCACCGTGCGTGCCGTGGACATCGGTCACGAGTCCGGGTCCTACATTCACGACCGGCGGGACGGCGACCGCACCGAGGTGGCGACGATCGATCCCCCGCACCTCGCCCGGCACGCGCTCGACGACCTCTACGGGATCACCCTCGAGTCCGGAGCCTCGTCCGACATCGTGCTGCTGGGGGGCCCGCACACCGGGTCGGTGGTGCCCGCAGACTTCTACCGACGGCTCACGACCGATCTGCGATCGCTGTCGAAGCCCGTCGTCGCGGACCTGTCCGGACCGACCGCGACGGCGGCTCTGCAGGGCGGGCTCACCGTGCTCAAGATGAGCCATGAAGACCTCATCGAGGACGGGCGCGCGGAGTCGGAGGACCCCGACGTCCTCATCGAGGCGATGCGCGCCCTGCACGACGAGGGTGCCGACATCGTGGTTCTGTCCCGCGCGGCGGACCCGGCGCTCGCCCTCGTCGACGGCACGGTGCTCGAGGTGGTCACTCCCGACCTGGAACAGACGGACCACCATGGTGCGGGCGACTCCATGAGCGCCGGCATCGCCACCGGACTCGCCCGCGGCATGTCCATCGAGGAGGCACTCGCCCTCGGCGGCGCCGCCGGCACCGCCAACGTAACCCGCCGCGGACTGGGTACAGGACAGGTGGGGCTCGTCGAGACCATCATGTCGACGGTCGAGGTACGCCCCTTCTCGTCCTGACCGGCTGCACCCACTCGCAGGAGGCACACGTGCGCGTGCTCATCACGAACGACGACGGAATCGACAGTCACGGGATCGCCGTGCTCGCTCGGGTCGCCGTCGAGGCCGGTCACGACGTCGTGGTGGCGGCGCCGCACGAGGAGCGCAGCGGTGCGAGTGCGTCGCTGTCGGCGCTCCAGAACCGCGACCAGCTCGTGGTCTCCCGCGCGTCGGTCGCCGACCTGGACGTCGACGCGTTCGCCGTACAGGCCTCGCCCGCCATGATCGCGTTCGTCGCGACGCGCGGAGCATTCGGTCCGCGGCCGGACATCCTGCTGTCCGGCATCAATCACGGTCCGAACACCGGCTCCGCCGTTCTGCACTCCGGCACCGTGGGGGCGGCCCTCACCGCGTCCACCCACGGGGTTCCGGCGATGGCCCTGTCCCTCGCCGGCCTCGACACGGCGTCTCTCGCCGCGCCTGGCGACATCCACGACCAGATCGACCGTGAGGTCGCCTCGGGCGCTCCGAGCTGGGACACCGCCCACCTCGTGGCCCGGCGCGCACTCGACTGGTTCGTCGACCACGGTGCAGCGGACTGGGTTCTCAACGTCAACATCCCCCCGGTCGCGCCATCGGAGCTCCGCGGCATCCGCCCGGCCGACCTTGCAGCCTTCGGCGCCGTCCAGGCGGAGATCGGCGACACCGACGACGAGTTCGTCACCGTCCGCTTCGACGCCATCCACGCGCGGGACGACGACGACAGCGACGCCGGCCTCGTCGCCCGCGGATGGGCGACGACCACTGCACTGCGACCCCCGTCGAGGGTGGACGTCGACCTGGCCGGGTTGGAGTGATCGCGTCCCGTCACAGCAGGAGCAGCACGGCACCGACGAGGAGCAGGCCCGGGCCCCGCAGGACCTGACGAATCACGTCGACCGGCACTGTGCCGAACATGGTCACCACGGCGAGGCCGTCGTAGACACGGGGCGGCGCTGTTCGGGACCGAACCACGGCGACCAGCGTCGTCGACCCGACCACGATGCCCGCCCACCACGACACCGCTGCCGCCACCGTGACGGCGACGGTGAGTGCCACGATCGACGGCACCACGAGGAACGCACCAGTCACAGTGCGGTCTGGCAGGGCGAGCGCGAACCGTAATGCTCTGTCCATCATGATGTCTCGGAATCCGATACTGGCCGCCGACGTCGCCACGTATCCGGCGAGAAGGCCCACGACGCCCGCCCAGTACGGCATCGACACCGCCGACGCGGCGAGCACGAGACCGAGTCCGGTCACCAGAACCGCCGACAGCATCGTGTTCCGGCGGTGTCGTACGACGTCGGAACGCACCAGGGCGCGGACCGGGCCGACCGATCTCCCGGCACGACCCCGCGGACGCACCGCCCCTCGGCGTCGGTGGGCTCTGATCTCCAGCGCGGACACGAGGAACCCGACGTCGAGGAAGGACAGTCCCGCCGACCCGGCCGCCAGCAGATCGGCTCCCGACGTCAGGGACGTCCGGCGAATCCGCCCCAGGCGGGAGACGGCCGCCCACCCTGCTGCGACGGTCACGACGCAGAGCACGACAGCGGACACCGTGGCCGGGGCCGGCGGTAGGAGCGTTGCGACGCCCGCCGATGCGATGATTCCGACCTCGATCATCGGCAGCGCGGACGACCATCCGCGGGACTGCTGCCCCAGCACCGCCAGGCCGACCACAAGCGCACCGGCCGCCGCCCCGACGACGGCCAACGGCCACCAGGACGTCGCACCCGCGACCAGTGCCAGCAGGCGAGCTGCCAGCACTCCGAGTGCGACGAGCGCAACGGTCCAGGCGAGCACTCTGCCGCGTAACAGAGTGCGCCGATCGAGCGGCGCCGACACGAGCCAATGCGTCGTGGCCGCATCGGTACCGATCGGTCCGACGGCGCGCAGGACATGGAGCGCGGCCGCCGCGATGAGGATTCCGACACCCGACGATGCCGACGCCGACAGCACCGGCTCCAGCGTGAATCCCGTCCCACGGCCGGACAGCACCCACAGCGCTACGGCCACCGTCGACAAGGCGCCGCCACCCCAGATCGACAACCGCTCGACCGCACTCTCGGTGCCGCGGCGGCGTCGGCGGAACTCTCGGTGCAGATCGGCGGCGGAGGTCATCGCCATGCATCCGCATCGACGACGACGTCGGCGACCGAGTCGACCATCGCCCTGTCGTGCGAGACGAACAGCACGGCCACTCCGGACTCCTTCTCCGCCGTCAGCGTACGGGCGAGCCACGCGCGCCCGCTCGAGTCGAGATGCTGCTCCGGTTCGTCGAGCACGAGGACGCGACGAGGTCGCACGAAGGCGGAGGCCAAGATCAACCGCCTGCGCTGACCGCTGGACAGGGTGACCGGGAGCTGATCGGCCGCGGCAGACAGGGCGAGTCCGTCGAGGATTGCCGTCACGACGGCCTCCGCGTCGTCGACCTCGTGGGCCGTGGCGATCAGTGTCAGATGTTCGCGCACCGACAGGTGAGGAAACATGCCCCCGTCGTCGAGGACGGCCGCGATCGCCGCGCGGGTGGCGGGATCGGTCTCGTCGAGGTCGGTGCCGTCGAGGAGCACGCGCCCCTCGTCGACGTCGTCTGCGCCGACGGCGCAGCGGAGAAGCGTCGATTTTCCGGAGCCGTTGGCACCGACCACGGCGCAGGCCGAGCCGGGACGAGCGGTGAGGTCGACGTGCCGGAAGACGGTGAACTCTCCGTGGACACGGGTGATGCCGGACAGGTGCAACATGTGGTCTCTCTCCCACGATCCGAGAAGTGAACGGTGTCGTCGGTGCGGAGACGCACGGCGCCGATCAGTTCGGCTGCGCCTCCGCGAGAGCTCCGGGTGCTCGGGGCATGGGACGGCCCGGCGTGGCGGGATGGGACTGACGGCGGAACGATCCGCGCAGGCGGCGTTCGTCGGCGGGAGGACCACCTGCCGACGCGACATCGATCAGCGGTCCGGGTCGCAAGAACACCACAGCGATCAGAGCTGCCGACACGGTGACCGCCACGGCTACGGCGACCTCGATGGGTTGCGGCATCGCGACGATCAGGACGAGTCCCAGGGACAGCATCATGAGTGCGACCGTCAGGCGGCTGAGATGCACGCTCCCTGATCGCATGGCTCGGAACTCTACCGCCCGGACTCTGTCCCCGCTCTCAGAGCTTCCCCAGAACTGTTCACTACAGTCACAGACGACCGTCGATGCTCGACCTGACCGAGATGGGGATTTTCTGTGACTCGCTGGGCTTCGTTCGTGGTGTCGCGGGCACGGTGGGTCCTGACCGCCGCGATCGTCATCGTTCTGGCAGGCGCCACGTGGGGACTCGGGGTCTTCGGCAGCCTCAGCCAGGGCGGATACGAGGATCCCGGCAGCGAGGCCGTGCAGGTCGCCCGACAGATCCAGGGCCTGGGAACCGCCGCCCCGGACATCATCGTCATCTACTCCGCGCCCGACGGCCGCACACTCGACGACATCGGCTCGGACGTCACGCCGGTGCTCGACGCGTTCCGGGCGGAGGTGGGTCCGAACGACATCACCTCCTACTGGACGGCCGGACCGGTGCAGAAGCCGTTCCTGGAGAGCAAGGACGGCACGAAGGGACTCGCGACCGTCACCCTCGGCGACGCCAGCGGCATCACGGTCGCGTCGTTCTCGGAGTTGCTCCCCAAGCTCGAGGTCGCCGGCATCGACACGCAGTTCGCGGGCGCCTCCGTCGCCGGCGTCTCCTTCAACACCCAGCTCCAGGAAGACTTGGTCCGTGCCGAGATCATCGCCATCCCGATCACGCTGATTCTTCTGGTCGTCATCTTCGGCGGCGTCGTGGCCGCCGCAGTGCCCGTGATCGTGGGAGCGCTCTCGGTGGCCGGCGCGCTGACCGTCCTGCGCATCTTCACCACGTTCACCGAGATCAGTTCCTTCGCCGTCAACGTCGCCAGCCTGCTGGGTCTCGGACTCGCCATCGATTACGGCCTCTTCATCGTCAGCAGGTTCCGCGAGGAACTCAGGGGCGGAGCCACGTCCCACGAGGCCGCACGACGCACGATGCTCACCGCCGGGCGCACCATCGTCTTCTCCGGTCTGCTGCTCATCTGCGCCTTCGCGGGGATGCTCGTCTTCCCGCAGGCCATCATCCGATCCCTCGGCTTCGGCGCGATGGCGGCCGTCGGATGTGCGGCTCTGCTGTCGTTGACGGCTGTACCGGCCGTCCTGGCCATGCTGGGTGACCGCATCAATGCCATCACCTGGTCCAGGACCGCCTCGGATCGCGGAGATGCACGCGCACACAGGTTCTGGGGCGGGGTCGTCACGAAGGTGATGAAGCGCCCCATCGCTGTCGCCACCCTGATCATCGTCGGCCTGCTGGTCGTTGCCGCACCGCTGGTCAAGGCCCAGTTGGGCGAGGTGTCCTACACCGCGCTGCCCGCCGACGATCCCGCGCGTATCGCGTTCGAAACCCTCGCCTCGGACTTCAGCAGCACCGGCGACAGCGCCACCATCGTGTTGGACGGAGAGTCGGCGCGGCCGGACGGCCCCGCCATCAATGCGGTCACGACGGCTGCGCGCGCGGTGAGCGGGATCGCCAACGTTCAGTTCGGCACGGCCAGCGGCGACTTCGTGGTCATCAACGCGACCTTTTCCTCGGACGTGTCTCAGGAAGCGCAACAGGATGTGGTGCAACAACTCCGCGCGATCCCGGCACCCGACGGAACCGACCTGACGGTGGGCGGAGCGGCGGCCCTGGTCCTCGACGGCAACAACGCCATCGTGAACTGGCTGCCGGTGATGCTCACCATCATGGTGGTGTCGACGCTGATCCTGCTGTTCCTGGCGTTCGGCTCGGTGGTGCTGCCGATCAAGGCTGATGCCATGGCGGGACTGAGCATGGCCGCGACGTTCGGGGCTCTGACGTTCATCTTCCAGGAGGGTCACGGGGCGGGCCTGCTCGGCGTCACACCGGCACCGCTCGAGGCGACGTTCGTGGTTCTCATCCTCGCGGTCGTGTTCGGGCTGTCCACCGATTACGAGGTGTTCCTGATGTCCCGCATGGTGGAGGCGCGCACGGCCGGTGCCACCACCGAGGAGGCGGTGCTGATCGGCGCCCAGCGGACCGGACGCATCGTGACCGCGGCGGCGTTGATCCTGATCATCGTGACGGGGGCGTTCTCGATGTCCGGACTGTCCATCATGCGATTCCTGGGTGTCGGCATGATTCTGGCGTTGATCATCGACGCCACGATCATCCGTATGCTGCTGGTCCCGTCGCTGGTCAAGCTCATGGGCGAGGCCAACTGGTGGGCACCCGCGTGGATGAAGAAGGTGCACGAAAAAGTCGGCATCGGTCACTGATACCGCCGGTACTTACTCCGCGGTAAGGTCCGCGCATGAGTACTTACGTGGTCACCGGTGGCACAGGATTCCTCGGCCGGGCCGTGGTGCGCCGGCTGGTCGAACGCGACGCCAACGCTGTGGTCCACGTTCTCGTGCGACCGACCTCGGAACACCGCCTGAGCGGCGTCGCGGAGTCGTCCGGTCACCGCGTTCGCCCGCTGATCGGCGATCTCGAGCGACCCGGTCTCGGCATCGACGACTCAGCACTGTCCGCTCTGACAGCGGTCGACCACGTGATCCATCTCGGCGCGATCTACGACCTGACCGCCGGCGAGGACCAGGAATCGACCAACGTGCAGGGAACGGCCGCAGTCGCCGAACTCGCCCGGTCACTCGGCGCCACCCTGCATCACGTGTCGTCCATCGCGGTGGCCGGAGACCATCGAGGGGTGTTCACCGAGAACGACTTCGACCTCGGTCAGAACTTTCCGACGGCGTACCACCGCACGAAGTTCGAGGCGGAGAAGGTGGTCCGCGAGACTCCGGGCCTCACCTGGCGGGTCTACCGACCGGCAGCAGTGGTCGGTGACTCGACCACCGGCGAGATCGACAAGATCGACGGCCCGTACTACCTCTTCCGGCTCATCTCCCTCCTCGCCGAGTTGCCCTCGGCCCTGCCGATGACGGTGCCCGCACTCGGCGCGACCAACATCGTCCCGGTCGACCACGTCGCCGACGCGCTTGTCGCCCTCCTGCACGCCCCGGATCTCGACGGCCGCGTGTTCCACCTCGTCAACCCGCGTCCGCAACCGATGCGGGAGATCTACTCCGCTCTCGCCGACGCGGCCGGCGCACCCCGCGCCGTGGGGAGCATCCCCGGCTCCGTCGTCACGCCGCTGCTCCGCTCGACCAATCGTCATGTCGTTGCCGCCCGCGACGCGGTGTTCGAGAACTACGACATCCCGCCCGTCATGGCCGAGCACCTCACGCTGCCCACCCGGTTCGACTCGACCCTCACCCGTGCCGCACTGAACGAGGCGATGGGCGAGAACGCGGCCCGCGTACCGGAGTTCCGCACGTACGCACCCGCACTGTGGTCGTACTGGCGTGCGCATCTCGACCCGTACCGGGCGCGACGCGACGATCCGGCCGGGCCACTGGTCGACCGACACGTCGTCATCACCGGCGGTTCCTCGGGTATCGGCAAGGCCTCTGCCTTCGCTGCGGCCCGCAAGGGCGCGCGCGTCATCATCGTCGCCCGCGACGAGGCCAAGCTGGCGGCCGTCGTGGAGGAGATCCGGGCGACCGGCGGCGACGCGCACGGCTACGTCTGCGACATCACCGACGACGCGTCCGTCGCCGAGACCGTGGCCGCGATCCTGCGCGACCACGACCACGTCGACATGCTCGTCAACAACGCGGGTAGATCGATCCGGCGCTCACTCACCCTGTCGACCGACCGTCTGCACGATTTCGAGCGGACCATGGCCGTCAACTACTTCGGGGCACTCCGCCTGATTCTCGCGCTGCTCCCCCACATGCGCGAGCGGAAGTACGGCCACATCGTCAACATCAGCAGCGCCTCGGTGCAGAGCCACCCGCCGCGCTTCGCCGCGTACGTGGCGAGCAAATCGGCGCTCGACGCCTTCACCTCGGTCGCCGCGTCGGAGACCCTGGCGGACGGTGTCTCGTTCACCACCGTGCACATGCCCCTCGTGGACACCCCGATGATCGCCCCCACCGGCAACAAGAACGTCAACAAGGTCGAGACGCCGGAGAAGGCCGCCGCGATGGTGATGCGGGCACTGATCGAGAAGCCCAAGCGCATCGACGTTCCCACCGGAACCGCCGCGGAGTGGGGCAACCTGCTGATGCCTCGCTCGAAGGACCGCGTGCTGGCGTCGTACTACAAGGCGTATCCGGACAGTGCCGCCGCCAAGGGAATCACCGACACCAGCTCGTGGTCGTCCGGTCCCCGTGCACCGAAGAAGAACCGACGCGAGTTCCGGATGCCCCGGGTCGTGCGGCGGGCCGGACGATGGGTTCCCGGCGCCCACTGGTGATGTCACAGATGCCGGCTCTCTCTCGTCCTACTCTCGAACGGGTTCCACCGAGGACTCGCACGAGGGAAGGATGACGCCATGCGGATCGCAGTGGCAGGCGGAACGGGCGCAGCGGGGCGGCACGTGGTGGAGCAGGTGCGGGCGCGAGGACACACTCCCGTGGTACTCGCGAGATCGGCCGGAATCGATCTCGTGCGGCCGACGCCGGAGCTCGACCGGGCACTGACGGACGTCGACGCGGTGATCGACGCCGCGAACGTCACGACGATGTCGGCGCGCGCGTCCGAGAAGTTCTTCGGCGCCGTCACGTCGACGTTGCTGGCCGCCGGTGAGCGCGCGGGAATCCGTCACCACGTGGCGTTGTCCATCGTGGGGTGCGATCGTGTCGACTACGGCTACTACGCCGGTAAACGTCTGCAGGAGAAGCTCGTACGCGAGTCGACGCTGCCGTGGACGATCCTCCGTGCGACGCAGTTCCACGAGTTCACCGATCAGGCTCTCGCGATGACTTCGGGTCCGGTCGCGATGGTCCCGACGATGCGGAGTCAGCCGGTCAGCACCGCCGAGGTCGCCGCCCACATCGTCGACCTGGCGGTGGGGACACCGCTCACCTCGGTCGTGGAGTACGCCGGTCCGCGCCCGGAGTACCAACCCGATCTTGCCCGGAGGCTGCTGCGCGCGCGTGGATCGAAGCGTCTCGTCCTCCCCCTGCGGCTGCCGGGCGCCGGGGGTCGCGGCATGGCGAACGGTGGGCTCCTTCCCGGTCCGGACGCTGCGCACGGTGACGAGACGTTCGATCAGTGGCTCGCGCGCGTGGGTGCCTCGACCCGGTGAGTGTCACCGACGACTTCGTCCGCGTCCGCCCACGGCTGGTCCGCATCGCCTACGCCGTCCTCGGTTCGCACGCCGACGCCGAGGACGTCGTGTCCGACTGCTGGCCGAAACTGGTCGCGGCCGATGCGACGTCACCCGTTCTCGACGTCGAGGCGTGGGCCGTGGTCGCTGTCTCGCGCGCAGCACTGGACGTGCTGCGGTCGGCCCGCGTGCGACGAGAGACGTACGTGGGACCGTGGTTGCCCGAGCCCTTGGTCGGACCGGCCGACTCGCCGCCCGACCGGGTGACGCTCGACGAGAGCGTGCGCTTCGCGCTCATGGTGGTGCTCGAGACGCTGTCCCCGGCCGAACGCACGACCTGGGTCCTGCACGACGTGTTCGACGTCCCGTTCGACGAGATCGCGCGGATCGTGGGCCGCACTCCGAATGCCGTGCGGCAGCTCGCGTCTCGTGCACGACGGCACGTGACGGAGGGGGCTCCACGTTTCGCGGTGTCGCCCGAGCTGCATGCCGGCGCCGTGCGTGACTTCACCCGTGCCGCCGGTACGGGAGTGCTCGCCGATCTGCTGACGACGTTGGACCCCGACGTCGTTCTCGTCAGCGACGGGGGCGGAGTCGTCTCGGCGGCACGGCGTCCCGTGATCGGCGCCGACCACGTCGCGAGATTCCTCCTCGGCATCGCGGCGAAGGCGGGAGACGGTCTGCGGGTGCGTCCGTGCCGTGTGAACGGCAGAACGGGACTCGCCCTCGTGGCGGGCGACGGGTTGGTCGGCGTCGTCTCGTTCGAGGTGTCGTCGACGGGCCTGGTGTCGCGGATCGACATGATCCGGTCACCAGCCAAGCTCGCGCTCGTCGACCCCTCGGTCTGGCAGGACCGACCCGACAGCTAGCGGCCGATCGAGTCGAGGGACGCGAGCGTGCGCACCACCGCGCTCGCCGCCTCGACACCCTTCTTCTCGAGGTGCTCCGCGAAGAAGCTCGTGTGGTCGGCATGCTCGTGGAAGTGGTGCGGGGTCAGCACCACCGAGAACACGGGCACATCGGTGTCGAGCTGCACCCGCATGAGTCCGTCGATGACGGCCGTCTCGACGAAGTCGTGCCGGTAGATACCGCCGTCCACCACCAGCGCCGCCGCGACGACGGCCGAGTACCGGCCCGTGAGCGCGAGTCGCTTGGCGTGCAGGGGGATCTCGAACGCACCGGGCACCTCGAAGGTGTCCACGTCACGCCCGAACTCCCGCACGAAACCCTGGCGCACCCGGTCCACCAGTTCGCGATGCCAGGTGGCCTGGACGAAGGCCACCGAGGGAGTCGCGTCCGTCGTCATCGAACGGGCGCCAGCACGGTCAGCACCGGCGCCGCGGTGACGATCGAACCGAGTTCACTGCGACCCTCGGGCGTCGCCCGGAACGCGCGGTAGGCGGCGTCGGCCTCGACGCTGGCCCAGCTCTCGACGATGACGACGTGCGCCGGATCCTTCACGTCCGCCGTCACCTCGACACCGAGGCATCCCTCGAACGCGCGGGTGGCGACGAGGGTCTCGTCGATGATGCGGTGCGACTCCTCGAGGCGGGCGGGATCGAGACGCAGTTCGAGCAGAGCGGTGATGGCCACGGGACGTCCGTTCGGTCGGGGATCGCTGTCGATGCCAGTTCACCACGCGTGTGGTCAGCCCCAGTTGGCGGCATCCGTCAGGCAGAACGGATGGCCGGCCGGATCGAGGAGAACGCGCCACGTCTCGCCCGGCTGCGGCTCGGCGAGCGTCGCCCCCAGCTCGATCGCACGGGCCTCGGCCACCGAGATGTCCTCGACCGCGATGTCGAAGTGGAACTGCTTGCTCCCGTCGGGGTCCGGCCATGCGGGTGGCCGATAGCCGTCCACGCGGCCGAAGCCCAGCGCCGGGCCCCCGTTCGCGGGAGCGAGCATGGCGTAGTTCTCGCCGTCACCCATCGTCTGGGTCAGACCGAGGAACGCCGCCCAGAACTCGGCCACCGGAGGAACCTCGGCACAGTCCAGGGTCGTCATCGCCAGTCGCGTCGTCGTCATGACCTCAGCCTCCCTCACGATCGACACCGTGACTTGAACAAACGCGCCACCCCGAGCGGTACGGTTCGCTCCGTGACGGAGGATCCGTTGACCCGAGCAGGCCGACGCGCGCAGTCGGCGATCCTGCACCCCGCGCGCGCGGAGGGTCAGATCACCGTCGGCCGCTCCCGCCCTCCCGACGGCCTCGCGACCCTCGTCGACTACTTCTGGTGGGTGGAGTGGCACTGCCCCGAACCGCACGTGCAGGAGGTCGTCCCGCGCCCGGTGGTCCATCTGACGGCGGAATCTCGGGACGGCGCTCCGCGGCTGCTGGTGCACGGCGTGATGCGACGTCGCTTCCAGCGCACCCTCGTCGGCGACGGGCGCACGGTCGCCGCAGCGTTCCGTCCCGCAGGTTTCCGCCCCGTTCTCGGCCGGCCCGTGAGCTCGATGACCGATCGGATCGGCACCGTCGCGGACGTGCTGGGCACCGACGATCGCCGACTCGCCGGTCTCCTCCTCGACCCGGACGCGGACGTCACCACGTGTGTGGACCGACTGTCCTCGTGGCTGATCGAGCGGACCGCGACGGCCGACCCCGTGGCCGCCGACATCGCGGACCTCGTGGAGCTGGCCGAGACGGACACGACCGTCATCCGGGCGCAGCAGCTCGCGGATCGTGCCGGAGTGAGCCTGCGGACGCTGCAGAGACAGTTCGCCGACCACGTCGGCGTCGGGCCCAAGTGGGTGGTGCAGCGGTGCCGACTCCTGGACGTGGCGGGTGCCGCGCACACCGACGGCACGGTGGACTGGGCGGCGCTCGCCGCCGACCTCGGATACGCGGATCAGAGCCATCTGGTCCGGGCGTTCACCGCCCTGGTGGGTAGTCCCCCCGCGCGCTACCGGGCGGACACCTGACTCACTCGTCCCGTGTGTGCGCCTCCCGCGCCTCGTCGACGAGGCGGTGGATACGGCGTGCGACCTCGTCCAGCTGATCGACGATGTCGCGCCGAAGTTGGTCCACCGCATCCTGATCCAGCGGCACCGCGGGCGCACGATCGGGGTCACCGATCTCGATGAGCAACTCGATGTTGGTGCGCAAGGCGGTGAGCGGCGCCAGCAGCTCGGTACCCGCGTCGACGATGAGGTGGTTTTGTGCGAGCCGCGAGCGTTGCAGGGCCGCCAGCATGTCGTTGAACCGATCGGCGAGATGCGCCAGCTCGTCGTCACCCACCACGGCCACCGGACTGAGGTCGCCGGTCTCGGTGATCCGCCGCGTGGCGCGGGTGAGTCGGCCGACCGGGCGCAGGCCCGTCCGCGCCACCAGATACCCCGACAGCCCTGCCAGCACCACCAGTGCGCCGCCCACCGTGACGAAGATGAGGAGCAGTCCACTCATCACCCCGTCGAGCGACCGGTAGGACTCTCCGACCAGCACCGTCGACCCGCTCGGCGCCTTCTCGATGGCCACCGCGTAGCCGTTCAGGTCGGTGACGACGCGGTCCGACTCCCCCGCGACCACCGACGCGACCACCGGTTCCAGCACGCCGTCGGGAGAGGCGAACGGAGTGAAACTTCCGGACGCGGAGTACACGTCACCGTCCTCGCTGACGATGCCCACCTGCAGATAGCGTCCCGCGCGAGGTCCGGCAGCGAAACCGAAGGCCGCGGGCGAGAGTCCGGAGGAGTCACTGGCGATCAACTTGTCGGCGTCCCGGCCCACCCGATCGGCGAGCTGCGCACGCAGAGCGTCCTCGGTGACCATGTAGATCACGAAGGAGCAGATCGCGACGGCCAGCGCCGCCACGCTCACCGTGAGAAGTCGGATGCGACTCCGCAGCGACAGCGTCGCCGCGCGGGGCCGGGTGACGGTCATGACACGACGGTAACCGGCGGATCGTTCGGCGGCTGTGCGGTCCTATCGACCGCGTGCGAACCGGCCCCGCACGGCTCGGCCCCAGATCGGGAGGAAGCCGACCGTCATGTAGGCCAACGGTCCCACCGTCCCGCCCCACTTGACGATGCTGAGCGCACTCGACACTGTCGCGGTCGTGTCGGTGATGCGGCGGGTGTCGCGGTGGAGGTAGAGGTTGACGACGTTCTCGGTGATGTCCGCGGTGGCCGCGACGGCCGGGGCGGCGACGAGCACCGCGCGCAACGACCGCGACATGGGAACCAGCTCGGCGAGCCGCACGGCGCCCAGCCGCAGCGCCGCCGCGTAGAGCACCGGGTGGTGGAAGTTGGCGTGGTATCCGTTGGTCAGCTCCCGCGCGGCGCGTGGACTCATCCCGTCGACGACCGACCGGTAGCGCGCACCCGACGGACACACCTGCAGTTGCGCGTAGGCGGCCCCGCCCTGACCGGTGACCCTGATGAGGCTGAGCTCGGACACGGCGTACATCAGGGCCCGAGCAGCGAGTTCGCCGTCGGTCCGGGTCACGGTGAACTGCTGGGTGGGTGCCGTCATGCGCCGACGGTAACGACTGTGGTCGCCAGGGACGGCGAGGACGTCGTCGGTTCTGGACGCCTCACAGGGCGCGGGGAGTTTCCTGGTGCTCGGCGAGGAACGGGCCGACCGCGGCGTCGAACTCGGCGAACCGATCCCGATGCACACTGTGGCCGCTGTCCACGGCGACGACCCGGCTGCGCGGCACCAGCGCCGTCATCGCCTCGAGGCGCGCGCGGTCGACCATGCCGGTGGGACCACCCACGACCAACAGCACATCACTCTCCATGTGCGCCAGCGCCTCCCACCACAGCGGATCGGGGGCGCGGAACTGGGTGAGCGCGGACGAGGTCATCGACCGATCGAAGGCCAGCACGGCGCGGGGGTGTCGGATCACGCTGGTCGTGGCGTGCAACAGTTCGCGCGCGGACGGGAACTTCGTCGTGATCGACGGGGTCTCGTCACCAGGACGGATGGGGAGTGGAGCCTCCTCGACCACGAGCTTGCGCACCGTCGTCGGACGGCGTTGGGCGACGAGCGTCGCGGCGTGGCCTCCCAGGGAGTGGCCGACGAGGTCGACGCGAGTCAGCGAGAGATGATCCAGGAGCGCCTCGAGGTCGTCGCCGAACTCACCGAACAGGTAACTCCGTGCGCGTCCGCTGCGGCCGTGCCCGCGGAGGTCGGGGACGACGACACGGCGGCCCCGCCGAACCAGCGTGCGCGCGAACGCGTCCCAGGTGTGGCCGTCGCCGCCCATGCCGTGCACCAGCACGACGGGCGACCCCAGCACGTCGTCACCACCGGAATCTCGATAGTGCAGCCGCACGCCCTCGGCGTCCACCACACCGTCCGTCATGATCATCGAGCCATCCTCCCAGAGCCGCCGACCCTCACTCGTGGAGCATGGGCACCGATGTCTGCTCCTCTCGCCCGAGCAGCACACCGCGCGTGAGCGCGGAGGTGCCGAACCGGCGCTGCACTCCGTCGAGCGCCTCGTCCAGGGCCGTCCGGTCGATGGTCGGATGCTCGTCCTCCGGCGTCTCGAACGGCAGCTCGAGCTGCATCGCGGCGCCGTCCTCGAGATTCGACACCGCCACGCCGACAAGGGTGAGGCCCTGCATCGTGATGGTCGACATCGATGCGCCCAGCAGCGATCGGGCCGCGGTGAGCACGACGTGGGTGTCGGCCGTCGCACGGCTCAGCGTCGTGGATCGCGTCGCTCGCGTGAAGTCGTCGAAACGCAGGCGCAGCGTGATCGTGCGACCTGCCCGGTGACCCTTCCGCATGCGGTGAGTGACACGGTCGACCAGTCCGACGAGGGCTGCGTCGATGTCCGCCGGGGTCTTGTGACGACGCCCCAGAGCATGTTGGGCACCCACCGACCGCCGGCTCGTGCCGGTGCTCACCCGGCGCGCGTCGACACCGTTCGACAGGGCGTGCAGGTGCCGATCCGCGGCCGATCCGAGGACGGCGGCCAGCGCGCCCTCGCGGTGCGCGGCGAGGTCACCGATGGTGCGGATGCCCTGCGCGTGCAGCTTGTCGGCGGTGATCCTGCCGACGCCCCACATGCGCTCCACCGGAAGCGGATGCAGGAACTCGAGCTCATGGTCCGGCGGAACCTCCAGCAGGCCGTCGGGCTTGGCGACGGCACTGGCGATCTTGGCGAGGAACTTGGTGCGCGCCACCCCGACGGTGATGGGGAGACCGACATCCTCCGCCACCGTGCGACGCAGGTCCCGAGCGATGTCCGACGGCGATCCGGACAGCCGCGCCAACCCGGTGACGTCGAGAAAGGCCTCGTCGATGGAGATGCCCTCGACCAGCGGGGTGACGTTCTCGAACACCTCGAAGACGTCCTTGCTCGCCTGCGAGTAGGCGGCCATCCGGGGCGGCACCACCACCGCCTGCGGGCACAGAGCGCGCGCCTGCCGGCCACCCATGGCCGTCTTCACGCCGAAGGCCTTGGCCTCGTAGCTCGCCGCCAGAACCACACCACCGCCGACGATGACGGGTCGCCCGCGCAGCGACGGGTCGTCCCGCTGCTCCACCGAGGAGTAGAAGGAGTCGAGGTCCGCATGCAGGATCGTGGCCTCGCCCGTGCGTTCCCGTGCGCGTTCCGCCGTCATTCGTAGATCCCTTCCACGAACCATCGTCCACCGTCGTGCAGGACCAGCAGGGCACGGGTGTCCTCCAGCAGCACCTGCGCCCGTGCCACCTGGCGGGCCGTGGAGGTGGCGCCGAGATCCCACCACCGCTCGTCCGCCGCCCACGGTCCCGCCCAGCCGTGCAGCACCCAGCTCCGCGATCCCCAGTCGACCCGGCCGGGCACGCGATCGAACATGCCGCGCTCGGTGACCTGCACCGCCACTCCCGACTCGTCGGTCACGGCGATCTCCGGACGCGTCGGCATCAGCGCCGAGGGCGACGGGGACGGCAACCGGCCGGGCCACGGAGCGGAGGGATCAGCATCGGGCACCGGCTCGTCGCCCCACGGCAGCATCGTCACGCGCTCACCCGGCCCCCGACCACCGCTGAGCACACCCACCTGGACGGCGTCGCCGCCCAGCAGACCCTGCACCCGCACCAGGGCGCGGCGGGCCCGCTCGTCCTCGTCGCCGACTCCGCCCCACAGTCCCAGCTGCAGCGCACCCGCCGACACCACCTCCACGGGCTCGAGACGCAGCAGGACGATGCCGGCGGTCGGCTTGTTCTCACTGCGGCCGGTGAGCCAGCCGTCGAGCTGCCATCGCACGCGATCCGCGGTGCCCTCGGGAGTGAGCGGTTCCGCGCATCGCCACGTGCGGGAGAGGTGTTCACCGTTGGCCGTGGTGGCCTGCACCAGCAACCGGGTGCAGGCCACGGCCGCGGCCGACAGCGTCACGTGCAGTCTCTCGGCCAGGGCGCGACCCGCGAACGCCGCCGCGTCGACGCGATCGATCGGAGGGTCGCAGCGGTACTCGACCTCGAGATCGGGAGGAAGCACGCGCGCCGAGGGCGGCCGCTCCAGCTCACCTCGCGCGCTGCGGTGCGCGAGGACCGCGTCGGTGCCGAAGCGGGAGGCCACGTCCACCGGTGACAGTGCCCCGAAGTCCCCCACCGTGCGCAGACCCAGCCGCACCAGCAGATCCACCAGGTCCACCCGCTCCGGCGCCGCGAGAGACGGTTCCGCCGACAGCTCGGCCACCGGGAGCGGAGCCAGGAACTGCGCGCCGCTCCCCCGCGGCACGATCGCGCCGTGCCGAGCCGCGACGACGGCCGTCGACACCTCGTCGGCGATCCCCACCTGGCACTCGACACCGACCGCCGCGACGGTGTCCACCAGTCGCTCCGCCGCGGCCTCCTCCGAACCGAAGTACCGCGCCGCACCGCGCGCCGACAGCAGCAACAGGCCGGGCCGCAGCACCTCGATACCGGGCACCACCTCGTCCACCGCCGAGGCGACCGGCTCGAACAGTCGCGCGTCACGATCCGGATCCGCCCGCGCCACATACAGTTCCGGACAGCGGGCCTGAGACTCACGGCGTCGGCCGCCGCGACGGACCCCCTCGGCGCGTGCCGTCGCGGAGCAGGCGACGACACGATTGGCGGAGACCACCGCCACCGGCGACGAGGCCGGGATCTCCGCCGCGGCGGCAGCGGCCACGGCCGGCCAGTCGGGGCACCACAGAGCCAGCACCCGGCTCCGACGGTCGGTGCTCACGACGGCAGCGCTTCCAGCACCGGATCCTGATGCGACACGGCGGAGTCGGCCGATCCCCACTCGACCCCGTCGCCCGTGGACGTCAGGGTCAACCGGCCGGTCCGCGGCCGGACGGCACGGCCCTGCACCTCGACGCCCAGATGCACGGCGCGCACCCGGCCGTGACCCGTACGGGCCCCCGAGCCGAGCCCGCCGTACCCGCGGATGCGGGCGTCCAACCGGAGCTCGGCGCCGTCCCAGCGTCCGTCGGTGACGATCAGCGTGGCGCCCTTGTTGCGCGCCCGAGCGACCACCGCCCGCGCTCGCGACGGCGGCACCGACATGCCACCCAGCCCTAGCACCACCAGATCGATGCCGTCGAGCAGCACGGCGGCGACCTCCACCGGGTCCGGCCCGGGATCCGGGACCAGCGCCACCCGCTGCAGATGCGCCCCCATCTCCGACGCCGCCAACAGTCCCAGCCGCGGCAGACCGATGACGGCGGCGTGCCGTCCCGATCCGGTGACCGACGCCAGGATCCCGAGGAGCAACGATCCGGCGCCGGACACCGAGACCACCGTGCCGCGGGCCAACCCACCCTCGGGGAGCAGCGCCGACAACGCCTCCGGGACCGGGAGAACCGGGCGGACCCGGGCCGGCGCGGGATCCGGGGCAGGCGCGGTGGCCGTGAGGGTGACCGGTGCGGCAGGAGCGGGGGCATCGGCCACACGCGCAGGTGAGGACCGGATACGACGCCGCAGGAACTCGATCCGCTCGGTGCGGGACAGCCCTTCGAGGCCTTCGAGATCAACGGAAACAGGCATACTCACTCCCCGGTCGGGACGGTCGAGACTGCGTTGGAGACCCGGGGGAAGACCGAGAATTCGAACATACTTTCGAACGCTCACACCAGTAAAGCCGCTGCCCGTTCGAACGTCAAGACGCCCGGAAACGTCCTGGTGACAGCCCTGCCCGGCACTCGATCGGCTCGTCCGATAACCTCGAACACCGTGACTGATCACCAGCAGCCCAGCGGAGCGGTGGCCGGCTCGGGGCGCACGCGACCGGTCATCGGACCCGACTACCTCCTCGCCGGTCGCTACCGACTCGACTCCAAGCTCGGCGGCGGCGGAATGGGCGCGGTGTGGCTCGCGAGCGACACGTTGCTCAGCCGCAAGGTGGCCGTCAAACAGGCCACCTCGACCGTGGACCTCACCCCCGAGGCCGCCCGCGAGATCCGCGAACGCGCCATGCGCGAGGGGCGGATGGCGGCCCAGCTGAACAACCCGCACGCCATCGCCATGCACGACGTCGCACTCGACAGCGGCGAGCCCTGGCTCATCATGGAGTACCTCCCCGCCCGCAGCCTCGCGATGGCCCTCAACATCGCCGAGTCGCTGCCCCCGGACGAGGTCATCCAGATCGGTGCCCAGATCGCCGACGCCCTCACCGCCGCCCACGCCGCCGGCATCGTGCACCGCGACATCAAGCCGGGCAACATCCTGGTCGCCGATCGCGGCAGCGCGCTGGGCATGGTCAAGATCAGCGACTTCGGCATCTCGCGCGCCAAGACGGACACGCACGAGGAGAACAGCGCCGTCATCACCGGCACCCCCGCGTACTTCGCACCCGAGGTGGCGCGCGGCGCGGACCCCACCGAGGCCAGCGACGTCTTCTCGCTCGGCGCCACGCTGTACACCGCGACCGAGGGACAACCACCCTTCGGCATCGACGCCGACTCCATCGCCCTGCTGCACCGCGTCGCCGGGGGGCGCATCATCCCACCGCGCAAGAGCGGACCGATGACGGCCACGTTGCTGCACATGCTCGAACCCGACCCCGCGCGCCGCCCCACCATGGCCGAGGTCCGCACCCGCTTCGTCACCCTCGCCGTGGGCAAGAACGGCAACGCCGGATCGGTGATCAACCACCCGCTGCGAGCGGCCGACGGTCAGGTCCCGTTCTGGGCGCTGCGCGGCTCCCGAGTCCCGGGCACCTCCCGGCGAGGCGAACGCATCCACGGCCGCACCATGACGGGGCTCCCGGCAGCGGACACCGCCACCCCTCTGGATCGGGTTCCGCGTCCGACGGCGGCGTCCACCACGCCGGCACCCGGACCGGCTCCGCGCCCGACGTACTCGCCGCCCGCGTTCGAGACGAAGGAACCCAAGTCCTTCACCGCCCCCGCCGGTCTACCGCTCTACCTCGCGATCGGTGGCGCGGTGCTGCTCCTGCTCATCGTCCTGCTCCTGGTGCTCTGACCCGCTCCCGACCCCGGCGAGAGATCGAGGTGGGTCAGGGGACGTCGACGGTCGCGACGAGCCCCCGGTGATCCGATCCCACGATGTCGACCGGCTCGAGCGAGCGCACCTGCGCGTCCCGCACCACGACGTGGTCGATCCCGACCACCGGTGGGTACCACGTGTCCATCGGGTAGGTCGGGATCAGCCCTGCACCGACAGCGTCCGCGGCGTCCACGTATCCACCGGTGAGCAGATCGCGGAACCGCTTGTGCGCGTGCGTGGAATTGAAGTCACCGCCGACGATCACCGCTCCCGGCGACGCCTGCGCCAACTCGTCACCGAGCATGTCGAGCTCCGACGCCCACACCGGGGTGGGTGTCGGCCAGGGCGGCACCGGATGCACCGCGTAGACCCGGAGCGGCTGCGCCGCACCGACATCGAGATCTGCCGTCACGCTCGCGAGCAGGTAACCGGGCAGTTCCCGGCCGTTCGACAGCGGGAACCGGCTGTAGATCGCGGCGCCCGCGCCGCCCTGATACGGCGCCACGAACCGGTAGGGCAACGCGGCGGAGAGCCCGGCCGAGTCGAACGCCCCCACCGACTCCTCGGTGAGCTCCTGCACGGTCAGGACGTCGATGCGGCGCTCCCGCACCGACGCCACCAGTGCCTGTGGATCCGCCTCTCCCAGTTTGACGTTCGCCTGCATCACGCGCAGCGGCTCACCGGGGGCGGCATCGGCGACTCCCGCGGCGCCCGGTACGTACAACGGCACCACGACCACTGCGGCCGACCCCAGGAGAACGGCCGACGCCGCGGCGATCCACCACCGCCGCGCGAGCAGGCACACCAGGACTCCGACGACGGTCACGCACAACAGGATCGGCGCCGCGGAAGCGGGACCCACGACCACCATGCTGCGGGTCTCGAGCATCGACGAGACGACGGCCACCAGACCCGCGGCGAGCCCACCGAGGCCGACGACGACGGCCGCGACCGCACGGGCCCTCATTCGATGCGCCGTCGGTGTGCCCAGCGGGTGAGGGCGTTCCTGTTGGACTGCTGCGTCTTCCGCAACACGTTCGAGGCATGGGTCTCGACGGTCTTGATCGAGATGAAGAGCGTCTCGGCGATCTCGCGGTAGGTGTAGCCACGGGCGAGCAGACGCAGCACCTCCATCTCGCGCGGCGTCAGGGAGTCGAGCTCCGGATCGAGCGGCGGTTCCGGTGCCGCGGAGCGACCGGTGAACGAGTCGAGGACGAACCCCGCCAACCGCGGTCCGAACACGGCGTCACCGCCCGCGACGCGGCGCACCGCGTCGGCGAGATCGGACCCCGAGATGGTCTTGGTGACGTAACCCCGAGCACCGGCGCGGATCACGGCGATGACGTCCTCGGCGGCGTCGGACACGCTGAGCGCCAGGCACACCGGGCCTTCCGCGATGGACTGTAGAACGGCGACCCCACCGCCGTCGGGCATGTGCACGTCGAGCAGGACGACGTCGGGACGGATCTCGTCGATACCGTGGACCGCGTCCGCGACGCCCCCGGCCTCACCGACCACCTCGATGTCGGTCTCGCGCCCCAGTTCCGCGCGCACCCCCGACCGGAACACTCCGTGATCGTCGACCAGGAAGACTCGCAGGGTCACGCGGACCGTTCCTCTCTCGCGGTGTCGGGCACGGAGTCCGCGTGCCCGGCGGTACCCGTGCCGCGCACCCGCGGCACACAGATGTGGATCTCGGAACCCTGCCCGGGTGCGGACCGCACCCGCACAGAGCCGCCGCGGCGTTCGATGCGTGCCCGCACACTGCGCGCCAGGCCCTGGCGATCCTGCGGCACGCTGTACGGATCGAATCCGCACCCGCGGTCGCGGACGAAGACCTCGACGGTGTCGCAGCCCGCCTCGGCGTACAGGTCGACGGAGGTCACCCCGGAGTGCTTGGCGGCGTTGACGAGTGCCTCGCGCGTGGCTCCGAGCAGAGCGGTGGCGACCTCACGGTTCAACCCCGAACTCTCGACCGGCTCGTCCAGGGCCACGTCGCCCACGGTCACGGGATCCACGGTCACACCGTAGTGGTCCTCGACCTCACCGGCGATGGTGGCCAACGCGCGGACGAGAGACGCGTGGTCGTCCCGGTCTCCCCCGAACAGCCACTTGCGCAGCTCTCGTTCCTGGCTGCGCGCGAGGCGCATCACCTCGGCGGAGTCGGTGGACTGCTTCTGGATCAGGGCGAGGGTCTGCAGCACTGAGTCGTGCAGGTGCGACGCGATCTCCTCGCGTTCGTCGTTCCGGATGCGTGCCGCGCGCTCGTCACCGAGCGCGCGCCACAACCGCATCCAGAGCGGGACGGTGAGCAGTACCGCCCCGACCAGCGTCACGACGACGGCGAGCAGGGACGACTGCAGCGCCCGCACGTCCACGCGGGCGACGAGCACGACACAGAGCCCGATGATCACGAGCGTGACCCCGGCGACGATGCGCGCCCACCCGAGTACCGACGTGCGTGCGTGCCGAGGCCGGGTGTCCGCCGTCCGGGTCCCGGCCGCGTCGAACTCCCGCCACACCAGCGCGGCGCCGAGCGCGACGACGACGACAGGGGCGATGATCGTGGACGAGCTGCCCGTCAGCCCGGACCCCAGCGCGACGGCGCCGCCGATCCCGAGGGCGATCAGCCCATACGCGCGACGCTTCTCCGAGCGGTCCGGCCTGCGGACGTCGGTACCCGCGGAGGTGAAGATCCACAGCAGTCCGTAGGCGACAGCACCGGCGCCGGCCGCGGCGCACAGCACCGCGAAGACGACCCGCACCCGGAAGACGTCGACGTCCAGGTGATCGGCGACACCGCCGGCGACACCGCCGACGACACGTCCGGCCGCACGGCGGCGGAGCGCCGGCGTCGGCAACGGCGGACGGCCGGGAGGCTCCCGCGTGTGCGGAGGCTGTGCGGGCAGGGTGGACACGCCTCGATACTGGCACGGCTCACGGCTCCGCGGTATCGGGGTTCTCCCCCATCTCGGTCGAGTCGAGCGACGCGCGGACACCGGCGAAATCAGGGTTCGCCCCGATGTGCCGGGGCGCCCCGGCAGCCCAGGATGTATCCATGACCCACGCCACCGCGTCCGCCCAGCTGTCCGAGATCTGGCGAACCCGACCCGTGCGCCTGCCCGATCAGGGCCCCGGCGCCGGTGTCGCGGCCGGAATCGGCCACCGCTACCGAGTCGACCCCGTTCTCGTCCGTGTCGCGTTCGTCGTCTCCACCCTCTTCGGCGGATCCGGCCTGGTCCTGTATCTCGCTGCGTGGCTGGTGCTTCCGCGCCGCGGCGACGTCGTGTCGCCGGCGGAGTCGTTGCTCGGCCGCGGCCGCACGTCGGAGTCCCACACGACGGCCGTGGTGCTGTCCGTCGCTCTCGTCATCTCGGTCCTCACGGTCGGACCACTCGGAATGGGATCGGGGCTGGTGTCCACGATCGCCATGCTGGGGGCCCTGTACCTGCTGTTCCGTCGGACTCCGAACGCGCCGACACCGGCCGAGCTCGCCGGCGCTCCCCTGTCTGCGCACGAGCCGGCCGCGCAGCAGTGGAACGCCTACTCGACGCTTCCCGACCAATACGTCCCGGAACCGGCCGCCGCACACCCCGCGCCCGTCTCGTTCTCGAACGACACCCCGGACACACAGTCCGCTCCGCCGCCGCCGAGCTGGGATCCGCTGGGGGTCGCTCCGTTCGCCTGGGACCTCCCCGAACCTGGTCGCCCCGTTCTCCCGATCCCCGCACCGACACGGAAGTCGCACCTGACGTCCACGGTGATCGGCCTCGCCATCATCGCGTCCGCCGTGACCATCGGCATCGGCGCCGCCACGGGCGCCGCCGTCGTGACCGCTCCCCGTGTCGGCGCGGTGGCGCTGACCGTCGTCGGCATCGGACTGATCATCGGCGCCTTCCTACGGCGCGGCTACGGGTTGCTCGTTCTGGCGGCTCCGCTCGCCGGGTTCGTCCTCGTGTCGTCCCTGGTCGACGTGCAGGACCTGCGCGGTGTCGAGTCACCGAACATGGGCAACGTGACGATCGCGCCCACGTCGATGGCTGCGCTGGCGCCCTCGTACGAGTCCGGTGTGGGGAACTTCGTCCTCGACCTGCGCGGGCTCGACCTCACCGAGGACCGCACCGTGACCGTGGAGAAGGCCGTCGGCAACACCGAGATCCTGCTGTCACCGACCATGAACGTCGTCACCGACTGCAGTAGCGCCGTCGGCAACGCGAACTGCATCGGCGCCGGCGGGGTCGACGGCGGATCCGACGGGACGGCAGGACCGACCCTGACCATCGAGGCCAGCACTGCGCTGGGAAATCTGGAGGTGCACCGTGACCGATGAGACCGGACACGACACGAGCGGTACCGATCGCCGCGGACCCTCACCGGTCCTGCTGATCGCCGGTGTGGCGGCACTGCTGCTGGCGATCCCGACGCTCGTCGGCGCGGACCCCACCGCGATCGTCGCCGGCGCCGCGTCGGGCTGGACCCTGGTGATCGCCGCGATCGTCGTCGGCGTGGTCCTCGTCCTGGCACCCGTCAGGCGCCGGAAGTCCCGCTCGCAGTAGAGCTCTCGCCGTTCGACCGCAGGCGGTCCGCCGCCGGGCTCACTCCCATTCGATGGTGCCCGGCGGCTTGCTCGTCACGTCGAGCACCACCCGGTTCACCTCGCGCACCTCGTTGGTGACCCGAGTGGAGATCCGTTCGAGCACGTCGTACGGCAGCCGGGTCCAGTCCGCGGTCATCGCGTCCTCGCTCGACACCGGACGCAGGACGATGGGATGACCGTAGGTCCGGCCGTCGCCCTGCACACCCACACTGCGGACGTCGGCGAGCAGCACCACGGGACACTGCCAGATCTGGGAGTCCAGACCCGCCATCGTCAGCTCCTCGCGGGCGATGGCGTCGGCATGGCGCAGCGTCGCCAGGCGATCGGGCGTCACGGATCCGATGATGCGGATGGCCAGACCCGGGCCGGGGAACGGTTGCCGCGCCACGATCTCCTCGGGCAGGCCGAGCTCCCGGCCGACGGCGCGGACCTCGTCCTTGAACAGCAGCCGGAGCGGCTCCACGAGCGAGAACTGCAGATCCTCGGGCAGACCGCCGACGTTGTGATGGCTCTTGATGTTGGCGGTACCGCTCCCGCCGCCGGACTCGACCACGTCCGGGTAGAGCGTGCCCTGGACGAGGAAGTCGATCGACTCCCCGTGCGCCGCACTGTCACCCAGTTCCGCGCTCACCGCACCCTCGAACGATCGGATGAACTCGCGGCCGATGATCTTGCGCTTGGTCTCCGGATCCGAGACGCCGTCGAGCTCGCGCAGGAAGGTGTCCACGGCGTCCACCGTCACCAATCGGGCGCCGGTGGCGGCGACGAAGTCCTGCTGGACCTGCTCGCGCTCTCCCGCTCGCAGCAGTCCGTGATCGACGAACACACACGTCAGGCGGTCACCGATCGCGCGCTGCACCAACGCCGCGGCGACCGCGGAGTCGACACCGCCGGAGAGACCGCAGATGGCCCGGCCGTCGCCCACCTGCTCGCGCACCTGCTCGACCAGCGCGTCCGCGATGTTCGCCGCCGTCCACGTCGGCGCGATGCCGGCGATGTCGTGCAGGAACCGGGACAGCACCTGCTGACCGTGCGGGGAGTGCAGGACCTCCGGGTGATACTGCACCCCGGCGAGGCGTCGTGCCCGGTTCTCGAAGCCGGCGACGGGGGCGCCGGCACTGGTCGCCACGACCTCGAAGCCCTCGGGAGCTTCGGTGACGGCGTCGCCGTGACTCATCCACACGGGCTGCGTCGACGGCAGCCCGTCGTGCAGCGTCCCGCCGGAGACGTCGATGTCGGTGCGCCCGTACTCGCGGGTGCCCGTGTGGGTGACGGTGCCTCCCAGCGCGCCCGCCATTGCCTGGAACCCGTAGCAGATACCGAAGACCGGGACGTCCAGGTCGAACAGCGCCGGATCGAGCTGCGGCGCACCTTCGGCGTAGACGCTCGACGGACCACCGGACAGCACGATCGCCGCGGGCTTCTTCGCCGCGATCTCGTCGACCGTCATCGTGTGTGACACGACCTCGGAGAACACCCGTGCCTCACGGACGCGCCGCGCGATCAACTGGGCGTACTGCGCGCCGAAGTCGACGACGAGCACCGGATTCGCGTTCTCGAGGGGCGGGACGGGATCCTGCTGCGGGGAATCGGTCACGCGCACAGTCTAGAGAGCGCGTCCGCCCTCATGCCGCGCCGGTGCTGCCCGCGTGGCTGGCGACCCGCGTCGAGGACGGCGGCGTACTCGTCGGCGTCCGGATCTCGACGATGGGCAGCACGAGCGCCGCCGGTGCGTGCGCGGGAACCACCGGGCTGCGGGGTGCGATGGGTTCGATGCGCTCGTACGGCAGACCCTGCGCGGGCCGAAGGTCCTTCTCCCCCTTGTTCGGCCACAGCGACGCGGCCCGCTCGGCCTGCGCGCTGATGGTCAACGAGGGATTGACGCCCAGGTTGGCGGACACCGACGAGCCGTCGACGATGCTCAGCGTCGGGTAGTTGTGCACGCGGTGGTACGGGTCGATGACGCCGTTCTCGACGTCCTCGGAGATGACGCAGCCGCCGAGGAAGTGGGCGGTGAGCGGGATGTTGAAGACTTCTCCCCACGTCCCGCCGGCGATCCCGTCGATCTTCTTCGCGATGCGCCGGGTGGCCTCGTTGCCCATCGGGATCCACGTGGGGTTCGGCTCGCCGTGTCCCTGCCGGCTGCTGACGTGACGACGCCCGAACGGACCACGCTTGGTGAAGGTGGTGATGGAGTTGTCGAGGTTCTGCATCACCAGCGCGATGATGGTGCGCTCGCTCCAGTGCCGCGTGTTCATCATGCGCAGGAACCGGACGGGGTTCTTGACCACCTCGGCGAGGAACTTGAGCCACCGCGGGGTGCGGCCGCCGCCGTCCGTCATGAGCGTCTGCAGCAGGCCCATCGCGTTGGAGCCCTTGCCGTAGCGGCACGGTTCGATGTGCGTGTCCGCACTGGGGTGGAACGACGACGTGATTGCGACACCGCGGGTGAGGTCGATCGACGGGTCGTAGGTCAGCTTGCCCGCGCCGACGATGGACTCCGAGTTGGTGCGCGTCAGGCGCCCGACCGTGGGCGAGAGGTTCGGCAGCGAACCCGTGTCGCGGAACTTGTGCATGAGCTGCTGGGTGCCCCACGTGCCGGCGGCGAGGACGACGTGCCCCGCGGTGTAGGTGGCACGGCCCTTGCGCAGGCGCGCGCCGGTCCGCTCGGTTGACACGACCCACGAACCGTCCGGTCGCGGCGTCAGGTCGGTGACGGTGGTCATCGGCACGATGTCCGCGCCGGCCTTCTCCGCGAGGCCGAGGTAGTTCTTGAGCAGCGTGTTCTTGGCGTTGTGGCGGCAGCCCGTCATGCACTCGCCGCACTCGATGCAGCCGGTGCGGTCCGGGCCCATGCCGCCGAAGTACGGATCGGGCACCGTCTTGCCGGGCTCGTCGCCGAAGAACACGCCGACGGGCGTCTGGATGAAGGTGTGGCCGACGCCCATGTCGTCCGCGACGGACTTCATGACGTGGTCCGCCGGGGTCATGTGCGGGTTCTGCACGACACCGAGCATCTTCTGCGCCTGCTCGTAGAACGGCGTCAGCTCGGAGTGCCAGTCGGTGATGTGCGACCACTGCTGGTCCTGGAAGAACGTCCGCGGCGGCTGGTAGAGCGTGTTGGCGTAGTTCAGCGACCCGCCGCCGACACCGGCGCCGGCCAGGATGAGGCAGTCACGCAGCAGGTGGACGCGCTGGATGCCGAAACAGCCCAGCTTCGGCGCCCAGAGGAACTTCTTCAGGTCCCAGCTGGTCGCCGCGAAGTCGTCGTCCTCGAACCGACGCCCGGCCTCGAGAACGCCGACCGAGTACCCCTTCTCGACGAGCCGCAGCGCCGTGACACTGCCACCGAAGCCGGACCCCACGACGAGGACGTCGTAGTGCGGGGTGGTGCTCGTCGTGGTTGCGTCGCTCATCGAGACCTCCTGATAGACCCGGACGTGATCGGCACCACGATACCGTACGTGTGAATCCGGGTGACAGGAACTGGTCGCGACTATCCGCGGATGTTGAGGCCCACCTTCTGGAACTCCTTGAGATCGGAGTAGCCCGACTTGGCCATCGACCGTCGCAGGCCGCCGACCAGGTCCAGCGAACCGAACGGGTCCGTCGACGGACCGGACAGGACGCGGTCCAGCGACGGACGGTCCTCGCCGAACGACACGGGCAGGAACGCACCGCGCGGCATCGACGGGTGCGCCGCTGCCGACGGCCAGTACCAGCCGCGGCCGGGAGCCTCGTCGGCCAGGGCGAGCGGTGCGCCGAGCACGGCGGCGTCCGCACCGCAGGCGATGGCCTTCGCGAGATGACCCGATGTCGAGATCCCGCCGTCGGCGAGCACGTGCACGTACCGGCCGCCGGTCTCGTCCAGGTAGTCACGACGGGCGGCGGCGGCGTCGGCGATCGCGGTGGCCATCGGGACACCGATACCGAGGACCTCGCCCGTGGTCGTGGCACCCTCGGTGGATCCGTAGCCGACGATGACACCCGCGGCGCCGGTCCGCATCAGGTGCAGGGCGGTGCGGTGGTCGCTCACGCCGCCGGCCACGACGGGAACGTCGAGCTCGGCGATGAACGTCTTCATGTTGAGCGGTTCCTCGCTCGGGTGCCCCACGTGCTCCGCGGAGATGATCGTGCCCTGCACGACCAACAGGTCGATGCCCGCGGCCACCAGTGCCGGAGTCAGCGACCGTGCGTTCTGGGGACTGACCCGCACGGCGACCGTGACACCGGCCTCCCGCACCTGCGCGACGGCGGCGGCCAGCAGATCCGGCTGCAGGGGTGCGGCGTGAAGCTTCTGCAGCATCTTCACCGGCGCGTCCGCGTCGACGTCCGATTCCGCGAGCTCGACGAGCTGATCGATCACCGACTCCACGTCGGCGTGGCGGCTCCACAGGCCCTCACCGTTGATGACGCCGAGGCCACCGCGCTTGCCCAGCTCGATCGCGAACGACGGAGACACCAACGCGTCGGTCGGGTGCGCGACGATCGGGATGTCGAAGCGGTAGGCGTCCAGTTGCCATGCCGTCGACACCTCCTTCGACGACCGGGTACGCCGGGACGGGACGATGTCCACGTCCTCGAGCTCGTACGTCCGTCGAGCCGTGCGGCCCATGCCAATTTCCACCAGGTCGCGCACGCGCGTCCTCTCTCGTAAGCCTCCCGGACCTCGTGGGTCGGGAGGCGCTCGACTCCGGCCGGAATCGAGTCAGCGGGCAGTGTAGTTCGGTGCCTCGACGGTCATCGTGATGTCGTGCGGGTGGCTCTCCTTGAGTCCGGCAGAGGTGATCTGCACGAACTGCGCCTCCTGCAGCTCCTCCACCGAGTTCGACCCCGTGTAGCCCATCGCGGCCCGCAGTCCGCCCGTGAGCTGATGGATGACCTGGGACAGCGGGCCTCGGAACGGCACGCGCCCCTCGATGCCCTCGGGCACCAGCTTGTCCTCGGCCAGCACGTCGTCCTGGAAGTAGCGGTCCTTGGAGAAGGACTTCGTCGCGCCGCGTCCCTGCATGGCGCCCAGCGAACCCATGCCGCGGTAGCTCTTGAACTGCTTGCCGCCCACCAGGATCAGCTCACCGGGCGACTCGGCGGTGCCCGCGAGCAAGGATCCGAGCATCGCGGTGGAGGCGCCGGCGGCGAGAGCTTTGGCGATGTCACCCGAGAACTGCAGTCCGCCGTCGGCGATGACGGGCACACCGGCGGCCTTGCACACCGCGACCGCCTCGAGGATGGCCGTGATCTGCGGGGCACCGACGCCGGCGACGACGCGGGTGGTGCAGATGGAACCGGGACCCACGCCCACCTTCACGGCGTCCGCACCCGCCTCGACCAGGGCGCGCGCTCCCGAGCGGGTGGCAATGTTGCCGCCGACGACCTGGACACGCTCGCCCACCTCGGCCTTGATCTTGCTGACCATCTCGAGGACCTGGGAGTTGTGACCGTGCGCCGTGTCGACGACGAGCACGTCGCACCCTGCCTCCGCGAGAAGCATCGCGCGGGACCAGGAGTCGTCGCCGACGCCGACGGCGGCACCGACCAGCAGGCGACCGTCGCGGTCCTTGGTGGCGTAGGGATGCTGCTCGGTCTTGACGAAGTCCTTGACGGTGATCAGACCGGTGAGCCGGCCGTGTCCGTCGACGATGGGCAGCTTCTCGATCTTGTGACGACGCAGCAGGCCCAGCGCGGCGTCGGCCGTGACACCCTCGCGCGCGGTGACCAGCGGAGCCTTGGTCATGACCTCCGCGACGGTGCGGTTCTGGTCGACCTCGAACCGCATGTCGCGGTTGGTGATGATGCCGACCAGTTCGCCGCGCTCGTCGGTGACGGGCAGGCCGGAGATGCGGAACTTGGCGCACAGCGCGTCGACCTCGGCGAGCGTGTCCGACGGCGAGCACGTCACCGGATCCGTGACCATGCCGGCCTCGGACCGCTTGACCACCTCGACCTGCGCCGCCTGATCGGCCGCGGACAGGTTGCGATGCAGGACGCCCATACCGCCGGCGCGGGCCATGGCGATGGCCATGCGTGCCTCGGTGACGGTGTCCATGGCGCTGGACACCAGGGGGACGCGCAGCCGGATCTCGCGGGTGAGCTGGCTGGACGTGTCCACCTTGCTCGGAATGAGATCCGATGCGGCGGGTATGAGGAGAACGTCGTCGAAGGTGAGGCCCAGCATGGCAACCTTGTTCGGGTCGTCGCCACCGGTGCGGACACGGGTCGCCTCGACGCGGGCGGTCGAGTCCTCTGCGGCGGTCACGGGCCTGTCGGGGGTACTCATACGGATCGGGCCCTCCTGAGCTGCGGTCGATCGATGTGCGAGCCGGGGACTTCCCTCGTCCGCTCGCGGTACATCGTATCGGTCCCCCGCCCGGCGCAGGTCACCCCGTGCGCCGGAGGCCGCCGGACCCCCGCGGAGCCGTGTAGCGCTGGCGCAGACCGGCACTTGCTGCGTACCGTGGACGTGTGCGCGATCAACTGCCTCCAGGTCTGCCGCCGGATCCCTTCGCCGGCGATCCAGCCGACCCCTCGGCCGCCCTCGACGCCATCGAGCCCGGACAGCCCCTCGATCCCCAGGAACGCCTGGCGGTCGAGGAGGATCTCGCGGATCTCGCCGTTTACGAGGCACTGCTCGCCCACCGCGGCGTGCGAGGCCTCGTCGTGTGCTGCGAGGACTGCCAGCAGGACCACTACCACGACTGGGACATGCTGCGCGCGAACCTGCTGCAGCTTCTCGTCGACGGCACGGTGCGTCCCCACGAGCCCGCGTACGACCCGATTCCCGACGCGTACGTCACGTGGGACTACTGCCGCGGATACGCGGACGCGTCCATGAACGACGCGCTCCAGGGCGACGGGTACGACTCCTAGGGCGTCGGCGCGCGACACCACTTCACGACGAAGGCCCGCAGACAGTGTCTGCGGGCCTTCGTCGTGCACGTGGTCGGTGACTCGAGGTCAGTTGGGCACCACGGACGTGTCCGGGGTGACCGCCGCCGTCGTCGACGGCACGGGCATCGGTGCCCGCAGGATCTCCGGCGGGACGGTGACCGTGGTGGTGGGCGCCTGCGGGAAGAACGGCAGGTCCGTCGGCAGCGGGAACGGCAGCTGGATGTCGGTCGGCAGCTGCGGGATCTCCGTCGGGAGCGGGACCTGCGGGAGCTGCAGGCTCGGATCGACGGGTATCTCCGGGATGATGTCCTGCGGCACGGTCGGCACCGTGGTGACCGGCGTGGTCGGCAACGCCGGCGGCGGAACGGCGGCCGGCGCTGTCAGCTTCGCCAACTCGTCCGACAGGCGCGTCCACCACATCTGCAGCTGGGCACGCTCGTCCTCGTCGCGGATGCTCTCCGTGCGCTGTGCGGCCTCGGCCAGACGAGTCTTGGCCGTCTCCGCGTCACCACGAGCGAGCAGATCCTCGACCTCCTGCAGCGCCGACGTGGTGTCGACCTGCGCGACCGTCGAATCGGCCTGCTGGGTGAAGACGACCTCCTTCACCTTCCACAGGGGATCGCCCGGCATCGCGCTGTACGAGAACGCCGTGACACCACCCGCGAGGAACGCGACGGCGGCCGCGGCACCGGCGACGGGGCGCAGGAAACGCATCCGGCTCCGCGTGCGCTGACGGTGCAGCGCGTCCTCGGCCAGCGCGAGATCTATCGCCGCGGCGACCTGATCGAGATCGGGACTCTCGGGGAGCGGGTCGGCGAGGATGTCGGAACGCCATTCGGCCAGCAGACTGGCCAGGCGATACTCGTCGGAGTCGACGGTCGCGACGGGACCGTCGCTCGCGATCGCATCGATGAGCGCGTCGTCACGGCGCACGGCCATGATGTCGACGGGGCCGGACGACTCGAAGTCGTCGACGGCTCGGGGATCGACGCCACCTGCGCCGGAGGCGTCGGGGCGGCCGGTGGCTCCGTGTCCGGAGGCGCCGAGCCGAGAATCTCCAGCGCTGCCGCGCCACGAGTCCCTAGCCATACTTGTCACCTGCTCCCACTACTTCGTTCTTCAGCTTCGCTATTGCCCGGTGCTGCGCCACACGAACGGCGCCTGCGGTACTACCCACGGCGGCGGCCGTCTCCTCTGCCGACAACCCGACCACCAACCGGAGCACCAGGATCTCGCGGTGCTTCTCCGACAGCGTCGACAGCAGTTCGTTCATGCGGCGTCCTGCCTCCGAATCCAGCGCCCGTTGCTCGGGGCCGTCCTCGATGGACATGACATCCGGTACATCGGCCATCGGTTCGGATTTGTTACGCGACGAGCTGCGATGGGCGTCCGCGACCTTGTGCGATGCGATCCCGTACACGAACGCCATGAAGGGGCGGCCCTGGTCCTCGTAGCGCGGCAGCGCTGTCATGACCGCGAGGCACACCTCCTGGGCGACGTCGTCAGCAGACAGCTGACCCCTCTCACCTGCACCGACGCGCGCCCGGCAGTACCGGACCACGATCGGCCTGATGGTTTCGAGGACGACGGAGAGAGCCCTTCGGTCGCCGCGAGCAGCCGCGGCGACGGCCGAGTCCAGCCCCTCACCCGTGGCAATCATCGTCAGAGTGTTTCCCACCTCACATCGGGCCCGCTCCGGAATCGAGCGCGCTTCCTCCCGGTCCCCGACGGCCCGGTGCGGAACCTCTCAAGGATAGTCGCCGCCCGACGCGGCTCGACCGAACCGTACGGTTCGGTCACGAGAATTGCCCACCGCGTGACCGGATCGCAACCTCGAACCCTCGTCGGACAGCGCCGGCGTCGCGGTCACCGCACGCTTCGGACAGGCAGGCGGAGGCCCACGCGAGCGGGAGCAGGTCGGCGGCGACGGCGTCGTCGCGCACCGCGCGCGCTGCCGTCGCGGCGCCCGCGTGATCACCCCCCACCAGCAGGGCCGCGGCGTGCACCACACGGGACTTGACGAGGTGCCGCGGCGACCGGAACTCCCGTGCCGCCCGAACGGATGCCTCCGCCGCGTCGAGGGCGCGCCGCGCGTCACCCGACGCCATCGCCACCTCCGCCCGGACCCACTTCACGCGGAGTGACACTCGCTGGTGGCCCGGCCGGGTGGCGAGCACCGACTCCGCCCGGGCGAGGAGGACGTCGGCCCGCGCGAGGCGGCGGGGACCGATGGCATCGGCGGCGAGACCGACGAGGGCGTCCACGGCGGCGTCGACGTCGATCGCCCGGCGCGGACCTGTCCCACGGGAGAAGCCGCTGTCGACGAGCGCCGCGCCGTCACGCACCGCGGCGTCGGTGTGGCGGCCGAGTTGGCGCAGCAGCGACCCCTCGAGGCTCGCGCTCAGGGACCGCACGGCCGGATCGGCGTCGCGCCGCAGCGACCGGGCCCGGGTGAGCGAGGCGGCGTACCACCCGCGGGCCCCGGCGTCGACGGCCTCCGACAACCGTGTCAGGGAGTCCGGACCGGGCACGGGAGGACACGAGGACTGCACGGGAAACAGAATAGTCTTCGGGCGTTATCCAGGAATTTACACACGAAATGTCACGACATTTCCGGGCACAGTGTGTCGGTGTCTTGTCGACGATGTGACAGGGACATTACGAGGACTCCCCTACCGGCTCGACACCAGAGAAAAGTGTCGTCCGAGTTAATTAATGCCTGCTCGGAGTATGCAGATCACCACGATCGAGACTGTTGACGGTGAAACTCGCCCGGCTCTACGGTTGCGACAGATCGTGAACTGCACCAGAAGAATTCACGACCGTGCGTGAGAGTCCTAGGAGTACACAATGCCCCAGCCCAATCACCTTCCCGGACCCAATGCCGATATCTGGGATTGGCAGATGCACGGATCGTGCCGCGGCGAGGACTCGTCGATGTTCTTCCATCCCGATGGTGAACGAGGACGAGCGCGAGCGCAACGCGAGATGAAGGCCAAGGAGATGTGCCGCGCGTGCCCCGTCCTCGCCCAGTGCCGGAGCCACGCGCTCGCCGTGAGCGAGCCGTACGGCATCTGGGGCGGCATGTCCGAGACCGAGCGAGAGGTCTTCGCGCGGCGCAACCGTCGCCGTCTGGCCTCCTGACCCCACGAACGAGCGAGGCCCCACCGGACAGTGTCCGATGGGGCCTCGCTCGTCGAGAGGGTGGTCAGTGGTTGTGGCCGTGACCGTGGCCGCCCTCGTCCTCGACGACCTCGGGCTTGTCGACGACGGTCGACTCGGTCGTGAGGATCATCTTCGCGACGGACGCGGCGTTCACCACGGCCGACCGAGTGACCTTGACCGGGTCGATGACGCCGTCGGCGACCAGGTCGCCGTACGTCAGCGTGGCGGCGTTGAAGCCGGTGCCGTCGTCCGCGTCGACGAGCTTGCCGACGACGACGGAACCGTCGATACCGGCGTTGCTCGCGATCCAGTACATCGGGGCCCGCAGCGCGAGGCGCACTGCCTCGACGCCGATGGCCTCGTCGCCCGTCAGACCGAGGTGGTCCTTCAGGCCGCGGCTGGCGTGCACGAGCGCGGCGCCTCCACCGGAGACGATGCCTTCCTCGACAGCTGCCTTGGCGGCGTTGACGGCGTCCTCCACGCGGAACTTGCGCTCCTTGAGGTCGGTCTCGGTGGCGGCACCGACCTTGATGACCGCGACTCCGCCGGCCAGCTTCGCCAGACGCTCCTCGAGCTTCTCGCGATCCCAGTCGGACTCGGTCGCCTCGATCTCGCGACGGAGCTGTCCGACGCGGTCGGCGATGGCCTCCGCGGTGCCCGCACCCTCGACGATGGTGGTCTCGTCCTTGGTGACGACGACGCGGCGTGCGCTGCCGAGCAGGTCGAGGCCCGCATCCTTGAGGCTGAGGCCGATGTCGGAATTGATGACGGTGGCACCGGTGACGATGGCGAGGTCCTCGAGGAACGCCTTGCGGCGGTCTCCGAAGAACGGCGCCTTCACCGCGACGGCCTTGACCGTCTTGCGGATCGAGTTCACGACGAGCGTGGACAGTGCCTCGCCTTCGATGTCCTCGGCGATGATGAGAACCGGTTTGCCCGACTCCGCGATCTTCTCCAGGAGCGGCAGGAAATCGGGAAGGGACGAGATCTTCTCGCGGTACAGCAGGATCTGCGCGTCCTCGAACACCGCTTCCTGACTGTCCGGATCGGTGACGAAGTACGGCGAGAGGTAGCCCTTGCCGAACTGCACGCCCTCGGTGATGACGAGTTCGGAGACGAGCGAGCTCGACTCCTCGACCGTCACGACACCGTCGGCGCCGACGCGGGTGAGCGCCTCGCCGACCATCTGGCCGATGACCTCGTCGCGGGACGACACGGTGGCGACCTGCGCGATGGACTTCTCGCCCTGCACGGGAACCGCGGCGGCGAGCAGTGCCTCGGACACGTGCTCGACGGCCTTGGTGATGCCGGCGCCGAGCGCGATGGGGTTGGCACCGGCGGCGACGTTCTTGAGCCCCTGCTTGACCAGGGCCTGTGCCAGTACCGTCGCCGTCGTCGTACCGTCACCGGCGACGTCGTTGGTCTTGGTGGCGACGCTCTTGACGAGCTGTGCGCCGAGGTTCTCGAAGGGATCCTCGAGGTCGATCTCACGGGCGATGGACACGCCGTCGTTGGTGACGGTGGGACCACCGAAGGCTTTGGCCAGCACCACGTGCCGGCCGCGGGGCCCGAGGGTGACCTTGACGGCGTCGGCGAGCTTGTCGACGCCCCTCTCGAGGCTGCGTCGTGCGACCTCGTTGAATTCGATTTGCTTGGACATGTGGCCTACCAACTCCTCATCAGTACGGCGTGACGCATTCCGCCCCGGGTCCTCGAGACAAGGACACCGGGGCGGAGGGCGTGGGGCTTACTTGGAGATGACTGCCAGCACGTCGCGTGCGGACAGGATCAGGTACTCCTCGCCGGCGTACTTGATCTCGGTGCCGCCGTACTTGCTGTAGATGACGGTGTCACCCTCTTTGACGTCGACAGGGATGCGATTTCCCTTGTCGGTCACTCGGCCTTCACCCACGGCCACCACGGTGCCCTCCTGGGGCTTCTCCTTGGCGGTGTCGGGGATGACCAGGCCGGAGGCGGTCGTCGTCTCGGCCTCGACGGCCTGGACGAGGATCTTGTCCTCGAGCGGCTTGATGTTCACGCCTGCCACGATGAGCCCTCCACTTTCACGATTGTCGGTCCGGGGCTGGTCCCCGGCACGGATTGTGCTGGTGTTCGTCCTGCTGGGTACTGCTCTGGTTCACGACGCACGATTGCGGTGGCCCGTCGTCGCGGGTGCCGGGTCACTGAACCTGTCGTCGACTAGCACTCTATACACGCGAGTGCCAGCACTCAACCTTCACGAGTGCACATTCTCGTGTCGCGTCGAGGACGCCATCGCCTCGCGGACCAGAGGCGCGACCTCGCGGCCCAGAAGTTCGATGGAGCGCAGCACCGTCTCGTGGGGCAGCGTGCCGACGCTGATGCGTCAGACGGATGCGCTCGGTCCCGCCGCGATCGCCGCGAGCACGACGGCGGGCGCGGACGCGGCGAAGTCCTCGTGGTGATGCTCACCGACGCCGTACACGTCCAGTCCCACCTCGTCGGCGAGCTGGGCCTCCTCGACCACCTCGCGCAGTCGTCGACCGTGGCCGCGCACCTCCTGGACTCCTTCCTCCGGGTAGGTCTCGGCGAAGGTGGTGATGCCGATCTCGACGCTCGCAGACACGGTGACGCGCCCCTTTCTCACTTTCGTGACGTCTCGTCATTGCACTGGTCAGGAAGGGGTTCGGTGTCCCTCCGCGGCCGGAACCAGCGCGGGATGTGCACTATTTCCGGCGGAGTTCGGTAACATTCGTATAACGGCAGCGTAGGAACGACCGCCCGAGGAGGTGCATGCACGTGTCGGACACACAGCAGGAGAGTGTGGTCCCCGAACCCACCATCGGGGTCTCGGCAGGATCCGAGGTGGTGTGCTGCGCCGTCCTCACCACCGCTCCCGACGGCACCGAGACCTTCGACTACCGCACCGTGACCGCCGAGGGCGCCCGCTCCGACATCGGTGACCTGGTCGCCACCTCGCTCGATCTCGCGTCCCACCACCTCGTCGACGACGACACCCGCCCCGCCACGTCGGGCGGACGTATCGCCGTGGCGCATCGCGGCGGCCTCGGGTCGCGGTCCATTCTGTCGGCGACCCGTCGTCATCACGTGACGGACGACCATCTGGTGACCGACACCGACGCTCTGCTGTGCTGGCTCCGGCACACCGGCGAGGTGGCGCGGTACGGCCACGTCCTGCTCGTCGACGTCGGCGCCTCGGGCACCACCACGACGGTGATCGATCAGGTCGACGGCACCGTGCGCGCGGTCCGGCGCACCGACGAGGTCAGCGGAGCCGTCCTCGACGCGCACCTCCTCGCCCTGACCGCCGAGAGGCTGCCCGCGGTCACCACCTCGGATCGCCCGGTGGTCGCGGCACGTCTGCGCACGGCCAAGGAGCAACTGTCCTTCCACGAGTCCGTCACCGTGGATCTGCCCGGAGCCGAGACGCTCACCGTGACTCGCGCCGAGATGGTCGTCGCCATCGCCGCACCGTTGGCTGCGCTGCGCGAGCTGGTTCTCGAGGTGCTCGACGAGGCCGGCCCGACCGCACGCCCCGAGGCGGCCGCCGTGGTCGGCGGCGGCGCCCACGTGCCCGCCGTGGTCGAGACCATCACCCACGCCGCCGACGTGCCCGCGGTGCCGACGCCCGAACCCGATGCCGCCGTGGCCAAGGGCGCAGCCCTGCTGGCCCGCGACCTCGGCCACTCGGTGCTGCCCGCGTCCACCCGGCCGCCCACCTCGATCGCCGGGGGCCTGCGAACGGTCGGGCTGCTCGCCGCGGCGTGCGCGGCCATGGCCGTCGTGCTCGCGTACGGCGTCCAGGCCCTGACCCCGTCGAGCGAGCCGGCCGTCACCACGGTGGCCACCTCGGAACTCCCGAACTCGACCACGGAGGAGACGGCCACCAGCGCGTCGGCACCCGAGGCGGCGCCGCCCGCTCTGACCGGTGGCTGGGAGGACGACGCGCCGGAGCCCACGGCCGCGGAACCGTGGCCGACGACCGACTACACCTACACCCCCGAGGTGCGTCCCTACCCGACTCGCTCGTCGTCACCGTCGGCCACGGCGACGACGACCGTGGCGCCGCCGACATCCACCACCCCGACACTCCGCCCGGCTCCCGATCTTCCGGTCATCGTCCTGCCGGACGTTCCCGGAATCCCGCCGTGGTGGACGGACCTGACCAGTGTGCTGCCGACCCCGCCGGTGACGACGCCGGAGAGCACGCCCGAGTCCGGATCGACACCGGTGTCGCCCGCGCCCGGTGCCGTGGTGCCGGAGTCCGTGCTCCCCGAGGGCCTCGTTCCCGTACCGACCACGTCCGCTCCGGCGGTCACACCGTCGACTGCACCGCCCGCCTGACGGGCCGTCAGACGACCTGGCTGACCGAGACGGGCAGGCCCGGATCGGTCGCCGCCGTCAGTGGTGACGGCTCGGCTCCGGATGCAGCGATGTGCGCCCCGAGCGTGGCGATCATGACGCCGTTGTCGGTGCATCGACGCGGAGTGGGCACGCGCAACGTCACCCCGGCCGCGGCGCACCGCTCCTCGGCGAGCGATCGGATACGCGAGTTCGCAGTGGCACCGCCGCCCAGGACGAGGGTGCCGACCCCCCGGTCGGTCACAGCGCGCAGCGCCTTCATCGTCAGGACATCGGCGACGGCCTCCTGGAACGACGCGGCCACGTCGGCCACCACGATCGGACGGCCGGCGCGCTGCGCCGACTCGACGTGGCGAGCCACCGCGGTCTTGAGGCCGGAGAACGAGAAGTCGTAGCGGGAGTCGCGTGGTCCGGTCATGCCGCGAGGAAACGCGACGGCGCGCGGATCACCCTCTGCGGCGAGCGCGTCGAGCACGGGACCGCCGGGATACCCGAGTCCGAGGAGCCGGGCGACCTTGTCGAAGGCCTCTCCCGCCGCATCGTCGACGGTGCTGCCCAGTTCGACGATCGGTTCGGCCAGGGAGGACACCTCGAGCAGATGCGTGTGTCCGCCCGAGACCAGCAGCGCGACACACTCCGGCATCGGGCCGTGCTCGAGGGTGTCCACCGCAACGTGACCACCGAGATGGTTGACCGCGTAGAACGGCACGTTCCACGCCGCCGCGTAGGCCTTCGCCGCCGCGACACCGACGAGGAGCGCTCCGGCGAGGCCCGGTCCGATGGTGACGGCGACGGCGTCCGGGCGACGAATACCCGCCTGCGCCAACGCTCGTCGCATCGTGGGCACGATGGCCTCGAGGTGTGCGCGCGATGCGATCTCGGGGACGACACCACCGAAGCGGGCGTGCTCGTCGACACTGGACGCGACCTCGTCGGCGAGCACCTCGCACGTGCCGGTGCCCGACGCGTCTCCGGTGTAGCGGACGATGCCGACACCGGTCTCGTCGCACGAACTCTCGATCCCCATGACGATCACGGGTGACCACCTCTCGTAGTCGGGGCGGGCCTGGTCATGGTGTACGCGTCCGCACCGCTGGGCTGGTAGTAGCGGCGGCGCGTCCCGACGATGTCGAAGCCCGCCCGGCGGTACAACTCGATGGCCGGCTCGTTGTCGGTGCGCACCTCGAGGAACACCGGACCGCCGTGCAGGTCCGCGTCGTGCAGCAACGCGTCGAGCAGTGCCCTGCCGATACCGCGACGCTGCGCGGCGGGATCGACGCCGATGGTGTGGACCTCGGACTCGGTGTCCTCGCCCTTGCCCAGCAACGCGATCCCGGCGTACCCGACGGCCCGACCGTCGTCCTCTCGCACGACGAAGTACCGCACGTGCGGGCCGCGCAGTTCCTCGACGAAGGCCGATGCGGGCCAGGGCCCGTCGGTGGGGAACAGCACGGCCTCGAGCTCCGCGCACCGGTCCGCGTCCTCGACGCGCATCGGTTCGACCGTGCCGATCATGCGCGGGTCTTCGCCGCTCGATCGGCCGTCGCGACCGCGTCGGGACGCCGGAGATACTGCGGCACCAACGACGTCGGCTCCGCGCCGGAGCGCAGCGCCTGCGCGGCCACGGCGACGAGGCATTCCGGGGACGGACTCTCGACCGGTTCCACGGGCAGGTCCACCAGATCGACGTACAGTGCCGATCCGGCCACCACCGTCGACTCCCCCACGACGATGTCCGCGGCGGGCGAGACGAACGGTCCGGCGACGCGCTCGGCGCCGCGGAACCGTGCCCAGTACACCTCCCGGCGACGCGCATCCGTGACGACGAGGACCTCGCGATCACCGGGCACGGCCGCGGCGATGGCATCGAGACTGCCGACACCGTGCACCGGGATGCCGAGGGCGTCACCGAAGGCGGCTCCCGTCGCCATGCCCACGCGCAGGCCGGTGAACGGCCCCGGTCCGGTGCCGACGACGACAGCGGACAGGTCGTCCGCGGTGATGCCGGCGTCGGCGAGGCACTCGAGGATGTATGGGGTGAGAACTTCGGCGTGCTTACGGGCGTCGACGGTGACGCGCGTCGCGAGCGGCTGCGGGCCGGTGTCGTCGAGCCGCACCACCCCGGCCGTCACGGCGGGAGTGGAGGTGTCCACGGCGAGTATCAGCACGGGGATCCAGATTACCCGTGCTCACCCGATCCACTGCCACGTGGCGGTGCGGACGTCGGACTCCGGCTCGCGCCGCAGCCGGATCAGCAGGTGCCGGTCGGCGAGGGCCTCCGCGATGCCCTCGCCCCACTCCACGACGACGACGGAGTCCGCCAGCTCGGTGTCGAGGTCGAGGGCGTCGAGCTCGTCCATCGCCGAGGCGCCGATTCCGAGCCCCAGCCGGTAGGCGTCGACGTGCACGAGCCCGGGGCCGGTGTCCCCGCCGGCGCGGTGGGTGCGCGCGATCATGAACGTCGGCGAGCTCACGCGGCCGAGCACGCCGAGTCCGCGGGCGAGACCCTTCGTCAGCGTCGTCTTACCTGCGCCGAGGGGTCCGTCGAGCACCACGACGTCGCCCGCTTCGAGCTCCGCGGCGAGGCGCTCGCCCAGGAGCTCGGTGTCCTCGGCCGTCGAGAGGACGGCCTCCCCCTCGACCGGCACCGCGTCAGCCAACGGTTCGCCTCGTCGGTTCGGCGCGGACCCGTCCGTCGCGTGCACGCTGTACCAGACGGTCCAGGGCGTCGTTCACCTCGTCGGGGAACTCGAGCTGCACCAGGTGACCGGCGCGGCGGACCCGGACCATCTCGGCGTGCGGGAGCGCGTCGGCCAGCTGCTCCGACTTGTCGAACGGGATGACCCAGTCGTCGTCGCCGCACAGCACCAGGGTCGCCGTGTCCGCGATGACGGGCAGCGCCTCCAGTTCGTCGTGCAGCTCGAGCGCCTGGAGAAAGTTGACCATCGTCACCACCGAGGTGTCGTGGATCATCTGCTCGGCGAACGCCTCGAGGGCGGGACTGACCGCGGTGCCGAACGACGCCGCGCGCAGCACCGGGGCGATGACCCCGCGCACGACACCGCGGCCGAACTGGACCGCACCCGGAGCGGTCCGCACCGCGAGCCGGAACGCGTCGACGGCCGGATTCTGGAGGTTCCGTCCGAGACCGGTACGCGCGAGACCCGCTGCGGTGGTGGACATCAGCGCGACTCCGACGACCCGCTCGGCCACCGCGTCGGGGAACTGGCGAGTGGCCGCGAGCACCGACATGCCGCCCATCGAGTGGCCCACCAGCACCAGCGGCCCACGCGGTGCGACGGCCCGGATCACGTCGGCGAGATCGATGCCGAGGCGGGCGATGTCGCACTCGTCCGGCGAGACGTCGCCGGATCGGCCGTGACCGCGCTGGTCGTAGAACACCATCCGCACGTCGTCGCCCCACCGGCGGGCGAGCTCGCGGCGCTGGTAGTGCCAGCACTCCATGCGCAGGCAGTACCCGTGCACGAACACCACGGTCAGCGGCGCCTCGAGTGGACCGACCTCGCGCACCGCCAGCGGCACTCCGTCTCCGCTGGCGACGACGCACCCGCGATCGAACTCCATCGACTCGAAGTCCTCGCGCCGACCGGCGTCGGGCACCGGCGGGCCCACCCGGCGCCGCACCGCCGTGATGCCGGCCACGGCGGCCACGGCCGCGATACTCGCTGCGCCCCCGGCCATTCCGGCGAGACGGGCGCTGATCACGAGACCCCTCCGGCGAACGTCCGTCGTACTCGACCGCGGATACCGGTCACCACCTCGTAGTTGATCGTGTCGAGCGTCTGCGCCCAGTCCTGGGCCGTGGGCTCCCCGTGGTCGCCCGGTCCGAAGAGGTACGCGGTGTCCCCCTCGGCGACGTCGGGACGGCCGGGTCCGAGGTCGACGACGATCTGGTCCATGCACACCCGGCCCACCGCCGGATACCGCACGCCGTGGATCGACACCTCGTACCGGTTCTTCAGCGCACGCGTGATGCCGTCGGCGTAGCCCACGGGCAGCAACGCCACCGTCGTGTCGACGGGAGCGATCCACTCGTGGCCGTAGGAGACGCCGTCGCCGGCAGCCACCCGCTTGAGCAGGATCACCGTGGCGCGCAGCGTCATCACGGGGCGCAGTCCGAACCATCCGAGATCGGGTGCCGGGGACAGGCCGTACAGCGCGATGCCCGGTCGGACCATGTCGTAGGCCAGGTCGGGGCGGATAAGGGCACCGGCGGAATTGGCGATGTGCCGTACCTCGGGTGCCACGCCCGCTCGGGCCATCGCGTCCGCGGCGGCGTCGAAGCGCTCCTTCTGCCGGTCGTTGATCGGATCGCCGGGTACGTCCGCATCGACCAGGTGGGAGAACAGGCCGCGCACGCGCAGCGCGCCACCACGCTGCTCCGCCACCAGGGCGTCGACGGCCGCGTCGAACTCGTCCGCACCCACCCCGTTGCGATTCATGCCGGTGTCGACCTTGAGGGACACCACGGCGGGACGGCCGACACGGCGTGCGGCGTCGGCGACCTCCGCTATCTGACGGGGCGAGGACACGCCGATCTCGACGTCCGAGTCGATCAGTCCCGTGAAGTCGGTGCCGGGGGCGTGCAACCAGCACAGCACCGGCGCCGTGAGACCCGCGGTGCGCAGTCCGAGCGCCTCCGCAGCCGTGGCGACACCGAGTTCGCGAGCACCGGCCGCGAGCGCCGCCCGAGCGACCTCCACTCCGCCGTGGTTGTAGCCGTCCGCCTTGACGACGGCCATCACCGCAGCATCGCCGGCGTGCTCGATCAGGATGCGGGTGTTGTGCGCGACGGCGTCCAGATCGATCAGCGCCTCGGCCTGCGGGCGAGAAGTCGGAGCCGGTGCGACCGGACTCGTCGGCACCTCCTGCGCGCTGTTCACCGGCGTCATTCTGCCATCGACACCCCGCACCGACGTGCGGTGGCGGGTGTCAGGCCTGTGCGCGGAGGTCGCCGACCGCGTCCGCAACGGCGCGGAGCAGCGGTGAGGCGGAGATGGGAGCAGCGGTACGCCGACCTCGATCGGTGGCGGCGAGCGCGGCCGCCCGCGAGTGCGCGCGAGCGCCCATGACGGCGGCGGTACGGGCCGGCACGCCCGCCGCGAGGAGCGCTCCGATCATGCCGGACAGCACGTCGCCGGACCCGGCCGTCGAGGACCAGGACGACCCCGCGTCGTCGACGGAGACGGCGCCGTCCGGATCCGCGATCACCGTCGCTCGCCCCTTGAGCAGCACCGTCACGTTCCAGTCGGCCGCGAGGGCGCGGACGGACCGGACACGATCGGGTCCGGGCGCGGACCCGGTGAGTCGCTCGAACTCTCCCGCGTGCGGTGTCAGCACGGTCGCCGACGACCGTCCGCGCACCAGCTCGGGTCGCCGCGACAGCACGGTCAGTCCGTCGGCGTCGACGAGGACCGGGACGTCGGACTCCAGGACGGAGCGCAGCCGGTCGGCCGCGTCGTCGTCGGTGCCGAAGCCGGGCCCGACCACCCAGGCCTGTACACGTCCTGCCTCGTCGACCGAACGGGCGGTGACCACCTCCGGGTAGTGATGCACCACCTCGGCGCCGCCCTGCCCGACGTAGCGGACCATGCCGGACGTCGCCGCCACCGCAGCGCCCGTGCACAGCACGCCCGCGCCGGGATACTTCTCGCTGCCCGCCATGATGCCGGTGACGCCCTGGGAGTACTTGTCGTCCGCAGGTCCGGGTACCGGCCACGCGCGGCCCACCTCGCCGTCGTCGGGAGACGTGATCGTCGCGGCGTCCGGAACGAGGCCGATGTCGATCAGGTGCAGCTCGCCGCACCACGCGCTCGCGAGCACGTGCACCGGCTTGTAGGCGCCGAACGCCACCGTCACGGCGGCACGGACGGCGGGACCGTCGACGGCGCCCGTGTCCGGGTCGACACCCGACGGCAGGTCCGCAGCCACGACGGGGGCGGTGAGTCCGTCGACGATCGCGGCCGCGTCCGGTCGGAGCGATCCCCGCGCGGACAGGCCGACGATGCCGTCGATCACCAGATCGGGGTCGCCGGCCCGCGTCACCACACGTCCCGTGGCGGCCCGGAACGCCGCCAGTGCGGCGGGGTGGGCGCGATCGGGGCGGAGCAGCAGTGCCTCCACGGCAACGCCGCGCCGGCGTAGTTCGGCGCCGGCGAACAGCGCGTCGCCGCCGTTGTCCCCGGATCCGGCGAGAACGAGCACCCGTCTGCCGACCACCCCGCCGGTGCGGGCCCGGAGTTCACGAGCGACGACCGTCGCCAGTCCGTGGGCCGCGCGGCGCATCGCCGCGTACTCGGGCAGTCGGGCCAGCAGCGGGGCTTCCGCCGCTCGCACCTCGTCGGCGGTGTGGAAGTGACGCATGCGTCCCACGGTAGCGCCGACCGGCCACGATGCACGGCAGGTCTACCGTGGGAATCATGGCTCGCCTGACAACACTCGCGGCGACGATCGGAGTCACTGCCGCACTGGCACTGTCGCTCACATCGTGCACCGAGGACGCCCCCACCGCCGAACGTCCGACCGGGCCGAACGTCGTCACGGTCGCCGCGATGGCCTACTCCCCTGCCAGCGTCACCATCTCGCCCGGCGACACCGTCACGTGGTTCTTCGACGACACCGGTGTCGCGCACAACGTGATCGGCATCGACGCGGCGTCCCGTCTGCTGCACAGCCCGATGATCTCGTCGGGTCAGTTCAGTCAGACGTTCGACGACCCCGGCACGTACCCGTACTTCTGCTCGGTGCACCCGAACATGACGGGCACGGTCATCGTCCGAGAGAGCTGATCACTCGACGGTGACCGACTTCGCCAGGTTACGCGGCTTGTCCACGTCGTAGCCGCGCGCCTGCGCGACCTCGGCGGCGAACACCTGCAGCGGCACCGTCGACAACAGCGGCTGCAGCAGTGACGGCGCGGCCGGGATCTCGATGAGGTGATCGGCGAACGGCCGCACCGTCTCGTCGCCCTCCTCGGCGATCACGACGGTCCGGGCGCCGCGCGCCTGGATCTCACGGATGTTGCTGAGCATCTTCGAGTGCAGCACCGCTCGGCCCTTCGGCGACGGCATCACGATGATCACGGGCAGGTCGTCCTCGATGAGGGCGATCGGACCGTGCTTGAGCTCGCCGGCGGCGAAGCCCTCGGCGTGCATGTACGCGAGCTCCTTGAGCTTGAGCGCACCCTCGAGGGCCACCGGGTAACCGACGTGGCGACCCAGGAACAGCACCGTCGGTGACGACGCCAACTCGCGGGCCAGGGCACGGACGGGCTCGACCGTCTCGAGCACCTTCCTCACCAGCTCCGGCATGGCCTCGAGATCCGCGTACTCCCGTGCGACCTCGTCCGGATACTTGGTACCGCGAGCCTGCGCCAACGCCAGACCGACCAGGTAGTTGGCCGTCACCTGGGCGAGGAACGCCTTGGTCGACGCGACACCGATCTCCGGTCCCGCCCGCGTGTAGAGCACCGCGTCGGCCTCGCGCGGGATCTGCGAACCGTTGGTGTTGCAGACGGCCAGGACTCGGGCCTTCTGCTCCTTCGCGTGCCGGACCGCCTCCAGCGTGTCGGCGGTCTCGCCCGACTGGGAGATGGCCACCACGAGTGTCGAGCGGTCGAGAACGGGGTCGCGGTAACGGAACTCGCTGGCCAGCTCCACCTCCACGGGGAGGCGCGTCCAGTGCTCGATCGCGTACTTCGCCAGCAGCCCCGAGTGGTACGCGCTGCCGCACGCGACGACGAACACCTTGTCGACGTCGCGCAGCTCCTGATCCGACAGTCGCTGCTCGTCGAGGACGATGCGACCGTCGGTGAAGTGTCCGAGGAGGGTGTCCGCGACCGCCGCGGGCTGCTCCTGGATCTCCTTCAACATGAAGTAGTCGTGACCGCCCTTCTCGGCGGCGGCGAGGTCCCAGTCGATGCGGAACGGACGCCCCTCGGCCTCGGACCCGTCGAAGTTCATGACGTCGTAGCCGTCGGCGGTGATCACCACGACCTGGTCCTGCCCGAGCTCGACCGCGTCGCGCGTGTGCTCGATGAAGGCGGCGACATCGGACCCGACGAACATCTCGCCCTCGCCGACGCCGACGACCAACGGGGTGGAGCGACGGGCCGCGACGATGGTGTCGGGGTGATCGACGTGGGTGAACACGAGCGTGAAGGCGCCTTCGAGGCGCTGCAGCACCGCGAGGGCGCTCTGGACGAAGTCTCCGGCCGTGGGGCCCTCGTCGTAGGCGGCGGCGACCAGATGGACGGCCACCTCGGTGTCGGTGTCCGACTCGAACTCGACGCCTGCGTTCTCGAGTTCGGCGCGCAGCGGCGCGAAGTTCTCGATGATGCCGTTGTGCACGACGGCGACGCGGTCGGCGCGGTCGCGGTGCGGGTGGGCGTTGCGATCGGTGGGCCGTCCGTGGGTGGCCCACCGGGTGTGGCCGATCCCGCTGGTGCCGACGAAGGTGTCCCGCCCGAGTTCGTCCAGTTCGGCCTCGAGGTTCGCCAGTTTTCCGGCCTTGCGCTCGACGGCCATTCCCCCGGACCCGTCCAGGACGGCGATGCCGGCCGAGTCGTATCCGCGGTACTCCATCCGGCGCAACGCCTCCACCACCACCGGTAGCGCTCGACGATGTCCGACGTACCCGACGATTCCGCACATGGGACGACAGCCTACTTCGGCGCGGACGGCGCTCCGGCCGCCCGCACGTCGACGGCATGGCGAACTGCCGCGTCGACTACGGTCAGTGCTGTGCCGAAGACGCAGAAGTTGGTCGCCGACCTGACCGAGCGGGGTCCCCATCGCGTGCTGCGCGGTGACCTCGCTCTCGCGGGCCTGCCCGGTGTGATCTACACGCCCAGTGAGGGCACGGGACTGCCGGCGATCGCCTTCGCGCACGGCTGGATGACCGGCGCCTCGCACTACGACTCCACGCTGCGGCACCTCGCGTCGTGGGGCATCGTCGTCGTCGCGCCGAACACGCAGCGCGGACCGGTGCCCTCCCACAGTGCCCTGGCGCAGGATCTCCTCGTCGCGCTCGACGTGTGCACCGGCATCCGTCTCGGCACCGGCGACATCAGCGTGCACCCCGCCAAGCTCGGCCTGGTGGGCCATTCCATGGGCGCGGGCGCCGCGGTGATCGCCGCGGCTCAGCGATCGGACGTCGCCGCTCTCGGTGCGCTCTATCCGGCGCCCACCTCTCCGCGCGCCCTGTCGCCCGGCATCGCCGACGCGGTCACGGCGCCCGCTCTGGTTCTCGGCAGTCCCTCCGAACTGAACTCCCTCACCGCCGAGCCCGTCGCGCTCGCCGATGCGCTCGGTGGCCCCACCCTGCTCCGCGTGATCGACAAGTCGGAAGGTGACGGCATGGTCGAGGGCCGGAAGCTGCTCAGCTTCCTCGGCGTCGGCAACGCCCAGCCGAAGACTCGGCGCTCGGTGCAGGCACTGCTCACCGGCTTCCTCCTGCACCGCCTCGCGGGCGACGACACGTACTCCGACTTCTCCGATCCCGACGCCGTCGTCAAGGGCACCGAGGTGGTCGACCCGAACGCGCCGACCGCGGACGCCCCCAAGAAGGTCAGCGCGATCCGTCAGCTGAGCCACCTCGCCGGTCGCTGAGGCGCCGCCGGCGGAGCCTCGTCGCCGGCCACCGCCTCTGTGGGCGATCGCAGGATCACTCCGGCGCGACGCGGCACCACCCGCGCGGCCTCCGAGCGCTTCCGAGCCTCCTCGTCGATGGCTGCGAGGCGGGTCCGCACACGTCGCGTCGCCCGCCGGTGCTCCCGCACGACGGCGTCGATGATGTCCGCGGTGTTCTGCGAGTTCACAGCGGACCGGCTTCCGCGAGCTCGGGTCGCGCCGGCTCGCCGACCGTCGCTGCCTCACCGATCGGGTCCGTGACGGGTTGCGGCGCAGCGGGTTCCGTGACACCGCCGGATTCCGCAGCGATGGGAATGCAGTCCGGTGGTGCGACGACCGGGGCCTCGACGACCGGGGCCTCGACGACCGGGAGCCCTTCATCCGCTGCGTCCTGTTCGACTGCCTCCCGATGCGGCTCGTCCCGTTCCGCTGTGTCCGGGGTCTCGGACGACGGCTCCGACGGCTGATCCGATTGCGGCGCCGCCTCGTCCATCACCTCGGTGAGGACGGGCAGTCCGAGAGGCCCGGCAGCGAGAGCGAAGTGACGGGACTCCCCCGCCGCGTCGTGGGTGCGGATGTCCACAGCCCCGTCCGCGCCGACGGCGACACTCACCCCGCGACCCTCGAGCTCCGCCTCGAGGTGACCGCGCTCGACGTTCTCGGCAGGCGCAGTCAGCGCCGCCTCCGGTGAGATCTGCGCCTCGGCGGGCGGTGGGTCGCACGGCGCCGCAGTCGACACCACCTCGGTCACCGCGTCCCGCACCGCCCGCCCGATCAGTTCGGCGAGCGGTGAGCGATCCTCGACGGGAGCGACAGGCAGCGTCGCGGGCGGCTCCGCGACCACAGGAGAGGGCGTGACGGCGAGCGACGGCGGCTCGGGTGCAGCGGCCGGCGCCGTCACCGACGCCAGCGTGGTCGCTGCAGCCGGCACGGTGCCTTCCGCCGGCACACACTCGCACGCGTCGTCCTCGACGGACCGGTGACCACTCGGCCACGGGGAGCCGTCGATGTCCGCCGCAGCGGCGCAGAGTGCCGCGTAGATCTCGGACACGGCGGTCTCCGTCGAGGTGCACAGTTCCTCGAATGCGGCCACACGCTCGGTCATCGCCGGCACGAACACGGTGTCCAACCACTCTCGGCATCGGGCTGCGACCGGTTCGAGGACCTCGGCCTGCCGCCGGCCGGGATCCGACGCGGACAGCAGCATCGCCTCGAGGCCCGGGAACACCGAGGCCAGCGTCCGCACCGCGTCGGGTGCGGATGCACCTCCGGCTCCGGCGATGGTGGCCGCGACCTGCGCTGCATCGCGACCGCCCACCTCGTCGGTGCGGAACGCGGAGGCGGCGATCGACTTGTCCTCGACGATCGCGTGCAACCCCGCCGACGCGGAGGCCATCGCTGAACCGATCGCCTCGAGCTGATCGGCGTGGCCGGCCGACCTCGCGCACTGCCGTCGAAGGAGGTCGAGCGCGGCGTCGGCGGCATCTCCCGACCAGGCCTGCCCCAACGACTCCGCTGCGTCGGACTGACGCCCGATCTCCGCGCGCGCCTCGGCCGCCGCGGCGCCGAGCCGGTCGGCGTCAGCCCGGAGAGCCTCGGTGTCGAGTCCGCGTTGCTCGTCGTAGCGAGCGCAGAGCGCGACGTGGGTCGTGGTCATCGGCGCGCCGCTCGCTCCGACCAGCGGGAGGAACGTCGCGAAGAACGTCAGGCCCTCACTCCCGAGATCCAGCAGACCGTCGATCGTCGACGGCACCGGTGCGGTCACCGGTCACCTCGCTGTGCCGGCACACCCGGCGCCGCGACGCGCAGGGCGGTGACATCGTCGAGCGACACCGAGCCGTCGATCGACGCCCGCAGGGCGGCCGACGTCGCAGCGGTGGCGTCCGACCAGGACCGCAGGCCCTCCGACAACCGCCCGAGGCTGTCCTGCAGGGCGGCCGCCTCCGCCCGGTGGTTCCGGCCCGCCGACTCGACACCGAACAGACCGCCCACACCGCGCTCGGCGGACCTTCGTACGGCTGTCGCGGACTCCTCGAGGGCCGCGATCGCCGCCCGGGCTGCCCCCTCGTCCAGCGTCGTTCCGCCTCGCGACGTTCCACTGGCCATGTCGTCCCTTCCGAAGTGATGCTCGAGAGCGCGATCCCCACAGATCAGACGCACCGCCGCTTCCCCGCGTTCCCGCGAAACGGCAGCCGTCGGTGGGCACGGCCGGTAGGACCGGTAACCTCCGAATTCACAGGTGAGTAACACACACTTCGGCGATCAGGGAGCCCCATGCGCATCGGTATGCAATTGAACTACTCGGGCGGGTTCAGCGAGACGGTCGAGGAGGTCGGGGCCCTGGAGAGGGCGGGAATGGACATCGCGTTCATTCCCGAGGCGTACTCGTTCGACGCGGTGAGCCAGATCGGCTTCCTCGCGGCGAAGACCTCGACGATCCAGCTGGCATCGGGCATCTTCCAGATCTACACCCGCACGCCGTCGCTGCTCGCGATGACTGCCGCCGGTCTCGACTACGTCTCCGGCGGACGATTCGTGATGGGTATCGGCGCGTCCGGCCCCCAGGTGATCGAGGGATTCCACGGCGTCAAGTACGACGCCCCGCTCGGCCGCACCCGCGAGATCATCGAGATCTGCCGCCAGGTGTGGCGCCGCGAGAAGGTGCAGTTCGAGGGCAAGTACTACCAGATTCCGCTGCCCGCCGATCAGGGCACGGGTCTGGGCAAGCCGCTCAAGCTCATCAATCATCCTGTGCGAGCCGACATTCCGATCGTCATCGCGTCACTCGGACCCAAGAACGTCGCGCTCACCGCCGAGCTGGCCCAGGGCTGGGAGCCCATCTTCTTCCATCCGGAGAAGGCCGAGTCGGTGTGGGGCGAGTCGCTCGCGGCCGGTAAGGCGAAGCGCGACCCGTCTCTGGGTGAGCTGGACGTCTACGCCAGCCCCGCCGTGGCCATCGGCGACGACGCCGACCAGTTCCTTCCGTGGATCAAGCCCCAGCTCGCGCTCTACATAGGTGGCATGGGCGCCAAGGGCAAGAACTTCTACAACGACCTCGCGGTGCGGTACGGGTACGAGGCGGAGGCAGAGAAGATCCAGGACCTCTACCTGGCCGGCAAGAAGGAGGAGGCCACGGCCGCCGTTCCCGACGAGCTGGTCCGGTCGATCTCGCTGATCGGCACCGAGAGCTACGTCAAGGAGCGCCTCGCCGCCTTCGAGTCCGCGGGTGTGACCACACTGAACATCCACCCCATCGCAGCCGACACCGCTGGCCGCGTGGGTCAGGTGGAGCAGCTCAAGGCCCTCATCGGCTGACGGGCCGAGACGTCAGCCGACGGCGCCGACCACATCCGCGATGTGGTCGGCGAGCCGGCGGGCGGTGTCTGCAGTGTCCGCTTCCACCATCACGCGGACGAGCTGCTCGGTTCCCGAGGGACGCAACAACACTCGCCCCTCTCGTCCGAGTTCGTCCTCTGCACGGGTCACCGCGTCCTGCACGAGCGGAGCCGACGTCGCGGCGGACTTGTCCTGCACGGGCACGTTGATCAGCACCTGGGGCAGCGTGCGCATGACGGACGCGAGGTCCTCGAGGGTGCGTCCCGTCTCGGCCATCCTGGCCATGATCTGCAGGCCCGTCAGCACACCGTCACCGGTGGTGCCGAAGGCGGGCAGGACGATGTGCCCCGACTGCTCACCGCCGAGTCCGTAATTGCCGGCGCGCAGTTCTTCGAGAACGTAGCGATCGCCGACAGCGGTGGTACGCACCGTGATTCCGGCGTCACGCATCGCGATGTGCAGTCCGAGATTGCTCATGACGGTGGCGACCAGCGTGTCGTCGGGAAGCTCGCCGCGCTGGTGCATCGCGATCGCGAGGATCGCCATGATCGCGTCCCCGTCGACCACGGCGCCGCTCGCGTCCACTGCGAGACAGCGGTCCGCGTCGCCGTCGTGGGCGAGTCCGAGGTCTGCGCCGTGCTCGACGACGGCCTTCTGCACCACGTCGAGGTGAGTGGACCCGCATCCGTCGTTGATGTTGAGGCCGTCCGGGTCGGCGTTGATGGCGATCACGGTCGCACCCGCGGCGCGGTAGGCGTCCGGCGCGGCGGTCGAGGCGGCTCCGTGAGCGCAGTCCACGACGACGGTGATGCCGTCGAGGCGTCGGGAGACGATGGTCGCGAGGTGGCTCTCGTAGCGGGCGAGGGCGTCCGGGGCCTGTCGCACGCGGCCGATCGCGGCACCGACGGGGCCCGTGGCGGGCGCGTCGAGCAACGCTTCGATGCGGTCCTCCTGGTCGTCGTCCAACTTGTGGCCGCCGGCCGCGAAGAACTTGATGCCGTTGTCGGGCATCGCGTTGTGCGATGCGGAGATCATGACGCCGAGCTGCGCGTCGTAGTCGTCGGTCAAGTAGGCCAGGGCCGGGGTGGGGACGACACCGACCGTGAGGACGTCGACTCCGGCGGAGGACAGTCCGGCCACGATCGCGGCTTCGAGCATCTCGCCGCTCGCGCGCGGGTCCCGTCCGACCACGGCCAGGGGGCGGGTGGTCGACGAGGCGACCTCGCCGAGCACCGCTGCGGCGGCACGGCCGAGTCGTAGTGCGAGGTCTGCCGTCACCTCCTCGTTCGCCAGTCCCCGAACTCCGTCGGTACCGAACAACCGGGCCATGACAGTTACCTCTTCCGAGCAGGTTGAGCGAATGCAGGTGCCGTGACACGAAGCAGGCGCCCGCGGCGGTCCGAGGACCAGCCGGAGCGCCTGCTTCTCCAGAAGTGCTGAGATCAGCGCTTCGAGTACTGCGATGCCTTACGAGCCTTCTTCAGGCCGTACTTCTTGCGCTCCACGGCACGCGGGTCACGCGTGAGGAAGCCGGCCTTCTTGAGGGCGGGGCGATCGTCCGGGGTGACCTCGATGAGGGCACGGGCGATGGCGAGACGCAGGGCGCCTGCCTGGCCGGACGGGCCGCCACCGTGCAGGAGGGCGACGATGTCGAAGCCGTCCGCACGCTCGACGGTGACGAACGGGGACTTGATGAGCTGCTGGTGCACCTTGTTGGGGAAGTAGTCCTCGAGGGTGCGGCCGTTGAGCTTGAAGTCGCCCGAGCCGGGGGTCATGCGCACGCGCACGACGGCTTCCTTACGACGACCGACCGTGGTGACGGGGCGATCGATGTAGATGGCGGGACGAGCGGCGGCCTCGATGTCGGCGACGACCTCGGGCTCCTCGACGGAGACGAACTCGTCGGCGATCTCGACGGAGTCACCGATGGGGACGGTCTCTTCGGCCGTCTCGGTCACGACGTTCTCTTCGGGAGCGGTCACTGGGACACCTGCTTGATCTCGTACGGGACGGGCTGCTGAGCCGTGTGGGGGTGATCGGGACCTGCGTAGACCTTGAGCTTGCCGGCGATCTGGTTGCCGAGCTTGGTCTTGGGGATCATGCCCTTGATGGCCTTCTCCACGACGCGGTCGGGGTTCTTGTCCAGAACCTCACCGATGCTGCGCGCACGGAGACCGCCCGGGAAGCCCGAGTGGTGGTAGTGGAACTTGTCGGTCCGCTTGTTGCCGCTGATCGCGACCTTCTCAGCGTTGATGACGATGACGAAGTCTCCGCCGTCGAGGTTGGGGGAATACGTGGGCTTGTGCTTGCCACGCAGCAGAGTTGCTGCCTGGACTGCGAGGCGGCCGAGAACGACGTCGGTGGCGTCGATCACGTGCCAGGTCCGGGTGACATCCCCGGCCTTTTGGCTGTACGTGGACACAGAACTTCCTTGTCTCATCGCTGATGGTGCTGGCCAGGCGCGTGGTCGGTCGTCTCGGCGGCCAGTGGAGACCCGAGGGACCGGTATCGGTCGTGCATGACGACTCGATGTACCGAACGCCAACGGTGTACCTTACCGGCCCACGTACTGGCAGGTCAAAACCCCTCGACCGTCATCGCCGACGAGAGGTGCACTCGATGCAGCGGCGAGCAGTCGGCAGCGCCTCGAGGCGGGGGTCGGAGATCGCCCCGCCGCACACCTCGCACTGTCCGTAGGTGCCGCGCTCGATCCGCATCTCCGCGTCGTCGAGTTCGCGCAGGTCCTCCCGCGCCTCTCTCGACATCGATGCGATGGCGGCGCGCTCGAACGCGATGGTCGACCCCTCGGGATCGTGCTCGTCGTCGTCCGTGGTCCACCGGGACCCTTCGACGATGGCCTGGTGCTGTCGTGCGAGCGACACGATGCGGGCCTCGGTGAGCGCACGTTCCGCCGCGACCCGGCTGCGGGCGATCGCCCGAGCCGCGTGGTCGCGGTCGCTCGGGTCGGTGACGGGCTGATCCGGCTGTGTCATGACGACGTCCAGTATCCGCCCCGCGCCGACCGGAGTCGTACGGACCGTCGGAGATGGGCAACCGGACACCCCTCACGCCCCGGTTGCCCACCTCGTCCGTGATCAGGCGAACATTCCCCGGTTCGCCGCCTCGCGTGCCTGCATGTCGGCGTTGCCCTGACCGACGGCACTGCCGACCGCCTCGAGAACCTGATTGAGTTCCAGGGCCGCCGAGTCCCATTGGCGCTGCTTGTCCTGGTACGACTCCGACGCCGTGCCTTCCCATTCCGCCACCAGCGGCGAGATGATCTGGCGCAGTTCGTCGAGCTTGCTGTTGAGAGTGGCCTGCTTCGCGTCGATCTGAGCAGTGACCTGGTCGATGGCACCGAACACGTATCTCATGGTGAACGTCCTTCCTGACGTGAGTGATGGGCAGATCGGATGATCGGCGGGTCAGAGGTTGAGCGAACCGCCCGCGGCGGTGACGGTGCGCGTGTTGTCGTCGTCGGCAGCGCCGTAGGCGGTCCCGCTCGACTTGATGGCGTCCCCGATCGAACCCAGCGCGAGTTGCAACTTGTTCGCGCTGCCGTCCCAGCTGGTCATGACGTTCTGGAACGCGATCGCCGCCGCGCCTTCCCAACTCCCTCCGACGGCCTGGACGTCGCCACGCAGCTGGTCCAGCAGCGCCTTGATCTCGAGCGTCAGCTGGTCCACCTTCCCTGCGGTGACGTGCATCGTCTCGACGGTGGTCTTCATCTGCGACATGGTCTCTCGATCCCCCCTCGGTGTGGTCCGGGCCGGTACCCGGAACTTCCCCTGCACCTCCTTCGACGCGACGACTCGGCGAACGGTTCCGTCTCCGCCACCGCGTCACCCGACGACGAGGGACGCGAGGACCGCGGTGCAGACCTCCGCCATCACAGGGTTCGCGGCCTCGGTGCTCTGACAGCCGAGACTCGTCTGCTCCCCCGGTGACACGATCACCGTCCACGCCACCGTCGAGCCGTCGGACGCCTTCTCGGTGTAGACGAGCGCGGGACGATCGGATACGTCCGACCGTCGATCGAGCCCGCCGAGTCGATCGGGTGCGGCGTCGACCCCGGCCGACAGGGTGGCCTGCACGTCGGGTAGTCCGACGCCCACACCGAGTTCGCGGACCACCAGCACCAGTCGCATGCCGGCGGGTGCGTCGGGACGGATCTCGACCCGCTCCGTACCCGGCTCGACATGCCACCCCACCGGCACGATCAGGTGTGTTCCGGCGATCGAGAAGTCGGTACCGGCAGGGGCGCTCGTCGTCGTCGCGGCGGCCGGCTCGGTGGTGGGCGCGGTGGGTCGAGTGGGCCCGGCCGGGACCATGGACGGTTCTGCGGCTCGTGGTCGCTCCGTCGCAGGCGCGGGCGACTGTCCGCTGGTCAGTGCCGCGACGCCGATGCTGACGCACACCACCGCGGTCGCCACCGCTGCCACCAGGACCGGCCGTCGGGTCGTGCGCCGACGGTCCACGGCCGCCGCGGCGGCTCGTTCGGCCAGCCACGCGCCCGTCCTACCGGGCGTGAGCTCGGCCGGTACGGACGATGTGACGGGCGGAACCGGGAGGGGGCTCGCGCCCGCGCTCGGGACCACGGCTGCCGCCATCTCCTCGTCGTCCACCGTCACCACCGTCAGATCGCTCATCTCGTCGAGTACGGCTCGCGGCAAGGTCTCACTCGTGCCGTGCACGACGAGTCGGCAGGCCGGCGCGGCAGCGAGAGCTCCGTCCACCGCGGCACGAGTGCGCGACACCGTCAGCTCGTCGTCCCCTCCGATCGCGGGGTCGGTCAGAACACAGTCCACGACGTCGCTGCTGATGGCCGTACTCACCACGGTCGAGACCGTGGTGCGGTGCGGTGTGCGGTCGAGAACCACTGTTCGGCAGCGTGATCCACCGCACGGGCAGGGCCGGGCCGACTGCGCCGCGTCCCGCGCGACGAGCGCCGACGACACGAGGAGGACGTCACGCGCGAGGGGTCGCGCGGCCGCGGTGAGGACGCTGCAGCGCACGGCTCCCCAGTGCGGTGGGTGCACCAGCACCAGGTCGTGGTCCCCACCGTGCACCCCCGCATCGCGCAGAGCGTCGGTGAACATCTCGGACACCATCGTCGACACCTCGACCTCGCGTCCGTCGGCGAGAGTGACGACGCGGTCGTCGATGTGGCCGAGGACGTCCACGGACGCGGAACCGTCTGCGGGAGTTCTCGACAGCACCCCGAACCGTGAACACCACACCGCGTCCACGGTCGTGACGAGCCCGACGGGCGACGTCACCGCTCGTCCGGCGCGGTCTCGCACAGCGCGGTCTGCACCAGTGTCGCCGTTCCGCGCCCGACCAGCACACCGCGTCCGGGTGGGAGTTCGGACGGACGGACGGAGCCGAGCAGGACGCCCTCCTCTCGGCTCCCGCTCATGACCAGTCCCGGTGATGCCAGGTCCTTGAGCCTCGCGAGGACCGGTTCGTACAGTGCCCGGGCGGATCCGCCGCACCGACGTGCGACGACGAGATGCAGACCGACGTCCCGCGCCTGCGACAGCAGTTCCAGCAACTCGGTCAGCGGGTTTCCGTGCGGCGTGACGACGAGGTCGTAGTCGTCGACGACCACGACGATCTCGGGACCGGTCCACCAGGATCTCGCAGCGAGTTCGCGACGAGTGGTGTCCGGTCCCGGACGGCGGGCACGCAGGTAGGTCGCGAGTTCGGCGACCATCGTCGTGGCCTGCTCGGCCGTGGACGCGTGACCGGCGAGCCGATCGGACGGGATGTCGCCCAGCAGGGTTCGTCGGTAGTCGACGGCGAGGATTCTCAGCGACGTGGCGTCGTTGGCCTGCGCGAGCGAACGGCAGATCGATCGCAGCAGACTGGTCTTCCCGCAGCCCGAGTCGCCGAGGACGAGAAGGTGCGGATGCTCGGCCAGATCCAGAACGACCGGCGCGAGATCGTTCTCGTCGACACCCACCGGCACGGTGGCGACGAATGTCCCCGAGGCGGACGGTGGCCACCACGCCGACACGGACGACAGAAGGTCGTCGCGCTCGAGTCGACGCGGCAACAGTCGCACCGGGGGCGTCGGTGCGTCACCCCGCCACCGGTGGACCGACTCGGCGATCGCGCGGTCGGTCCCGTGTCCGAGATCGTCCGTGTCGGCGATGCCGTCGACACGCGGGAGCGCGACGAGCAGATGCAACCCGTCCGGGGTGATGCCTCGACCGGGCCGACGCGTCGGGACGTGCACTGCCCGTGCTCGGCCGATGTCCGAGTCCGACGGATCACCCATGCGCAGTTCGACTCTCGTGGTGACGGCATCCTTCACCGCGGGACGGAGCTCGGCCCACCGACTCGCGGCGAGGACGACGTGCACCCCGTAGGAGAGTCCGCTCGACACCAGCTGGTGCAGCGACGGTTCGAGGGCCTCGAACTCGGCTCGGATCGTGCCCCACCCGTCGACGACCAGAACGATGTCCGGCACCGGCGGTGCACTGTCTCCACCCGACTCTCGCCTGCGCCGCGCGTCGGCCATCGACCGGATCTCGCCGGTGCGGAACAACTCCTCGCGGCGTCGAACGGTTCCGACCACGTCGGCGACGATGCGTCGCACGGCGTCCGCCTCCGAGCGGACCGCGACGGATCCGACGTGAGGAAGGCCTACCAGCCGTCCGACGGATCCACCGCCGAAGTCCAGGACGTGGAACTGCACGTGGTGCGGGGAGTACCGCAGAGCCAGATCGAGGACGAGCGTGCAGAGCGCGGTGGACTTGCCGGACTGCGGTCCCCCGACGATCGCCACGTGCCCGGACGCACCGGTGAGGTCGAGTTCGAGTGCATCGCGTCGCTGGTCGTACGGCCGGTCGACCAGTGCGACCACGGCGCGCAGTGACCCCGCCGCGTCGGGCCGGTCACCGCCGAGCGCCGTGTCCGGTGACACCGAGTCGAGTGTGACGGGCCGGTCCAACGGCGGTAGCCACACCCGGTGTGCGGGACGCCCGTGACCGCGCACTCGCGCGACGACGGCGGAGAGGATGGTGCCGCCGTCCGACGACTCGGACGGAGACGGCGGTTCGCCCGCCGGTTCGAGGGCGGTCTCGTCGAGCAGCGGCACCGGCGCCGCCGTGAAGAGACGGGGCCCGGTCGAGCCTGCGCCGACCGAGAGCGCTGCGGGCTCGTCGCTCCGCAGACGGGGACCCGAGACGTACATCGCGGTGAAGCGCACCAGCTCGCTGGAGTCCGTTCTGAGGAACCCCACTCCCGGACCCCCGGTCACGTGATGCGCGTCGGCGACACCCAGAACCGATCGAGATTCGGAGGCCGAGAACGTCTTCAGACCGATGCGGTAGGAGAGATGACTGTCGAGTCCGCGCAGCCGACCCTCGTCGAGCCGCTGGCTCGCCAGCAACAGATGGATGTGCAGCGAGCGCCCGAGTCGCCCGATCGCGACGAAGAGCTCGGCGAACTCCGGGAACCGGGTCAGCAGTTCGGAGAACTCGTCGACGACGACGAAGAGCGCCGGTAGAGGCGCGAGTGCGGCACCACCCTCGCGCGCACGGGTGTAATCGGAGACGTTCGCGTAATTGCCGGCGGCCCTGAGCAGTTCCTGCCGTCGAGTCATCTCGCCCGCGAGCGCGTCGCGCATCCGCTCGACCATCTGCGCTTCCTCGGACAGATTGGTGATGACGGCCGCGACGTGAGGCGCCGATTCCAGTCCGAGAAACGTGGCCCCACCCTTGAAGTCGACGAGGACGAGATTCAGGACGTCGGGCGGGTGCGTCGCGACGAGTCCGAGCACCAGCGTCCGCAACAGTTCCGACTTTCCCGATCCCGTGGCGCCGATACAGAGTCCGTGCGGTCCCATACCCCCCTCGGCGGCCTCCTTCAGATCGAGCTCGACGACGCGACCGTCGTCGTCGAGTCCGAACGGGACGCGCAGTCGCGACCGCCCGGAACGGGAGGACCAGGCGACGCCGGGGTCGAGACTGTCGGGAGACGTCATGCCGGGCAGGTGTTCCCATGCTCGGACGCGCGGGCCACCCTCCGCCCGCACGACGGTGTCGCCCGTCCGGAATCGAGCGAGTCCCCGCGCCACCACGGCGGCGGTGACCACGTCCACACCGTCCGCGGTACCGAACATCTCGACTCCGGCCGCGCTCCGTGCGCCGAGCGCAGGCCTGTCCGCGCCGTCGCCGACGACCAGGACGAGTGTGCGATCCGCGGTGCCGTCCCGGCCCGCACCGGACACGGTCAGGACCGTCACGTCCCCGCCCCTCGTCACGGTCTCCCATGTCTCGGCATCCTCGACACCGTCCTCGGCACTGCGATCCACGACCACGATGCGATGGGGCCGCGCAACGGTCGACGAGTCTGCCGCCGGGACGGCGAGGTCCCGCGCTGCCTCCGCCGGCGATCCGAAGGTCAGCCGCCGTCGCCCGCCACCGTCCGACGCGGTCTCGTCCCCGTGGTGCGGCAACCACTTCGTCCAGTCCCACGTCGCCGCGATGCAGTCGTCCACGACGACCACCACACTGATGTCGTCCGGACTGTGGAAAGTGCACGCCTGCAACACCATCGAGCGCACGAGCGCTCTCGCCGCCTCGACGGGGCCGTCGACACCGATCACGGAGAACGCGCGCAACGAGACCGCGGTGGGAAGGTCCGACACGATGGCATGGGTCCGGACGAACGAGCGCAGGAGGGCGGCCGACACCGGCTCGAGACCCTCGGGCGGACCCGTGTCGGGTGTGACGAGGCGAGTGGCGAGTCGTTGGTCGCCCACGCCCACCCGCAGATGGACGAAGTCGTCGTCTGTCGACCGCCTCTCCCACATGCGTGAGGTTCCGGCGAACGAGGACAGCGTCGACGGATCAGGATGGGAGAAGGCCAGTGCCTCGTGCTGCGCCGACGCCGTCGACCGGACCCGCTCGCGCATCGCACCGAGGTACGTCAGATAGTCCTTGCGCGATTCGTCGAGTTCGGCCGTCCGTGGCCCGCCGCCGCGGCCCCCACCGGCGAACATCCCCAGCATGGACACCACCATCATGGCCGGGAACAGCAGCGTCATCGGGTTGGCGGCCGCGCCCGACGTGATCATGAGGGCAACCATGCCGACCATCGCGACCACCATGACCAGAGGCAGCATCTTCAGGAGCGGGTTCCCCGGGACCACCCGCGGAATCTCCGGTGGCGGCTCCATCTCGACGGTGCCGCCCGGCACCCGCGGCGCGTCCTCGCGCGGCGGTCGACCATGGACCACCCGCGTGTCCACCGCCGTCGCGTACTCGCCCTCACGTCCGACCACCACGTCCACCCCCAGTGGCTCGCCGCCCCGTTCGGCGAGTCGGGTCAGACCGTAGCGCCGGACGCCGACGACCGGGAGGGAAGACGACGAGGGTTGTGGACGAACCCTCGTGCCTGTGCATATCGCGAGGCGATGTCACCGAACTGACCTATAGTGCTCGCACGACCCGCGGTGCGACCGCGGGAAGAGAGTTCGGGGGGACTTTCGATGACCATCGCGCCGACCGCTGCGCCGCTGTCCACGACGCGCGAATCCGCGGTACGCCGGATCGAGCCGGCCGTGCTGCGCATCACCGTGATCACGGGGGACGTCGAGGTGGACGTCTCGGTTCCCGGCGGAGTCGCCGTCGCCGCGACGGTGCCCGCTCTGACGGCGCTGATCGACGAGCGCGCGGACTCGGATCGTTCGCCGGGCCCACGGTCGCTCTCGACGATGGTGGGAGTGCCGCTCGACGCGCGTCTCTCGTTGCTGGACAACGGTGTTCGGGACGGCGACGTGCTGGTTCTCCACCGCGGACGAGAGTCCTCACCGCCGGTCTTCGACGATCTGACGGAGGCGGTGGCCGTTCTCTGCAACGGCCACTCGTGGACCCGGTCCGACTCGGTCGTCGCAGCCACCGTCGTGTCGACGGCGGCACTGGCGACCGCGGGATGGACCGCGACGAGAACGAGCGGAGTCCCTGCGGCAGCGAGTCTCGCCGTCCTCGCGCTGCTCACCGTCGTGGCCGCGTGTGTGTGCACCGCGGCGCGCGTCCCCTCGGCCCTGAGCTTCGGTCTCAGGTCGACCGGGTGTCTCCTCGCGTTCGCCGCGGGCACGATGCTCGTTCCCGGCCAGGATGCCGCGGCCGACGCAGTGCTCGGATTCGCGCTGAGCGCGGCGGCGTCCGTCGTCACCTCGATGGTCGCCGGCCGCGAGGGACGCGCCACGTTCACCGCGGTGTCGACCGTGAGCCTCGTGGGCGCCGTCGCCGCTGCTGTCGAGGCGCTGAGTGACGTGCCCACCGTGACGATCGCGGCGGTCACCGCCGGCGTGTGCACCCTGGCGCTCACCCGCGCCCCGCGACTGTCGGCCGCACGAGCCGGAATACGCCTTCCCCCGGTACCACTCGCCGATGCCGGCGCTCGTCTCGACCACCCGGGACACGAGGGACCGCCGACGCGGCCGTCGGAAGCCGCCCTCGTCGCCGCACACGAGTCCGCTCTCGCCGACGTCGACGTCGTCGCGGAACGTGCTCGCACAGCTCAGCAGTACCTGACCGGCTACACGACGGGGTTGTCCCTGCTCGCCTCGATGGGGGCGATCGTCGTGGCCACGCACGACATCGCCGCGACCGTCGATCCGGGCAGACTCGCTGCCGCTGCCGCGATCGCCTCCGTCCTGTGCTGCCGGGGCCGCGTGGGTGTCGATCGTCTGCGCTGCGCCGTCGCTGTCACCGCGGGTGTCGCGGTCGTCCTCGTCGTCCTCGCAGTCGGTGCGTCCACACGTGCCGACCTGTGGCCGTGGTGGACCGGGGCTGCGGTGGCGGTCGGCGTCCTCGCGATCCTGATCGGTGTCGTCGCGCCGGGTCGGCGATTCTCCCCCGTCGCGCGCCGGGCGGCCGAACTGGCCGAACTGGCCGTCGTGGTCTCGATCGTTCCTCTCGTCTGTCTCGTCGTCGGGGCCTACTCGGCAGCGCGCGGCCTGTGACGACTCAGCGACGACCAGGGGTGACCGCATGCCTCGTCGCAGCAATGGTCGTTCTGGCCCTGCCCACGACGGGTACGGCAACCGCGGACACACCGTTGATCGATCCCGGACTGCTCCCCGAGCCGGCTGCCGCGGCCCCGTCCGAACCGACCGAGCAGCGCACCCGGTGCGCGGCCGTCTCCGAGGCGCCCGTGACGTCGGTGGTACCCGCGGCTCAGAGGACGCTCCGGTTCTCGGACGTGTGGAGCCTCACCCGAGGCGCCGGTCAGATCATCGCCGTCATCGACACCGGGGTCGCACCACATCCGCTCCTCCCGACTCTGCGCGCCGGCGGCGACTACGTCTCGACGAGCGACGGGCTCGAGGACTGCGATGCACACGGCACCGTCGTCGCCGGACTCATCGCTGCTCGGCCGGTCGCGGGATCCGGCTTCGCCGGCGGAGCGCCGGACGCCACGATCCTCGCCATTCGTCAGTCCAGTGCAGCCTTCGCCGCGACGTCCTCCGAGCGGGAGGCCGACGAGAACGGTTCCACCTCCGCGGGGTACGGCGACGTCGAGTCGATGGCTGCGGCGATCCGCACCGCTGTCGACGCGGGCGCGGACGTCGTCAACATCTCGGAGGTCGCCTGTGCGAGCGCTGGATCGTCGATGGGCGACGGCGCACTGGGAGCCGCCGTGCGGTACGCCGCGGTGGACAGGGATGCCGTGATCGTCACAGCTGCGGGGAATCTGGACGGCCGTCGGTGCCGGACGCAGAACGACCTCATCCGCGGCATCGACGGACGAGACACGGCGTTGCCGGTGACTCTCGCGTCGCCGGCGTGGTTCGACGAGTACGTCCTCACCGTGGGGTCGCTGGACCCGGACGGGCAGCCGTCGTCGTTCAGCTTGAACGGGCCGTGGGTCGACGTCGCGGCTCCGGGTACCGAGGTCACGTCCCTCGGTGCCACGGGTACCGGTCTGGCCGACGGCACCCTCGACGAGGAGGGGCGCCGAACAGCCTTCACGGGAACGAGTTTCGCCACACCGTTCGTCTCCGCGACGGCCGCCCTGGTGCGGGCGCGTCATCCGGAGCTGTCCGCGGCAGATGTCATCGACCGCATCGTGACGACGGCGCACTCACCGGCAGGTGACTGGGACTCGGCTGTCGGCCACGGCAGTCTGGATCCGGTGGCGGCGGTGACGGGCAGCGCGGTCGCACGGGGTGACGACGCGTCCGTGCGACTGCCCCCGCGCACGACACCGCCGGTCACCGACCGTCGCGACGCACTACTTGCCCTGGCGTCCTCCGTCGGGATCCTGCTGCTCGTGTCCGGCGCACTGGCGGTACGCGCGGTGGTCCGGCGTCAGGACCCGTCGTGACCCACACGGGCCGCATCGACGGTCAGCGCCGGACCGGGCGGCAGCAGTCCCACGACGGGCCACGGCGCCGGTGCCGGATCGCCGAGTCCGAGTGCCTCCGCGTCCTGCGTGAACGGGACGCCGAAGCGGGTTCCCGTGTCGGCGACGTAGAAGGCGGAATCGCGGCGCGGGTCGTCGGCGGCCTGCCCGGTGGTGGCGACGTACAGCCCGGACCCCGGTGCCACGAAGAAGGTGTCCAGCCCATCCCCTGCACCGTCCGCCCCGGCCAGCGCCACGGCGCGCGAGTCGGCAGTCGCACCGATCGTCATCCTCGTCTGCGCCCCGCGCCCCGTCGACTCGTCCGGCCCGACCCACTCCACGCAGGTGGCGTCGCCGCCCGTCACGATGATCGGTGGTCGCTCCGGAAACGTGTCGACCGCCAGAGGTGCAGCGGTTCTCGGAGCCCGGGCGATCACATCGGGCGGGACGGCGTCGACACCCACCCGGCCGGCCGAATCGGAGAAGCGCAGCAACTGCGCGGTGGCCGCTCCGATCGCCTGCACGCCGTCCTGCAGAACGACGTAGTGCTCGCTGCGATCCCCGAGATCGACTGTCACCACGGATCCGACGGGCCGACCCCCGATCGGGTACGGGGCAGCAGCGCCCGACCCGATCACCGTGGGGGTCACGATCTCCGGCGCTTCGGGCACCGCGTCGAAGAGCCCCGCCGACACCGGAGTGGGTACCGCGTCCTCCAGGCCGAGGGCTCGGGTCACGGCGGTGTTCTGCAGGTCCACCCGCGCGCGCACCTGTCCGTGCACCAGGTAGTCGACGCCGTCGCGGCGCCACACCAGCGCGTCGTCGGGGTCGAGTGCGCGACGCGGTGCGACGGACTGCGTCCCCACCGGTTCGACGGTCACATCGGTCGTGCCGTTGTCCGACTCCTCGCACACGGACCAGACCATCGCACCGGTCGTGACCGGAAGCGCCTGCGGCGCACCGCCGATACCGATCGCGGCGCCTCGGGCGCGTCGAGCGATCTCGTCCGGACCGACCGCGGTGGGCTCGTCCGGCCGACCGGCGAACAACCGGGCGGACGCCAGATCGGACGCGGGGTGGAGCGTGTCGTCCTCGACGACGTACAGAGCGCCACTCTCGTCGTCCAGCACGATCACGGCATCACCGATACGTGCGGCCGGTCGGACGAAGGCGAGTGCGGCGCAACCGGCGAGGATCAGGACCGCCACGACGACGCCGACCGCGGAGGCCCGCGCCGTCGATCGCAGCGGTTCGTGCCGCATCGACGTGTCGCCCAGGACCAGTGCGTGATCGAGCCGTCTCACAGAGAACCGATGCGCACCGATCTGCCATCGCGTGGTCGGTGTTCCTGCCATCGATATCCCCTGCCCTCGGTGCCGCGGCGACGCGGCCCGGCCCCCCGCCGGACACGCCGGACCCGATGGAGGGGTCCCGCGTGAGGGCACAGTACATCGACCGCAGAGAAGGAGCCATGGTGTCCGAGACTCGCCCGGGGATGACGGCCGCACGCGACGTCGTGGTGTCGCAGACAGTGGCGCTCGGCGTGGCCGTCGCGCTCACGACGTCGGGAGTGCCTGCACGATGGGCGATCACGGCCGCAGTGGTCGTCGTGATCGGACTCTGCCTCCCCCGGGACCGGCGTCCTGTCGTGGGTCACCTCTCGGCGTGGCCACGGCTTCTCGCGCATCGACCGGTACCCGCGCGCACGGTGCTGTCGTTCGATCGTCCCGGCGGTCCGATCGGTGTGGTGTGGAACGGATCCGACCTGACGATCGTCGCGGAACTCCACGTCGAACCGGCTGCGGCCGGATGGTCGACGGTCGGCTCACGCGGTGCGACACCCGACGCCGTGGTGCCGCTCCGCGACCTCGTCGACCGACTGTCGCAGGGCACGGACACGCCCACCCACCTGGGTGTCACCTCCGTCGGCACGCGTCCGGCACGGGGTCGCCGCGCCGCGGACTGCTACCTGTCCATGGCCGGACCGCTCGCGTCGGTGGCGCGGCGGCGAACCTTCCTCTCCCTCTCGACCGACGTCCACGAGGGTGAGACGGCCGCGGCGCGTCGGGGCGGAACTGCTGCGGGGTCGGTGCAGATGCTCGCCACGACCATGGCCCGACTGCAGCACGTCCTGCGCACCCACGGTCTCGTGGGCAGCCTTCTCACCGCCGATCAGATCCGTGCGGCGGATCTTCTGGTGACGAGTGGGGTTCCCCTGCGTCACGTCCGTCCGCAGTGGCGCTTCGCCCGGCTCGGCGGATCGACCTGGCGCTCACGGCGGCTCGCACCGTCCGCCTGGACCGCGGCGGCGGTCGACTCGATCGGCGATCACGACGCGGACGTCACGAGTCTCGCCGTCCGGGCGGCCCTCTCGACCACCACCGAAGCGACGGCGACCTACGGCTACCTGTCGGCCGAATCGCCGCAGCGCCGATCGATCCGGGTCGCGGGATCCAGCACGCTCGACGGCCTGCATCGACAGGGCCTGGAGGACGTCCTCGTGTCGACCGCCCGGCCGGCGACGCCCACGCACCCCGTCGAGGGAGCGCAGTGGAGCACCCTCGTGCTGCCGGTCGCGGGATGCGGTCAGGTCGTCGGTGTCGACTCCGACGGAACCACCGTCACCGCACGTGTGTTCGGGAAGGACGTCGACACCGTCGACGTCCACGGCGAGCTGTACGTGGTCCACCAGATCGTCTTCCGCGCCGTGGCCGTCGGTGCGGTGGTCCTGGTGATGACCGACCGACCCCATGCATGGCGCCATCTCGCCGTCGCGGTGGCGGATTCGGGCACCCTCTCGGTGGTGACTCCCGTGTCGGACGTCGAGTCCGGCACCGCGGTGGATCTGGTGGTCGCCGATCATGCCGGAGACAGACCGACTCCGGTACCGGGAACGGTGCTGCGGGTGAACCCTGCCTCGTCGACCGGCGGGACCGACATCGTGATCGACCAGTCCCCGGACGTCACCGACGAGGTGTCCCTGACGATGGCGTCGCGGAGCATCACCCTGCGGCTCGTCACCACCGCGGCCGAGACCGAGGCCATCGGTCGACCGCGGGGTCTCCCACGACCGGGCTCAGCCGCGCGGGTAGGGCTGACCGGCGCCCTCTGACCACCACAGCAACTGATCGATCATCCGCTGTGCGCCATCGATCGCGGCACCGTCGGACGTCTCACCGTGCGCGTCGAACGCCTTCTTCACTCGGGGGAACAGCACGGCGTCGCGCACGGATGCCATGTGCAGCTCCGCGACCACCTGGCGCAGCTGCTCCACAGCGCGCACTCCCCCGGCCGTGCCGCCGTAGGAGACGAAACCCACCGGCTTACCTCGCCATTCGAGCTTCACCGAGTCCAGTGCCAGCTTCAGCGATGCCGGGTAACCGTGGTTGTACTCGGGAGTGACGAGCACGAAGGCATCGCAGACGTCCACCCAGCGCGTCAGCTCGTCGACACCGGGGCCACCCGAGAGATCCATCGGCAGAACGACATCCGCGAGGTCGAGTACCCGGACCTCGAATCGCCCGTCCGCCGAGGCGCGGCGCACGAACCAATGAGCCACTGTGGGGCCGACACGCCCCGTCCGGACCGAGCCGATGATCACGCCGAGAACAGGAGCCATGCCTGAAGAGGCTAGCCGCAGCAGGCACCGGGCAACGATCGCGTGGCCCGGGTCGTGCGACTGCGATCGGCCAGCTCCGCATCGACCGGGTAGTCGACACGCACCAGCGACAGGCCGTGCGCCGGGGCCACGGTGATCGAACTCGACCTCGCACCGGCTCCCAGCAGGCCGCGTACCCACGTCAGGTCACGGCGTCCTTCGCCCACAGCCAGCATCGCCCCGACCAGGGAACGCACCATCGACCAGCAGAACGCGTCCGCGCTCACGTGCGCGGTGAGATCGTCTCCGTCCCGCACCCAGTCGAAGCGCTGCAGCTCCCGCACGGTGGTGGCACCGTCACGGCGCTTGCAGAAGGCGACGAAATCGTGGAGGCCGACGAGGGTCGACGACGCCTCCTGCATCGCCGCCACGTCGAGTGTGCGGGTCCACGGCACCACGAAACCCGCTCGGAGGGGCGGAGTTCCGTAGGGCGCGGTGGACAATCGATACTCGTAGTGCCGCCGCAGTGCGGAGAACCGGGCGTCGAAATCGTCGGACACGAACGTCACACGCAGGACGCGGACGTCCGTCGGCAGGAAACGCGCGAGTCGCCGCACCAGCAACGACGGGTCGGGTGCGCGGTCGGGATCGCGAGGATCGATGCGGGCCAACGCGGTTCGCGGCACGTCGACGTGGGCGACCTGGCCCTCGGCGTGCACGCCGGCATCCGTCCGCCCGGCCACGGTGAGCTCGAGTGGGGTACCGAAGATGGCGGACAGTCGCTGCTCGAGCACACCGCACACGGTCCGTTGGTCGCGTTGTCGAGCCCAGCCGGCGAAGGCAGTGCCGTCGTAGGCGACATCGAGACGCAAACGGGCGAGCCCGCCACCCCCGGAAGGGGTGACGGGCTCGCCCAGAGAGTCCGAGGACACTCTTACTTCTTGTCTGCCTCATCGGCGTTGGCCGCGTGAGCGTCCTCTGCCTCGACACCCTCGATGACAGCGTCTGCATTCTCGACCTGAGCGTCGGTTGCCTCGGCCTCGACGGCCTCGACGACGTTCTGATCGGATGCAGCCTCGTCAGCGGCGGTCTCGTCGTTCGTGGCGGCAGGCGCGGCCTGCGATGCCTGGACACGACGAGCACGGTCCGCCTCGTTGGACACCGTCTGCTCGCGAACGAGCTCGATGATGGCCTGAGGAGCGTTGTCACCCTTGCGGGGGACGGTCTTGATGATGCGGGTGTAGCCGCCTGCGCGCTCGGCGAAGTGCGGGCCGATCTCTGCGAACAGAGTGTGAACGACGTCCTTGTTGCGGATGTCCTTCATGACCTCACGACGGTGAGCCAGCGAGCCGGCCTTCGCGTGCGTGATGATCTTCTCGGCGTAGGGGCGGAGGCGCTTGGCCTTCGACTCCGTGGTGGTGATCCGTCCGTGCTCGAACAGCGCCGTCGCCAGGTTGGCGAGAATCGCCTTCTGGTGCGACGCCGATCCGCCGAGACGGCGACCCTTGGTGGGCTTGGGCATGTCAATCTCTCCTGATCAAGAGCTCGGGACGCGAGTGCGTCAGAGCTGTTCGGTCTCGGCGTAGTCCTGCTCGGCGCCGTCGGCATCGCTCACGGCGGTGTCGGTGTCGCTCCAGGTACCGGTGGCGGCGTCGTATCCGGCGACAGTGCTCGGATCGAACGTCGCGGGGCTGTCCTTGAGCGAGAGGCCGAGCGAGTGCAGCTTGACCTTGACCTCGTCGATGGACTTCTGTCCGAAGTTACGGATGTCCAGCAGATCCGACTCGGTACGGCCGACCAGCTCGCCGACGGTGTGAACACCCTCGCGCTTGAGGCAGTTGTAGGACCGGACGGTGAGGTCCAGATCCTCGATCGGCAGACCGAAGGATGCGATGTGATCGGCCTCGGCGGGCGAGGGTCCGATCTCGATGCCTTCTGCTTCGACGTTGAGCTCACGGGCAAGCCCGAACAGCTCGACCAGGGTCTTGCCCGCCGAGGCGAGCGCGTCCCGCGCGGTGATGGAGTTCTTGGTCTCCACGTCGAGAACGAGCCGATCGAAGTCGGTGCGCTGCTCGACGCGGGTGGCCTCCACCTTGTAGGTCACCTTCAGCACGGGCGAGTAGATCGAGTCGACCGGGATACGGCCGATCTCGGCGCCCGACGCCTTGTTCTGAACAGCCGGAACGTATCCGCGGCCACGCTCGACGACGAGCTCGATCTCGAGCTTGCCCTTGTCGTTCAGGGTCGCGATGTGCAGATCCGGGTTGTTCACGGTGACGCCGGCCGGAGGAACGATATCGCCTGCAGTGACAGTGCCGGGGCCCTGCTTGCGGACGTACATGGTGACCGGCTCGTCCTCTTCCGAGGACACGACGAGACCCTTGAGGTTCAGGATGATGTCGGTGACATCCTCCTTCACGCCGGGGACCGTGGTGAATTCGTGCAGAACGCCGTCGATACGGATGCTGGTGACAGCAGCGCCGGGGATCGACGAGAGAAGCGTGCGGCGAAGCGAGTTGCCGAGGGTGTACCCGAAGCCAGGCTCGAGGGGCTCGATGACGAACTTCGAGCGGTTGTCAGCGATGACCTCTTCGGTCAGCGTGGGTCGCTGAGAAATGAGCATTGATGTCCTCCTGGGAAGAGCGTCCGCTATTTGACGCTCGGGATGTGGCCTACGGCCCCGTGCGCTTTTTGCGTATCCGGAGATACGCAAAAGGCGCACGGGGCGCGAAGCGCCTTACTTCGAGTAGTACTCGACGATGAGCTGCTCGGTCAGCGGGATGTCGATCTGCGAACGCTCCGGCTCCTGGTGGACCAGGATGCGGAGACGGTTCGGAACGACCTGCAGCCAACCGGCAACGGGACGATCGCCGTAGGTCTCGCGGGCGATCTGGAAAGGCAGCGTGCTCAGCGACTTCTCTCGGACGTCGATGATGTCGTACTGCGAGACGCGGTAGCTGGGGATGTCGACCTTCTTGTTGTTGACCAAGAAGTGGCCGTGCGTGACCAGCTGGCGTGCCTGACGACGCGTGCGAGCGAGGCCCGCACGGTAGACGACGTTGTCGAGACGCGTCTCGAGGATGCGGAGCAGGTTCTCACCCGTCTTGCCCTTGAGGCGGTTCGCTTCCTTGTAGTACAGCGAGAACTGCTTCTCCATGACGCCGTAGGTGAAGCGTGCCTTCTGCTTCTCCTGCAGCTGGAGCAGGTACTCGCTCTCCTTGATGCGCGCGCGGCCGTGCTGGCCGGGCGGGTACGGGCGACGCTCGAAGGCCTGGTCGCCTCCGACGAGGTCGACGCGCAGTCGACGCGACTTGCGGGTGATGGGTCCGGTATAACGAGCCATGTTCTGTTACTTCCTTCCCGCTAGACGCGACGGCGCTTGGGCGGACGGCAGCCGTTGTGCGGCTGGGGGGTGACATCGGAGATGGTGCCGACCTCGAGGCCTGCCGCCTGGAGCGAACGGATCGCGGTCTCGCGGCCGGAGCCGGGACCCTTCACGAAGACGTCGACCTTCTTGACGCCGTGCTCCTGCGCCTTGCGCGCGGCACTCTCGGCAGCGAGCTGAGCGGCGAACGGAGTCGACTTGCGCGAGCCCTTGAAGCCCACGTGGCCCGAGGACGCCCACGAGATGACGTTGCCCGACGGGTCGGTGATCGACACGATCGTGTTGTTGAACGTGCTCTTGATGTGAGCGCTGCCGTGCGGGACGTTCTTCTTGTCCCTGCGGCGCGTCTTCTGGGTCTTCTTCGGACCGGAGGTGCGTGACTTCGGGGGCATTACTTCGCCTTCTTCTTGCCGGCAATGGTGCGCTTCGGTCCCTTACGGGTGCGCGCATTGGTCTTCGTGCGCTGTCCACGGACGGGCAGACCACGACGGTGGCGAAGGCCCTGGTAGCAGCCGATCTCGATCTTGCGACGGATGTCGGCCTGCACCTCGCGGCGCAGGTCGCCCTCGACCTTGAGCGACTCCTCGATGTACTCGCGGAGCTTGGTCAGATCCTCGTCGGTGAGGTCCTTGCTCCGGAGATCGGGGCTGACGCCCGTGGCGGAGAGAATCTCCTGCGAACGGGTACGGCCGATGCCGTAGATATAGGTGAGTGCGATCTCCATGCGCTTCTCGCGCGGAAGATCCACACCGGCTAGACGTGCCATGTGGCGTTTTCCTTCATTCGTGCGGAGGTCTGCTCCCAGTCCGTCCCCATACATGTGGTGCTCGGGGCCCCGGCCTCCGCGGCCGGGGGTGTACTACCCGCGTGTGGGCAGCTGGTGCTGGGAGGTCTTCTTCTGGCATGTGGAGCCAAGTAGATCTTCGAGAGGGGGGTTGATCAGCCCTGACGCTGCTTGTGGCGCAGGTTGTCGCAGATCACCATGACCCGGCCGTTACGGCGGATCACTTTGCACTTCTCGCAGATCGGCTTGACGCTCGGCTTGACCTTCACGTCTGTTCGATCTCCTGGTCGCGTCCGAGGATCACGCGCGAACGCGTCGAACCTCGGACATGGTTGATCCCCGGCTCGCGAGGAACCGGGGACTCTTGACTACTTGTAGCGGTAGACGATCCGCCCGCGTGTCAGGTCGTAGGGAGACAGCTCGACCACGACGCGATCCTCGGGGAGGATGCGGATGTAGTGCTGCCGCATCTTGCCGCTGATGTGAGCGAGCACCTTGTGACCGTTCTCCAGCTCGATGCGAAACATCGCATTGGGCAGGGGTTCGACTACTCGGCCCTCGACCTCGATTGCGCCGTCCTTCTTTGCCATATCCTCCGCGATCCTGGTTTGCACACCTGATTGACGTCTCGTAACCACACTTCGTGCAGGCACGCGTGAACGCACCGACGTTCCATGCTACCGGGTCGGAGCGAGCAGGCCAAACCAGCCGTCGACAGGCGCGGAGCACTATCAGCCCGAATGGCCCCGATAGGTGCCGAAGGACCAGTGCACGCCCTCGGGATCGCGGCAGGTGAAGCCCTGTCCCCCGTAGTCCTCGTCACGCAACGGTTCCACGATACGAGCCCCTGCATCCCGTGCGCGATCGTGCAGTCGCGTCAGTTCGTCCTGTCCCACGGCAACGTAGACGGCGCCGACTCCGGGCGGCAGGCCCGCGATGGTGCTGTCCGGTCGCGCCGAGCCGAGCATGACGGCTCCGCCGCCGGGGCGGACGAGCTCGGCGTGGTCGACGCGCTCCCCCTCGCCGTACACGGCGGCCTCGGTGAAGCCGAGGACGTCGACGATAAAGGCGATCGCGGCACGCGCGTCGTCGTAGCGGAGTGCGGGCCAGACGACGGTCGGGGTGGTCTCGGTGTGCTGTGTCTCGGTCATGCCGTCGATCCTGTCGCCGCGGAGGTGCGCTCGTCTTGTACGGATGCGAACACCTCGTTCGCACGCCACACCGAGGGCGCCGATCCCGCCAGCGCGCGCCAGTCCCGTGCCATGTGTGCCTGGTCGAAGTAGCCGCAGACCGACGCCACCTCGGCGAGCCGGGGCGGTTCGGCCACCCGCAGCATCGCGTGCGCTCGGGCGAAGCGCCCCAGCCGGACCGCGTCCCGCGGCGTGACGGCGTACTCGGAGGCGAACGCGGTCTCGAGGCGTCGACGGCTCCATCCGACCTCCGCGGCGACCTGCTCCACCGACATCGCGGTGGGGCCGGTGGTCCGCGCCCACGCCCGTTCCAGCCGGGCATCCGGTTGCGGGGCCCGGCCCAGTCGCGCGCACAGCGTGCGGTCCAGCAGCGCGAATGCCTCACGCCATCCGGTCGCTGCGTGCACGCCGTCGAGAAGCCGAGCGGCATCGCGCCCGAGCAGGCCCTCCAACGGCACGATGTACTGGCGCAACTCGGCGGGCGGGACGTGGAGCAGCGCGCGGCACCCCGCCGGCGTCACCGTGATCTGGACACCATGCTGCTCGCCGTCGTGCTCGATCACGACGGGTTCGGTCCCCAGACCCGACGCGAGGGCACCGAACTCCCCCGGCCGCTGATCCGCCATCGCGGTGCGGGAGATCGTGAGCGGTGGCCCGATCGGCAGAATGATCGTCAGGTCGACGGACGGCATGCCGACGTGCGAGCCCGGCGCGAAGCCGGAGAGGCGGTACCCCTCGTAGCGACGCACGAGGCCGCGGAGTGGCAGCGACGGCACCGCGGTCGCGCCGTCCGACACGGCTGTCATGGGCACACGGTAGAACGGTACGAGCGAGGCCGCACGGCATTCGTGCACACGCTGCGGACGAGGAGGACCGATCGATGGCCGAGGATCCAGGACGCGTCGAGAAGGCGTTGGTGTCGATCCTCGACAACGGGAGCCGACTGCAAGGCCCCGCCGTCGAGAAGTACGTCTGGCGAATTCGCCGCGCGCATCCCACCGAGTCGCCGGCGCAGATCATCGGTCGCCTGGAGAAGACGTTCCTGAACGCCGTGACGGGAAGCGGCGGGGCTGCCGGGGCCACCGCCGCGGTGCCCGGCATCGGCACCGTCGCGTCGGTCGCTGCCGTCGGCACCGAGACGGCCTTCTTCGTCGAGGCCTCCGCACTGCTCACCCTGTCGGTGGCCGCTGTCCACGGCATCGCCGTGCACGACCACGAACAGCGGCGTGCGCTGGTGCTGGCGGTCGCTCTCGGTGAGTCCGGCCGGGAGATCGTCGGCAGGACACTGGGCCGCGGCAACGTCGGCCGCGTGCTCACCGCCGGGATCCCCGGCGCGAACCTCGGCAGTCTGAACAAGCGGCTCGTCCGCAAGTTCGTCGCCAAGTACGCCGCGAAGCGAGGGGCGGTCATGCTCGGCACGCTGCTGCCCGCGGGCATCGGAGCCGTCATCGGCGGAGCCGGCAACCGCGCCTTGGGCAAAGGCGTCGTCACCAATGCACGGGACGCCTTCGGGCCGCCGCCGGCGCGGTGGCAGGACGCACCGGGCGTCGTCGAGCCGGACGCCTGACGCGTGCACGTCACCACCGAGACGAGCCCCGGACACGCGCTCGAGGCGCGTGACCTCACCAAGACGTACGGAACCGCGGTCGCCGCCGCGCGGATCGGGTTCGTCGTACCGCGCGGATCGGTGACCGGGTTGTTCGGACCCGTCGGTTCCGGCACGTCGACCACGCTGCGAATGCTCCTCGGGCTCGTACAGCCCGACGAGGGTGCGGCGCTGGTGGAGGGCCTGCCGTACGCGGCACTCGTCGAGCCGGGCCGCGCCGTCGGTGCCGTGCTCGGCGGCGGCGGCGCGCACCCCCGCCGCACGGCGCGCGCACACCTGCGCACTCTCGCGCCCGTCCTCGGTGTCGCCGACTCCCGTGTGGAGGAGGTGCTCGCACTCGTCGGTCTGCACGACGTCGCCGGTCGCCGCGTCGGCGAGTTCTCTCTCGGGATGCGGCAGCGCCTCGCGCTCGCGGCGGCACTGCTCGGCACACCTCGCATCCTCGTGCTGGACGAGCCGACCGACGGTCTCGACCCCGGCGGCATCGTGTGGCTCCGCGACTTCCTGCGCGGATTCGCTCGTGCGGGCGGCTCCGTTCTGGTGTCCGGCCACGTCGTTCGCGAGCTCGAGGCGGTCGTCGACCACGTCGTGATCCTCGACCGCGGCTCGGTCGTCTTCCACGGCAGTATCGGTGAGCTCCGCGGTACCCGTCCCGCCCGAATTCTGGTGCACAGTTCGAACCCCGCCGCCCTGGCACTGGGCCTCGCCGCGTCCGGCCACACCGACGCCGTGCTGGGTCCCGACGGCCGACTCGTGGTCACCGGTGTCGGCGAGGCCGTGATCCGGTCGACGGCGCACGCGTCCGGGGTGACCGTCCACGGAACCGTGGTGTCCGCCGTGGACCTCGAGCAGATCTACCTGTCCCTCACGACCCCAGTCGGTCCGCATCCAGCCCTCACCGGAGCTCGGCGATGAGCCCCACGGCAGGCGGTCTGCTCCGAGCGGAGATCCGCCGGGTCGGATCGTTGCGGTCGTGGTGGGCACTGGGTCTACCGCCCGTGCTGATCGGCGGATTCGCCAGCGCCGTGTACGCCGCCATCGCGTCGTCGGACGCGCTCACCGGCGTCGACGACGCCAATCGCGTCGCCGCTCTCATCGGGTTGTACGTCACCGTGGGCGTGTCGGTGCTGTTCGCCGCCGTGTTCGGCGCGGTGCACGCCGCGACCGACCTGCGCCACGGCGCCGCGTCCACGACCTTCCTCGCCGCGCCGCGTCGCGGTCAGGTGGTGGCCGCCAGGATTCTCGTCTCGGCCGCCGTCGGTGCCGCGTACGCCGTGGTGTCCGTCCTCGTCAGCGTGGCGTCGCTCGCACTGTTCGGGGGCAACACAGTGGTGGACGACGGACTGGTGATCGCGGTCTGTCTTCTCGGCATCGTCGTCTCCGCGCTGTGGTGTGTCCTCGGCTGCGGGCTCGGGCTGCTCACCGGCTCCCCTGCCATCGCGGCGATCGTCGTGGTCGCGTGGATACCGATCGGAGAGCTCGTCGTGATCGCGGTGCTCAGCGGCATCGGCGCGGAGGCGGTCGCCGCCCTGCTCCCCGGAGCCACCACCGTCGCGATCATGGCAGCGGACAAGGGGACGGACGGCGACATGCTGCTTCCGTTCTCCGCTGCCGTCATCGGACTGCTGCTGTGGACCATCGGCATCGCCGGAGCCGGGTGGCTGCGCACCACTCGCCGAGACGTGACGTGAGCACTCCCGATTCGCGAGGGTGGATCCGCAGGCTGGCGTCGGACTGCTTCGCTCATCGCCGCGTCGCGGTGGGCGCACTCGCGGTGACCTTCGTGGCCGCTGCCATCGACATCATGTTCCCCCTCCTCACCCGCGCCGCCGTCGACGGCGCGTCGGCCAGCCGCACCGACCACATCGCCACCATCGCCGCGGCCATCGCCGGACTGGCCGTCGTCCGCTTCGCGTGCCAGTTCGGGCGGCGCCTCCTCGCCGGCGCCCTGTCCATCGACGTGCAACACGGACTGCGCCAACGCCTGCTCGCGTCGCTGCACCGCCTCGACGGCGAGCGGCAGGACGAGGTGCAGGTCGGTCAGGTGGTGTCGCGCTCGATCACCGACCTGCAGCTGGTGCAGGGTCTGCTCGCCATGGTCCCGTTGTCGGCGGGCGCCCTGCTGCAGTTCGTCCTGGCTCTCGGCGTGATGGCGTACCTGTCGCCGCTGCTCACCCTGGTGGCGCTCGCCGTCGTACCGGCCATCAGCGTGCTGGTCGTCCGCATGCGCCCCACGCTGTACGCGGCCACCTGGTCGGCCCAGCAGCAGGCCGCGGAACTGGCCGGGCACGTGGAGGAGACGGTCACCGGTGTGCGCGTGGTCAAAGGCTTCGGCCAGGAATCGCGTGCCGTGGACACGCTGGAGCGCATCGGCCGGCGGCTGTACGCCGAGCGCCTGCGCGCCGCCGTCGTGAACTCCCGATTCGCCCCTGGCATGGCGGCGCTGCCGCAGCTCGGTCTGGTGGGTGTGGTGGCCCTGGGTGGGTGGTTGGCTCTGTCCGGTTCCATCACCGTCGGCACGTTCCTGGCCTTCGCGAGTTACGTCGCCACGATGGCCGCCGTGACCCGGACACTCACGTCCGTCGTGGTCATGGCCCAGCTGTCCCGTGCCGCGGTCGAACGGGTGTACGGCGTCATCGACACCCGGCCGGCGCACGAGGAACCCGAGAATCCGGTACCGATCCCGGACGGACCGCTGGGGCTGCGTCTGCGCGACGTCCGATTCGGTTTCGACCCCGACGCCCCCGTGCTCGACGGACTGGACCTCACGGTCGCGCCGGGCGAGACGGTGGCGGTGGTGGGCCCCTCCGGCAGCGGCAAGTCGACCCTGTCCATGCTGCTGCCGCGGTTCTACCGACCGTCGTCGGGCAGCATCGTGCTCACGTCCGAGAACGGCGACGTCGACATCGCCGACCTGTCCGCCGACGACCTCCGCGCGGCGGTGTCGGTCGCGTTCGACGATCCGTTCCTGTTCTCCTCCAGCGTCGCGCGCAACATCGCCCTCGGTGCCCCCGACGCGTCGGAGGCGAGTGTCCGCGACGCGGCCACGCGCGCCATGGCCGACGACTTCGTCCGCGACCTGTCCGACGGTTACGACACCACGGTGGGTGAGCGCGGGCTCTCGCTGTCCGGTGGCCAACGCCAACGCATCGCGCTCGCGCGGGTCCTGCTGTCCTCCCCGCGCGTCCTGGTCCTCGACGACGCCACCTCGGCCGTCGATGCCCGCACGGAGGCAGCGATCTTCGACCGGCTGCGTTCCGGTCCACGCCGGACGACGGTGGTGCTCGCGCACCGTAGGTCGACGCTCGCGCTGGCCGATCGCGTCGCCGTCCTGGACCGGGGGCGCATCGTCGACATCGGTACCGAGGCCGAACTCGACGAGCGTTGCCCCCTGTTCCGCGCGCTGATGTCCGGCGCAGGCGAGAAGTCCGAGCCGGCGCAGGACGACGTGTCCGCCGACTCGCTGTGGCCGGACGACGGCGACTCCACCGAGTTCGCGTCCTCACCCGCCTCCCGCGCGAGCGCGGACGGCGCGGCTGCCGGCGGCCCTCCCGGTCCGGGCGGTCACATGGCGTCGTCACTCGGCGGCGCCGTGCCCACCGAGGCCATGACCGAGATCCTGACCCGACTCGCCCCGGCCGACGAGGACCCGCGCGTCGACACCGCGACGGCTCGGCGGGACGAGTCGACGTTCACCCTGCGGCGCACCCTCGCCCCCGTCGCCGGACTGCTCGCGGTGGTCATGGTCTGCCTGGCGTTCGACTCGGCCGTCACCATCGCCTTCCCGTCGATCGTGCGGTTCGCCGTCGACCACGGTGTCGCCGAGAGGTCCACCGGAATCCTCGCGGCGGTGTCGGGAATCGCGCTGGCGCTGGTGATCGTCGACTGGCTCGTGGTCCGCACCATGACGGTGGTGACCGCGCGGGCCGGTGAGCGCGTGCTCTTCGGGCTCCGCGTCCGCAGCTACGCACACCTGCAGCGTCTCGGCCTCGACTACTACGAGCGAGAACTGTCCGGCCGGATCATGACCCGCATGACGACCGACGTGGACGCGTTGTCGGCGTTCATGCAGACGGGTCTCTCGACGGCCGTCGTCAGCCTCCTGACGATCGTCGGCGTGTCGGCCGCCTTGATCCTCACCGACGGCGTCCTCGCCGCGGTGGCCCTGTCGGTCGTCCCGATCCTGGTGGTGGCGACGCTGGTGTTCCGTCGCATCTCCGCTCGCGCGTACTCGACGTCACGCGAGCGCATCTCGGCCGTCAACGCGGAGTTCCAGGAGAACGTCACCGGACTACGGGTCACGCAGGCGTACCGGCATCAGCCGGCTGCGGCACGCTCGTTCCTCGCCCGCTCCGAGTCGTACCGCCGCAGCCGGATGCGGTCGCAACGGGCCATCTCGGTGTTCTTCCCGTTCATCGCGTTCCTGTCGGACCTCGCCCTCGCCGCCGTGGTCCTCGTCGGTGCGTACCGCGTGGCCGACGGGCGCACCTCGGCCGGCGCCCTCGTCGCCTTCGTGCTGTACCTGGGTCTGCTCTTCGGCCCCATCCAACAGTTGTCCCAGGTGTTCGACGGCTATCAGCAGGCGTCCGTGGGTCTCACTCGCATCGGTGACCTGTTGCGCACCCGCAGCTCGATCGAGCAGACCGGGTCGTCGACACCGGTCTCGGTCCCACCGCGACTGCGCGGCGACATCGTGCTGAAGGACGTCACCTTCCGCTACGCCGGGGCTCCGCGGGATGCGCTGACGTCGGTCGACCTGCACGTTCCGGCGGGATCGACGGTGGCACTGGTGGGTCGCACCGGCGCCGGCAAGTCGACCATCGTGAAGTTGATGGCGCGGTTCTACGACCCGACCACCGGGGACGTCGTCGTGGACGACGTGCCCGTGCGGTCGTACCCGCTCGGCGACTACCGCCGACGTCTGGGAGTCGTTCCGCAGGAGGCGCATCTCTTCAGCGGCACCATCGCCTCCAACATCGCTTTCGGGCGTCCGGACGCGACGCGCGCCGACATCGAGAGCGCGGCCCGCGCCGTGGGGGCACTGCCCGCCATCGCCGCGCTCCCCCTCGGCATGGCGACGCCCGTCGGAGAACGTGGCCGCGGCCTCGCGGCGGGAACCCGGCAGTTACTGGCGCTGGCGCGCGCCGAGCTGGTCGATCCCGACATCCTGTTGCTCGACGAGGCGACGGCGACCCTGGACCCGGCGACGGAACGAGCCGTCCTGGACGCCGGCCGCACCGTGACCACCCGTCGGACATCGGTGATCGTGGCGCACCGCCTCGCGACCGCCGCGCGGGCCGATCTCATCGTGGTGGTCGACGACGGGCGCATCGTGGAGAGCGGAACCCACGAGAACCTGGTGCGCTCGGACGGTTTCTACGCCGAACTCTGGGAAACCACCGAGGGCCGTACCACGGCTGCGAGTGGCGCGGGTCACGCACCCGGCGACGGCACGACCACGCCACACACCGGTGAAGCCGATCACAAGGGTGATCCGGACACACGGCCGCGGACCGAAAGGTCTAACCTTGATCGTGCCGTGCGCTGAGCGAGAACGAAGAAGGAAACGAGGCGAACACCTGCCGTGAGCAGCAGCTCTACAACACAGTTCGGACAGAATCAGTGGTTGGTCGACGAAATGTACCAGCGTTTCAAGACCGATCCGTCGTCGGTCGACGAGAGCTGGCACGAGTTCCTCGCCGACTACACGCCCGAGCAGAACGGTAGCGGCGATCCCGCCACCGACACCGAGACCACCACAGCCGCACCCGCTTCCGCGAAGGCAGCTGCGCCGAAGGCGGAGAAGCCTGCTGCGCCGAAGGCGGAGAAGCCTGCCGCGCCGAAGGCCGACAAGCCGGCCGCCGCGAAGACCGACAAGCCGGCACCGAAGGCGGAGACCAAGCCCGTGACCACAGCTGCCCCCGCGAAGTCGACCGCCGCCGCCGGTCCGGCCGAGAAGAAGTCCGCGGCCGTGCCGCCCGCACAGCCGGAGTCGGACGCGCCGAAGGAGGACACGACCAAGGTGCTCCGCGGCGCCTCGGCCGCGGTCGCCAAGAACATGGCCGCCTCGTTGCAGATCCCGACGGCCACCAGCGTGCGCGCCATCCCCGCGAAGCTGATGATCGACAACCGTCTCGTGATCAACAACCACCTCGCGCGCACCCGCGGTGGCAAGATCTCGTTCACTCACCTGCTCGGCTACGCCATCGTGCAGGCGGTCAAGTCGTTCCCCAACATGAACCGGCACTTCGCCGAGATCGACGGCAAGCCCAACGCGGTCACCCCCGCGCACACCAACCTCGGCCTCGCCATCGACCTGCCGGGCAAGGACGGTTCGCGGTCACTCGTCGTCGCCGCGATCAAGGGGTGCGAGGAGTTCACGTTCAACCAGTTCCACACTGCCTACGAGGACATCGTCCGTCGTGCGCGCGACGGCAAGCTCACCGCCGCCGACTTCAGCGGCGTCACGATCTCGCTGACCAACCCGGGCACCATCGGCACCGTGCACTCGGTTCCACGTCTGATGAACGGCCAGGGCACCATCATCGGCGCCGGCGCCATGGAGTACCCCGCAGAGTTCCAGGGCTCCAGCGAGGAGCGCATCGCCGAGATGGGCGTCGGCAAGCTGATGACGCTCACCTCGACGTACGACCACCGCCTCATCCAGGGTGCGGAGTCGGGCGACTTCCTTCGCACGATCCACAACCTGCTGATCAGCGACGAGTTCTACGACCAGATCTTTCACGGTCTGGCCATCCCGTACGAGCCGATCCGCTGGCGTCGTGACCTGCCCACCGGCGGCGTCGACAAGAACACGCGCGTCCTCGAGCTCATCGCGGCCTACCGGAACCGTGGCCACCTCATGGCCGACACGGATCCGTTGATGTTCACCAAGGACAAGTTCCGGATGCACCCGGACCTCGACGTGATCAGCCACGACCTGACGTTGTGGGACCTCGACCGCGAGTTCCAGGTCGGCGGCTTCCACGGCCAGGACAAGATGAAGCTGCGCGACGTGCTCAGCGTGCTGCGCGACTCCTACTGCCGGCACGCCGCCATCGAGTACACGCACATCCTCGAGACCGACCAGGTGGCGTGGCTCCAGGAGCGCGTCGAGGCCAAGCACGTCAAGCCGACGGTCGCTCAGCAGAAGTACATTCTGAGCAAGCTCAACGCGGCCGAGGCGTTCGAGACGTTCCTGCAGACGAAGTACGTCGGACAGAAGCGCTTCTCGCTCGAGGGCGCGGAGTCCGTCATCCCGATGATGGACTCGGTCATCGACCAGTCCGCCGAGCACGCCCTCGACGAGGTCGTCATCGGCATGCCGCACCGTGGACGCCTGAACGTGCTCGCCAACATCGTCGGCAAGCCGTACTCGAAGATCTTCACCGAGTTCGAGGGCAACATGAACCCGGCCGCCGCACACGGGTCGGGCGACGTGAAGTACCACCTCGGTGCCGAGGGCAACTACATCCAGATGTTCGGCGAGAACGACATCAAGGTGTCGCTCACGGCCAACCCCTCGCACCTCGAGGCGGTCGACCCGGTCCTCGAGGGCCTGGTCCGCGCCAAGCAGGACATGCTGAACAAGGGCGACTCGTCCGACGGCTTCTCCGTCCTGCCGCTCATGCTGCACGGCGACGCGGCCTTTGCGGGCCAGGGCGTGGTGGCGGAGACGCTGAACCTCGCGCTGCTGCGCGGGTACCGCACCGGCGGCACCGTGCACATCGTCGTCAACAACCAGGTCGGCTTCACGACGGCGCCGGAGCACTCGCGCTCCAGCGAGTACTGCACCGACGTCGCGAAGATGATCGGCGCACCGATCTTCCACGTGAACGGCGACGACCCGGAGGCGTGCGCCTGGGTGGCTCGACTGGCGGTCGACTTCCGTCAGAAGTTCCACAAGGACGTCGTCATCGACATGATCTGCTACCGCCGTCGCGGCCACAACGAGGGTGACGATCCCTCGATGACGCAGCCGGCGATGTACGACGTGATCGACACCAAGCGCAGCGTCCGCAAGAGCTACACCGAGTCGCTCATCGGTCGTGGCGACATCAGCCTCAAGGAGGCCGAGGACGCACTCCGCGACTACCAGGGCCAGCTCGAACGCGTCTTCAACGAGGTGCGCGAACTCGAGAAGTACACCCCGGAGCCGAGCGAGTCCGTCGAGCTCGACCAGCAGCTGCCCGCCAAGCTCACCACCGCGGTGGACAAGTCGGTTCTGCACCGCATCGGCGACGCGTTCGTCAACGTCCCGGACGGTTTCACCGTGCACCCGCGCGTGCAGCCCGTCCTCGACAAGCGTCGCGAGATGGCTTACGAGGGCAAGGTCGACTGGGCGTTCGGCGAGCTGCTCGCACTCGGCACGCTGATCGACGAGGGCAAGCTCGTGCGCATGTCCGGCCAGGACACCCGTCGCGGCACGTTCACGCAGCGGCACTCGGTCATCATCGATCGCAAGACCGGTGAGGAGTACACGCCGCTGCACAACCTCGGCAGCGACGATCCGGGCAAGTTCCTGGTCTACGACTCCGCGCTGAGCGAGTACGCGGCGGTCGGCTTCGAGTACGGCTACTCCGTGGGCAACCCGGACGCGCTGGTGCTGTGGGAGGCGCAGTTCGGCGACTTCGTCAACGGTGCCCAGTCCATCATCGACGAGTTCATCTCGTCCGGTGAGGCCAAGTGGGGTCAGCTCTCCGACGTCGTGCTGCTGCTGCCGCACGGCCACGAGGGCCAGGGCCCCGACCACACCTCGGGACGCATCGAGCGGTTCCTGCAGCTGTGCGCCGAGGGATCGATGACGGTCGCGGTGCCGTCCACGCCGGCGAACTACTTCCACCTGCTGCGTCGTCACGCACGTGACGGCATCCAGCGGCCCCTGGTCGTGTTCACCCCGAAGTCGATGCTGCGCAACAAGGCTGCGGTCAGCAACATCGAGGACTTCACCGACGGCAAGTTCCACTCCGTCTTCGACGAGCCCACCTACGACTCGGGCGACGGTGACCGCAAGAAGGTCGAGCGGGTGCTCATGGTCAGCGGCAAGCTGTACTACGAGCTGCTCGCCTTCAAGCAGAAGAACAAGCGGGACGACGTCGCCATCGTGCGGGTCGAGCAGCTTTACCCGATTCCGAGCCGCCGCATCGCGGAGGCGCTGGACGGCTACCCCAATGCCACCGAGTACCGGTGGGTCCAGGAGGAGCCGGCCAACCAGGGTGCGTGGCCGACGTTCGGTCTCGCGTTCCCGGAGCTGCTGCCCGAGCGTCTGTCCGGCATCAAGCGCGTCTCGCGGCGTCCGATGTCCGCACCGTCGTCGGGTTCGAGCAAGGTCCACGCGGTCGAGCAGGCCGAGATCATCGACACGGCCTTCAACGGGTGATCGTTCACCTGTGACGCTGCCACTGAGCCGGGTCGAGTTCACTCCACGGAGGGGATTCGACCCGGCTTCGTGGTATCTGCAGGTACCCGTGGTCGCCGAGATCGTGCGCACCGGGCTCGACTTCGACAGTCCCGTGACCGTGATCGTCGGGGAGAACGGAACCGGGAAGTCGACGCTGATGGAGGCGCTGGCCGCGTGCTGGGCCTTCGGTCTCGGTGCGGCCGACGCGATGTGGTCACCCGGCGGCGGGGCGCAGGACACCGACCTGCACAAGCACCTGACGTGCCACGGTGCCCGACCGCGGCCGCAGGGCGGGTGTTTCCTGCGCGCCGAGACGATGCACGGATTGTTCGAGTCCGCGGACGCACGGCGAGTCCGCGACACCGACGTCGTCTACAACGCGCTGTCCCACGGACAGTCGTTTCTGCGCTATGTCGCGGATCGCCCTGTCGCAGTCGGACTCTGGTTGATGGACGAGCCCGAGGCGGCCTTGTCGTTCCAGTCGTGTCTGGCGTTGATCTCGGTGATGAAGGAACTGGTCGAGGAGGGCTCACAGATCGTGATGGCGACGCACTCGCCGGTGCTCGCCGCCATGCCGGGTGCACGCCTGCTCGAACTCGGCGAGGACGGTCTGTCGTCCACGACGTGGGAGGAGGCGCAGGTCGTCCGGGACTGGTCGGCGTTCTTCGACGCCCCCGACCGGTTCCTGCGCCACCTCTGACACGCCTAGGCGGTCGGGGCCTCCGGCAACGTGACGACCTGGCCGGCGAACGACAGGCCGGCACCGAAACCGAGCAGCAGGGCGGTGTCGCCCTTCTTCGCCTTGCCGGTGCGCAGCACCTCCTCCACCGCGAGCGGGATCGAGGCGGCCGAGGTGTTGCCGGCCTCGGCGATGTCGTGTGCCACCGGGATGTCCTCGGCGAGCTCGAGGCTCTTCGCCAGCAGATCGGTGATGCGGGAGTTCGCCTGGTGCGGCACGAAGACGTCCAGCTCGGAGGCCTTGACGCCCGCCTTGTCGAGGGCCTCGCGTGCCACCTTGGCCATCTCGAACGCCGCCCAGCGGAAGACCGCGATACCGGTCATCGCGATCCACGGACGATCGGCGTTCGGATCCTCCTTCAGGTCCGCGAAGTACTGCAACCAGTCCTTGTCCTGCTTGATGGCGTCGGCCTGCGAGCCGTCCGAACCCCAGACGACCGGTCCGATGCCGGGCTCCTCGGTGCGGCCGACGACCATGGCGCCGGCACCGTCGCCGAAGATCATGCGCGTGCCGCGATCGTCGGGTCGCGTCGTGACGCTCAGGTGCTCGGTGCCGATGACCAACACCTTGTCCGACGTGCCCGCGCGGACCATGTCCGAGGCGAGTGCGAGGCCGTAGCAGAAGCCCGCGCAGCCCGCGCCGAGGTCGAAGGCGCCGGGGCCACCGGTGCCGAGTGCGTCCGCGATGATCGACGCGGCGGGCGGTGTGAGCAGCAGGTGAGTGGACGTCGCGATGATGACGCAGCCGATCTCGGCGGCATCCACGCCGGAGTTCTCGAGGGCGCGGCGTCCGGCCTCGATCGACATGGAGACCACGTTCTCGTTCTCCCCGGCGAAACGGCGGGACTCGATGCCCGTACGGGTACGGATCCACTCGTCGCTCGAGTCGATGGTCTTGCAGATCTCCTCGTTGGTGACGACACGCTCGGGCCGGTAAGCCCCGATACCCAGGATTCCCGAGTGTCGCGTCTCGGTCGGGATACTGATCTGCGCGCCCATCGAAGGCCGTCCTCTCGTGCTGCCGACCGCCGCTCGTGCGCCGGTGTACGCCCTCACGTTACTGGTGCGGACCCGTCGATCGAAGGGGGTGTCGCTCGAGGTGTCATCCCGCGTCGGCACTCGCCCACGACAACTCGGTCGTGTCCGCCGTCGGCAGCGCCACGGCAGGCAGCGCGTGCACCAGCAGTTCGATCAGCTCGTCCCGGCTGAGGTCCTCCTGGTTCAGCCAGGTGATGGTGACCTCCTCGCAGAACGCCACCCAGCCGCGGATGGCCAGCGCGATCCGCGGGGTGCGCTCGACACCGAGCAGCGGGAGCTGCGACACCGTCCGTTCGACCATGACGTCGCGGGTGCGCTCGAAGACGGCCCGCATGTCGGGATCCCCGCTCGCGGTGCCGCGCAGCAGCGAGACGTAGCTGGAGCGGTGCTCGGTGACGTAGTCGACGTAGGACGCGAGTGCCACGGCGAGCGTCGTCAACGGGTCGAGCCCGACGGGCGGCTCGGTGGCGTCGAGCATCTGTCGGCTGGTGTGCTCGACGATCGCGACGTGGAAGTCGTGCTTGGACGAGAAATAGTGGAAGAGCAGCCCACGCGACACGCCCGCCTGGTCGGCGATGTCCTCGACCGAGATGGCGTCCAGCGTGCGCTCCGAGAGCATCTCGACCCCCAGGTCGATGAGCTGGGCCCGCCGCTGTTCCGGACTGAGCCGCGTTCGCTTCACGCTGTCCATGCGCTCCATACTACTGAACGTTCGTCAGTAACTGTTGACCTGCGCTCAATAAGGACCTAGTCTGGGTTCATGAGTCTTCCAGTTACAGATACCGACGCTGTCGCTGCACGCTACGTCGACACCATCATCATCGGCAGCGGTTTCGCAGGACTGGGCGCCGCGATCAAGCTGAGCCAGCAGGGAAGCACCGATTTCCTGGTCCTCGAGCGCGGCAGCGACGTCGGTGGCACGTGGCGCGACAACACCTACCCCGGTGCCGCCTGCGACGTGCCCTCGCACCTCTACTCGTACTCGTTCGCGCTGAATCCGGACTGGACCCGCTCGTTCTCCCGTCAGCCGGAGATTCAGAAGTACATCGAGAGCGTCGCGCGGCAGTACCGCGTGTACGACCGCCACGTCTTCGACTGCCACGTCGAGTCGGCCCGCTGGAACACCGCCACCTCGCAGTGGGACATCGTGACCACCCGGGGGAACTTCACGGCCAAGAAGGTCGTGTCCGCCGTCGGCGCCCTGTGCGAGCCGAACCTCCCGGACATCGCCGGCATCACCGATTTCCAGGGCGAGATCTTCCACTCGGCCCGCTGGAACCACGACGCGAGCCTCGAGGGCAAGCGCGTCGCCGTCATCGGTACCGGCGCCTCCGCGATCCAGATCGTCCCGGCCATCGCGCCGACGGTCGCCCATCTCGACGTCTACCAGCGCACCGCCCCGTGGGTCCTCCCGCGCTTCGACCGCGAGTACACCCGCATCGAGAAGCTGGCGTTCAAGTACCTCCCCGGCTACCAGCGTCTCTCACGCACCGGCATCTACGCCGCACGTGAGACCCAGGTCGTCGGCCTCACCCGCGTCCCCAAGCTCATGAAGGCGTTCGAGTTCATCGCGCGCCGACAGATCGCGAAGGGCATCCGCGACACCGAGCTGCGCCGCAAGGTGACGCCGAACTTCCGCATCGGCTGCAAGCGCATGCTGATCTCCAACAACTACTACCCGGCACTGGATCGACCGAACGTCGACCTGGTGACCGACGGTATCCGTGAGGTGCGGGCGCACTCCATCGTGACGGCCGACGGAACCGAGCGTGAGATCGACGCCCTGGTGGTCGCCACCGGATTCCACGTGACCGACTCCCCCACCTTCCAGGGCATCTTCGGCAAGGACGGCCGCTCGCTCGCCGAGGTCTTCGACGAGCGCGGACAGCAGGGATACAAGGGCGCCACGGTCGCGGGCTTCCCCAACCTGTTCTTCCTGGTCGGACCCAACACGGGCTTGGGGCACACCTCGATGGTGTTCATGATCGAGTCGCAGCTGAACTACGTGATCGACGCGCTCAACACGATCGACAAGCACGATCTCGGTGTCGTCGAGGTGCGCCGCGAGGTGCAGGACGAGTTCAACGCCGACCTGCAGACCAAGCTGAACAAGACGGTGTGGCTCAACGGCGGGTGCGCGAGCTGGTACCTCGACAAGCACGGCAACAACACGACGCTGTGGCCGGACTTCACCTTCGAGTTCCGCCGCATCACCCGCAACTTCGACCTCGAGGCATACGACGCCCTCGCGGCCGGCGACGTCACGAGGCCTGTGAGCGCCGTCGACGGCACCCCCACCCCTGCGACGACCGACAACGACGACGAGAAGGCGATCTCCCGATGAGCGAGTTCCGTGGACGAGTGGCCGTGGTGACCGGAGCCGGATCGGGGATCGGCCGTGCGCTGGCTCTCGAACTGGCTTCGCGCGGAGCACGACTCGCGCTGTCCGACGTCGACTCGGTCGGCCTGGCCGCCACCGTGGCGGCCGTGGAGCAGCGCGGCGGAGAGGTCCGCAGCGACCACCTCGACGTCAGCGAACGCGGCAGCGTGCTCGACTACGCGGAGATCGTGCGTCGGCACTTCGGTGTGGTGAACCAGATCTACAACAACGCCGGCATCGCTTTCCACGGCGACGTCGAGAAGACCGAGTTCAAGGATCTCGAGCGCGTGATCGACGTCGACTTCTGGGGCGTCGTCAACGGTACGAAGGCATTCCTCCCGCATCTCGTCGAGTCGGGAGACGGTCACGTGGTCAACGTGTCCAGCCTGTTCGGCCTCCTGTCGATCCCGTCCCAGTCCGCGTACAACGCAGCCAAGTTCGCCGTGCGCGGCTTCACCGAGGCGTTGCGCCAGGAGATGCTGATCGCCCGCCACCCGGTGCACGTCACGTGTGTCCACCCGGGCGGCATCAAGACGGCGATCGCCCGCAACGCGACCGTCGCCGAGGGCCAGGACCAGAAGTCGGTGGCCGAGTTCTTCGACCGTCGCCTCGCGAAGACCACCCCGGAGCAGGCCGCCCTGGTGATCCTGCGCGGAGTGGAGAAGAACAAGGCCCGCGTGCTCATCGGCAACGACGCCCGCGCGCTCGACGCCCTCGCCCGCATCACGGGATCGCGGTACCAGGACATCATCGTCAGGCTGTCCTCGCGCGTCCTGCCGCGGACGACCACCCAGCGGTAGGGCTGACGGTAGGTTCGGGCGATGCGACCGATGACTCTGCCGTTGCCTGTGGTGTCGCGGGTTCTGAAGCCCGTGTTCCGGGTGATTCTGAACCCGCGCCTCCCGGTTCCGGTGCAGCGCACACTGCTCGAGGTAGCGGCCCGGTCCCTACCGCTGCCGGAGGGCACGGTGATCCGCAGCGAGACCGTGGGCGGTGTCCCGGTCGAACGGGTCACCGTCGGTGCCACCGTCCGCCGCACCGCCGTGTTGTATCTGCACGGCGGTGCGTACACGCTGGGGTCGCCGCTGACGCACCGCGTCGTCACGTCGTCGCTCGCCCGCGACACTGGCGCCGTCGTGGTGGCGGCGCACTACCGTCTGGCTCCGGAGCATCCCTGCCCGGCCGCGCTCGAGGACGCACTGGCCGTGTTCGAGGGGCTGGTCGCCGACGGTGTCGCGGCCGATCACATTGCCGTGGTCGGTGATTCGGCCGGCGGCGGTCTGGCCGCGGCGACGACACAGGCGCTCGTCGACCGTGGCACACCACCGTCCTGCGTCGCGATGATCTCCCCGTGGGCCGATCCGGCGGACCAGGACTTCCCGGCGCCGCGCGACTTCCTGCTCGACGCTCGCTGGTTGCGGAACTCGGCGCGGCAGTATCTGGGCGACGGCGACCCGACCGATCCGCGCTACGCCCCCGTGCGTGGCACGTTGACCGGCTTCCCCTCGACGTTGATCCAATACTCCGCCGACGAGATCCTGCGGCCCCAGATCCTTCGCTTCGTCGACGCATTGACCGAGGCCGGTGTCTCCGTGCGGTGCACCGAACTCACGGATCTGTGGCACGTCGCCCACCTGCAGGCCACCCTGCTGGCCGAGGCGGCGACAGCGGTCCGGGAGATCGGCGCCTTCGTCCGCGACGCGACCGCCCACTCAGAACGACTGCGTCCCTAGCCAACTCGCGGCGACCGCGCCCGGATCCTCGCCGCCGCGGACACGGTCGACCATCTCCGCGAGATCCGCAGTGGTGAGTTCGCCGGCGATGATCTGCAGCGGACGGTCCAGTGTCTCGTCCACGGAGCCCTTGCGGACGAGGGGGACGAGGACGTCGGCGGTGAGGCCGTCTCGATCGTCGGCGAGCACCACGTCGGTCGCATCGACCACGGCGACCCGGTCCGTGGCCCGGACGATCGTCACCTCGGTGGGGCCGTTAGGAGCGAACGCACAGTCGTAACTCTCGGCGAGGGCCCGTGTCACCGCGGACGCATCGACGGCCGGGTCGACGGCGGCGGACAGGCGGGAACACTGCGGAGACAGAGCCGACAGAGTGGCTTCGGGGAGAGCCGATCCCGCGGCCGCGGTGACGGACACCGTCGGCCCGTTCTCGGCGAGACCCTGGTCGGTGACCGCCAGCCACTCCGGCAGTGCACGCGCCAGATCGGCGTAGACGTCCTCCGGCGCCCGCGCGGCGGACGACGGATCCAGTTGCGCCAGAAACGATCCGGTGAAGCCGGGGACGAGCGCGACCGAGGCGTCGTCGAGGCCGGCGAGCGCGCCGGGGAGACCGTCGACCGTGTCCACCCGAGCGGCCGCTCCCCCGCGTGACAGCGCGTCGGCGTACAGGTGCGCCAGCACCGTCTGCACCGGAGTTCCGGTGTCGGCGACCACCAGCGGCTGCGAGCGCGTCGTCCCCTCGGGGCCGCCGGTACTCGAACACCCGGCCACCACCGAGGCCGCGAGCAGCGCCGCGACGGCCGACCTGCAGACCTGCATCGACCATCCTCTCGAACCCGGTACCGGCGTTCCGGCGCCGAAAGCGGGCCGGTGTCGGGGCCTATCGTTACACTCGAACAGTGAACACGACACGTCGCACCACCTCACGTTCCGTGCGCGTCGCCGCCACCGCTCTGGTGGCCGCTGCAGCACTCACCCTGTCCGCCTGCGGCGGCGACTCCGATCCACTGAGCAGCGGCGGTGAGGGTGGTAGCGGAGGCGATCCGAACACCATCGTCGTCGGTTCCGCGAACTTCACCGAGTCCGAGATCATCGCCAACATCTACGCCGACGCGTTGAAGGCCAACGGCTTCGACGCCAGCACACGCCTGTCCATCGGCAGCCGTGAGGCCTACATCCCGGCCGTGCGCGACGGCTCCATCGACCTCATCCCGGACTACACCGGAAACCTGTTGCTGTACTTGGACCCCGAGGCCACGGCCACGGCGCCCGACGAGGTGAACACCGCCCTCACGGCGGCACTGAGCGACGATCTCCTGGCATCCACGCCGGCCCCCGGCGAGGACAAGGACGCCGTCGTCGTCACGCGGGACACCGCGACGCGCTGGAACCTGACCAACATCGCCGATCTCGCGCCGTACGCGGGTGAGGTCAAGTTCGGTGGGCCGCCCGAGTTCGCCGAGCGTCCCGTCGGCCTGCCCGGCCTGCGCGACAAGTACGGCGTCGACATCCCGGCCGCCAACTTCGTCCCGATCTCCGACGGCGGCGGCCCGGCCACCGTGGCCGCCCTCGCTGCGGGGGACATCACCGCGGCGAACCTGTTCACCACCACGCCCGCGATCGTCGAGAACGACTTCGTGGCACTGGGCGACCCGGACAACAACTTCCCGGCGCAGAACGTGGTCCCGGTCTACAACTCGTCGAAGAAGTCGGACAAGCTCACCGCCGTCCTGGACGCCGTGTCGGCCAAGCTCACGACGGTCGAGTTGCTGGCGCTGAACCAGGAGGTGTCGGGCGACGCGAAGACCGAGCCCGCCGCCGCCGCGAACGCCTGGGTCGTCGAGCAGGGTCTGGACAAGCCGGTCTCGTGATCTCGTTCGAGGGAGTCACCAAGCAGTACCCGGACGGAACGCTCGCGGTCGACTCTCTCGATCTCCGGATCGAGGACCGGTCGTTCACCGTCTTCGTCGGCCCGTCGGGCTGCGGCAAGACGACCTCGATGCGGATGATCAACCGGATGATCGAGCCCACGTCGGGCACGATCAGCGTCGATGGTCGAGACATCTCAACCGTCGACGCCGTCAAGCTTCGGCTGGGCATCGGTTACGTCATCCAGAGCGCCGGCCTGCTGCCTCACCGCACCGTCGTCGACAACGTCGCCACCGTTCCGGTGCTGACGGGTCGTTCACGCAAGGAGGCCCGTCGCGACGCGATGGAGGTCCTCGAGCGCGTCGGCCTCGATCTGTCGCTGGCCACCCGGTACCCCGCTCAGCTGTCGGGCGGCCAGCAGCAGCGCGTCGGGGTCGCGCGTGCCCTGGCGGCAGATCCTCCGATCCTGCTGATGGACGAGCCGTTCAGCGCCGTCGATCCGGTGGTGCGCGAAGACCTGCAGACCGAGATGCTCAGGCTGCAGGCCGATCTGAAGAAGACCATCGTCTTCGTCACGCACGACATCGACGAGGCCATCAAACTCGGCGATCGCATCGCCGTGTTCGGCACCGGCGGAACGTTGCAGCAGTACGACACCCCGGACGTGGTGCTGTCGGCTCCCGCGACCGACTTCGTCGCGTCCTTCGTCGGTCGGGACCGCGGCTACCGTGGACTGTCGTTCCGCCACGGTGACGGGGTGTCCCTGCATCCCATCACGACGGCGTCGGAACAGGACGCGGCGTCGATCCGTCTCGACCAGGGCCAGTGGCTTCTCGTCGTCTCCGCCGAGGGCCGTCCGCGAGGCTGGATGGACGTCACCGGCCTCGAGGCGCTCAAGTCCGGCGCCAGCATCGCGGACAGCACCTCCGCGGGCGGTTCGCTGTACCCGCCGTCGGGCGATCTGCGACAGGCGCTGGACGCGGCCATCTCGTCGCCGTCCGGCGTCGGCGTGGCGGTCGACGCGAACGGCGCCGTCCTCGGCGGTATCGACGCCACCGAGGTGGTGGCGTTGCTGGCGGACCAGCGTCGAGCCGAGGACCGCGAGCGCGGCCGCCAGTACTTCGAGAAGCCCTGATGCGCTGGCTGATCGACAACATCGACATCGTCCTCGAGCTGACGCGGACCCACCTGTACCTGTCGCTGGTGCCGCTGCTCGTCGGACTGGTCGTCGCGGTGCCCGTGGGCGCGGCCGTGCGCACGGTGGGCTGGCTGCGGCGCCTGACCCTGGTGGTGGCGAGCGTCGCGTTCACGATCCCCTCGCTCGCACTGTTCGTCACCATCCCGCTCATCGCGGGACTGCGTGTCCTCGATCCGTTGAACGTGGTCATCGCGCTCACGGTGTACTCCACGGCGCTGCTCGTCCGCGCAGTGCCCGAGGCACTCGACTCGGTGTCCCCCGCCGTCGTCGACGCGGCCACCGCGGTCGGCTTCGGACGGTTCCGCCGCGCCGCGACCGTCGAACTGCCGCTGGCACTTCCCGTGCTCGTCGCGAACGTCCGCGTCGTCGCGGTCACCAACATCTCGATGGTGTCGGTCGGGTCGGTCATCGGCATCGGTGGTCTGGGGCAGCTCTTCACCCAGGGCTACCAGCGCGACTACCCCGACCAGATCCTGGCGGGCATCATCGCGATCGTCGTGTTGGCCCTGGTCTTCGACGCGCTGCTGTTCCTGCTCGGGCGTGCGTTGACGCCGTGGACCCGCGCCGGTGTGCCCTCGACGCGCCGGCGACGAGTGACGGGGGCCCGCGCATGAGCATCTTCTCCGACGCGATCGGCTACATCCTCGACGGCGCCAACTGGTCCGGCGGCACCGGCATCGCGACGCGTCTCACCGAGCACGTCTGGTACAGCTTTCTCGCCGTGCTGTTCTCCGTCGTCGTGGCGGTTCCGCTGGGACTGCTGATCGGGCACCTGCGCCGCGGCGAGGTGGCCCTGGTCGGCCTGGTGAACAGTCTGCGCTCGCTGCCGACGCTCGGCGTGCTGACGTTCCTCGTCCTGCTGCTCGGGCTGGGCCTGGTGCCACCACTGATCGCCCTCGTGCTCCTGGGCATTCCGCCGATCCTCGCCGGGACGTATGCGGGTGTGGCCAATGTCGACGCCACCGTCGTGGACGCGGCACGGGCGATGGGCATGACCGAACGCCAGGTGCTGCTGCGGGTGGAGATTCCCAACGCGCTGCCGCTGCTGCTCGGGGGCATCCGCAACGCCACCCTGCAGGTCATCGCCACCGCCACCGTCGCCGCCTTCGTCAACCTGGGCGGCTTCGGGCGGTACATCTTCGACGGTCTGGCGCTCTACAGCTACGACCGAGTGGTGGTCGGCGCGATCCTGGTGGCCGTGCTGGCTCTCGTGGCGGACGGCCTGCTGGCCCTCGCCGTGTGGGTCTCGGCGCCCGGGACGGGGCGGCTGCGCCGCGCGCCCCGTCTCTGAGACCTCTCAGGCGACGCCGTCCGCCTTCGCAGCCGCGGCCACTGCCGCCGCGACGGCCGGAGCGACCCGCGGGTCGAGTGGGCTGGGCACGATCATGTCGACGCTCAGATCGTCGCCGACCACGGACAGGATCGCGTCCGCGGCGGCGAGCTTCATGTTCTCGGTGATGCGCCGCGCGCCCGCATCGAGAGCACCGCGGAACACACCGGGGAACGCGAGCACGTTGTTGATCTGATTGGCGAAGTCGCTGCGTCCGGTGGCGACGATGCCGGCGTACTTCTTCGCGTCCTCCGGATGGATCTCCGGGTTCGGGTTGGAGAGGGCGAAGACGATGCTGTCGTCTGCCATCGAGGCGATGAGTTCGTGCCCGATCTTCCCCGCGGAGACCCCGAGGAACACGTCCGCATCGGTCAGGGCGTCGGCAGCCGTCCCGGAGAGGCCGCGCGGGTTGGTACGCGAAGCGAGGTCGACCTTCACGGGATTGAGGTCGGCGCGATCCGCACCGACGATGCCCTTCGAGTCGAGCACCACCACGTCCGAGATGCCCGCGGCGAGCAGGATGTTCGCGCACGCGACGCCCGCGGCTCCCGCACCGGAGATGACGACACGCAGACCCGCGAGCTCGCGCTTCTGCACTGCCACAGCGCCTTTCAGCGCAGCCAGGACGACAATGGCCGTACCGTGCTGGTCGTCGTGCATGACCGGGCAGTCGAGTGCCTCGACGACGCGCTTCTCGATCTCGAAGCACCGGGGTGCCGAGATGTCCTCGAGGTTCACGGCTCCGAAGCTGGGCCGCAGGCGGATCAGCGTCTCGACGATCTCGTCGACGTCGTTGGTGTCGAGCACGAGCGGAATCGAGTTGAGGCCGGCGAACTTCTTGAACAGTGCCGCCTTGCCCTCCATGACGGGCAGCGAGGCGCGCGGGCCGATGTCGCCCAGACCCAATACCGCGGAGCCGTCGCTGACCACCACCACGAGTCGCTCGGTCCAGGTGTACTTGTTCACCAGCTCCTGATCGGCGGCGATCGCACTGCTCACCTTGGCCACCCCGGGGGTGTACGCGATGGAGAGGTCGCGCTTGGTCTCGAGCGGCGCGGTGAGCTCGACGGACAGCTTGCCGCCCACGTGGCTGAGGAAGATCTCGTCGTCCGTGATGGTCGTGAGATCTTCGGTCGGATCTGTTGCGGCGGTCACTGGGCGCTCCTTCATCGTCCGCACGGAGGGTGCGGATCACAGGCGTGAGGGGAAGTCGAGATGCGCGCCCGGGGGATGAGAACCGAGGGCAGGCGACATCTCGATGCGTGCGCGGCGGGTGAGCCGACTTCGCGCGCCACCGACGAGCGGTGACCGGGGTCGATCACCACGGGGTGGCGGTGATCGCGAGTGGAGCCAGTGTGCCACCGCCGGTTCCTCGGGAGCAAACAGGTGCCGGTCAGCCTCACCCTTGTCTCGTCAGCCCCACCATTGCGTCCACAGCAGCGCTCCCGCGACCACCAGCACGCCCAGTGAGCCGAGGAACGACACCCCACGCGAGCGATGGTCGGCGATCCGCTGGAGCAGGAGCGCCGCGACGACGGCGGCGACGTGCCACGCGATGGACGCGGTGCCGGGGCCGGGGAATCCCCGATCACCGCCGACGACGGCGGCGGCGATGACGAGCGCCGTGAGGACGACGAGACCCGCGGTGATGGATCCGCTGAGCGCCTTCACCGGCGGCCTCCGGGTACGACGAGCGGCACGCCCGTCGCCCGGCTCACCAACGCGTCGAACTGGTCCTCGGCGGTGGTGCGGGCCGCGATCGGCGTCGTCTTGTTGGTGCCGTGGTAATCGGAGGATCCGGTCACGACGAGATCGTGCTCGCGCGCGATGTCGCGCAGGACGTCCGCGTCCTCGGGGCTGTGGTCGGGGTGATCGACCTCGAGTCCGCCGAGTCGCCCACCGGCGGCGAGCTCCAGAATGTGGTCGGTGTGCAGGAGTCGACCTCGCGTGCGCGCGCGGGCGTGGGCGATGACGGGCACTCCCCCGGCGTCGGCGATCAACTCGACGGCGAGGTCGAGTGGTGTGTCCGCCTTCTCGACGTAGTACGTCCCATCGGTCCGCAGCAGGTCGGTGAACGCGTCGTTCACGGTCTCGACGACTCCGGCGGCGACGAGTGCACGGGCGAGGTGCGGGCGGCCCGCCGACGGACCTGCCGCGGCGAGGATGGTGTCGGCGTCGACGTCGTAGCCGTCGGCCGCCATACGGTCGATCATGCTGCGCAGGCGCACTTCCCGCTCCCCACGTAACCGGCTGCGCTCCTCGGCGAAGGCGACGTGCCCGGGGTCGAAGAGGTACGCGAGCAGATGCACCGTCACCGGGTCACCGTCGGCTCCGCGGCCCTGGCACGACATCTCCATGCCACGGACGAGGGTGGGCGCACCGGGCGTCGCGGTCACCGCGGCCACGGCCTCGTCCCAGCCGTGAGTGGTGTCGTGGTCGGTCAACGCGATCACGTCGAGGCCCGCGGCGGTCGCCGTGGCGATCAGCTCGGTGGGCGTCTCGGTTCCGTCCGACGACGTGGAATGGGTGTGGAGATCGATCAGCACGCGCCCAGTCTGTCAGGTGCGCGAGCGCTCAGGTGGGCGGGCGCAGCGACGCCGCCGAGCGCCGCGGGTCGGCGATGTCGATGCCCGCCTCGGTCCACGCGTCGCGCAACGCATCGGCTCCGCGCAGGCGCACCCACGCGGCCTCGGTGCCGGTGATCGGGACTGCCCGCAGGAACCGCACCGGATCGTACGGTTCGGGCAGCTCGAGGTCGGCCACTCCGGACTCAGCCGTCAACAGCACCGCCGTGAACGGAGCGCCGGGCCAGAGAGGCTCGCCGGCGTCCAGCAGGGCGTCGGGCACCAGCACGATGCCCTCCACCGCGGGCGACGCGGCGAAGACGGCGAGCGTGCGCCAGACCTCGGCGACGGACTCGTCGACTCCGCGCAGGGCCAGGATCAGCTCGGCGCGCGGGCCTCGCTGCGAGTCGGTGACCATGTCGGACGGGTCGGCCATCGGATGCCGCGAGCACCCGAGAGTGGTGAACCGCACGACTCCCTCGACGTCGGCAGCGAACAGCAACACCTCCAGCGGCTCGAGGCCCAGGAAGGTCACGGACGCGCTGGACGGGTCGTCCTGACCGAGCACCGTCTGCAGATGGGTTCGCACCTGCGCTGTCACGTCGCTCCCACTCACACCGTCCATCCAACCCCACGACGTCCGTACCGGCTCCGACGGGACCGGCGTGCCGGTACGGTCCTGCGTGTGGTGACTGTGCTGACCGTGTCCGACGAGGTGGTCGAAGGCCTGTGGAACGCCCGCACACTCCCGTTCGACGTCGACCTGGTCCTCGGTGCGGGCGACCTGCCCTTCGAGTACCTCGAGCACCTCGCTGAGGCCGCCGACGCCCCGTGCGTCTTCGTCCCCGGCAACCACGACGCCGACCTCACCGGGTACTCGGCCGGTCGAGCCGGCTGGATGCGTGCCGGGCTGCCGTCGAGCTGGCCCGGTCCGGACGGCGCCGTCAACGCCGATCGACGGATCGTCAGCGCCGCCGGTCTGCGGATCGCGGGGCTGGGCGGGTCCATCCGCTACCGCGACGGACCCAACCAGTGGACGGAACGGCAGCAGAAGCGGCGCTCCGGCTCCCTGATCCGGACCCACACCTGGCACCCGCTGCTGCGACGCGGAGCGGACGCACACGGGGTCGACGTCCTGCTGACCCACAGCCCACCGTTCGGTGTCGGCGACGCCGAGGACGCACCACACCGCGGTTTCCGGTGTCTCGATCCGCTCACCGAGCGGTTGCGGCCTCAGCTCCTCGTCCACGGACACATCCACCCGCACGGCACGAGGCCGGCCGACCGACAGCTGCACGGAGCCACGGTGATCAACACCGTCGGCTACGCCCTGATCGACATCACCCCGGGCGGCGACACCGCGCCCATCATCGAGAGGCGACGTCATGGCTCGTGACACCGGATTCCCCGCTGCCGACGCGCAGAACGACTTCTCCCGCCAGCGCCGGCGCGCGGACGTGGCGCGGTTGGTCGGCTGGCTGCGCCGTCAACCGGACGACATCAACACGATCCTGCCGTTCGACGAGGTGGTCGCCGCCCTGGGCAAGGTGCGGGAGCGCCGCGTCGGACTCGAGGTCATCCGGGTCGACTCGATCGTGGGCAGCGTGGATCGCACCCGCGACTTCGACCGGTACTTCCGCCCGACGTCGACGCGGACACGCGAACGCTGGCAGCGCCTCGCCACCGCCTGGCGCCGCGGCGAACCGATGCCGCCCATCGAGGTGTATCGCGTCGGCGGCATGCACTTCGTCATCGACGGGCACCATCGCGTGTCCATCGCCTGCGCGATGCACAGTCTCACCATCGAGGCCTACGTCACCGAGATCATCACCCGCATCTCCCCCGACGGCATCTCCACGAGGGGCGATCTCCTCGTGAAGGATCACCGGCGCATCTTCCTCAGCCGTGTCCCCCTCACCGGGAAGTCGCGCGAGGCGATCGAGTTCACGGATCCGTGGCAGTACGCCGAACTCTCGGATGCGGTGGAGGCCTGGGGTTTCCGGCTGATGCAGGAGCTCGGCGAGTTCGTCGACCGGCGCACCGTCGCCCGCCGCTGGTTCGGTGAGGAGTTCCTGCCGGTCGTCCGGATGGTGCGGTCCGTCGGGGGCATGTTGACCCGCCACACCGACGCCGAGGCCTACATGTGGGTGGCGCGCGAGCGTTACCGCCTGGTGCGCAGTCACATCTGGAACGACGAGATCATCGCGCAGCTCAAGGAGGCCGCGCCGAACTGAGACGGGCGCCGACCGAGACGGCGACGGCCCCCACCGTGCGGTGGGGGCCGTCGTCGCGTTCGAGCGGTCAGAGCGTCAGGTTGGCACCCGACTCGACGTCGAACACCGACACCCGCTTCTGGTCGAACCACAGCTCGATGGACTCACCCATGCGAGCGGCGGACTCGGCCGAGAGTCGAGCGACCAACTGGCCGCCGTCCGCGCCGGAGTCCGCGGCCAGCTCGTCGAGTTCGCGCGAGGTGACCTTGGGGCCCTCGGCGGAGAAGTAGATGTACTTGTCCGACCCCATCGACTCCAGCACCTCGACTCGCGCCGAGAACGTGCTGCCGTTGATCTTCTGGTACGACTCGACGAGCGAAGCGTCCTCGAGATGCTCGGGGCGGATGCCGACGACGACGTCCCCCTTCGCGTTCTTCGAGGCGATCTTCTGCCGCGCCTCGTCGCTCAACCGGATCTCGCCGAGCGAGGTGGTGACCCCGCCGTCCGTCAGACGACCCGACACGAAGTTCATGGACGGCGACCCGATGAAGCCCGCCACGAACAGGTTTCGCGGGCGATCGTAGAGCTCCTGCGGCGAGCCGATCTGCTGCACCAGTCCGCCGCGGAGCACGACGACGCGGTCGCCGAGCGTCATGGCCTCGGTCTGGTCGTGCGTCACGTACACCGTGGTGGTCTCGAGACGCTTCTGCAGCTGGGCGATCTCGGTCCGCATCTGCACGCGCAGCTTGGCGTCGAGGTTCGACAGCGGCTCGTCCATGAGGAACGCCTTGGGGCTGCGGACGATCGCGCGTCCCATCGCGACGCGCTGACGCTGACCACCGGAGAGGTTGGACGGCTTGCGGTCGAGGTGCTGGCCCAGGTCGAGGATGCGGGCGGCGTCGTCGACCTTCTTCGCGATGTCCTCCTTGCTCATCTTGGCGAGTGTCAGGGGGAAGGCGATGTTGTCGCGCACCGTCATGTGGGGGTAGAGCGCGTACGACTGGAACACCATCGCGATGTCGCGATCCTTCGGTGCCCGCTCGTTCACGCGCTCACCGGCGATGCGCAGCTCGCCGCTCGAGATGTCCTCGAGGCCGGCGATCATGTTGAGCGTGGTGGACTTTCCGCAGCCGGAGGGTCCGACCAGGATGATGAACTCGCCGTCGGCGATGGTGATGTCGACGTCGCTCACCGCCGCGGCACCGTCCGGGTACAGCTTGGTCACTTTGTCGAGAACGATTTCGGCCATGGACTTATCCCTTCACTGCGCCGGACGTCAGGCCCGCCACGATACGACGTTGGAAGAACAGGACGAAGATGATGATCGGGATGGTGATGACCACGGCCGCAGCCGCGATCGAGCCCGTCGGTTCCTCGAACTGCGAACTACCGGTGAACTGTGAGATCGCTGCCGGCACCGTGACCGAACGCTCGGTGGCCGTCAACGAGATGGCGAGCAGCAGGTCGTTCCACGCGAAGATGAAGACGAGGATCGCCGCGGTGACGATGCCCGGTGCCGCGAGCGGTGCGATGACCTTGCGGAACGCCTGGCCCGGGGTGGCACCGTCCATCTTGGCGGCCTTCTCCAGCTCCCAGGGGATCTCACGGAAGAACGCCGACAGCGTGTAGATGGCGAGCGGGAGCGCGAACGTGATGTACGGGATGATCAGGCCCGGCCAGGTGTCGAACAGGCCCAGCGCACGCTCGATGTCGAACAGCGGTGTGACGAGCGAGATCTGGGGGAACATCGCGATGAGCAGCGCGGCGCCGACGAGGAGCTTCTTGCCGGGGAAGTCGAGACGAGCGACGGCGTAGGCCGCCATCGTGCCGATGACCACCGCGATGAGCGTGGTGATGAGACCGATGCCGATGGAGTTGATCAGGGCGCTGGTGAACTGGGACGTCTGGAAGATGCCCTTGTAGTTGTCCAACGTCCACGTCGTCGGGATGAACTTGCCGTCGGCGATGTTCGCCACCGGCTTGAACGACAGGCTGATGATCCACACGAGCGGGATCAGTGCGTACAGCAGGACGAGAAGGTTGACGATGGACCAGCCGGCCTTCGTCTTCGTGGTGGCTGCCATGGGTCAGCGTCCTTCCGCGTCGGAGCCGGGTGCGGAGGCCCCGAACAGTTTGATGAAGACGAAGGCGATGATGGCCACGCAGAAGAAGATCAGCACGCTGATGGCCGACCCGATACCGAGGTTGAACGCCCCGAAGAGGTTGTCGTACCCGAGGATCGACACCGAACCGGTGCTGTTGCTGCCCTTCGTCAGAACGTAGATGTTGTCGAAGATGCGGAACGCGTCGAGCGTGCGGAACAGCAGCGCCACGAGGATGGCCGGCTTCATCAACGGGATGATGATGCGGATCAGTCGGGTCCACGCGCCGGCGCCGTCCACCTGGGCCGCCTTGAGCAGATCGTCGGGAACGAGCGCGAGACCGGCGAGCAACAGCAGTGCCATGAACGGCGTCGTCTTCCACACCTCGGCGAGCACGACGATGGCGAGCGACGGAAGCTGCTGTGTCAGAGGCGCACTGCCCTCGGGAAGCAGGTTGGCCAGGTAGCCGGTCTGCGGTGTCCACGCGTAGTACCAGCTGTACGCGGCGGCGACGGTGACGATGCCGTACGGGATCAGCACGACGGTGCGGACGACGCCGCGCCCGAAGATGGTGCGGTGCATGACCAGCGCGACCGCGAGGCCGAGGACGAACTCGATGATCACCGAGATGACGGTGATGCCCACGGTCACCGCGAACGCCGTCCACCAGTAGCCGTCGGTGAGGACGGAGACGTAGTTGGACAGGCCGACGAATTCCTTGTCGTCCGGGAATGCCAGGTTGTACTTCTGCAGACTCAGCCAGAAGGCGTAGATGATGGGATACGCGGTGACGGCGATCATCAGGATCGCGGCGGGAGCGACCAGCAGGAGCCCCAGTCGGCGCTCCGCCTTCTTGCCCTCGGACACCGCCTCGGCCGCCTTGGCGTGCTTCTGCGGGCGTCGGGGCTCGTCGGTGACGGTCATGGGATCAGCCCTTCGGAGTTCACGGCCTGGCGGACCAGATCGGCGAGCCTGTCGACGTCTCCCACGGGATCGATGTCCTGCGGGGGGTTGAGCGCGTCGGTCAGGAGGATCGAGATGGACTGGTACGCGGGCGACACCGGTCGGACCGCGGCACTCTCGATCGAGCCGAGAACGCCCTCCCATGCCGGGTAGGCGGCCTGGAACTCGGGATCGTCGTAGAGCGAGCGGATCACCGGCGGCACACCGCCGTCGACGGCGTTGTTGCGCTGGTTCTGCTCGTCGGTCAGGCACGCGACGGCGGCCCACGCCTCGTCGGGATGCTCGGTGGTCTTGGCGACACCGATGTTGAACCCGCCGATGGTGACCTTGGCGGGCTCACCGGGGTTCACCGAGGGGTACGGCGCGCTGCGGAACACCTCGTTCACCGCCGCGTCCTGCTGGTCGGCGGGAACGGTGGACAGGTCGAGGAAGGACACGCCGCCCGCGGCGGCGTTCTCCTTGAGTCCGGGGAGCACGAACGGGTAGTTCACCTCGGCGAACATGGTGCCCGCCTCGACGCCGAGACGTGCTGTGCCCTCGTCACTCTGGGAGACCGAGGGGTCGGCGCCCGGAGCGGTCGCGACGCTCTTGATGATCGAGAGCGCCTTCTCGGTGGCCGCGCGGTGCTCGGGGGTGTCGTTCAGTGTCACGGTGGTGCCGTCCTCGCCGACGACGGATCCGCCGGCACTCTCGAGGAGGGTGTTGAACCAGACCATGAAGCCCTCGTACTGCTTCGCCTGCACACCGATGGCCGCGGGCTTGCCGGAGGCGGCGTTCTCGCCGGCGGTGGCGATGAGGTCGTCCCACGTCGCCGGGGGCTGGCCGTTCGGCACCATGTCCGGGCGGTACCAGAGCAACTGGGTGTTGGAGTTCAGCGGGACCGCGTACAGCTTGTCCTTCTGCTCTGTCTCGGGGTCGAGCCACTCGGCGGTGGCGAGCGGGCCCTCGAGCACCGATCCGTCACGCAGCTTCGCCTCGAGATCGTCCGGAACCGGAAGTGCCCAACCGGCTTCGGCGAACTCGGCGGTCCAGACGACGTCGAGTGTCATCAGATCGAGCGTGCGGTCGTTGCCCGCCAGACGGCGAGCGAGCTGCAGGCGCTGATCGTTGGCGCTCTTGGGGAGCGTGCGCTGCTCCACCCGGTACGCGCCGCCCGACTGCTCGGTGCACGCCTGCGCCGCCGCCGCGTACTGCTCCGCGCCGTCGGCGGCGGTGTAGAAGCTCAACACGATTCCGTCGTCGGAGGATCCACACCCCGCCAACAGACTTCCGGCCACCACCGCGGCGGCCCCTGTCGCTGCGAGTTTCCTCGCCCTGTACCTCTTCGGCACGACCGCCTCCTCTGCCGCAAGAGAAGGCGCCACAGTCGGCCCGACTCCGCAGCGTGTGCTTCGTTGGACACGCATTCCCTGCGAAGTGGAACCTAGTCGAAAGCTGAGAGGAAAACGGTGGCTTGTTGCAATCCCGTGATGCTTTCGGTACCGACGGGTCGGTGGTGAGAGGTCAGATGGCGAGACGCGCCAGCAGATCGCGCGCCTTCTCGGCCGTCTTCGGCTCGCACAGCACGTCGTACCGCCCCGCGACCAACTGCATCGTCGACGCGAAGTCGCGCTGCCCCTTGGTCGCCGCGTAGGGAATGGTGGCCGAGATCAGTCCGAAGACGATGCCGCCCAGCACACCGACGAGGAGCGCGCTCAGGTAGTTGGTGTTCGTGATGATTCCGAGAACGAGTCCGAGGAAGACACCGAGCCAGGCGCCCGAGATGATGCCGCCGCCAATCACTTTGGCCCAGGTGAGGCGACCGATGACACGCTCGACCTGCATGAGGTCGACACCCACGATGGTGACGTCCTGGACCGAGAACTCCTGATCGGAGAGGTAGTCGACCGCGCGCTGCGCCTCGGCGTAGGTGGGATAGGAACCGATGGGCCAGCCCGACGGCGGGGTGGGGAGGCCCTGTCCGGGGCGGCCGGACTGCGACATGGGGTTCGTCATGACTCCATTGTGCCTGCTGGCGGGTCGGTCGTGGGGTCCGGTGCGGGCCGCGCACCGCTGCGCACCATGCCGGCCGCGTCGGCGGCCTCGACGAGGGCCCGAGCCATTCGATGACCCGCCTCGTCGACCATCTCGTCCCCCACCATGACGGCCCCGCGCGCTCCCCCGTCGACGGAGAGGTACCGACGGTAGGTCTCGACGATGTCGTGGGCGCGGTCGACGTCGGCCTGGCGCGGCGAGAACGTCTCGTTGGCGATGTCGATCTGCGAGGGGTGCAGCACCCACTTGCCGTCGTAGCCCAGAGCCGCGGAATGCCGGGCGGCGCGGGTGAACCCGTCGGTGTCGCGTACCTGCACCCAGGGTCCGTCGATGGCCTGGAGCCCGTGGGCCCGCGCCGACAGCAGGATCGTCATCAGCACGTGGTGGTAGGCGTCGCCGCGCTCGTAGCCGGGCGGCTGCTCCCCCACCGTGAGGGTGCGCATGCCGACGTCGGCCATGAAGTCACCCGGCCCGAACACCAGGGTCTGCACCCGCGGCGAGGCCGTCGCGACGGCGTCGATGTGGAGCAGACCCACGGCGTCCTCGATCTGCGGCTCGATCCCGATGCGGCCGACGGGCAGGTCCGACTCGCGTTCGAGTTGTGTCAGAAGCAGATCGAGCGCCTGCACCTCACCGGCCGAGCGCACCTTGGGCAGGACGAGGGCGTCGAGGTGGGCACCCGCCCGTCCGACCACCTCGAGCACGTCGCGGAACGTGGCCTCCGTCGTCCAGTCGTTGACCCGCACGAGCCGGAGCTGCGTGCCCCACCCGTCCCATCCGAGCGCGTCGGCGACGTCGATGCGCGCCTGCGCCTTGGCGGCCGGCGCGACCGCGTCCTCGAGATCCAGGAAGACGGCGTCGGCGGGCAGGCTCAGAGCCTTGCGCATCATCTTCGGACTGCTGCCCGGCACGGCGAGCACGGAGCGTCGGAGGCGGGCGCGCGGCACTGTGGTGGTCACCACGGCACACTATCGGCCCGCACCGCGTGCGAGGCCCCCGTCTACTGTTGCGCCCATGGCAGCAGTGAACAAGGTGTTCGCCGCCAGGCTCGCGGGCCTCGTGGTGCTCGGACCCGACGGTGAGAGCATCGGCCGCGTCCGCGACATCGTCGTGACCGTGCGCGTCGGCCGCCAGCAACCCCGCGTCCTCGGCCTCGTGGTCGATCTGGCCACGAGGCGCAAGATCTTCGTTCCGATGCTGCGCGTGACGGCCGTCGAACCGACGTCGGTGACGCTGACCACCGGCAACGTCAGTATGCGCCGCTTCGTCCAGCGACCGGGCGAGGTGCTGGCCCTGGCCCAGGTCCTGGACTCGCGGGTCCGGACCGACGATCCGGACGCCGAGGACCTGCACGGCGTGGACTGCGTCGTCGTCGACCTCGGTATCGAGCAGACCCGCACGCGGGACTGGGTCATCGCGCGCGTCGCCGTGCGCCCCCACCGCACCCGGCTGGGTCGCCGCGGCAGCATCCACGTGCTCGACTGGCAGAACGTGCAGGGCCTCACCTGGTCCGATCTGTCCCTGCCGGGTCAGGGTGTGTCACAGCTTCTCGCCCAGTTCGAGGGACTCCGGCCCGCCGACGTGGCCGACGCGATCCGCGACCTCCCGGAGAAGCGGCGACTCGAGGTCGCCTTCGCCCTGGACGACCAGCGCCTCGCGGACGTCATCCAGGAGATGCCCGACGACGATCAGATCGACCTGGTGCAGGCGCTCGCCCCCGCCCGTGCCGCCGACGTGCTCGAGGCCATGGACCCCGACGACGCAGCCGACCTGCTCGGCGAGTTGCCGGAGCCGGAGGCCGAATCGCTGCTGCGCCTGATGGATCCGCAGGACTCCGAGCCGGTGCGACGTCTCCTCGAGCACTCCCCCGACACGGCGGGTGGTCTGATGACACCGGAACCGGTGGTGCTGAGCGCGTCCGCGACGGTCGCCGAGGCGCTCGCTCGTGCGCGCAACCCCGACCTCACGCCCGCCCTCGCGTCACTGGTCTTCGTCGTGCGACCGCCGACGGCCACGCCCACGGGCCGCTACCTCGGCTGCGTCCATCTCCAGCAGTTGCTGCGCGAACCGCCCGCCAGTCTGGTCGGCGGCGTGATCGACACGACACTGTCGACGCTCTCCCCGGACGACAGTCTCGCCGCCGTCACGCGATACTTCGCGGCGTACAACCTGGTCTGCGGACCGGTCGTGGACGCCGAGGAGCATCTGATCGGCGCCGTGACCGTGGACGACGTCCTGGACCACCTTCTTCCCGACGACTGGCGCGAACAGGAGCACGTGGGACATGAGTGAGAAGTCGGCGGCGACCGCCAGACAGCGCCTCGACACTCCACGCGGATCCCGACGGTTCAAGCTCGACATCGACGTCGACTCGGTCGGCCGGACCGGCGAGAACGTCGCGCGATTCCTCGGTACGGGGCGATACCTGGCGATCCAGACGGGGATCGTCATCGTGTGGATCCTGCTCAACGTCTTCGCGGTGAGCCTGCAGTGGGACCCCTACCCCTTCATCCTGCTCAATCTGGCGTTCTCGACGCAGGCCGCCTATGCGGCCCCGTTGATCCTGCTCGCTCAGAACCGGCAGGACGACCGCGACCGGGTGTCGCTCGAGGAGGATCGCTCGCGCGCCGCGCAGACCAAGGCGGACACCGAGTTCCTCGCTCGTGAGCTCGCTGCGCTCCGGATCGCGGTCGGCGAGGTCGCCACGCGCGACTACCTCCGCCGCGAACTCGACGACCTGCGCGCGGCGCTGCTCGATCCCGCGCAGGCGGCGGCCGAGGAACAGAAGGCGCGCAAGAAGTCTCGCAAGAAGTCGGTCGACGAGGACTCCACCTCGTTCGCCGCCGCCCCTTCCGTCGAGGAAACAACTCGTTTCGACCACAGCGAGGACACGCGACGGTAACCTCGGTCACACTGCGCGTCGGGTCTCGGTGAGTGCGCAGCCGAGTGTTCGTGGGGGTTTGTCGTATGCGCGTCGGTCGAGACTCTCGACTCGGAGGTGCACTGAGTGCCTCGATTCTTCTTCTCAGCGCGGTCACGCTGGCCGCCGGCTCGGTGACGCCGAGTTCCGCGCACGGTTCCGTCGCGATGGCGGCCGCCGAATCGGTTGCGGCGCCCACACTCCCACCACGGGAGCGCGCTGTCGGCCTGGTCGAGCCCGCCGATCGGCAACCGGTCGCGTTCCGGTCTCCGAAACCAGCCGTCGCCGCGCCCGCGGGCGCCCCGGCCGCTGCTGCGGCGCCGCTGTCCGCCGTGCTCGTCGGCGCACTCGGCATTCCCGAACTCGTCCTGCAGGCCTACCGCTCCGCCGAGGCCCAGCTCGCCACCTCGACACCGGGCTGTCACCTGCCGTGGCACCTGCTCGCCGCCATCGGGCGCATCGAGTCCGGCCACGCGGGCGGCGGCCGCACCGATGCCGCCGGCACCACGATCACGTCCGTGCTGGGCCCGGTGCTCGACGGACGATCGGCCGCGGACGCGGTCATCACCGACACCGACGGCGGCGCGCTCGACGGGGACGCGGGGCACGACCGTGCGGTCGGGCCGATGCAGTTCATCCCCGCCACCTGGGCCGGCTACGCCTCGGACGGCAACGGCGACGGTCGGAGCGATCCGAACAACGTCTTCGACGCGGCTCTCGCCGCGGGCAAGTACCTGTGCTCGGGCGGCCTGGACATGACGAATCCGGCGCAGGCGACCACAGCCGTCCTGCGCTACAACAACTCCGCCGCGTACACCGCCAACGTGCTGGCCTGGTCCGCCGCGTACTCCGGCGGCGGCACCCCTGTCGTCGGCCGGATCGGCGAGGCGGCGCCCTCCCCCGCGGACGCGCTGGCCGTCGCCGCGGCGGCCGCCGCCGCCGGCCAGGTCACGGATCCCTCGACCGCGGCTCCGACGACCACCGCCACGACCACCGCGATGCCGGACACCTCGCTCACTCCGGTGACACCACCGCCGGCGTTCGGCATCCCCGGACTGCCGCCGCTCCCGGTCATCGAGCTCCCCACGATCCCGTGTCTCCTGTGCCCTCCTGCACCAATGGCACCACCCGCCCCACCTGAGCAGGACACGTCCGTCACGACACCGTGACTGGTCGTGGCTCACATCACGGGCCGGTAACGGATCGGCAACGGATCAGGTAGCCTCGCTCCGACAGCAAAGGTCGGAAGCGCCCCGGAACGGGGCGGGAACAGTCGTCGCGGATCACGAGTCTCGCGGGGGCGAGGAGGTTGTGTATCCGTGGGTCGGCACCGCAAACGATCGTCTTCCACTCTGCGACGGAACACGGTCATCGCGCTGACCGGTCTGATCCCCGCGGGAGCGATCACCGTGGCCAGTGGCTACGGCGCCAGCGCCGACATCCCGTTCCTCCGCACGCACACCACGGCCAGCGAGTCCGCCCTCGAGCCCACCGACGTGGCCCCGGCAGTGGACGTCGCGCCCGCACCCACCACGCAGTCCGCGCCCGAGCCCGTGGCACCGCCCGCGCCGGAGCCCGCTCCCGCCCCCGCGCTGCCCGAGTCCCTCGCGGCCGGCCCGCTCGGCGTCCCGGGCATCAACGTCGCCGCCTACAAGAGCGCCGAGACCCTCCTGGCGCAGACCACCCCCGGCTGCTCGATGAACTGGGCCCTCCTCGCCGGTATCGGCCGGGTCGAGTCCACCCACGCGAACGACGGCAAGGCGGGTGCCGACGGAACGCTGTTCGAGCCGATCCTCGGACCGGTCCTGGACGGCAGCCTCGCCGGCAACAACGTGATCATGGACACCGACGGCGGCGAGCTCGACGGCAACACCACGTACGACCGCGCCGTGGGGCCGATGCAGTTCCTGCCGGCGACGTGGAAGCACTACGCCACGGACGGGAACGGGGACGGCAGGGCCGACCCGCAGAACCTGTTCGACAGCGCCGCCACCACCGGGAAGTACCTGTGCGACGGCGGCCTGAACATGGCGGATCCGATCCAGGCCACACAGGCGATCCTGCGCTACAACAACTCGATGGCCTACGTGGCCAACGTGGTCGCGTGGTCGGTCGCCTACTCCACCGGCATCGCCCCCTCCGAAGCGGACCTGCCCCGAATTCACTGACGCGGTACCGCATACCATGGAGAGATGCCCGTAGCCACCGAATCGGACGTTCGCAGCGCCCTCGCGCGCGTGAACGATCCCGAGATTCGCAAGCCCATCACCGAACTCGGCATGGTCAAGAGTGTCGCGCTCGGTAACGACGGATCCGTGGACGTCGGCATCTATCTGACCACCGCCGGGTGCCCGATGAAGACGGAGATCTCCGACCGGGTACGCAAGGCCGTGGCCGACGTCGCCGGTGTCGGTGAGATCCGCGTCGAGCTCGACGTCATGAACGACGAGCAGCGCACCGAACTGCGCAAGTCGTTGCGGGGAGATTCCGCCGAGCCGGTCATCCCGTTCGCTCAGCCCGGCTCCCTCACCCGCGTGTACGCGGTGGCGTCGGGGAAGGGCGGTGTCGGCAAGTCGTCCGTCACCGTCAACCTGGCCGCCGCGATGGCCGCCAAGGGACTGTCGGTGGGCGTCCTCGACGCCGACATCTACGGCCACTCGGTGCCCCGCATGCTCGGTACCGACGCTCGCCCCACACAGGTCGAGCGCATGATCATGCCGCCCGTGGCGCACGACGTGAAGATGATCTCGATCGCGCAATTCACGCAGGGCAACACGCCCGTCGTCTGGCGCGGTCCCATGCTGCACCGCGCCCTGCAGCAGTTCCTCGCCGACGTGTTCTGGGGCGACCTGGACATTCTTCTGCTGGACCTGCCGCCGGGCACCGGCGACGTCGCCATCTCGGTGGCCCAGCTGATCCCCGGCGCCGAGATCCTCGTCGTGACCACCCCGCAGCAGGCCGCGGCCGAGGTAGCGGAACGTGCCGGCGCCATCGCCCTGCAGACGCGTCAGCGAGTCGTCGGGGTGGTGGAGAACATGTCGTGGCTCGAGCTGCCCGACGGATCGCGGATGGACATCTTCGGTTCCGGCGGCGGCCAGGCCGTGTCGGAGCGACTCACCACCGCGGTCGGCGCGAAGGTCCCGCTGCTGGGCCAGATCCCGCTCGACACCGCGGTGCGCGAGGGCGGCGACTCGGGCGTTCCGATCGTGCTCAGCGATCCGGAGTCGCCCGCGGCCAAGGCCATGATCGAGGTGGCCGAGAAGCTGTCGGTCCGTAGTCGCGGCCTCGCGGGCATGAGCCTGGGTATCGACACCACCCGGCACCTCTGACGGCCGGAAGGACCTAGGTCGCGTCGGGGTCGATCGGGGGACGGTCCCCGGTCGGCAACGGCGCCGACCCGCTGGACTTCGTCATGTTCGGCGTCCCGGACTGCGGGGTCGACGACTGTGTCCCGGACTGCGGCTTCTCGTCGAACTTCCCGGTGAAGATCGAGTCGTCGCCGTCGAGCAGGTGCTTGGTGATGACCGCGCGCGGGGTCATGCCGCGGAGCTGGTTCAGGTCGGCCAGGGGCTTGCGAAGATCGTCGAAGTCCGTCCCCAGCTCGTCCTTGAGTTGTTGGCTGGCCCCACTGGCGTAGTCACGGACCTGCCGGAGCGACCGGGTGGTCCACGTGATGGCCCCGGGCAGACGCTCGGGACCGAGGATGACGAGTGCGGCGACGAGAAGAACCATCATCTCGCCCCAGCCGATGTTCGAGAACACGTCTACACCTTACGCATCCGACACCGGAGTGACCGTCACGTCGACGGTCCGCCCCGAGCGGACGAGTTGCACCTGCACCGGCGTACCGATCTCCTGCTCCTGGACGGCGACCGTCAGCTCGTCGGCACCGGAGACGGTGCGGTCGCCGACGCGGACGATCACGTCGCCCTCCGCGATACCCGCCTGCTGAGCGGGGCCACCGGCGGTGACGTTGGCGATCTGCGCACCGCTGAGCGCGTCGTTGACGACGGACCGCGCGTTGACGCCGATGTCGGGGTGATTCATCGCGCCGGTCCGGATGAGGGACTGCGCGACCTCGGTGACGTCGTCGATGGGGATGGCGAAGCCCAGTCCCACCGATCCCCCGCTCTCACTGCGGATCGCGGAGTTGATGCCGATGACGCGACCCTCGGCGTCGATCAGGGGACCCCCGGAGTTACCGGGGTTGATCGCCGCGTCGGTCTGGACCGCGTCGATGACGGCGTCGGTGTCCGTGCCCTCCCCGGACAGTCGCACGGGACGATCGAGCGCACTGACGATGCCGCGGGTGACCGTCTTGCTCAGTCCCAGTGGAGATCCGACGGCGACGACGTCGTCGCCGACCGCCACGTCCGACGAGCGGCCCAGTCGGGCGACGCTGAGGTCTGCGACGTCCGTCTTCAGAACGGCCAGATCCGTCTTGGTGTCACGGCCGACGATCTGCGCGGGCACCTTGGTGCCGTCGGAGAACGTCACGTTGAGCGTCGCGCCCGGGTTGGTCGCAGCCATCGAGATGACGTGGTTGTTGGTGACGATGTAGCCGGCTCCGTCGATGACGACTCCCGAGCCGGTGCCGGCGTTGCCGCCGAACGTCTCCTGGACCGACACCACGGACGGCAGGACGGCCTCGGCGACCCTGGCCACCTGGCCCTGCGGGAGTTCGCTGCCGCCCTGTTCCAGGGTCACGCGCGAGCTGGTCAGCGAGCCGCCCAGATCGGCCGCGACACTACCGACGACGCCGCCGAGCAGGCCGATGACCAGAGCGACACCCGCGAGCGAGGCGAGAGCGCCGGCGGAGACTCGGCGGCCGAACAGTACGTCCCGCGCACCCAGTCTCGTGCCGGGCGTCAGCGGCGCGGGTTCCGGTTCGTCGAGCGCGGGCGAGACCGTCGTGACAGCCGACGAGGGCACGCGCCACGGGTTCTGAGGTTCGGGTTCCTGCTCGACCTCGGGCGCCTCGGGCTCGCGCACCAGGGATTCGGCGACACCGGGCGGCCGACCGAAGGCCTCGGTGAGGACGGGATCGGGCGCCGCGACGCGGATCGACGAACTGTCCCGTCGCCGGGTCTGCGCGTCACCGAAGGAATCGCGGATGCCGTGGGGGCGACCGAACGCCCGCACCACGTGCGCGTCGATGGTGGGCCGGTAGAGCGGACGCGGAGGAAGCCGCGGCGCATCGTCGTCGGGTGCTCCCCCGTCCGCCGAAGAAGCCGTGGGGTCCGGTCGGTACTCGTCGGCTGGAGTCACCTCTGCACGCTACCGGCGCCGGAAACGTGACCCGACGACCGACCCCAGGCCATGACGCAGGCCGGAGCCGATGCCGGGTTCGGATCGGCCGGGCTCGGGAGACGTGCAGTGCGGGATCTGGTGCAGGAGACCCAGGAGTGAGGACGGCATGGACATCTCCGGCGAGCCCTGGAGGGCGACACGGGCCTGTTGCTGCGCCTGGACCTCGTCGGCACACGAAGCGCATTCCGACACGTGCCGCGCGGCGCGCAGGTAGGCGTTCATGCGCAGTTCGCCGTCGACGTAGGCGGCCACCGCCTCACTGGCGAGGTGGTCGGTGGGGCTGAACTGCCGAGGATCACGAAACCGAGTCATGCTGCCTCCACTTCATGCCGTGCCGATGTGCGGATCGTCTCGGGGTGAAACGCACGGCACCGGCCGGGAGTTCCCGGCCCGCATCCGTTCCCCACAGAACGGTACTCGCGCCGGCGGCTACTCGGCCGAGGTCAGCGACTCGCGGGTGCGCCGACTGGCGGCGAGGTGGTCGCGCAGCGCCTGGCGGCCACGGTGGATACGGCTACGGACGGTGCCGAGCTTGACCCCCAGGGTCGCGCCGATCTCCTCGTAGGACAAACCCTCGATGTCGCACAGCACGATGGCTGCACGGAACTCGGGAGCGAGCGAGTCGAGCGCCGCCTGCAGATCCGGGTCGAGCCGGGCGTCGTGGTAGATCTGCTCGGGATCGGGGGTGTCGGACGGCACCCGGTCGTAGTCCTCCGGCAGCGCCTCCATGCGGATGCGGTTGCGGCGACGCACCATGTCCAGGAACAGGTTCGTCGTGATGCGGTGCAGCCAGCCCTCGAAGGTGCCGGGCTGGTAGTTCTGCAGCGAGCGGAACACGCGGATGAAGGTGTCCTGCGTGAGGTCCTCGGCATCCTGCGCGTTGCCGGACAGCCGGTAGGCGAGGCGGTAGACGCGGTCACCGTGCTCGCGGACGAGTTCGTCCCAGGACGGCATCGACGTCGCGTCTCCGGTTGCGTCGAACACCGCGGTGCCGGACAGCTCCTCCGGACCGTCGACGGTCTGCTCGGACTCTGCGGCGGGGCGGGAGGTCGGGGACGTGAGGGCAGCGTGTTCGCGCGGGCTGGTGATCATGTGGATCGTTCAATCCTCCTACTCGGGCGATCATCGCGGCGCGTGGTGTCGACGTGCGATGTGGTGTTACCCGTGTTCGGCGCGACCGAAGCGTGAGGACGATCCGACGAACCCGCGTAAGGAAACTATGTCGCGGGCAGGTGTGCGACCCGTGTGAGAAGGCTGAGTGTGGGCTGAGAGTCTGGACGCGAGGAGTTCGTGGGCGGGTTAGGGTCCCTTCGTGACTGCCGACGCCGCCAAGATGCTGCACTACGCCGAAGCCTCCGTCGTGGAGGACGAGATCCTGCAGGCCGCGCGCGAGCGCGCCGTGGATCTGGGCGCCGCGCCGATACCGGCGTCCGTCGGTGCCGTGCTCAGCATGGTCGCGCAATTGTCCGGAGCGCGCACGGTGGTGGAGGTCGGAACCGGCGCCGGCGTCAGCGGGCTGTGGCTGCTGGACGGGATGCGGCCCGACGGGGTCCTCACCACCATCGACACCGAACCGGAGCATCAGCGCGCCGCCAAGGAGGCGTTCCGTTCCGGCGGCATCGGGGCATCGCGGACCCGGTTGATCAACGGCCGCGCCCTCGACGTGCTCCCCCGCCTTGCCGACGCGTCCTACGACCTGGTGTTCGTCGACGCGACGCCGCGGGACCACGTCGGATTCGTGACGGAGGGCGTGCGGATGCTCCGCCCCGGTGGCGCCCTGATCCTGCACAACGCGTTGCTGGGTGGACGCGTCGCGGACGCCTCGTCACGCGACGAGGCCACCGTCGCCGTCCGCGCGGCCGCCCGCGCCATCGCGGAGAACGACAGCCTGACAGCGGTCGTCCTTCCCCTCGGCGACGGCCTGCTGTGCGCCTCGCGCGTGCCGGAGTGACCTAGATCCAGACACCCTTGCCGACGGCGACCACGCCGTTGGCGCTCACGTTGAACCGCTCGCTGTCCCGCTCGCGGTCGACGCCGATGATCTCGCCGTCGTTCACCACCACGTTCTTGTCCAGGATGGCGTTGCGGACGACCGCATTACGACCGATGCGCACTCCGGGCATGATGACGCTGCCCTCCACGGTGGCGCCCGCGTCGATGATCACCGACGAGCTCAGCACCGAGTTGCGCACCGTCGCGCCGGACAGGATCGATCCCGCTCCGACGATCGACTCCTGAGCCAGACCGCCCTGCACGAACTTGGCGGGCGGCAGGTTGTCCGCGGCGCCGCGGATCGGCCACCGCTTGTTGTAGAGGTTGAAAATCGGGTGGACCGACACCAGGTCCATGTGCGCGTCGTAGAACGCGTCCAGGGTGCCGACGTCGCGCCAGTAGCCCTTGTCCCGCTCGGTCGCACCCGGGACGACGTTGTCCTTGAAGTCGTAGACCGATGCCTTCCCGGCCGCGACGAGCGCGGGAATGATGTTGCCGCCCATGTCGTGATCGGAATCCGAGTCCTCGGCGTCGGCACGGATGGCATCGACGAGCACCTTGGTGGTGAAGACGTAGTTGCCCATCGACGCGAACGTCATGGTGGGGTCGTCCGGCGTTCCGGGCGGGTCCGACGGCTTCTCGAGGAACTCGGTGATGTTGCCCGAGGCGTCGCTGTCGATGCAGCCGAATGCCGTTGCCTCGGCGCGCGGTACGCGGATGCCGGCCACCGTGACACCGGCACCGGAATCGATGTGCTGCTGCACCATCTGCTCGGGGTCCATGCGGTACACGTGGTCCGCACCGAACACGACGATGTACTCGGGATCCTCGTCGTACACGAGGTTCATGGACTGGAAGATGGCGTCGGCACTGCCGGTGTACCAGCGGGGCCCGAGCCGCTGCTGCGCGGGCACGGGGGTGATGTACTCACCCGCGAAACCCGACAGCCGCCAGGTCTGGGAGATGTGCCGGTCGAGCGAGTGCGACTTGTACTGGGTCAGAACGCACAACCGCAGATAGCCGGCGTTGACGAGATTGCTCAGCACGAAGTCGATCAGGCGGTACGCACCACCGAACGGGACCGCGGGCTTCGCGCGATCGGCTGTCATCGGATACAGGCGTTTGCCCTCACCTCCGGCGAGCACGATTCCGAGTACATGCGGCTGGGTCCTCACAACAGCCAACCTATCCGGTTGTGACGAGCAATCGCTACGTATAGGCCGAATGCACACCGACGCGTTACGTTCCTCTCATGCGAGTGGCGATGATGACGAAGGAATATCCCCCCGAGATCTACGGCGGCGCGGGCGTTCACGTGACGCAGCTGGTCGACCGTCTCCGCGCACTGTGCGAGGTCGACGTGCACTGCATCGGCGCGCCGCGCGAGACCGCCGTCGTGCACTCGCCGGACCCGGCCCTGGTCGACGCGAACCCGGCCTTGACCACGCTCTCCACGGGACTGCGGATGGCGAACGCCGCCGGCGGCGCCGACGTGGTGCACTCGCACACCTGGTACACCGGCCTCGCCGGCCACCTCGCGGCCGAGCTGTACGGGATCCCGCACGTGCTCACCGCGCACTCGCTGGAACCGCGCCGCCCCTGGAAGGCCGAGCAGCTGGGCGGCGGCTACCGCATCTCGTCGTGGTCCGAGCGCAACGCCATGGAGTACGCCGACGCCGTCGTCGCGGTCAGCGACGGCATGAAGGCCGACGTGCTGGACTGCTACCCACGCATCGATCCGGACCGAGTTCACGTGGTGCGCAACGGCATCGACACCGAGGTGTGGCACGCCGGCGGCCCCGCGGACGGCGCGCCGTCCGCGCTCGAGGCGATCGGCGTGCGCACCGACGCCCCCATCGTCGCGTTCGTCGGCCGCATCACCCGGCAGAAGGGCGTGGGGCACCTCATCGCCGCGGCCCACTCGTTCGATCCGTCCATTCAGCTGGTGCTGTGCGCGGGTGCGCCCGACACCCCGGAGATCGCGGTCGAGACCGAGCGCGCCGTCACCGCCCTGTCCGAGAGCCGCGGCAACGTGTTCTGGGTCCGCGAGATGCTGCCGACCGAGCAGATCCGCCAGATCCTCTCGGCGGCCGCCGTGTTCGTGTGCCCGTCGGTGTACGAGCCCCTCGGCATCGTCAACCTGGAGGCGATGGCCTGCGAGACGGCCGTCGTCGCGTCCGACGTGGGCGGCATCCCCGAGGTCGTGGCCGACGGCCGTACCGGGGCTCTCGTGCACTACGACGCCGCGGACACCGCCACGTTCGAGGCGGACCTGGCCGCCGCGGTCAACGACCTCGTCGCCGACGAGAGTCGAGCAGCGCGGCAGGGTGTCGCCGGTCGCGAGCGCGCCGTCGCCGAGTTCTCCTGGGAGTCGATCGCGCAGCAGACGATGGAGGTCTACGCCGCGGCCCGCGCGTAGACACCGAGGGTCACCGACACGGTGACCTCGCGCGCGGGCGGCATCTCGTCGACCCGCGCGCGCAGATCCGCCGCCGGGATGTGGCGCGCCGACGGCCCCATGCTCACGACGTCGACGATCTCGTCCCGCGTGAGCGTGGTCGAGTAGGTGATCGGGACCCGGCGCACCCGCTCGAACCGGCCGCCGAGCGTGTCGCCCAACCTCTGCGTCTTGTTCTCGTCCACCCGGACGAGACCCAGATCGTCGACCAACTCGACGAGATGGCGCTCGGTGGGGGTGAGCACCACCAGCACCCCGGCGGGTGCGAGCACGCGCGCGAGTTCCTCGGCGTTGCGCGGCGAGAACACCGACAGGGCCACGTCGATCACGCCGGAGCGGACCGGGATGCTCTGCCAGACGTCCGCGACCACCGCGGACGCCCGCGGGTGCGATCGTGCGGCGCGGCGCGCAGCCGCCTTGGACACGTCGAGACCGACGCCGACGGCATCGGGGACGCCCGCGTCCAGCACGCGGGCGAGGTAGTGCCCGGTGCCCACTCCGACATCGAGCACGCGGCGCCGGTCCCCCACGGCGTCGGCCACGGCGTCCATCAGCGGGTCGTAGTGCCCGCGGTCGAGGAACTCGGCGCGTGCAGCGACCATCTCGGTGGAGTCGCCGACGATCTTGCCGCCGGACCCGGAGAGCAGGCTGACGTATCCCTGGCGCGCGACGTCGAACGTGTGCCCGCGGTCGCACAGCAGCGCGGCAGATCCCGAGTCCGGATCGTCGGCCTCGAGGTCCGACCCGCAGTGTGGGCACGCGAGCAGGGCCACCGCATCGTCGTTCACGGTTCCTCCGCTCGTCGTGGTGGGTCGCTCGTTCGGTCGGGACGAGAACAGCCCCACCGGTCAGGGTCGGCCGGTGGGGCTGTTCTCACGGTGATGACAGGAGTGGTGTCAGCTGGTGACGCCCTTGAGCTCGTCGCCCAGAGCGGCTGCCTCGTCGGGAGTCAGTTCGACGACCAAGCGTCCTCCGCCTTCGAGTGGAACCCTCATGACGATTCCTCGTCCCTCTTTGGTCGCCTCGAGCGGACCGTCCCCGGTCCGGGGCTTCATGGCCGCCATTCTCTGCTCCCTCCAGATCTGCGCTGCCCTGCATCGCGCGCTGCATCAATTCGGTCGCGCCTCGCCGGGGTCCGACGAGGCTCGTGCACTTATTGTTCCCTATCCTCCGGATCCGTGGGCAATGGACACCCTCGAACGAGCGGGACACGGGTGTGTACTAGCGCGCGGGAACCCAGCATCCGGCGAGGTGATCGTCGACCATTCCGGTCGCCTGCATCAGCGCGTACGCCGTGGTGGGACCGACGAACGCGAAGCCGGACTTCTTGAGAGTGCGCGCGAGAGCGGTGGACTCGGGTGTCACCGCGGGAACGTCCTGCAGGCTCGTGGGGCGACCGCGGCGCGGCGGTGCGAACGACCACAGGAGCGCGTCGAGATCGAGGTCCTGATCGACGATGGCCCGCGCATTGCGCACCGCTGCAACGATTTTCGCGCGGTTGCGGACGATTCCCGCGTCACCGATGAGGCGTTCGACGTCGTCGTCTCCCCACCGTGCGACGACGGTCGGATCGAAGTGCGCGAACGCCGCTCGAAAGGCGTCCCGCTTGCGCAGAATCGTGATCCACGAGAGCCCCGACTGGAACGCCTCGAGGGTGATCCGCTCGTAGAGCGCGTCGCGACCGTGGACGATGACGCCCCATTCCTCGTCGTGGTACCGGGCGTACAGCGGATCGGTCGTCGGGTCACCGGCCCAGAGGCAGCGGGCCCGTCCGTCCGAACCGATCCGGAGACCGGACTCAGACGTCGTCACCGGGCGCTTCCTCCACGACGGCTTCCGACGGCTCGGCCTCGCGCAGGCGTAGCCGCAAGCTGTCGATCTCGACCGCGAGTCGATCGAGGGCCCAGTCGACCTCGCGGGCGTCGTACCCGCGCAGCGTGAGGGAGAATCGCAGCGCGCGCACGTCGCGCCCGGAGATGCCACGAGCGGGCAGCGCGGTGGCCGTGGTCCCCTCCGGCAACGGTTCCATCTCCTCCCCACGGCCGAAGACGACGGACGCGAGGAGGAACAGGGCCGCGGCCACGACCGCGATCACGACGACGTACAGCAGGATCGTCACCATGACACGGATCCTGTCACGACGAGGCGACAGGATCCGCGGCGGTGGTGCGCCTCTGCCGGCCTGGACTTCTCAGCCCCCCGACTTCTCAGCCCCCCGACTTGTCAGCCCCCCGACTTCTCGACTCCCGACTTGCCCGCCCACGGCCGCACCGTGCGCATGGGCGGCCGGTCGGCCAGCGAGACGTCGGTGATCGAGGGCACGAAGGTCTCCCCGTCGAGGACGAACTGCGTGAGACCGGCTCCCGAGTCGGCGATGCCGGCGCGCGCCAGCATGGTTCCGACGATCTGACGGCTCATGGCCCCCAGCTCCACGAGCGGCCGGTTGCGGTGACGCCGGACTCCGAGGTTCACCTGCCCGATCGCGTCCATGCCCAACCGGTCGTACGTGTCCATCAGCAGACCGATCTCCACGCCGTACCCGGGCGCGAAGGGCACCGAGGACAGCAGTTCGCGGGTGCCCGCGTACTCCCCGCCCAGCGGCTGGATGACCCTTCCGAGCTCGGGACGTAGCGCGGCCAACAGCGGTCTGGCCACCAGTTCGGTCACGCGCCCACCACCGTGTGCTTCGGTCGACCCGCTCAGCGGCCGGCGGTAGTAGCCCTTGACCAGATGAATGCCGTCCCCCATGAGCAACGGCCCGAGGAGCTTGGGCACGAACTGCGGATCGGGATCGATCAGGTCGGAGTCCACGAACGCGATGATGTCGCCCGTCGTGGCCGCGATCGCGCGCCACAACACCTCCCCCTTGCCGGGAGCGGGGGCGAGTTCGGGAACCGCCTCCTCCCGGGAGACGACGGTGGCACCGGCGGCCGTCGCACGCACGGCGGTCCGGTCGGTCGACCCGGAGTCCAGCACCACCAACTCGTCGACCAGTCGCCCGAGGAGCGGCGAGATGGTGTCGAGGACACCGGCGACGGTCTCCTCCTCGTTCAGTGCGGGAAGCACGACCGACACGGTCCGGTCACCCTTCGCCGCCTCGAGCTCCTCGAGGGTCCAGGAGGGTGATTCCCAGCTGTTCTCGCGATCCCAGTCGGTCGCGGGGGTGAGCATGCCTGCGAGTGTCATGCCAGACCCCGTACCGTCCGGGCGGGAGCCCTGGTGCCTGCTATCGCTGCCACCATGTCGACCACCCGTCTCGTCGCTGCCACCTCGTGCACCCGGAACATCCGAGCACCCTGTGATGCCGTCAAAGCTGTCGCGGCCAATGTTCCCTCCAACCGTTCGGCAAGTCCTACACCCAGAGTCTCCCCGATGAAATCCTTGTTGCTCAGTGCCATCAGGACAGGCCATCCGGTGTTTACAAGACTGTCGATCCGACGCAACAGTTCGAGCCCGTGATAGGTGTTCTTGCCGAAATCGTGGGTCGGATCGATGATGATCCCGTCCGCTCGCACGCCCGCGGCCAGAGCGTTCTCGGCCGATCGAGTCACCTCGGAGAGCACGTCGGCGACCACGTCGGGGTAGCGAACGCGGTGCGGCCGGGTCCGGGGAACGGCTCCGCCGGTGTGCGAACAGACGATGCCGGCACCGACCTCGGCGGCGACGTGCACGAGCTCGGGGTCCGCGCCGGCCCACGTGTCGTTGATCAGATCGGCGCCCTCGGCGCACGCGAGCCGAGCGACCTCGGCCCGCCAGGTGTCCACGCTGATCACCAGATCCGGGTACGCGGCGCGAATGGCGGCGACGAACGGCACGACCCGTCGGGTCTCCTCGGCGGCGTCGACGGTGGCGCCGGGTCCGGCCTTCACACCGCCGATGTCGACGAGGTCGGCACCCTCGTCCACCGCACGGCGGACCGCGTCCATCGCGGCGTCGTCCTCGAACGTCGCGCCGCGGTCGTAGAAGCTGTCGGGGGTGCGGTTGACGATGGCCATGACCAGCGCACGGTCGGTCACGACCGGTCTACCGCACAGGGTGTCGGCGGGGACGGACGTCTCGGGTGCGCTCACACCACCATGATGCCCGTCCCCGGGGGCCACCTCAGCCCTTGGGCAGCTTGCCGGCACCGACCTCGTCGACGTACTCGTCGTAGCTCTCGACGTAACCGCCGGACTTGCCCTTCAGGACGAACAGGTCGCCGTCGCCGTCGCCGTAGCCCACCTTGCGGAGCTCGACCTTCTTGCTCTTGAACGTGGACGTGGCCTCGAGCGAGTCCACGACGCGGATGAACAGCGGCACGGCGTAGCCGGGCAGGTTCTTGTAGGCGTGCTCGGCGAAGCTCGCGCCGTCGAAGCTCTTGTCGTGGCGCAGGGTCACCGCCGCCATGCCCGCCTTGCCGTCGGTACCGGGAACATCGACACCGAAGACCACGGCCTGATCGACGTCGGGGTGCGAGTTGAGCGCGCCCTCCACCTGGGTGGTGGCGACGTTCTCGCCCTTCCACCGGAAGGTGTCGCCGAGACGGTCGACGAACGCCACGTGCCGGAAGCCCTGCTGACGCACCAGGTCTCCGGTGTCGAACCAGCAGTCGCCGTCCTTGAACCCGTCCTTGAGGAGCTTCTTGTTCGTGGCCTCCTCGTCGGAGTACCCGTCGAACGGCGCGCGGTCGGTGATCTTCGACAGCAGCAGGCCCACGCCGCCGGACCCCACTTTGCGCAGCCGACCGTTGTCGTCCCGCTTGGCCTTGCCCGTCTCGTCGTCGTACTCGACGACGGCGTACGGCAACGGGCAGAAGCCTGCGGTGCGGTCGATGTTGAAGGCGTTGATGAACGCGATGTTGCACTCGCTGGCGCCGTAGAACTCCGCCACGCGCTCGATGCCGAAGCGGGTGGTGAACTCCTCCCAGATCTCCGGGCGCAGCCCGTTGCCCACGATCAGCTTGATCGTGTTGTCGGAGTCCTGCGGGGTCTCGTCCTGCGTCAGCAGGTAGCGGCACAGCTCACCGATGTAGGTGAACGCGGTGGCCTCGTTCTCGCGTACGTCCTTCCAGAAGTTGGACACCGAGAACTGCTTGCCGATGGCGATGGTGGCGCCGGACGCCAGCACGGACGACAGGGACACCGTCAGCGCGTTGTTGTGATAGAGCGGGAGGCAGCAGTAGAGGACGTCGTTCTTGTCCAGACGCACGCCCATGCTGCCGAGACCGGACATGGACTTCATCCAGCGGAAGTGGCTCATCAGGCTGGCCTTGGGCATGCCCGTGGTGCCGGAGGTGAAGATGTAGAACGCCTTCTCCTTGGCCTGGACCTCGGCCGTGGTGGCAGGGTTCTCCGCGCTCGCCGACGCCGCCTTCTCGTCCAGCTCGTCCGCGTGCAGGATGACCTTCTCCGGGAGCGCCTCGTCGAGGGACTCGAGGGCCTCGACGCAGTCGCCGTCCACGACGAGGACGCGCGCGTCGAGGATGCCGAGACTGTGCTCGAGCACGTCGCCGCGCTGATTGAAGTTCAGCATTCCGGCCGTGGCGCCGAGCTTGACGGTGGCCAGGGCCACCAGCAGCGTGCGCATCGAGTTCTTGGCCAGCACACCGACGACGTCACCGCGCCGGACGCCGCGGTCGGTGAGCACGCTCGCGTACCGGTTCACCAGATCGTTGGCCTGGCCGTACGTGAGGGTGTCTCCCTCGAAACGTACGAACGGGTGGTCCGGCGTCTTCGCCGCGACGCGCTGGAAGATGTGGCCGATCGACTCCTTGTCGTCGGGCTTGCGCAGGAACCCGGGCACACCCCGGAGGACACTGGGCAGCGCCGCCGTCATCTTCGGAAGTGTGGCGGCGATGTCGAGCAATCCGACCTTGTGACGAGCCTCGGCACCCATGCTGTGGTTCCCTCCCCTGGCGAGCCGGCTGCGTCTCCGGCTGTGACGACGCTTACCTTACTGATTGGTAATGTTCACGGTGCGCGTGCCCTGCACGAGCCCACACGCCGTCAGAGCCGTGTCCACGTCCGCCGTGACGACCAGGCGATCGAGCGAGCGCTCGGAGACGAATCCCGTCCCGACGAGCGAGCGCATCCAGTCGAACAGCGGTGTGAAGTGGTTCACGGGATCCAAGACTACGACCGGTTTGTCGTGCATTCCCAGATATCCGGCGGTCCAGGTCTCGAACAGTTCCTCGAGCGTGCCGATACCGCCCGGGAGCGTGATGAACGCGTCCGCCCGGTCGTCCATGATGCGTTTGCGCTCGCGCATCGTCTCGGTGACCACCAGATCGTCGGCATCGATGTCCGCCACCTCGCGGTGCACCAGGGCCTGCGGGATGACTCCCACCGTGAATGCCCCCGCGGCGCGTGCGGCCGCGGCGACGGCGCCCATCATGGAGACGTTGCCGCCCCCGGACACCAACGTGCCGCCGCGACGTCCGATCTCGGTGCCCACGGCGGCGGCCAGATCGAGGTGATGCTGCTCCACCGGGCCGGACGCGCAGTAGACACAGACCGCGATCGACCCGGTCACTGCTCGGTCTCGCTCGCCCGCGACTCGGTCGCCGCGATCTCGGCCGCCCGGCTCTCGTCGACCCAGCGGACCACCTCCGCGACACTGTCCGTGCAGCGGATCAGCTCGAGATCCGCCTCGGACACCGTGCCGGCGGCCACCAGCGTGGTGCGGATCCAGTCGAGCAGCCCGCCCCAGAACTGCGTGCCGAACAGGATGATGGGGAACCGGGTGACCTTGCGGGTCTGCACCAGCGTGAGTGCCTCGAACAACTCGTCGAGCGTGCCGAATCCGCCCGGCATGCAGACGAAGGCCTGCGAGTACTTGACGAACATCGTCTTGCGGACGAAGAAGTAGCGGAAGTTGACGCCGAGGTCCACCCACTCGTTGAGCGACTGCTCGAAGGGCAGCTCGATACCGAGGCCGACCGAGAACCCGCCCGATTCGCAGGCCCCCTTGTTGGCGGCCTCCATCGCGCCCGGTCCCCCGCCCGTCACCACGGCGTAGCCGGCGCCGGCCAACGCGGTGCCCAGTTCGACGCCGAGCGCGTACTCCGCGGACTCGCGCGACGTCCGTGCCGACCCGAACACCGTGACGGCCCGAGGCAGTTCCGCCAGTGCGCCGAAGCCCTCGACGAACTCGCTCTGGATCCGCAGCACACGCCACGGATCGGTGTGCAGCCAGTCGGCGGAGCCCCGCGAGTCGAGGAGCCGCTGATCGGTGGTGGACCCACCGAACTCCCGTCGGTCCATGACGGGCCCGCGGTAGTTCGTGGACCTCTCGCCGGCGTTCTCCCGGCTCTCGTGCGCTCCCATGAGGGAGAGGCTAGTGGGCGTCGGTGGCGGTCAGATACCGGCGCAGGACGTCGGCGACATCGGTGATCTGCTGCACCGGTACACGCTCGTCGCGCTTGTGCGCGAGGTTGGGATCGCCTGGACCGTAGTTCACCGCCGGGATGCCCAGCGCGGAGAACCGGGAGACGTCGGTCCAGCCGTACTTGGCGCGGAACTCTCCCCCCGCCGCCGTGACCAGCGCCGCCGCCGCCGGTGCGGCCAGACCCGGCAGCGCGCCCGGCGACCTGTCGGTCACCTCGACGGTGAGATCGAGATGCTCCGCGTCGGTCGCCTCGCGCACGTGCTCGATCGCCTGCTCCACACTGCGGTCGGGGGCGAAGCGGAAGTTGACGTCGACGAATGCCTCGTCGGGGACCACGTTCCCGGCGACGCCGCCGCTGACACGGACCGCCTGCAGTCCCTCCCGGTACACGCAGCCGTCGATGTCCACGCTGCGCGGCATGTACGCGGCGAGCCGGTCGAACAGCGGGCCTAACTTGTGGATCGCGTTGTCCCCCAGCCACGATCGGGCCGAGTGGGCGCGCGTCCCCGTCGCGGTGAACCGCATGCGGAGCGTCCCCTGGCACCCCGCCTCGATGTAGCCACCCGACGGCTCACCGAGGATCGCGACATCTCCGCGCAGCCACTCGGGCATCTCCCGCTCGATGCGACCCAGACCGTTGGCCGACGCCTCGATCTCCTCGCAGTCGTAGAAGATCAGCGTCAGGTCCGCGGTGGGCTCCGCGACCGTCGCCGCCAGGTGCAGGAACACCGCGTCCCCCGACTTCATGTCGACGGTTCCGCATCCGTGGAGGACGTCGCCCTCGGCGTGCCCGCGCTCGCGACGACTCGGCACGTTGTCGGCGATGGGGACCGTGTCCAGGTGACCCGCGAGGATCACCCGCGTCGGGAGCCCCCGGTTCGTCCTGGCCAGCACGGCGTCGCCCGAGCGCACGATCTCGAATCCCGTGGTCTGCTCGCGCAGCGCCCGCTCCACCGCGTCGGCCAGCGTGGCCTCGTCTCGCGAGACGCTGGGAACGTCCACCAGCGCCGCCGTGAGGTCGACGGGATCGGCGTGCAGGTCCAGGGAGATCGGTGCGCTCACGCAGCCGACCTTACGTTCGCCCGGCCGTCCGGTCGTCCTCTAGGCTCGGTCCCCGTGACCACAGGAGCATCGGCAGTCGGCATAGCACACATCACCCCGTCGGGAACGGTGCTGGACACCTGGTTCCCCGCTCCCGAGCTCGCCGAGGTGGCCGAGGTGGCCGAGACCGGCACCGCACGGCTCGACGCGGCGGACGTTCCCCCGGAACTGGCCGCGCTGGTCGGACACGACGACGCCCGCGACCTCGACATCGTCGCGGTGCGGACCACCATCTCCTCCCTCGACGACGCCCCGGTCGACGCGCACGACGTCTACCTGCGCCTGCACCTGCTCTCGCATCGCCTCGTCCGGCCGCACGGCCTCAACCTGGACGGCCAGTTCGGCCTGCTGTCCAACGTGGTGTGGACCAACCACGGCCCGGCGGCCGTCGACGGCTTCGAGGCGACGCGCGCCCGTCTCCGTGCACGGGGCGCCGTCACCGTCTTCAGCGTCGACAAGTTCCCGCGACTCGTCGACTACGTGCTCCCCACCGGTGTCCGCATCGGCGACGCCGGTCGCGTGCGCCTCGGCGCCCACCTCGCGTCCGGCACGACGGTCATGCACGAGGGTTTCGTGAACTTCAATGCCGGCACGCTCGGCTCGTCCATGGTCGAGGGCCGCATCTCCGCCGGCGTCGTCGTCGACGACGGCTCCGACGTGGGCGGCGGCGCCTCGATCATGGGCACCCTGTCCGGCGGCGGCAAGGCCGTCATCTCGGTGGGACAGCGTTGCCTGCTCGGCGCCAACGCGGGCCTCGGCATCTCCCTCGGCGACGACTGCGTCGTCGAGGCGGGCCTCTACATCACCGCGGGCACCAAGGTCACCGGCCCGGACGGCACCGTCGTCAAGGCGGCCGATCTCAGTGGGCAGTCGAACATGCTCTTCCGTCGTAACTCCGTTTCCGGTGCCGTCGAGGTCGTGCCGTGGAAGGGTACGGGCGTCGAGCTCAACTCGATCCTGCACGCCAACGACTGAGCGATTCGGCGGCAGGCTGCGTCCGGGGGGACCGTGAGCCAGGAAGCGATACAGCAGGAACCGCGACTCGAGTCGGTGATCACCGACGATCTGAGTGACGCGGACGCCCACACGTGCGAGGGGCTGGTGCGCGGCGCCTTCGGCGAGCGCTTCACCCCGCACGACTGGCAGCACGCCCTGGGCGGTACCCACGTGATCCTCCGCGACGGCGACCGCATCATCGGCCATGCCGCCGTGGTGCCGCGCCTTCTCCACCACGGCGGCGACGAGTTCGACGGCGGCTTCGTCGAGGCCGTCGCCCTGGACCCGGAGTTCCGGGGCACCGGGCTGGGTGCGCGGCTCATGGCCGCGATCGAGGAGCAGATCGAGTCGGACGACGTGGTCGGCGTGCTCAATTCCCTGCCCGACGCCGTCGGGTTCTACGAGCGGCGCGGTTGGGTGCTGTGGCGCGGACTGCTCGGCGGCATCGGCAACACGGAGGAGCCGACACCGCCCGACGAGGACGACGCCGTCATGGTGTTCCGTCCCGAGTCCCGTCTCGATCCGGACGGCACGCTGCTGGTCAACAATCGCGTCGGGTCGCGCTGGTAGTCCTGCCCTCCCGAACATGTGAATCACCGTTCCGTCCTTGACACCAGTGCGGAACGGGCGTTCACTTCTTGCCATGGTGTACCGACGGACCGCTGCGGTCCAGGAGCGGCTCGATGCCGCCCGATCTCGAATCGTCGCCGCTGCACTGTCTCTCGTGGCCGAGCGGGGGTACGCCGCATGTTCGATGGCCGACGTGGCCGCCCGCGCCGGCATCGGTGTGGGCACCGTCTACCGCTACTTCCCCGGCAAGGGCGAACTGTTCGCCGAGGTCTTCCGCGACGCCTGCAGCCGCGAGGTGGCCGCCGCGACAGCGGCGGGTGTGCGCGCCGCCGCGACCGGCACCCACACCGACAGCCTGCTCGCCTCGGTCCGCACCTTCTGCGATCGCGCCTGTCGCGCACCGACTCTCGCGTACGCGCTGCTGGCCGAGCCCATCGACGCCCTCGTCGACACCGAGCGTCTCGCCTTCCGGCAGTCGTTCGCGGACGCGTTCGCCGCCGCCATCCGTGCCGCCGTCGAGGCCGGTGAACTCCCGGACCAGGACGCGCCCCTGACGGCGGCGTGCATCGTCGGCGCCATCGGCGAGGCACTGGTCGTCCCACTCGCCCGCGGCGAGGCCGACGCTCGCGTTCTCGCCGCACTCGAGACCTTCACACTCCGCGCCCTCGGCGCCCCGACCGACAGGAGAGCGTCATGACCCCCACGCACACCGTCACCAATCAGGTTCCGCCACTCATCGGCCACGACGTCGCCGACCACCCGGTCGTCCTGGAGGCCCTGCACCGCGAGGGCGCCGACGACGCGCTCGACGAGCTGCACCGGCTCGGTCGGCTGGCCGGGAGCGAGCAGGCGCAGCGCTGGGGCGATCTCGCCGAGGAGCATCCGCCCGTCCTGCACACGCACGACCGCTACGGGAACCGCATCGACGAGGTGGTCTACGATCCGGCGTACCACGAGTTGATGCGCACGGCAGTCGAATTCGGCATGCACGGGGCGCCGTGGCGCGACCCGTCACCGAACGCGCATCTGATCCGTGCCGCGAAGTTCAGCGTGTGGGGCGCGGTGGACGCGGGGCACGGGTGCCCGATCTCCATGACGTACGCCGTCGTTCCCGCACTCCGAGCGAACGCGGAACTGTCCGCGCTGTACGAACCGCTGCTCACCTCGTCGACGTACGACCCCTCGTACCGTCCTCCCGCGACCAAGACGGGTCTGATCGCGGGCATGTCCATGACCGAGAAGCAGGGCGGTTCCGACGTCCGGGCGAACCGCACGACGGCCGTGCCGCAGCCGGACGGCTCGTACCGGATCACCGGCCACAAGTGGTTCACGTCGGCGCCGATGTCGGACGTCCTGCTGGTCCTCGCGCAGGCGCCCGGCGGCCTGTCGTGCTTCTTCCTGCCCCGCGTCCTCCCGGACGGCACTCGCAACGCCATGGCGATCCAGCGCCTGAAGGACAAGCTGGGCAACCATTCCAACGCCTCGAGCGAGGTGGAGTACGACGACGCGACCGCCTGGCTCGTCGGCGACGAGGGTCGCGGCGTGCGGACCATCATCGAGATGGTCAACATGACGAGGCTCGACTGCACCCTGGGGTCGGCCACGGGAATGCGGGCGGGCACCGCTCAGGCCGTGCATCATGCGGTGCACCGGCAGGCGTTCGGGAAGAACCTCGTCGACCAGCCGCTCATGCGGAACGTCCTGGCCGATCTCGCGATCGAGTCCGAGGCGTCGACGACCGTCGCCCTGTGGCTCGCCGCGCTCACCGATCAGGCAGCTGCGGGCGACGAGCATGCCGCCGCACTACGGCGCATCAGCCTCTCCGTCAGCAAGTACCTGGTGTGCAAGCGCGGCCCGGCGCATGCGGCGGAGGCCCTGGAATGCCTGGGCGGCAACGGGTATGCGGAGGAGTCGAGGATGCCGCGGCTCTACCGGGAGGCTCCACTGCTGTCGGTGTGGGAGGGTTCGGGCAACGTCGCGGCGCTCGACACCCTGCGCGCCGTGGCACGACAGCCGGAGACGCTCGCCGTGTTCTTCGACGAGCTCGACGGCTGCCGCGGAGCCGATGCGGCGCTCGACGCCGCGGTGCGGTCGCTGAAGGACTCCTTCACCGACATCGCCACCCTCGAACAGCGGGCACGCCGCGTCGTCGGCGAGATGGCACTGGTACTGCAGGGCTCGCTGCTCGTGCGGCACGGCCACCCCGCGGTCGCCGACGCGTTCACGACGAGCCGACTCGGCGGCGACTGGGGCAGCGTGTACGGCACCCTGCCGACCGGGGTGGACACGGCCGCCATCATCGAGCGATCGATGCCGAAGGTTCCGGCGTGACCGACGCACCCGCCCCGTGGCGGGAGGGGTGGGACGAGGGAGCCGACTCCCCCTTCACCGGCCGGACTCCACAGCAGGACTCCCCGACGTTCCGGACGCTCACCTACGAGGTCGACGGGCGGGTCGCCCGGATCACCTTCGATCGACCGGAGCACGGCAACGCCATCACCGCGGACACCCCCGTCGAACTGGCGGCGGCCGTCGAGCGGGCGGATCTCGATCCGCGAGTACACGTCGTGCTGCTGTCCGGCCGCGGCAAGGGGTTCTGCGGCGGCTACGACCTGTCCATCTACGCCGAGAATCTCGATCGGGGCGACAGCGGGGCCGTGGACACGACGGGGACGGTTCTCGACCCCGTCGTCCAGGCCCGCAACCACGATCCGTCGGGCCAGTGGGACCCGATGATCGACTACGCGATGATGAGCCGATTCAACCGCGGATTCGCCAGCCTGCTGCATGCGAACAAGCCGGTGGTGGCCAAGCTGCACGGTTTCGCCGTGGCCGGCGGTACCGACATCGCTCTGTACGCCGACCAGATCATCTGTGCGGACGACACGCGGATCGGCTACCCGCCGACCCGCGTCTGGGGCGTTCCCGCCGCCGGGATGTGGGCACACCGCCTCGGCGACCAGCGAGCCAAACGACTGCTCCTGACCGGTGACTGTCTCACCGGGGCGCAGGCGGCGGAGTGGGGTCTCGCCGTCGAATCGGTGCCCGCGGATCAGCTCGACGCCCGCACCGAGGAACTGGTCGCACGGATCGCGCGCATGCCGATCAACCAGCTGATGATGGTCAAGCTGGCGCTCAACAGCGCGTTGATCAGCTCCGGCGTGCACACCTCCACGATGATCAGCACGGTCTTCGACGGCGTCGCCCGGCACACCCGGGAGGGCTTCGCGTTCCAGACCCGCGCTGCCACCGTCGGATTCCGGCAGGCCGTCCAGGAACGCGACGAACCGTTCGGTGACGCGAAGCGGAGGTGACGTGAGAACGGGGGGGAACAGGCCCCGCGATAAATCGGTTGGCTCCGAGTACGGCTCGATGAGACAGTCGAGCGGTACGTGAGGAGTCGTGTGTGTCCACCGGAGTGCTCGATCGCGGAACGAGACGTGCGGTCGAGGCGTCCTCCGCGACGGTGACCTCGTCGCTCCGCCGCTTCGCCCCGTTCCTGGCGCCGTATCGCTGGTACTTCGTCGGGTCCATCGTGGTCTCGCTGATCGCCACGCTCACCGGCCTGGTGATCCCGCTCGTCATCCAGAGCATCATCGACGGCCCGATCACCCGCGGCGACGTCGCCGGCGTGTGGTGCCCTGCGGCGCTGGTGTTGCTGCTGGGAACGATCGATGCCGCCGGCATCTGGATCCGTCGCTACCTGGTGTCGGGGCCGTCGAGTCAGTTCGAGATCACGGCCCGCGCGCACGTGTTCGCGAAGCTGCAGCACGTGTCGGTGGCCGCGCACGACAGCTGGGAATCGGGCCAACTGCTCTCCCGCGCCATCTCCGACCTCTCCGCGCTGCGCCGCTTCGTCGCCTTCATCGGACCGTTCATCATCATCAACGCGGTGACCCTCGTCGTGGGTCTCGGTGTCCTGCTCTCCCGCGCATGGCAGTTCGGCGTCATCATGCTCGTCGTGGCGATTCCGCTGGTGTGGGCGTGCGTCCGGTTCGAGGAGCTCTATCGCGTCGTCGCACGCGACGCCCAGGACCAGGCCGGCGACGTCACCACCACCGTCGAGGAGTCCATCCACGGCATCCGGGTGCTCAAGGCGTTCGGCCGCAGCGCCCACCTGGGACGCCGCTTCCTCGCGCAGGCCGCGACGCTCCGCACGACCGAGCTCACCAAGGTCCGATACCTGGCGATCCTGTGGACCGTCATCGTCGGACTGCCACCGGTGGCCGTCGGCGGCATGCTCGCCTACGGGACGTACGCCATCGTGACGGGGACCCTGACGGCCGGAACTCTGGTGGCGACCATGGCCATCGTCGCTTTCCTGCTGTGGCCCATCGAGTCCTTCGGTTTCCTGCTCGCCGAGCTGAACAACGCGCGGACGGCGGCGGATCGGTACTGGGAGATCATGGACACCCCGGACACCATCGTGGATCCGGTCTCCCCCGTTCCCCTGCCCGACCCGGTGCGGGGGCACATCCGCGTCGACCACGTCTCCTTCGCATTCCCGGACGCATCCGACCACCTCCTGCACGACGTCACGTTCGAGGTGCGTCCGGGCGAGACGGTGGCTCTCGTCGGCAACACCGGAACGGGGAAGTCCGTCCTGACGACGCTGATTCCTCGGCTCTTCGACGTCGACGGTGGCGCGATCACTCTCGACGGTGTCGACGTCCGGTCGATGCGGCTGGCGGATCTGCGCTCCGTGGTCTCGGTCGCCTTCGAGGAGCCGGTGCTGTTCTCGGCCAGTGTGCGCGAGAACGTCGCGCTGGGCCGCCCCGACGCGACGGACGAGGACGTCGCGGAGGCACTCGAGATCGCGCACGCGACGGATTTCGTCGAGAAGCTGCCGTGGGGCCTCGACACCCGGATCGGCGAGCAGGGACTGAGCCTGTCCGGCGGTCAACGCCAGCGTCTGGCGCTGGCGCGGGCGGTGCTCGGCCGGCCCCGCGTGCTCGTGCTGGACGATCCGCTCTCCGCACTCGACGTGGACACCGAGGCGACGGTTCAGCGCAGGCTGCGCACCGTGCTCGCGCACTCCACGACCGTGCTGGTGGCACACCGCCCCTCGACCGCCGCGCTCGCGGATCGCGTCGTGCACCTCGGCCACGGCACGGTGATGGAGACCGGGACGCACGAGCACCTGCTCGCCACCTCGGCGGCGTACCGCGACGTGATGGGCTCGATGTCGGGAGCGGAGCGAGATCATGGCTGACACCGACTGGCGCGGCGTCGGCGGTGAGGACACCGCCGTGGACCGGGCAGGCAACCTCGTCCTGGCCGGTCGCTCACGTCGACTGCTCTTCTCGCTGCTCCGTCCGCACCGCCGCCGCACGGTCCTCGCGATGGCGATCATCTTCCTGGACAACCTGGCGTTCGTCGCGGGACCGCTGTTCATCGCCCACGCTCTCGACACGGGCGTCGCCGCTGCCGTCGACGGACGATGGGCGCCGCTGGTGTGGACCGTGGCGGGATACGTCGTGGTCGGGTTCCTCGGCGCCGCCACGACGTACGCGTTCCTCATGGTCTCGGGCCGCCTGAGCCAGGACATCCTGTTCGATCTGCGCGAGCGGGTGTTCCGCCATGCGCAGGCACTGTCGCTGTCCTTCCACGAGAAGTACACGTCCGGCAAGGTGATCTCGCGACTGACCAGCGACGTCGAATCGCTGCAGACGCTTCTCGAGAGCGCGCTCAACGATGCGTTGACCGCGATCCTGTCGATGGTCTCGATCGCGATCATCCTGTTCTGGCTCGACGTTCCGCTGGCCCTCGTCGTGCTCGCGGGATTCGTTCCGCTGCTACTGATCACACGCTGGTCGCAGCGCCGCCAGCGCCGCGCCTACCGACGCACCCGGGTGTCCATCGCGCGCGTCGTGGTGCACTTCGTCGAGTCGATGGTCGGCATCCGCGCCGTCCAGGTGTTCCGCCGCGAGCGCCGCAACGACGCGATCCTGCTCGCGGAGGACACCGAGTACCGGGACGCCACCACCACCGCGCTGCGCGGAATGGCGAGCTACACCGGCATCGTGCGCTGGATCGGCAACGCCACCCTCGCCGTCATCGTGGTCGTGGGCAGCATGCGGGTCATCGGCGGTGCCCTCGACATCGGCGTGCTCGCCGCCTACGTGCTGTACCTCCGCCGCTTCTACGGGCCGCTCGACGAACTCGCGCAGGTGTTCAACGCGTACCAGTCGGCCGCGGCGGCGCTCGAGAAGATCTCGGGCGTACTCGAGGAGGAACCGACCGTGGCGCCTCCCACCACCCCGGTGCCGATCGGAATCGCGGCCGGCGACGTGGAGTTCGACCGGGTCTCGTTCGGCTACGCCGCGGACGCGCTGGTGCTGCAGCCCTTCTCGCTGCACGTGCCGGCCGGACAGGTGGTCGCCATGGTCGGCGCCACCGGTGCCGGCAAGTCGACGGTGGCCAAGCTCCTCGCGCGGTTCTACGACCCCACGGACGGCCGGATCCGTCTCGACGGCATCGATCTCCGCGACCTGGCCGACGACGACCTGCGTCGCAACGTCGTCATGGTGACGCAGGAATCGTTCCTGTTCTCCGGATCGATCGCGGACAACATCCGACTCGGCCGACCGTCCGCGACCGACGACGAGGTGCGGGCGGCCGCCGACGCCGTGGGCCTCACCCCGTTCCTGGCCGCACTGCCGCGGGGCATCGACACCGACGTGCGCAAGCGCGGTGGACGTCTGTCCTCCGGACAGCGACAGCTGGTGGCCTTCGCGCGGGTGTTCCTCGCCGCACCGTCGGTGATCGTGCTCGACGAGGCCACGTCCAGCCTCGACATCCCCGGCGAGCGCCTGGTCCAGCGCGCCCTCGAGACGATCCTGCACGGCCGGACCGCACTGATCATCGCGCACCGCCTGTCGACGGTCGCGATCGCGGACCGTGTTCTCGTCATGGCCGACGGACGGATCGTCGAGGACGGCACCCCGGAGGCCCTCGTCGCCGGCGACGGCAGGTTCGCGCACCTGAACACGGCGTGGCAGGAGAGCCTGGTCTGACGCGGGACGGTGGTCTCAGGCCACCGTCTCGTCCGGCTCGGTGACGTCGTCGATCTCTGCCGGTGTCGCGTCCGCCATGAGTTCGGTGAGGACGTCGAGCACCCGCGGATCCGACAGCAGCGCGAGGTGCCCGGTGCCGACGAGCGTGTGCAACTCCGTCATCGGCCCCCGTGCGCTGCGCAGCGTCACCAGTCCGTCTCCCACGGCGTCGGCCCACCAGGCCGTGTCGTCGGCGGCCAGGGTGGCGGCGACCGCGACGTGCCGCATCCCGGGGGCGAGCGCCACGTCCGTGGCCAGTCTCAGGTCGTCCACGCCGCGGCTGCGGACGTCGAGCAGGTCCGCCCACACCGCCGTCTGCCGCACCTTCCGCAGAGCACGGGAGAGGTGGTACACGCCCGTCGCGAGCGGTGCGCCCTCGTGCGGGGTGCCCAGGTAGCAGGCCGTGCGCACCAGCGGCAGCCAGGTCGCCCTGCTCGCCTCGACCGCACAGGCACGCCGCACCACGAGCCCGCCCATCGAGTGCCCGACGAGGTCGATCCGCTCGACAGGGACGGGCCAGACCGCGATCAGCTCGTCGAGGAGGCCGGCCAGTGCCGCCCCGTTGTCCTCGATCCCGGCGCCCGTGTTGTACCGCAGACAGACCGCGCTGATGCCGTGCGCGGCCAGCGCCTCGCCGTAACTGCCCCGCCCGTCGTGGCGGTAGTACCAGGCCTGCTCGGTCTCCCCCAGCCCGTGCACGAGCACGGCGACGTGACCCGTGGCCTTCGGATACGCGGTGGTCAGCATCGCGGTGTCGTTCCCGACGATGCGGCGCTCGTGATGCGGCCCCAGTTCCACCGTCAGGTCGTTGCCCTCGGCGGCGAGCCGGTCGCCCAGCAGCCCGTTGACGGCGCCGACCACGACCGATCCGGCCGCGGTGGACGTGACCGCGTGGGACACGCGGTCCTCGGGCAACAGCCGGGACACCGCGGTGACAGCCTCGGCGGCCGCCACACCGCCCCCGCGCACAGCCTCGTAGACCAGGTCGGCGATGCCCTCGTTCAGGATGCGCACGGGTGCCGCGGAACGGCCCAGCACCCCGAACACCACATCGTTGATCGCGCGGTGGGTCCCCTGGACAGGGCGGCTGAGGATGTCGATGGCCGTGGCCACGACGTCGGCAGCGCCCGCTACTTCGTTCCGATCGCGATTCGAGTGCACACGTGTACTCTAACCGTCACGCCACCTTGACGACGAGCTTGCCGAAGTTCTTGCCCTCGAGCAGCCCGAAGAACGCCTCGGGAGCGTGTTCGAGACCCTCGACCACGTCCTCCCGGTAGCGGAACGACCCGTTGTCGATCCACTCGGCGACCTCGCGCAGGAAGTCCTTGTAGAGCTCCGGGACGAACTCGCTCTGGATGAAGCCGCGGATTGTCAGGCTCTTCGTCAGCACGCGCGTGAAGAAGCCGGGCAGCCGATCCGGACCCTCCGGTGCCTGCGTGTCGTTGTACTGCGCGATCAGACCGCACACCGGCACGCGTGCGTAGAGGTTGAGCCGCGGGAGCACCGCCTTCGCGACGGCGCCGCCCACGTTCTCGAAGTAGACGTCGATGCCGTCCGGAGTCGCGGCCTTCAACTGATCCTCGAAGTCCGGGGCGCGGTGATCGACGGCGGCGTCGAAGCCGAGCTCGTCGATCAGGTACGCACACTTCTCGGGACCGCCGGCGATGCCGACGGCGCGCGCACCCTTGATCTTCGCGAACTGGCCGACGGCCGAGCCGACGGGCCCACTGGCCGCCGCGACCACGACGGTCTCCCCCGCCTTCGGCTGCCCGATCTTCGTCATGCCGGAGTACGCGGTGAAGCCCGGCATCCCCAGCACGCCCAGCGCGGTGGACACGGGCGCCTTCTCCGGATCCAGCACTCGCACGGACGACGCGTCGACCACCGCGTGCGACTGCCACCCCGTGTAGCCGAGCACCACGGCGCCGACCGACACGGCGTCGCTTCGAGACTCGATCACCTCGGAGACCGTGGCGCCCACCATCGTGTCGCCCACCTCGACGGGCTCCGCGTACGACTCGGCGTCGCTCATCCGGCCGCGCATGTACGGGTCCAGCGACAGGTACAGGGTCTTCAGCGAGACCTGACCGTCGCCGACCTCGGGGAGATCGACCGTCTCGGTCCGGAAGTTCTCGGCAGTGGGTGCGCCGGTGGGACGAGAGGCCAGGACGATGCGAGTGGAGGAGGTCATGCCTCCCGACGCTACTCCAACAGGTTCTTGCGGACCTTGCCCATCCCGTTCCGCGGCAACGAGTCCACCACGCGTACCTCACGCGGCCGCTTGTGCACCGAGAGCTGTTGTGCCACAGAGTCGACGACTGCTCTCGGCTCCACCTCGTCACCCACGACGAACGCCACGATGCGCTGGCCGAGATCGTCGTCGGGCAGTCCCACGACCGCCACCTCACGCACTCCGGGAACACCGAGGATCGCCGTCTCCACCTCGCCCGCGCCGACGCGGTACCCACCGGTCTTGATCAGGTCCGTCGACTCCCGGCCGACGATCCGATGGAAGCCCGCCGGGTCGATCGCCGCGACGTCTCCCGTCCGGAACCACCCGTCGTCCGTCCAGCAGGCCGCGGTGGCCTCCGGCTTGTTCAGGTAACCGTCGAAGAACCGGCCGCGCACCTCCAACGAACCGATGGACTCCCCGTCGCGTGGGACCTCCGACCCGTCCTCACCGCGCAGCCGAGTCTCGATGCCGCGCACCGGAACTCCGACCCAACCGGGTCGTCGCTCACCGTCGGCGCGCGTACTCAGCGTGATGAGGGTCTCGCTCATGCCGTAGCGCTCGATCGGCTCGAGACCCGTGAGAGCGGCGATCTTCTCGAACACCGGCACCGGCAGCGGGGCACTGCCCGAGATCAACAACCGAGCGTGCGACAGCGCCGCGGCGGACTCCGGGTCGGCCGCCACTCGCGACCACACGGTGGGAACCCCGAAGTACATCGTTCCCCGCGCCGCGGCGTACCGCTCCGCGGAGGGCTTGACGGTGTGGATCACTCGACTGCCGAGTCGCAGCGGACCCAGGACTCCCAGCACGAGCCCGTGCACGTGATAGAGCGGGAGTCCGTGCACCAGAGTGTCGTTCGCCGTCCACCCCCACGCCTCGGCGAGCGCGTCGATGCCGGCGGCGAGCGCACCGCGGCTGAGGATCACGCCCTTCGGAGGGCCCGTGGTTCCCGAGGTGTAGAGCACGAGACCGGTCGCATCGTCCGACGGCTCCGCGTAGCTGTGCCAGGACCGTGCGTGCATGCGGACCGGGACGACGGGCAGACCGCCGTCGTGCTCGGGCGCGACACCCAGCCACCCGCGGGCACCGGAGTCCGCGAGGATGTGGTCGAGTTCGGTCGGCCCGGAGTCCGGGGGCACGGGCACCACGGCCACTCCGGCCATGAGCGCACCGACCACGGCGACGACGGTGCGGGCGGTCGGTTCGGCGAGGACGGCCACCCGGTCGACGCCCATGATGCGCTCGGCCACCGACGTGGCTGCCCCGAGCAGATCGCTTCGAGAGAGGACGACGTCACCGACGGTGACCGCGTCGTCGACGTCGCCGCCGTGGGTGATCGCGTACGAGTTCAGAGACCGGAGCAGCACACCGAGCAGTCTCTCACGACGCCCGCAGCTGCTCCGTGACCTCGATGCACGTGCAGCCCCCGGCGACCGCGGAACAGTCGACGACGAGGGTGTGCCGGACGGCGTGCAGCAGAACACAGGCACCGTCGGTGCACTCGACCGCACCGTGCAGGTGAACGACGAGCGTGCCGTGACAGTGGTCGAGAGCGCCGAGACACTCGACGCATCCGGTCAGCGAATCCTTCATGACTCCATCTGTACCACCGGCCCCCGACACGTCCTCGGCCTCGCGGCGGCGCGTCGTCAGAAGAAGACGGTGAGAACGGTCGCGATGGACGCGGTGCCGATCATGGCGACCACGAGGACGGCGGCGACCATCTTCACACCGGACCGGGACGCGGCGGGAGCGTCCGACCACTCGTCGAACGCCTCGACGTCGACGCCCTCCTGCGCGAAGTAGTGCACCTCGCCGGGCGGCTCCCACTCCTCGCCGCTGGCACGCACCCGCGACTCGAGCACGGCCAGCCGCTCGCGCACGCGGGGCGGATAGGCCCGCGACGGCGCGTTGATGGGCAGCCGGCGCGCGAGCACCAGCGGCGTCGGGCACGCGGCGACGAACGAGTCGAGCGCGTGCCGCACCAGCGGGTCGGCGTCGTCTCGATCGGTGAGGAACCAGGCCGCACCGGCACCGGCCGGGTCGTCCATCGCCAGGCACGCGTAGCCGAGGAGGTCGAGCGCGGGTTGCGAGGCGGCGTCCTGATCCAGCAGCGCTGTCAGGCGCTTGCGCGCACTCCATGGTTCCCCGCGGGCCAGATCCTCCTGCGCACGGTCGAGCGCTCCCACGGCCGGGCTCAGACCGTGAGACGGGCGACGGCAGCGGCGATGCGCTCGTCGGTCGCCGTCAGCGCGATGCGGACGTGGGTGCCGCCGTCGGGACCGTAGAACTCCCCCGGAGCGACGAGGATGCCGCGTTCGGCGAGCCAGCGCACGGTGTCCCGGCACGGTTCACCGCGCGTGGCCCACAGGTACAGGCCGGCCTCGGAGTGATCGATGGTGAATCCGGCCGCCACCACGGCGGCGGCGAGCGCGGTCCGACGATCGCGGTAACGCTCGCGTTGCACGTTCTCGTGCTCGTCGTCGCTCAGCGCCGCGGTCATGGCCGCCTGCACCGGAAGGGGAACCATCATGCCCGCGTGCTTGCGGACCGCGAGCAGTTCCGCGACCAGGGCGGGATCGCCGGCCACGAAGCCGGCGCGGTAGCTCGCGAGGTTCGACGTCTTGGACAGCGAGTGCACGGCCAGCAGGCCGGTGGTGTCCCCGCCGCACACCTCGTCGTCGAGGATCGAGACGGCGCGTCCCTCCCAGGTGAGTCCGAGGTAGCACTCGTCCGACACGACGATCGTGCCGCGTTCGCGGGCCCACTCGACCACCTTGCGCAGGTGAGCGACACCGAGCACCCGGCCACTGGGATTGGACGGCGAGTTGACGAACATCAGCGACGCGCGTTCGGGACCGAGACGCGACACCCCGTCCGCGCGCAGTGTGCGGCATCCCGCGAGCAGCGCCCCGACCTCGTAGGTGGGGTACGCCAGTTCCGGGATGACGACGAGATCGTCCGGGCCGAGCGCGAGCAGGGTCGGCAACCAGGCGATGACTTCCTTGGTTCCGATCACCGGCAGGATCGAGCGTTCGTCCAACCCACCGATGCCGTAGCGGCGTGCGAGCGCACTGACGGCGGCCGCCCGCAGCTCGGGTGTGCCCACTGTCGTGGGGTACCCCGGCTGCGCGGAGGCCGCCGCGAGAGCGTCACGGACGACGTCGGCGACCGGGTCCACCGGCGTACCGACGGACAGGTTCACGATGCCGTGCGGATGCGACCGCGCCAGCGCGGTGACGTCGGCCAGCGTGTCCCACGGGAACTCGGGCAACAGGCTCGCCACGGATCGACGAACAGCGGGCGACCGACGCGAGACGACGGGTGCGTCCGTCACGCTCAGTTCTCACCCATGGGGGGCAGAGCCTTGATGAACGGCGGGTCGTAGTCGGTCTTGCCGACCTTGGCCGCGCCACCGGGTGAGCCCAGTTCGTCGAAGAAGTCGACGTTGGCGCTGACGTAGGCGGACCACTGCTCGGGGACGTCGTCCTCGTAGAAGATCGCCTCGACGGGGCACACCGGCTCGCAGGCACCGCAGTCCACGCACTCGTCGGGCTGGATGTAGAGCATGCGTCCACCCTCGTAGATGCAGTCGACAGGGCATTCCTCGATGCATGCCTTGTCGAGGACATCGACGCACGGTTCAGCAATCGTGTACGGCACTGAGGTTCTCCTTAGCCTTTCCGAACTCTGAGCGTGTCGCGGCCCCGCGGGGACGCGTTCGACGCGGACGTGCTGTTCTGCTCGACCCACCGGCGCCCCAGCTTCGCAGCTCGGGACAGTGCGCCGCGCTCGCCGAAGTACCCGGCGACCGCACCGACCACGGGCAGGTTACCGAGCCATCTGTAAACGGTACGGCTGCGGGGCCGCTTGTCCAATTCGTCGGTGACGGCCTTGAGGATCTTGGTGACCGACCACAAGGTCGACAGCAACGCGAACGGGGACCGGGACAAGCGACCGGACGGCTCGGTGACACGGCTGTCGTCCGTGACGCCGTCGACGTCGGGTTCGGGCGCGTGGATGCTGGCACCCTTCGGCAGCTCGCGGTTGCACAGCACCGATGCCAGCAGGCGGACCTGCTCGTCCTGCTCGGTGATGCCGTACTCGCGGGCGACGGCCACCAGGACGATGGCCTGGTTCGCGAACCCGAGGACGTCGCCGAGCGGGAGTCGGCGAGCGAGTACACCGAAGATGCCGGGGAACGCCACCGCCACGGTGCCGATCCCGCCGACGCGGCCGACCCACCACGAGACGCGCTGGTCGACGGTCATCGACTCCCACGCCTTGGTTCCCGGTGTGTCGGCGGCGTCGAACACCGACGCGACGGCGTTCAGCGCCGCGTCGACCTTCGTGCCGCTCGCGTCCGCCTGCTCGCGGAACGTGCGCTTCTTGAGGCCGAGCGGGTCACGGTCCGCGAGCAGTTCGAGGACCGGCACGATCACGCGCACCGCGGCCTTGAGAACTCCGGCGACGCGCTCGTCGCCCAATCGATCAGCGCTCATGCTGCTTCCGTCCGGTCTGCGTAGGCGGTGGTGCGCTCGACTGCGCGTCGTCCGATTCCCTCGGCGATCGCGTGTAGTTCCTCGACGGTCTTCTCCGATCCGTGCTGCGATCCCGCCATCCGCGAGATCGTCTCCTCCATCAGCGTGCCACCCAGGTCGTTGGCGCCGCCGTTCAGCATCACCCGAGTTCCCGTCACGCCGAGTTTCACCCAGCTCGTCTGGATGTTGTCGATGCGGCCGTGCAGCATGATCCGCGCCAGTGCGTGGACGGCCCGGTTGTCGCGCTGCGTCGGTCCGGGTCGTGACGCCCCCGCCAGGTACAGCGGCGAACTCTGGTGCACGAACGGCAGCGGCACGAACTCGGTGAAACCCCCGGTGCGGTCCTGGATCCGCTTGAGCACGTTCAGATGTCCCACCCAGTGCGAGGGATTGTCGACGTGGCCGTACATCATCGTCGAGCTCGACCGCAGTCCCACCTCGTGCGCCGTGGTGACGACGTCGATCCACGTCTGGGCGGGCAGCTTGCCCTTGGTGAGCACCCAGCGGACCTCGTCGTCGAGGATCTCCGCCGCCGTCCCGGGGATGGTGTCCAGCCCGGCCTCCCGCAGTTCGGTCAGCCAGTCGCGCACCGACTGGCCACCGCGCGAGGCACCGTTGACGATCTCCATGGGCGAGAAGGCGTGCACGTGCATCGACGGCACCCGCGCCTTCACCGCGCGCACCAGGTCGGCGTATCCGGTCACGGGCAGCTCCGGATCGATGCCGCCCTGCATGCAGACCTCGGTGGCGCCGAGGACGTGCGCCTCCCAGGCCCGGTCGGCGACCTCGCTGGTCGACAGCGAGAACGCGTCGGCGTCGCCCTTGCGTTGGGCGAAGGCGCAGAAGCGGCACCCGGTGTAGCAGATGTTGGTGAAGTTGATGTTCCGGTTCACGACGTACGTGACGTCGTCACCGACGACGTCGCGGCGCAGCTGATCGGCGAAGGCGGTCACCGCGTCGAGCGCCGCACCCTCGGCGGTGGCCAGCGCCAGGTACTCCTCGTCGGTGCAGTTGCCGGGATCCTTCTCCGCGGCGCGGAGGGCGGCGACCACGTCGCGGTCGACGCTGTCCAGGGTCGCGAGGTGCGCCACCTGCTCGCGGATGGACTCCCAGTCGCCGAACGCGCTGCCCATGTCGCTGCGCGTCTCGGTGTTGCGGCCCTCGGTGTCGATGCCGGTGTGGAGGTCGACGCGGCCGGTGGACTCCCACACCTCGTCGGGTTCCTGCCACGGCAGACCGGACGGGATCGTCTCGGGCACCGCCAGCCCGGTCGCGTCGTCGGCGAGCGCACGCACGTGCGCCGAGATCCGCGGATCGATCCACGGTGAGCCCGCCAGGACGTACCGCGGCTGCACCGCCGTGCGTTCGGTCAGCGTGAAGCCGGCGTCCGCGGACAGCTGCGCGAGAGTGTCGAGGTTCGGCCACGGCCGCTCGGGATTGACGTGATCGGGGGTGAGCGGCGAGACACCGCCCCAGTCGTCGACGCCCGCGGCGAGCAACGCCGCGCACTCCTGCGCGGACACCAGATTCGGCGGCGCCTGGATGCGCATGGCCGGGCCGAGAAGGATGCGGGACACGGCGATGGTGGCGAGGAACTCCTCCAGGCCGGCATCGGGTGCGGACCGCATCGCGGTGTCGTCCTTGGCCAGGAAGTTCTGCACGATCACTTCCTGCACGTGACCGAATGCCTTGTGCGACTTCCGGATCGCCATGATCGACTCGGCGCGGTCACGGATCGTCTCGCCGATGCCCACGAGGATGCCGGTGGTGAACGGAACGGTGAGACGACCGGCGTCGGTGAGCACGCGCAGACGCACCTCGGGGTCCTTGTCGGGGCTGCCGTAGTGGGCCTGCCCCTTCTCCTCGAACAGTCGACGCGAGGTGGTCTCGAGCATCATGCCCATCGACGGTGCGACCGGCTTGAGGCGCGACATCTCCTCCCAGCTCATCACTCCGGGATTGAGGTGCGGGAGCAGACCCGTCTCCTCGAGCACGCGGATCGACATCGCCCGCAGGTAGTCCAGCGTCGAGTCGTAGCCGCGCGCGTCCAACCACTCCTGCGCCTCGGGCCAGCGAGCCTCGGGGCGGTCGCCGAGCGTGAACAACGCTTCCTTGCATCCCAGTTCGGCACCGCGCCGCGCGATGTCGAGCACCTCGTCGGCCTCGAGGAACATCCCGTGCCCCTCGGCGCGCAGCTTGCCGGGGACCGTCACGAACGTGCAGTAGTGGCACGTGTCCCGGCACAGCCGGGTGAGGGGAATGAACACCTTGCGCGAGTAGGTCACCGTGCCGGGGCGGTTCTCGGCGAGCAGTCCCGCGTCCCGCACCCGCGCCGCGGACGCGCACAGATCGGTCAGGTCGTCGCCGCGGGCGTGCAGCAGCGTGGTCGCCTCGTCGACACTGATCACCACACCGTCGCGGGCACGGCGCAGCGCACGCCGCAGCGCCGATGCGGTCGGTGCCGGGCTGTCGGGAGGCGTCACTCGGGTGTCGGCGCGCGCGGGAGTACTCGGATCGGGCAACATCGTCACCGTTCGATCATGCGCCCTCCGGCCGGAGGCGTGCCACAGCAGGGGTGATGCGACGTGTCCGACAACAGTCCCGGTGTGGTCCTCACCGACCCCGCGCATCGCCCCGATCCGCGGGCGAAGATTCTGTGGGCCGTGGCAGCCGCCCTGCTGTGGCTCCCGGTGGTCGTCGCCGTGATCGTGTGGGCCGTGGTGCTCGCGGTGAACGTCGAGCGCCCGTCCTGGACGCCCGTGGTGGCCGCTGCCGTCGCCGTGGTGGTCCTCGCGGGAGCGCACGTGACCATCGCGCCGCAGTGGCGCTATCGGGTGCACCGCTGGGAACTGAGCGACACCGCCGTCCACACGCGCACCGGCTGGGTGACTCAGGAACGGCGCATCGCTCCCCTGTCCCGAGTGCAGACCGTCGACACCGAGCGCGGGCCGCTCGACCGGGCACTCGGACTGGCCACCGTGACGGTGACGACCGCGTCCTCCGCGGGAGCTCTGGAGATCGCGGGGCTCGACCTCGCGACCGCCGATCGCACCGTCGCCGCCATCACCGCGGCGGCCGCACGCTCACGAGGCGACGCCACGTGACGCAGGACGCCGGCCTGCGCGTCGACGAGTTGCCGTGGCTGCGACTCGACAAGCGCATGCTCCTGATCCACCCGGTCACCGAGCTGGTCCGCCTGCTGCCGGTGCTCCTGCTGTCCCTCGTCCTCGGATCGCAGAGCGGCACGCACGTCTGGGGCCTGATCGTCGTGGTCCTCCTCGTGGGCGCGGCGATCCTGCGCTGGTTCACCACCGGGTACCGCATCGGCTCGGACGACGTCCAGCTGCGCCGCGGGCTGTTCCAGAAGAAGGTGCTCTCCATTCCGCGTGGTCGAATCCGCAGTGTGGACGTGCGAGCCGGGCCGCTGCACCGACTGCTGGGACTGTCGATCCTCACCGTGGGCACCGGTCAGCAGAAGTCGGACAAGGCCGACTCGTTCGAGCTGAACGCCCTCGCCTCCGACCTGGTCCCCGCCCTGCGTGAGGAGTTGCTGGCGAGCACCGGCCGGACGGTGGGAGTGGATCCGGTCGCAGTGACCGAACCCGCCGTGACGCCCGAACATGAGATCGCCCACTTCCGTACCGGCTGGGTTCGATTCGCCCCCTTCACGGCCACGGGCATCGTCGTCGTCGGTGCCGGATTCGGGCTCGTGTTCCAGTCCGGGTTCGCCGGTGACATCGCCTCTTCGCCGGCCCTCGACGACACCTATCAGGCCGTTCTGCGCCTCGGCATCGTGGTCGCGGTGGTCGTCGCCGCGGCCCTGCTGCTCGTCGTGTCGAGCATCGTCTCCGTGGTGCGCTACCTGGTCGTCTACGGCAACCTCTCCGTGACCGACGACGGCACCAGGCTCCGCGTCGGCCACGGACTGCTGTCGACGCGACACACGACGCTGGACCGCGACCGCCTCCGCGGCGCGACGCTGCGTCGACCGCTGGTCCTGCGGTGGGCGCGCGGAGCGCGCCTCGACGCAGTCATGACCGGGGTGTCCGCCTCGGAGAAGGAGTCGTCGCTGCTCCTGCCGCCCGCTCCCCTCCGGGCCGCCCGCCACACGATGGACGACGTGCTGGCGGGTCTGCCGGAGAGCGCGCCGGCCACGGTGACACTGCAGAAGCACGGACCGGCGGCTTTGCGGCGCAGGCTCACCCGCGCCGTCGGGCCGGTCCTGCTGGTCGCTGTCGCACTCCTCGTGGTCCGGTCGACCGGCCGGGACGTCCCGATCGCCGCGTGGATCGGCGTCGCGCTCCTCGTGGTGGCCGCCGTCGCCCTGGCGCTCGATCGGTACGCCGCCCTGGGCCACCGTGCCCACCCGGGAGTTCTGATCACCGAGCACGGCAGCCTCGACCGGCGACGCGTCGTCCTCGACACCGACGGCGTGGTCGCCTGGGGTGTCCGGCAGACCTTCTTCCAGCGACGGGCCGGTGTCGCGACCATCGTCGCCGCCACCGCGGCCGGCACGGGCCGCTACACGGTCCTCGACGTACCCGCCGACCACGCGTGGTCGATCGTCGAGAGCGCTCAGCCCGGTGCCGGCGACGTGTGGGTCGAGCGCCCGTGACACCCGCCTCCGGTACACCCCGGAGCATCCCCGAACTCGATGTGGCGGTGTCGGAGTGCCGCGCGTGTCCGCGCCTGGTGGAGTGGCGTGAGCTGGTGGCGCGCGAGAAGCGTGCCGCGTTCCGTGACGAGACCTACTGGGGCCGACCGGTTCCGGGTTTCGGCCCCGTGGACGCTCGGCTGCTGATCGTCGGCCTGGCGCCGGCGGCTCACGGCGCGAATCGCACCGGGCGGATGTTCACGGGCGACCGCAGCGGCGACGTTCTCTACGCGGCCATGCACGCCGTCGGCCTCGCCACGCAGCCCACGGCGACCCACATCGCCGACGGCCTCGAGTTGATCGGCACGCGCATCACGTCGCCGGTGCACTGCGCTCCCCCGGCCAACAAGCCGACACCGGAGGAGCGCGACCGGTGCCGTCACTGGTTGGAGACGGAACTGCACATCCTGGCGCCGACCGTTCGGGCAGTGATGGTCCTGGGCGGATTCGGCTGGCAGGCACTGCTTCCGGTCCTCGACGGCGCGGGGTGGACGATCCCCCGACCGCGCCCGAAGTTCGGCCACGGTGCGCACGTCGTGCTGACGTCACCCGAGAAGGAGTTGCCGGACCTGCATCTGTTCGGGTGCTTCCACGTCAGCCAGCAGAACACCTTCACCGGACGGCTCACGCCGGCCATGGTGGAGCAGGTGCTCGCCGCGGCGGCCGACGCCGCCGGAATCGACAGGAGTCAGCCGCGTCCGAGTTCGGCGAACTGACCCATGCGCAACGCGAACAGTTGCACCACAGCGGGAAGCAACCCGCCTGCCACGAGGACCAGGGTGCGCCAGTCGGCCACGACGAGCACGTCTCCACCCGGTCCCCCCAGCATGGCCAGCACGAGACCCACGAAGAATCCCGCGACCGGGAGAGCGGCGCGGGAGACGTTGTGCGTCACCGAGAACGCGACCCGCACGAGGATCACGTTGACGATGCCGGCGAGGACACCACTGACGGGGAACGGAGTGCTTCCGAGATACAGCGGGAGGAACAGCACTGCGGTCACGGCGCACAGGAACCCGTCGAGCACCAATGCGCCGACGATCGACGCCTTGATGCCGGACACCACGCCCTCCCCGGCGTGGCCCGTCATCGCGCCGATCCTGTCGGCGCCGTGAACGTCAGCGAGGAGGGAACCCGATCGACGTGAGGTAGTTGCTCACGAACGTCGCGAAGCCGCCCACGGAGTTCAGGTAGATCTCGCGCTGCAGATCGGCTGTGGGTCGCAGGGAATCCACGAACGCCACGATGGCGTACTGAAGATCGAAATTCATGGGAAGAGCTCCTTCGAGTCGAACTCACCGGGTACGTCCGACCCCGTCCGGTGATGCCGCTCACAGCATAACCCGGCACCGAGCCCGGTTCGGACCCGCACACCGTCCCCGGGCAGACACTGGGGGCCGTCACACGATCCCCGCGAACAGGTCGGTCTCGCGCCCCGACGAGTCGACCGGTCCGAGATCGCCGCGGACGAGGATGTACTGCTCGTCCTCGAGGACTGGCTGCGCGATGTCGTTCGACAGGGCGTAGACCCGACCGGACTCCGCGACGGTGACCTGAGTTCGGTGCGCGCGCAACGCGAGTCGTTTGAGATCGAGCACCGGGCGGACGTCGACGGACGTGGTGATCGTGTCGTCGGGCACGCTCGGCAGCTCGCCCTCGACAGGCATGCGCCACTGCTGGGGGACGTCGCCGAGGTCGCTCAGGCCTGCGGTCAACTGATGCAGACCGGTGACCGTCCAGTACATCTTGTCCACCGACCAGGCCGGCCCCGTCTCGGCGAACCGGGCAGGGTCCTCCGCCGCCTCGACGGCCAGTCCAGCCAGCCGGTGCACCTGCATGTGGTCCGGGTGGCCGTAGCCGCCCTCGGGGTCGTAGGCCACGAGGACCTGCGGGCGAACGTCACGGATGACCTCGACCATCGCGCCGACGGCCTCGTCCGGGTCGGCGTTGACGAAGGCACGCGGGTGGCGTGCCGCGGGGGTTCCGGCCATGCCCGAGTCGCGCCAGTGCCCGGCACCGCCGAGAAACCGCGGCGGCCGGCATCCGAGCGCCTCGAGCGCCACGGTCAGCTCGTGGATGCGGTACCCGCCCAACTGATCCGCGCGATCCGCGACCAGTCCGGCCCACGTCTCCCCGATCACCTCACCCTCCTCGCCGAGCGAGCAGGTCAGGACCGTCACGTCCACGCCCGCCCGCACGGCGCGGGCGATGGTGCCGCCGGTGGTGATGGTCTCGTCGTCGGGGTGCGCATGGACGACCAGCATCCGGGGCCGCTCCGTCACGGCGTCACCCGCATCCAGTCGTCCGCGTCCCCGAAGACACCGAGTTCGACGGGCCCCGCGAGCGTCGCGCCGCTCACGCCGGGACCGACGGCGACGACGGAACTGTCCTGCGCGATGGGGAGCACGGTGTGCAGGTTCCACAGCTGCGGCTGCGCCGCGATGACGGCCTCGGTCGGGTTCACGTCGCCTCTCAGGCTCTGGTCCATCACCGGCTCGAGCGACGGATCGCAGACTCCGGACAGGTTGCTCGCCGCCACCGGGTCGGCGTCGGAATCGGGTGCCGTCGTCGTCGACGTCGCGGGATCGGTTGCTGCACATCCGTAGCGCGACGACCAGGCGGTGGCCACATCGGTACCCACGTGGCTCCACCCGACGACGGCGTCGACCGTGCCCTCAAGCAGCGCGGTGCCGTACAACTCCTCCGGATCGGTGGGAGCGACGCTGGCGTCGACGCCCGCGTCGCGGAGTTGATCGGCGGCCGTGTTGGCCACCGCGACCGCGACCGCGTCGTTCTCGGGAGCGCCGATCACGACGGTCAGCGCGCGCGTGGTACCCGGCACCGGCGTCGTCGTCGCGGTGGGTTGGCCCGAGGTGGGAGCCAGGGCCGGCGGCAGCGGCACCGGAACGAATCCCGCGTCGGCGAGCAGCTGCAGTGCCTCGTCCCGCGGGAGAGTCTGCGGAGCCGTGGGGACGTAGCCGGGCTGGGACGGCGAGAGAACCTGCGCGCGAACGGTGTTCGCGGCCGTGCCGGTACCCGACGCGACGGTGGACAGCAGGTCCACGTCCAGCAGACCCATGACGCCGCGGCGCACGTCGGCGTCCGCGAGTTCCGGCACCCGGCCGTTCAACGTCAGTTCGAGGGTCCGCGAACGGAACCGGGTGTCCGTGCGGACGTTGGGGATGGCGCCCAGTTGCGCCAGTGTCGCCGAACCGCCACGCACCTCGGCGATCTGGGCGTCACCGGAGCGCATCGAGTCGGCGAGCTGGGCGTCGCTGCCCCCGCGTCGGAGGAGGATCTGATCGGGCGTGGAGGGTGACCCCCAGTAGCGGTCGTTGCGCTCGAGCAGGATCTCGTCGCGGCCACGATCGATCGACTCGATGCGGAAGTGTCCGCCGGAGACGGACACGTTGTCGCGCAGTCCGCGCTCGAAGCCGCCCAGCGAGTCCTTGAGCAGATGGGAGGGCAACAGATTCTCGAAGAGCTCGCGCCACGCAGGGTACGGCGTCGCCATCGTGACGGTGACGGTCTTGCCACCGTCCGAGGACGCGATGTCGTCGATCGCCTCGTAGCCTGCGGGATCCACCACGCCGGGCGCGTCGATCATCTGTTGCCACAGGTAGCGGAAGTCCTCGGCCGCGATGGGCGCACCGTCCGACCACTGCGACTCGTTGCGCAGCCGGTAGGTGATGGTGAACGGGGCCTGCGACGTCACCTCGGCCGACAGCACCAGCGACGCGTCGGGCAGCCACTCGACTCCTGTCCCCACCGACGCGGGGCGGAAGGGGCTGGGGAACACCAGCGTGGACACCGCGGTGTTCGCGGGCGACTGGTCGGCCAGCAGGTGCGGGTTGAATCCCGTACCGACGTCGTCGATGGCCACCACGACCGGATTACCCGTGGCCGCCGGCGCTGCGGGAGGCGTCGTCGTGGCCGTCTCGGTGCTCTGGATCGGCGGCGGCGGATCGGCCGTGCACGCGGACAGCGCGAGCAGGGCAGCGGCCAGCGCCGCACCCACCCGCGCCACCGACATGATTACAGAGCAGCCTTGTCACGCGACTTGCTGCGCGAACGCTCACGCGCACGCTCGTTCGAGTCGAGGTGCACCTTGCGCACGCGGACAACCTCCGGCGTGACCTCGACGCACTCGTCGCCGGCACAGAACTCCATCGCCATCTCGAGGTCGAGCTTCTTCGGCTTGGCGAGGGTCTCCATCACGTCGGCGGAGGACTGACGCATGTTGGTCAGCTTCTTCTCGCGGGTGACGTTGATGTCGAGGTCCTCCTGGCGGGGGTTGATGCCCACGACCATGCCCTCGTAGGTGTCCGCACCGGGCTCGACGAAGAACGTGCCGCGGTCGGCCAGCTGGATCATGGCGAACGGGGTGACGCTGCCCTGACGGTCCGAGACGAGCGAGCCGGTGTGGCGCGCGCGGATCTCGCCGGCCCACGGTGCGTAACCGTGGAAGACGGCGTTGGCGATGCCGGTGCCGCGCGTGTCGGTGAGGAAGTCCGTGCGGAAGCCGATGAGACCGCGCGAGGGGACGATGAACTCCATACGAACCCAGCCTGCGCCGTGGTTCGTCATCTGGACCATCTTTCCCTTACGGGCGGCGAGCAGCTGCGTGACGCCGCCGAGGTACTCCTCGGGAGTGTCGATGGTGAGCTCCTCGAAGGGCTCGTGCAGCTTGCCGTCGACCTGGCGGGTGACCACCTGCGGCTTGCCGACGGTGAGCTCGAAGCCTTCGCGGCGCATCTGCTCGACGAGGATGGCGAGCGCGAGCTCGCCACGACCCTGGACCTCCCACGCATCGGGGCGACCGATGTCGAGGACCTTGAGCGAGACGTTGCCGATGAGCTCCTGGTCCAGACGCGACTTGACCATGCGGGCGGTCAGCTTGTGGCCGCTCACGCGTCCCACCAGGGGGCTCGTGTTGGTACCGATGGTCACCGAGATGGCCGGCTGATCGACGGTGATGCGCGGCAGGGCGACCGGGTTCTCGAGGTCGGCCAGCGTGTCACCGATCATGATGTCCGGGAAGCCGGCGACGGCGACGATGTCACCGGCGACGCCCTTCTGACCGGGAACGCGCTCGACACCGATGGTGGTGAGCAACTCGGTGATTTTGGCCTTCTGGACGACGGGCTCGCCGTCGACCTCGCGCATCCAGCTCACGGTCTGGCCCTTGTTGAGCTCACCGTTGTGGATGCGGACCAGGGCGAGACGGCCCAGGAAGGCGGAGGCGTCGAGGTTGGTGACGTGAGCCTGCAGCGGCGCCTCGACGTTGCCCTTCGGTGCCGGGATGTAGCTGAGCAGGATCTCGAACAGCTCGTCGAGGTTCTCCGCGTCGGGAGCGTGTCCGTTCTCCGGCTGCTTCGTCGACGCCTTGCCCTCACGGCCGGAGGCGTACAGGACGGGGAGGTCGAGGGCCAGCTCGGCAGCTTCGGAGGCCTCGTCGTCGAGGTCCGACGCCAGGTCGAGGAGCAGGTCGTGGCTCTCGGAGACGACCTCCTCGATGCGCGCGTCGGGACGGTCGGTCTTGTTGACCACGAGAATGACGGGCAGCGACGCGGCGAGCGCCTTGCGGAGCACGAAGCGCGTCTGTGGCAGCGGGCCCTCGGAGGCGTCGACGAGCAGCACGACACCGTCGACCATGGACAGGCCGCGCTCGACCTCGCCACCGAAGTCGGCGTGGCCGGGGGTGTCGATCACGTTGATGACGGTGGTGCTGCCGTCGGCGTTGCGCTTGTGCACGGCCGTGTTCTTGGCCAGGATCGTGATGCCCTTCTCCTTCTCCAGGTCACCCGAGTCCATCACGCGGTCGATGGCCTCGGCGCGTTCCTCGAAGGCACCGGACTGGCGCAGCATCGCGTCGACGAGCGTGGTCTTGCCGTGGTCGACGTGCGCGACGATGGCGACGTTGCGGAAGGTGGTGGGTACGGTCTGACTGGCGGTGGGGCTGGTCACGCGTGAAATCTCCTGGGTCGAATGCGGGGTGAAGAGCGAGCGGCTTCCTCTCCCAGAGAGCGCGCTGCGTCGCCGACGAGAAGCGCGACCGAATCAGTTTACTCGGTCGGCTCGGGTGACGGCGGTCACGCAGGCCGGGACGGTCGGCACGGGCTCCACCTCAGGGTACCCTCACCCGATGTCCTCGGCATCGAAGGTCGCTCGCGGCAAGGCCAAGAAGAAGTGCTGCCGCAGCAAGACTCGCTGTCTGACGTGTCCGGTGGTGATCATGCGGATGAAGAAACTGGAACAAGCAGGTGTCACGGGCAAGGACCTGAAGAAGGGTCTGAAGAAGGCCCGCGCGGCCTGACTACAGCAGCGCCGCGAGATCCGGCAGCCACGCGGCGTCCGCCGGCACCAGATCGACTCCGTGCAGATCCGCCGCGTCGACCCAGCGGAGGGCTTCGTGCTCGAGTGCCGTCGCCGTCCCGGAGAACCGTGTGACCGCGTAGGCGCGCAGTGTCAGCGTCGCCGAGAGTGCGACGTCGACACCGACGGGCTCGCCGACGGTCACCTCGATACCCAGTTCCTCGCGCAGTTCCCGGACCAGTGCGCCCTCGGGGGTCTCGCCGGGGTCGACCTTGCCGCCGGGCAGTTCCCAGAGTCCCGCCAGTTCCGGCGGGAAGGCGCGACGCGCGAGCAGCAGGCGCCCGTTCTCGACGAGGGCGCCCGCGACCACCAGCGCGGGCTCGGGAACTGGCACCATCGCAGTATGGCCGACTTGCTGAACGACACGGAGATCGACGACGCACTCACCCGCCTGACCGACTGGCAGCGAGACGGGGACACCCTGGTCCGCACCGTCGAGTCGGCGAGCTTCCTCGAGGCGATCGACCTCGTCCGGCGCGTCGCGGAGGAGGCAGAATCGGCGGACCATCATCCGGACATCGACGTCCGATGGCGGTCGGTGACCTACCGGCTGTCGACGCACTCCGCGGGTGGACTCACCGGGAAGGACGTCCTGCTCGCGGCCGCGATCGACCGCCTGGCGAGGTGACGCGGCGGCCCACCACCGCGATCCAGACGAACAGTGCCAGGGTGCCGACGGCGTAGACCGATCCCGCCAGAGCGAGTGGCCACGGGCGCGAGATGTCCCAGATGGACGGTTGTTCGAAGCTGAGGATCCACGGCACGCCGATCAGGGTGACCACGAGCCAGTACCCCGCGAGCACGCGCGCTCCCGGCGCGCCCGACAACGGACCGTGCATCAGCCAGATCGACATGGGCACCACCCAGACCCAGTGGTGGGACCAGGAGATCGGCGAGATCATCAGGCCCACGAACGAGACGACGACGAGCGTCCCCAGGCGATCGTCGCGTGCCAGCGTCCGCCAGGCCAGGAATGCCGCGGCCAGCACCACGGCCGCCGCGACCAGCCACACCGGCCCCTGGCCGACGTCCTGCCCGGCCACGCGTGACAGCGCTCCGCGCAGGGACTGGTTCCACACCGAGCCGACGGGACCGATCCGGTCCGCGTCGCCCAGCAGGGTGGTGAAGTACGTCGTCGCGGCGGACCCCACGAGCAGGAAGCTGATCGCGACCGTCGCCGCGAAGGCGACGGCGGAGAACGCGGCGGCCGCCCACCGACGCTGCGCCAGGAAGTAGAGGCCGGTGATGGCGGGGGTGAGCTTGACGCCTGCCGCGACGCCGACCGGGGCACCCGACAGCCACCAGCGGGCGCTGCGGGCCGCGAGCATCGCCAGCAGAACCAGGAACACGTTGACCTGGCCGTAGTCCAGGGTGGTGCGCATCGACTCGGTCCACAGGCCCACCGTCGTCCAGAGCAACGCCGCCCGGTGTCCGGACCAGAGGCCCGACCCGACCATGCCCTGTGCGAGCCGGACCACCGCGTACAGCGCGGCGATCGTGGCGATCATCCAGGCAGCGCCCACCACCGGGAACGGCAGGAAATGCAGCGGATAGAACACGAGCGCGGCGAACGGTGGGTACGTGAAGGGCAGGGGGAAGTCGGGAGTCTCCTCCGAGTAGGTGAAGTCGTAGAGGTCGCCGCTGAACAGGCGGGCCGAACCGTCGACGTACACGTGGAGATCGACCCAGTTGCTGCCGTTGGGGGTGGCGACGGTCCACACCACACGCAGGATCAGCGAGATCACGAACAGGGCCGGTGCTGCTGCCAGCAACGTGCGCCCGGCCGATCGCCGTACTTCACTCACGAGTGTTCTTCCGATCGACGGGGGTCGAAGCCAGAGCGCAGCCTATCCGCACCGTGCGACGTGACTCTTCTGCACCACGGGGCCGCCGCGTTGTCACGCGACACGGCTCACAGCAGTAACGATCGCATCACTGTTCACTCTGACAACACCAGACACTCTATTAACAGACTACCGTTCGAATCGGAGCGAGCGACACGGGTCGATCGACCGGTGAGCTGCTGTACAACCGTCACTCCGTGTACATAGAGTGACCCCGCGCCCGACTGCCTCGCACGGCGGTGACGGGCAGATAGTGCATCGTGGGTCGCCTCGGATCGGTTCGAGGCGGCCGGAGGAGAAACGGGGACATCATGCGGGACATCGGGACAACGGGAACGCGCGTCGCAGCGCGACGTGTTCTGGGCGGAGTGGCCGTCGCCGCCGCCTGCGCCTTCGTCGCACCCGCTGCGGCGGGCGCAGCACCCGCCCCCGTCCTGCCGCTGCCCGCCGAGGTTCCGGTGGTGCCGGGCTACGAGGCACTGGCCGCCTTGGCGCCCACCCTGCTCGACGCCGCGGAGCGCGACGCAGCGTCGCCGCAGAGCGATCTGCTGGTGCGCGCGAAGGCGCTGCTGGCCACGGCCCCGCTGTCGGACCAGGCGAAGCGCATCCTCACCAGCATCATCACGTTCCTCGACGGCAGCGGTGGCGGCGGCCCCGAGATCCCCGAGAACGGCCCGGTCATCTCGCAGTTCTTCTACCCCACCGTCGGCAAGGGCTGCATCTCGGCCACGGCCGACTCCGTCGCGAGCGCGCTCGCGGTACCCGGCCCGGCACAGTTGCCGCCTCCCGGACCCGCAGCCGGTCAGGCCGGCTTCGTCTTCACGGCACTCGGCACCGCACCGCTCGCCGACGTGCAGGCAGCGCCGCTGACGGCGAACTGGGTCAACGTCGACACGGGTCGCACCGGAGCGACCGTGCTCACGGGTGCCGCGGGGATCAACCCCGACGGCCCGGCCACGCTCTCGGCACTCGCGGACACCGGGACCGGTCGCGTCCTGGCCGCCGTCTCCGGGTCGATCAGCACCGAGGCCGGCATCACGTGCAGCTTCCTGCCGACCATCGGTGCCTTCGTCGTCTGACGATCGGGACGAGACCGGCGTTCAGGAACCGAACGCGGTCGAGATCTGGGTGTAGATCGCTCCGGCGATCGCGTACAGGTAATCGATGAACTCCATGGTGGTGCCTCTCCGTAGGTGTGACTGCTGTGACAGGTGTGTCGTGAGAGGTCGCCGCCGCGTTACGCGGACAGGCTCCACTGCCCGTAGTCCTCGCGCAGCACGGTGTTGACGTCCACACCCACTCCGTCGATCGCTCGCTTGTCGATCTCGATCTGATGCAGGTGGGCAGCCGGGTTCACGTAGCCCTTCGGCGTCCCCCAGTTGTGCTGCCAGTACCAGGCACCGAGTCCCGCTGCCGCCGCGAGGTCGATGGTCGGCGAGTTGGCGTACACGCCCGTGTTCTCGGCCCCGACCACCGACTGCCAGCCGAGCAGGTACGGCGCGATCATCGCGGCGAACTCGACCGCGGTCGGGTTGTCGTCGATCGACGCGTAGATGGGCCGGTCCGCCGGTCCGCCTGCCTCCGTGTGCAATTCGAGGCCGCGCGTCGCGTGCTTCACGCCGGCGGCGAATCCGCCACGCCAGTCGGCCGTCGCCCCCTTGCCGAACTGGTAGCACGACACCACCTGGAGACCGGCCGCGGTGAGCTCGTCCGCCTCGGCGGCGGTCATCGGCTTGCCCGTCATCCAGGCGGCACCGGGTCGACGGTCCGAGACGTAGCGGATGGCGCCCAGATGGCCGGCGGCGGCGATGGCGGAGGCAGACGGCACTCCCCCGGCGTAGTCGACGATCGTGCCCAACGCTGCGGGTGCTGCGGGCGCGGCAGAGGCGACGCCACGAGCGGCGACACCGGTGACCCCGACCGCGACGGAACCGGCGGCGGCATAGCGGAACAATTGACGACGCGACACGTGCACTGGGGTCTACCTCTCGATTCGCCCGGCGCGCCTTCCTCGACATGACGGCCCGGGCTGGTAACTTCTCACGATTTCCGGCGCTATTGCACCACAGACCTCAGGGACCCCGCTAGTCCCGTGAGTCCCCTCGTCCCCAGCGATCAGTACCACTGCGTCCAGAACCGCGTGAGCACGCCGCCGCTCTGGGCCCACCCCGCGGGGACGCCGGACAGCTCGTACAGGGAGTACACCGCGTCGAAGAAGACGCGGTTGACCTGCGGCACGAACAGCAGGGCCACCACGATGAGAACCCCGTAGGGCCCGATCTGCGCGAACGACCGCCGCGCCCCGGGCGACAGATACGGCTCGATCGCGCCGAACCCGTCCAGGCCGGGCATCGGGATCAGGTTGAGGACCACCGCGACCACCTGAAGGAACGCCAGGAAACTCGTGCCGAACCAGAATGCCGCGTGCTCGCTGCCCGGTGCCCACACCGCGACGACCGTCAGAAGGATCACCGCGAGAACGAGATTGGCGAACGGGCCGGCCAGGGACACCGTCGTCCTCTGCCGCCTGGTCATACCGCTGGTGTTCAGCCACACGGCGCCGCCCGGCAGACCGATCCCGCCCAGCGCGACGAAGATCAGCGGCAGCACGATCGACAGTCCGGGCACCGTGTACTTCAGGGGGTTCAGCGTGAGATAGCCGCGCGCGGCGGTGTCGTGATCACCGAAGCGCCAGGCCGTCACCGCGTGGGCGAACTCGTGGAGACACAGGGACACCACCCATCCACCGATGACGAGGACGAAGACACCGGCGTACGACAGGACGTCGCCCGGCCTGGTCGAGTTCCAGGCCAGAACACCGCCGATCACGGCGACGGCGACGACCGCGAGGAAGACGGGGCTGGGTCGTACCGACGTGGACAGTGCCATGTCAGCAGCGTAGGCGGGTCACCTGAGCGCTTCCCGCACTCGATCGACGGCCTCCCGCAGGCAGTCGGTGTACGCGTCGGCGTCCATGACGTCGTCGCTCGTCACGATCGAGAGAGTCACCACGTCGCCGATGCCGTGCACTCCGTGCGTGACGCCGACCGTCGGCGAGAGGGCCGGGAACCCGGCGCTCAGCACGACGGGCCGACCGCTCAGCGTGAGGTCGGCGACGCCTCGATTCACACTGGAGACCACCGTGTGACCCGCCACCGTCGTCGGCGCCACCGACAGGTCGGCGCGGTCGACGTCGCGCCGGACGATCACCGCGGGAACGGTCTCCGTCGCACGATCGCCGACCCCGAACGCGGGGTGTTCCAGCCGTCTTCGCCGATCTCGCAGGGAGTCGTCGATCGCCCGTGCCCGAGCGCGGAGATCCTGCACGGACGGGTGCAGATCCACCCCCGCGTTGTGAAAAGCGTTGGCAGCAGCGGTGGTTCGACTATCCCCCGGTATGGCGATCATGACCTCGGCCCCGAGGTCGTCCGGAACCGGCTCGCCCAGGGACGCGAGATGCCGACTCATCGCGTCCGACACCACGACGAGCGCGGCCACGGTGACACTGACGGTGTCGGTGCGGAGGTCCGACGCCGGGCACACCACGCACCGGATGCGGGTGGTTCCGCCTGCCGGGCGGGACAGCAGCGTCGGCGCTCGGGGAAGCGGCGGGCCGGGGATGACGCCGGCCGCCGTGTCGGCCGTGCGCCGACGATCGGCCACCACCGCCTCACGTGCCCGACGCACCATGCCGATCACCCGTGCGGGAAGCTCGACGGCACCACGCGCGACCGCGAGGGGCGCCGGCACCACCACCGTGCGCACCGCCGCTGACGGCTCGTCCGACAGCAACGCGCGAGCCAGCGCCGACACCCGCCCGCCGTCCCCGAGTGCGTGCGCGATCTGCAGGACGAGCACCGTCGCCGACCCCGTCGTGCCGGGCACCCCGTCGACGCACGGGTACAGATGCACGCGCCACGGCTCGCGGCGCGGCTCGACCTGATCCCCGAAGGTCTCCGCCACCCGGTCGAGGCAGTCCTGCCACGTCCCGCCGGCGTGGACGCGGACCCGGTCGCGGGTCACCCCCGTGGGCACCCAGTAGGGGTAGTCGGCCGTCCACCGCGTCTCGCGAAGACGGACCGACAGCCCGTCCACCACACGCGCCCGACGCACGAGTGCCGTGGCGACGGCGTCCGGGTCGTCGAGCACACCGTCGAACGCGTAGAGCAGGAACTGGTCGCTCGGCAGGCGCCGCGACAGCCAGTACATGCGGGCGTCGGTGGCCGTGAGCCGACCGGTCACGTCAACGGTCCTGCTGCTCCGCCTGCAACTTCAGCGCGGCGAGTCCCTTCTCGAAGTCCCTGCCGATGAATCTGTCCATCGGCACGATCCTGCCGACGAGACGCGCGACGAGGTTCTGCTGTCCCGTCATCCGCCACGTCACCTCGGTGCCGCTTCCTGCCGGCGACAGCAGGAAGATGGTCACGTTCGTGGCCTTGAACGGTTTCGTGAACAGCAGATCGAGCACGACACGATTGTCCGTCGAATCCACGACGGTCATCGACCCGGCACCGGCCTTGCGATTACCCGACCAGGCGTAGGACGCCCCGACCCCGGACTCCGAGCCGCTGTAGGTGCGGGACAGATCGGGGTCGCTGCCCTCCCACGGCGACCAGGACGTCCACCGGTGCAGATCGTCGAGGAAACCGTGCACGGTCGACGCCGGAGCGTCGACGAGGACGGAACGTTCGATCACGAACTCGTGGACCCTGTCGGTGGTCATGGGGTGATGGTAGGGCGCAGCAGTCAGTCGCGCCTGCACAGGCAGAAGAGGTGACCGACGGGATCCTGCAACACGCGGAAACCCGGGTGTTCGCCGTCGTCGTCCAGCACGCGGGCACCCTGCTCCACAGCGAAGGCCTGCGCCGCCTCCATGTCGTCGACCACGAGATCGAGGTGGATGCGGATGCCCTCCCGGGGCCAGTACAGCGGGACGAAGTCGGGCGCCTTCTGGAAGGCCAGACGCGAGCCGCCGGTGCCCTCGATCACGGTCCAGTCGGGATCGTCCTGCACCACCTTCCACCCCAGCAGAGCGGTGTAGAAACGCCCGAGCGCCACCGGATCGGGACAGTCGAGAACCGTGTAGTCCATGTCGATCGTGGGTCGTGTCATGTCCGAATTCTAGCCAGGCGTGCCGATGCCCGAGAGACTTCCCGCTTGTCGGTACCCGGTCAGGACAACCCATTCCGCACCCTCGCGCCACGGTGCCACCGACCAGGTGGAGAAGCGCTGCACGGCCGTGAAGCCGGCCTCCCGGACGTCTCGTTCGGCCCGGTCGGCGGTGTACTCGCGGTCCGTCGCGAACCCCAGGATCACCACCCCGCCCGGGACCACCGCGTCGTGCCAGCGCCGGAGCACCGTCGACTCGGTGCCCGGGGCGAGGAAGACCATGACGTTGCCGGCGGCCACGATCGCGTCGAACGACTGCGGCTCCAGATCCATGGTCGCCAGGTCGCCCTCCACCACCGTGATGCCGTGCTGTCGACGCGCCTCCTCGACCAGGACCGAGTCGAGATCCACGGCGGTCACCGTGTGTCCGCGCCGCGCGAGTTCCGCGCCCAGTCGTCCGGTTCCGCATCCTGCGTCGAGGACACGCGCGGCTCGGGGCAGCACGGCGTCGACGAAGCGGGCCTCCCCGTGCATGTCCGCGCCCGACGCCTCCAGTTCCCGGAAGCGGGCGACGTAGGCGTGCGAGTCCTCGGCACTGCGCTCGGCCGACCACCGGGTAGCGGTCACCGGTCGAGGTAGAAGCGCGCGGTCTCGGTCGCCACGTCGGACACCGCGGACGCCAGCCCGGGCTCGAGATCCAGGGCATCGGCGAGTTCGCTGCCGCGCAGCCCCTGCGAGCGCAGCAGGTCCCAGGCCTTCTCCACCAGCCGTACCGACGTCGCGTGATCGAGTTCCGGCCGGTTCGATCGCAGGGCCGTCGCCGCCCAGTCCGCGTCGAACGTGCCGTTGGGCGGACCGAACACCCGCTCCCCCGTGGAGTAGGGCTTCGGGTCGGTGCCACCGGCGTGTGTCATGCCCGTGACGCTATCCCCTGCCCGTAGCGGGCGCCGCGATGCTCGTCTTGTTCCCCGCCGACCACGCGTAGGGCAGGTCCTCGCCGTTGAGCATGTGAGCACCCACCGAGCGCAACTTGTAGAGCACCGGGTTGTGCACGGAGATGGTGCGCGCGTTGCGCCAGTGCCGATCGAGGGCGAGGGTCTCCGACACGATCGATGCGCCGCCGACCTCGAACAACTGCGTCGTCGCGTCCAGCACGAGGTCGACGACCACGGCCTGGGCGTGCGACGTGCTCAATTCGGCCCGGTCGAGCGATGCGTCGTCGCCCACCTCGACGGCGCGCTCGACGTCTGCGGCCGCCGACAGGACCAGGGCGCGGGAGGACCAGGCGGCAGCTTCGAGCCGCCCGATGAGCTGCTGCACCACCGGATCGTGTCGCGGCAGGTCGGCGGCGGCGTGGGTGTAGCTGCGGGTGCGGGCGCGGACCCACGCGGTGACGTCGTCGGCGGCGCGGCGCGCGATGCCGGCCAGGACCGCGAGCTGGACCAGCTGCAGGTACGACGTCGCGTACGTGCGTCCGGGTGCGCCGTACCCCGGTCCGAGCAGGCGCGACTCGTCGACGGCGACGTCGGTGAACGTGGTGGTGCCGCTGACGGTGAGCCGCTGCCCGAAGCCGTCCCAGTCGTCACGCTGCACGACGCCGGGAGCGTCCGAGTCGACGAGCACGGACACCCGCTCGCCGTCGAGGTCGGCAGCGACCAGGATGTGGTCGGAGTAGAGACTGCCCGTGCTGTAGAACTTCTCGCCGTTCAGACGCAGACCGTCCGGGCCGCGCGTGACCGTCGTGCGGTAGTGGTCCACCGCCCCGACACCCGGCTCGGTGATCGCGTTGCCGACGAGTGTGCCGTCGGCGATCGCCCGCAGCCACGCGTCGCGATCGGGTCCCGGTTCTGCCGCCACCTGGTCCTCGACGAAGCTCCAGTGCACGCGCAGCGCCTGCGGCAGATTCGACTCGGCGGCCGCGAGATCGACCAGCAGCGAGAACAACTGCGTCACCGAGGCGCCGGAGCCACCGTGCTCGACCGGCACGCGCAGTGCGCCGAAGCCGGCCTCGCGCAGCAGCGCGATCTCGTCATGGGCGAGCCGTCTGTCCTTCTCGCGGGCCACCGCGCCCTCGGCGATGCGGTCGAAGACGGGCCGGAAGCGGGCGCGGAGGGCCTCGTCGGTCGCCGGGCCGTCGGTCACTCGGTCGTGTGTCGTCGTCACGGGAGACGAGACTGCTCGTCGGCGCCGTCGGCCGACACCGTTGGACTCGAGGAGATTCTTGCCACGCCCGCTGCTCGAGGCAGTACGGTGACCCGAACGGGGGGAACCATGGCGCTGTCGCGCAGCATGAATCGACTGATCGCGGGGCGGATCACACCAGAGATGGCGGCGGATCCGCACGCCGCCATCCTGCCGACCCCCATCGCCGACGACTCCTTCTTCGACACGCCTGATCACGACCTGTCACCGGGTGTCCTCGTGCGCCACCGCGATGCGACGGGATGGTTCCCGCGACCACGAACCCGCCTGCGCCAGTTCATGGTCGGCTCCACCGACGCTCTCGGTCGTTCGGTGCCCGTCACCGCCACGCTGATGGAACCGAGGAGGCCGTGGCGCGGGTCGGGTCCCCGGCCCGTGGTCGTGCACAACGTCGCGATCGACTCGCTCGGCACCCGGTCGACACCGTCGTATCGCATCGTCCACGGCGTCGGCCAGGACTTCCCCACGGTGGTTCCGCTCTGGCTTCAGCGCGGGTACGCGGTGCTGATCCCGGACCATCAGGGACCGCGTATGGCCTACGCCGAGGGGACCATGGCAGGGCACGCCGTGCTCGACAGCATCCGCGGACTCGTCGCGCTCGACCCGTCCTACGCGACGAGCCCGACCGCCCTCTACGGCTACAGCGGCGGTGCCATCGCGACGGCCTGGGCCGCGCAACTGCACCCCTCCTACGCCCCCGAGCTCGTCCTGCGCGGCGCCGTGGCCGGAGGATCACCGGTCGACGTCGGCTTGCTGCGCGGGACCATGAACGGCACTCTCGGAGCCGGCCTCTTCGGGACGGCGATCATCGGCATGGCTCGCGAACACCCAGCCCTGGTTGAGCAGTTCAGCCCCACCGGCATCGTTCTCGCGTCGATGATCAAGGACCTGTCCGTCGTCCCGCTGGCCTTGTCCGGGCTGGCGCGGTTGCGACTGGAACGGCTGTCCGTGGACCCGGGCGTGTTCGAGTCCGCCACCGCGCGCGCCGTCATCGAGGCGAACACTCCGGGGGCGGACGCGCCCGTCGTACCCGTGGCGTTCTATCACGGTGCTGCGGTGCCCCGGTTCGCCGATCGGTGGATCCCCGAGCAGGGCGTCCTGAACCTGGTCGACGCGTGGCGCGGACGCGGCGCGGACGTGGAGTACCGGCCCGTGTTCGGCGACCACTTCGTGGGCGCGCTGTCCGGTCTGCCGTTCGCGATGCGGTGGATCGACGCGAGGTTCCGGGACGGCTAGCCGTCCACCAACCACCAGGCGGCGTACGGCGGGAGCCAGACCGTGTCGTCGTCGACCGACCCGACGCCCGTCAGCACCTCCCGCGGAGCGACGATTCCCGAGCGGCCGAGGACGGACACCGCCACCGGGCGGTGTGTGTCGCTCACGTTGAACAGGGCGACGAGTGTGCCGCTCGGGTGCCGACGGCGGACACCCAGCACTCCGTCGTCCAGATCGCCCAGAACGTCGACCGGCGCCTCGGCATGCAGCATGGGCAGATCCGACCGCACGCGGGCGATGTGCGCGATGCCGTCGAACACTCGCTGCGCGTCGGAGCCCTGCTCGTGGCGTCGCGCCCTGTCGGCGTCGGTCACGCGCGGTCGGTGCACCCACCGGTTGTCGTCCTCGTGGCCGGGTTCCGCCGCCCAGTCGGGATCACCCGGCGAGCCGATCTCGTCCCCGCTCCACACCACGGGGATCCCGCCCCAGACCGCGACGAGGGCGTGGGCGAGGAACAGCCGGGCGAACGCGCCGTCCGGATCCCGTCGCTCCGCACCGAGGCCCGAGAGCGCCGCCGCCGTCCCGCTGATCCGACGGTCGCCGGTGTCCGGATTGTGTTGGAACACCAGACCTTCCGCCCACGACTGCGGGAACTCTCCGGAATACCAGTCGGCGAGGAAGTGTCGGTGGCCGGCGCCGGACAGACCCATCGCGGCCGCGTCGCCGTCGTCGATCGCCCATCCGATGTCGTCGTGGCACCGCACGTACGTCACCCACGTCCCGCCCGGCGGAGTTGGCGGCAGTGTCGACAGGGCGTGGCGCGCCAGCTCGGTGCTGCCCGAGGCCAGCATCGACCACACCTGGACCATGAGGCTGTTGTGGTAAGCGATGTCGGACACCCGACCGGTGTGCGATCCGGTTCCCAAGTAGGGCAACAGATCTCGTGGTCCGACGATCGCCTCGGCCTTGAACAACAGCGCAGGCGAGGCCATGCGCGCCGTCGCCCGCAGGATCTGCGTGATCGCGTGCACCTCGGGCTGATTCTGACAGTTGGTTCCCAGCCGCTTCCACAGGAAGGCGATGGCGTCGAGACGGACCACCTCGATGCCCAGGTTCGCGAGAGCGGCGACGATGTCGACGAACTCGACCAGCACCGCGGGATTGGCCCAGTTCAGATCCCACTGCCACTCGTTGAAGGTCGTCCAGACCCAGCCGTCGACGCCGACGTCCCACGTGAAGTTCCCCGGTGCGAAGTCGGGGAACACCTCGGGCAGCGTGCGCTCGTAGGCGTCGGGCGTCGACCTGTCGGGATGGATGTGGAAGTAGTCGCGGTGGACTGCGTCGCCCTGACGCGCCAGTTCCGCCCACTCGTGTTCGCGGGCAACGTGATTGAGGACCAGGTCGATCACGGGACTGATCCCGCGCTCGCGCAGGGTGGTGGCGAGCGCCCGCAGATCGTCGACCGTCCCGAGGTCCTCCCGCACCGTGCGGTAATCCATGACCGCGTACCCGCCGTCGTTGTCGCCCGGACGCGGCGTGAGCAGCGGCATCAGGTGCAGGTAGGTGACACCGAGATCCGTCAGGTGGTCCAGCCGATCCGCCAGACCGGACAAAGTGTCACCGAATCGATCGACGTAACAGGCGTACCCGAACATGGTGGGCTGCTGGAACCAGTCGGGCTCCAGCAGACGCCGCTCGTCGAGCCGGTGCAGCTCGTCGGGCCGGTCCGCGAACGCGTGTGCCGCGCGCTCGACGAGGGTGCGCGCCACCGCATCGGGCTCCGCGTACAGGGCGGTGACGGCCTCGTGGAGATCGGGCCACCAGCGCTCGACACGGAGAGTGAAGGTGTCCCGCCGGTGCGGCGGGAGCGGGGCGAGTGCCGCACCGATGATGTCGTGTATCGCGTCGGGTACGGCGGTGCGCGGCATGGTCGGGATTCTTCCACGCCCGGCAGTGGGTAGCCTCGAACTGCAGCTCACACGATCAACGAGAGGACGACCGATGGTGAACTTCGGCGAGATCAAGCGCAAGCTCGACCAGAACGAGGAGAAGGTCGAACAGGCACTGGACAAAGCGGGCGACGCGGCCAAGAAGAAGTTCGCCGGGCACGACTCCCAGATCGACGGCGCGCTGGACAAGGCCAAGGACGCCATCGGCGAGAAGAACAGCGACCGCACCGACGGTCCTCCCGCCTAGTGGTCGCGGTGGGGAACTTTCTGACAGGAGTGCTGGACGAGGCGCTCGACCGGACGGTCGTGCCCGGCTACTCCCGTATCGGGTCGGCCGTCCGTCGTCGATTCTGGGCGGCCGATCCGGTCCCGTTCCTCGCCCCCATCGACGTGATCGTCACCGGCGGCAGCTCGGGTCTCGGCGCAGCTGCCGCCCGACAACTGGCCGTCCTCGGTGCGCGGGTGCACCTGGTCGGGCGTTCGGCGCGGCGGCTCGACGCCTCCGCGACCGAGATCCGCCACACCGTGCCCGGCGCCGAGCTCGTCGCGCACGAGTGCGACATGAGCGACCTCGATGCCGTGGCTGCGCTGGTCACCACCCTGACCGCTCAGCTGACGTCGATCCACGCGGTGGTGCACTGCGCCGGCGTCATGCCGCCCGAGCGCACCGAGACCGCACAGAAGCACGAGATGGCCTTCGCGACCCACGTGCTCGGGCCCGTCGCGCTCACGGTCGGGCTACGCGAGCTGTTCGACGCGGGGTCCCGCGTGGTGTTCGTCTCCAGCGGCGGCATGTATCCGGTGCCGCTGCAGACCACCGACGTCGAGTTCGCTCACGGCGACTACTCGGGCCTCACCGCCTACGCCCGCACCAAGCGCATGCAGGTGGTGATCACCGAGCAACTGGCGGAGCGCCTCACCGGGCCCGACGATCCCGTCGTGCACAGCATGCACCCGGGGTGGGCGGCCACACCCGGTGTCACGGACTCCATTCCGATGTTCGGCTCGGTGATGAAACCCATCCTCCGCACCGCCGACGACGGAGCCGACACCATCGTGTGGCTCGCGGCCGCCGATCAGCCACTCGCGTCCACGGGGATGTTCTGGCACGACAGACGACCGCGCCCCACGCACTACCCGTCCTGGCGGCGGGACTCGCCGGAGGCACGGGACGCACTGTGGGGCGCGGTCGTGGAGGCCACGGGTATCGACCTCGGCTGACGTCTCCGTCAGAGGAGGTCGGTCAGGTTCGACACGATCGAGGACCAGACCCACGGTTGATTCCAGATCCAGAGCGAAAGCATGGCGGTAGTCCTCACTGCAGGGAACATCTGTCCCCGACAGTCAAGACGCGTCGTTGCAGGCGTGCACCTCGGACGGCGGATGTCGGTGACGAGTCACTGTCACGCTCGGTGCATCACGACATTCACGACGTTTCCGTCAGGAGCGCGCACGAGGAATCGTCGGACTCCCCACTCCTCCGTGGTGAGCGGGTGCACGATCTCGTGACCGCGACGGACGGCCTCCTCGTACGCCGCATCGACGTCGTCGACGTGAACCGACATCGCCGACTCCACCGGACTCGTCGCATCTCGCGTCACCAGTTGTACGTGCGCACCGGTCTCCGGTGACGTGAAGCGGGCGACCCAACCGAGATCGAACTCCTCGACCGCGAGTCCCAGGAAATCGGTGTAGAACGACTTCGCGTCGGCGATGTCCTCGACCGGCAGGTTGGTGGTGATGCGCTCGACTCGCATGGTGCGCATTCTGCCCCTCTCGGCCTGTTCGTGTCGGTGCCCGCTGCTACCTTCGCACACATGTTCGAACAGGGGTGGGCGACGCGCGATCCGGAGGCCATGGGCCTACCCGGACACCTTGCCGATGTCACGGTCGACGGCGTCCTCGGCGCACTGACCCACGCCACCGCCGGCGCCGCGTACCTCGAATGGACCCGCTACCGGGCCGCGGCGGAACTGCACACCCGACTGGTCGCACCACTGGACACCGCCGACCGCCGCCGCTTCGACGCGACCACCCACTGCGCCGCTCGCATCGCCGCAGTCCTGTCGATCACCCAGGGCGCAGGCGAGGGCATACTCACCCGTGCCGTGGCCCTGCGAGATCGTCTGCCCGACGTTGCCGCCTGCCTCCGCGACGGCCTCGTGACCCCGAAGTACATCCACACCATCATCGCCCGCACCGACCTCGTCGACGGCACCGACCATGCCCACCTGGTCGATGCCGAGATCGCGGCGGCACTACGGCGACGCGGCTCCTGGTCAGTGGCCCGGATGCGCGACATGGTCGACCGCATCGTCTACCGCCACGACCCCGACGCCGTCCGCGAGCGTCGCACTCGCGCGAAGGACGACCGCGGGTTCTGGATCGACCCCGCACCCGACGGCATGGCGTATCAGTGCGCCACCATGCCCGCCGAGAACGCCGTCCTCGTCGCCGCTGCTGTCGACGACCTCGCCGGACGCGTCTGCCCGAAAGACCCGCGCAGCGCCGGCGCCCGACGCAGCGACGCCCTCTTCGCCCTCGCCACGCGCACCCCCTTCGAATGCCAGTGTGACCGTGACGACTGCGACGCTCCCGGCTGGACCGGCGAGGACGGCCTCCTGACCACCGTCATCGTGCACGTCGTCGCCGACGCCGCCACCGTGAACGGGGACACCGCCTCCGCGCAGCAGGGCAACCCGGGTTTCCTCGCGGGCCACGGCGTCATCTCCGCCGACCACGTCGCCGACCTCGCTGCGCGCCCCGACGCGGTTCTGAGGCCTGTCGCCGCCACCAACCCCGCCTCGCAACCCGCGGATCCCTACCGCCCGTCCAGTGCCCTCGACACGTTCGTGCGCATCCGCGATCAGTACTGCACCTGGCCCGGCTGCAGCAACGCCGTCTGGACCGGCGACCTCGACCACATCACCGAGTACGACCACGACGATCCCGCGGCCGGTGGACAGACGACCGACGTCAACCTCGGCGCCAAGTGCCGCTTTCACCACAACCTGAAGACGTTCGGCGACTTCGTCGACGACCAGTACCTCGACGGAGACACCGGACGAGTCGTCTCCACCATCGCCACACCCGAGGGACGCGTGATTCCGGGCCCGGCGCACAACGGGTACGACCTGTACCCCGGACTCGCCGACATCACCTTCGAACAGCCGGCGCAGGCCCCACCGGATGCCCCGCGCACATCACCGACCAGGCGAAGAACCCGCCTGGCGGACAAGCATGCGCGGCGGCGGTCCGAACGCTCCCGAAACCGACGTAGACGAGAGTTCGCCGACAACGACGACCCACCACCGTTCTGACGGGACGTCAGTCCAGGCAGAATTCGTTGCCCTCGACGTCCTGCATCACCATGCAGGACTCTTCTCCGTCGCCCGCGGGCAGGAGCCGCACTCGCGTGGCTCCGAGGTCGACGAGGCGTGCGCATTCCGCTTCCAGAGCCCCGAGGCGCTCGTCACCGACCATGCCGACGCCCACACGGACGTCGAGGTGGACGCGGTTCTTGACGGTCTTCGCCTCGGGTACCCGTTGGAAGTACAGCCGTGGGCCCACCCCGTTCGGGTCCACGCATGCGAAGGCCGACCCCTGTTTCTCGGCGGGGAGCGAACGGTCGAACTCCGCCCAGTCGGCGAAGCCCGCGGGCGCCGGCGGCACCACGTATCCGAGAACCTCGCACCAGAATCGGGCGACTCGCTCGGGGTCCGCGCAATCGAAGGTGACCTGCACCTGTCTCACCTGAGCCATGGATCCACGCTAGGCGACAGTGGCGGCCGTCGGAAGGGAAATATTCGGGCGCCGTCAGCGTTCTCCGGTGCATGAAGAACATCGGGTTCCTGTCGTTCGGGCACTGGTCACCGTCGCCGCACTCGCAGACGCGCTCCGCATCGGACGTGTTGCTGCAGTCGATCGACCTCGCGGTCGCCGCAGAGGAACTCGGTGCAGACGGCGCGTACTTCCGCGTTCACCACTTCGCGAACCAGCTCGCGTCGCCGTTCCCTCTGCTCGCGGCCGTCGGTGCCAAGACCAGTCGCATCGAGATCGGCACCGGCGTCATCGACATGCGCTACGAGAACCCGTTCTACATGGCCGAGGACGCCGGGTCCGCCGACCTGATCTCCGGCGGGCGGCTGCAGCTCGGTGTGAGCCGGGGATCGCCCGAGCAGGTCATCGACGGCTTCCGCTACTTCGGCTACGCCCCGGCCGAGGGCACCGACAGCGGAGACATGGCCCGTGAGCACACACGCATCTTCCTGGACCTGGTGGAGGGCAAGGGCTTCGCGGAGCCGAACCCCTCCCCCATGTTCCCCAACCCGCCCGGCCTGTTGCGCCTCGAGCCGCACTCCGACGGGTTGCGTGAGCGCATCTGGTGGGGTGCAGGTACTCGTGCGACCGCCGAGTGGACGGCGCAGCAGGGCATGAACCTCATGAGCTCGACTCTGCTCAGCGAAGACACCGGCGTGCCGTTCCACGAACTGCAGGCCGAACAGATCGAGCGCTTCCGCAAGACGTGGTCCGACGTCGGCCACTCATTCGAACCGCGAGTGTCCGTGAGCCGCAGCATCTTCCCGATCGTCGACGACGTGGATCGTGCGTACTTCGGCCGCGAGGGCGGCAGCGGCGATCAGGTCGGCTACATCGACGGCGGCATCGCTCGTTTCGGCAAGACCTACGCCGGCTCACCAGACAAGCTCATCGCGGAGCTGGCGAAGGACGAAGCCGTCGCCGCGGCCGACACACTGCTCCTGACCGTGCCCAACCAGCTCGGCGTCGAGTATTGCGCACACCTCATCGAGTCGGTGCTGACGCACGTGGCGCCGGAGTTGGGCTGGCGGTAGCAGTCCCGCTCAGACGTTGAAGCGGAACTCCACCACATCCCCGTCGGCCATGACGTATTCCTTGCCCTCGATGCGGACCTTGCCGGCCGACTTGGCGGCGGCCATGGATCCGGCGGCGACGAGGTCGTCGTAGGACACGACCTCGGCCTTGATGAAGCCCTTCTCGAAGTCGGTGTGGATGACGCCCGCTGCCTGCGGTGCGGTGTCGCCCTGGTGAATGGTCCACGCGCGGGACTCTTTCGGGCCTGCGGTGAGGTACGTCTGCAGCCCGAGGGTGTGGAAGCCGGCGCGCGCCAGAGCGTGCAGGCCGGGCTCCGACTGGCCGATGCTCTCGAGCAGTTCCATCGCCGACTCGTCGTCGAGTTCGACGAGCTCCGACTCGATCTTGGCGTCGAGGAAGACGGCGTCGGCGGGAGCGACAGCGGCCTTCAACTCGGCAACTTTCGCGTCGTCGGTGAGGATCGACTCGTCGGCGTTGAAGACGTAGAGGAACGGCTTCGTCGTGAGCAGGTTCAGCTCGCGCAGCGACGAGGCGTCGAAGGTGTTCTTGACCGAGTACAGCGTCGTGCCGCTGTCGAGAATCGTCTGCGCTTCCTTGGCCGCGGCGACCATCGGCGCGCGATCCTTCTGCGTGCGAACTTCCTTCTCGAGACGCGGGATCGCCTTCTCGAGGGTCTGCATGTCCGCGATGATCAGCTCGGTCTCGATGACCTCGATGTCGGCGGCCGGATCGACCTTGCCGTCGACGTGCACCACGTCGTCGTCGGCGAACACGCGCACGACCTGGCAGATGGCGTCGGCCTCACGAATGTTCGCGAGGAACTTGTTGCCCAGGCCGGCGCCCTCGGACGCGCCCTTCACGATGCCGGCGATGTCGACGAACGTGACGGGCGCCGGAAGGATCTTCTCGGAACCGAAGATCTTGGCCAGCTCGTTCAGCCGCGGATCCGGCAACGGTACGACGCCCTCGTTCGGCTCGATGGTGGCGAACGGATAGTTCGCCGCCAGCACGTCGTTGTTGGTCAGTGCGTTGAAGAGGGTGGACTTGCCGACGTTGGGCAGTCCGACGATTCCGAGGGTGAGGCTCACAGGGAGGAGAGTCTACGTGCCGCCCCCGACCGCCCTGTCAGTACGTGTAGTCGGTGCCCGATCCCGCCGAGATCGCGAAGGCGATGAGCAGCACGTAGAAGAGGATGAACAGCGCGAAGAGCCCCACGAAGATGTAGAGCGAGTACTTGCCCAGCTGCTTCGTGCGTTCCGACGCGTAGTGCGCACCCTGATAGTCGCCCAGCGACCACCGCGGGAACACCGAGCTCGAGTGGTTGAACGCCGAGAACGCCAGCGGCCAGAAGAAGATCAGCGCGGCGGCGGCCCAGCCGGCGTTGGTCGGCGGCAGCGGCGGCGGGCCGTACTGCTGCTGGGGATAACTGGGGGGCTGCTGCTGCGGGAAGGCTCCGCTGGTCGGGAACGCTCCGGTGTCCGTCGGCCCCTTCGTCAGGTCGGGCTCGTACGACGAACCGGTGTACGGCTGCTGCGGGTACTCGGGGTGGTCTGACACACGAGCATCGTAGGCAGTCGTGGCGCGCGAGTGGGGTCTCGTTGTCATGTCGTGACGTTCGGCGACGGTCCCGGACCGCTCGGCGCAACGATCCGCACACGCCAGGCTCACAACCGCACGAAATGTCGGTCGGTCTGCTTACAGTGACTGCGATCACACGATGATCGCCGCCCCTCCACCGCATGCCAGGAGCCCGCAGATGACTGCCGTGTCCGACAGGGGGAACTCGCACGTCGAGTTCCTCAAGACCGACGACGACCTTCCCCCCGTGGGCGTCGTCGACCGCTCACCGATGACGGTGCCCAAACGCATCGTCTTCGTCATCATCGGTCTGCTGGGCGCCGTCGCCTGGACCGTCATCGCCGTGATCCGCGGCGAGCAGGTCAACGCGGTGTGGTTCGTCGTCGCGGCGGTCTGCACCTACATCTTCGCGTTCCGGTTCTACGCACGCCTCATCGAGAACCGCATCGTCCATCCGCGGGACGATCGGGCCACACCCGCCGAGATCCTGGAGAACGGCAAGGACTACATGCCGACGGACCGTCGGGTGCTGTTCGGCCACCACTTCGCCGCGATCGCGGGCGCCGGTCCCCTCGTCGGTCCCGTCCTCGCCGCGCAGATGGGATATCTGCCCGGCACGATGTGGATCATCATCGGCGTCGTCTTCGCCGGCGCGGTCCAGGACTTCCTGGTGCTCTGGATCTCGACCCGCCGACGCGGCCGCAGTCTCGGTCAGATGGCCCGCGAGGAGCTCGGCGTGGTCGGCGGTATCGCCGCCCTCATCGGCGTCTTCGTCATCATGATCATCATCATCGCGGTGCTCGCACTCGTCGTCGTGAACGCACTCGCGGAGAGCCCGTGGGGCGTCTTCTCCATCGCACTGACCATCCCCATTGCCCTCTTCATGGGTGTCTACCTGCGGTACCTGCGCCCGGGCAAGGTCTCCGAGGTCTCTCTTATCGGCGTCGTCCTGCTGCTGCTCGCCATCATCTCCGGCGGCTGGGTCGCCGAGACCGAGTGGGGCGCCGACTGGTTCACGCTGTCCAAGGTCACCGTCGCGTGGTTGCTCATCGCCTACGGTCTCGCCGCGTCGATCCTCCCCGTGTGGCTGCTGCTCGCCCCGCGTGACTACCTGTCGACGTTCATGAAGATCGGCACCATCGTGCTGCTCGCCGTCGGCATCCTCATCGCTCGACCCGTCCTGCAGATGCCGGACATGACGTCGTTCGCCAGCGAGGGCAACGGCCCCGCGTTCTCCGGATCGCTCTTCCCGTTCCTCTTCATCACCATCGCCTGCGGCGCGCTCTCCGGTTTCCACGCGCTCATCTCCTCGGGCACCACGCCGAAGCTTCTCGAGAAGGAGAAGCAGATGCGGATGATCGGCTACGGCGGCATGCTCACCGAGTCCTTCGTCGCCATCATGGCTCTGGTCACCGCCTGCATCCTCGATCAGCACATCTACTTCGCGCTCAACGCACCGACCGCACTCACCGGCGGAACACCCGAGACCGCCGCGGCGTACGTCAACGGGCTCGGACTGTCAGGCGGGGACGTCAGCGCGGCCGAGCTGTCGCAGGCCGCGACGGACGTCGGTGAGGAGTCGATCATCTCGCGCACCGGCGGCGCCCCCACGCTCGCGTTCGGCATGTCCGAGGTGCTGCACCAGGTCTTCGGCGGCGAGAGCCTGAAGTCGTTCTGGTATCACTTCGCGATCATGTTCGAGGCGCTGTTCATTCTCACCACCGTCGACGCAGGCACGCGTGTCGCGCGCTTCATGCTGTCGGACTCGCTCGGCAATCTCGGTGGCGGCGCGAAGAAGTTCCGCGATCCGTCGTGGCGCGTCGGTGCCTGGATCTGCTCGGTCATCGTCGTCGCGGCCTGGGGCGCCATCCTGCTCATGGGCGTCACCGATCCGCTGGGCGGCATCAACACGCTCTTCCCGCTGTTCGGCATCGCGAACCAGTTGCTGGCCGCCATCGCGCTCACGGTCGTCCTGACCGTCGTGGTGAAGAAGGGTCTGCTGAAGTGGGCCTGGATCCCCGCGCTGCCGCTGGCCTTCGACCTCGTGGTCACCATGACGGCGTCGTACCAGAAGATCTTCTCCGACGTTCCGGCCATCGGCTACTGGGCGCAGCACAGCGACTTCAAGGAAGCGAAGTCGCAGGGCCTCACCGAGTTCCGGTCCGCCGCCACACCGGAGGCCATCGACGCCGTCATCCGCAACACCTTCATCCAGGGCACGCTGTCCATCGTCTTCGCGGTGCTCGTCCTCATCGTCGCGCTCGCCGGATTCGCCGTCTGCTTCAAGGCGATCCGCGCCGGTGGACTGCCCAGCAGCGAGGAGGCGGACGTACCGTCGAAGCTGTTCGCGCCCAGCGGTTTCCTCCCCACCGAGGCGGAGAAGTCGGTGCAGGCGGAATGGGACGTCCTCATCGCCGACGGCACGGTCCGTCGGCCGGGAACGGGCCACTGACATGAACGCCGTCCTGAAGTCCGTTCGCGCCGCGACGTGGTGGATCACCTCCGTCATGGGTGATCACGACTACGAGCGTTTCGTCGAGCACCGGAACCGGGTCCATCCCGGGCATCCGGTGCCGTCCGAGCGCGAGTACTGGAAGGCACGTCATGCGGAGGCGGACGCGAATCCGGGCGCACGCTGCTGCTGAGATCATGACGGGGTGACGTCGCCGCGCTGGACCCTCGACACCTCCGAGCTGCCGTACTCCGCTCCGTACGACACGGGGTGGATGCGGTGGTTCCTGGCGGGTCACGCGGTTCCGGGCATGGAGACCTTCACGGACGGCGTCTACCGCCGGGCTCTGCGCCTCGATCACGGCCCCGCCGTCGTCACGTGCCGGTTCGTCCCGGGTGACGGTGGCGCGGGAGTCGTCCGGGTGGAGACGCGAGCCCGGGACGAGTCGGACGTCCCCACCGCGCTGTCCCGAGTGCGGCGGGTACTGGCCCTGGACGTCGACGCGGCTCCCGTCGACGCTGCGCTCGCGGCAGATCCTGCGCTCGCCGCGTCGGTGGCCGCGGCCCCGGGGATCCGCGTTCCCGGGGCGTTCGATGCCGCGGAGGTGCTTCTTCGCACGATGATCGGTCAGCAGATCTCGCTCGGTGCCGCGGCCACGCACACCGCCCGGCTCGTCGCGGCCCTCGGGGATCCGGTGGGCGACGACGAGGGCGAAGCCGACCACGGCATCACTCGCCTGTTCCCCACTCCCGAGGCCGTGGCCACACGCGGCACCGAGATCCTCACCGGTCCGGCGCGGCGGGTCGCCGCGATCGCGTCGACGGCCGACGCTCTGGCATCGGGCGCCGTGGACGTGCGCCACGACGGCGACGCGGCCACCCAGGAGCGTGCACTGCTGGCACTGCGCGGTGTCGGCCCGTGGACCGCCCGCTACGTGTCGATGCGGTTGCTGGGCGACCCCGACGTGCTGCTCGACACCGACCTGGTGGTCCGGCAGGGCGCGGCCCTCCTCGACATCGATCTGTCGGACACCGCCCACTGGTCACCGTGGCGGTCCTACGCCTCCATGCACCTGTGGCGTACTGCCCTTCTCGCCCGCGGGCTCACCATCGGGTAGTCCCTCCGTCGCCATGCGTGCGGAATCGGCTTCCCGGGTACAGTCACAGCGCGTTCGACTCTGCGTTCGCCGCATCATCGTCAGACGAGAGGACACACGTGAGCGAGAACGCGCCCACCACTTCCGCAGGCTCCGCGTCGGGCCGTGATCGCAGCGACCTGTTCGGCGCCGGCGGACTCTGGCTGGCCAAGTGGTCCGCCGTGCTCCTCGTCGTCTCGGCAGCGCTGTGGATCGCCGGCTGGCTGGTCGGCCAGCTGTGGGTGATCATGCTCCCGGTTCTGCTGGCACTGGTGGTCGCGACGGTGCTCTGGCCGCCCACCAGGCTGCTGCGCCGCATCGGCTTTCCGCCCGCGCTCGCCGCGTTGACCACACTCCTCGGCTTCCTCGCGGTTCTCGCCGGTGTGGTCGCGTTCATCGTCCCCTCCGTCATCAGCCAGGCTCCCGATCTCGCGGACAGTGCCACCCTCGGCGTCTCGCAGGTCCAGGAGTGGCTCGAGGGCCCGCCCATCAATCTGGACGACGAGCAGATCGACAGCGCCGTCGAAGCCATCGTCACGCAGCTGCAGGACAGCGGCACGGCGATCGCCTCGGGCGTCTTCGCCGGCGTCGCCACCGCCGGGTCGATCCTGGTCACGCTCGGTCTGGTGCTCGTCCTGAGCTTCTTCTTCATCAAGGACGGCCCGCGCTTCCTCCCCTGGCTGCACGGACTGGCCGGACGCAAGGCCGGTGGTCATCTCGCCGAGGTACTCCGACGGGTGTGGGACACCCTGGGTGGCTTCATCCGTACCCAGGCCATCGTCAGCGCGATCGACGCGATCTTCATCGGCATCGGCCTGGTGATCCTCGGCGTGCCGCTGACCCCGGTGCTGATGACGCTCACCTTCCTCGGTGGCTTCATCCCCATCGTGGGTGCCTTCGTCGCCGGTGCCCTCGCCGTCCTGGTCGCGCTGGTGGCCAACGGGTTCACCACCGCGGTCATCGTCCTGGCGATCATCCTGGCCGTGCAGCAGATCGAAGGCAATGTCCTGCAGCCGATCCTGCAGAGCAAGTCGATGAACCTGCATGCCGCGATCGTGCTGCTGGCCGTCACCGCCGGCGGTTCCATCTTCGGCATCATCGGGGCGTTCCTCGCGGTCCCGGTCGCTGCGGCCACCGCGGTGCTGCTGCGCTACATCAACGAGCAGATCGAACTTCGGTCCGACGAGGATCCCGGCGCGAACGACATCGCCGAACGCATCCACGACGATCTCGGCACACCCGGTGACGACGCGCCCGTCGTCGTCCACGACGAGAAGACCCGATACGCGCCGGCGCCCTCGGACCAGTCCGACGACGTGGCACCGACTCCGATCGACGTCGACACGCACGAGGACGACGAGAAGAAGGACGACTGAGCGGTCACACTCCCGCGTGCACTCGTACCGTGGATCCGTGACGTTCGCGGATCACCTCGAGGCGTGAGGGGACCCGGTCACGGATCTCGTCGACGTGACTGACGATGCCCACCGTGCGCCCACCGGACCGGAGTTCGTCGAGGACTCCCATGACGGCGTCCAGTGATCCCGAGTCGAGGCTTCCGAACCCCTCGTCGATGAACATCGTGTCCAGGGTGATGCCGCCCGCCTCGGCCGCGACGACGTCGGCGAGACCCAACGCGAGCGCGAGCGACGCGCAGAATGCCTCGCCGCCCGACAGGGTGCCCGCCGACCGGACCACTCCGGTGTAGTCGTCGCGTACGTCGAGACCCAGCCCGCCGCGGGTGCCTCGGGGGCCCACGTCGTCGGAGTGCACGAACTCGAACCGGCCCTGCGACATCAACCGGAAGCGCACGGATGCCGCGGTGGCGACGTCCTCGAGCCTCGCGGCCAGCACGTAGGACCGCAGCGACATCCGGCGCGCGTTGGCGCCCTTGCCGGCCACCACCTCCGCCAGCTGCTCGAGTTCCGCGTGCTCGAGGCGGGCAGGTCCCAGACGGTCCGCAGCGGCCCACAGTTGGGCGACGAGGTCCTCGAGCATGCGTAGCCGACTGTCGGCGTCTCCGGCCGAGGCGATGGCCTCGTCCAGCAACCCCCGCAGTCGGATCTCCTCCGCATCGACGGCAGCGGTGTCGACGGTCTCCCCCACCATCGCCTCCGCCACGTCCGGCTCCGTGAGCACGGCCGCAGCCGCGGAGCGCTGCTTCTCGGCGTCGAGAACGGCGTTCTCCAGCACCGTGCACCGGGCCCTGTCACGGACCGCCGCCAGGGCTTCCGTGACCTCGGTGAATCCGTGCTCGCGCGCGCACTCCAACAGGTCGGTCTCGAGCCGCATCACCGCCTGATCGGCCGAGTCGGCGTCGCGGCGCGCATCGCGCCACGCCACCGCGGCTGCGATGGCCGCGTCGAGTGCGGCACGCCGTTCCGCCACGGTGGACGTCGTCCCCACGGCGGCCGTGATGCGCGCGGTCGCCTCCGCGATCCGAGTCTCCAGCGCCTCCGTCCGCCCGCGAGTGGCGCCCAGTTCGGCCGTGATCGCGTCGGCCCGCACCCGCAGACCGGCGGTCTCCTCGTCCAGCGCCGCCAGCGAGGTGTCGATCGCCGCGAGACGATCCGCGGCACGCCGCGCCTCCGCCAGTGCCGTCGTGGCCGCGTCCAGTTCGGCCGCGAGTTCCGCTGCGGTGCGATCCGCGCACCGGGTCGCGAGCTCGTCCACACGCTGTCGGCAGCGCTGCACCGCGGCGTCCGCCGTGGTGCGTTCCGCCTCGGCTGCACCGACCCGCTGTCCCGCGCGGTTCTCGTCGTCCCGGGACACCCGCCCCGCGGTCGGAGATGCGGGCGCCGGATGTTCCGTCGCGCCGCAGACTCCGCACGGGGCGCCGTCCTCGAGTCCCGCCGCGAGCTCCGCGGACATCCCCTCGAGACGGCGTTCCCGCAGGTCCAACCATTCCGTGCGCAGATCGTCGTAGCGGGTCCGGGCACGCTCGGCCGTCGTCACGGCCGCCGCGAGGCGCTCGGACTCGCGAGCCCACTCGACGTGTGCGCGTGCCGCGTCCTCGGCACCGTGATGCCGCGCCTCCAGGCCGGCGAGACCCGCACGAGCCGCGACGGCTACTCGATGCTCGGCGTCCAGTGCCGCGCGCTCCTCGGGCACCGCGTCGAGACGTACCCGTACCGCCCGCAGGTCCGTCTCCAGACCGCGCACCCGGGCGACGGCGCGTTCCCGATCGGCCACCGCCGTCCTTCGATCGGACTCGTCGCCGGCGACACTGTCCAGCACCGCGCACTCGCCGCTCCACCGGTGCACCGCGGCATCGAGCACCTCCGCATCGGCAGGACGGGGCGGCCACGACAACGTCCCGACCAGCACGGCGGCCTCGGTCTCGGCAGCCGCCCGCTCCCGGCGCCGCATCGTCGCGGCGGCGGCGGTCGCGCGCTGACGGTGCTGGTCGAGGGTGACGGCGCGATCGCGCACCGGCAGCGCCCGACGCGCACGGTCCAGCTCAGCGATCTGCTGCGCGCGCTCGGCGTCGCCGTCCGCCAGCACCGTGAGTCGCGCTGCTGCCGCGGCCCCCCGTTCGCGTGCCTCCCGGCGGCGGTGCGCGATCCGAGCGGTCTCACGAGACGCTGCGTGTTCGGCGCGCGCTGTCCGCAGATGCTCCGTGCGCCCACGGGCCAGCTCTCGGGCACCGCCCAGAAGATCGGTCCCCCACTCCACCACGTCGGTGCCCGTGAAGAGGTCCACGCCGGCGGCGGTGGCCACCTGGGCAGCCAGTCTGTCGACGGACTCCGATCGCCCGGCGAGACGCTCCGCGCTGGCGCGACGCTGATCCTGGAACCACGTCTCGATGTCGCGGAACCGATCGGTGTCGAACAACTGCTCGAGCAGCGCACCCCGTTCCTCGTTGCGCGCCCGCAGGAACCGCGCGAAGTCCCCCTGCGGCAGCAGGACGACCTGGAAGAACTGGTCCACCCGCATGCCGAGCAGGCGCTCGACCTCGAGCGCGATCTCGTCGATGCGCGTCAGGTTCTCGCCCCGGCCGTCGTGCCACGTCAGCGTCGCCTTGGCGTTCTGTTTCGTGGTTCCCACCCCGCGCCGCTTGGGGCGCAGGAACTCCGGCTGCCGGACGATGGTGAGGCGGCGGCCACCCAACGTCGCGTCGAGTTCGACGCGCGGAACCACACCCGGCGCAGCGTGATCCGACAACAGGCGTCGACTCTCTCGGCGCGAGCCGGGGAGAACGCCGTAGAGAGCGAAGGCGATGGCATCGAGAACGGACGTCTTTCCCGCTCCGGTGGGGCCGTGCAGGAGGAAGAGGCCGTCGGCCCCGAGATCGTCGAAGTCGACGTCGACCGTGCCGCCGAACGGCCCGAACGCGGTGACCGACAACGCATGCAGTCTCACGCCGAGCGCACCCACTCGTGCTCGACGGGCGATGCGGACGTCGAATCCCGCTGACCCGTGACGTTCTCGACCGCACGATCGAGCAGCTCGACCTCGGACGACGAGGGCGCGCTGCGCACGTCCGCGAGGAAGCTGCTGAGCACCTCACGGTCCGACCTACCCTGCACCTTCTCGCGGTAGCTCCCGGAATCGACACCGGCCGGGCGCTTCCACTCGAGGTGCACCGCGTGCGGGAAACGCTCCTGCAGACGGCGCATCGCGTCGACGGGCCGCACCGCATCGGTGAGCACAGCGGAGACGTAATGCTCTGTCGCGGAATCGAACCGGTTCTCCGTGCAGAGCTCCTCGAGCGTTCCCTCCAGGACGGACAGGCCCCGCACCACCGGCAGATCGACGCGCGTGACGACGCGGCCACCCGAGCCGTCGATGTCGACGAGCCACGCAGCCTTGCGATGCGAACGCTCGCCGAACGAGTACGGCAGCGGCGATCCCGAGTACCGGATGTGGTCGTCGATGGTCTGCGGAGAGTGCAGGTGGCCCAGCGCGACGTAGTCGATACCGCCGAAGATCGAAGCCGGCACGGTCTCGACGCCACCGACGGAGATCGAACGCTCGGAACCCGTACCCTCGCCGCCGATCACGAAGGCATGGGCCAGCACCACCGAGCGGACCGACGAGTGCCGCGTCGCCAGATCGGCCGCGATGCGGCCCATCGCCGCCTGCAGCACCGCGGCGTGCGAACGAGCGCCGGGTACCCCGAGCTCGGCGCGGGTGGCGTCCGGCTCGAGGTACGGAATGCCGTAGAACGCCACGTCACCGTGCTCGTCCGCCAGCACGACCGGTCGGTCGACGGCGTCGACGGTGGTGAACAGATGCAGACCGCCGGCAGCGGAGAACGCCGACCCGGCACCGAGCCGGGCGGGCGAGTCGTGATTGCCCGACGTGGCGACGATGACGGCCCCCGCGTCGCGGATGGCCTCGAATGCCTTGTTGCACAGCCGGACCGCGTCCGCATTGGGCACCGCACGGTCGTAGATGTCCCCGGGAACCACGACGACGTCCACACTCTGTTCTCGGACGACGGTGGCGAGAGCCTCCAGAGCACGACGCTGATCGGCCAGCAGGTCGACACCGTGGAAGGTGCGCCCGATGTGCCAGTCCGAGGTGTGCAGGATTCTCATGTCGCCGACGCTAACGGAGACCTACGACAAAGACGCTCGGGCCGAAGGTGTGTCGGTACCCCGGTTCATAGTGAGCCTCATGACCGCCCTCACTGCCGTGACCACTCTCGTCACCCTTCTCGTCGGCCTGGGGTTGGGCTGGTGGTTGCGGGCCGCACGCGGCGACGTCGAACTCGCCCGTGCGGGTGAGCGGCTCGCGGTCTCCGCGGACAACGAGGAGACGCTGCGGCGGTCGTTGTCGCTGCTCAACGAGGACTCCGCGCGGCGGCACTCCGGCGCCATCGGTCACCAGGTCTCCCACCTGGTCGACCCGCTGCGGGAGGCAGTCGACGCACTCGAGGAACACGTACGGCTCGTCGAGCGCGACCGTGTTCACGCATACGCGGGACTGACCGAGCAGGTCGCCGGGATGCACCGCGCCTCGCGGCAGTTGGCGTCGCAGACGGACCAGCTCGTCACCGCGCTGCGGGCGCCACAGATTCGTGGCCGGTGGGGCGAGATCCAGCTCGAGCGGGTCGTGGAGCTGGCCGGCATGACGCGCCACTGCGACTTCGACACCCAGGTCGCCGCACCCGGCGTGCGCCCCGATCTGGTGGTCAAGCTCGCCGGTGGCAAGCGCATCGTCGTCGACGCCAAGGTTCCGCTGGTCGCCTTCCTCGACGCGAGCGCCGAGCAGGATCCCGAGACCATCGATCGGCATCTCGAACGCCACGCCAAGCACCTGCGCACACACGTCGACCAGCTCGCCGACAAGAAGTACTGGCACGCGTTCGACCCGTCGCCGGAATTCGTCGTCCTCTTCGTTCCGGGCGATCCGTTCCTCGATGCCGCGCTGACGCGCGACCGCGGCCTGCTCGAACACGCCTTCTCCCGCAACGTGGTGCTCGCCACCCCGACCACTCTCATCGCCCTGCTGCGGACCGTCGCCTACACGTGGAAACAGGACGCACTGGCCGAGGACGCCGCTCGCGTGCGTGTGCTGGGCCGTGAGCTGTACGAGCGCCTCGGCACGGTCGGAGCCCACGTGGATCGCTTGGGATCACAGCTGGGCAAGGCCGTGGACTCGTTCAACGCAGCGGCGGGATCGTTGGACGCACGGGTCTTCGTCACAGCACGCAAGCTGCACGAGATGTCCCTCTTCGACGGCGAACCGCCGCAGGTCACGAGTGTGGACCAGCGGCCACGAACCATGACCGCGACTGCGATGGAGGGCACCTCGTCGACGTGTCGCGGGCATGCCGACGACGCAAGTTGTTGAATCAACGCTAACCTCGCTGTGTGTCTTCCCCCCAACGCGCACGCTCGGGAGTGCCTCTCGACCAGCGCTCCGCTGTGCCGTCGGTACCCGGAATCCCCGCATGGGGCGCCGTCGCGGTGGCAGTGGGCGCAGCCGTCCTGGGCTTTCTCGTCGATGCCATGCGTGGCGACGAGCTGGGATCGACGTTCGCCGTCCTGTACGTGCTCGGTGCACTCATCGCCGTGGTCGCGGTCCGCCATCGTGGACTCTTCACCGCCATGGTGCAGCCGCCGCTCATCATGTTCCTCGGCGTCCCCATCGCATACCAGATCCTCACCGACGGAGCGGGCACCTCGATCAAGGACATCGTCCTGACCGTCGCCGTGCCGCTCGTCGATCGCTTCCCGCTCATGGCGCTGACCACGCTGTTGGTCCTCGGCGTCGGTGGCGCCCGGCTCGCGCTCGATCGTCGCCCCACTCCGGTCCGGAAGCCGGCGCGCGCAGCGCGACCGGCCGCGGCAGCGCGTGACGCCGCACCCCGACGGTCGCGCTCCGAACGTCCCGCCACTCGCGAGACGGCGGGACGGGCGGAGGAACGCCGCAGGACCCGCCAGGAACCGCGGACGGACGCACCCGACGCTCGACACGACCGCACCCGCCGTGCACGGCCCGCCGCACCGCAACCGCGCGAGGAGTCACGCGCTGCTCGGCCCGCCCCGCGCGCCTACGAGGGCCAGGTCGCGGCTTCCGACAACGGTCGCCCACGGGTAGCTCGCCCCCGGTACGAACCCACGCCGTACGAACCCCGGCGCACCGGTGCGGAGAATCTGTCGCCGTACCCCGCACCACGGGTGCGCTACCGCGACCGGGACTGATCTCCCGGCCGCGGTCGGCTCACACCCGGCTGGTGGTCCGCAGCTCGCGAGGAAGCGCGAAGACCAGCGTCTCGTTGGCCGTCGTCACCGACTTCACGTCGCCGAAGCCATGTGTCTCGAGCAGGTCCAGCACTCCACGCACCAGCACCTCCGGCACGGATGCGCCGGACGTGATGCCCACCGTCCGGACGCCCTCGAGCCAGGCGAGGTCGATGTCCTTGGCGTAGTCGACCAGGTAGCTCGCGCGCGCGCCCGCAGCGAGGGCGACCTCGACCAGACGGACGGAGTTCGACGAGTTCGTCGACCCCACCACGATCACCAGGTCGCATTCGGGCGCCATAGCCTTGACCGCCACCTGCCGGTTCTGGGTGGCGTAGCAGATGTCGTCGCTGGGCGGATCCTGCAGGTTGGGGAACTTCTCCCGCAGTCGCGCGACAGTCGTCATGGTCTCGTCGACACTCAGCGTGGTCTGCGACAACCAGATGACGCGGTTCTCGTCCCGGACGGTGACGGCGTCGACGGAATCCGGCCCGTCCACGACCTGCACGTGGTCCGGGGCCTCGCCCGCGGTGCCCTCGACCTCCTCGTGACCCTCGTGGCCGATGAGCAGGATGTCGAAGTCGTCGCGAGCGAACCGCTTGGCCTCCTGGTGCACCTTCGTCACCAGTGGGCACGTCGCGTCGATGGTGCGCAGGTTCTTGGCGGCCGCGGACTCGTGGACCGCCGGTGATACACCGTGCGCGGAGAACACGAGCAGTGCGCCGTCCGGCACCTCGTCGGTCTCGTCCACGAAGATGACGCCCTGATCGGACAGCGTCTCCACCACGTGGCGGTTGTGCACGATCTCCTTGCGCACGTAGATCGGGGCGCCGTGCTTCTCGAGCGCCTTCTCGACCGTCTCCACCGCTCGGTCCACACCGGCGCAGTACCCGCGCGGCTCGGCGAGCAGAACGCGCAGCGGGCCGTCGTAGACCTCACCGGTGACCGCCGGCCGGGCGATACCCAGCTCGAGCGGGATGGCGGAGGAGGTGGTGGAGGACGAGGACACCGGAAGAGCCGAAGACATACCACGAGGATACGGGTAGTCGGGTGGGCGTCGCTTCCCGCGCACGTCGACTGGGAAAAATGCGCGACGTGGGGCACTCTGTGAGACATGATCCGTCCACCCTTCGCCGCCCGCGTCGCGCTCGGAATCGCCGTGACCGTCGTCGAGGAGGCTCGGCGTCTCCCCACCACCGCCATCTCCCTGCCGATGACCGCCGTGAGCGAGGTCCTCCAGACCGCGATGCGTCTGCAACAGACCGTCACCGAGCTGGCCATCAAGGGCGACCAGGTGTTCTCCCTGATCGGCTCCCGCCCGGTCGAGACCGCGGAGTGGGCGACCTTCGACGACGACGCGGACGTCGCACCCGCGCGGTACACGCAGGTGCCGCTGTCCACCGAGCCCGAGCCGGTCGGTGACCCGGCCGGAGAGATCGACGTGCCGGAGCCCGGTGCGCCCGCAGGGCGGTTCGCCCTGTACTCGACCCCGCCGTCGGAGATCGAGACGACCGAACCCGTTCCGGCCCCGGCTCTCGCGACCGCGCCGACCGCGACTCCCGAGATCGTGGAGTACCTCGACTACGACGCCCTGACGCTGGCTCAGTTGCGTGCCCGTCTGCGGTCGCTGTCGGTCGAGGACCTCACGTCACTTCTCGAGTACGAGACGTCGGCCTCGGACCGCGCGCCGTACCGGACCATGCTCGAGAACCGCATCACCACCGCCCGAGCGAAGTGATTCTCGGACCACGATGACCACGGCCGCCACCAGCACCGCCGAGAACCCGCTCCCCGTCCGCACGGTCGCGACGAAGGTCGCCGGGTGGATCGATCGCCTCGGCAGCGTGTGGGTCGAGGGCCAGATCACGCAGATCTCGGTGCGTGCGGGAACGCGCACGGCGTTCCTGACGCTCCGCGACCCGTCCGCCGACATGTCGCTGTCGGTGACGTGCTCACCGATGCTCATCCAGAACTCTCCCGTGCCGTTGACCGAGGGCGCTCGCGTCATCCTCTACGGCAAGCTCAGTTTCTTCACCGGTCGCGGCACACTGTCGTTGCGCGCCACGGAGATTCGAGCGGTGGGAGTCGGCGAGCTACTCGCCCGCATCGAGCGCCTGCGCGGTCTTCTCGCGGCCGAGGGACTGTTCGATCCGCGGCTCAAGCGGCCGCTCCCCTTCCTGCCTCGTGTCGTCGGGCTCGTCACCGCACGCGCCAGTGCTGCCGAACGCGACGTGCTCAGCGTCGCGGAACGGCGGTGGCCCGCGGTGCGCTTCGAGGTTCGCAACACTCCCGTGCAGGGCCCGTCGGCGGTGCCCGGCATCCTGCGGGCGCTGGCCGAGCTGGACGAGGACCCCACGGTCGACGTGGTGATACTCGCCCGTGGCGGCGGCAGTGTCGAGGATCTGCTGCCGTTCTCCGACGAGGCGCTCTGCCGCGCGATCTCCCGTGCGACGACGCCGATCGTGAGCGCCATCGGACACGAACCCGACAGTCCGCTCAGCGATCACGTGGCGGATCTTCGTGCCGCCACCCCCACCGATGCCGCCAAGCTCGTCGTGCCCGACGCCGTGGCCGAACGGGAACTGGTCGCCGAGCTGCGGAGCCGCAGCGCCGCAGCGCTCCGCAGTTGGGTGCAGCGCGAGGCGCGCGCACTGGACGCCCTGCGGCACCGGCCCGTGCTGGCCGATCCCCTCTCCGCGGTCGCCCGCCGCGAGGAGGAGATCGCCGAGATGCGCCGCGTCGTCCGCCGCGACGTGGAGCGCGCGGTGTCGCGAGAGGCGACGACGGTGGAGCACATGCGCGCGCGTCTGACCACGCTCGGACCGGCGGCGACTCTGGCGAGGGGCTACTCGGTGGTGCAGCGCATGGTCCCCGGATCCGACCCCGAGGTGCTCCGGTCGGTCGACGACGCCGCGCCGGGTACGCAGCTCCGGGTCCGCGTCGCGGACGGCGTGGTCACGGCCGTCACGATGGGTCGCAGTTCCGCCACCTGACTCGTCCGCTGTCGGACTCTCGAGGCAGCATGGGGACTCATGAACGAGACACCGATCGCCGAGCTGGGCTACGAGGACGCGCGCGACGAGTTGGTCGACGTGGTCAAGCTGCTCGAGCAGGGCGGCCTGGATCTCGATGCCTCACTGGCGCTGTGGGAGCGCGGCGAAGCACTGGCGACGCACTGCGAGCAGCACCTGGCCGGCGCGCGCACGCGCATCGAGAAGGCGCTGGCCCGCGACGAGGAGTGAGCGAGCGCGTCAGCGCTTGTCGAGTACCGGAGCCGTCGCCGTGGCGGATGCCAGCGCGACGAACTCCTCCTGCGACCCGGAACCGGTGAGCATCGCGCGGGTGTCGCCGAGATCGGCCACCCAGTACGGTTCCGTGTCGTCGTTGCCGTAGACCACCCAGTTCAGCCCGGCGATGGCCTCCGCGCCGCCGGCGGACACCCGTGATCCCTCGGTCTTCGAGCGGACCAGCTCGTCCTCGGAGGCGTCGCTCTGGGTGAGCGAGAGGAAATTGCCGTTCTCGGTGACGAAGCCGACGGTGCTGGACTGGAACTCCGAGCCCGAGACAGGGCCACGGTTCGCCGAGTTCGGGATCCACTGATCGGGCACGTCGGGACTGCGCACCGGGAAGGTCAGCGCATTCGCGTCCGCCTGCAGGGACGCCCCCAGATCGATGCGAGGAACCTCACCCGCCTCGGGGCCGCCCACACGCAACGAACACTGACCGGCGATGGCCGCGATCACCAGGCATGCGAGAAGAAGCGGGATCAGGGACCAGGCCATGTCCTTGTTGTTCTGCAGGTACCTGGGTTTCTTGTCGGCCACCTCTCCAGTATCGCACCGAGCGCGCGGGGGCTCGCCATCCGCGCAGCTCCGCGCTTCCCCCGGCAGGCCGGGGCCGTGCGACTAGTGCGACAATCACGCCGAGTCTTTTTCGCCCGAGTCGATGTTCATTCCGTGCGGACGACGCCCGTCAGTCGGGCTGCGAACCGCGCCATGTGCAAGGAGGCACAGCCCCATGACGGCCAACACCGACGTTCCCACGCAGATGGCGCCGGATCGAAACCTCGCGCTCGAACTCGTCCGCGTCACCGAGGCCGGGGCGCTCGCGTCCGGACGTTGGGTCGGCCGCGGCGACAAGGAGGGTGGCGACGGCGCTGCCGTGGACGCCATGCGCCAGCTGGTGAGCTCGGTGTCGATGCGCGGCGTCGTGGTCATCGGAGAGGGCGAGAAGGACGAGGCGCCCATGCTCTACAACGGCGAGCAGGTCGGCAACGGCAACGGTCCCGAGGTCGACTTCGCCGTCGATCCCGTCGACGGCACGACGCTGATGGCCAAGGGCATGCCCAATGCGATCTCCGTGCTCGCGGTGGCCGAGCGCGGTGCGATGTTCGATCCGTCGGCCGTGTTCTACATGGAGAAGATCGCCGTCGGCCCCGACTACGCCGATGCCATCGACATCACCGCTCCGGTCGCCGAGAACATCGCCCGGATCGCGAAGATCAAGAAGGGGTCGTCCTCGGACGTCACCGTGTGTGTGCTCGACCGTCCCCGCCACACCGAGCTGATGCAGCAGATCCGCGACACCGGTGCCCGCATCCGGTTGATCTCGGACGGTGACGTCGCCGGCGCCATCGCGGCCGCCCGCCCCGATTCGGGCACCGACATCCTGATCGGCACCGGCGGCACGCCCGAGGGCATCATCGCCGCGGCGGCCATGCGCTGCATGGGGGGAGCACTGCAGGGCCGGCTCGCCCCGACGGACGACGACGAGCGCCAGAAGGCCGTCGACGCAGGCCACGATCTCGATCGCATCCTGAACACCAATGATCTGGTCGCCGGGGAGAACGTCTTCTTCACCGCGACCGGCGTCACCGACGGCGATCTGCTGCGCGGAGTGCGCTACTCCGGCGGCGGTGCCCACACGCAGTCCATCGTCATGCGCTCCAAGTCGGGCACCGTGCGGATGATCGACGCGTACCACCAGCTGAACAAACTGCGGGAGTATTCGTCCGTGGACTTCGACGGGGACACCTCCGGCGCCGTCCCGTCCTTCTGACGCGCACTCCGACTTCCCGACCCATCTACCGAGGCACGAGGTACATGACAGACAACGATCAGCAGTTCCGCATCGAGCACGACACGATGGGAGAGGTTCGCGTACCCGTCGACGCGCTGTGGCGTGCGCAGACACAGCGCGCCGTCGAGAACTTCCCCATCTCGGGCCGCCCCCTCGAGCGCACCCAGATCCGCGCGATGGGGCTGCTCAAGGCCGCATGTGCACAGGTCAACAAGGACCTGGGTCTGCTCGATGCGGACAAGGCCGACGCCATCATCGCGGCGGCCGGCGAGATCGCGGACGGCAAGCACGACGATCAGTTCCCCATCGACGTGTTCCAGACCGGCTCGGGCACCAGCTCCAACATGAACGCGAACGAGGTCATCGCGAGCATCGCGAAGAACGCGGGCGTCGAGGTGCACCCCAACGACCACGTCAACATGTCGCAGTCGTCCAACGACACGTTCCCCACCGCGACGCACGTCGCCGCGACCGAGGCCGCGGTCACCAGCCTGATCCCGGCCCTCGAGTACCTGCACACCGCTCTGGCGGCCAAGGCGACCGAGTGGAAGACCGTCGTGAAGTCGGGCCGCACCCACCTCATGGACGCGGTGCCCGTCACGCTCGGCCAGGAGTTCGGCGGCTACGCACGTCAGATCGAGGCCGGCATCGAGCGCGTGCAGTCCACGCTCCCCCGCCTCGGCGAACTCCCCATCGGCGGCACCGCCGTCGGCACGGGTCTCAACGCCCCCGACGGCTTCGGCCCGAAGGTCGTGACCGAGCTGGTGAAGTCGACCGGTGTCGACGCCCTCACCGCGGCGAAGAACTCGTTCGAGGCCCAGGCGGCTCGTGACGGTCTGGTCGAGGCGTCGGGCGCGCTGCGCACCATCGCCGTCTCGTTGACCAAGATCGCCAACGACATCCGCTGGATGGGATCGGGCCCGCTCACCGGTCTCGGCGAGATCCGGCTCCCCGACCTGCAGCCCGGCAGCTCGATCATGCCCGGCAAGGTCAACCCGGTTCTCCCCGAGGCGGCCACCCAGGTGGCGGCGCAGATCGTCGGCAACGACGCGGCGATCGCATGGGGCGGCGCAGCCGGAGCCTTCGAACTCAACGTCTACATCCCCATGATGGCGCGCAACCTGCTCGAGTCGTTCACGTTGCTCGCCAACGTCTCCCGCCTGTTCGCCGACAAGTGTGTCGACGGCCTCGTCGCCAACGAGGAGCACCTCAAGCAGCTCGCCGAGTCGTCGCCGTCCATCGTGACACCTCTCAACAGTGCGATCGGCTACGAGGAAGCTGCGGCCGTCGCCAAGCAGGCCTTGAAGGACAAGAAGACCATTCGCGAGGTCGTCCTCGAGCGTGGACTCGTCCCCGAGAAGTTGTCGGAAGAAGAACTCGACAAGCGCCTCGACGTCCTGGCGATGGCCAAGGTCCAGGACTGACCCAGCACTCCCCGCCCCGCATCACGGCGAAACGCTGTGGTGCGGGGCGATCAGGAGGAGTGTGACGTGTCATGACACGAACTGCACTGGCACTCCTCGGCGGCGCCGCCGCGATCGGCGCGGCGCTGGCCGCCCCCACGCTGGCGTCCGCCGGACCCGTTCCCGACGGCGTCTACGTCGGCACCACGCCCGAGGGCGCTCCCGTCCCGCTGTGGGACGGCAAGACCATCACCGGCGACACGACGGTCAACCGACTTCTCGGCGTGAACGCGATCCCGGGCGACGTCTACCGCGCCCCGAGCATCGCGACCGGGGCCGACGTGGTCCACGTCGACTACTCGCGCCTGTCCCCCGCCTTCGGAGCCGTCTTCCACGACGAGATGACGCGCGACGCCGTGAACCCGAACCGTTGGAACGGCACCGTGTACTTCGTCGGTGCCGGTCAGCCGGTGGTGGTGGGCGGGTTCGCGATCACGCGCTGATCAGGACGCGGCAGTGGCGAGTGCGCTCTCGAGCTCCGCGCGGGCCGCGAGGCCGTCCTCGCCGAGGCCGTCGAGGGTGAACACGTTCCACGCCTCGAGCAGGGGCTTGATCACCTCTTCGGTCTCGATGGTGCGGTCGTAGAGCCCGATGCCGGCGAGCAGTTCGGCGCTGCCACCGCGGCCGGGGAGATCGACGGTGGGGACCGAGAAGGACGCGACGGTGTCGGCGATGGCGCGGACGGCGCCGTCGGCATCGACGCGGATCGCGGCGGAGACCAGGTCGGTGAAGAGCGTGGTCTGCAGCTCGTCGTCCTCGGCGATGCGGTCGAGGATACTCGACAGGAGAGCGTCCTGCGACGACGCGGAGGCGCGACGGTGGCGCACGGCCGCTGCGCGCTCGTCGAGGGCGAACTTGGCGAGGATGTGCAGCACGTGCAGAGACGGTGCGGAGTAGCCGGTGGTCATGTGCTCGATGCGCACACGCTCGAGATCCACTGGGTCGACCGCGCGAGTCGTCATGAGGTAGTTGCGCAGCACGATGGCGTGCCGGTTCTCCTCCGCGGTCCACCGGCCGATCAGCTTCCACCAGACGTCGCTGCTCCGGAGAGCGAACGCCAGGTCGCGGTGGTACTCGGGCAGGTTGTCGGCGACCAGCACGCTGACGGTGGCACCGACGACCTCGGCGTCACCGAGCGTCACCTGCTCCGGAGACCAGTCCTCGCCGCCGAGGAACGCGAAGTTGCGACCCGAGTCCCACGGAACGTAGTCGTGGGGCTGCCAGTCCCGAGCAGCGTCGATGTGCTTCTGCAGCAGGTGCGCGGCATCGGCTTCGAGCTCGCTCAACAGGTCCTGGTCACTCTTCGGCATCACAGCAGCATAACGGCCGTAGGTGTCCACTCCGAACCTTCGGACCGCGCGACGCGGATTCCGGTGATCTCCCTGACAAAGAGGTCGGTGATAGTTCGGCGTCACACCGCGCCGGGCGGTCCGTGCCGCCCGGCGCGAACGGTGACTCAGGCCGGCCCGAACTCCTCGAGCATCTCGGTGACCAGTGCGGCGATGGGCGAGCGCTCCGAGCGGGTCAGCGTGATGTGGGCGAAGAGAGGGTGCCCCTTCAACTTCTCGATCACGGCGGCGACACCGTCGTGGCGTCCGACCCGCAGGTTGTCGCGCTGCGCCACGTCGTGCGTGAGCACCACGCGTGAGCCCGTGCCGAGCCGCGAGAGCACCGTCAGCAGGACGTTGCGTTCCAGCGACTGCGCCTCGTCGACGATGACGAACGAGTCGTGCAGCGACCGTCCGCGGATGTGCGTGAGCGGCAGCACCTCGAGCATGCCGCGTGCGGTGACCTCCTCGATGACCTCCGGACTCGCGAGACCGTCGAGCGTGTCGAACACCGCTTGCGCCCACGGGCCCATCTTGTCGCTCTCGCTGCCGGGCAGGTAGCCGAGCTCCTGGCCGCCGACCGCGTACAGCGGCCGGAACACGACGACCTTGCGATGGGTCCGTCGTTCGAGCACCGCGTCGAGGCCCGCGGTGAGCGCGAGCGCGGACTTGCCGGTGCCGGCCTTCCCGCCGAGCGAGACGATGCCGATGCTCTCGTCGAGCAGCAGATCCAGGGCGACGCGCTGCTCGGCGGACCGGCCGTGCAGGCCGAACGCCTCACGCTCGCCGCGCACCAGCTGCACCTGCTTGTTCGCCGTCACCCGACCCAACGCGCTGGACGTGCCGCCGAGCAGTCGAACACCGGTGTGGCACGGCAACTCTCGCGCTTCGTCGATGTCGGCGAATCCCTCGGCGAACAGGCCGTCGATGGTCGCGCGCGACGCCTCGATCTCGGCCATGCCCGTCCATCCCGACGGGACGACGTCGTGAGCGTGGTACTCGTCGGCCGGCAGACCCACCGCACCGGCCTTGACGCGCAGCGGGATGTCCTTGCTGACCAGCACCACGTCCTTGCCCTCGGCGGCGAGGTTCAGTGCGCACGCGAGGATCCGCGAGTCGTTGGAGTCGGTCCGGAAGCCGACGGGAAGAACAGCGGGGTCGGTGTGATTGAGCTCGACCTGCAGGGTGCCGTTCTCGGTGCCGATGGGCACGGGCTGATCGAGGCGCCCGTGGCGGATCCGCAGGTCGTCGAGCATCCGCAACGACTCGCGCGCGAACCACCCCAGTTCGTGATGATGCCGCTTGCCCTCGAGCTCGCTGATGACGACGAGTGGAAGGACGATCGCGTGCTCGGCGAACCGAGTCACGGCCCAGGGGTCCGAGAGCAGAACCGAGGTGTCCAGCACGTAGGTGCGGACGGAAGAACCGGAGCGAGCTGCAGTCACGTGGGGCTCCTAAGGACGCGCGGTCACCGCGCATCCGTCGATCGCTGGACCGGTCGATCCCGACACCGCAGGGACCGGGGCCGGCCCCTCCCGACCGAATGACTCAGTCATGTGTGAGGACCTCCCGTACGGACGGCTTCCCCGCCACCCGCACTGCTGACGCTAGACCGGATCGGGGGCGCAGGCTCGGCGACACGTGGGGACGTGTGGGTGAACTCTGCGTTACACGCCCGTGCGCCTTTCGCGCATCCAGGAGTATGCAAAAGGCGCACGGGGCCGAAGGCCACGGTGTTAACTTCGGCCGATGCAGAACGCGCAGGAAATGCAGCAGCTCAGGGGAACCCACGGCACCGTCGCCTACCGTTCCTGGCCGTCCACCACGCCGGGATTCGTCGCGCTGCTCGCGCACGGGTACGGCGAACACTCGGGTCGCTACGGCCACCTGGCGTCGACCCTGACGTCGGCCGGAGCGGCGGTGTACGCCCCCGACCATCACGGGCACGGGCGGTCGGACGGGACGCCCGCCGAGATCACGGACGTGGACGGCATCGTCGCCGATCTGCACTCGATCGCGGACATCGCCCGCGGCGAGCACCCCGATCTACCGGTGATGCTGCTGGGCCACTCGATGGGCGGTCTCATCGCCACGCGCTACGCGCAGACCCACCCCGGCGAGCTGGCGGCACTCGTGCTGTCCGGTCCGCTGGTCGGGCAGAACCCGGCCTTCTCGATGCTGCTGTCGATGGACGAGATCCCCGAGATCCCGATAGACCCGTCCGTGCTGTCCCGCGACCCCGAGGTCGGCGCCGCGTACCAGGCGGACCCGCTGGTCTACCACGGCCCCTTCGCGCGCGTCACCCTCGAGACCTTCACGGCCGCGGTGGAGACGGTGTCGTCCTCCGGCACTCTCGGCGACCAGCCGACGTTGTGGCTGCACGGCGGCGACGATCAGCTGGTGCCGCTGGAGCCGACGACCGAGGCGATGCGCTCACTGCGCGGCCCGTCGTTCGAGGAGAAGGTCTACCCCGGTGCGCGGCACGAGATCCTGAACGAGACCAACCGCAGCGAGGTCGAGTCGGACATCCTCGACTTCCTGGGCCGCGCCGGCCTGCCGCTCACTCGCGACTGAGGTCGCGGACGATCGACGAGTAGAGGCCGGGGCGGCGGTCCACCAGGTAGGGGTTGTCTCGATGGGCCGCCGCCACGACCTCGGTGTCCACCGTGCCGAGAATCAGGCCGGTCTCGTCGTCGAGTCGGTCGATCACCTCGGCGTCGGGGCCGACGATGCTGCTACGGCCGACGTAGGTGGTGGCGCGCTCGGTTCCGACGTGGTTGACGTACGCGACGTAGAGCTGGTTCTCCCATGCGCGCGTGCGGATGACGACGTCGGCCACGAATGTGAACGGCACCATCTGCGCGGTGGGAACGAGCAGGGCGTGCGCGCCCGCGAGGGCCGCGGCTCGGACGTTCTCGGGGAACTCGACGTCGTAACAGATCATCAGACCGAGCCGCACCCCGCGGAAGTCGACGACCGTCACCGAGTCGAGCCCGGGCGAGTACCACTCCCGGTCGAGCTCACCGTAGAGGTGCGACTTGCGGTGCTGCGCAATCACACTGCCGTCCGCATCGACGAGTGCGACCGTGTTGTACACCGCTCCCGCCTCGGTCTCCGGCAGACCCACGAGCAGCGCGATGCCGCGGCGGCGCGCCAGTGCGCACACCTCGGAGAGAAGGTCCCGTGACGTCAGGTCACCGAGGCGATCGCCGATGTCGTACCCGGTCACGAACATCTCCGGCGTGACCAGGAGGTCGGCTCCGCGCGCCAGAGCCGCCCCCGCGGCTCCGTCGAGTTCCGCGAGGTTGGCGTCGACGTCACCGGGTGACCCCGCCGTCTGCAGACCCGCCACGGTGAGCCGCATGTCGGATCAGCTCAGCAGTCCCCAGCCCTCGAGTCCCTCGTACAGCGGGAAGTCGTGGGCGAGCGTGCTGACGCGACCACGCAGGTCGTCGTTGGCCTCGCCGGTGGCGAGCGCCGTCGCGATGATGTCGGCGACCTCGGTGAACTCGGCCTCGCCGAACCCACGGGTCGCGAGCGCCGCGGTACCGATACGCAGACCGGAGGTGACCATCGGCGGGCGCGGATCGAACGGCACCGCGTTGCGGTTCACGGTGATGCCGACCTCGTGCAGCAGATCCTCGGCCTGCTGGCCGTCGAGCTGCGAGTTGCGCAGGTCCACCAGCGCGAGGTGGACGTCGGTTCCGCCCGTCAGCACCGAGACACCCTTGTCGGAGACGTCGGCGCCTGTCAGCCGCTCCGCGAGCAGCGACGCACCGAGCAGGGTGCGTTCCTGACGCTCCCGGAACTCGGGAGTGCCGGCGATCTTGAAGGCGACGGCCTTGGCCGCGATCGCGTGCATGAGCGGACCGCCCTGCTGGCCGGGGAACACCGCGGAGTTGAGCTTCTTCGCCCACTCCTTCTTGGCGAGGATGATGCCCGAGCGGGGCCCACCGAGGGTCTTGTGGACGGTGGAGGACACGACGTCCGCGTAGGGCACCGGCGACGGGTGCACACCGGCGGCGACGAGCCCGGCGAAGTGCGCCATGTCGACCCACAGAAGCGCACCGACCTCGTCGGCGATGGAGCGGAACGCGGCGAAGTCCTGGTGCCGCGGGTAGGCCGACCATCCGGCGATGAGCACCTGTGGGCGTGCGTGCAGCGCCTGCTTGCGCACCTCGTCCATGTCGATGCGGTGGTCTTCCTTGCTCACACCGTAGGACTCGACCTCGTAGAGCTTGCCCGAGAAGTTCAGCTTCATGCCGTGCGTCAGGTGGCCGCCGTGCGCCAGGTCCAGACCCATGATCTTGTCGCCCGGGTTGATCAGAGCCATGAGAACGGCGGCGTTGGCCTGGGCGCCCGCGTGCGGCTGCACGTTGGCGAACTCGGCACCGAACAGCTCCTTCGCCCTGGTCCGAGCCAGATCTTCGACGATGTCGACGTGCTCACACCCGCCGTAGTACCGACGACCGGGGTAACCCTCGGCGTACTTGTTGGTGAGGACGCTGCCCTGCGCCTGGAGCACCGCGCGGGGAACGAAGTTCTCCGACGCGATCATCTCCAGGGTGTCGCGCTGGCGTCCCAGCTCGCCGGCCATCGCCGCGGCGACCTCGGGATCCACCTCGGCGAGGGAGGCGGTGTCGATGTTGGTGGCAGAGACGGGCGCAGCAGTCATGCCGCCGAGTCTAATGCCCGTGATCAGCGCAGTTGAGACGGGATGAGGGGTTCGTCGAGCAGCCGCTCGAAGCGGTCGGCTCGGCCGTCCGCCGAGTCGGCCCGGTGAAGCCACGAGTGCAGCAGGCGATACCCCTCGACATAGGTGCTGGTGTAGGCACGCCAGAGCGGTGAGGACAGGAATCGCAACATCTGACGGGCGCGTTCCGGTGTCGCGAGCGACCACTGCCCCAGGAACGCGGCCACGTCGTCCTGGCTGCGGTGCTCGTCGTGCAGCAGCAGCGCGGCGTCCTGACGCACCCCCAGCAGCTTCGCCGACGCGGTCTGCAGCGCCTCGGCGCGTTCCCCGTCGAATCGCAGGCCGAGGTCGGCGTAGATCTCCTGCGCCCACACTCCCCAGCCCGGCCCGACGATCGACTCGAGCGCCAGGTCCGCGAGGCCCTCGGCCATCAGGCACTGCGGAGTGTTGACGACGAAGAGCGTCTGCTCCGCCTGCCCGGCACCGCGCACGAGCCCGGCCTCCTTGCGGCAGTGCTCGGTGTGGTGGCCCGGGTACGACTCGTGTGCGATGAGATGGGGCAGATGCGCCATGTGCTGCTTGAGGTCCGAGTTGATCGCGACGGTGGACCGGTAGTCGCCCAGGTAGTAGTTGAACCCGGACCACGGCTTGTCGCCCACCACCTCGTAGGTGACCTTCTCGGTGTCGGGCAGCGGGTACCGGCCGCGCACCTTGTCGCGCAACGCACTGGAGAACGCCTCGACGCACTCGGCGAGCCGCTCGGGCGAGATCTCGTCGGCCACGCGGTGAGCGCGCACCCGCTCCCCCAGTGGCCCCGCCCCGGCCAGCACCTCGTCCATCAGGCGATGTGCCTCGCGGTAGTCGTCGGTGTCGCCCGGTGCGATCGCGACGTCGAAGTAGTCGTGCACCTCGTCGACGAATCCGATCTCGTCACCGGCCAATTTCCGTGCCGACGTCTCGAGCGCGCGCAGGTGGACGTCGAGGAACGCGGCGCGGTCCTCGGAGAGCCCCGACGAGGGCAGTTCGGTCCGCAGTTCCGCCGCCCGCCGCGCCAGCGCGCGGGGTTCGGGCGGGGGCGCGTTCTCGACCTGGCGTCGCAGAGCGGGGTCGCCGGTGTAGGCGTCGACGAACCCCTCCTCGAGGCGATCGAAGGACAACCCCAGCACGAGGTAGTCGTGGACGAGGGTGTCGGCGTGCATGACGCTCGACTCTAGTCACGCACCACCCGGCTGTCGGTTCGCCGGAGCCACCCAGCACAATTCAGTCATGGAGGCAGCGTGTCCCGAGTGAGCGAGTCGAGTCCGTACGTCGAATTCGACCGTCGACAGTGGCGCACTCTCCGGAACGCGACACCCCTGGTCCTGACCGAGGACGAGCTCACCGGCCTGCGCGGTCTGGGCGAACAGATCGACCTCGACGAGGTCGCGGAGGTCTACCTCCCCCTCGCTCGACTCATCCATCTCCAGGTGGCCGCCCGCCAACGCCTGTTCGCGGCGACGGCCACGTTCCTCGGGGAGAAGACGCCGGACCGCCAGGTCCCGTTCGTCATCGGCATCGCCGGCAGCGTCGCCGTCGGCAAGTCCACGACCGCGCGCGTGCTGCAGGCACTGCTGGCGCGATGGGAGCACCACCCGCGCGTGGACCTGGTGACGACGGACGGGTTCCTCTACTCGTCGGCCGAGCTGGTGCGTCGAGGAATCATGCACCGCAAGGGTTTTCCCGAGAGCTACGACCGGCGCAAGCTTCTGCGCTTCGTCACCGAGGTGAAATCCGGCGCCGAATCCGCACGCGCACCCGTGTACTCGCACGTCTCGTACGACATCGTGCCGGGCAAGTACACCGAGGTGCGACAGCCGGACATCCTCGTCATCGAGGGACTCAACGTCCTGCAGACCGGTCCGCGCCTCATGGTCTCGGATCTCTTCGACTTCTCCATCTACGTCGACGCCCGCATCGAGGACATCGAGAAGTGGTACGTCGACCGCTTTCTCGCCCTGCGCTCCACGTCGTTCGCCGACCCGGCCTCGCACTTCCACCACTACTCGGGACTGTCCGACGAGCACGCCAGGATCGCGGCCGCGGACATCTGGCAGTCGATCAACCGGCCCAACCTGGTGGAGAACATCCTGCCGACGCGCCCCCGCGCCACCCTGGTGCTGCGCAAGGACGCCGACCACACCATCAACCGGCTGCGCCTGCGCAAATTGTGACGACCGGCCTCCGGCCTGCCCGGCTCCGGCTCAGGTACCGAATCTCCGGTGCCGCGCGGCGAAGTCGCGCAGCGCGCGCAGGAAGTCGACGCGGCGGAACTCGGGCCAGTAGGCCTCGGTGAACCAGATCTCCGAGTACGCGCTCTGCCACAGCAGGAACCCGGACAACCGCTGCTCCCCCGACGTGCGGATCACCAGATCCGGATCCGGCTGGCCCGACGTGTAGAGGTGCGAGTCGATGCCCTCGACGGTGACCGAGCGGAGCAACTCGTCCCCGTCGGCACCGTCGGACAGCCGTTCCGCGATGAGCGACTGCACGGCGTCGGCGATCTCCTGACGGCCGCCGTACCCGACCGCGACGTTGACGTGCGTTCCCGAGCGGCCGGCCGTGCCGGCGGCGGCCTCCTTGAGGCGGCGGGCGGATTCGGCGGGAAGCAGATCCATCGTGCCGACGATCTTCACGGACCAGTTCTTTCCCGGTCCGCTGATCTCCTCGACGACGTCCGTGATGATCTCGAGCAGCGAGTCGAGCTCGTCCGGTGACCGGCGCAGGTTCTCGGTGGACAACAGGTAGATGGTGGCCATCTCGACGCCGGCCATGTCACACCACGTGAGCAGCTCCGCGATCTTGAGCGCGCCCATCCGGTGCCCGTGGCTGACGTCGGTGAAGCCGTTCTCCCGGGCCCAGCGACGATTGCCGTCGCACATCACGGCGACGTGCCGAGGGTGCTGAGCGCCCTCGAGCTGACGCAGCAGGCGCCTCTCGTAGAGCGTGTACAGCAGACCGCGAGCCTTCACCCAGCTCCCCACTTCGACAGAATTGTTCAGCAGGTGATCACCCTACGCCCGCAGTACGACGCGATCGGCGTGACCGACTCGTCACCGCGCCGCATGATGGTTCCGTGGCGTACGGGGTATCCGGCTCCGACCGCACACGAGAGAACAGGAGCAGTCATGACTGTTGTCCGGGACACCACGGCGAGCGTCGAAGCCGTGTGGAACGTGCTCTCCGACGGGTGGAGCTACGCGACGTGGGTGGTGGGCGCCTCGCGCATCCGCGCCGTCGACCCCGAGTTCCCCGCGCCCGGCTCGCGGATCCACCATTCGGTCGGGCTGTGGCCCGCCGTGCTGAACGACGAGACGCGGGTACTGAGCATGACGGAGGGACACGAGGTGACACTCGAAGCGCGCGGGATGCCGGCAGGCAAGGCGACGATCGTCCTGCGCCTGACGCCGCGAGGCTCGGGGTGCCGGATCGAGATGATCGAGCACGCTCGGACCCTCCCGTTCTCGCTCGTTCCCGAGTCGGTCCAGCACGCACTCGTGTATCCCCGCAACACCGAGGCGACACGGCGACTCGCGCTGCTGGCCGAGCGTTCCGCGGTTCCCCGATGACGACCACGACGGTGGACGCCGTCGTGATCGGAGCGGGCCACAACGGACTCGTCGCGGCGTCCGTGCTCGCCGACGCAGGATGGGACGTCGTCGTCCTGGAGTCCGCCCCGGTGCCCGGCGGCGCGGTCCGCAGCGCCGAGCTCACCCCGGGATACGTGAGCGACCTGTTCAGTGCCTTCTATCCCCTCGGTGCGTCGTCCCCGGCGTTCACGGCGCTCGAGCTCGACCGCCACGGGCTCCGCTGGACCCACTCACCCGTCGTCTTCGGTCACCCGCGCTCGCCCGACGACGAGGACGCCCCGGTGGTCCACCACGATCCCGAGGACACCGCCGCCATGCTGGCGGAGCACGATCCGCGCGACGGCGAGGCGTGGATGTACGTGGTGGATCAGTGGAACCGGATCCGCGATCCTCTGCTGCACTCGCTGTTCGGCAGCTCCTTCCCGCCTGTCAAGGGTGCCGCGACGCTCTTCCGGCGCCTCGGGACCGCGGAGACACTGCGGTTCCTGCGCTTCGCAGTACTCCCGGCCCGGGCGATGGCGCACGAGTTGTTCCACAGCGAGGCGGCGCGATGCCTGCTGCTCGGCAACGCCATGCATGCCGACGTCCCCACCGACGCACCCGCGAGCGGCATCATGGGCTACCTGCTGACGATGCTCGCGCAGGATGTCGGCTACCCCGTCCCGGTCGGCGGTGCGCAGGAGCTGACCAGCGCGCTCGTGCGCCGTGCCGAGAGCGCCGGGGCGCGGGTCGTCTGCGGAACCGAGGTGACCTCGATCGACGTCTCCGGCGGTGTCGCCCGCGGCGTGCGGACGGCAGGCGGCGACACGTACGTCGCACGGCGAGCCGTCGTCGCAGACGTGTCCGCTCCCGCGCTGTACAGCTCGCTGTTGCCGCGGGACGCGGTTCCCGCCCGGGTGCACAGCGATCTCGAGAAGTTCGAGTGGGACACCCCGGTGGTGAAGATCAACTACGCGCTCGACTCCCCGATCCCGTGGCGCTCGAAGAGTCTGAACGAGGCGGGCACGGTGCACGTCGGCGCAGACGACGACGGTCTGGTGCGATGGAACGCCGACCTGGTGACAGGCCGCATCCCGGAGCGGCCGTTCATGCTGTTCGGTCAGATGACGACCGCGGACGCCACCCGCTCCCCGGCCGGGACGGAGAGCGCATGGGCGTACACACACCTCCCCCGCGGTGTGACGGACGACGCCTCGGGCGACCTGCTCGCCGAGCGGGTCGACACCGTCCTCGAGGAGTACGCGCCCGGGTTCGCGGCGTCGATCGTCGACAAGCACGTCCAGCGGCCGGGCGACCTGACAGCGGACGACGCCAACCTGTTCGGTGGCGCGGTGAACGGCGGAACGTCGCAACTGCAGCAGCAGTTGGTGTTCCGGCCCGTTCCCGGACTCGGACGTACGGAGACTCCCGTCGGTCGGTTGTTCCTCGGGAGCGCGTCCGCCCATCCGGGCGGCGGCGTGCACGGGGCACCGGGACTGGCTGCGGCGAGGGCCGCGTTGGCGAGCGACGGTGTGCGCGGATGGGTTCACCGCAAGACGATCAGTGCCCTGATGGATCTGACACTCGGTGACCGCTAGTTCGGCCACGGTCGGAGCGCGAACCTACGGTACCGTAGGTTCGTGACTGTCTTCGGGCTCGACGAACTGCCGGTGAAGCCGCGCATGCGCGGATGGATCCACCTGTACGCCTTCGGGGTGTCGGTGGTCTGCGGGATCGTGCTCGTGGTGCTCGCCTACTCGGCGGTGTCCGTCCGGGCCGGTCTCGCGATCACTGTCTACGCCGTCGCGACGTGCGGTCTCTTCGGAGTGAGCGCGACATACCACCGCGTCCACTGGCAGACCGTGCGCAGCCGGACGTGGATGAAGCGCGCCGATCACTCGATGATCTTCCTGTTCATCGCCGGCAGTTACACGCCGTTCGCGGTGCTCGGGCTGCCGAGCCGCACCGGCACCATCGTGCTGATCGTGGTGTGGGCCGGTGCGCTGGCCGGAGTGACGCTGAAGATGCTGTGGCCCACGGCCCCTCGCTGGCTGGGCGTGCCCCTGTATCTCGTGCTGGGCTGGGCCATCGTGCCGGTCGCGGGCGAACTCACCCATCGTGTGGGCGTCGGACCGATGGCACTGCTGGTGGCGGGCGGCGTGTTCTACAGCATCGGCGCGATTCTCTACGCAACGAAGTGGCCCAACCCGTGGCCCACCACGTTCGGCCATCACGAGTTCTTCCACGCCGCGACGGTCGTCGCCGCGGTGTGCCACTACGTCGCTGTGTGGCTGGTGCTCTTCACCTGATCCGGCGTCACCGGACCAGGAGTGCGGTCAGGTCCTCGGGGTCGGTGACCGGTCGGTCGCACACGAAGCCGTGACACACGTACGCGGCCGACTCGCCGCTCACCAGCGGGCGATCCGCGAGCAGCGGGACCGAGTCGGGCGGACCCGCGACCACCACCGTGCCGCCGGCGGCGACGCGGCGGGCGGTACGCACGAGGTCGTCGTCGACCGACTCCGTGGCGATCGCCACCTGCACCGGTCCCGCCACCGCGGCTTCCGCGACGGTCAGCCAGTGGCCGGCCGACCGGGGTGCCCGCTCGAGCAGGATCGACGCTCGCGCCAGCGACCTGTCCGCCGCCGCACCGAAGCGCGAGGAGTTCTCGCTGGACGCGGCCACCGTCAGCAGAGCCTCGGTGATCAGTGCGGCTCCGGACGGGGTCGCGTTGTCGAGTGGATCGCGAGGCCGGGTCACGAGCGTCTCCGCGTCGTCGGCGGTGTCGAACCAGCTGCCCGGCTGCTCAGGATCGGCGAAGTGGTCGAGCGCGACGTCGAGTACCTCCTCCGCCGCCGTCAGCCAGCGTGCCTCCCCGGTCGCCTGGTGCAGCGCGGCCAGAGCGACGGCGAGTGCGCCGTGATCCTCCGCGATGGCCGCCGCATCGCCCACGACGCCGCCCAGGGACGCACGCCGTAGTCGGCCGTCGACGCGGTGCAGGTCCAGGATGCGGTCCGCGCAGCGTGCTGCCGCATCGACCCAGTTGCGGTACCCCAGCGCGGCGCCGCCCTCGGCCAGCGCCGTGATCGCGAAGCCGTTCCAGGCGGTCACCACCTTGTCGTCGCGCCCCGGCTGAGGACGCGTGGCACGCGACGCGGCCAGTGCTGCGCGCATGCGTGCGAAACGCTCGGGGTCCGTCGGTTCGGCCCGCAACTGCAACACGGACGCCCCCTCCTCGAACGTGCCCGTGTCGGTCACCCCGAACACCTGTGCGGCCCGAGCCCCGTCCTCGTCGCCCAGCACCTCGACCAGCTGCGCGGGTGTCCACGCGTAAGTCAGACCCTCCACCCCGTCGGTGTCGGCGTCCAGGGCGGAGGCGAAGCACCCGTCGTCCGTGCCGAGATCGCGCAGGAGGAAGTCGGCGGTGTCGACGGCCACACGATGAGCGAACGCATCGCCGCGGCGCGCCAGGTGAGCGTAGAAGCGCAGCAGCAACGCGTTGTCGTAGAGCATCTTCTCGAAGTGCGGCACCACCCAGTCCGCATCGACGGAGTACCGGGCGAAACCGCCCCCGAGCTGGTCGTACATCCCGCCGCGGGCCATGGCGTCGGCGGTACGGCCCACCGCAGCGCGGGCAGGCTCCGACCCGGTGCGCTCGACGTGGCGGAGCAGCCCCTCCACGAGAGACGACGGTGGGAACTTCGGTGCTCCGCCGAAGCCGCCGCGCGGCACGTCCTCGTCCGCCAGAACGCGCGCCACCGCCTCGTCGAGCAGGGCGGCGTCGACGACTCGGTCGCCCTCCGGGATGCCCGCGGCGGTCCTGCGCAGTTCCGCGACCACCGAGGCCGACGCCTGCTGCACCTCGTCACGACGGGTGCGCCACGTCTCGGAGATGGCCTCGAGCAGCTGCGTGAACGACGGCATCCCCCGCCGAGGTGTGGGCGGGAAGTAGGTGCCGCAGTAGAACGGTTCCGCGTCGGGGGTGAGGAACGCCGTCATCGGCCAACCGCCCTGACCCGTCATCGCGACCGTCGCGTTCATGTAGACGGCGTCGATGTCGGGACGTTCCTCGCGATCGACCTTGATGCACACGAAGTTCGCGTTCATGATCTCCGCGATGGCGTCGTTCTCGAACGACTCGTGTGCCATCACGTGACACCAGTGACACGCCGAGTAGCCCACCGACAGCAGGACCGGGACGTCTCGTTCGCGAGCCCACGCCAGGGCGTCGTCACCCCACTGCTGCCAGTGCACGGGATTGTCGGCGTGCTGACGCAGGTAGGGGCTCGTCGAGTCGGACAGGGTGTTGCGCTCACGGGTGGCCACCCCTGCAGTGTCCCCCGTGACACCCGGCGCAATCACCGCTCGGGTCGCAAACCCCTCACCGCTCGGGTCGGAAGCCTCCGCGGTCCGTGCCCTCGTCCGCCGCCTGGTCCGGCGTCGGATCCTCCGGCTCGAAGGACGCCGGGAGCTTCTTGAAGTGCGCGTTCATCGACCGCACCAACAGGGCGGTACCGATGAGCAACAGCACGATGATGACGAGACCGACGGGTGACGCCTTACCGAACTCGGGCCCGGTGTTGTTCTGCGCCAGCATGATCGACGCGCTGAGCACGGTCATCTAGGACTCGATCCCGGCGAACAGGTCGGTCTCGGGCAGCGACGTGCGCACGCGGGTCCGCGCCAGCTCGTACTCCTCGGTCGGCCACAGCTTCTTCTGCACGTCGACCGGGACCGCGAAGAAGCGGCCGTTCGGATCGATCTGGGTGCGGTGCGCACGCAGAGCGTCGTCGCGCTGCTGGAAGTAGTCCGCGCACTCCACCTGGGTGGTGACGCGCTCCATGATCTCGCCGCGATCCTTCGGCCACTGCGCGAGCCATTCCGTGAACGGCCCTTCCTGACCGGAGGCGATCATCTCGTCGTCGAACAACTGCATGCGCTTGCGGATGAAGCCGTGGGAGTAGTAGAGCTTCGAGACCTCCCACGCCTCGCCCGTTCCGGGGAACTGCTCGGGATCGCCGGCCGCCTCGTACGCGGCGACCGACACCTCGTGGCAGCGGATGTGGTCGGGGTGGGGGTAGCCACCCTTCTCGTCGTAGGTCGTCATGACGTGCGGCTTGAAGTCGCGCACCACGCGCACAAGAGCCTCGGTCGACTCCTCGAGCGGCACCAGCGCGAAGCATCCCTCGGGAAGCGGCGGCAGCGGATCGCCTTCCGGCAGACCGGAGTCCACGAACCCCAGCCACGTCTGCTGCACCCCGAGAATGGCTGCGGCAGCGGCCATCTCCTCCTTGCGCACCTCGGACATGCGCTCGCGCACACCGGGGATGTCCATGGCCGGGTTGAGGATGTCGCCGCGCTCACCGCCGGTGAGCGTGACCACCAGCACCTCGTTGCCCTCGGCCGCGTAACGCGCCATGGTGGCAGCGCCCTTGGAGGACTCGTCGTCGGGATGGGCGTGCACTGCCATCAGTCGCAGTCCGCTCACGTGTGCCTCACTTCAACTATCGGTGGTGCTCCGGTTCCGGTCCGGGCACCTCCAATAGTTCCACTTCGTCCGGTACCCCGCCGAGGCGGTACCGGGTCCGCGGGTAAGTTCGACGGCGATGTCCACCACGCCGCAGAGTCTCCCCGAGGGTCGCTACCCCACCAGTCGGGGAATCGCCCCGTCCCGTGTCCTCGCCGTGGCTCTGACGCTGCTGGTCATCGCGCTGGGCGTGGCCGTCGCCTACCTCGGATACACCAAGTTCACCACCCCCGACGTCGACGGGACCATGGTGTCGTTCGACATCGTCGGCGAGGACCGCGTCGACGTACGCCTGAACGTGACCAGGGACGACCCGTCCCAGCCCGCGGTCTGCATCATCCGATCGCGATCGCGCGACGGAACCGAGACCGGGCGACGCGAAGTACTGATCCCGGCGTCCGATAACGGCACCGAGGACGTCCGCAGCTTCGTGATCACCTCGGCCGCGCCGGGCCTCGCCGACCTCTACGGATGCAGCCTCGACGTGCCGGAACATCTCACACCTCGGTGACCGTCGGGTGCCGACCAAGAAACTACGAAGTTCTTTCGTGGTAAAATCGCTTCGTACACGGCTCACCCAGTGGGGCCGTGTATTGCTGCATTGACGGGCGTACCGCGAGCACTCGAGCCAAGGGCCGTTCGCATCGACCGCGTTCCGCCCCGGCGGAACGCCCTGCTCGTGACGGAGCTCGCGCACCAGCGCGGGCTCTCTTTCACGTGTGGGCTCGGTGACACCACCGCACGCCGCCTACGAATACCGGAGCCGAACGGCTCTGAAGAACACGAGGGAGTGATCGAGATGAGCGAGACCCAGGTGACCTGGCTGACCCAGGAGTCGCACGACAGGCTCAAGGGCGAACTCGACCAGCTCATCGCCAACCGACCCGTCATCGCCGCGGAGATCAACGAGCGACGGGAAGAGGGCGACCTCAAGGAGAACGGTGGATACCACGCCGCCCGCGAGGAGCAGGGCCAGCAGGAGGCGCGTATCCGCCAGCTGCAGGAGCTGCTGAACAACGCCAAGGTCGGCGAGGCTCCCACCCAGTCGGGCGTCGCGCTCCCCGGGTCGGTCGTCAAGGTCTACTACGACGGTGACGAGTCCGATTCCGAGACGTTCCTCATCGCCACGCGTGAGGAGGGCGCACGGGACGGCAAGCTCGAGGTCTACTCCCCCAACTCGCCCCTCGGCGGCGCATTGATCGACGCCAAGGTCGGCGACACGCGCGAGTACTCGCTGCCCAACGGCAAGACCATGAAGGTCACGCTCGCGAGCGCGGAGCCGTACCACAACTGATCTCGCACGACGCATGTCGTTCGGCCCCGCACGTTCGCGTACGGGGCCGAACTGCGTTTCCCATCCGTGTGGCCGCCGGGCTCGAAGCCCTGGTGTAACAGGCACGCGCTCGCCGAGCGATGAACGCCATGGAGGTGCCACCAGATGAGTCTCGCCACGAAGGCATTCGCAGGGTTCGACATCGACGACCGCCACGTGCGGGTGGTCGTCACCGACGCGGCCGTGATCACCGATGCGGCAGCCGCGGCGCGCACCGCCCTGGACACGTGGCTCGACATCGTCTCGCTCACCCGTGCGGACTCCGAACTGCAGCGACTGAACCGCTCCTTCGGCCGGACCGTGCGCGTCTCCCCTGCTCTGGCGGACCAGGTGCGACACGCCCTCGCCGCCGCGGACCTGACGGCCGGCGCCGTCGATCCGCTCCGCAGCTCGGGCACGGACACTCACGAGGCCATCGAGGTCGACGGTCTCGGCGTGCGCCTTCCCGGCTGGGCCACAGTCGATCTGGACGCGACAGCGTTCGCCGTTGTCGTGGAGCGCATCGCCGCGACGATCGCACGCCGCTTCGCCTGCGGGGCACTGGTGTCGGTGTCGGGTGCGAACTCGACCGACACCGACATTGCCGTCGCCGGGCCGGAACCCGTTCGTGGATGGCAGATCTCGGTGATCGACGGCTCGGCGGAACGCCTCGTTCCGATCGCCTCGGGAACCACGATGGTGACCACCACGGGCACCACCACGGCCACGGTGGCCGCGTCCTCCCCCGTGGTGGCAGCCGCGCTGTCGCGCGCCGCGGCAGCGGGCGCCGACGCGCTGGTCGATCGCGCCGCCGACCACGCCTCCGCCGCGGTCTTCATCGCCGCCTGATCACTCCTGAACTTCGGCCACGTATCCGGCGGCCGCGAGACCAGACAGCACGGCGGCGCGGTGGTCCGGGCCCCGGGTCTCCAGGGTCATCATGATCTCGACCTCGTCCATCGCCAGCCGCCCTGCCGTGCGCGCGTGCACCACGTCGACCACACTCGCGGCCGTGTCGCGTGCCACGCCGAGCACCCCCACCAGGCCACCCGGGCGGTCGGGGATGACGATGCGCACCGTCAGATAGCGACCCGCCGCTCGCAACCCGTGCGCGACGACGTGTGTCAGCAGGAGCGGATCGATGTTGCCGCCGGACAGGACGGCGACGATCGGCCCGTCACCGTGGAACTGTTCGGGATGGTCCATGAGCGCAGCAACGGCTGCCGCTCCGGCGGCTTCGACGATGAGTTTGGCGCGCTCCATACACAGCAGCAGTGCCCGCGACAGCGCGTCCTCGCTGACGGTGATCACGCGGTCCACCATTTCGGTGACGTGCGCGAAGGGGACCGCCCCGGGACGCCCCACGGCGATACCGTCGGCCATCGTCGACATCCGTTCGGCAGAGATCGGCATACCGGCCTCGAGCGATCCGGGCCACGCGGCTGCCTGTTCCGCCTGCACCCCGACGATGCGAATGTCCTTGCCGCTCAACGCGACGGCAGCGGCGATGCCGGCGACGAGACCGCCGCCGCCGGTCGGCACCACGATGGTGCCCACATCGGGCATCTGGTCGAGAATCTCGACGCCGACCGTGGCCTGGCCAGCGACCACGTCGATGTGATCGAACGGGTGGATCAGCACGGCGCCGGTCTCGTCGGCGAAGGCCATGGCCGCCAGGAGAGCCTCGTCGATGGTGGTGCCCACCTGGTGAATGGTGGCCCCGTACGCCTTGGTGGCCACCAACTTCGGCAGCGGCGCACCGTTCGGCATGAACACCGTCGACGCGGCCCCGAGTTCCGACGCCGCCCACGCGACGCCCTGCGCGTGATTGCCGGCACTGGCCGCGACCACCCCACGAGCGCGCTCCTCGTCAGTCAGACCCGCGATCCGGTTGTACGCACCCCGCGGCTTGAACGATCCGGTGCGCTGCAGGTTCTCGCACTTGAGCCACACCTGGCGGTCGGTGCGATCGGACAGGACACGGGACGCCACGAGGGGTGTGCGGCGCATGACCGGGGCGAGCAGCGCGGTGGCGCGGTCCAGCCGGTCGGCGGTGAGGAGATCCATGGCTGGAACCCTAAACCCGAATGCCCCTAGGCGAGCGCCTGTTCGATGTCGCCCACCAGGTCGGCGGCGTCCTCGATGCCGACGGACAGGCGCACCAGGTCGTCCGGCACCTCGAGCAGCGAGCCGGCGGTGGAGGCGTGGGTCATGGCGCCGGGATGCTCGATCAACGACTCGACGCCGCCCAACGACTCGGCGAGAGTGAAGATCTCGGTGCGCGCGCAGAGGTCGAGCGCCGCCTGGCGGCCACCCTTCAGACGGACCGACACCATGCCGCCGAACCGACGCATCTGCTTGGCGGCGACGGCGTGGGACGGGTGGCTCTCGGATCCCGGGTAGATGACCGAGGAGACGGCGGGGTGACCCGTCAGCAGCTCGACGATCTTCTCGGCGTTGTCGCTGTGCCGCTCCATGCGCAGGGCGAGCGTCTTGATGCCGCGCAGTGTCAGGAACGCGTCGAACGGTCCGGGAACACCGCCGGCGCCGTTCTGCAAGAAGGCGAACGACGCGTCCAGTTCCTCGTCGTTGCACACGAGGGCGCCGCCGACGACGTCGGAGTGTCCACCGATGTACTTGGTCGTCGAGTGCAGCACCACGTCGGCGCCGAGCGTGAGGGGCTGTTGCAGGTACGGCGACGCGAACGTGTTGTCGACGACGATCTTCGCGCCCGCCTCGTGTGCGACGCCCGACAGAGCCTCGATGTCGCCGACGTTGAGCAGCGGATTGGTGGGCGTCTCGACCCAGACCAGCTTCGTGTTGGGGCGAATGGCCTCGCGCACGGCGTCGACGTCCGACACCGCGGCCACCGAGTACTCGATGCCCCACTGGGTGAACACCTTGTCGATGAGCCGGAAGGTGCCGCCGTACGCGTCGTTCGGGATCACGAGGTGGTCGCCCGGGCGCAGCGACGCCCGCAGGAGGGCGTCCGTCGCGGCCATGCCCGAGGAGAACGCGCGACCGTAGTGGCCGTTCTCGAGGGCTGCCAGGTTGGCCTCGAGCGGACGCCGGGTCGGGTTGCCGGTGCGGGCGTACTCGAACCCGCTGCGCATACCACCCACGCCGTCCTGGGCGAAGGTGGAGCTCGCGTAGATCGGGACGTTGACCGCACCGGTCAGCGGGTCGGGCTCGTACCCGGCGTGCACCGCGCGAGTGGAGAACCCCTGCCAGGACGTCGTGTCGGACTTGCTGCGCTGCTCACTCATGCGCACCAGCCTAACGAGCGGGCAGGCCGGAGGCCGGTCGGGATGGGTCAGTAGTTCCGTGTGTCAGGACGCGGTGGTGACGAATCCGAGGAGATCGTGGCGGGTGATGACGCCGACCGGCTTGCCGTCGTCGACGACCATGACGGCGTCGGTGTCGCCGAGCGTCTTCGTCGCGGCCGAGACCGGCTCACCGGCGCCGATGAGCGGGAACGGCGCACTCATGTGCGTCTTCACGGCGTCGGACAGGTTCGCCCGGCCCTCGAACACAGCACTCAGCAGATCGCGCTCGCTGACACTGCCCGCGACCTCGCCCGCCATGACCGGCGGCTCGGCGCCGACGACCGGCATCTGGGAGACGCCGTACTCGCGCAGGATCTCGATGGCGTCGCGCAGCGTCTCGGACGGGTGCGTGTGCACGAGGTCGGGCAGTGCGCCGGACTTGCCGCGCAGCACGTCACCGACGGTGGGCTCGGCGGTGCCACCGTCGAGCCGGGTGCGCAGGAAGCCGTAGGAGCTCATCCACTTGTCGTTGAAGATCTTGCCGAGGTAGCCGCGACCACCGTCGGGCAGCAGGACGACGACGAGGGCGTCCGGGCCCTCGCGCTCGGCCACCTGCAGCGCGGCGACCATGGCCATACCGCAGGATCCGCCGACCAGCAGGCCCTCCTCGCGGGCCAGGCGACGCGTCATCTCGAACGAGTCGGCGTCGGACACGGCGATGATCTCGTCCGGGATCGACGGGTCGTACGCGCTGGGCCAGAAGTCCTCGCCCACGCCCTCGACGAGGTACGGACGGCCGGTCCCGCCCGAGTAGACGGAACCCTCGGGATCGGCACCGATGATCTTCACCGCACCGCCCGACATCTCCTTGAGGTAGCGACCGGTTCCGGTGATGGTGCCGCCGGTACCGACGCCGGCGACGAAGTGCGTGATCTTGCCGTCCGTGTCGTTCCAGATCTCGGGTCCGGTGGTCTCGTAGTGGCTCTGCGGACCACCCGGATTGGCGTACTGGTTGGGCTTCCAGGCACCGTCGATCTCGCGCACGAGGCGGTCCGAGACGCTGTAGTAGCTGTCCGGATCCTCGGGGGCGACCGCGGTGGGGCACACGACGACCTGCGCGCCGTAGGCACGTAGGACGTTGCGCTTGTCCTCGCCGACCTTGTCGGGGCACACGAAGACGCACTTGTAGCCGCGCTGCTGTGCGACGAGGGCCAGGCCGACTCCGGTGTTGCCGGAGGTGGGCTCGACGATGGTGCCGCCGGGCTTCAGTTCACCGGACGCCTCGGCCGCCTCGATCATCTTGACGGCGATGCGGTCCTTCGAACTGCCACCGGGATTGAGGTACTCCACCTTGGCGGCGAGGAGTGCGGACCCGGGGGCGACGACGGTGTTCAGCTTCACCAGCGGGGTGTTGCCGATGAGGTCGACGACGCTGTTTGCAATGCGCATGCGTCCATCCTCCCAGATGTCCGGCCGGACACCCACCGAGCCTGGTCGCGCTGCGGCGATCGCACTGCACGGCACCACCGTCGGCGCACCTAGAATCGGACAGGTGAACGGAGGTGCGATGCAGCAGGGCGGCTCGGGTCGCGGTGGGTGGCGACAGGCAGCGGTGGCGGGAGCCGCCACCGTCGTCGCGGGATCCGGCGCGGGAACGCTGTCCTGGGCCGCGTACCGGCACCTGCTGGCGCAGGCGGCCGCTGCCCGGACCGTGATCGGCCGCAGCACGGACCGGCCGCCCGAGGCCGACGGTGTGTACGCCCCGGGTGCGCGCGTCCCGCAGCGGTGGCGCCCCGGCGTGCAGTCCGACCTGCACCTGATGATCTTCGGCGACTCGACGGCGGCCGGCATGGGCTGCGTCGTCGCGGACGAGGTGCCGGGCGTGCTGATCGCGCGGGGTCTCGCCGACGAGAGCGGGAAGCGGATCCGGTTGAGCACCAAGGCCATTCCCGGCGCGACATCCAAGGGACTCGAGGGTCAGGTCGATGCGATGCTGGTCGCCCACCACGACCGGCCCGACGCTGCCGTCGTCTTCATCGGCGCCAACGACGTCACCAAGAAGCATGCGGTGGCGGCCTCGGCCGAGCGTCTGCGTACCGCGGTGCGTCGCCTGCGGGCGGAGGGCACCGTCGTGGTCGTCGGAACGTGCCCGGATCTCGGTGTCGTCACCGCCATCCCGCAGCCGCTCCGCGCTGTCGTGCGGACGTGGGGCCACCGACTCGCGCGGGCTCAGACGTCGGCGACGCTCGCCGCCGGCGGCCACCCCGTCGCGCTGGCGGATCTGCTCGCCCCGGAGTTCCTCGCGGCACCGGAGCGGATGTTCTCGGCCGACCGTTTCCATCCGTCCGCGGCCGGATACGAACTCGCTGCCCAGCAGATCCTGCCCGTGCTGGCGGCCGCGCTGGGCGAATGGGCGGGCGGCCCCCTGCCGACGCTGCCCACGGTGTCGGACGTCGCCGAGCAGCGTCGCCTCGTCTCCCGCCTCACCGCCTCGGCCAACCGCCACGTGTCGCGGCTACGGCCGCGAGACGCCCTGCAGTGACCGGGGGCAGACCCGACGAGAGTTACCCTCCAGTCATATCGTCGCCAACCCGAGGAGTCCTCCCATGCCAGAAGCAGTGATCGTGTCCGTGGCCCGTTCGCCCATCGGGCGCGCGATGAAGGGGTCGCTCGTCAGCATGCGTCCCGACGACCTCGCAGCGCAGATGGTCAAGGCAGCCCTCGACAAGGTGCCCGCCCTCGACCCCACCATGATCGACGACCTCCTCATGGGCTGCGGCCTCCCCGGCGGCGAGCAGGGCTTCAACATCGGCCGCAACGTCGCCATCCAGCTCGGCTACGACTTCCTCCCCGGCACCACCATCACCCGCTACTGCTCCTCCTCGCTGCAGACCACCCGCATGGCCCTGCATGCCATCAAGGCCGGCGAGGGCGACGTGTTCATCTCCGCCGGCGTCGAGACCGTCTCCCGCTTCGTCAAGGGCAACTCCGACTCGTACCCGGACACCCAGAACCCCATCTACGCCGACGCCCAGGCCCGCACCGAGAAGATCGCCGAGGGTGGCCAGACCTGGTCCGACCCCCGCGAGAACGGCAACCTCCCCGACGCCTACATCGCGATGGGCCAGACCGCGGAGAACGTCGCCCAGCTCGCCGGCATCAGCCGTGAGGAGCAGGACCACTGGGGCGTCCGCAGCCAGAACCGCGCCGAGGAAGCCATCGCCAAGGGCCACTTCGAGAACGAGATCACCCCGGTGACGCTGCCCGACGGCACCGTCGTCAGCACCGACGACGGCCCCCGCGCCGGCACCACCTACGAGAAGATCTCGCAGCTCGAGCCGGTCTTCCGCCCGGACGGCACCATCACCGCCGGCAACGCCTGCCCGCTGAACGACGGCGCCGCGGCACTGGTGATCATGTCGGACACCAAGGCCAAGGAGCTCGGGCTGACCCCGCTCGCCCGCGTCGTGTCCACCGGTGTCTCGGGCCTCTCGCCCGAGATCATGGGCCTCGGCCCCATCGAGGCGTCGAAGAAGGCGCTCGCGCTCGCCGGCAAGACCATCGACGACATCGACCTGGTCGAGATCAACGAAGCCTTCGCCGTCCAGGTGATCGGCTCCGCACGGGAACTGAAGATCGACGAGGACAAGCTGAACGTCTCCGGCGGCGCCATCGCCCTCGGCCACCCCTTCGGCATGACCGGTGCCCGCATCACCGCGACCCTGCTCAACAACCTGCGCGCCCACGACAAGCAGTTCGGTCTCGAGACCATGTGCGTCGGCGGCGGACAGGGCATGGCCATGGTGCTCGAGCGCCTCAGCTGAGTCGTCCCGCACACAGCGAACAGCCCCCGCCCTCCGAGAGGAGGACGGGGGCTGTCGGCTGTGACGACTACCGCTGGAACTAGTCGTTGTTGAAGTAGCTCAGCAGTCGCAGGATCTCGACGTACAGCCAGACCAGGGTGATGGTCAGACCGAGCGCGACGCCCCAGGCAGCCTTCTCCGGTGCCTGGGCACGGATCAGCTGGTCGGCGGAGTCGAAGTCGAGCAGGAAGCTGAACGCGGCGATGCCGATGCAGACGAGGCTGAAGATGATGGCGACGGTGCCGCCGTCACGCAGTCCGAGCCCGCCGGGGGTGAAGAAGCTGGCGACCAGGTTGCCGAGCATGAGCACGACGACACCGATGAGGGCGCCGACGACCATGCGGGTGAGGCGCGGCGTGACACGGATGGCGCCGGTCTTGTAGACGACGAGCATGCCGAAGAAGACGCCGAAGGTGCCGAGCACGGCCTGGGCGATGAGCGCACTGCCGCCGACGCCGCCGAAGCTGATGTCGGTGAACATGAGCGACAGGGCACCGAGGAACACGCCCTCGAAGGCCGCGTACGCGAGCACCAGGGGCGCACTGTCCATCTTGCGGCCGAACGTCGCCACGAGGACGAGGACGAAGCCGATGAGTCCGCCGCCGATGACGAACATCGGGGCCAGGCCGGGGTTGTTGCTCGCGAGCACGTAGGACGCGATGGCGAACACCGTCAGGACACCGAGGGTGGTGGCCGTCTTGGTGACGACGTCGTCGATCGTCATCGCACGCTGCTGCGGACCGGTCTGGTACGGCTGCGGCTGCCCCTGCGGGGAGCCGTACTGCTGGGTGACCGCACCGGCACCGGCGGCGGCCGAACCGAAGGAGGCATATCCGCCTCCCGCCTGCTTGGGCAGATTGCGGAACACCGGGTTGCTGGAAGTGCGCACCGTGTCTCATCCCTTTCGTGTGGTGGAGCCTGTGTATCTCTCAACGTTCGGATGCGACGGAATAGTTCCCATCGGACAAAACGGACTGTACCGGGCGGACGTCGCCGTTCCCCCAGCGCAGTACCGCATCAGTACACACGGTCGGCGCACGTTTGTCCGCTCACGTTTGTCGCTCGGGCGATCCGGGCACCTTCTCCCTCATGAGCATCGAAGACGGACCCGGAGACACGCTGGACCAGAGTGAGAGTCTCGACTCGGACGAGATCCGAGGCACGGACGACGTCGACGACGTGGTCACCCCGCCGGACTCGTGGACCGAGGCCGACAAGTTCGGCACCACCGAACGCGAGGCGCGGGAGGGTGAGAGCCTCGACCAGAAGCTGGCCGAGGAAGTCCCGGACGTCCCGCTCGAGGAGGAACTCGACGTCCCCGTGGCGGCGACACCAGACGACGATCTGACCGAGGAACTGGTGGACCGAGTCGTCGACAGCGACGACGAGAACGACTACATCGCGGACGCCACGGAGGACGACGGCACCGACGGCGCCGCCGTGAAGGACGCGGACGTGGTGGACGGAGTCGTGGTGGAGAACTCCGCGACGCACCGCGGCCAGATCGACGGGACCCCCGAGGACGCGGGCTCCTACTTCGACTGAGTCACGTCCGCCGGACCTGTGCGGCCGACGAGTTCACCGTCACCTGATCGACCGGGTGACGGTGAATTTGTCGTTGCGGCCCATCACCTCCGTCGGCCCGACCATGCGCGCGAGCATGGAGCGGAACCGCAGGTGTGAGTTGTGTACCGCCCACAGTTCGCCGCCGGGGCGCAGGACGGTCCGCGCGGCCGCGAACAGTTTCTCCGCTCCCCCGGTGTGCACGGCCGCGTTCTCGTGGAACGGTGGATTGCACAGGATCACGTCGGCGCTCGCGGGCGCCTCCGACGCCATGGCGTCGTCCCGACGCGCCGTGACCCGCACGCCGGACGCCTTCGCCGTGGCCGCCGCCGAGGCCACCGCCGCGGCCGAGCGGTCTGTGGCGACCACCTCCGCGTCCGGCCGCAGGCGCGCGGCGAGGACCGCGAGAATGCCGGTCCCGCACCCCAGATCGACGATGCGGCGCGCGTCGGGCGACATCCGGTCGAGGAACGTGCACAGGTACCGGGTGCCGATGTCCAGCCGGTCCCCGGAGAAGACTGCACCGTGGGCGACCACGGTGAGGTCCAGATCGGCGAGGACGGTCGACACGGGGTACGTCGCGCTCTCCCGAGGCAGCGGCCCGGTCGCCACCAACCCGCGGGACTTCTGCGCCGCGCGGGTGGCCGCCACGTCGGTGAAGTTCGCGGCGAGCACGTCGTTCATCGACCGACTCATGTGCTTGAGTCGACCCGCCGAGATGACGCGGACCGACGGATCCGCCCAGCGGGCAACGGCTTCGGCGATCTCGGTGAGCTCGGCGAGGGCGCGGGGAAGCTGCAGCAGCACCACGGTCGCACCGTCGAGCAACTCTCGATCCAACGCGTGGTTCGTGTAGACGTCGCCGAAGCCGAGCGCGCCGGCGTTGCGGGCCAGCGCGAGCTCGGAGGTGAGGGGATCCTGGTGCACGCGAATGCCGGCGAGGCCGTGCGCGGCGGCGGTCCCGAGGGTCAGCGCGCCGTACCGGTCGCCGATCACCGCGACCGACCCGGGCTCGGCGGTGGAGGTCGACTCCGCGGCCTCGGCCAGGATCAACCGGTCGGAGGCGTCGACGGCGTGGAGATTGGGCGCCTCGACATCGGGTGAGCGACGGAGCGCGCCGAGAACATGGTCCGGATCCTGCATCGTCGCAGTCTCTCACTCCCACCGAACCTTGCTTGAATCCCGACGTCAGCGGGCATCATCGACCCATGGGACTCACAGTGGCAGTGACCGGTCCGACCGGCGAGATCGGCATGTCGGCGGTGGACGCGCTCGAGCGCGATCCGGCCGTGGACCGCATCCTCGGCATGGCGCGACGACCGTTCGACGTGGACGAGCACGGCTGGACCAAGACGGAGTACCGGCAGGGCGACATACTCGATCGTGAGGCGGTGGACGCCTTCGTCGCCGAGGCGGATGTCGTGGTGCACCTCGCCTTCCTCATCATGGGATCGCGTGCCGAGAGTTCACGGATCAACCTGGCCGGGACTCGCACCGTCTTCGAGGCGACGGTGGCCGCCGCGCGGCCGACACGGCTCGTCTACACCTCGTCCGTCGCCGCGTACGGCTATCACTCGGACAACCGGGTGCCGCTGACCGAGGACACGCCGACGCGCGGATCGAAGGAGCACTACTACTCCGAGCAGAAGGCCGAACTCGAGGAGGTCCTCGACGAGGTCACCGCGGGATCGGACCTCGAGGTGTACGTCCTGCGGCCGTGCATCGTCGCCGGCCCGAAAGCGCCCGCCCTGGCCGACTCCATGCCGTGGCGCTCGATCGCCGCCCAGCTCCCCGCACCACTGGGGGCCGTGGTCGGCGCGGTGCGTCCGGTGTTCCCCGACCCGGGACACCCGCTGCAACTGGTGCACCACGACGACGTGGCGACGGCCATCGCGCTCGCCGCGACCACGGACGCACCTCCCGGCCCGTACAACATCGCGGGCGACGGGGTGGTGTCCCTGTCGCAGGTGGCGGCCGCGCTGGGCGCCTTCCCGGTGCGGGTGCCGTCCCTGCTCGGGTCTGCGGCGTCGGCGGTGATCCGCACCCTCCCGTTCGTCCCGTCGATGGTGGAGTGGGTGCACGTGGGACGGACGTCCGTCGTCATGGACACCTCGAAGGCCAAGCGCGACCTCGGGTGGCATCCCGCGCACAGCAGCTCCGCCACTCTGAACGCCCTCGTCGCGTCGCTGTGACACGACGGGGAGTTGCACCGGGTACGAGCACCCCACTAGCGTGACTCCGCGCACTTGAACACCGTTCAAGTAGTTCTCGCTCACGCCACGCACAGGAGTCCCGACCGTGTCCCCTCGTTTCTCGGCTCGTGACCTCGCTCAGGTCGCCGTCTTCGCGGCACTGATCGCGGCACTCGGCCTTCCCGGCTCCATCACGGTCGGCATCAGCGGTGTGCCCATCACCCTGCAGACCCTCGGCGTCATCGCCGCGGGCGCGGTTCTCGGCGCCCGCAAGGGTGCGGCCGCGGTACTGGTCCTGCTCGCACTCGTCGCGATCGGCCTGCCGTTGCTCGCCGGCGGACGCGGCGGACTCGGCGTCTTCGCGGCCCCCAGCGTCGGGTACCTCGTCGGATGGGTCGTGGGCGCCTTCGTCATCGGCGCGCTCACGCGGCTGATCGTCCCGTCCTACCCGCTGTGGGCCGGTCTGCTCGTCAACGCCGTGGGCGGCATCGCCGTCATCTACGTCTTCGGCGTCCTCGGCCTGCTGCTGCGCACCGACCTCGGCGTAGGGGCGGCCATCGCGTCCACGGGCGCCTACGTTCCCGGCGACGCGGTCAAGGTCGTCGTCGCGACCGTCGTCGCGAAGGGCGTGCACCGCGCCTACCCCGGTCTCGTCGCGCCGCGGCGTCGCGCGACCGTCGGGTCCGCCGCCTGACATGGTGCGCTCGTCCCCGCGCGATCCGATCCTGCTGGCGGGACGGCGGACGGCGATCGGCACGGCGGGGCATGCGTTCGCCGACCTGACGGCCGCCGACCTCGCGGCACCCGTCCTCGCCGACGTCGCTCGCCGGCTGCACCATCTCGGCCGCATCGACGACGTCGTCCTGGGCAACTGCCTCGGTCCCGGCGGCGACCTCGCTCGGGTCGCCGCGCTGCAGGCCGGTCTCGGTCACCACGTTCCCGGCGTGACGGTCGACCGCCAGTGCGGCTCGGGTCTCGACGCCGTGGCCCTGGCCTCGTCCCGTGTCCGCGCGGGTGACGACGCCCTGATTCTCGCGGGGGGAGTCGAATCGGCGAGCACGGCGCCGTGGCGTTTCCACGCCCCGGTCGGCGACGGGGGTCCGCAGCGGTACACGCGCGCACCGTTCACCCCGAGCGGTCACCCCGACCCCGACATGGGCACGGCCGCGGACGATCTCGCCCGCACGCTCGGCATCGACCGGGAGCAACAGGACGCGTACGCCGAACGCTCGCACCGGCTCGCCTCGCAGACGGACTTCTCGGCGGAGATCGTCACCGTCGCCGGGATCGATCGGGACGAGCGGGTGCGCGGCGGACTCACCACGGCGCGTCTGAGCAGGCTGCGTCCGGCGTTCTCCCCCGACGGCACCGCCACCGCGGGCAACTCGTGCGGCATCTCCGACGGCGCGGCCGTGCTCGCCGTGACGACCGCGGACCGGGCCGACGGCCCTGCCCTGCGGGTACTCGGCTGGGCCGTCGCCGGGACGGATCCCGCGCTCCCCGGACTGTCCCCCGTGCCCGCGGTCCGCGCCGTCCTCGACCGCTGCGGAGTGGACCTGTCCGACGTCGGGATCGTCGAGATCACCGAGGCCTTCGCCTCGGTGGCCCTGGCGGCCGTCGACCGGCTGGGCATCGATCCGGACATCGTGTGCCCGCACGGAGGGGCCATCGCGCTCGGACACCCGTGGGGCGCCTCCGGAGCGATTCTCCTCGTCCGGTTGGCTGAGCAGATGGCCACGACCGACTCCCCCGCTCTCGGTCTTGCGGTGTGCGCCATCGGCGGTGGTCAGGGCATCGCCATGCTCGTGGAACGAGTCGGAGCATGAGCGTGATCCGGTTCGATCACGTCTCGCACGGATACGGCGATCGGCCCGTGCTGCGCGACATCGATCTCGAGATCACCGAACACCGCGTCGGCATCGTCGGATCCAACGGCTCCGGGAAGTCGACCCTGGCCCGCATGATCAACGGTCTGGTGTCGCCGAGTTCCGGCACCGTCACCGTCGACGGTCTGAACGTCGCGCGCAAGGGTGGCCAGGTGCGACGGAAGGTCGGGTTCGTGTTCACGGACCCGGACAACCAGATCGTGATGCCGACCGTCGCCGAGGATCTGGCGTTCTCGCTGCGCCGCACCGGAGCGTCGAAGGACGAGGTGGCGGACCGCGTCGCCGACATGCTCGACCGTTTCGGGCTGGCCGGTCACGCCGATCATCCCGCGCACCTGTTGTCCGGCGGACAGAAACAGATGCTGGCGATCGGCGCAGTGCTGATCCGCCGACCCGACGTCCTGGTGGCCGACGAACCCACCACGCTTCTCGATCTCCGCAACTCCCGCAAGGTCGGCGCAGTGTTCGACACTCTCGAGCAGCAGGTCGTCGTGGTGACACATCACCTCGATCTCCTGACGAACTTCGATCGCGTCATCGTGATCCACGACGCTCGGGTCGCCCACGACGGACGGCCCGCCGACGCCCTGCCCGCGTACGAGGCGCTGCTCGAATGATCGGCCTCTACCGACCCGGTCACTCGCTCCTGCACCGACTTCCGGCCGGGTGGAAGCTTCTGCTGCTCATGGTCGGCGTCATCGCGGTCATCGCCCTCGTTCGCCGACCGGTCGACGTCGCGGTCGCTGCCGGCGTGGTCGCCGTTCTCTTCGGGATCGGGGGCATCGGCCCGCGGACCGCACTCGCGCAGATCCGGCCGCTCTTCTGGATGATCGCGATCATCGCGGTGTTCCAGGTGATCATCACGACCCCGGCCCGCGCCGTGGTCGTGTGCGGGATTCTCGTCGTCACGGTGGCCGCGGCGAGTCTGGTCACCCTCACCACCCGGGTGACCGCGATGCTCGACGTGTGCGGCAGGGTCCTGGAACCGTTGCGGCGCTTCGGCGTCGACCCCGACCGCATCGGACTGCTGCTGGCACTGACGATCCGGCTCGTCCCCGTCCTCACCGGCATCGTGCACGAGGTCTCCGACGCACGGAAGGCCCGCGGACTGCAGTGGTCGATGACCGCGCTGGCGACACCCGTGGTGGTCCGCGCGCTGCGGACCGCGGATGCGCTGGGAGACAGTCTCGTCGCCCGCGGTGTGGACGACGACCGGGACGATGACGCGTGATCGCGGACTCGATCGACGAGCGCATCGGTCGTCGCGCCTGGGACCGTCCGGACTCGCTCGCGGTCGTCGCCGCGGACGGCAGTCTCACCTATCGTGAGATGTGGGATCGGTCGGGACGCGTCGCCGCACGCCTGCTCGGTGCGGAGCGAGTGGCCGTACTCCCGGCGTCCGATCTCGGTTCCGTCGTCACGGTTCTCGGCGCGATCCGTGCAGGTTGCTCGCTCGTCCTCCTGCACCGCCACCTGCTTCCCGACCACCTCGCATCGGTTCTCGAGATCGGTCGCCCCGCTGCGGTGATCGCCACGGAGCGCGGGCGGACCCGGCTGCGTCGACTCGGCGTCACCGGCACGCTCACCTCGCCCGACGACCTCGCCGCCGCGCCCGCGGTCCCCCTCCCGGCACCGGACGAGGCCGGAGAACTGCTGGCGGGGTTGACGTCCGGCACGTCGGGCACCCCCAAGCTCTTCGTCCGCTCGCGGCGGTCGTGGTCGCGCACGCTCGATCGGTCCGACGAGGAGTTCACCGTGGACCGGCACTCCCGGGTGGCCGCACCGGGCGTCCTGGACCACACCCACTTCCTCTACGGACTGGTGCACGCGCTCACGCGAGGTGCTGCCGTGGACCTACGACCCCTCGAGTCGTGGTCCTCCGCGGGAGATGTCGACCCGACGCACGTCTACACCGTGCCCACCCTCGCACACGACATCGCCGTGTCCACCCGACCCGGGCTGGCGCAGGTCCGAGAAGTGTTGTCCTCGGGTGCTTTCTGGCCGCGCTCCGGTCGCGACACCCTGTCCGCTCGCGTTCCCGGCGCTCGGCTCGTGCACTTCTACGGCGCCTCGGAACTGTCGTTGGTGGCCGTGGACTCCTCCACCGAACCGGTTCCCGACGGCTCCGCCGGGCGGCTCGTCTCGGGAGTCCGCACGAGAACCGTGGACGGCGTCGTCAGCGTGCACAGCGACATGCTGTTCGGCGGATACCTGACCCACCCCGATCACGCGGAACCGTCCGACGGGCCCGTGAACGGGTGGACGAGCGTGGGCGATCGAGGCGAGATCCGCGGCGGGTGGCTGTTTCTCGCGGGCCGCAGTTCCGACACCATCGTGCGCGGCGGCCTCAAGGTGGAGCCACTCGATGTGGAGACCGCCCTGCGGGGGTTTCCCGGCGTGCTCGACGCGGCGTGTGTGGGCGAGCCGGATCCGAGGATGGGGCACGTCCCGGTCGCGGCGATCACGGTCTCGGAGCCGGTCGACCGCGCCGCTCTGCGGCGTCATCTGCGGGCGCACCTCGAGGCACCGGCGATGCCCACCCGCGTGGTCACGGTGCCCGCGCTACCGCGCACGGCCCGCGGCAAGCTCGACCGCCCGGCCGTCCTGGCGATGATCGCGACCGGACCTCGATCCTGACGGCTCGCTGTGCTGCGGACGTATTGTCCGAACAAACTATTGACTTCCCTTGTGATGTGGATTACACATATGTCGGGCCGCGACCGAACAGGTCACCGGCTCGATCCATTCCAGTCGTACCCAGTATGTCGCCGCGTTGTTCTCTCGTCGGCGTTCGAGAAAGAGACCGAATGACACGTCATTTCACCCGTCGGGGCACTGCTGTCGCTCTCGGCGTGGCACTGAGCGTCAGCCTGGCAGCGGGCTGCTCCAGTTCGGGCGGCGCACCGGAGTCCTCCGGTGACGGCGGCGGCAACGCCGGCACGGCCGACACCCCGCGCGCCACGATCGCGATGATCACGCACGAGGTTCCCGGTGACACGTTCTGGGACCTCATCCGCAAGGGCGCCGAGGCGGCTGCGGCCAAGGACAACATCGAGCTGCGCTACTCGGCCGATCCCGAGGCCCCGAACCAGGCCAACCTGGTGCAGAGCGCCATCGACTCCGACGTCGACGGCATCGCGGTCACACTGGCCAAGCCCGACGCCATGGCACCCGCCGTCGAGGCCGCCACGGCCGCCGGCATCCCGGTCGTCGCCTTCAACTCCGGCTACGACGCGTGGAAGGACCAGGGCGTCCAGCAGTACTTCGGCCAGGACGAGACCATCGCCGGCCAGGCCGTCGGTGCGCGTCTGACCACCGAGGGTGCGAAGAAGACCCTCTGCATCATCCAGGAGCAGGGCCAGGTCGCCCTCGAATCCCGTTGCGCCGGTGTGACGCAGGGCTTCACCGGCGGTTCCACCGAGATCCTGAACGTCAACAGCAAGGACATGCCGTCCGTCGAGGCCACCATCACGGCCAAGCTGCAGCAGGATCCGACCATCGACCACATCGTCGCCCTGGGCGCCCCCATCGCGCTGACCGCGGTGCAGTCCAAGGCGAACGCCAACTCCGAGGCCACGGTGGTCACCTTCGACACCAACGCCGCACTCGTCGAGGCCATCCAGAGCGGCGACGTCGCGTGGGCCGTCGATCAGCAGCCGTACCTCCAGGGCTACCTGGCCGTCGACTCGCTGTGGCTGTACCTGAACAACGGCAACACCATCGGTGGCGGCACGCCCGTTCTGACCGGCCCGGCCTTCATCGACTCGACGAACATCGACGCGATCGCCGAGTACGCCAAGGGCGGCACTCGCTAGCCTCCACGCACACGAGATCCGGTGCAGAGATCCGCGTTCACCGCGGATCTCTGCACCGGATTCGTCGTCGTGGGGTCAGGTCAGGTCGTTGTTCTTCGTCTCCACCAGTGCTCGCGTGCAGATCAGACTGAGCACCGACAGGAGCGCCAGCATGACGCCCACGGCGATGCTGCCGAACTGCGCCGTCAACGGAGCCGCCAGCAGCGGTGGGATCGCACCGCCGAGCACGCCCGCCAGGTTGTAGCCGAGACCGGCACCGGTGTAGCGGAACCGGGTCCGGAACAGCTCCGGGAGCAGCGCACCGGTGGGGCCGTAGGCGATACCGAAGATGGACAGGGTCACGCACATCGCGATCACGTACGCCGTACTCGATCCCGTGTCGAGGATCGGGAACAGGGCGAGCGACCAGGGAACGGCCGCCGCGCAGGACACCATGATGACGCGGCGCCGACCCACCCGATCCGAGAACGTCGCCGACAGCGCGATGGTGATGCCGAAGATCACCGCACCGACGATGCCGGTCCACAGCACGAACGGCCGGTCGAAGCCGAGGGTCTTCGTGCCGTAGCTCGTGAGATACGCGGTGCCCATGTAGAACAGCGAGAACAGCGACGCCAGCGCACCGGCCGCGAGCAGCACCTCGCGCTTCTGCACGTGCCACGCCTCGAGCACCGGGAGCCGGGTGGGAGCGGACGGCGTGGTCGCGGCGGCGGCCTGATCGGCCTTGAACACCGGCGTCTCCTCGATCGCGAGGCGCATGTAGAGACCGATCAGCACCAGCACGGCGCTGAAGAGGAACGGGATGCGCCACCCGTAGTTCAGGAACGTGTCGTTGGTGTCGCCGAACACGGCGCCGGTCACCAGGAACGTCGCGCTGGAGAGGATGAAGGCGGCGGCCGGACCGAGCTGCGGGAACATGCCGTAGAAGCCGCGCCGCTTCGCCGGTGCGTACTCGGCGGTCAGCAGCGTCGCTCCCGCCCATTCGCCGCCGACGGCGAACCCCTGCCCGAACCGCAGCACCACCAGGATGATCGGTGCGGCGACGCCGATGGTCGCGGCACCGGGGAGCAGCCCGATGACGAAGGTGGAGACACCCATCAGCAGCAGCGTCGAGATCAGCGTCTTCTTGCGCCCGATGCGGTCGCCGAAGTGGCCGAACAGCACAGCTCCCGCGGGACGCGCGACGAAGGCGACAGCGAAGGTGGCGAACGAGGCGACGGTGCCGGCCGTCGATCCCAGTGCCGGGAAGAACACCGTCGGGAACACCAGCGCGGCCGCGGTGCCGTAGATGAAGAAGTCGTAGAACTCGATGGTCGTTCCGATGCCGCTGGCGACGGCCACCTTGCGGACGCTCGTGGCGGGCGGTGCCGCGACGGGTGGTGCCGAGGTGGCGCGCGCCGTCGCGTCGTCCGGCGAAACTGTGGTCATGGTTCTCCATCCGAGGTGAGGATCGTCCGAATCGTCGGACTCGGGAGGAACGTATGTGACCTGAACCACTCCCACCACCCTCCGAAGAGGGGGGCGGGATCTGGCGGGCGGGCGGTCGCCCGGCGCTACGCTCGACCGATGATCGTCGATGCCCTGCTCGCCGTACTCCCCGCCGATCGGGTGGTGGTCGATCCCGACGTCATGGCGTCCTACCAGCACGACGAGGCCGAGTGGGCGCCGTCCGCGACCCCTCTCGCGGTGGTGCGTCCGGCCACGGCCGACGAGGTCCAGGCGACGGTACGGGCGTGCCTCGACCACGGCACCGCCGTGGTGACCCGCGGCGCCGGGACAGGGCTCTCCGGAGGCGCGAACGCCACCGCGGGGTGCATCGTCCTCGCGCTCGACCGCATGACCGCGATCACCGAGATCGACCACCTCGAGCGGTACGCCGTCGTGCAACCGGGCGTGATCAACGACGATCTGCGCGCTGCCGTCGCGGAGGTCGGCCTCTGGTACCCACCGGATCCGGCGAGTTCGCCGTGGTCGACCATCGGCGGCAACGTCGCCACCAACGCCGGCGGCCTGTGCTGCGTGAAGTACGGCGTGACCCGCGACTACGTCATGGGCATGGAGGTGGTCACGGGCACCGGTGAGAAGGTCCGACTCGGCCGACGCACCGCGAAGGGCGTCGCGGGGTACGACCTCGCCGGACTGATGGTCGGCTCGGAAGGAACACTCGGCGTCATCACCGAGATCACCGTCAAACTGCGCCCCCTCCAGGACCCGCAACGCACCGTCGCCGGCTACTTCGACTCGATCGTCGCCGCGGGCCGAGCGGTCGCCGCCGTCGCCGCCGCCGGGCTCACCCCCTCCGCTCTGGAACTGGTGGACAAGCAGTGCCTCCTCGCGGTGGACGCGTGGAAGAACATGGGACTGTCCGTCGACGCCGAAGTGGTGCTGCTCGGCCGCGTGGACACCCCCGGGCAGATCGGTGACCAGGAAGCGGAGAAAATGCTCGCCTGCTTCGACGAAGGCGGCGCCACCTGGTCGGCGGTGTCCACCGATCAGGAGGAGGCGGACGCGCTGTTCGCGGCGCGGCGCCTGGCCTACCCGGCCATGGAACGACTGGGCCCGGTGCTCACCGAGGACGTGTGCGTCCCCAAACGGCATGTGCCGGAAATGCTGTCGCGGATCGAGAAGATCGGCATCGCCCACGACGTCGTCATCGCCAACATCGCCCACGCCGGCGACGGCAACCTGCACCCACTGCTCATCACACCCCCGGGAGACGACGCCGCCCGAGCACGCTCGCAGGCGGCGTTCGCCGAGATCATCGACGCCGCACTCGCCCTCGGCGGCACGGTCACCGGCGAGCACGGCGTCGGCCTGCTCAAGATGCACGGACTCGTCCAGGAACTCGATCCGGTGGTCCTCGCGATGCACCGCGCGGTCAAGGACGCACTCGATCCGCAGGGCATCCTCAACCCGGGCAAGGTGTTCGACCAGCTAGGCTCGCCCGTGTGACCGACACCCCCGCACGTCCCGTCATGCCCGACGACCTGCGCGAGTTCGCGGAGGCGGCAACAGGATTCATGCCCGCCGACGAGGGACTCGCGCTCTTCGACGCCACCGCCGAGTTCCTGGGCGACGGCGTGGTGGTGGAGATCGGCACCTACTGCGGCAAGTCGACCGTGTACCTCGGCGCCGCGGCGCGCGCCACGGGCGGCCGTGTGGTCACCGTCGACCACCACCACGGATCCGAGGAGCACCAGGTCGGCTGGGAGTACCACGACACCACGCTCGTCGACCCGGCCACCGGTGCGCTGGACACTCTCGGACGATTCCGCCGCACCCTGGCGGGGGCGGGCCTCGAGGACGTCGTCGTCGCCGTCGTCGGCCGTTCCGGCGACGTCGCCGCGCTGTGGAAGCATCCCGTCGACGTGCTGTTCATCGACGGCGGCCACACCGACGAGGCGGCCACGGTCGATTTCCAGGGGTGGGCGCCGTGGGTCGCGGTCGGAGGCGCCCTGCTCATCCACGACGTGTTCCCGGATCCGGCGGACGGCGGGCAGGCCCCGTACCGCATCTACCGGCGCGCCCTCGACAGCGGCATGTTCACCGAGAACCGCGTGGTCGGCTCACTGCGAGTGCTGGTGCGGACCTCGGGTCAGCCGGGCACGCTCGCCGGGTAGAACTCCCCGGCGCAACCGCAGCTGCGATGCGCACCGGAGAGCCCGACGGGCAGATCGTCCCCCCGGAAGATGCCGGATCCGGCACTGGACCGGGACAGGGCGTCGGCCGCCAGAATCATGGCTCCGGTGGTCCACGTCGTCCTCTCGACGGGCCACCGCTTGCCGTCCGCGTAGACCAGCCCGGTCCAGTACGACCCGTCGTCCTCCCGCAGGTGCTGCATGCTTCCGAGCAGGTCCGTCGCCACGTCGACCCGGTTCATCGCGTCGAGAGTCAGAACCAGCTCACACGTTTCGGCACCGGTGACCCACGGTCGGTCGTCGACACAGCGGATTCCGAGCCCCTCCACGACGAAGTCCGACCACCGGTCGTCGATGCGCCGCCCGGCCGCCGGTCCGCGCACGGCGCCGCCCAGGATCGGGTAGTACCAGTCCATGGAGTACGACGGCTTCGGCGTGAAAGCCGAGAGGTGATGCCGCAGAACGTGACCCAGCCGGCCGACGGCGACCTCCCAGTCCGGCTGCGGGTCGCCGATGTACGCCGCGAGTGCCAGCGCGCACCGCAGACTGTGGTGGATGCTGGCGTTCCCGGTGAGCAGGGCCTCGGCACGCGATCCGTTCGGCCCTGCGGCCCAGGCGATCTCGCCGCGGTCGGTCTGCAGACCGAGGACGAAGTCGACGGCGCGGCGCACGGTGGGCCACAGGGCCAGGGCGAAGTTGTCGTCGCCGGTGACGAGGAAGTGGTGCCACACTCCCACGGCGATGTATGCGCAGAAGTTGGTGTCGGCGCCGGCGTCCTCCACGACGTCGCCGCGCAGCCGGATCGGCCAGGTGCCGTCGCTGCGCTGCGTGCGCCGCGACCACTCGTAGGCGGCGTCGGCCTCCTCGACGAGGCCCGCGGCGCTGAGCGCCATGGCCGATTCGACGTGGTCCCACGGGTCGAGGTGCCCGCCCGCGGACCACGGAATCGCCCCGGACCGGACCTGGACGGCGGCGATGCTGCGCGCACTGGCGAGACACTGCTCGGCGGACAGGATTCCGGGAACCGACGGCGTCACGTGATCAGTGAGCGCCACGTCCGGCCCCCGGTCCGCCGATCCCGGTCTCCGGCTTGCGCAGGTAGATCACCACGGACTTGCCGATGACGGGATTCAGGACCTGCTCGAGCACTCGGGTGGTGCGCGGGGCCTTCATCATGTCCCACACCAGCATCGAGTGATAGCCGCGCACCAGCGGGTGATCGTCGTTCCGCACCCCGACCGCGCACTTGAGCCACCAGTACGGAGCGTGCAGTGCGTGCGCGTGGTGGGTGTGCGTGACCTCGAGGCCGGCCGCGGTGAGCGACGCCGCCAACTCACTCGCACGGTAGATCCGGACGTGGCCACCCTCGTTCGCGTGGTACTCGTCGGAGAGGGACCAGCAGACCCGCTCGGGCAACCAGCGCGGGACACTCACCGCCACCGTGCCGCCGGGGCGCACCACGCGCGCGATCTCGGCGATGGCCGACGCGTCGTCCGGCACGTGCTCGAGCATCTCGGACACGATCACCCCGTCGAACCACTCGTCCGGGAACGGCAGGGACAACGCGTCGCCGACGACCGTCTCCGCCGTGGCGGACTCCGGTACCTGCTTCTCCTCGGCCATCGCGCCGAACATGACCTTGACCTCGTCGAGTTCGTCCGCGTTCTGGTCGAAGGCGGTGACATGGGCCCCGCGGCGGTACAACTCGTAGGAGTGGCGCCCCTGGCCGCACCCGATGTCGATGACGCGATCGCCCGCACCGAAGCCGAGCCGGTCGAAGTCCATCGTCAGCATGTCGTCTCTCGATTCCCTCGTCCACGGCGATCGGCGATCGCCTTCTCGTACTCCGCGACGGTCGCGGCGGCCACCGCCGGCCAGCCGTAGGTCTGCGTGGCCCGTTCCCGCCCGCGCTCGCCCATGGCGCGTCGGCGGGGCTCGTCGTCCAGCGCGCGCATCAGGGCCCGCGCCAGGGCGTCGCTGTCACCGGGAGGCACCAGATCGGCGCAGAGCCCGTCGGGCCCCACGACCTCGGGGATCGCCCCGGTGCGGCTCACCACGAGGGGGGTCGCGCAGGCCATGGCCTCGATGGTCGGGAGCGAGAAGCCCTCGTACAGCGACGGCACGCAGGCCACGTCGGCCGACGCCAGCACGCGCGCCAGTTCGGCGTCGTCGAGACCGCTCCGCGTCCGCACGATGTCGTCGATACCGAGATCGTCGATCAACGTCCGGGTCGGCCCTGCGGGGTCCACCTTCGACACCAGTTCGAGTTCGACATCCCGCTCGGTGCGCATCTTCGCGACCGCCTCGAGAAGGTGCCGCACACCCTTGAGGGCGACGTCGGCACTCGCGACGGCGACGATGCGGCCGGGAACTCGCGGCGCCGCGCCGGGGGTGAACACGGTGGTGTCGACCCCGAGCGGGACCACCGTCACCGCACCCGGAGCGACCCCGAACGCGTCCACGATGTCCACCGCGGACGAGCGGGACACGGTCAGCAACCGCGGGATCCGGCGCGCCACCCGCCGCTGCATGGTGAGGAAGCCGTACCAGCGCCGCACGGTGATCCGTCGTCGCCACGGCGCCCCCGCGAGGTCGAGGGCACGGTCGCGGGTGATGGGGTGATGAATGGTGGCCACGAGCGGCAACGGGATGCGCAGCAATCCGTAGCTCAGCGATTGGTTGTCGTGCACCACGTCGAACTCGTCGGCTCGCGCGCGCAGCAGACGAGCGGCGCGCGCCCCGAACGTGCGGGGCTCCGGGAACCCGGCCGTCCACATGGTCAGCACCTCGGACACGTCGACCAGGTCTCGGATCTCGGAGGGCCGCGGGGTGCGGAACGGATCGTCGTCTCGATAGAGGTCGAGGCTCGGTACTCGCGTGAGCCGCACCCGCGGGTCGAGATCGGGATAGGGCTGACCCGAGAACACCTCGACCTCGTGCCCCTCGTCCACCAGCGCTCGACTCAGACGCGCGACGTAGACACCCTGACCGCCGACGTGGGGCTTGCTCCGGTAGGACAGCAGAGCGATACGCACGTGGGTCCCCCGAGCTGTCGCGGCAGTGTGATGGCAGACACCCTCGCCGCGGTGGAACCGGCGATCATGTCCCGATGTGTCTACCACCTTCCGTTCTTCTCGAATCCACACGACCGACGACCAGCACTGATTCACACTGGACCTCCCCGCCACCCGAGATCGAGGAGACGACGATGACCGGAACCGGCGACAGGGCGCTGCACATCCACTCACCGGCGGGTCTGCCGTTCATCGATGTCCGGCGCGAGTTCGACGCACCCGTGTCCGCGGTCTTCCGGGCGCACGCGGAGCCCGAACTGGTGTCCCGCTGGCTCGGTCCCGCCGGCTACGAGATGTCGGTCGAGGAGTACGACTTCCGTGGCGGTGGCCGGTACCGCTACGTCCACCGTGATCCCGGCGGTGCGGAGTACGCGTTCCACGGCGTGTTCCACACGGTGCGGACGAACGAGTTCGCCGTGCAGACCTTCGAGTACGAGGGCTTCCCCGACGTGGTGAGCATCGAGTTCCTCACGTTCGTCGACCTGGGTGACCGCTGCCGGCTGGAGGGCCACTCGGTGTACCCGACACTGGAGGCGCGGGACTCGATGGCAGCGAGCGGCATGGAGAAGGGCATGCGGGAGGGCTACGAGCGCCTGGACGATCTGCTGGGCTGACGGGTGGTCACAGGCGCAGCGCGGGGTCCATCCGCTCGATCAGGGTGTCGAGAGTGATGGGCAGGTCTCGCACCCGGACACCGCACGCGTGGAACACCGCGTTGGCGATGGCAGCAGGCGACCCCACGATGCCGATCTCGCCGATCCCCTTGCTGCCCATCGGGTTCAGATCGTCGTCGTGCTCCTCGACCCAGATCGCCTCGATGTCGGCGACGTCGGCGTCCACCGGGACGTGGTACTCCGCGAGGTCGGCGTTGAGGAAGCCGCCGTGTCGTCGATCCACGATGCCCTCCTCCATGAGTGCCATGCCGATACCGAACACCATGCCGCCCAGGAGCTGTGACCGAGCCAACCAAGGGTTCAGCACACGGCCCACGGAGAAGTCGCCCAGCATCCGCGTCACGCGGACCTCCCCCGTGTCGACGTCGACGTGCACCTCGGCGAAATGGGCGCCGAACGCCTGCCGCGCCAGCGCCGCACGCTCCTCGAGGTCGTCGGTGGTGTCCGCGGTGGCCGTCGCACCCGGTGCGAGGTCTCCGTCCGCGCGCAGCGCACGACAGGCCTTGGTCACCGCCCAGCCCCACGACGAGGTACCCGAGGACCCACCTGCGCCGGGCGCCGTGGGCAGCGCACTGTCCCCGACGTGGATGTGGACCCGGTCCAGCGCGACCTCGAGCGCGTCGGCGGCGATCTGGGCGAGCACTGTTCGCGCGCCGGTACCGATGTCCGACGCGGCGACGGACACGTCGACCGTCCCGTCGTCACGGACGGTCGCCCGCGCCGTGCTCGGCGACGTCATCGCGGGGTAGGTCGCCATCGCGACACCGGTCCCGACGAGGGTGCGTCCCTCTCGGCGTATCGCGGGCCGCGGGTCGCGCCCGGACCAGCCGAAGCGTCGCGCGCCCTCCTCGAACACGGCGCGGACGGTCCGCGAGCTGTAGGGGTGCCCGTCCGCGGGGTCGACCGACGGCTCGTTACGCAGCCGCAATTCGACGGGGTCCGTTCCGAGCGCGTGGGCCAGTTCGTCGACCGCGCACTCGAGGGCGAACATGCCGGGCGCCTCACCGGGAGCGCGCATCCAGCGTGGTGTCCCGACGTCCAGTGCGACCGCGCGGTGCGTGGTCGAGACGTCGTCGATGTCGTACACGTGGCGACTGCCCTCGGAGGTCTGCTCCACGTACTCCATCACGGTGGAGGTCTGCTGGAGCGAATCGTGCAGCAACGCCGTCATCGAGCCGTCCGCGTCCGCCGACAGTCGGACCCGTTGGATCGTCGGCGTCCGGTAGCCGACGAAGTCGAAGGTCGACCGACGTGGAACCGGGAACGAGACCGGCCGACCCACGACGGACGACGCCATGGCCGCCACGACAGCGTTCGGTCGGGTGCTCCCCTTCGATCCGAAGCCGCCGCCCACGTGCCGGGCGATGACGCGCACGGCGTCCGAGTCGACGCCGAAGAGATCGGCGAGATCTCCGGCCACGCCGGACGGCGCCTGCGTCGAGTCCCAGACTGTGAGGGTCGACCCGTCCTCGCTCCACGCGGCGATCGACGCGTGCGGTTCCATGGGCGCATTGTGTTCGGGCGGCGTCGTGTAGCGGACGTCGACGCGCACCGCGGACTCCTCGAAGCGCCGCTCCGGTTCCCCGGTGACGACATCGGTGTCGAAGCCCGCGTTCACCTGCTCGGGTGCGTAGATGCCCGGGTGATGCTCCCGTAATTCGTTGTCGCACTGTCGACTCTCGTACGTGACGTCCAGAACGGAGGCCGCGTACGTCGCCTGCTCCGACGTCTCCGCCACGACCACGGCGACGATCTGCCCGCGGTAGGCGACGACATCGGACTGGAGCACCTGCAACTCGCCGTCCCCGGCGGACCCGAGCGTCGGGCCATTGCCGTGCCACAGCACGGCGAGGACACCCGGAAGCGTCAGCGCCGAGGCGCGGTCCACGTCCAGCACGCGCCCCGCCGGAACGGCGGCGCCGACGATCGCCGCGTGGGCCGGTTCTCCGCCGACGTCCCGGTACTCCGCCGCGTACCGAGCGGCTCCAGTGACCTTGTCGCGGCCCTCGAGCCGTGCGACCGGTGTTCCCGTGACGGTCATCGGGTGGCCGCCTCGTCTGCGGCCGCGTCGGCGAGGGACATCACGGTGGAGGCCACCGTCGACGCGAGGAGCGACAGCTTGTAGTCGTTGTCGGGGAACGTGTGTGCCGCCGCGAGCTCGTGCTCCATCGCAGCGATCACGCCGCTCCGGGACGGGATCGCCCCGAGCAGCTCGGACTCCGCTACCGTGGCCCGCCACGGCTTGTGGGCAGCTCCGCCGAGCGCGATGCGCGCCGTGGTGAACACCCCGTTCTCCACGACCACGACGGCGGCGACGGACACCCTCGCGAAGGCGTAGGACGCACGGTCCCGCACCTTCCGGTAGGTCGAGCGCGCACCGGGTGGAAGCGGCGGTATGTCGAGATGTGTCACCCACTCGTCCTGTCGCAGAGTCGAATCGCGTTCAGGTGCGGACTCGGGAAGCCGATGCAGATCGACGAACCGGATCTCGCGCACTCCGTCGGTCCCGACGACGGTGACAGTGGGATCGAGCACCGCGAGACCCACGGCCATGTCCGAGGGATGGGTGGCGATGCAATGCTGCGATGCGCCCAGCACCGCGGCGTTGCGCCGATCGCCGTCCAAGGCCGAGCAGCCCGAGCCCGGTTCACGCTTGTTGCACGCGGTGTCGACGTTCATGAAGTACGGACAGCGGGTGCGCTGGAACAGGTTCCCACCTGTGGTCGCCATGTTCCGCAGTTGACCGGACGCACCCGAGAGCACGGCGCGCGACAGGACGGGGAACTGCGAACGCACGACGGGGTCGGCGGCCAGATCGCTGTTGCGAACGAGGGCCCCGACGCGCAGACCCGGCACCCCGCCGCCACTGCCGTCGTTCCACTCGATGTCCGCCAAGGCCAGACCCGTGATGTCGACGAGCCGGTCCGGGGTCTCGATTCCCAGCTTCATCAGATCCACGAGGTTGGTTCCGCCGGCCAGCACGCGGGTGGACCCCTCGGCGAGTGCGGACGCGATGGTCGACGCGTCGGCGGCACGGTCGTACGCGAAGGTTCTCACTGTTCCGCGCCCGTCTCCATCGTCCGATCGGATCTGCCGTCGACGTTTTCTCGCACGGCATCGACGATGTTGGGATAGGCGCCGCACCGACAGATGTTGCCGCTCATCCGTTCACGGATCTCCGCGTCCGAAGCCGTCGGCACGCTGTCGAGGTCCTCGGTGACGGCGCTGGGCCATCCCTTCTTCACCTCGTCGAGGACAGCGACGGCGGAGCAGATCTGACCGGGGGTGCAGTAACCGCACTGGAACGCGTCGTGCGCGAGGAACGACGCCTGCACAGGATGCAGGTCCTCTCCGTCGGCGAGCCCCTCGACGGTGGTGATGTCGTCGTCCTGCGCCGCGACGGCCAGCGTCAGGCAACTGACCACGCGCCGACCACCGGACAGCACCGTGCACGACCCGCACTGGCCGCGGTCGCATCCCTTCTTCGACCCGGTCAGCCCGAGCCGTTCACGGAGCGCGTCGAGGAGGGTCGTCCGGACGTCGCACTCGATCCGGTGCTCCTCGCCGTTGACCGTGAGGCGTACTCCGACATCTCCTGTGGCGAGGCTCATACTCCGGGCTACCCTGCGCTCCCGCCGTCAAACCGTCCCCGGAACACCGGACTACAGGGGCAGGGCGCTCTCACGCACGGCGTCGGGCGCGTCGACCGGGGGCACGATGCGTCGGAACCACTCGGTGCCGAACGCGGACGCGAGATCCTCGTCCGACATGGGGATGAACGGGCCGAAGTCACCGATCTGCGACTCGTGCACCACCATCGCCGCCCGCTTGGCGGCCAGGACCCCGGACACGTCCACCGCGGTGGTGAGTTCCGACTCGGGCAGGCCGAACGCCTCGATGTCGAGCTGCGAGGCGTCCTCGTTCTCGCCCGGATCCCAGTTGGGGTTCGCCGTCATCATCTCGCGCATGCGGTCACGGTTCATCGTCGCCTCGTAGACGAACGGCACCTCGGCGATGGCCGCGGCGCGCACCCCCACGTGGTGCACCTGCACGTGGTCGGGATGGCCGTAACCACCGTGCGAGTCGTAGACCGTCAGGACACGGGCCTGCTCCTCGACGAGAACGTCCGCGAGCCGCCGAGCGGCCTCCTCGACGTCCACGTTGGCGAAGGCGTGCGGGTTCGTGTTGCCCTCGGTCCCGGCCATCCCCGAGTCCGCGTATCCCAACAGGACCACACGCTGCGCACCCAGCACCTCGGCCGATCGCTCCAGCTCGCGCTGCCGACGATCGTGCAGCGACTCGCCCTCGGTCAACAGGCCGTCGGGCACCTCACCGAGCGCACCGTCCGTCGCCGTCACCAGCACCACTCGGTGGCCGGCGTCGGCCGCCGACCGCATGATCCCGCCGGTGCCGAACACCTCGTCGTCGGGATGGGCATGAAAGCACACCAACACACTCATCGGCAGATGGTCGCACGGGCGCGGTGCGCGGGCTCGATCACGTCGGGTGTCGACCCGCCGCGTCGGTGCGCCGACAGATCGTGATTGTCGCCGTCGCTTCCGGGGAACGCGATGCGTCATGACGCAGAGGAACGAGACGGTGGACGACGTGTGGGACGACTGGAAGGACGCGGTCACCATGACGCGGAAGGAGCTCGAGGACTGGCTGACGACCGACGAGTCCCGCTCCGTCGGTGACTCGAAGGACGGTGAGTCGACGGGGCACGAGATGGGGCGGCGCATCACCTCGATCCTGGACACGAAGAAATCCGATCTCACGGACGACGACGTCGCCGCGATGCGCAAGGTCGTCGGATACGTGCACCGACATCGCGCCCAGGGCCCCTCGAAGGACGTGGAGCACTCGCGGTGGCGCTACTCGCTGATGAACTGGGGACACGATCCGCTGAAGTGACACCCACGTCAGATGAGGAGCAGGCATTCGGAGCCGATCGGCGTTCGGATGTTTTCTTCTCTCGATTCGGGATATTCACGACCTAGCTCGTCGGCGTGTTCATCACTCACGATGTTCGACGGCCCGCGTACTTCCGCCTGCTCTCGACATACCCGCGGGCCCGACGTTCTGTCCGATCCGGTCTTCAGCCGACCTCGACTTGCACCACCGACAGTAGCGAGACGTCGTTCAGTCACCAGCGACGACTCGGAACGCACGATCCGAGGGACGGATTCCTCATGCGCATCGCCATGGTGTCAGAACATTCCAGCCCGCTCGCCGCGCCGGGCGGTATCGACGCCGGGGGGCAGAACGTCCATGTCGGATGCCTCGCCGTCGCCCTCGTCGCCCGCGGCCACGAGGTGTCGGTGTTCACCCGACGCGATTCGCGCGAACAGCCCGACGAGGTCGTCGTCGACGAGGGCTACCGCGTCGTCCATGTTCCAGCGGGTCCGCCCGAGCCGGTACCGAAGGACGAACTACTGCCCCACATGGGCGACTTCGCCTCGCACCTGGCCGAGCGCTGGACGCGAGACCGACCCGACGTGGTCCACGCCCACTACTGGATGTCGGGCTTCGCGACCCAGCTCGCGGCGCGTCCGCTCGCGATTCCCACCGTGGTGACGTTCCACGCACTCGGTGTGGTCGAGCGTCGGCACCAGGGCACGCGGGACACGTCGCCGCCGAGCCGACCCAAGATCGAGCGGCTCATCGCACGCGGAGCCGATCACGTCGTCGCGACGTGCTCGGACGAGGTCACCGAACTGGTCCGGATGGGCATACCGCGCCGACGGGTGTCAGTGGTGCCGTGCGGCGTAGACCTCGAGAAGTTCCAGCCGGCGCCGGTCAGCTCTCCCGGCCCCGCGCGACGGCGGCGGTTGGTCGCGGTCGGCCGTCTGGTGCCTCGCAAGGGTTTCGACCTGATGATCGCGGCTCTCGCGTCGATTCCGGACACCGACCTCATCATCGCCGGCGGCGAGCGCAGCGACGTCTCGGACGACGACGAGGCTCGACGCCTGAAGCAGATCGCGATCGCCCACGGTGTGGCCGACCGCGTCCGCCTGGTCGGGCAGGTCTCCCGTGAGGCGATGCCCGACCTTCTCCGCTCCGCCGACATCGTGGTCTGCACTCCCACGTACGAGCCGTTCGGCATCGTGCCGCTCGAGGCGATGGCGTGCGGGATCCCTGTGGTAGCCACCGCGGTCGGCGGTTTCCTCGACACCGTGATCGACGGTGTCACCGGCGTGCTGGTCCATCGCCGCACACCTGCCGCCGTCGCCGACGCCGTCCGTCGCCTGCTGAACGACGAGGGTCGACGCACCGGCTACGGCATGTCGGCCGCCGATCGCGCTCGCGCCCGGTATTCGTGGGAGCAGATCGCCGTCGACACCGATCGGGTCTACCGGTCATTGCTTCCGGAGCCGACCTCCACCGACACCGCGGACGTATCGGGGGACGACCAGCTGGACCGGGTGTGAGGCCCTGTCACCAGCCCGTGACGAGAACGCGTCGGCCGTCCGTACCGATGCTGCTCATCGGGGCTCGATACCCTGGAAAAACCCCGTCAAACTCCCCACCCGGCGCTCGGAGCCGGTGTGGCATCGGTCGGACTCGGCTGCTTGAATGGCCTTTCTGGACCGAACACCGAAAGGCAGGACATCCGATGTCGATCGCCGAGAACACCACGGACGCATTCCGTGTCGACACCGAATGGCACGACGACGCAGCGATCCTGACAGTCGTGGGCGAACTCGATCTGGCCACCGCGCCGATTCTTCAGGACGCGGTGGACGCCGTACGGACCACGGCGTCGAGCGCGCTGATCATCGATCTGACGGGTGTCGATTTTCTCGCGTCCGCCGGTATGACCGTGCTGGTGACCTCGCATCAGGCGGTGGGCGACGACGTCGCCTTCGCCGTCGTCGCCCGCGGTGCGGCCACCGCTCGCCCCCTGCAGTTGGTCGGTCTCGACGAGACGTTCCCCGTGCTCGACACCCGCGAGGCGGCGCTCGCGGCCGTCACCACGTCCGGTTCGCCCGTCGACGACCTCGCATGAGCGGCGCTCCCGGTGTGAGGACCGGGCACGCGTGGGGTACTCCTCCCCTCGTGATCGACGACGCGACGACTGAGCACCACCAGCCCCCCGCCCAGTTGTCCCTCACCGATCTGGACGCCGAACCGCAGCGCATCACCGACGCTCGCGTCCGCTTCGGTGCGTGGTTGACGCACACGCCGTTCGACACGGCGCGGACGTACGACATCGTGCTCGCCGTCTACGAGGCGATGGCCAACGTCGTCGAGCACGCCTATGCCGCCACCACCGGTCGACGCGTCTTCGACCTCCAGGCCACCTACGACTCCGCTCGGCTCGAGGTCGCCGTCCGTGATCACGGGACGTGGTCCGACTCGTCGCCGGGGCCCCTCCGTGGCCGCGGTCTGCCGCTGATCGAGACCCTGTCGGACGACGTCACGCTGTCGTCCGCCGACTCGGGCACCACCGTGACCATGGCATGGGACGTGGCACCGACATCCGGCATCGACACCGACGATCAGGTCTCGTAGACTCGTACGCGATTGCTGAGGCTCCCCGTGAGTCTCTCCTCCTCCAGCCCCGGGGAGAGCATTACCGCTCTCGTCTCACCGGAGGCTTCGTGACTGCACTCTCGTCCCACGCGTTCGACTCCCCGCGCCGTGCCACGTCGAGAACGGCGATCGATGCCCTCGATCTCGGTCCCGACCTCGCGCAGGCCGCCGAGGCGGCACGCCTGGCCGCGTTGGCCCGGTACGACGTCGAGCACACCGCCGCCGACGGCGCCTTCGACCGCATCGCCCGCCTCGCGGCCCGCTGGTTCGACGCGCCGTACGCGTCCGTGTCCATCATCGATGCCGACCTGGTGCGGTTCACCGCCACCTACGGCGACGGGCTCCCGGACCACACCGAACGTCACGACGCCCTGTGCACGATGGCGATGACGCACGACGGGCCTTTCGTCGCGTCGGACACCCTGGCGAACCCGGCCACCGCCGGTAGTGCCTTCGTCCGCGGCGATCTCGGCATCCGCTTCTACGCCGGCGCCCCCATCGTGACCGCCGACGGCTTCCGGCTCGGCACGGTCAACGTCTACGACGTGGTGCCGCGCACGGTGTCCGACGATCGCGCGGACATCCTGATGGAACTGGCCGACATCGCGATGGACGAGTTCGAGTTGCGACTGTCGGCCGCGACCACCGTGCGCGCCGAGCGGGAACTCCGCACGCGCGCCGAGGCGGACTCCGCGATCATCGGTGACTACGCCGCCGTGCTGCAGCGCACGCTGCTCCCACCCTCCCTTCCCACCATCGAGGGCCTGACGCTCGCGTCGCACTACCACGCCTCGTCACCGCTGCAGGTCGGCGGCGACTTCTACGACGTCTTCGCGCTGGGCAAGGACCGGTGGGCGTTCTTCCTCGGCGACGTCCAGGGCCACGGCGCCGGCGCCGCGGCCGTCACCTCGCTGGTCCGCTACACCCTGCGGGCCGCGGCGCTGCACCACGACGATCCGACGGAGGGGCTCGCCGAGCTCAATCGACTGTTGTTGATGGACACCTCGCATCAGCGTTTCTGCACCGTGCTGTTCGGTGTGATCACCCCGGATCCTCGTGGCGGTTTCCGCGTCACACTGGCGACGGGCGGGCACCCGCCCGCCCTGCTCCTCGATCCCGCTCGCGGCGAGGTGCACGAGATCCGTTCCAGTACAGGCATGTTCGTCGGCGCTCTGCCGAACGCGACCTTCAGTGCGTGCAGTTTCCGGTTGCAGGAGGGGCAGACACTGCTGCTCTACACGGACGGCATCACCGAGGCACGTCCCGACGGGCGCACCATGTTCGGCGAGGACGGTCTCGCGCAGTTCACGCAGGCCCGCCTCGGACTGTCCACGACGAAGATGGTCGAGGATCTGGTCGCCCTCATCCCCGACCTCTCTCCGATCGACGACATCGCCCTACTCGCGCTGGGCGCCTGACCGGGCGTGGTCGCGCAGCAGGCGTAGCGCGCGTTCGATGGTCGCGGCCAGGACGTCCTTCGGGTCGCCCTCGAAGACCACGCGCTCCGCGCTGGTCGTCCCGTGGTCGGCGATGCCGAACCAGACCGTTCCGGGTTCCACGTCCTCGTTCGTCTCCGGTCCCGCCTCACCGGTGACGGCCACGGCGAGATCCGCGCCGAGCGCCGACGCCGCTCCGCTCGCCATGGCCGTGGCGGCCTCCTCGCTCACCACGGGGCCGCGGGGTACCTGCAACAGCGAGTACTTCACCTCGCTGGCGTAGGCGACGATCGACCCGCGGAACCACGTTCCGGACGACGACGCGCGGCCCAGATTGGCAGCGATGTTCCCGGCGGTGAGCGACTCGGCGGTGGCGATACGGAGGTCGCGTTCGAGTGCGAGTTCCGCGATCTCCGAACAGAGCTCGGCGAGATCCTCGTCGGTGTCGACGCGCTGCTCCGGTTCGGCCGCCTCGCCCTCGATGAGTTCCTCGGTCTCGACGTGGTGAGACATGTGTCTTCCGTTTCCTCTCTCAGTGCTGCAAGGACCGGTAGTCCTTCCCGCTCCGTCCGGTGACAAACATCCCCGGCACGCGCGGAGGATCGGCGCTAGCGTTGAGTCATGCCAAGCCTTCGCGACACCATTCGAACCGAACTCGAGGTCCGTCCGACCATCGATCCCGCAGCGGAGATCGACACGCGGGTGGGCTTTCTCGCCGACTACGCCGTCGCCACCCGAACTGCCGGCTTCGTACTCGGCATCAGTGGCGGACAGGACAGCACACTCGTGGGACGCCTGTGCCAGCTCGCCGCGGAACGCGTTCGCGCCGGCGGCGGCGACGCGACGTTCATGGCCGTACGACTCCCCTACGGTGAGCAGGCGGACGAGGCCGACGCGGCGATCGCGCTCGATTTCATCCGCCCCGACACCACGGTGACGGTGGACATCAAGCCGTCCGCGGACGGCGCAGGCGTGGCGGCTGCCACGGCCCTCGGAGTCGATCGACTGCGCGACTTCGTTCGCGGCAACATCAAGGCACGCGAGCGGATGGTCGCCCAGTATGCGCTCGCGGGCGAGCGGAACCTGCTCGTCGTCGGTACCGATCACGCTGCCGAGGCCGTGACGGGGTTCTTCACCAAGTACGGCGACGGCGGTGTGGACCTCACACCGCTGACCGGCCTGACCAAGCGCCAGGGTGCGGCCCTGCTGCGCGAGCTCGGTGCCCCGGAGAGCACGTGGAAGAAGGTACCCACGGCCGACCTCGAGGACGACCGGCCGGCGCTGCCCGACGAGGAGGCACTGGGTGTGACGTACGCCCAGATCGACGCCTACCTCGAAGGCGAGGACGTGCCCGACGAGGCCGCCGCCACCATCGAGAACTGGTTCGTCAAGACCCGGCACAAGCGCACCACTCCGGTCACCCCCAGTGAGACGTGGTGGCGCTGACCGTCTCGGTCGGTCGGTGTGATCCTGCTCCGAACGGGTAATCCCCCTCACAGCGCTCGAGAAGTGAGGCGTCGACGCATTCCGGTGTTTCGACAGGAGATGAACAGATGGACATCGACACGGTGGTCTGGACCGAGACCGGTCCGCGGCAGGAATGGTGGGAGGCCGTGATGGCACGGTGCGGAGCGGAGACTGCACGACCCGTTCCCCTCGACTCGGCACCCTCCCGCCGAGAACGACCGGACCATGCCGACACCCCGACCAGGCGTGCGGGCTGACCGGACCGACGAACGACGAAGCCCCCGAGGATCGATGATCCTCGGGGGCTTCCGTGTGAGTGGATCAGGAGATGCCGACGATGTCCTTCGCCAGCGCTGCCAGACGAGTCTGCGCGGCGGAGACCACCGAGTGGCGGTTCTTGTAGCGCTCCTCGTAGGCGACCACGGTGCGCAGATCTGCCGGATCGGTCAGTTCCTTGATCTCGGCGACTGCTGCGGCGACGTTCAGACCGTCGTAGTCGGCGATGGGAAGTTCGTGCTCCTCGAGCGTCCCGCCGGCCGCACGGGTGCGGTGGATCGCGTCGGCGACACCGGTCGCGCCGCCGTCACGAGTGACCTCCTCGGCCGTCTCGAGTGCCGCGTCGCGGCTCGCGGTGACGGTGTCGACGGCCAGTTCGGTCGCGCGCTGGCCGCGGCCGATGAGGGTGGACACCTTCGCGGGAACGTCCTTCGCCGTGCCGACGACGCGGTCGACACCTCGCGACGACCAGGTGACCGGCGTGTTGATGAGACGCACGGCAGCACCGGTGGCGGCCTGGATCGGCGTGCGACGCAGTGCGGCCGGTCCACCGAGGGCGTCCTCGGCGAGGACGGTGGTGAGCCACTCGACGGTCGCGGTGTGGGCGGTCACGAGATCGTCTGCGAGCGACACGACGCCCGGCGTGGACGCGGTCGTGGCGAGAGCCTTGACGTAACGGGCGCGGTCGAGCAGCTGGTGCTCCAGCGCGAGATCGCCGAGAAGGGCCTCGTCGAACGGCTGCGCCTGCTCGCCGATGGCCTTGAGCAGCGCGGTGAGGCGCCCGACGACGGGTGCGACGACGCCGGGGAAGCCGCCGAGTTCACGAATGGCGGCATCGATGCGAGCAGCGCGATCGCGTCCGTTCGACGCGTTCTGCAGCAGTTCCTCGCGGACAGCTTCCGTCCGAGCCTGTGCGACGCGGGTCTCGGCCACCTGAACCTCGGTGTTGGTGAGCGCGAGCAGAGCGCGAAGCTGGGCGACGAGCGTCGCCCGTTCGGTGTGTGCGGTGGTGCTGACCATGTGATGTGCCCCCTGTGATGGAAGTTGAGTCTCGGTGCAAGAGCAGCCGGAACGACCGCCCCGTGTCATTCGGTGACAGATCGTGGTTACCCGCCGGTACAACGGGGAAAACGCAGTGTGACGAGGCACATTCCCCGCGATCGAAGGAGTTCTCATGGCCGACGAACTGGACGAGACGATGCTCGACTCCGTGCAGGAGAAGATCGACGAGGCCAAGCAGGCGGCGGGAGACATCCCCGAGCGGCGTGAGGGCGGGACGGATCAGGACGATCTCCACGATTCCTCCGACGGTGCCGCCGAACAGACCGGCGACGCGGCGGAGGCGACACTCGACGAGTTCCGCAACGCCGACGGTGACCGTGACGAGGGCATGACCGAGGGCGGCGGCGGAGGTCAGGGCGCCGCCTGAGTGGGCTGAGCGATCCGTCTCATCACGTCGGCGACCAGTCCGCTCCGCGATGCGTCGACGGTCTGTGTGCAGAGATCCGCGTTCACCGCGGATCTCTGCACACAGGTTCTCCGCCCGCGCGACGTGCGCCTCAGAGCTGCTCGAGGTGGCGGTCGAGGGCGTCGAGTAGCGGAACCTGCCCGCTCAGCAGCCGACGCCGCGCGGACTTCCGATCACACCACTCCACGCGGTCGACCTCGGGAAACACCAGCCGCCGCCCCGATCTGGGTGGCCACTCCATCTCCACACTGTTGCTCACGGCGGTCGAGGGGTCGAGTTCGCCGCGCACGGCGAACGCACGAACCGATTTGGCTCCGGACTGCGCGACCGTGCCGAGATCGATCCAGTCCCCGTCGGGCACCGGGGACCCGAGTTCCTCCGCGAACTCTCTGGCCGCCGCTGTGCGCGCATCCTCGGTGTCGGCGTCGTACTCGCCCTTCGGTATGGACCAGGCGCCGGCGTCCTTGCGCGCCCAGAAGGGTCCGCCGGGATGAGCCAGCAGCACCTCCAGCTCGCCCCCACCCCCGCGGAACAGCAGCACACCGGCACTCGTCCTCATCCCAGGATTCTGTCCGATCACGTTTTCTCGCGATCGTGTCGGGTACGCGGTCCGCTGCACGAAGCCTCCGTTCCACAGAGCAGTCAAGGAGCCGACACATGACAGACGTCGCGTCGCAAGGGTCGACACCGGCAGACGACCGGGACATCCTCACCAATCGTCAAGGGCATCCCGTCTACGACAACCAGAACCAGCGCACCGTGGGCTCACGCGGTCCGGCCACCCTCGAGAACTACCAGTTCCTCGAGAAGGTCAGCCATTTCGATCGCGAGCGCATCCCGGAGCGCGTCGTCCACGCCCGCGGAGCCGTCGCCTACGGCTATTTCGAGGCCACCGGGAAGTGGGGCGACGAACCCATCGAGCGGTACACCCGCGCGAAGCTGTTCGCCGAGGCCGGCAAGCGCACGGACCTCGCCGTCAGGTTCTCGACGGTGATCGGCGGGCGCGATTCGTCCGAGGCCGCGCGTGACCCCCGCGGCTTCGCGATCAAGTTCTTCACCGAGGACGGCAACTGGGACCTCGTCGGGAACAACCTGGGCGTCTTCTTCATCCGTGACGCCATCAAGTTCCCCGACGTCATCCACTCGCTCAAGCCGGATCCGGTGACGTTCCGGCAGGAGCCCGCGCGCATCTTCGACTTCATGTCGCAGACGCCCGAGGCGACCCACATGCTCGTGAACCTGTTCTCCCCCCGCGGGATTCCGGCCAATTACCGGACGCAGCAGGGTTTCGGAGTGAACACTTACAAGTGGGTCGACGCCGAGGGCGAGACTCACCTGGTGAAGTACCACTGGATCCCGAAGGCGGGAGTCGCGTCGCTCACCGAGGCGGACGCCGCCGCGATCCAGGCGAACGATCTGGGCCATGCGAGCAAGGATCTGTACGAGCACATCGAGCGCGGCGACTTCCCCGAATGGGAACTGCGCGTGCAGGTGATGAGCGACGACGAGCATCCCGAGCTGAACTTCGACCCGCTCGACGACACGAAGGTGTGGCCGGAGAACGAGTTCCCGCCGAAGGTGGTGGGCCGCATGGTGCTGGACCGCAACGTCTCGAACCACTTCGCCGAGAACGAGCAGATCTCGTTCGGCACCGGTGTGCTCGTCGACGGCCTGGACTTCTCCGACGACAAGATGCTGGTCGGCCGGACCTTCTCGTACTCGGACACCCAGCGCTACCGCGTGGGGCCGAACTACCTGCAGCTGCCCGTCAACCAGGCGAAGAACGCGCGGGTGTCCACGAACCAGCAGGGCGGCCAGATGCAGTACTCGGTGGACAACACCGGCAGCAATCCGCACGTGAACTACGAGCCCTCCATCACGGGCGGTCTCCGTGAGGCCGAGTACCCGACGCACGACGAGCAGGGTCCGGAGATCCACGGCCGCCTCACCCGCAAGCGGATCGATCGCACCAACGACTACGAGCAGGCCGGTCAGCGGTACCAGCTGATGGACCAGTGGGAGAAGGACGACCTCGTGGCGAATCTCGTCGCGAACATCTCGGAGGCGACGCGCGAGGTGCAGGAGCGGATGGTCTGGCACTTCTTCATGGCCGACGACGAACTCGGCGCCCGCGTGGGAGAGGGGCTGGGCATCTCGGCCGACGACGTCCGCGGACTCGAACCGCTCGCATCGCAGACCCTGTCGGAGGAGGAGGACCGGCGGCGCGCGAATCTCGGGAAGAACGGCCCCCGCGACGTCGCCGACCTGCAGATGACGCACTGCGTCCCGAACGAACGCGCGACGACTGCCGGATGACGTCGCCATGACGCAGGTGTGGACAGCGTCACTCCGCGGGGTTATCGTCGGAGACGCAAGCCGAACAGGTCGTAGGACGAACTCGAGGCAGGTGGTGCGTATCAACACGGTGACGACGAGACACGTGTTCATTCCGACGCGAGGACGATCACGCGGAGCCTGTTCTCCGGATCGACTCGCACCATCCACATCAACCTGACAGAACCCCGGCGCCGTATCGGCGCCGGGGTTCTTCGTCGTTCGGGTCGGCCGATCAGCCGGCGTTGGGGTCCAACGTCTCCTTGATCTTGCCCATGACGCCCTTCTCCGTGCCGAGAGCCGCGTTCGACGGTTCGCCGAGTCCGCCGTCGTAGGTGGCGTAGAGCTTCGGGTCCGGCGGCGGTCCACTCTGCTTGTTGCCCAGCGGCTGCGGATCGGCGAGGAACCTGTTCTCGTGGCGGCCGTCGGGTGCGGTGCCGTGCGCCCACCGGCCCTTGTCGGACTCGGTGCCGTCCGACAGATGCCACAGCGTGCTCGCGTGCTCGTCGTACTCCTCGTCGAACAGGTCGTTCGGCGCCACCACACCCTCCAGACCGTCCGCCTGCAGCTCCTCGATGGCCGCGAGCCACATGTTCTGGTGATACGTGTCGCGGGCGAGGTTGAACTTGAGCATGTTCTTGACACCGGGATCGTCGGTCATGTGCCACAGGCGTGCGGTCTGCACGCGGCCCTGCGCCTCCGCCGCGACGTTGGCGCGGAAGTCCGCCAGCAGGTTGCCGCTGGCGACGATGAAGCGCCCGTTCCACGGGACACCGTTGCTGTCGGCGAGGGTGGGTCCGCCACCGGACACGATGGCCTGCTGCGGATCCATCCCGCCCAGCACCGCGGCGACGACGGGATCGGCGGCAGCGTTCTTGGTGGACTCGGTGGCCGGTGCGCCCTCGAGGAGCCGCGCGACCATGGTCGCGATCATCTCCACGTGACCGATCTCCTCGGTCGCGATGTCCATGATGAGGTCCTTGTACTTGCCTTTCATGCGACAGTTCCATCCCTGGAACAGGTACTGCATCGTGACGGTCATCTCGCCGTACGCGCCGCCGATCAACTCTTGCAGCTTGCGGGCGTAGACGGGATCCGGCTTCTCCGGCTTCACGTCGAACTGGAGGTGGTCGGTATGACGGAACATGAAGGCTCCTGACAGTGCTCGGGGTCGTGCTCTTGTCGCGCCCCGGCTACCCGGAGGCGGACCCGACAAACGACCCGGATCGCCGGGTCGTGCGCGTGGGTAACGGCCCCGCGAACGGGTAACCCGGTGCGATGAGCACTGACCTGAACGACCCTGCGGCACCGGGCGACTCCCCCGGTCTGCGTCGCGCCGTCACCGGCAAACTCCTGTTCGTCTTCATCCTGGGTGATGTTCTCGGAGCGGGCATCTACGCACTCGTGGGCGAGATCGCCGGCGAGGTCGGCGGTGCCGTGTGGGTGCCGCTGCTGGTGGCACTCGCGATGGCCATGCTCACCGCGGCCTCGTACGCCGAGCTGGTGACCAAGTACCCGCGCGCAGGTGGTGCCGCCGTGTTCGCCGAGCGAGCCTTCGGACGGCCGGTGGTGTCGTTCCTCGTCGGGTTCTCGATGCTGGCGGCGGGTGTGACGAGCGCGGCCGGGCTGTCCGTCGCCTTCGCCGGTGACTATCTGGGCGCCTTCCTCGACGTCCCGACGGTTCCTGCCGCGCTGGTGTTCCTCGCCGTCGTCGCTCTCCTGAACGCGCGTGGCATCAAGGAGTCGATGCGGGCGAACGTGGTCATGACCGTCGTCGAGGTCAGCGGACTCGTCCTCGTCGTCGTCCTCGCCTGCATCGTGCTCGGTCGCGGCGACGGCGATCTCGGCCGCACCCTCGAGTTCACCGATGCCGTGAACCCTGCCGTGGCGGTCCTCGCGGCGGCACTGCTCGCCTTCTACTCGTTCGTGGGGTTCGAGACCTCGGCCAACATGGCGGAGGAGGTCCGGGACGTGCACCGCGTCTACCCTCGCGCGCTCTTCCTCTCGCTGGCGACGGCCGGTGCGGTCTACGTCGCGGTCGGACTCGCGGTGAGCGCGGTGGTGCCCGCGAGCGACCTCGCGGACACCTCGGCGCCCCTGCTCGCCGTCGTCTCGGCGGCCGACGTCGGTGTCCCCGACAGGCTCTTCGGACTCGTGGCGTTGATCGCCGTGGCCAACGGCGCCCTGCTGACCATGATCATGGCCAGCCGACTCACCTACGGGATGGCCGGACAGCGACTACTGCCCGCCGTCGCGGGCCGGGTGTTGCCACGTCGGCAGACTCCCTGGGTGGCCATCGTCGCGACCACGGTGGTGGCGATGATTCTCGCGGCCACCGGGACCGTCGCAGCGCTCGCGGAGACCGTCGTCCTGCTGCTCCTGATCGTGTTCGTCAGCACCAACCTCGCCGTGCTGGTGCTGCGCAAGGACCAGGTGGACCACCCGCACTTCCGCACCCCGGTGATCCTTCCGGTGCTCGCTCTGATCAGCTGCGGCGTGCTCGCGACGCAGCAGACCGCGCAGACGTGGCTGCGTGCCGGCGTGCTGCTCATGGTCGGCGGCGTGCTCTACGCGGCGATGCGGTGGACACGGAGTTTGAGAAGTCCCGAAATCGTCAACACGTGACCTGTCTCCTGTAGAACGGGGACGTTCGATGTGTGTCCGACGCCGGAATTCCGGCGTCCGGTCGTGACGACTGAAAGGTAGACGATGGCTATCAACGACGACGACATCACCACTTCCGGAGCAGCAGGCGGCGAAGGCCCCGCCGACGGCGGCTCCAACCCGAACGGTCACGATGGCGGCGCCGACGGCACCGCGTCCAGCACGGAGGGCCCCGCCGACGGCGGCTCGAACCCAGGTGGACACGACGGCGGCGCGGACGGCTCCGCGGCCAGCGGCGAGGGCCCTGCCGACGGCGGCTCGAACCCCGACGGCCACGACGGCGGTGCGGACGGTACGGCTTGAGCCGACCGACCGATGACGAGCGCGGACCGGGAGACCGGTCCGCGCTGCGTCGTCTTCTGAGCATCGAGCCCCGCGCCTTCGCCGAGGACCACTGGGGACGCGCGCCGCTCCTGACGCACGCGGCCGACCTTCCCGCTCCGTTCACCGATCTGCTGTCGACGGACGCCGTCGACGAGCTGGTGTCCGAACGCGGCGTGCGCACACCCTTCGCCCGGATGGCCAGGAACGGCGCGCTGACCGACCGCGGTCAGTTCACCGATTCGGGTGGCTTCGGGGCCGAGGTGACCGATCAGCTCGACTCCGCCGGAATCCTGGCGGCCTTCGCGGACGGCCACACCCTGGTCCTGCAGGGACTCCATCGACTGTGGCCTCCCCTCATCCACTTCACCGGCGACCTGGTCGCCGATCTCGGCCACCCGGTGCAGGTCAACTCGTACATCACCCCCGCGTCGTCGCGCGGATTCGATCCCCACTACGACGTGCACGACGTCTTCGTCCTCCAGATCGCCGGCGAGAAGCGGTGGATCCTGCACCCCCCGGTGCACGAGCACCCGCTGTCGAACCAGCCGTGGTCGGACCGCAGGGACGCCGTCGCCGCCATGGCGCGCACGGACCCGACCCTCGACGTCGTTCTGCGCGAAGGTGATTCGCTGTACGTTCCGAGGGGCTGGATCCATTCCGCCGAGGCCCTGGGTGACACCTCGATCCATCTGACCGTCGGAATGTCGGCCTTCACCCGGTACGACCTCCTGCATCACGTGCTGGGCACCCTCGCGGACGACGCGAGCTTCCGGGCCCCGCTGCCCGTGGGGCTCGATCTGACCGATCCGGACGCCGTCGTACCGCACGTGCGCGCGCTGATCGCAGATCTGACCGCGACCCTCGCCGACACCGACGGCTGCGACGGTCGAGCGCGGACGGCGGCAGAGCGTGTCGGCCGTCGCTTCGTCGAGGTCACGCGGCCGGCCCCGGTGCGTCCTCTCGAGACCGTGCGCACGATGGCCGGCCTGTCCGCGGCCACCGTGGTGACGTGGCGATCCGGGCTCGCCGCGCGGGTGACGCAGTCGCCCGAGTCGGTCGCCGTGACGACGCGGACCAAGACGATCACGCTGCCCTCGATCGCGGCGGACGCCGTTCGGCAGCTGCACAGCGGGAAAGACTGCGCGGTCGGCGACCTCACGGGTCTCGACGATCAGGACGCGATCGTCGTGGTGCGTCGCCTGCTCCGCGAGGGTCTCGTCGTCGCCCGATCGTGACGACGCCGGTGAGCACCACCGCGGCGTGGCGCCCGTGCAGCGACAATGCTCGTGATCGGGGAGACACGTTGGCGGGAAGCGGTTCTCGCGGAGAACGATGGTTCCTCGTCGAGGTCGCGGGAAGTTGGGGCCCGTCGGCGTTCCTCGATTCCCCGTCCGTCCTCGATCCCGTACTGGGTGGAGCGCTCGTGCGCCGCATCGAGAGTGCCGGATTCCGCCCCCTCGCCGTCCGGGAGCCCGGCCGTCGCCGAGGCCGCGGCCGGTGGCGGTGGGCGTCGGTGGACGCACGGCCGGGGCACGAGAGCGTGCACCGGGGCGAGGTGTCCGACGCGGCCGAACTGCTCGACGTCCCGCTCGACGGATCGTCGGGTACCGCGTCGACGGAGACCATCGTGGCCGTGTGCACCCACGGCAGGCACGACCGCTGTTGCGCCGTCCGCGGTCGCACGATCCTCGGGCCGGCCGTGTCGGCGTACCCCGGCGAGGTGTGGGAGTGCTCGCACCTCGGTGGCGACCGGTTCGCCGGCACGATGATCGTCCTGCCGCACGGTCTCTACTACGGCAACGTCGACGACGCGGACGTCGTCCGCATCCTGCGCCGCCACCACGACGGACTCGTCACCCCGGAGTTCCTGCGCGGCCGCAGTGCGCTCTCGGGGGCCGTGCAGGTGGCCCAGCACGCCGCACGAACCGTCCTGCAGGACTTCGCCATCGACACCCTGCATCCCCTGTCGGAGGCTCCCGGCCCGGACGGTCGGCGACACGTCCTCCTCGACCACCACGGGGACACCGTCGAGGTGGTCCTCCAGGAGTCTCGGTCGGCGCCGATCCTCACCACGTGCCACGCCCGCGTCGCCGGTCCGGTGCGCACCCACGAGGTGGTGTCCGTCCGCCCGTCTCGGCCCCGCTGAGCGACCACTACTCTGGACCGGAGGCCGGTCGTACATCCGGAAGGGACACGTGTGGAACTCGTAGTACTGCTCGATGAGGACGGCCGTGCCATCGGCACCCACGACAAGGCCACTGTGCATCACGACGCCACACCGCTGCACCTGGCGTTCTCGAGCTACGTGATCAACCGCGAGCGCGAGGTCCTGGTGACACAGCGGGCGCACGACAAGCGCACCTGGCCCGGAATCTGGACCAACACGTGCTGCGGACACCCCGCTCCGGGTGAACGTCTCGACTCCGCGGTTCTGCGGCGCCTCGATCACGAACTGGGTATCGGTGCGGGCAGCGCAGCTCCGGTGCTCCCGTCGTTCCGGTACCGCGCCGTGATGGACAACGGCGTGGTCGAGTACGAGATCTGCCCGGTGTTCCTCGTCCTGCACGACGACAGGACCGTCGATCCGCGACCGGACGAGGTGGCCGACTACCGCTGGGAACCGTGGAACGAGTTCGTCGCGACCGTGTTGGCGGGCGAGAGCGATCTGTCGCCGTGGTGTCAGGACCAGGTCCGTCAGCTGCACGCCCTGGGTTCCGACCCTCTGGCGTGGCCCACCGGCGGCACCGAGTCCCTCCCACCCGCGGCACGCGTCGCGTGACGCACGGGTCGGGACGACGCGCGGTCGAGACGGGTGCACCACCGCGCGGCAACGTGCTGATGACGGCGGTCGACCGCATCTCGAACGCTCTGGGTCGGTCGTCGATCTTCGCCGACATCGACTTCGACGACGAGACGCATCCCTGGTTCCTGTCCGCGGAGGAGCGCGCCAACCCGGACACTCGCATCCGCGCCTGGACGGAGGGCAACCGTTGCGTCGCTCTCGTGCACGGCGACACCTACTTCCGCGTGCTGAACGAGCACCTGGCCGACGCGAAACCGGACGATCTGGTGTTGTTCACCGATTGGCGCGGCGACCCGGAGCAGGTGCTCACCGACCGCGGTCCGACGGTCGAGGACGCGCTGACCGGTGCCGCGACGCGCGGTGTCGTCGTCCGAAGTCTGCTGTGGCGCTCGCACGCGGAGGGCCTCGGATACACCGGCGGCAAGAACAGTGCCCTCGCGACCGCGCTCGAGGACGCGGGCGGTGAGTGCGTTCTCGATCAGCGCGTTCTGGCCTTCGGGTCCCATCATCAGAAGCTCGTGGTGATGCGCTCCGCGTCGCGGCCCGGCGGCAACGTCGCCTTCGTGGGCGGGATCGATCTGGCCCGGTCGCGACGCGACGATGCGCACCATCACGGCGATGCCCTGAGCCGACCGTTTCCGCCGGAGTACGGGGAGACCCCCGCCTGGCACGACCTGCAGCTCGAGATGCGCGGTCCGGCCGTGCGCGACGTCGAGGACACCTTCCGGGAGCGCTGGGAGGATCCGGCGGCGCTGTCGCGGCTGCCGTGGCACGTGGTGAGCGACGTCGTCCGCCGGCACCGGCGCGAGCCGTCCGAGCTGCCCGCTGCCCTCCCCGACCCGGAGGCGACGGGAACGTGCTCGGTGCAGTTGCTCCGCACCTACCCGCGTCGCCGACCGTCCTACCCGTTCGCGCAGGACGGCGAGCGCAGCGCCGCCCGTGCATACGCCAAAGCCCTCGGTCGCGCCGAGCGCCTGATCTACATCGAGGACCAGTACCTGTGGTCCGTGGACGTCGCGCGGGTCTTCGCGCGTGCGCTGCGGCGCTCGCCCCGGCTCCGCATGATCATCGTGGTACCCCGGCACCTCGACGACGACAGTGCGATGACCATCCCGCCGTCGCTCCTGGGTCACGCCGCCGCGTTGGATCTACTACGCGACGCGGGCGCCGACCGGGTGCTCGTCCTCGACGTGGAAAACGACGACAGCGTGCCGGTCTACGTGCACTCCAAGGTCTGCATCGTCGACGACGTGTGGGCGGCCGTCGGTAGCGACAACTTCAATCGCCGCTCCTGGACGCACGATTCGGAGCTCACGGCGGCCGTGGTCGACGAGGAGCGGGATGCGCGCGAGCCCGTCGATCCCGGTGGCCTGGGTGACGGTGCGCGGGTGTTCGCCCGAGATCTCCGCCTCGAGCTCCTCGCCGAACACCTGTCCCGTGGGAGCGGCGCGGACGCCGACGTCGCCGACCTCCTCGACCCGGACGACTGCTTCGACGCGGTCGCCGAGCAGGTCAGCGAGCTCGACGCGTGGCACGACGGGGGCCGCGACGGTGATCGCCCGCGGGGACGGTTGCGCATGCATGCCATCGAGGTGCCGCCGCTGTGGAAGCAGCGGGTGTTCTCGCTCCTCTACCGGCTGGTGGTCGACCCCGACGGCCGACCACTGCGGCTGCGGTTGACGCGCCGCTTCTGACGGTGCGGCCGCGCAGGATTCGCACGCCCACTCGCGGGTACCTGGGCGTTCGTGAGCCCCGACACCGTCCCACCGCCCGACATCGATGCGGCCGCGCGGGCGCTCGGTCATGCCGAACTGCATCCGCGACAGCGTGACTCGATCGATGCCGTCGTGTCCGGACGAGACGTGCTGGCACTGCTGGCGAGCGGTTTCGGCAAGTCGGCCATCTATCAGGTCGCCGCGTCGCTGCTCGACGGGCCGACCGTCGTCCTGAGCCCGCTCATCGCGTTGCAACGCGATCAGGTGAACGGTCTGCGTCGTCGGTCGACACACGTGCGGGCGGTCGCGGTGCACTCCGAGCAGAGCGACACCGAGAACGAGCGTTCGTGGGAGTCCCTCGCTCGCGGTGAGGCGATCATCGTCTACCTGACGCCGGAATCAGCCTCTCGGGACGAGGTGCAGGATCGGCTGCGCGCACTCGGCGTCGCGTGCATCGCCGTCGACGAGGCCCACTGCATCGCCGCCTGGGGCCACGATTTCCGTCCGGCCTACCTTCGTCTCGGTCACGTGGCCGAGGCGATCGGACGCCCGCCGATCATCGCCGTCACCGCGACGGCTCCCCCGCCGATCCGTGACGAGATCACGACGCGCCTCGGCATGCTCGATCCGTTGACGGTGGTCGGCTCCTTCGATCGGCCCGAGATCCGGCTGTCCGTCGTCCGGCACCACGATGCGGATGTGGCACTCCGGGCGGCCGTGGACGATGTCGTCCAGCGCTCGGAGTCCGGCGGCCGGTCGGAATCAAACGGGCAAACCGGAACCGGTCTCGTGTACACCGCCACTCGCGCGCAGGCGGAGGAGTTCGCGGCTCTGCTGGCGGAGCGCGGCCTCCGAGCGCTCGCGTACCACGCCGGTCTCGCACGGTCCGCGCGCGACGAGGCGCACGAGGCGTTCGCGGCCGGGACGGTCGACGTCGTCGCGGCCACGTCGGCGTTCGGGATGGGCATCGACAAGCCCGATGTCCGGTTCGTCGTCCACACTGCACCGCCCGATTCGCTGGAGCGGTACTACCAGGAGTTCGGCCGCGCCGGTCGCGACGGTGCGGACGCCGCTGCCGTCCTGCACTTTCGCGCCGAGGACCTGGGGCTGCCGTCGTTCTTCGCCACTCGCCGACCGCGCCGAGATGCGCTCGAGGCGGTGCAGGGGGCGCTGCGGTCCGCCACGGAACCGATGTCGACCGAGTCGCTCACGGGGTTGCCCGGCCTGTCACCGCGCGCTGTGGAGACCGCCCTGGAGCTGCTCGATCACGTCGACGCCGTGCACCACACGGACGCCGGGTGGGTGCCCGGCAGCCTCTCGACGACCGAGGCCGTCGAACGCGCACTGGAGGCGGCTCGCCGGCAGGAGACGGCGGCGCGATCGCGGGTGGAGATGGTGCGGACCTACGCCGAGACGCGGCGATGCCGACGACAGGTGCTCCTCGAGTACCTCGGCGAGGTGACGGAGCAACTCTGCGGTCGGTGCGACACCTGCGAGTCCGGCACCGCGGCCGAGTCCGACGTCAACGGCGGTGACACGAGCTACCAGCCCGGCGACACGCTGCATCACCGCGACTGGGGCGCGGGGAACGTGGTGTCGGCCGAGGCGGACCGCGTCACCGTGCACTTTCCCGAACACGGTTACCGCACCCTGGCGACCACGATCCTGGAGGAGCGCGACATCGCCGAGTGACAGCCTCGAAACGGACCTTCGACGACCTGCGGGAGCCGAGAACCGGGACCGACCACGACGGACGCGCGAGACTCGGACCGCAGGTTCGTTTAGCGCGTCGACCTGGCGGTTCCGAGCGCGGATCGACTGGGAAGACCGTAGATTCGGGCATGACAGACATCCCCGGGGGAGGGTGTGCCGTCGCTCCTTCCTGCCCGTCGAGTGTGAGGTTGCTAGACCACATGACAGACCTGAAGCCCTTCTTCAAGAACGTTCAGTCGCACTACGACCTGTCCGACGACTTCTTCGCGCTCTTCCTCGACCCCACGTGGACGTACAGCTGTGCGTACTTCGAGCGCGAGGACATGACGCTCGAGGAGGCACAGCTCGCGAAGATCGATCTGGCCCTGGACAAGTTGGGCCTCGAGTCGGGCATGCGCCTGCTCGACGTCGGCTGCGGATGGGGAACCGCGATGATCCGCGCCCGCGAGCGGTTCGATGTGGACGTGGTCGGCCTGACGCTCAGCGAGCACCAGTTCGGACGCGTCCAGTCCCGTCTGGACGACCTCACGGGCGACCGCAAGGCCGAGGTACGCCTGCAGGGCTGGGAGGAGTTCGACGAGCCGGTCGATCGGATCGTCAGCATCGGCGCCTTCGAGCACTTCCGTCGCGCGCGCCACGTCCCGTTCTTCGAGAAGGCGCACTCGCTGCTCCCCTCCGACGGAGTCATGTTGCTGCACACCATCGTCGGCTACGGACTGGACGATCTGGCGGAGAAGGGTGTCGCCGTCGACAAGCGCGACGCCGTCTTCATGCGCTTCATCCTCCGGGAGATCTTCCCCGGCGGGGAGCTCGAGCGCCCGGGCACCATCCAGGAACGCGCGACGTCCGTCGGGTTCTCGGTCGACCGGGTGCACTCGTTGCAGCAGCACTACGCCCGCACGCTGGAGATCTGGACGGAGAACCTCGAGGCCCGCAAGGACGAGGCCATCGCGATCGCCGGCGACGAGGTCTACGAGCGCTACATCAAGTACCTCGGCGGATGTGCGAAGCAGTTCCGCCGCGGAACCATCGACATCATGCAGTTCACGCTGTCCAAGTAGAACCAGGTCGTTTGGGACCATGTCGGCAGGGAAGCCGCCGGCATGGTCTCCCACGGCAGCTACACGTTCATCGGTAACGCGACCGGGTTGGTGAGCTACGGCGATATCACGCTGCTCACCGATCCGAACTTCCTGCACGCCGGCGAGCGTGCCTATCTCGGTCACGGTCTGTTCTCCACACGCCGTCTCGATCCGGCCGTCTCGACCGACGAGTTGCCACCGCTGTCCGCGATCGTGTTGTCGCACATGCACGGAGACCACTGGGACCGGCGCGCACAGAGCGGGCTCGACCGGTCGCTGCCGGTGTTCACCACGGGTCACGCTGCCTCGAAACTGACCCGTCGCGGCTTCGAGGCGGCGACCGGACTGTCGACGTGGGAATCACGACGCCTGCGAGTCGGAGAGCAGGTCGTGACGATCACGGCGATGCCCGGTCGGCACGGCCCCGTCTGGGCACAGCGTCTGCGGGTGCTTCCGCCGGTGATGGGCACGATGCTCGAGTTCGGATCCGCGGAGTCCGACACCGTCGACCTGCGCGTGTACGTCTCCGGCGACACCCTGATGGTCGACGAGCTTCGGGAGATCCCCACGCGCTATCCGGACATCGACACCGGTGTCGTGCACCTCGGTGGCACCACCCTGCCGTTCGGGCAGAACCCGCGCTGGGGAGCGATGGTGACGATGGACGGCCGCCAGGGCACCGACGCCATGCAGCTCGTCGACCCGGCGCAGGTACTGCCCGTGCATGTCGACGACTACGGTGTCTTCGCCTCTCCCCTGTCCGACTTCTCCCGCGAGATGCGCGCGCGAGGTCTCGGTGACCGCATCACCTACGTCGGGCGCGGCGAGACGGTGCCGCTGAGACGGTGAAGTCGGCAGGGTTTTCGCGTCTCGGGACGCGGGTAGGCCACCTGGACACGAGACCCGACGTCAGGACCCGAGAGAAGGAGGCAGTCGTGCCCACCACGAACGACGACGGCAAGCCCATCGAGTCGGAGCTGCCCTCCACCCTGCAGAAATCGGACGAGAAGGCGCAGCGCACCTTCGCGAAGACACTCGACTCCGCGGAGGAGGAATACGACGACGAGCAGCGGGCGCACCGAGTCGCCTACTCCTCGCTGAAGCACAGCTACGAGAAGGTGGGCGACCACTGGGAGCCGAAGGACGAGAAAGGCCCCTCCGACGAGCGCGCCGAGAGCGGCGGCCCGAATCCGAAGGGCCGCAGCGCGGGCGGCGTCGACGCGAACGCGTCGAAGAAGCATCTCGAGGAGGTCGCTCGCGACCTCGACATTCACGGCCGCTCGACGATGACCAAGGACGAGTTGGTCGACGCCATCGACAAGGAGAACAGGAAGCAGACCGCGAAGAAGCGGTGACAGGTCAGCGGAACGCCTGTTGTCCCGTCAGCGCCTTACCGATGGACAGCATGTGCATCTCGCTGGTCCCCTCGTACGTGAGCACGGACTCCAGGTTGTTGGCGTGCCGCAGAGGTGAGTACTCCAGAGTGATGCCGCTACCGCCCAGGATCGTGCGGCACTCGCGGGCTATGGCGATGGCCTCGCGGACGTTGTTGAGCTTGCCCAGACTCACCTGATCCGGCGTGATCTCACCGCGGTCCTTGATCCTGCCGAGGTGGACGGCGAGAAGGAACCCCTTGCCGAGCTCGAGTGTCATGTCGGCCAGCTTCTGTTGCGTCAGCTGGAAACTCGCGAGCGGCCGGTCGAACACCTCGCGAGAACTCGCGTACGCGATGGCGGTCTCGAGGCTGTCCCGCGCTGCGCCGAGAGCGCCGAACACGATGCCGAACCGCGCCTCGTTGAGGCAGGAGAGCGGAGCTCCGAGGCTGGTGGCACCGGGCAGCATCGCCGACGACGGGAGCCGGATGTCGTCGAAGACGAGTTCCGCTGTCACCGAGGCGCGCAGCGACAGCTTCTTACCGATGGCGTGCGCGGCGAATCCCGGTGCGTCCGTGGGCACGACGAACCCACGGAAGCCCTCGTCGGTCCGCGCCCACACCGTCGCCACGTCGGCCAGGGTGCCGTTGGTGATCCACATCTTGGAGCCGGAGAGGATCCAGTCGTCGCCGTCCCGTCGCGCACGGGTGCGCATCCCGGACGGGTTGGAACCGAAGTCGGCCTCGGTCAGTCCGAAACATCCGATGGCCTCCCCGGTGGCGAGACGCGGGAGCCATTCCTGCTTCTGCTCCTCCGACCCGTACCGGTGGATCGAGAACATGGACAGCGAGCCCTGCACGGAGACGAAACTCCGGAACCCGCTGTCACCCGCCTCGAGTTCCATGCACGCGAGGCCGTAGCTCACCGCGTTGGTCCCGGCGCAGCCGTACCCCTCGAGGTGCATGCCCATCAGACCCATGCCGCCGAACTCGCGAGCGATCTCCCGCGGTAGCGTGCCGGCCTCGAACCAGTCCCCCACCTCGGGCCTGAGCCGCTTGTCGACGAACGCGCGGACCGTGGCCGCGATGTCCCGCTCGTCCTCGTCGAGCAGGGAGTCGGCGGCGAAGAGATCGAGCGGTCCGACGGGTGCTGCGGTGGTGCGCGGTGCGGTGGTCGTCATCCTGTCGAACCTACCCGGATCCGGGCCTGTACTCGATGAGTCTCGCGCTGTTTCCGACGACGATGACGGACGACGCGTTGTGCAGGATCGCCGCGAGTACCGGTGACAGCGCTCCGCCGGCACTCACGGCCAGCCCGATCGCGTTGACCGCGATCGACATGGCGTAGTTCTGGCGGATGACGGCCACCGAGCGCCGCCCCAGCGCGCGCACGTCGAGCAGTCGCGCCAGGTCGTCCCCGGCGAGAGCGACGTCCGCGGTCTCCACCGCGACGTCGGTCCCGGCGGCGCCCATCGCGATGCCGATGTCCGCGGCCGCGAGCGCCGGCGCGTCGTTGGTGCCGTCGCCGACGACCGCGACGATGTGGCCCTCGGCCTGCAGGGCGCGGACGACGTCGAGCTTGTCCTCGGGCATGACCTCGGCGCGCCACTCGTCGATACCGAGCTCGGCCGCGACGGCGGCGGCCGTGGCCGGGTTGTCCCCGGTGAGCATCACGATGCGGTGCACACCGTCGGCCCGCAACGCGCGCAGTACCTCGGCGGCGTTGTGGCGGATCTCGTCGCGCAGACTGACCAGCCCGACCAACACGCCGTCGACCGCGAGGAGCAGAGGCGTCTCGGCACGGTGCTGCAGACGGGACACCCAGTCGGACGCCTCCTCGGAGACCTCGACGTTCTCTCTGCGCAGCAGCGACGCACCGCCCAGCAGCAGCGTCCGGCCGTCCGAGACGGTCCGCATGCCCAACCCGACGAGCACCTCGCACTCCTCGTGCGGTGGAATCTCGATGCGACGTTCCTCGGTACTGCGAATCACGGCTTCCGCCAACGGATGCCGAGAGTGAATCTCGGAGCTGGCCGCATAGGCGAGCACCTGCTCCGGCTCCCACGCGTCGTGGAACGCGATCACGTTGGTCACCACCGGGCGCCCGACCGTCAGCGTTCCCGTCTTGTCGAAGACGACGGCGTCGACACGGCCTGCCTGTTCGAGGTGGGACCCGCCCTTGATGAGGATTCCGCGCCGGGCACCGTTGCCGATGGCAGCGCTGATGGCGGTGGGGGTGGACAGACCGACCGCGCACGGGCACGCGACGAGCAGCATGGTCATGGCCCGGCGGACGTCACGGGTGACGAGCAGCGTGGCGGCCGAGAGCAGGAACGACGCGGGCACGAAGCGACGGGAGAAGTTGTCGCCCACCGTCTGGATGGGCGCGCGATCCTCCTGCGCCTCTTCGACCCGGGCGATGATGCGGCCGATCGCCGTGTCGCGACCCACGGCCGACGCGCGGACGACGACGCGGCCGCGCAACACGACGGATCCGGCCGACAGCCGGGTCCCCACGGTCACAGTGACCGGCAGCGTCTCGCCGGTGATGGCGGACTGGTCGACGACGGCGTCGCCCTCGATCACGGTGCCGTCGACCGGGACTCCGACGTGGTCGTGCACCACGACCTCGTCGCCGACCTCGAGCGAGTCGATGTCCACGGAGACCTCGGCACCGTCACCGGTCCGGATCCACGCGGTGTCGTGGGTGCCGCTGAGCAGATCCGAGATGGCACGCCTGGTGCGTCGCAGCGTCAACTCCTGGAGGTACTCGCCGATGTTCAGCAGCCACAGCACGGTGAGGGCGACGACGTTCTCACGCAGGACGAGGCTCGCGACCGTCGCCGCGGACACCAGGGCGTCCGTTCCGGCCGCGCGGCCTCCCGTGAGGGACCGCACGGCGCCCTTCAGGAAGGGATAGCCGGTGAAGACGGTGACCCCGGTGGCGACGAGCCGACTGGTGGGGCCCAGCACGGGAGGTCGGCGCAGCGCGTACCGGCGCAGGCCCAGCAGGACCAGGGCCGCTCCGCCCACCGTCATGCGCAGCAGCTCGCCGGTACCGACGTCTGCCGACCGTGGTGTGCGCACCGCGGCCTGGCCCGGCGTGAGCGCGGTCGCCGCGGGTACGGCCGTCAGCGCGGCCAGCACCGACGCGGCGTCGGTACGGGAGCGGGAGTACCAGACGACGACGGACGCCGTCCGAGGGAAGGCGTGCACGGCGCGGACACCGGGAACGGCGTCGAGAAAGTCCTCGACCGCGACCGCGCGGACGTCACTGCCGGCGATCCAGTCGAGTCGGACGCGCATCCTGCCGGCGCCGTGGGACAGGACCTCGGGTGCTGCGGGTGTCGGCGTCTCGGCGGGATCGGTGTCCGTGCGAGCGGCGACCGCGGTGCTCACGTCGGCGCTCAGTGGTCGTGGCCGTGACCGACGTCGGACGCCGCCGGGGGCCGCACCTCCTCACCCATGCGATCCTTCGCCTCGGCGACCACGTCGGAGACCGCGAGACGGGCGGACTCGGCCTTGACCTCCGCCTTGCGCACCCCCCGCAGGCTCACCTCGGTGACCCGGACGGCAGCCTCGCGCAGCGGTGCACGCTCGACGACCTTCTTCACACCGTTGTAGGCCGCGACGCCCACGACCCCGGTCACGACGGTGGACGCCGCCTTGGCGATGACGGGAAACATCATGGTGGGACTCCCTCTGCACCGCGCTGCGAGCAGCTGCGGATCGGTGACGGTGGATCGCCTGCGAGGACGACGTGCAGCGATCATAGCGTTACCGACAACCGTTGTCGGATCGGACGGGCGACGTCGGCCGGTTTGCCCCCATCGTCACGAACCCCTACTGTCTCGACGACAACGATTATCAGTATCGACAGAAGGCGGAGGAACACCACCGTGCTCGAGGTCGAGGACCTGACCGTCCGGGTCGGCGTCACCACGCTCGTGACCGGCATCACGTTCGATGTCGTTGCGGGACACCGTGTCGCACTGGTCGGCGCGTCCGGCTCCGGGAAATCCGTGATCGCGTCCGCCGTCGTCGGCGTCACTCCTCCCGACCTGGTCGTCGCCGGTCACGTGCGCATCGGTGGTCACGACGTGGCGGGCACGCCCGTCCCCCGCCGCCCCCGTGACGCCCGGGCGGCGATGGTCTTCCAGGACGCGTCGTCCGCACTCGCCCCCTTCCGCACCGTCGGACGGCAGCTCGATCTCGCACTGCGCCATCGCGGCGAGGCGAGTCGGCGACGTGCCGATCGAGAGGAACTGTTGCGGGGCATGGCTTTCACCGATCCCGAGCGCATCGCGGCAGCGCGTCCGGCCCAGCTCTCCGGCGGGCAGCGTCAGCGTGTCTGCATTGCGATGGCTCTGGCCTCGAATGCCCCGGTGATCGTGGCCGACGAGCCCACCACGGCACTCGACGTGGTCAGCCAGAGCACCGTCGTCGCGACTCTCGGCGCCGCGACCGGCGGCGATCGAGGACCCGCCCTGCTGTTCGTCACGCACGATCTGGCCGTCGCCGCCGCTCTCTGCGACCGCGTCGTGGTCGCCGACCGGGGAACGATCATCGAGACAGGCACCGTCACAGACATTCTCGCAGCACCGCGCCATCCCGTCACGGCGAGGCTCGTCTCGCGCGCACGGTCCGCCGACGCGGCGCTGCACTCCGCCCCGGTCGCATCGTGACGTCGGGATCTCCCGGTCTGCACGGCCGCGCACTGACGCGCCGGTACGACGGACACACGCTCGCGGTCGACGACGTCACCGTCTCCGTCGCGCCCTCGGAGCGAATCGCACTCGTCGGCGCCTCCGGCTCGGGCAAGTCGACCCTGCTCCGGATGCTGCTGGCGATGGAGACACCCGGCTCCGGCGAGGTGACACTCGACGGCGCCGCGATCCGGCCGGGAACGGCCCGCTCGACCCGCTGGTTCCGCCGCGAGGTGCAGTACGTTCCGCAGGATCCCGGTTCCTCACTGGACCCGCGTCGCACCGTGCTCGACTCGGTCGCCGCACCGCTGCGGTGGCTGCGGTGCGAGGGCGATCACCGCGCTCGCGCCCTCGCGGCTCTGGACTCGGTGGAGGTGGCCGCGTCGATGGTCGGCGCCCGCACCGGTGAGCTCTCTGGCGGCCAGAGACAACGGGTGGCCATCGCTCGCGCCCTCGCGTGCCGACCCCGCTACCTCGTCGCCGACGAACCGGTCAGTGGACTCGACCTGCCCCTGCGAGATCTCGTCCTGGACGTCCTCGAGACCGTGTGCGACCGCGACGGCACCGCGTCGCTGCTGGTGACGCACGATCTCGCCGTCGCCGCCCGCACGAGTGACCGTCTTCTGGTCATGGCCGACGGCGTGATCGTCGAGAGTGGCTGCACCACCACGGTTCTCGGGTCCCCGCAGCACACCCACACCCGCGCCCTGGTCGATGCGGTACCGCGTCTTCCCGTCCGCGCGCACCTGTAGTTCGTTCCGTCCGACCTTCCCTCGAAAGAATGCCCATGATGCGGTCCCCCCGCCGAATGCTGCCCCTCTCCGCCGTTCTCACCGTGTCGGTGCTCGCGCTGTCCGGCTGTTTCGCGGCATCACCGTCCGCCGACGACGGGAGCGGCCGAGTGCGTGTGGCGATGCTGCAGCCGCCGCGCTCCGGGCTGACCCCGCTGAGCGACGACGCCTTCAAGTTGTCCCGATGGTCGACGGCCGAGACCCTCGTCGTACTGGACGATCTCGGCGAGGCACAGCCTGCCCTCGCCACCTCATGGACTCGCGTGGACGACACGACCTGGAGCATCGACCTGCGGCCCGACGTCCGGTTCCACGACGGGACGCCGCTCGACGCCGCCGCGGTGGTCACCGCACTCACCGCGGCCACCACCGCCTCGCCGAAGCCCCGCATTCTCGACGGTGTCGACATGACCGTCGAGGCGGACGGCACGGACACCGTGACCGTGCGCACCGCGACGGTGGATCCGCTGGTACCGCAACGACTGTCGAGCCCACAGCTGGCCATCCTCTCGCCGGGCGCGTACGCGGGCGGTGGTCCCGTCGATCCCGTCGGACACGGCACCGGTGCGTTCGTGCTCACCGCCGTCGACGGCACGTCCACGGCGACACTCGATCGCAACGACGACTACTGGGGTGGTCCGGCGAAGGCCTCGGGCATCGACGTGAGTTTCGTCCCCGACGGCACGGCCCGGGCCGCGGCGCTGCGGAACGGTACCGCCGACATCGTCGAGGCGGTGCCGGTGTCGCAGGCGGCGCTGGTCGATCCGGCTCTCGTGCACGAGGTGCCCATGCCGCGCACCAACACCCTCTACCTGAACAACAGGACGGGCGCCTTCGCCGACCCGTCGATGCGCGCCGCAGCGCGGGAGGCCGTCGACACCGATCGACTCGTCGACCAGGTCTACGAGAACCGCGCCGACGTGGCCCGCGGACTGCTGGGTCCCGCCCTGTCGTGGACGGCGGACCGGCCCGCACGCACGACCGCCCCGGCCGGCGATCCCGCGGGGCGACGGATCACCCTGGGCACCTTCACCGATCGCGCGGAACTGCCCGAGGTGGCGGTGTTGTTGCAGCAGGAGCTCGAGGCCCGCGGTTTCGAGGTGGAGCAGGTGGTCCGGGAGTACCAGTTCATCGAGGCCGATGCTCTCGCCGGCGCGTTCGATGCGTTCGTCCTGTCGCGGGCGACCGTGCTCGACTCGGGTGACCCCGTCGCCTACCTGTACTCCGACTTCGCCTGCGCCGGTTCCTTCACCATCGCGCAGTTCTGCGACCCCGCCGTCGACGCCGCTCTGTCCACCGCCTCGGCGACCGAGCCGGGAGCAGCGCGCCGAGCCGCCGTCCTCGAGGCGGAGCGGCTGATACTCGAGCGCGATGCGGTGGTGCCGATGCTGCACGAGCGCGTCGTGCAGGGTGAGGCCGCGTCGGTGTCGGGTGCGGCGCGCGATCCGCGGGAACGGATGTTGGTCACCACCGAGACCACGGTCGGATGACGTCCGGCCGCGTCCTCGTCTCCGCCTCTCGGCTGCTGTCCGTCGCGGGCGTGATCGTGGTGGTCGCACTGCTGCCGTGGCTGTCGGGCCGCGACCCGGCGTTGTCGATCCTGCGTGCGCGCTCCGCGGACCAGGAGCCGACACCCGCCGCACTCGCCGCGATCCGCGCCGATCTGGGACTCGATGTGGGTCCGATCACACTGCTGCGCAGGTGGTTCGGCGGAGTTCTGCGGGGCGATCTCGGCACGTCGTGGAACACCGGCAGGCCCGTCCTTCCGGGCGCCCTCGACGCGCTCGCCGTCTCGACGACCCTGATGGGGTTCGCCCTCGCGGTGGCCTGTGCGGTGGCGACGGTGATCGTGGCTCCGGCACTGCGCGCCGGGCTACGGGGGCGGCCCACCCGCTCGTCGGGTGTCGGCGCCTCGGTTCTCACCTCGGTGCCGGAGTTTCTGCTGGCGTCCGTCGCGGTGATCGTCGGCAGTGTGTGGCTGTCGCTCCCGTCCTACGGCTGGACCGGCCCGACCTCGGCGATCCTCCCGGCTCTCGCACTCGGTCTCCCGGCCGGCGGGCTGCTCGGCCGTCTGCTCGCCGATGCCGTGTCGGTGTCGTTCACCGAGGCATGGGTGACCACGTGGACGGTCGCCGACGTGGACCGTGGCACGCTCGCCCGTGCGGTGCTGCGTCGCGCGGCCTCGTCGCTCACGTCCCAGATCGCCCTCGTGATGGTGGGTCTGCTCGGTGGAGCTGTCGCGGTCGAACGCGTCTTCGCCATCCCCGGGATCGGACGATCGATGCTCGGACACGCTCAGTCGCAGGACCTTCCGGCGCTGCAGGCCGACATCCTGCTGCTCATGGGGGTCAGCGTGTTCATCGGTGTGGCCGCGCAGGCCGCCCACCGGGCACTGCTCGGCCGGTCGGTGCACGATCACGCCGTCCCGGTACCCACCGCTCGAGTCGCCGCGGGTCGGTTCCCGTTCGTCGTGCCCGCCGTCGCCGCGAGTGCGTTGGGCACCATGGTGCTCGTCGGCCTGCCCCGCGACCCGTTCGCCACCACGCGAGGCAAGTTCCTGCCACCGTCCCTCGCGCATCCCTTCGGCACCGACGCGTCGGGACGCGACGTGCTCGCCCGCGTCGCTCACGGTGCGGCGCACACCGTCACCGTGTCCGCGACGGTCGCACTGGGATGTGTGCTGGTGGGTCTGGTTCTCGGTTCGGCGGCGCGGGTGTTCACCGGTCCGATCGAGGTGACCAACGCCGCGCCACCGGTCATCGCCGGCGTGATCGTCGCCTCCGTCGTGGGCCCCGGCGCCGCGGCGGCCGCCGTGGCTGTCCTGCTGGTCTCGTGGGCACCCCTGGCCGCGCACACTGCAGCGCTGTCGGCCGAGGTCGCGGCCAGGCCGTACGTCGCCGTCCTGCCCACCCTCGGCGCGGGTCGACTGCGCGTGCTGTTCGGGTCGGTGCTGCCGGCGGTCGGTCCCGCCGTTCTGCGTCACGGGGTGGTGCGGCTGCCGGGTATCGCCCTGGCACTCGCCGCCCTGGGCTTCCTGGGGCTCGGACCGCAACCACCCAGTCCCGACTGGGGTCTCGTGCTGGCCGACGGGGTGTCCACGGTGGAGCGGGCGCCCTGGGTGGCCCTCGCGCCCCTGGTGAGCCTCGTACTGCTGTCGGTCACGGCGGTCTCGCTGTCGAGTGCCGTCCGGTCCCGCCGTGGGCGTCGGTCCACCGACGGTCCCGCCGCGCAGGCCGACCGTCCCACCCCGGTCTCCGCGTGCTGAGGGCGTCTCGACGCGGTCGAGTGCTCCCCTGGCACGACCTCCGTGCGGCCACGCCCACCGTGAGACTGCTCGTCCTCACGCAGATGGCCTTCAACATCGGCTTCTTCATGGTGCTGCCGTACCTGTCCGTGCACCTGACGTCCGACCTCGGTCTCGGCGCCGCGCTGGTCGGTGTCGTGCTCGGAGTCCGCACGTTCTCGCAGCAGGGACTCTTCGTCGTCGGCGGAACGCTGGCGGACCGCCTCGGCGTCAAACCGGTGGTGCTGACGGGCTGCCTCCTGCGCGTCCTCGGATTCGTGGGACTGGCTCTGGCCCAGAGCCTTCCGGCCGTCCTCGCAGCCACGGCGCTCACCGGCGTGGCCGCGGCGCTGTTCTCGCCGGCCGTCGAGGGCGCGGTGGCGCTGGAAGCGGGCGAGGGTGAACGCACGGGTGGCCAGTCCCGCCTGGACGCGTTCGCGTTGTTCACCGTGTTCGGCCAGATCGGCGCGTTCACCGGTCCGCTGCTGGGCTCCGCGCTGCTCGCGGTGGACTTCCGACTGACCTGCCTCGTCGCGGCCGGGGTCTTCGTCGTCATCACGCTCGCGCACGTGGTGCTGCTGCCAGCTCGACGCGCCGAGTCGACCACGGACACCTGGCTCGACGACTGGCGGGAGATCGCCCGCAACCGTCTGTTCCTCGTCTTCGCCGCCGCGATGAGCGCGCAGCTCGTCGCGTACAACCAGCTCTATCTCCTGCTGCCGCTGCGGGTCGAGCAGGTGTGGGGATCGCAGGCACCACTGGGATGGTTCTTCGCCGCGGCGTCGGCACTCGTCGTCGCCGGGCAGATGAGCGTGACCCGAGCACTGCGCCGGTTCCCGCTGGTACGCGTGCTCCCACTGGGTTTCGCCGTCATGGCGACCGCGTTCGCCGCGGCGGCCGTGGCCGCACTGCTCGGCACCGAGGGTGCCGCAGGGCTCGTGGGGCCCGCCGCGTTCGTCGTGCTGCTGACGGTAGGTCAGATGATCGCCATGCCGTTCGCGCGCGACCTGGTCCCGCGGATGGCGCGGGAGCGCAGCACGGGCTCGTACTACGGTCTGCTGGCCTCGCTGGGCGGGATCGGGGTGCTCGTGGGGTCGGTCGCGCTCGGCGCGATCATCGACGCGATGCCCGACACGCCTGCAGGCGAGGCGGTTCCGTGGGCGGCCGCGGCGGTCCTGCCGCTCGCGGCGGCAGTGACGTTGCGCTCGGTGGCTCGCCGACTGGTACCGGTGACCCCGGCGATCACGCCGCCAGAACCAGATCGCGGCCCGTCAGCACCTCCGTCTCGCGAGTGATGCGTGCCCACACGTCCTCGGTCACGTCGTCCATGATCGAGAACCGGTCCCACCACATCATGCGGGTCCGGTAGCGCTCGTCGGGGTACGCGGCCGGGGCGATGTTCTCGGCCACGCGGCCGCCGCCGGACTCCCACCGTCGCAGCACGTGATCGGCCGCCGTGGCCATGACGTACCGGGCGCCCGTGAAGACCATCGTGGGCAGCGCCGTACGGGACAGCAGCGCGGAGAGCGCACCGGGATGCTCGGCGTCCGCGGAGACGAACGCGGTCTTCATCTCCACGACACCGGCGGGCAGTCGACCGTGGATGAGTTCCGCGACGTCGGGCCGAGCGGCGTTGCCCTCCCACTCCACCAGAGCGTGCGACTGGTCCACGCTGAGGTACGGGCCCTGGCCGCGGACGCCGGCGACGACCTGCCCCGCACGGTCCACGGCCGCGTAGAACACAGCGGTGTCCGCACCGTCGGCGACGCGCTCGACGTCGAGCGCGACGCCCACTCCGTGGCGCTCGTAGGACCGCGTGGCGCAGGCGAGGTACTCGTCCCAGAGCCCACGATCGGCGGACGGGGAACTCATCACCAGAACGGTCCCACTATCACGATCTGCAAGGCGCGTGCTCCCTTGTGTGATCAGGCGGGTGGGGGCGAGCAGAGTCGTCGACATCGGACACCTCTCGGACAGAGTTGTCGGATCGCCGTCCGGCGCCCCGACCAACAGACCACGGACTCGCCGGACGACGAATCCACACACTTATTGTCCCGCTTCCCGAGCAAAAAGTGGATTCCGCCCCGAAATCGGTGACGTGCGACGGAACTGCCCTTTTCGAGGCCCGAGAACGAACCGCAGGTCATTGACCCGTTACGACAACCTATATCCGAGTTACCCGTTCGTATTCCGGGTCGCTTTGGTGACTCTTCGTAGAACTGCACCGACGAAGCAGACTGAATTTCGTGAAAAGCCACGAAGAGCTGGTCGGCGATTCGTGGCGAATTCGCGCCCCACGACGGCGACTCGGGCGCTCTCACAGCGTCACACCGACACCCGGGAACGCAGTCAGCCCCGGACCACACCTCCTGGAGGTGCTGTCCGGGGCTGACGGTGGAGACCGGGAACGGTCGCTCGCCGCGGCTCGCCTATCGGCCGGTGCGGCCGAACAATGGTCGTCGGCCGGCCGTCGCGCGACCCGACGACGTGGCTGCGGAGAGGGAGTCCGCGAGCATCAGCTCGACGGTGCGCTCGGCATCGAGCTTGTTGTCGCCGATACCTCCCGTGGCGCCACGCTTGGCCCATCCCACGACATAGGCCCCGGCCACCGGGCGGTCGTCGGAGTCCACGACGCGACCCTCGACGTTGCGCACGGTTCCGCGGTCCGCGTCGAAGGGAAGTCCGGGAAGTGCAGACCCGCGATACCCGGTCGCCTGCAGCACCAGGTCGGCGGGAATCGAGCTGACGACACCCGCGTCGGACGCGCCGGATCCGCGGACGTCGAGCGCTCCCGGGCGTACCGCCACCGGTGCGCGCCCGAACGAGAAGACGATGCGCGGCGCGCCGTCACCCGTCTCGGCCTCGTCGGCGCGCGGTGCGGCGGCGAGCGGTGCAGCGGACGCGGACAGCGGCAGCGCCGCCAGGACCGAGGAGAGATCGTCGTCGCCCGCGACCAGAACGGGCACCGATGTGCGATCGACGAGCGCCTGGCACTCGGACCGGGTGAAGGCGGCGACCTCGGGACCGCGTCGACCGAGCACGGTGACCTCCCGCACCGCACTGTCCCGTAGCGCCGCGAGCGCGTGGGCCGAGATGTCCGTGCCCACGAGGTCCTCGACGGGAGCTGTCAGAATTCGCGCCGCGTCGAGCGCCACGTTCCCGTTGCCGATCACGACGACGCGCGTCACGCCGCGCAGATCCACGGCGTCGGCGGGGACGTCGGGGTGACCGGTGTACCAGCCGACGAGGGTGCGGGCACTCATCGGGACGACCTCGGACTCGAGGGGAAGCTGCCTGTCCTGATCGGCACCCACCGCGTAGACCACCGCGTCGAAGGTCCGCGAGAGTTCCTCCACCGTGACGTCGACCCCGACCTCGACGCCGAGGCGCATCGTCACGCGCGAGTGCACGAACAGTGACCGGAAGTGTTCACCGATGCGCCGGGTACTCGTATGATCCGGTGCCACACCGTATCTCGCGAGACCACCCGGCACGGGCAGCTTGTCGAAGAAGGTCACCGTGGCATCGGTCTGACGCAGGAGCGCCGTCGCGGTGTAGCAGGCGGCCGGCCCGGTTCCCACCACGGCGACCCGCTTCAGCGACACGGAACCGATGTCTGCGGGCGGGAACGTCGGTGCGCCCCATACATGATCGACCGGCCGGTCCCGGTAGTAGTCGGCGTTCAGTTCCGCGTAGATCGCCTGCGACGGCGACAGCCGCGACACCCGCGTGATCGCGTCCACCGGGCACGCGTCCGCGCAGGCGCCGCAGTCGATGCAGGACCGCGGATCGATGTACAGCAGGTCGGTCTTGCCGAAGTCCGGCTCGTCCGGCGTCGGGTGGATGCAGTTGACCGGACAGACCGACAGACACGATGCGTCGTTGCAACAGTTCTGGGTGATCGCGAAGGCCATGGGAGCGTCAGACCATGTGGATGGTGCGGTAGACGGCCGCAGCGGGCTTGGTCAGCAGTCCACAGTCGCTGAGGAACGCCATCAGGTGCTGGCTGCTCGTGCGCATCATGACGTGGTGGTGCGTGTTGTTCTTCGCTTCGCGCACGGCGCGGTCCCGGTCGAGACCGGCCGCGGCGTAGACGTCCTTGTTCACCATGTTGGACACGATGACTCGGGCGGCGATGGCGATGAGCAGGGCCGCGGACTTACGGCGGGCGGTGGAGATTCCCGCCATGTTCTCGCGCATCTGCTGACGCGCGAACGTCATGTGCCGCGACTCCTCGACGACGTGGATCTTGCTGGTGGTGCGTACCAACGGGAGCACGTTCTCGCCGCGCATCCAGTCGCGCTGCATGACGTCGAGCACCTCCTCGGCGACGAGGATGCCGCCGTAGGCGGCCTCGGACACGGCGAGGGTCTTGAAGCCACGACCGAGCTCGATGCTGAGCCGGCGCGGGACATACGCCTTGATGCCCATGGTGCGGCACGCCTTGGCGAACATCAGGGAGTGGCGGCACTCGTCGGCGATCTCGGTGAGCGCGAACTGGAAGTCCGAGGACGACGAGTCGCTGCAGTACTGATCACGCAGAACCATCTGCTGCAGGATCATCTCGAACCAGATGCCGGTGCTCATGATCGAGCAGACCTCGTGGCGGGTGAGGGTGACGCGCTGTTCGGGCGTCATCTCCTTCCACAGATCAGTGCCGTAGAGGGTGCTCCACTCAGGATTGAGGCCGAACTGCTCCGGGTCGAGGGGAGCCTCCCAGTCGACCTCCTGCATGGGGTCGTACGAGAGCGCTGCGACGGAATCGAGCAGCCGAGCAGACACGTCCTCGGCGTCCGAGACGGTGAGTTCCGGGTCGAGTGTGCTGGTCATGGCGTCGTCCTTCCGTGGGCGGGTACATCTCCGTGACTAACTGTGACAGAGGTTATCAGGTACTCGCCGTCACGGGAAGACGTCGCAGGGTCGGGACGGTCCCGAATCGTCAGGAGATCTGTGGCATCTCCAGGTCCGTGTGCGCCACTGCCCGAGCGGTGTCGGGGTCCGTTCCGAGCATCACCAGCAGCCGCTCCGCTGCGTCGTCGATCCGGCGATCGTCGACGGAGCCCGGGTCCTCGAGCCACCGGTGCACCAGGGCGAACAGCACACCCGCCGTCATTGCCGTCGCGAGAGACAGGTCCTCGATCTCGAGTCGTCCGGCGTCCACCGCCGCCGCGAGATCCCGGCGGGCCCGCGGCCCGAGACCACCGGGCGCGTCGAGCAACGCGAACCCCGACCGGTCGACGATCTCCGCGGCCTGACGATGCGATACGGCGGCACGACCGGTCCGCCTGACGGCGTCGCAGAAGATCTGCACCGGATCGTCCGAGCGCGGCGAGACTCCGTCGAGCGTCTCCCCCATCTGCTCGAGAACCTGCTCCACGGCAGCGGCGAAGAGTGCGGGCTTGTCCTCGAAGTGGTTGTAGAAGCTCCCGAACCCGACGTCGGCGGCGGCCGTGATGTCGGCGATGCTCGCGGTGGAGGAACGCCCGTCGGCGATCATCTCGCGCGCGGCGTCCACGAGAGCCTGGCGCGTGCGCGCCTTCCGTCGCTCGAGCCTGTTCCCGGCAGTCTGCATCCGGAAAGTCTAGGTCGACGGGTGCCCGGTCGTCGGCGCGGCGAGCCCGCTGACGACGCGTCGCGACGTCAGCGGGAGACAGGAGCGGACCAGATCCCCACGATGGCGTCGACGAGGTCGACGCCGCACGCGGTCCAGTACGCCGTCGGATCGGCGCCCGACGCGGCGAACTCCGCCTCTCGTTCGGCCATCACGTGCGTCAGCAGAGTGCGCGCCATGGCCCCTCTGGCCGCGCGGACGTCGGCAGGAATCGGGGGCAGACACGAGATGACGCCGGCCACCGTCTCTCGCAGCGTCGCCGAGGACAGTGCCTCGTCCACCAGGATCGGCCGCAGCACCGGGTCCGTCATGACCTGGGAGGCGAAGCGCGCGTACCAGGTGGGGGCGCCGAGCTCGGCGAAGTACTGCGTCGACGGCAGGACCAGTGCCGACACCCACGCTCGCAGGTCGGCACCCTCTCCGATCGCCGCGACGTGGCCGGAGCGGATCCGTTCGACGTCGCCCGTCCGGCGGACGACGATCGCGCGGACGAGATCCTCCTTGCTGCCGAAGTGGTAACCGACCACGGCGCTGTTGCTCTGCCCCGCCGCGTCGCCGACCTGACGGTTCGACACCGACACGACACCGTTCTCCGCGTACAGCCGCTCAGCGGCACCCAGAATCGCCTCGCGCGTCGCCTCGGAGCGCGCGGACGGGGCTCGCGTCGACCGGGCCTGGCTCATTCCACCGTCTCGGTGGCCCGGTCGGTGACGGCACCTCCGACGACCTCCGACGCCTCGTTCTCGCCGTCCTGGTGACGCGGAAGGAAGGAGGCGAGTACGACCGAGAGGATCGCCGCGCCGGCGGCGATGGCCATGGTGATCCGGAAGGCGGCCTCGGACGGCACCGCGGTGGATCCGAACGACACGGTCATCGACGCGAGAACGACCCCCGCGACCGCACTGGCGAACGACGTTCCGAGGGAACGCATCAGCGTGTTGAAGCTGTTGGCCGCCGCTGTCTCGGAGGCGGGCACCGCCGACATGATCAGGGCGGGCATCGCTCCGTACGCCAGTCCGATGCCCGCACCGATGACGAGCGAGACCACGATCAGCTGCCACACCGCGCCCATCATCACGATGCCCAGCAGGTAGCCGACGGCAACCGTCGCCGCGCCGGCCATGAGCGTGATCTTCGGTCCGCGCGTGGTGGTGATGCGCGAGGACACCGGCGCGACGGCCATCATGATCAGTCCGGACGGCGCCATCACCAGGCCCGCGACGAGGATCGACTGTCCCAGGCCGACACCGGTCGCGGCGGGCAACTGAAGGATCTGCGGCAGAACGAGACTGAGTGCGAACATCGCGAATCCGAGCATGATCGACGCGGCGTTGGTGAACAGCACCTGCCGCCGCAGCGAGACCCGCAGGTCCACCAGTGGCTGGGGAGTGCGCAGTTCCCACACGATCCACGCCGCGAACGCGAGGACGGACACCAGCAGCAGGCCGAGGATCGACGCGCTGCTCCACCCCCAGTCGGAACCCTTCGAGATCCCGAGCAGCAGGGTCACCAGGGCGACCGACAGCGTGAGCGCTCCACCGATGTCGAACGTGCCGCCGGTGCGCACCGTCGACTCGGGAACGACGACGACCACGGCGACCGCCACCAGTGCGCCGAGCGCAGCCGCCGTCCAGAACAGGAAGTGCCAGTCCGCGTACTCGGCGATGATCGCCGCGGCCGGAAGACCCAGGGCGCCGCCCACTCCGAGCGACGCACTCATCAGCGCGATCGAACCGGGAAGCTTGTGGCGAGGCAACACGTCCCGCATCACGCTGATGCCGAGGGGAATCACACCGGCGGCGAGACCCTGCAGTGCCCGCCCCACGACGAGGGGCACGAGGCTGTTCGCGAGGGCACCGACCACCGATCCGGCGACGAGCAGCGCCAGGCTGACCAGCAGCATGCGCCGCTTGCCCACCATGTCGCCGAGTCGGCCGGTCACGGGAACGGCGACCGCACCCGCCAGCAGGGTGGCCGTGATGGCCCACGCGGTGTTCGCCGCCGAGGCGTTCACCAGACCGGGGAGCTGGGGAACCAGCGGAATGATCAGTGTCTGCATCAAGGCGACCGTGATGCCGGCGAAGGCCAGTACCGCGACGATACGTCCGGTTCCGGTCTCCTCCGTCTCGGCCGTGGCAGCGATGGGTGAGGACATGGGTCGAGTCTCTTCTCAGCTAGTTTGAAACAGCTGTTTTAAATTAGGCACCGATCCTTACCCACGTCAACGTTCTCGACGCTCCTGTGGCCCGCATCACCACGGCACCGGATGTCGCACCGCCGCCGAGGGGGGTTGCGTTCTGTCACGCGGGCGGTGGCTGCCATGCGGCGATGTCCACACCCATGGCGGTGCTCGGCGGTTCGTCGTACAACCACTCGCGCGCGATCCGCCCCCAGTTCGCGGTGGCACGAAGTTGCCCGAGGATGCCGAACGTCAGGAAGTCCGCGCGACGGGAGAAGACGTGCTCGGGCGGCAACCACTGCTTGGTCATTGTGCCGAAACTGCCCGATCGCGGGTCGACGGCGAGGACGAAACACGCCCCCGCCATCTCTGGCGTCACGGTGACCGACCCGTCGTTCAGACTGAGTTCCGCTGCTGCGCAGACGTAGTCGAGACAATCGCTCGCCGTCACGGCGGCGCCGGGGTCGAGAATCCCCCGCGCGGACATGGCGATGAGCAGATCGTCTCCGCGCCCCTCGATCGCCGCTCGCAGGCACTCTCTCTCGAAACGGACGTCCGCCGGACTCATCCGCAGGTACAGACCGAAGTCGACGAAGGTGACGCGCCCGTCCCGAGCCAGCAGGACATTGCCCGGATGGGGGTCACCGCAGAACTCGCCGAGCGTGTGCAGAGACCCGATGTAGAAGCGGAACACCGTCTCACCCACCCGGTCTCGCACCTCCGCCGACATCGCACGGATCTCGTCGAACGGCACCGCGTCGACGAACTCGGTCGTCAGGACCGCCGCGCCGCACCGCTCCGGCACGGTGTCCGGGACGAAGAAGTGCGGGTGCTCCCGATACAGTGCCGCGACGCGGCGCTGCGTCCGCTCCTCCGCCGGGTAGTCGAGTTCCGCCTCGAGGTTTCGGCGCAACTCGTCGACGACGGCACGGGAAGACAGCATCGGGATCGACGCCGGCAACAGCTTGACGTAGAACGACAGATTCTTCAGGTCGGCCCGCACCGCGTCGTCGATACCGGGGTACTTCACCTTGACGGCCACCTCCCGGCCGTCGTGCAAGCGGGCACGATGCACCTGACCGATCGACGCGGCGGCGAACGGGCTCTCGTCGAACTCGGCGTAGAGCGACTCGATCGACTCGCCCAGATCCGCCTCGATCACAGTGCGCACGTCGTCGAACGAGACGGTGGGTGCGCGGCTCTGCAACTCGGCGAGCTTGCGGTGGAACTCGTCGCGGTGCTCGTCGGGGACGAACGACAGGTCCAGCATCGACAGCATCTGGCCCAGCTTCATCGCCGCTCCGCGGAGACCGCCCAGGACGGTCACCAGCCGTTCGGCCGAGCGGACCGCCTCCTTCGCCGTGAGGGCGGCACGCAGTTCCTCGGTGCGACCCGCCATGCGTACTCGCATGGTGGCGTTACGCGCCGTGCGACCCGCGACGAGGCGACCCACCTCGGCGCCCCGGGCCACCCTGGACGTCGGCATCTTCTCCGGCACTTCCCCAGTATCCCGCACCGTGCCTGCGCTCGATCGATCGCGGCACCGCGGACCCGGAAGTTTCTGGCGCACCGGACATCTCGGGCACGCTATGTCGCACATCACGTTTCCGGAGGTCCGCGAGGGCTTACTCTTACTTCGAGTAACGATATACCGCGCGACGGGGACCGCGCGACGTCGATCAGAGGGGGAAACACAGCATGACCAGCACCATCACATCAGGAGACACACGGACCGACGCTGTCGCCGCCCGCGCGGCACACCTGTTCGACACCGACGCCGAGGTGCGCGCCGCGGCCGCCGATCCCGCGGTGTCGGCACAGGTGGCGGACCTGACGCCCGATCTGCACGCCATGATCGAGGTGGTCATGGACCGCTACGCAGACCGGCCCGCGCTGGGTCGCCGGGCGTACGACGTCGAGCCCGCGGACGACGGTCGCCGGGTGCGTCGGCTCCAGCAGCGCATGGACACCATCACCTATGGATCGCTGTGGTCCGATGCCCTCGATCTCGCGACCGCACTCGGCGACGTCGCCACTCCGGACACCTTCGTCGCGACCCTGGGATTCGCCGGTGCCGACTACGTCGTCGCCGAACTGGCGACGGTCCGGACCGGTGCCGTTGCCGTTCCCCTCCAGTCCGGCGCCGCTCCCGGACGCCTCGCCGACATCGCCGCCGAGGTCGAGCCAGTCGCACTCGTCGTCGACAACGAACAGTTGTCCACCGCCACGGCTGTGGCCGCCGCGTGCCCGAGCATCCGCCGCATCGTCGTCCTCGACCACGACGACCGTGTGAACGACGACGAGGATCGTCTCGCCGAGGCTCGACGATCCGCACCGGGCACGGTGCTCGCGATCGAGACGCTGCGGGAGGCGATCGCACGCGGTCGCACTCTCCCCCGGCTCGCCGGCCCCGAGGCCGTCGATCCCGACCGGATCGCCACGTTGATCTACACCTCCGGCAGTACCGGGACCCCGAAGGGCGCCATCCACACCCAGCGCATCGTCTCGCGCCTGTGGTCGACGTCCCACTGGTACGACCAGAGCGCGGAGTCCGACGAGGCCGGGCGACCCGGTGCGATCACGCTGGACTACCTGCCCATGAGCCATCTCGCCGGGCGCGCGGTGGTGTTCACGACCCTGGCAGCCGGCGGCATCGTGTACTTCGCGAGTTCGAGCGATCTGTCCACGCTTCTCGACGACTACGCACTCGCCCGGCCGACCGTGGCCATGCTGGTTCCCCGCGTGTGTGATCTACTGCGTCAGACAGCCCTCGGACGCATCGAGACCCGGGCGCACCGCACCGGCGAGAGCGCGGACGCCGTCCGCGCCGAGGTCCTCGAGGACATGCGATCCACCACTCTCGGTGGCCGCATCCTCTCCGCAGTGGTGGGTACCGCGCCGACCTCCCCCGAGGTCATCGACTTCGTCTCCGAACTCCTGGACACGACGGTGCAGAACAATTACGGCTCCACCGAGGCCGGCATGGTGTTGTTCGACGGCGTCGTCCAGCGGCCGCCGGTGCTCGAGTACCGCCTCGACGACGTTCCGGAGCTCGGGTACGCGGTGACCGACCACCCCTACCCGCGCGGTGAGCTTCTCCTCAAGACCGATTCCCTCGTGCCCGGCTACTACAAGCGGCCGGACGTGACGGCCGAGATGTTCAGTGCGGACGGCTTCTACCGCACCGGCGACGTGGTCGCGGAGACGGAGCCGGACCATCTCGTGTACGTCGATCGCCGCAAGAACGTGCTGAAACTGGCGCAGGGCGAGTTCGTCGCCCTCTCGCGCCTGGAGTCGATCTACGCGTCCGCCGACGCCGTCGACCAGATCCATCTGCACGGCAGCGGCGAGCGGTCCTACCTCCTCGCCGTGGTCGTGCCCGCCGACGGAGCCGACACCGCCACCGTGCTCGACTCCCTGCAGGCGCTCGCGCGCGAGGAGCAGCTCGAGTCCTACGAGGTTCCGCGCGACATCGTCCTGGCCGCGGAGCCCTTCACGCAGGAGAACGGTCTGCTCTCGGGAGCGAACAAGCAGCTGCGTCCCGCTCTGACGGCGCGCTACGGCGAGGCGCTCGAGGACAGGTACCGCGAGATCGACGAGGGCCAGACGGCGAAGATGAGCGAACTACGCCGCCGCGGCGCCGACGCACCCGTCCTGGAGACCGTCGGCGAGGCCGCCGCGGCGTTGCTGGGATGCGCCGGCACGGAGGTCTCACCCGATGCGCACTTCACCGACCTCGGCGGTGACTCGTTGTCCGCGTTGACGTTCGCCACCCTGCTGCAGGACATCTTCGAGGTGGACGTCCCCGTCACGGTCGTCATCGCGCCGTCGTCCGACCTCGCGGCGATCGCGACCCACATCGAGCGGCGACGCGGCGACGCGGATGCCACGGGAGCCGCGACCTTCGCCTCGGTGCACGGAGCGCACGCGACGCAGGCCCGTGCCGATCAGCTGACGCTGAGCGCCGTCCTCGGCGACGAGTTCCTCTCGTCCGCGGCTGACGTGGGACCGGTGCGCACCGACACCCGGACCGTGTTGCTCACGGGCGCCAACGGATACCTCGGGCGCTTCCTGTGCCTGGAGTGGCTCGAACGCCAGGCCGCGGTCGGCGGCACCGTCGTGTGCCTCGTGCGCGGACGCACCGCGGCGGACGCTCGTGCCCGTCTCGACACCGCGTTCGACACCGGCGACCCGGCCCTGTGGTCGCGGTGGACGACGCTGGCCGACACCGCGCTCGAGGTCGTCGTCGGCGACGTGGGCGAGGCGAACCTGGGCGTGAGCGACGAGGAGTACGCGTCGCTGGCCGAGCGGGTCGACCGCATCGTGCATCCCGCGGCGCTCGTCAATCACGCGCTGCCGTACGAGCAGTTGTTCGGCCCCAACGTGATCGGCACCGCCGAGATCGCCCGGCTCGCCCTGACGCATCACCTCAAGCCGGTGACCTACCTGTCCACCGTGGCCGTCGCGGCGGGCGTCGAGGCCTTCTCCGAGGACGGCGACATCCGCGAGATCAGTCCGGTCCGCGCCCTCGACGAGTCGTACGCCAACGGATACGGCACCTCCAAGTGGGCGGGTGAAGTGGTGCTGCGCAACGCCTCCGACGCCTTCGGACTCCCCGTGACCGTCTTCCGTTCGGACATGATCCTGGCGCACCCCCGGTGGACCGGTCAGCTCAACGTCCCGGACATCTTCACCCGCACGGTGCTGTCGCTGATCGCCACCGGAATCGCCCCGGAGACGTTCTACCGGCAGGACACGGGCGCACCCGTCGACGATGCAGGGCGGCCGCGCGCACACTACGACGGACTCCCCGCCGATTTCACCGCAGCGGCGATCACCGAGCTCGGTGGCAGCGCGACGTCGGGACACCGGACTTTCGACGTGCTCAATCCGCACGACGACGGTATCTCTCTCGACACCGTCGTCGACTGGATCATCCAGTCCGGCAGAACGATTCGGCGCATCGCCGACTACGACACGTGGTTCGCCGAGTTCTCCGACGCGCTCGAGTCTCTGCCGTCGGCGCAGCGGTCCGCCTCGGTGCTGCCGCTGCGGCACGCCTACGCGCGGCCGGACCTACCGACCGCCGGGTCACCCCTGCCGGCCGAGGTGTTCCGTGCCGCGGTCCGCGACACGTCGACACCGGGGTCGGCACTGGCGGACATCGACGACATCCCGCACCTGTCGCGCGATCTCGTCGCGAAGTACGTGCGTGATCTCGAGGCGCTGGGGTTGATCCCGACGCTCTGACAGCCGATCAGCGTCCGGTGCGTGACCGAACGAGCCGGACGGCGGGATCGAGGATCCGATGGCGTGCGAGCGCGAACACTGTCCCCACGGGGGAGCTCGCACCGCCACCGGATCCTCGCCGCGCCGCGGTGAAAGCGTCGATCCCGTTGCGCTGCAACGACGACAGCATCGTCTTCGCCACGGGCCGAGCCGGATCCGGATCCTTGCCGGCTCCCATCAGATGCAACTGATCGGTGTGCCACTGCAGATCGAGCAGTCCCCCCAGCGACCGGACCGAGCGGTGGGTCGCGAAGCGGGCCGGCACCGGAACGGAGATGGACGGGCTGGGCAGTACGCTGACGGTGCCGTCGAGAACGTCCCGTGCCGCTCCGGGCAGGACGGCGGTCGGGCGGCCGAGTCCCACCATCTGACACGCACCGGACCGCACCGCGTCCGACATTCCGTCGCGCGTGCGGAACCCACCGGTCACGGCGAGCGGGATGTGGGGAGCGAGGTCGCGCACCGTGACGGCGTAGTCGAGGAAGTACGCCTCGCGCGACGCCGTACCGGCCGACACCGCGGTGCCCATCATCGCGGGCGACTCATAGCTGCCGCCGCTGATCTCGATGAGATCGACCGGCAGATCACCGATCATCGAGACCACCTCACGGGACTCGTCCTCGCTGAAACCGCCGCGCTGGAAGTCGGCCGAGTTGAGTTTGATGCCGACGGCGAAGCCCGGGGAGACGGCGGCCCGTACTCGTCGCACCACCTCGAGCAGGAAACGCGCGCGGCCCTCGATGTCGCCGCCCCACTCGTCGGTCCGCAGGTTCGTCAGGGGCGAGAGGAACTGGCTGACGAGATAACCGTGGGCGGCGTGGATCTGCACTCCGTCGAACCCCGCCTCCTCGGCCACCGCGGCCGTCGTCGCGAACCGCGACAGGATGTCCTCGATCTCCGCGCCGCTGGCCGCGCGGGGCGCCGGGATCCCGGGGATGTCCAGGCCCACCACGGACGGCGCCAGGGTGCCGCCGACCGTCGTCACCGGGTTGCCCTGACGGCCGGGGTGGTTGATCTGCATCCAGATCGGACTGCCACCGTCCTGCGCCGTCTTCGCCCAGCGGGAGAGGGCGTCCAGGTCGCGTCCGTCCGCGACCGCGACGTTGCCGGGCTCGCCCAGATGCCGGTGGTCGACCATGACGTTCCCGGTGACGAGGAGCCCGTAGCCACCATCGCCCCAGCGGCGGTAGAGACGCGACAGTCTCTCGTCCGGAGCGTTGTCACGGGTACCCAGCGCTTCGCTGAGCGCGGACTTCATGATCCGGTTCGGCAGGACCTGTCCGTTGGGCAACGTCAGCGGTGCGGACAGCGACACGTCAGGCATGGAACCCCTCGTCGGGTGAATGGGTGGGTGGATCCGTTCCCCGGAGTACACCAGATGTGGTGTGATGATAGCTGTCATCACTTGCCGCGGTGTCCGTGAACGGGCGCCCCACCACTCGGGAGCGCGATGCGCAGCGTCACGGTCGTCATCATCGGCAGCGGGTTCGGTGGGCAGTGCGCCGCCATCGAACTGCTGCGTCGCGGCATCGACGACATCGTCGTCCTGGAACGACGCGAGTTCGCCGGCGGAACCTGGCGGCAGAACTCCTACCCCGGAGCGGCCGTCGACGTGCAGAGCCCGCTCTACTCGATCGCGTCCGAGCCGTACGACTGGTCGCAGATGTTCGCGGTGCAGAGCGAGCTCGAGGACTACACCCGCCACGTCGTGGACAAGCACGGTCTCGGGGATCTCACCGTGCTCGGCGCCGAGGTGCAGCGCATCGAGTGGGTCGACGACTCCTGGCACGTCACGACAACAGCGGGTGACTATCGTGCGCAGTTCGTGGTCAACGCGACCGGGCCGCTCAGCACGCCTGTCGTTCCGCCCTTCCCGGGTCGCGAGAGTTTCGCGGGCGCCCAGTTCCACACCAACGCGTGGGACCACGACGTCCCCCTCGCCGACGCGCGTGTCGCCATCGTCGGCAGTGGTGCGAGCGCGGCGCAGATCATCCCGGCCGTTCAGCCCGAGGTGGGTGAGCTCCACGTCTTCCAGCGGTCCCCGCACTGGGTGATGCCCCGACCCGATCGGAAGTTTCGACCCTGGGAACGCCGTGCCCTGCGGGTGGGCTTCGTGCGTCGAGCACTGCGCGCGGCCATCTACTGGAAGCTCGAGGCCCGGATCATCGGCTTCAAGTACTCGAAGGTCGGCCTCTGGCTGTTCGCCGAGCGTCACGCACGGAATCTGCTCCGCGACCAGGTGGCGGACCCCGATCTCCGGGCCAGGCTGACACCGGACTACACGATCGGGTGCAAGCGGATCATCCTGTCCAACACGCTGTATCCCGCCATCAGCTCCGCGAACACGACGCTCCACGACCGTGACGACGGCATCGCCGAAGTCACCCCCACCGGCATCACCACCGCGACGGGCCGCGAGATCCCCCTCGACGTGATCGTGTGGTCCACCGGATACGACGCCACCGACGGCGTCATCTCCTACCCGGTCATCGGCCGGGACGGCACCGCGCTCCGCGACGTGTGGTCCGACTACCCGAGGGCCTATCTGGGCACGACCGTCCCCGACTTCCCGAACCTGTTCATCGTCACCGGGCCGAACACCGGGATCGGCCACACGAGCGCCATCTTCGTCATCGAGGCCCAGATGCGGTACATCATGTCGGCCATCGAGCACGCTCGGCGGACGTCGTCGCGCACGGTGGAGGTCACCCGCGCCGCCGAGGAGCGCTACACCGCGATGATCCACGACGAGATGACACGCACGGTGTGGCAGAACGGTGGCTGCACGAGCTGGTACAAGTCCGCGTCCGGACGCGTGATCGCCATGTTCCCCGGCTTCAGCTTCACCTACCGCAGACTGGCCGGCTCGTTCCGGGACGACGACCACGTCCTGCGGCCCGCGTCGACCGACACCGAGACAGTGGCAGCGTCATGACCTCCGGCACCCCGGGCATGTTCCGGAGATCCCCGCGGCTCCGCCTCGACGGGCGCGTGGCCGTCGTGACGGGGGCCGGCGGCGGCATCGGATCCGCCGTCGCACGCGAACTCGTCTCCCGCGGCGCCGCGGTCGCGCTGCTCGACGTCGCTCCGTCCGTCGACGACGTCGCTCGTGCCCTGGGCGACCGGGCGATCGCCCTCCGCGTGGACGTGACGTCTCCCGACGAACTCAGTGCGGCCGTCGCCACCGTCCACGACCGGTTCGGCGGGATCGACGTGGTGCACGCCAACGCGGGCATCTCGAGCGGCGACACCGCGTACACCGTGGCGACCGTTCCCGACGGGGTCTTCGAGCGTGTCGTCTCGGTCAACCTGAACGGCGTGTGGAACACGATCCGGGCGACACTGCCGGACATCGTCGCCGCCCGCGGCCACGTGCTGATCACGTCGTCGACCTACGCCTATCTCAACGGCCTGGCGAACGCTCCGTACGCCGCGACCAAGGCCGCGGTGGAGCAGATCGGTCGCGCCCTGCGTGCAGAGCTCGCTCACACGGGCGCGACCGCGGGGATCCTGTACCCGGGGTGGGTCGCGACCCCCATCGCTGACGTGGCTTTCGGCGCCGACGACATCGCGACCGCTCTGGTGGCGCGAGCCTTCCCCGCACCCCTTCTCACGCCCATCTCCCCCGAGGCTCTCGCGGCGGGAGCGGTGGACGGTATCGAGCGACGAGCAGCACGGATCCAGCTTCCGGGACGGTGGCGGGCCTATTCGGCGATGCGCGGGATAGCGAACCCGCTGTCCGATCTCGTGCTGGAGAAGGACCGGACGATCCGGACGCTCGTCGCGCGGCTCGAACGCCGCCGGCCCTGATTCGGCTATTTCCCCGTTTGTGACCCGCACACTGGTGATTAGTACCGACAGTGTCTGTTATCACGGGTATCGTTCCGATGCATGATGCTCGCCGCCCTGCTCCGGGAATGCTGGTCCGCCCAGCGTGACACGCAGCAGTTGCGGCTCTTCGTGGAGTCGCGCGGCCTCGCGCGATGGATGCGCGGCCTGATCTCCTGCCTCACCCTCGTCGTCACGGCCATCGCTGTCCTGTCGCTCGGATCGCCGTCCGGAGCCCAGGGTCTCGCGGATCGAGCCGTCGTCGTCGTCACCATCGTGGGTGGAATCGGCTGGGCCGTGCGCTGGAACGTGGCGCACTGGCCGTCCTTCCGCGAATCGGTCGTCTTCTTCGCCTACGCCGATGTCGCCATCGCCGTGGTCTGCTTCCTCGACTCGAGCTCGCTCGCCGGCTTGAGCGGTGCCGGTCTGCTGGTGCTCCTCGGGACCTACGCGACCTTCCTGCTGGGGCCACGGGTGTTACTCGCGCACGTCGTGTGGTGCGCATTCACCATCGCGGTGCTCGCCGTCAAGGTCGCGCTCGACCCCGAGTACGACCTGGCGATCGCCGCCGCCAAGGCGATCATGCTGAGTGTCGTCGGCGTGGTGGTCCCCATCGTGATCGAACTGGGTGTCCATCTCATCCGCGTCGACGCGGACAAGTCGTTGACCGATCCGCTCACCGGCCTCAGCAACCGCCGGGGGCTCGAGTCGCGACTGATGCTTCTCGCCGACGACATGCGTTCCACGACCACCCGCGCCGCCGCTGCCCACCCGGTGGCCGCCGTGATCGTGCTCGACCTCGACAAGTTCAAGGCGATCAACGACGAATTCGGGCACAACGTCGGCGACGAGGTGCTGGTGCGCGTCGGACAGAGCCTGGTGCGCGCGGCCGGATCCGCCGCCGTGGTCACACGCCACGGCGGCGAGGAGTTCCTCGTCTTCGATCTGTACGACGACGCACTCGCGGCGTTGCGGGCCGCCCGCGCCGTCCGCGACGCGGTGGCGGAGAGGATCCCGGGGCCGGCGGTCACCGCGAGTGTCGGGCTCGCGATGGCGAGCACGACCACCCTGCTGCACGATCGCCGGCGCCTGTCGGCCACACTCACCGAACTCGTCGATCGGGGCGACACCGCGATGTACCGGGCCAAGCGATCGGGTGGGCACTGCGTCGCCGTGGACGGGGGAACGGCGCGCGGTCTCGCGTCGACCGGTTGAATGGTGGCGTGACCGATCCATCGCCCGCACGTACCTACGGCGGGGAGAGCGCCGAGGAGCGCACGGCTCGTCGCCGGCGCCAACTGCTCGACGCGGGGCGCGCGTCCTTCGGATCGGTGGGTTTCCGAGCGTCGACGGTGCGCGGCATCTGTCGTGACGCGCACGTCGCCGATCGCTACTTCTACGAGCTGTTCCCCACTCTCGAGGACCTCCTGGTCGAGGTGTACCGCGAGTGCATCGCCACACTGACCCGATCCACCACGGCGGCGGTCGACGACCTGCCCGCCGGGACGGACCCGCTGACGCTCTCGCGTCACGGCCTCGACGGCTTCTTCCGCGCCGTGGAGGACCGTGAGCTCGCACGGATCGTGTGGCTCGAGGTGCTGGGGGTGAGCCCACGGGTGGACCGTACGTATCTCGACACGATGCACGGATTCGGTGAGCTGATGGTGGGGCTCCTCGGTCGCCACACGCCGGACATTGCCGTCGGTAGTTCCCTCGACAGGTTGGCCACCGCCGCTGTCGGCGGCATCAGCCACACCGCCATGACCTGGCTCATGGACGGATACCGAGCGGACAGAACCGATCTCGTCCACGGGACCGCCCGGTTCCTCGCCGCGGTGGTCGGTGCGGCCGAGCCCGAGTAATTCGGTCGACGCGGTCCCCCCTCGGGTGTTTCAGTGGTGCGAACCGACCACGACTCGAGGACGCACGCATGTATCCGACCGATCCCGACGTGTTCCTGCTCGTCCGACGGCAGGAACACGCGACCTTCACCCGCGACGCCGAGCACCGGCGCGTGGCTCGCGCCCGCGCACGTCTCGCCCACGACGAACTCCGCGTCCAGCGCGCATGGGAGGAACTGACGGCGGCACTGGCCGAGTCCGCGCAGTCGCGGCAGTCCCTGGCCGACCTGGTGCACAGCAGCCGCTGAGTCAGCGTTCGTTGCCCCGAAGTTCGTTGCCCCGAAGATCGATGCCCCGAAGGAGGATGTCGACGGCGGCCTCGATGGTGGCATCGTCGGGCAGCGTCCCGTACATCAGCGTCGGGCAGATAACGGAGCCGGACAGCATGGACACCGCCGCCTCGAGCTCCGGGCCCTGGATCACCGCACCGAGCATCTGCCGAGTGTGCTTCTCGCCGTCGTCGACGATGCGGCGGCGCACCCGGCCGATCTCGGCGACGGTGGCCCCCCACTGCGCCATGGCCATGAGCACGCGATCGAGGCGCTGGGTGGCGATGGCGTCACGGAGCATCCGCAGCTCACCGATCAGGTCCGTGCGGACGTCGCCGACCAGGTCGTGATGCGGCATGTCGCCGATCGCCTCGAGAGCCATGGTGAGCAGGTCGGAACGGGACGGCCAGTGCGTGTACAGCGTGGTCTTGGAGTAACCGGCCACCCGTGCGACGTGCGCGTGGGTCACCGCCTCCCACCCCTCGCCTGTCAGCACCTCGAGCGCGGCGCGCGAGACGTCCGCGCGAGTGCGAGCGACGCGGGCGTCCTCTGCCACGGCGTCGGGCTCGATTCCGATTCCGTTCTCGTCCGACGGGGTATCACTCATCGCGTCACTCACCTCCTCGTTCAGCCAGTGCTTCCAATTGCGGGCATCGAAGTTCGAGGGTTGAAGTTACGCGAGTTTCGGGTACAGACCTATTGAACGAAATGTTCATTACTGTACTGTTGGACCAGATTTTTGCACGGCATTTCGACCGCGAACTCCCCCACCATCATTCGCGACGGGTCATCCGTCGCCTCGGGCCACGGCGCAGCACAGCGTCGGGCCGGTCTACGGAAGGACACCGATGTCTGCCATCCTCTTCGGCTCCATCAGCACTCTCGCCGACACGTCCGAGCTCCAGCGACGCGCCTTCAACGAGGCGTTCTCCTCGCACAGGCTCGACTGGAACTGGTCACGCGACGACTACCGGTCCATGCTCGGGTCCAACGGCGGCGCGAACCGGATCGAGGACTTCGCGACGTCCGAAGGCGTCGAGGTCGACGCCTCCGCGGTGCACGCGACCAAGTCGGAGATCTTCCGGTCCCTCCTCTCCTCGGCCGGTGTGAGCCCGCGACCCGGCGTCGTGGACACCATCGCCGCGGCGAAGAAGTCGGGCGCCAAGCTCGGCTTCGTCACGACCACGTCGAAGGAGAACGTCGACGCCGTGCTCGAGGCGCTGTCCCACGAGGTCTCTCGCGACTCGTTCGACGTCCTCGTCGACGCGGACGACGTCGAGCAGGGCAAGCCCGACCCCGCGTCCTACGCCTTCGCCCTCGACAAGCTGGGCGAACAGCCGTCCGCCTGTGTCGCGATCGAGGACAACGCCGGTGGTGTGGCCGCCGCAGCCGCAGCCGACATCACCTGCGTCGCGTTCCCGAACGAGAACACCGCCGGCAGCGACTTCTCCTCGGCATCGGAGACGGTCGAATCCCTCGACCCCGCTCGCATCGAATCTCTGGTGACGGCTCGACAGTGACCTTCACCGGTCGACTCCACACCCTGTCGAGTCACATCCACGCCAACCCCGGTTCACCCGTCGAGCGCGATGCTCGCGAACCGTTTTCCTCGGGAGAGAAGTAGTGAGCAACCTCCAGGCACGTGTCACCGCAGACGATCGCACCTTCCACGTCGAGGGATACGAGAAGATCGAGTACGACCTCGTGTACGTCGACGGCGTCTTCGACACCGCGAACACCGAGCTCGCGGACAGCTACCGGCCGTACGGCCGCTGCCTGATGGTGGTGGACGACAGCGTCCTCGCGCTGTACGGCGACGCGATCCACACCTATTTCCGCCATCACGACATCGCGCTGACCATCGTCCCGGTGCAGATCCGCGAGACGGCGAAGTCGATCGAGACCTTCGAGCGGATCGTGGGCGAGTTCGATCGCTTCGGCCTGGTGCGTACCGAGCCCGTCCTGGTCGTCGGCGGCGGACTCACGACGGACGTCGCCGGCTTCGCGTGCGCCAGCTACCGCCGGAACACGCCGTACATCCGCATCCCCACGACGCTGATCGGTCTCATCGACGCCAGCGTCAGCATCAAGGTCGCCGTCAACTACGGCAAGCACAAGAACCGTCTGGGCGCGTACCACGCCTCGCAGAAGGTGTTGCTGGACTTCAGTTTCCTGGGCACCCTGCCGGAGGACCAGGTTCGCAACGGCATGGCGGAACTCATCAAGATCTCCGTCGTGGGCAATCTCGAGATCTTCGAGATGCTCGAGAAGCACGGCCCGGAGCTGCTCGCGACGCGTTTCGGTCACCTCGACGGCACCGCGGAACTGCGCGAGATCGCCGACCGCCTCACCTACAAGGCCATCGCGACCATGCTGGACCTGGAAGCGCCCAACCTCCACGAGATCGACCTCGATCGCGTGATCGCTTTCGGCCACACCTGGAGTCCGACGCTCGAGCTCACCCCGCCCGCGCCGTTCTTCCACGGACACGCCATCAACATCGACATGGCGCTGTCCACCACCCTCGCGGAGCAGCGCGGCCACATCACGGCCGACGACCGCGACCGCGTGCTCGGCGTCATGAGCGGGATCGGGCTCGCGCTCGACAGCTCGTACCTGACGGCCGACCTGCTCGCCGAGGCCACGTCGTCCATCCTCAAGACCCGAGACGGGATTCTCCGCGCGGCGGTGCCGGCGCCCATCGGGTCCTGCGAATTCCTGAACGACGTGACCGTCGACGAGCTGTCGGACACGCTCACCCTGCACAAGAAGATCTGCCTCGAGCACGACCGCGACGGCGACGGCGTGGACATGTTCACCGCGCCGCAACCGGAGGTCGCGGTCGGTTCGTCCCACGATGAGTGATGCACGGCCGGTCACACCGACCACCATCGCCGCGGCCGAGCTGACGGAGCTGTGCCGGGACCTCGACGACCTCGGGGTCCCGGCAGCCGTTCTCGGCCGCGCTCGGCGTGCGCGTGACGTGATCGCGGGCCTCGACCCGTACCTGGACGAGTGCACCACCCCGGAATCACCCGCTCTCGCGGATCTGGCCGCACGCACCCGATCCGCGGAATGGTCCGGCAGCGCGCTCGAGCAGGAGATGCTGTCCGGCCACGTCGAGGGACGTTTCCTCGACTTCCTCGTGCGGATGACCCGCGCCACGTCGGTCCTCGAGATCGGCATGTTCACGGGGTACTCCGCTCTCGCCATGGCCGAGGCACTTCCACCCGGCGGAAGCATCGTCGCCTGTGAACTGGACGAACCCGTCGCGGCGTTCGCCCGACAGTGCTTCGACGCGTCGTCGGCAGGCGACGCGATCGAGATTCTCGTCGGTCCTGCGGCGGAGTCCCTCACCCGTCTCGCCGACGAGGGACGCCGGTTCGACCTGGTGTTCATCGATGCCGACAAGGCCGGGTACCTCGGATACCTGACGGCGCTTCTCGACTCCAAGCTGCTGACGCCGGACGCCGTGGTCGCCGTCGACAACACACTCCTGCAGGCCGAGCCGTACCTCGGTACGGCCATGTCGGACAACGGTTCCGCCATCGCGGAGTTCAATCGCGCCGTGGCGGCGGACCCCCGCGTCGAGCAGGTCCTGGTCCCGCTGCGGGACGGACTGACGCTCATCCGTCGATCGAGTGCGTCGTGACGAGCGTCGGCCGGTCCGTGGCGGTCCTCGTCGGCTCGCTCGTCACCGCCCCGCTCGACCTCGTGCCCGTCCTGGCGGCGCTAGCCCGACCGCGCACGGCACCCGGTTCGCCTGCCGCACAACGTAGGACGGTCGTGATCAACGGCGGCAAGATGACCAAGGCGCTACAACTCGCGAGATCGTTCCACGGCGCCGGCCACCGGGTGGTACTGGTCGAATCGGCCAAGTACCGGTACACCGCGCATCGGTTCTCCCGAGCGGTGGACGTGTTCCACACCGTCCCCGAGGCGTCGGAACCCGGATATGCGCGCGCGATCGCCGACATCGTGCTGAACGAGAGAGCGGACGTGTTCGTGCCGGTGTCGAGTCCGGCGTCCAGCGTGCCGGACGCCGAGGTCGGTCGTCTGCTCGACGGGCGGTGCGACGTCGTCCACGTCGACTCGGCCACCGTGCGCATGCTCGACGACAAGGTGCAGTTCTCGAAGGTCGCGGAGTCGCTCGGTCTGCGCGTGCCGGAATCACACCTCGTCACCGACCGTCGGCAGGTCGAGGACTTCGACTTCCCCGACGGCCGTACCTACATCCTCAAGCGCATCGCGTACAACCCGGTGGGTCGTATGGACCTCACGCCGTTGACGGGACGGGACCGCGCGGCGAATGCCGCGTTCGTCTCCGGGCTCGACATCTCGGACGAGGATCCGTGGATCATGCAGGAGTTCGTCACCGGTCAGGAGTACTGCACCCACTCGACTGTCCGCAACGGGCGCGTGCAGGTGTACGGGTGCTGCGAGTCGTCGGCGTTCCAGATCAACTACGCCATGGTGGACAAGCCCGAGATCCGGTCGTGGGTGGAGCATTTCGTCGGCGAGCTCGGGCTCACGGGCCAGGTGTCCTTCGACTTCATCGAGGCGGCGGACGGCCACGCCTACGCCATCGAGTGCAATCCGCGAACGCATTCGGCCATCACCATGTTCCACGATCACCCGGACGTGGCGGCTGCGTACCTCGACGACGGGCACCCCGTCATCACGCCGCTCCCGTCCGCCCGGCCGACCTACTGGATCTACCACGAGATCTGGCGGCTGCTCACCCAGCCTGGCCGCCTCGCCCGCGCACGCACCATCGCCACCGGGAAGGACGCGGTGTTCACGCGGTGGGATCCGTTGCCCTACTTCATGCTTCACCACCTCCACATGCCGTCGCTGATCTGGGCGAACCTTCGCGCCGGTCGCTCGTGGAGCCGCATCGACTTCAACATCGGCAAACTCGTGGAGGCCGGCGGTGACTGACGACACGGCTTTCGTCCACCCGACCGCACGGGTGACCGTGCTGCACCTCGCGGGGTCCGCCGAGGACGAGTTCCACTCGGACCTGTCGCGGGTGTACGCCTTGGACGCGCTGTCCGCGCTCGCCGATCCCGCACGGTACGAGTTCCACGTCGCACTGGTCTCGCCCGACCGCACGTGGCGCTTCCCGGTCGATCTCACCGACGACGCGGTGGCGGCGGCTCCGCCTCTGTCGCTCGCGGACGCGCTGCGTCACATCGAGGCTCTGGGTGTCGACGTCGTCGTGCCGCAGATGTTCTGCCTGCCCGGCATGACGTCCTACCGGGCGCTGGTCGACGTCGTGGGTCTCGCTCTGCTGGGCAACACCGCCGACGTGATGGCACTCGCGGCGGACAAGGCGCTGACCCGAGCGGTGGTCGCTGCGGCGGGCGTTCCGGTGCCGGAGGGCCACGTCGTCGTCGTGCCCCCGGACGCACCACGGTCAGGCACGCGGTCGCCCGTCCCGTTACCGGTGGTCGTCAAGCCGGTGGACTCCGACAACTCGGTGGGGGTGTCGCTCGCGCGCACTCCTGACGAGTACACCGACGCGCTCGCGGACGCTGCGCGGTTCTCCCGCCGGGTGCTGGTGGAGCGCTACGTCGAGTTGGGACGTGAGGTGCGCTGCGGCATCGTCGTGGTGGACGGTGAACCGGTGTGCCTGCCTCTCGAGGAGTACGCCGTGGACGCGGACGATCGTCCGATCCGCACACGCGAGGACAAGTTGTCCCGCGACGAGGACGGGGCGCTGTACCTGGTGGCCAAGAACGCCACGAAGGCGTGGATCGTCCCCGAGGACGATCCGATCACCGAGCGGATCCACGCGGTGGCCCTCGAGTGCCACCGAGCGCTGGGGTGTCGGCACTACAGCCTCTTCGACTTCCGGGTGGACCCCGACGGTCGACCGTGGTTTCTCGAGGCAGGCCTGTACTGCTCCTACGCGCGGGGCAGCGTGGTCGCGGTGATGGCTGCGGCCGCGGGAATCAGTCTCGAGGACCTGTTCGCCGCAGGACTGCGCGAACTCTCGATCGAAGGAGCACGATGATGCGACACACCACCCTCGAACCCGTCGGCGCACACGTCGAGGACGTCCGGGTGGAGGACCTCGACGCGGCGGGAATCGACGAGACACGCCGCCTCGCAGCAGATCACGGCGTCGTCGTCTTCCGGGGGCAGTCGCTCGACGACGACCGTTTCACCGAGTTCCTCCGTGCGTTCGGCGACCTCGTGTTCACCGAGGGCGAGACACCGGTCCCCGGACACCCGGATCTCAACGTCATCAGCAATGTCGGCCGGACGACGACGCCGCGCTCCACCTTCCACGTGGACACGAGCTATGTGGCACACCCACCGGCGTACACCTCGCTCCGTGCGGTCACCGTGCCGTCGGAGGGAGGACAGACCGTCTTCAGCAACCAGTACCGCGCGTGGGACACACTGCCCGACGACCTTCGCGACGAGCTCGTCGACCGCACGCTCACGCACGTCGTGACCGGTCTCGATCTCGCCGACGATGCCGAGTCGTCCGCAGTGCATCCGCTCGTGGCGACCCATCCGATCAGCGGACGGCGCTCGCTCTACCTGTCGACTCCCGCGCGATGCGCGTCGATCAGCGGAATGTCGCCCGACGAGACCGCCGAGACCGTCCGGTTCCTCTACGACCACTCCACCGCCGAGGACAACGTGCACCGGCACACGTGGCAGCCGGGCGACGTCGTCTTGTGGGACAACCGGTGCGTCATGCACCGGGCCGACCACAGCGGAGTGGTGGGCGACCGGGTGATGCACCGCGGGATGGCAACCGACGGTCGCGCTCGCTCCTGAGGCCGATCGTCAGCGCGCCAGGACAGCGGCCCCTCGCCGCACCACCATGTCGCGGAAGGCGAGGGCCTGCGCCGGCAGGGTGCGTGCGGGCCACACCACGCCGATGCGCCGCCGCGCCGCGGGGTCGTTCACCGCGATGTCGACCGTGGGCAGCGGGCCGGCGGGAGTGGTCGTGCGAGGGAGGACGCTGACGCCGAGGCCCGCCCCGACCAGCCCGCGCACGGTGTGGATGTCCTGCCCCTCGAAGGCGATGGTCGGGGCCATTCCCGCAGCGGCCCACAGTGTCTCGCAGAGAGAACGCATGCCGTACCCGTGTTCCATCGCCACGTACGGGTCGTCCGCCGTTTCCACGAGGTCCACCGATCGGCGGCCCGCCAGTCGGTGATCGGACGGGACGACCAACACGAGCCTCTCGTCGTACAGCCCGAAGGACGTGTCGGTGCCGTGTTCGGTGCCGAGCGCCACGAATGCGAGGTCCGCGCTCCCGTCCTCCAGTCTGTCGAGGCACCGGGCCCGCGCGCCCTGGTCGAGGGTGAACGTGACGGCGGGATGATCGGCGAGGAAGCGCTTGATGAGCAGCGGGAGCACGCCCTCGCCCACCGTGTTCTGGAAGCTGACCGAGATGCGGCCACGAGTGCGGGCGTCCTGCTCGGTCATGGCGTCGAGCCCGGCCTCGAGTTCGCGGACCGCCCGGTCGAGGAAGGGCATCAGTGCACGTCCCGCAGGCGTGAGGGCGATGCCCCGACCACGACGCTCGACGACCGCCACTCCCAACGCGGCCGAGGCGCGGGCGAGTTGCCGGCTCACCGTCGGCTGCGGGAGGCCGAGGACGTGCGCCGCCTCGGTGATGTGTTCGGTCTCCGCCACGGCGAGCAGTGTCGGGATCAGAGGCAGGAGTGCCTCGGCTTCCTCACGCATGAATCGAACGATACGTCACGATCATGATTGTGCGAGATGCAATGCATTGGACGAATAGGTCACGTCCGGCCTACCGTCGGATCGCGTGACCATCGACGAGGCGACCGACACCGACTGGGACGGACACACCCGTGGGTCCCGCGAGTACCGCAGGCTCGTCGCCGGGCTGCTTCTCGCCGGTGTCGCCACTTTCGCCCAGCTGTACTCCGTCCAGGGCATCCTCCCGCTCATCGCCTCGAACCTCTCGATCACGCCGTCGCAGTCCTCGCTCGCGGTGGGCTGCGCCACGGTCGGCGTCGCGGTCGCCGTACTGCCGTGGTCCGTGGTGGCCGACCGCGTCGGCCGGGTGCGTGCCATGAGCATCTCGATCGTCACGGCCACCGTCCTGGGCCTCGTCGTCCCGCTCTCCACGTCGTTGCCGATGCTGCTGACGGTGCGGTTCGTGGAGGGCGCCGCCCTCGGCGGGCTGCCGGCCATCGCGATCGCCTACCTCAGCGAGGAGGTGCACCGCCGGAACACCGCGGTGGCCGCGGCCACCTACGTCTCGGGCACCACGCTGGGCGGGCTGCTCGGCCGCATCATCGCCGGACCCGTCGCCGAGTACACGAACTGGCGCATCGGAACACTGACGGTCTCGATCATCGCCGCCGTGGCCGCGATCGCCTTCCTGCGCCTCGCCCCCGCACCGCGGCGCGCGCTCCCTGCGCGGGATGGCGGCCCGGGGCTGGGGAAACGCGTCACCACACACCTCCGGGACCCCGGCATGCGCGCGCTGTTCGGGCAGGCGTTCCTGCTCATGGGCGGCTTCGTCACCGTCTACAACTATCTGGGCTTCCGCCTCGAGGCAGCCCCGTTCGGACTCCCCCAGTCGCTGATCAGCCTCATCTTCATCGCCTATCTCAGCGGAACCGTCTCGTCTCGCGTCGCCGGACAGCTGGCCGGCCGGTTCGGACGCTCCGCGGTGCTCGCCGGGTCGACGGGCGTCATGATCGCCGGGGTCGCCCTGACGATCGCGCACTCGCTGATCGTCGTACTCCTCGGCCTGGTGGTGTTCACGATGGGATTCTTCGCCGCGCACGCCATCGCGTCCGGATGGACCGGGCATCGCGCGACGGACGGTCGCGCTCAGGCGGCGTCGCTCTACAACCTCTTCTACTACGGCGGTTCGAGCATCGTCGGCTGGACGGGCGGAGTCGTGTATCAGGCCTACGGCTGGTCGGCCATGGCCGCGTTCGTCATCGCACTGGCCGTCGTCGCCGCTCTGTGGGCACTGGTCTTGCGGTCGCCCGGCGCCGAGGCTCAGTCGGCGTAGTCGCCGGGGTCCAGGATGTCGTTCATGTCGCGACGGACGAGCCGGACCATGAGCGGGAGCGGCAGGAACCGGGCCCCGAAGGCGACCTGGCGCGACCGGTGTCCGGTGACGATGCGCATCCGTCCGGACTCGACGTCCCGCACCACGCGCTCGGCCACCGCCTCGGGCGAGGTGGCGTAGTACTTCGCTGCGAACTGCTGGGATCCCTCGGCCCGCGAGATGTTGGTCGCCACGCCGCCCGGATGGACCAGGTGGACCGAGACGGTGGACCCGGCGAGTTCGGTCGCGAGGGCCTCGGTGAATCCCCGCACCGCGAACTTGCTGGCGCAGTAGTCGGTGTGGTTCGGCGTCCCCTGCAGTCCGAAGATGGAGGACACGTTCACCAGCGCAGCCGCCGGCCGCGACATCAGCTGCGGCAGGAAGGCGCGCGTCCCGTGCACCACCCCACCGAGATTGACCGCCATCACCCGGTCGTAGGACGCGTCGTCGAGATGCCAGGCGGGCCGGAAACCGCCCTCGATGCCGGCGTTGTTGACGACGACGGTCGCCGGGCCCACCTCCCGGGCGACGCGGGCGGCGAAGGCCGCGACGGCGTCGCGATCGGCCACGTCGTACACCTCGGTGAGCACCGTGCCGCCCGAGGGCAGGCTCGTCACCGTCTCCGCGAGGGCGTTGCCGTCGATGTCGCCGAGCGCGAGGACCGCCCCGCGTGCGGCGTAGGCCGCCGCGTACGCGCGGCCCATGCCGGATCCGGCTCCGGTGATCACCACCACCTTGCCTGCGAGGTCCGCCAACGGTCTCCGTCGTCCCACCATCATCTGATGATAGCTGTCATCACATCGCGTCGCAGTGTCGATGTGCCCGGGTACTGTGCGTGTCATGCCCGACGTCGTCGTACCCGCTGCCGATCGAATCCACTGGCGCAACGAGTGGCTGGACTCCTGGCAGTCCTTCCCCGTGGCGGGCAACTTCGATCTCGCCGCGAATGCGCACGGGTTGCTGCTCGTCCACAACGACGACACCGTCGACGCGGGCGAGGGATTCGACAGCCACCAGCACGCCGACGTCGAGATCGTGACCTGGGTGCTGGACGGATCACTGGTGCACCGTGACTCGCTCGGGAACGAGGGGACCATCACGCCCGGGTTGGCGCAGCGGATGAGTGCGGGCTCCGGCGTCGTCCACTCCGAGCGGAACGGGGCCGGATATTCCGCCGGGACACCGCTGCGGGTCGTCCAGATGTGGCTTCCGCCGGACGAGAACGGGCGGCCGCCCGGGTACGAGGAGTACGCGGCGGCAGGCGAACTGGCCTCCGGCCGCCTGGTCACGGTCGCGTCGGGACTCGACCGTGACCGCGGTGGCACGGCCGTCGGACTGGGCCAGAGCAAGGCGGCGCTCCACGTGGCGCGGCTGCGGCCGGGCACGCCCGTCACCCTCCCCACCGCGCCGTTCCTCCACCTCTTCGTCGCGCGCGGCACCGTCGAGATCGACGGCATCGGAACACTCGGTCCCGGTGACGCGCTCCGCGGTACCGACACCGGCGGACATGTCGTCCACACGACGTCGTCGGCCGAGATCCTGGTGTGGGAGATGCACGCTCATGCGTGAGTGTTTGCGGTCACACGGCCGGGGGTAGAAAACTGTCCACACGGGTCGCGATGTGGACGTACCCGCCCGGAAGACGGAGAACGAGATGGCCAACGTCGTCATGCTGCTGATGTTCATGGTGGTCGGTGTCGGTTCGGGCGCTGCCCTCCTGCTGCGACCGCCCGTCCGCTAGGGCATTCCGGCGCCACCGGTCGGCGCCGGGCGCCGGTAGTGTTCGCCCATGGCCACTCTCGATCACGGCGACCCCGGCGACGCCCCGTCGATGCCGACGCCCACCGCTCCCGTCACCCACCCTCGCCGGCCGTCCGCGGCCGAGGAGGCGCGCACGGTGGCCGCGTCGACCAACACGGCCACGCTCGCGAGCCTCTCGGCCGACGGACATCCGTGGGCGTCCTACGTGACGTACGGCCTCCTGGGCGGGAACCCCGTGCTCTGTGTCTCCCACATGGCGGAGCACGGTCGCAATCTCGCGGCGGATCCACGGGTGAGTCTGTCCGTCGTCGCTCCGGGCGAGAACAGTGATCCGCTCGCGAGCGGACGTATCACGCTGGCGGGCACCGTGCTTCGGCCGTCGGGCTCGGACGTCGAGGCTGCGCGGGAGGCGCACCTGGCGGCCGTCCCGGCGGCGCGGTACTACATCGACTACAGCGACTTCACCGTCTGGATCCTGTCGGTGGACCGAGTCAGATGGGTGGGCGGCTACGGCCGCATGGACTCGGCCACGGCGGCGGACTACGCAGCCGCCGTACCGGATCCGGTACGGCCGGTGAGCGGGCCCGCGGTGGAGCACCTGAACGCCGACCACGCGGACGCACTCACCGCGATGACCGCGGCATTCGGCGGATTCCCCGATGCGACGTCCGCTGTGTGCACCGGCGCCGACCGCTACGGACTCGACATCACGGTCACCACACCGAGAGGCGTGTCCTACACGCGAGTCGGCTACACGTCGCCGTTGGCGTCACTCGACGATCTCCGTGCCGCGACGATCGAGCTGACGAGAAACGCCCGCCGCCCCTGAGGGGACGACGGGCGTCGATGGTCGAACGGCTCAGCTGACCGCCGCGTTCCGGCGCGGCAACTTCCAGTCGGGGCGGACCCAGTGGCAGGTGTATCCGTTGGGGATCCGCTGCAGGTAGTCCTGGTGCTCGGGCTCGGCCTCCCAGAACTCGCTCGCCGCGGTGACCTCGGTGACCACCTTTCCGGGCCAGATACCGGACGCGTCGACGTCGGCGATCGTGTCCAGCGCGACGTGCTTCTGCTCTTCGGAGGTGTAGAAGATCGCCGAGCGGTAGCTCACTCCGCGGTCGTTGCCCTGACGGTTCTTCGTCGACGGGTCGTGAATCTGGAAGAAGAACTCCAGGATGTCGCGGTAGGTCGTCCGGGTCGGGTCGAACACGATCTCGACCGCCTCGGCGTGCGTGCCGTGGTTCCGGTACGTCGCGTTCGGCACGTCTCCGCCCGAGTACCCGACGCGCGTGGAGAGCACGCCCGGCTGCTTGCGGATCAGTTCCTCGACACCCCAGAAGCATCCACCCGCCAGGATGGCCGTCTCGGTCGTGGAACCTGCCTGTGTGCTGTCCGCCATGGTGTCTCCTCTTGTCGCAGTAACACTCTGTTCCGACAACGTCCGCGCGCACCGCGTTGTTCCGACGGGCAGTTCCGGCGGGCCGTCACGCGACGGGCGGAACCTCGACGGACCTCGTGGGATGCGACTCCTCGATCAGAGACAGCGCGACCTCCCGCAGCGGGCGGTTCTCGGACTGGGAGATGTGGGCGAGCATCGTGAAGGCCTGCACGGCATCGACGTCGAATCGCTCCATGAGGATCCCCTTGGCCTGGCCGATGATGTCGCGACTCGCGAGGCCGTCCCGGAAGTTCTGGTCGTCGCGGGCACTGAGCAGCGCCACCGCGCCGTGGGCGGCGAGCGCGGATCCGACCATCTGAGCATCGGCGTCGAAGGCGTCGGCAGTCCTGCTGAACAGCAGCAACACGCCGAGATCACGCGCCGACGGATCGGTGTAGAGGCGGAACGCCGCCATCGACTCGATTCCCCTGTCGCGTGCGGCCGCGGCGAAGGAGGGCCACCGCCGCTCGCTGCCGAGATTCTCGGCCACGACGGTGTCGATCTGCCAGATCTCGTTCTCGGTGGGCCCCTCACCCAGTTCGAACTGCACACGGCAGAGATCGGCGGCGACGTCGTCGGTGCGGGCGTGGATGGTGCGCCGCGCACCGGTCATCACGGTGACGCACGCATGGTCGACGCCGGGCATGAGCTGCGTGGCCGACCGCACCAGGGCTGTCAGCGTGTCGTCCACCGATCGACGGGTTCCGCGGAGAGTGCGGGCCATCTCGGCGATTTTGCCGAGCGCCGACGCCTGCTGATCGACGGAGGTGTCCTCGTCGATGGTGCGGACGAGATCGCCGCGATCGCCGTACGGCACCGTCATGTGTTCCCCACTCTCGACGCCCATGACAACCGACCGTGTCGCGGACCTGTGTTTCCGACCCGGTCCAGAATAGAGCGAGGCCCCGGGGGCCGTCGCGCGACCGCCCCCCTTCACCTCGCGCCGGGTGTCGCCGTCACCTGATCGGCTCGAGCAACCGACGAGGTGCGCGGAGCGCGCGGGACACGGTGTTCGGCCGCGGGGTCGCGGTCACACCCGGCCCCGGCGACATGACGACCCGACCGGCAGCGGGCACGGTCCCGCACTGCGGGCAGCTGCCGTGATCGTCGAGCTCACCGCCGCACGGTTCGTGTCGGAACACCCGACGGGGGCCGTCCTGCGCGGGCACTGCTCGTTCACCCCACACCGTCAGCGCGTGCAGCGCGGGCCACAGGTCGACGAGGATCTCGGTGGGACGATATTCCTCACGCCCACCGACACGTTCCCTGCTCAGCAACCCGTGGTCCACCAGGGCCGACAGGCGCTGCGACAGCACTGCTTTCGACATGCCGAGGTGGTGCTGGAAGTCGGAGAACCGGCGCACACCGAACAGGGAGTCCCGCACGACGAGCAGTGTCCACCGCTCCCCCACGATCTCCAGGGCGCGAGCGAGCGAGCAGTCCTGCGCGGCGTAATCCGTTCCCATCGCCATGGCCCGAGCCTACCTCGAACGGTCTGTTGACCGAACCATATCGGCGGGTTACGGTTCGCTCACCGAACCGAAGGACGGGCATGACTCAGCAGCGATCCGCACCACCTCTCGCCCGTCCCCTGCCCGTCGCAGCGTTCGGGACCCTCCTCGCCCTGGCTGCGTTCACGTTTCCCCTGGCGACCATCGGCAGCACCGCCGCGACGCTCGGGAGCGACGCGTCGGGCAGAACCTGGATCCTGAGCTCGATGAGCATCGGCCTCAGTGCCGCGTTGCTGGTGTCCGGCGCACTCGCCGACGACATCGGCCGTCGCCGCACCTTCGTTCTCGGTCTCGTCGTCCTCGCCCTCGCGTCCGCTGTGTGCGCGGCCGCGCCGTCCACGCTCGTGTTCGTCCTCGCCCGCGTGGTCCAGGGCGTCGGCGCGGGCGCGGTGCTGGCGTCGAGTCTCGGCGTCCTCGCGCACGCCTTCGAACCCGGCCCGCTGCGCGCCCGTGCCAGCGGCATCTGGGGCGCGGCCGTCGGCGCGGGCATCACCCTCGGGCCCCTGCTGTCCGCGACCTCGGATCGTCTCGCCACGTGGCGCGAGGGGTACTGGCTGCTCACCGCGCTGACACTCGTCGCCGCGGTCGTCGCAGGGCGCCTCCTCGCCGAATCCCGCACGGAGACACCGCGCGGGCTGGACCTGATCGGCGCCGTCGCCCTGTCCGGGGGTCTGTCGGCCCTCCTCGCCGCGCTCGTCGAGGGCCGTGCCGGGTGGACGCGACCCCTACCCCTGGTCCTGCTCGCCGTGGCCGCGCTGTTGCTCGCGGGTTTCGTTCTGCACGAACGCCGGACCGCGTCGCCCATGCTCGATCTCACGCTGCTGCGCCAACCCGCCTTCCTCGCCGCCACCGTCGCCGCACTCGCCACCGGAGCCGGGGTGATCGCGCTGATGTCGTACATGGCCGGATTCGTCGGCGCCGCATTCGGTCTGGACGCACTCCACAGCGCCTTCCTGCTCTTCGGCTGGTCGGCGACGAGCGTGATCACCGCCCTGCTCGCGCGGCGCATACCCGCGTCCGTCTCCGGCGGAACGCAACTGGCCCTGGGCCTCGTCGGTGTCGCCGTCGGGACGGGGCTGTTACTCGGACTGTCCGAGACGTCGTCGCCCCTGCGCCTCGTGCCGGGTCTCGTCCTGGCCGGCGCCGCTACAGGAATAGTCAACGCCGCCCTCGGCCGCGAGGCCGTCGCGAGCGTCCCTGCCGGGCGCGCCGCCATGGGAAGCGGGGCGAACAACACCGCGCGCTATCTCGGCTCGGCGATCGGCGTGACCGTGGTGTCGGTGGTGGTCCTGTCGGCCGGCACCGCACCGTCCGCAGTGTTCGACGGCTGGAACCACGCCGTGATCGTCGTCATCGCGATCACCGCGCTGGGGGCCGCGGTCGTCGCGGCGACCCGGCCGAGAGCCGTACGCTGACCGCGTCGTCGCGCGCCCTCAGAACGAGGTGCGCACCGCGGCCTCGACGCAGCCGGCGGCAGACTCGTCGCTCCAGTCGGACACCCAGTGACGGATCGAATCGATGATCGAGTTCCAGGTCATGGCCCGACGCTAGAGCCGCGCGGCGCGCGGAGACACAGTTCTGCTCGGCGTGATCGGAAAGGTCACGACGGTCGTGCGTCGACTCCCGTTCCCGGAACGGCCTTGCGCAGTTCCCTGGTGTACTCGTGCTGCGGTCGATCGAACACGTCCTCCGCCGACCCGGACTCGACCACTCGCCCGTTGCGCATCACCAGCACCGTGTCGCTGATCTGGCGCACGACCGCGAGATCGTGGGAGATGAACAGATAGCTCAGATCCAACTCGTCCTGCAGCCGAGTGAGGAGTTCGAGAATCTGCGCCTGCACCGAGACGTCCAGTGCGGACACCGGTTCGTCGAGCACGAGCAGCTCCGGGTGGAGAGCCAGCGCGCGGGCGATGGCGACCCGCTGGCGCTGCCCACCGGACAGCTCGGCGGGGCGCCTGTCGAGGTACTCCGGCGCCAGGGCGACCTGCTCGAGCAGTTCGGCCACCCGGGCGGGACGCGTGGAGCGTGATCCGAGCCCGAACGCGACGAGCGGTTCCGCCACGATGTCCCGCACGCGCAGTGCGGGATTCAGCGATGCGTACGGGTTCTGATACACGATCTGGAAGCGTCGCCTGAGGGTGCGCAACTCCCTGCCGCGTGCGGACGTGATGTCGTCGCCGTCGAAGACGACCGACCCCGCCGACGGGTTCTCGAGCCGTAGGGCGATGCGAGCGGTGGTGGACTTTCCCGAGCCGCTCTCCCCGACGATCGACACCGTCCGTCCGCGCTCGACGTCGAGCGACACCCCGTCCACCGCCGTCAGGTTCTGCCCACGACCGATGCGGAACGTCTTGGACACGTGTCTCAGCGACAACAGGACCGGCTGCGCCTCGCGCGTCGCACGCGGCAGCCGTACCGACGTCAGAGACGGCGCGGACGCGATCAGGCTTCTCGTGTAGTCGGCGGTCGGGTTCTCCAACACCTCTCGCGCCGGCCCGATCTCGACGATCTCACCGTCACGCATGACGGCGATCCGATCGGCGCGGTCGGCCGCGACCCCGAGGTCGTGCGTGATCAGCAGTACCGAGGTGCCGTGCTCGGCGATCCGATCCGCGAGGTGGTCGAGAATGCGGCGCTGCACGGTCACGTCCAGAGCGCTGGTCGGCTCGTCGGCGATCACCAGCTCCGGCTCGCACGCCAGCGCGACACCGATGAGCACGCGCTGACGCTGCCCGCCGGACAGATCTTGCGGATACTGCCGAGCACGGAGCTCCGGATTGTCGATCCCCGCCTCGTCGAGTATCCGCACGGCCGCCGCCGCGGCGCTGCGCCGGTCGGCCCGGCCGTGGATGCGGAGCACCTCTGCGACCTGCTCCCCCACTCGCTTCACAGGATTGAGCGACGTGGTCGGGTCCTGCGGCACCAGACCGATGTGCGCACCGCGAAGCTTCTCCCACCGACGGTGTCCCGCGTCGTCGACACGGTCACCGTCGAACGTGACGGTGCCCCCGGTGACGGTGCCCGATCCGGCGAGGAGACCGATGATCGCCTGGGCCGTGGTCGTCTTGCCGCTGCCGGACTCGCCGACCAGGGCGAGCACCTCACCCCGCGCGATCTCGAAGTCGACACCCCGCACTGCCTCTGTCGCCCCGTACGACACGCGCAGACCGTCGACCCTGAGCAGGCTCGACCGGGTCGTTCCGCCGGCTCCACTCCTGCTGCTCATGCTCGATCACCCCGATCCAGCGCGTGGCCCACTCTGTGCGCCGACAGCACGACCGCCACGATGACGAGACCGGGCAGCGTGGTGAGCCACCAGGAGGTGGCGAGGAAGTTGCGCCCCTCCGACACGAGCGAACCCCATTCCGGTGTGGGCGGTACCGCTCCGAAACCGAGGAAACTGAGCGACGACACAGCGAGCACGGCCATGCCGAACTGCACTGCCGCCAGGGCGATCACGGGTGGGTACGCGTTCCGGAGAATGTGGGTCCACAGCACGGTGTGCCACCGCGAACCCGACGCGAAGGCGGCCTCCACGTACAGCGACCGCCTTACGCGCAGCACCTCGGACCGCATCACGCGCGCGAAGCTCGCGACGAGGGTGACACCGACCGCGATCGCGACGTTCACGGTTCCGAAACCGAGAGCGGTGACCAGGGCCAGGGCCAGCAGCAGAGTCGGGATGGACAACAGCACGTCGACGAGACGCATGAGCACCGCGTCGACGATTCCGCCGACAGCGCCTCCGATCAGGCCGAGAATCGATCCCGCCACGAGCGCGATGGCCACGGCCATCAGCGTCGCGCTGAGCGACAACCCGGCACCGTGCACGACCCGGGTCCAGACGTCGCGGCCGATGTTGTCGGTGCCGAACCAGTGAGCGGCGCTGGGTCCCTGCAACTTCTCCGCCGGGACGCCGCGCAAGGGATCCCCACTGGCGAACAGAGACGGGACGATGGCGAACCCGATGGCGACGATCAGGACGGCCACCGACACCGCCACGCCGATCCTGCCGCCGACGGCCCGCGGGGTCACTCGCCGTCGACGGGACGTCGGCTCGGGCGAGACGCTCGCGTGGACCGTCTCTCGTACCAGGACGTCAGACATGGGTCGGCTCCTTCGTGGGTCGGGTGGTGCGCTGGACGATCCGGGGATCGATCAGGGGGTACACGATGTCCACGGCCAGCGTGACGACCACGAACACCAGCGACGTGAGGACCACGATTCCCTGCACCACCGGGATGTCCTGCGCGAGAACCGATGTCTGCGTCAGTCGGCCCACGCCGGCCCGGGAGAACACGGTCTCGACGACCACCGAACCGGCCAACAGTTCGCCGACGAGGACGCCGGCGATGGTGAACGCCGGCACGCTGGCCAGGCGCAGCACGTGGCGAGTCTGGATCCGCCACCGGGACGCACCCTTCGCCTCGGCCGCGGTGGTGAACGGTTGCCGCCACGTCGTGGTCAGGCTGGTCGCGAGCACCTGCGCGATGACGGCCCCGGTCGGTACCGCCAGCGTGATCGCCGGCAGCACCAGCGATCCGAACCCGCGGTCGCCGAACGCCGGGAAGATCGGCAGCCCGAACGAGAACACCTGCAGGAGCAGGAGTCCCACCCAGAACGTCGGCACCGCGACGCCCAGCGGAGGGAGGGAGAGCAGCGCGGTACGCAACCATCGTGCGCGGGTGTAGGTAGCGAGAAAGGCGAGCCCCCCACCGACACCGACGGCGAGCATCAGCGCGAGACCGGCCAGGGCGAGGGTGCTCGGAACGGCGCCCAGGATCGCGGTGGTCACCGGCTGACCCGTGGAGATGGACGTGCCGAAGTCACCGCGGATCGCGCTGGTGAGCGATGTCCAGTACTGCTCGAGGACAGGCTTGTCCAGTCCGTACCGGGCCTGCAGCTCGGCGACCGCGGCCGCGTCCACCGGGGTGTCACTGCCGCCGCCGGAATCGACCGCGATGCTCACCGGATCGGAGGGCAGCAGGAACAGCACCACGAAGGAGATGGTGAACGCGGCCCACAGGACACCGATCGCCTGCAGGACGCGCAGGCCGAGGTAGCGAAGCATGTCAGCTCCTGCTCAACCAGGTGTCGAAGAACTGCAGCCGAGCAGACGCGTCGAACCTCTGGTCCTGCACCGCCGAGCTCGCGCCGACCGCCTGCGACAGTTCGACGGTCGGGATCCACAGTCCGTTGTCGAGCACCTGCTGCTGTGCGTTCGCCAGGTACTCGCCGCGCTGCGTCGTGTCCGTCGTGCGCAGCTGATCGGTCAACGAGGCATCCAGATCGGCGATCGGGCCACGCTGGTTGAGATTTCGGCCGTCCGCCGCGAACGACGTCCGCAGGATGTCGCCGTCGGCACGCGTGCTGTTGTAGTACGTCGCGTCGAAGTCACCGGCGTTCTGTCGTGCGATTCGACTCGGGCACGGACGTCAGCTCGAGCCGGGCATCGACACCGACGTCCCGCAACTGCTGCTGCAGCAACTCGAGAATTGCCTGGTTGCCCGCGAACACGGCGCTGAACAGGATCGAGAAGCTGAGCCGCTGACCGTCCTTCTCGCGGATCCCGTCCGCGGCCGGTACCCAACCCGCACGGTCGAGCACGGTCCGCGCCGCGTCGGCGTCGAAGGTCACGTCGGGCAACGACACGTAGCCGGGCGTCCTGCTCGCGAGAGTGCTGGTCGCCGGCAGGAAGTTCGGGCCGAGGACGGTGTCGACCAACTGCTGACGGTCGATCGCGGGGACGAGTGCGCGGCGCACGTCCGGGTCGGCCAGTACGCCTCGCGAGACATTGGGCGCGATACCGAAGGGTGTTCCGGGATTCGACGTCGTCAGCACTCGACCGCCGGTCGCCTCGATGGTCGGTGCGTCCTGCGGGAGCGCGTCGCTGACGGCGTCGAGCTGACCCGACGACAGGCTTCCGGTCCGGACGCCCGATTCCGGCACCACCGTGAACTCGATGCCGTCAAGGTAGGCCTCACCGGTGTGACCGAACGCCGGCGAACCCCAGGAGTAGCCGGCTCGCCTGGCCACACTCACCGATCGATCCTGCTGGTAGTCGGTGTACGTGAACGGGCCACTGCCGATGTTTCCGCCCTGGCAGCGCTCCTCGGCGGACAGCGACGTGGTGGCATCGGCCTGCAGTCCCAGCTGTGAGGTCGCCGATGCCTGCAGGAACTGCGCATTGGGCGACGAGAAGGTCACCTGCGCGGTCCGCGGGTCGACCACGGTCGTCCCGACGTATCCCGCGAGATAGCTGGCGGCGAGCGGCGCCTTCGCCGCCCCGAGCGTGCCCACGATGGCGTCGAAGTTGTTCTTGACCGACTGCGCGGTGACCGGTGTGCCGTCGCTGAACGACACCCCGTCCTTCAGTGTGAACGTGAACGACGTCGCATCCGCGTCGGTCTCCCACTTCTCGGCGAGCCACGGCACGATCTCGCCAGTGTCGGGATCCTGATCGGTGAGTGAGTCGACCACGGCGCGCGTGACGTAGATCGTCTGGTTGGTCCCTGCCTGCGCGGGATCCGAGCACGTCGGCGCTGTGGAGAGTCCGTAGTTCAGGGTGCCTCCCGGCTGAGCGGGGCCGGCGTCGGCGCCCGCCGAACCAGCAGCGCCGCCGCAGGCGGTGAGGGCCGTGGTCAGGGCGACGAGGCCGATCGCGGCACTGACGGCGGGTGTCCGTTGATGGCGGTCGATCACTGGGTCAACTCCAAGAGGTGTGTGTGCAGGAACGAAGAACGGGGGTCAGTCGGTGGGTCGAGTCGTCTTCCGGAACGCACGGGGCACGCCCTCGGCCGGCGGGGCCACCGGGTCGAACAGCGGTGTGTACCCCGCCGCCAGATACAGGCCGACAGCCTCCGGTCGGCGCCACCCGGTGGTGAGGTGGATGCTCTCGTAGTTTCGGACAGCGATCTCCGATTCGAGTTCGGTGAGAACGCGCCGAGCGAGTCCTCGTCGGCGGTGCGATGCGGACGTCCAGATGCGCTTCAGTTCGGCGGTCTGCTCGTCGTGACGCCGAAACGCCCCGCCGGCAACAGGTTCACCGTTCTCGAGGAGCACCATCAGCCCGCCGTGCGGCGGCGCGAAGTCCTCTGCCGGATGGGTGGACAGAGCCGAGTACATCTGGTCGGCGGTCCCGCCGTAGCGGGTGCTGTACTCGATCGCCAGCTCCGCGAGCAGGGGTCGTGCCAGCGGATCGCCCTGGTCGACTCGCGCGACCTCGAGCTGCGGGCGATCGCTGCCGGCCACGGGTGCTCCTTGTCGGACCGAGGTCACTTCTTCGGGAGCCCGGGTGGATTGATCTCCGAGGCCGACACGGCCTCGCCGCCGAGCCCCCACTTGTCCAGCACCTGCTGGTAGGTCCCGTTCTCGATGGTGTGATCGATGGCGTCCGCGAACGCCTCGGCGAGCCCGCTGTCCTTCTTCACCAGGACGGCGATCTCACCCTGGAGCGCCTCGCCCGCACCGGAGAAGGTGCCGATGATCTTCGACTCCCCTGTGCTCGACGAGTGGTACTGCGCGGACGGATTGGGTCCGAGGTACCCGTCGATGCGCTTCGAGGACAGGGCGAGGTAGTAGTCGGCGGCGTTCTGGTAGTAGACGATCTCGGCGGGCGCGATGCCCTCCGCCCCGTTCTGCGTGTTCCAGTCGACGAGCAGTTGTTCCTGGTTGGTACCGGACGAGACACCGATCTTCTTGCCGGCGATGTCCTTGCGGTCGGTGAACGTCCAGTCGGAGTCCGTCGGAACCTCGAGGGCGACGTTGTCGAGGCGGTAGGTGGCGAAGTCGTACTTCTCCTTGCGCTCCTCCGTGACCGTCACGTTCGAGATGAAGGCGTCGTTCTCGCCCGAATCGATCTTCACGAAGTTCTGGGCCCAGTCCGCGGTGCGGCGGTCGACCGAGAGACCGAGGACGTCGGCGAAGAGGCTCGCGAGATCGATCTCGGATCCGACGACGGTGGTGTCGTCGGTGGCATAGAAGCCGAGAGGCGGAGTCGCACCCGCTGTTCCGGTGACGACGAGGGTTCCGCGATCACGGATTGCCTGCGGCACCTTCGCCGCGATGTCGTCCACCTTCTCGGTGTGGATGCGCCCGGACTGCTCGGGCGAGAGATCATAGGAGACACCGGCTTCGGACACCACGGTGTTCTCGGCTGCGGGTTCGCCGCACGCGGACGCGACGAGCGCGAGGACGGCGACGGAGGACAGGACCGACGCGAGGCGACGGGACGATCGAGACATGGGAGAGGTCACTTTCGGGAGAGGTGTGCGTGGGAATCAGAGAACCCGGGAGAGGAATTCTCGAGTGCGACTGTGGGTCGGGGTGTCGAACACCACTACAGGAGAACCCTGTTCGAGGACGACGCCGCCGTCCATGAACACCACGGTGTCGGCGACCTCGCGTGCGAAGCCGACCTCGTGCGTGACGATGACGAGCGTCGCGCCGTCTGCGGCGAGACCGCGGATGACATCGAGCACCTCGCCCACCAGCTCGGGATCGAGTGCCGACGTGGGTTCGTCGAACAGGATCACCTTCGGGCGCAGCGCCAGCGCCCGGGCGATCGCGACGCGTTGCTGTTGTCCGCCGGACAACCGCCGCGGGTAGTCGTGCGCCTTGTCAGCGACACCGACCCGCGACAGGAGTGCGAGAGCCTCGGGTTCCACCTCCGACCGCGGACGTCGCTGTGCGGACACGGGTGCCTCGACCACGTTCTCGAGCACCGTGAGGTGCGGGAACAGGGTGAAGTTCTGGAAGACGAAGCCGATCTGCGAGCGCTGGCGCCGGATCTCCTTCGGCGTCAGTTCGTGCAGTTTCCGGCCTCTGCGGCGGTATCCCACGAGGGCACCGTCCACTCGGACGGATCCGGCGTCGACCTTCTCGAGGTGGTTCACCGTGCGCAGCAGAGTGGACTTGCCCGACCCCGAGGGTCCGAGAATGGCCGTGACCTCCCCCGGCCGCACGGCCAGGTCCACGCCTTTCAGGACCTCGAGGGCACCGTAGGACTTGTGCACTCCCCGTACCTCGACCGCATACCGCGCAGTCTCGATCTCGTCGGTCATCGAGTTGCTCCCCTCGGTGACAGCGGCAGCGCGGCGATGCGCGAACGCAACTTCTGGATCGGCGTGAGCGGCACCGTGCGCAGTGCACCCTTGGAGTAGTGCCGCTCGACGTAGAACTGCACCACGGACAGGACGGACGTCAGAATCACGTACCAGACCGTCGCGACCATGAGCATCGGGACGACACGGCCGGTCCGTCCGTAGATCACCTGGACCTGATAGAACAGCTCGGCGATGGCCATGACCGAGACGATCGAGGTGCCCTTGAAGAGACTGATCACCTCGTTGGCCGCGTTGGGGAGGATTCCCCTCATGGCCTGCGGCAGCACGATCGCGAAGAATTCGCGTCGCTTCGGGATCCCCAGCGCCGCAGCGGCTTCGAGCTGCCCCTGATCGACCGAGATGATGCCGGCGCGCACGATCTCCGCCGAGTACGCCGCCTGATGCAGGGCCAGACCGATGATCGCCGCAGTGGACCCGCTTATGACACTGTTGACGTCGAACTCGACGAAGCTCGGTCCGAACGGAATGCCCAGGGACAAACGCTGATACAGGTAGGCGATGTTGAACCAGAACAGCAGTTGCACGATCAGCGGGATCGACCGGAACGCCCAGATGTAGAACCAGGAGATGATCTGCAGGACCGGGTTCTGCGACAACCGCGCCGCCGCGAGAGCGATGCCGAGTGCGAACCCGATGAGGGTGCCCCAGAAGGTCAGCTGGATCGTGAGCCACAGAGCAGTGACGACGGACCGCGCCGTGAAGTACTGAGCGAAGGTGCCCCAGTCCCAGCCGGCGTTGGTCACCAGCCCGTGGACGAACTGTGCGAGAAGGACCAGGGTCGCGACGGCGATGATCCACCGCCACGGGTGCACCGTGCGTGCGACGACGAGGTCGTGATCCGAGACGTCACCGGCGTCGGTGGCGACCGGTCGATCGTGGAGTTGAGTCACCGGCTGCACCGGTGCGTGAGGGCAGCGAACATCGCTGTGCCTTTCGAGAGGACGAAGTGAGGGACCTGGTCAGCGCCGCGTACAGGCGCAGCAGCACTCTCGACACCACTCGAGGTGCAGGCGCAGGACGTGCGGGCGTCGGGTCGTCACAGTGTTCATCGGCGGATCTCCTCCATCGGTCCTGGCGGTAGCACCCACACACTCGAACTCGAGGCGGGTTGCTGCGACGTCGACGAGCCAGGTCTCTCGGTCGCTCTGGATGGTGAGGAAAATGTAGCGCCGACGTCTCGAGACGTCAAATCGCACAACCGTTTTCGGCTCCGTCGAGTTCGAATCACGATGACCGGAAAGGGTGACAACCGCACCGACCACGTGTTCGCGGTGGTCACGCGCCCGAGGTCTCACGGCCAGACGTGCGCCGGATCGCCGCGACGGAACCGTCCCGGTCGGTACATTCACGGGGTACACGGTGGAGGTCAGCCGACGACGGATCACCGGTGACGGGGACCGGGGTGCTCGCGTGACGCCACACATCGACAGAGCGCACCGCGGCGCGCGGACGTCGCCCACCGAGTCGCCTCTCGAGACACCCGCACGGCAGGTGCTCGACATCCGGTCGATCGCGATGGGAACGGCGATCACCGGTTCCGCCCTGTCACTGGGAGCGGGCTGGGTGGTGCCCGGGCTGTTCTTCCCCGGCATCGCCCCGATGCTCGCCACCGCTCTCGCCGTCGCTGCGGCCGTGGTGGGAGCCGGCATCATCTGGCGCTCGGGGCGGCTGACCGAACGCCAGTTCGTCGCCATGGGCATGGTGATGCTGTGCGGTACGACGTTCTCCGCGGTGGCGGTGACCGATCCGGCGGGTTCCCTCGCGATCGCTGCGCTGCTCACCATCGTCCCGGTGCTCTCCGCGGCCGCGTCGCCGCCCGCGACCGCGTGGTCGTTCACCGTGGCTGCCGGTGGAGCCGCCGTCGTGGTGTCGTTCGCCTCGGCAGGATCTGCGGCCATCGCGTTCATCAGTGCCGGCGCGTCCCTGACCATCGTCGTCGTCCCCGTCGTGTTGGTGTGGGGCCTGCGGCGGTCGATGGTGCGGGTGAGTCACCGATTCGACGTGCTCGCACGCACGGACGTCCTGACCGGCCTGCTGAACCGCCGGGGCGTACTCCCCCGTCTGACGGAACTGCTGGGTGCCGCGGCGTCGCGGCACGAATCGGTCACCACCCTCGTCATCGACATCGACAACTTCAAGGCCGTCAACGACACCCACGGACACACCCACGGTGATCGGACGCTGCAGTCCGTCGCGCGAGCGGTGGTGCTGGCGACTCCGGCGGGCGCCGTCGTCGCTCGTCTCGGCGGCGAGGAGTTCCTGGTCGTCGCCCGCGGTGCGCGTACGGCCGATCTCGCGGACCGTGTCCTGCGATCGGTGCGCACACGGTGCTCGGTGACGGTGAGCATCGGCACCACGACGGCCGTGGCCACGGCTCCCGACGGCGCCGCGCTCGCCCTCGGCGACGTGGAGTCGACGCTCGACTCCTTCATCTCCTGCGCGGACGATGCGATGTACCGGGCGAAGCGTCTCGGTCGTGACCGCGTCGAGCACGGCGACACGACTCGGTTCCACCCGCCGTCACTGCTGCGAGCACGGTCGTCCGAGCACCTCCGGTCCCGTCGACGGCAGGCTGTGCAGAGACGCGCGCGCACCGAGGCCGCCGCGGCGGTCGCTGCCACCCTCGTCGCGCTCCAGACCCACGGACACGGGCCGGAACACACGGCCGTCCGACTCGCGATGCTGTCTCGGCGCCTCGAGAAGGAGATCGACGTGGCGACGACGTCCCGTTCGGATCGATACTCCGCGGCACTGCGCTCCGCGGCCTCGCTCGATCAGAGCATCGGCATGGCGATGGAACACCTCGCGGTGGACCGGGACACCGCGGCGGCACTCCTGCAGTCGGCCGCGCACGCCGAGGGAACCTCACTCGGCGCACTGTGTCGAGCGCTGGCGTCACTGGCGGACGAGAACCCGGCGGCGGCCGCGAGGTATCTCCCCGCGACAGCCCGAGAATCACCGTGAGCGCAACCCTGTCCCGACAGGTCCGGGTTTCCTGACGTGGGATGGCCGAGTGGTGAGGCAACGGCCTGCACAGCCGTGCACACGGGTTCGATTCCCGTCATTCGCTCCACGGGGCGGTCAGCGATCGGCGATCACCGTCGCGATGTTGCGTTCGGCGAGCGCCGCGATGGTGAGCGACGGATTGACTCTGCCGGTGCTGCCCGGGATCAGCGCTCCGTCGACGACGTGCAACCGGTCGTGGCCGAGGACGCGGCCGTGCGCGTCCGTGGCTCGGCCCAGCACCACCCCTCCCAACGGGTGCGCCGTGAACGAGGTGTTCACGTCCGGAACCCGCAGGGGCGGATACCCCACACCGATTCCGGAGCGCTCCGCGATGCGGTCGTGCACCGGTCGCAGGGCGTCCGAGACGGCGATGTTGCCGGCCTCCGGCCAGTCGAGCCGCACCGACCGCGTCGACTCGTCCCACACGAACCGCCCTCTCGTCGGGTCCATGACCATGCCCAACGAGCCGATCAGCGTCAGATCGACGGGCGATCCGGGGACGAACCAGTTCTCGAGGGTGAGCGGGGCGCCCGAGTCGTCGGAGATCCTCGACGCCGAGGGCGACGCCTGCACGATGCCGTTGCCCTCCGGGCTCATGCCCCGGACGAGTGCCGCGTCACCGTTGGTGCCCCATCCCTCACCGACGTGCTCGTTCAGGTCGGGGAGCAGTCCGGTGTCGCGGGCATGCACGAGAAGCCGCGACGTTCCCATCGACCCGGCGCCCAGAACAGGTCGTCGCAGGTCACCGTGCGGGTGGAGAGGACCTCGGCGGACGGGTCGAGCAGATCCACGGTCAGCGAATAGCGACCGTCCGCCTCCCTGGTCACGGCGGTGACCTCGTGACGCGCATGGATCGTGCACCGGCCAGTGGCGCGAGCAGCGGCCAGATAGTTGCGGTTGAGGTCGAACTTGGCGCCGTTGGAGTTGCCGAGATTCGACTCCCCGATGATCGCGGACGGACGGGACCGACCGGCCATCTCTCCGCGCACCACGTCCCAGTCCCAGATACCGTCGATACGCTGTGGTGTGTACCCGGCGCGGCGGACCTGGTGATCCCACACCCGTGAATGCGTGAACGGCAGCGACTGATAGACGTCCTCCGGCATCGGTGCGAGCCGCAGCTCGGAACGGACGAGCGGGTAGTGCAGAGCCTGCGTCGTACGAGACGAGCCCGGTGAAGAGCTGGTCGAAGAACCGTCGTTCGGGGGCGATCATCACGCCGGTGAATACCAACGAACCACCGCCGACCGCGGCTCCGGACCACACGTCGATGGTGCCGTGTTCGCTCACGTCGAAGATGCCGCCGAAGCGGTCGGTGGGAACCGTGGGCAGTCCGGTCAGCGGAGCAGTGCCACCGCGACGCCAGAACGCGCGCCCGTCCGGCAGGAAGTCGTTGGCGAAGATCTGTCGACGCGGATCCGTGGGCCACTGCGACCCGCGCTCCAAGACGGTGACGCGAACGCCGGCCTCGGCGAGGCGCCGCGCGGTGACCGCGGCACCGAAGCCCGACCCGACCACCACGGCCTCCGAATGCGCCGGCGCCGGATCGATCGGTGCGTAGAGCTCGGGCACCGCCGACCGATACAGACCGTCGAGTATCGGAGCCGCGCGGGACACCGCTCCCGGTCCCGTCGACCCGATCAGGCCCGCGACGCCCATCGCGCCCAGGAACTGTCTCCTCGACCACTGCATGTCACGCTTCTCTCCACCCGGTGCAGGTGATCGCGGGTGTCGCGGACGGGCAGCGGATGCGCTGAAGCTTCCTTACTCGCCGGTAAGTTGTCCACTTCGCCCGGCTCGATGAGAGGCGATCGGCCGTGACGTCGACGAGTGCGCCGCACCACTCGAGCTGTTCCGGCGCCCGCGCGCTGCGCACGGCGTTCCGCGCACGGTGCAGCGCGCGCTCGGCACCGGGCGGTGCGCTCGGCGCCACGTAGCGGACCAGTGCGCCGCGCCACTCGGCAACACTGGTTGCTCCGTTGCCCCTACGGGTAGCCCATGCTGGATCGAGACACGATCACCGATCGGAGGCATCACACACATGGCAGCACGAAGTCCGGGCACGGCGCTCGTCGTCGGAGCCACCGGCATCTCGGGGCAGACCATCTGTCGACGACTCGTCGACGCGGGGTGGCGCACCTACGGGTTGTCGCGCAAGACCGAGTTGCCGGTCGACGGCGTGACACCCGTGACGGCCGACCTTCTCGACGCCGATGCTCTGAGTGAGGCACTGCGCGGAACGGCGCCCGACCTCGTGTTCTTCACGGCGTGGATGATGCAGGACTCGGAGGCGGAGAACATCGAGGTGAACACCGCCACCCTCCGGAACACGTTCGACGCGCTGGCGCCGGAGAACTCGGTGAAGCACGTCGCTCTCATGACGGGTCTGAAGCACTACCTCGGCCCGTTCGACGCCTACGGCGCCGCGGTGACGGCGGAGACCCCGTTCCACGAGAGCGAGGAGCGCCTCGACACACCGAACTTCTACTACGCCCAGGAGGACGAGTTGTTCTCGGGCGCAGAGCGACTGGGCTTCACCTGGAGCGTGCACCGGGCACACACCATCTTCGGGTTCGCCGTGGGCAACGCCATGAACATGGCACTCACCCTGTCGGTGTACGCCACTCTCTGCAAGGAGACCGGCGAGCCGTTCGTCTTCCCCGGTTCGGAGACCCAGTGGAACGGTCTGACCGATGTCACCGATGCCGATCTGCTCGCCGAGCAGATGATCTGGGCCGCCACGAACGAGAACGGCGCCGACGAGCCATTCAATGTCGCGAACGGCGACGTGTTCCGTTGGCGATGGCTGTGGCCGCGCATCGCCGACCATTTCGGTGTCGAACCCGTCGGTTTCGACACCGAACCGCGACCGTTGGCGACGCGAATGGACGATGCACCCGACGCGTGGCGGCGCATCGCCGAGAAGTACGACCTCGTCGAGTCGGACGTGACTCGACTCGCATCGTGGTGGCACACCGACGGCGACCTCGGCCGCGACATGGAGTGCCTGACCGACATGACGAAGAGCCGCAAGGCGGGGTTCCTCGGATTCCGCTCGACCAGTGAGAGTTTCGCGGAGAACCTCGCTCGGTACCGGGACGCGCGGATCATTCCTCGCTGACGTCGGACGCAACGGCCGGGCGGGTGGACCCGCCCGGCCGTCGGCGTCAGGACGCGATCGAGAGGCTCTTCAGAATGTTCAGGAAATCGGTCAGAGGCAGCAGATCTCCGAACGAGAAATTGAGGAAGCTGAGGCCGTTGAGAATGCTGAGCATGATGTCTCCCGAGTGAGTGATGTCGCGATTGTTTCGCGCACACAGATCATGAAGGACCCGTCGTCACGGACGACGATGAACGGTGTGGTGACCTGTCACTGACTTGGTCGTGCTCACAGACAACGCCCCGAAACGGTGTCAATTTCGAGAACATCATCAGCGAGCGAGAGCGGTCACCTCGTCCGCGATGATGCGCCCCAACTCGTCGGTCCCCGACGTTCCGCCCATGTCGGCGGTGAGCGCGGCGCCGCCCCGTGCCAACACGTTCTCGACCGCAGTCAGGACCGTGCGCGCGGCATCGGGTTCGCCGAGGTGATCGAGCATCATGCTGCCGCTCCAGATCTGTCCGATCGGATTGGCGACGTTCTTGCCCGCGATACCCGGTGCCGATCCGTGCACCGGCTCGAACAGACTGGGAAAGAGCCCCTCCGGGTTGATGTTTCCACTCGGGGCGATGCCGATGGTGCCCGCGATCGCCGGTCCGAGATCGGACAGGATGTCCCCGAACAGATTGCTCGCGACGACCACGTCGAACCAGTCCGGGTGCAGCACGAAGTTCGCCGTGAGGATGTCGATGTGATAGCTGTCGACGTCCACCGTGGGGTGATGCGACGCCATGGCGGCGACCCGCTCGTCCCAGTACGGCATCGAGATGGAGATGCCGTTGCTCTTGGTCGCGGACGTCAGGTGGCGTTTCGGCCTGGTCTCGGCGAGTTCGAAGGCGTACTTCAGGATTCGGTCGACGCCGATGCGCGACATGACCGTCTCCTGGATCACCGTCTCACGCTCGGTCCCCGCGAACATCCGGCCGCCGAGATCGGTGTACTCCCCCTCGGTGTTCTCCCGCACCACGTAGAAGTCGATGTCGCCGACCTCGCGTCCCGCGAGCGGGCTGCTGACGCCCGGCATGAGCCGGATGGGCCGCAGATTCACGTACTGGTCGAAGTGACGTCGGAACTGGAGCAGACTGCCCCACAACGAGATGTGGTCCGGCACCACCTCCGGCCAGCCCACCGCTCCGAAGAAGATCGCGTCGAACGGTCGGAGCTCCTCGAACCAGCCGTCGGGAAGCATCTTTCCGTGCTCGACGTAGTAGTCGGCGCTGGCGTAGTCGAAGTACTCGTACTCGAGGTCGAGGTCGAACGCCGCCGCCGCGGCGTCCAGTACTTCGATACCGGCGGGAACCACCTCCTTGCCGATGCCGTCACCCGGGATCACTGCGATGCGTCTGGTAGCCATCGTTCGAGCCTAGTCGGGGCGAAACCTTGACACTCGCTGACAGAACTGTCTAGGTTCTGAGCACCCGGCATCGAGATCGGGTGTTCGCCGGGGGGTGCCCACAGGTATCGGCGGACTCCACGAACGATCCGGGGGAAGCCGCATGCCACCGTTCACTCGCCGCACGTTCCTCTCCGGCGCCGCCGCGGCCGGCGGTGCGCTGATCGCCGGTAACCATGCCGCCCGCGCCTCTGCTCACGGCATCGCCGCACGCACACAACGGGTTCCGCTCTCCCGCGAGGATCACCGCGTGGTGATCGTCGGCTCCGGGTTCGGCGGCGGCGTCGCCGCACTGCGCCTCGCACAGGCAGGCGTTCCGGTGACCGTGCTCGAGCGCGGTCTGCGATGGCCGACCGGTCCGAACGCCGAGACCTTTCCGCACGCTCGCTCACCCGACGGTCGTTTCCTCTGGTACGGATCCGCGAAGAACGTGTTCGGAAGTCCGATCGACGTCCCGGCGTACACCGGCCTCGTCGAGGCGGTTCCCGGCGAGAACATGACCGCGCTGTGTGCGGCCGGGGTCGGCGGCGGGTCCCTCGTCTATCAGGGGATGACGCTGCAGCCGGCCGAGGCGGTGTTCGCGTCGCAGTTCCCCGGCGCACTGGACTGGGGCCTGCTCGATCGCGTCCACTACCCGCGGGTCGCCCGGATGCTGCACCTCGCGGTCGCGCCCGACGAGTTGGTCGACAGCCCCAATTACGCTGCACCACGAGCATTCCGGGACAGTGCACGACGACTCGGACTCCCCGTGTCGAAGATCCCGATGCCCATCGACTGGAACTTCGCGCTCGACGAACTTCGTGGCGAGATGGCCCCGTCCTACACCAACGGCGACGGCGCCATCGGCGTCAACAACGGCGGCAAGTTCTCCGTGGACGTCACGTACATCGCCGAGGCGGAGGCGACCGGGCTGGCGACGGTACAGACCCTGCACCAGGTCACCGACGTCGAACGGGCGTCCGACGGCCGGTGGACGGTGTACGTCGACCGCATCGACACCTCGGGGGCGGTCGTGGAGAACAAGATCCTCACCACGCCGACCCTGATCATGGCTGCGGGCAGCATGAACACCACGCGACTGCTGATGCGGGCGGCAGCATCCGGCCGGATCCCGGACATGCCGGACGCGCTCGGCGACGGCTGGGGCACCAACGCGGACAGGATCTACTCGTGGACGACGTTCGACCAGGACTTCGGACCCGCACAGGGCGGCCCGGTGGTCTTCGGCAGTCTCGACTGGGCGGACCCGTCCCGCGCGATGACGGTCATCCAGGCGTCGTTCCCCCCTCTCGGGGTGGATGCCCGAACCACCGTTCTGGTCGGCTACGGCGTCAGCGACGCCCGTGGGCGTTTCGTCTACGACGGTGCGCGGGACGATGCGATCCTGCGGTGGCCGCACGAGGGGGATGCGGCCATCCAGGGTCACATCGACCCGCGCGTGCGCGCGATCGCCGGACCGAACAGCCTCGTCGTGGACACCAACGCGGTGTTCCCGTCCACCTGGCATCCGCTCGGCGGGGCCAACATGGGAACGGTCTGTGATCTGGAGGGTCGAGTCCAGGGACAGCGCGGCCTCTACGTTCTCGACGGCGCCCTGATTCCGGGCAACTGCGCCGCCTGCAATCCGTCGATGACCATCGCCGCAGTCGCGGAGCACGCTCTCGACAGCATCGTGGCCACCGACGTCGGCACCGTCATCTGAGCCGGTCCGCGGCCGGCGTCAGTCCAGCAGGGCATCGGTCAGCTCGACCCGCCGCGCGACGATGTCGTCCGCGAGCTGGGTGACGCGTATCCCGTCTGCGTAGGCGAGGGACCGGAGCCGAACCACGGCCTCGTCGGCGGTGATCCGGAACCGTGCTGCCATCATGCCGGCAGCCACGTGCACGGAGGCGCGGGACAGCGGATCGTCCGCGGCGTCGTCCCCCACTCCGGCGACGTCGCGGCGCACCGCGGACGCGAGTTCCCCGGCGCACCGCGCGGCACGCGCCGCGGTCACCGGCGACCACGGATGCGCGTCGCGGCGATAGAGCTCGAGCACGCCCACCGTCGGCTCCGTGCCCACCGGAACCGCGAACACGGCACCCACGTCGAGAGCTCGAACGGCGTCGTCGAACAGCGGCCACGGCGAGCCCTCGTCGGTACCGACCATGCTGATCATCGTCTGTTCACTCCGGAAGGCATCGAGGCACGGCCCGGTTCCCAGCGTGAACTGCAGTTCGTCGATGCGGGTCGCTACGTCGTCGCTGCTGTAGACGAGGTCGCGGATCGCCGCGGTCACGATGACTGCCACCGCGATCCCGTCCACACCCAGCGACGGCGCGTACCGCTCCACCACGGCGCGGGTGGCGTCGAAAGAATCCATGGATTCTGGTGCCCGAGTCGGACATGGATGAACGTACCGCCGAGATCACTCCACGCCGACGGTTCGGCCGCCCTCGTTCATCGAGGCGACGAGAGCGTCGGCGACGAGACCTGCACGCAGCCCCGCGTCCGCGTCGGCGAGCTCCGAGACCCGGCCGGCCTCGAGGGAATCGACCCACTCCTGAAGTTGCAGGCGATACGCGTCCGCATAGCGGGGAACCCAGTCGGCCGGGTAGGCCACGGACCGCCGGCGGTCGCGGTCGGTGACCACGTGAGTGGGCAGCACGAGCGCAGACGCTCCGATATCGCCCACCACCTCGCACCTCGTGTCGTATCCGTAGCGGGCGTTGAGGAAGATCTCGACCGTCACCAGAACGTCGGACTCGGTCCGCAACAGCATGATCTGCGGATCCTGGCGCGTTCCGGAGTGCGCGGACGTACGACCAGCGTGCCAACTCACCTCCGTGATCGGCGACGACAGCAACCACGGCACGATGTCGAGTTCGTGAATCGCGGAGTTGGTGATGGTCGACGCGGACGTGCCGCCGGGGTAGGCCTCGACGGTGCGACTCACGCAGTGGGCGACGAGTGGTTCACCCAGTTCACCGGACGACACCACACGCTTCAGTTCCACGTAGGCCGGATCGAACCGACGCATGAAGCCGACCGTGATCAAGGTGCGTTCGCCCTGCGCGGCGATGATCTCGCGGCACTCCGCCGCCGTGGGCGCGAGCGGCTTCTCGCACAGCACCGGCTTGCCCGCGGCCAGCGCCAGGTGCACCAGTTCGGCGTGGGTCGAATCGTGCGAGGCGATGACGACGGCGTCGACGTCGTCGCGCTCGATCAGCGCCGGGCCGTCCGCCGCGACGGTGGCGCCGCGCAGGGTGGAGGCGACTGCACTCGCCCGTGCTGCGTCGAAGTCGGCGACAGCGGTCACCGCCGCGCCCGACACCCGCCGATCGAGGGACAGGGCATGGTCCGCTCCCATGACGCCGACACCGATGATTCCAACCCGCACAGTCATGATCGAAAGTATTACATCTTAATGTCCTGACAAATGTGCGTTCGTCTGATTGGCTCTGCCGCATGACGCAGAGCGCCTCCCTCCCCCTGTCACGAGTTCCCGATCCCCGTGACGCGCCCGTGCTCCGGTGGGCAGTCCTCGGGCCGGGCTGGATCGCGCACCGGTTCGTCGAGTCACTGCACCGGCACACGACCCAGACCGTCGTCGCGGTGGGATCCCGCTCACCGGAGCGCGCACGCGCCTTCGCCGACGAGCACGGCGTCGACCGCGCGCACGGCACCTACGAGGACGTCTTCGCCGACGACGACGTCGACATCGTGTACATCGCCACGCCGCACACCGAGCACCTCGCGAACGCCCTCGACGCCATCGCCGCGGGCAAGCACGTGCTCGTCGAGAAGCCGCTCGCCGTCGACGCGGCCGGCGCGGCCCGTATCGCGGAGGCCGCACGGTCGGCAGGAGTGTTCGCGGGAGAAGCGATGTGGACGAGATTCCTGCCGAAGTTCGACGTGATAGAGCAGGTGCTCCGCAGCGGCGTCCTCGGACCGATCCACACGGTGCTCGCGGATCACGGCGAGTTCTTCACCACCGATCACCGCATCTACGATCCGGCGCTGGCCGGTGGCCCGCTCCTGGATCTGGGAACGTACGTCGCGTCCTTCGCCTACTCGGTTCTCGGTGCACCGGAGACGGTGGATGCCCGGAGTCGACCTGCCAATGACGAGATCGACGGTCAGATCTCGGCCCTTCTCACCGGCGAGTCCGGACATGCGGTGCTCAACACCACGATCCTGACGAACACGCCGACGACGGCGGTCGTGTGCGGCCGGGACGGCACGCTCACCATCGCCGGGCCCTTCTTCATGCCGGGGCCGTTCACCGTCGCACTCCGCGACGGCATCACCCTCGCCTACGACGAGACCCCCGGCCTCCAGGTCGACGGACTGCATCTCGCCGCGGTGGAGGCTGCGAGAAGGATTTCCGTCGGCGAGGTCGAGTCCGCCGTCCATCCCCTCGCCGACGCGGTCGCGACCCTGGAGATCATCGACCGGATTCGCGACCGGATCAGCTGATCAGATCGGCGTAGACCACGATGTTGTCGTCGTAACTGGCTGCGTCGCTGTCGAATCGACCGCCACACGTGATCAGCCGGAGTCCCGGGTGGTCGATGTCGCCGTACACCGTGTTCGTCGGGAACTCGGCCTTCGGGTACTGATCGACCTCCATGACCCGGAAGCGCGACGTGGTGCCGTCCTGCAGAGTGACGATCACGTCGTCGTCCGGGACGAGGTCACCGAGCCGGGAGAACACGCCCGGCGCACCGTCCCAGTCCACGTGACCGGCGATCACGGACGGCCCCATCGCGCCGGGAATCGGTGAACCCGTGTACCACCCGGCCGGAAACGCGCCGGGTGGTACCTCCATCGTCCCGTCCTGCTGCAGACCCAGGCCCATGAGGTCGGAACTCACGGAGATCGCGGGAACGTCGATGCGGACCGGCGGCGACGAGACGGCCACGGCATCAGGGACACCAGTGGTGCCCTCGTCGACCACGCCGACGTCCGCCGACTCGGTCGCGGCCGGCACCGGCGACTCGGTGCCGGCAGCAGTGGAGCATCCGGAGATCAGCGCCAGCGTGAGCAGCACCGCAGCGCACAGTGAGCGCGCCGCGGTGATGGCGGAACGTGATGCCATGTCAGCTCTTTCGACGACGCAGCACCAGTGCCGACCCGATGATCGCCGCGGCCGCGAGGCCGATCGACACGGGCTGCCGATGGTCGGCCGACCGGACGGTGCTGCCGTCACCCGTGTCGACGCCACCACCCGGGACCTGAGTGATCTGGCTGCCCGGCGAGTACCGGCCCGGCGCGTCCGGACCCGTGGGGACACCGGGGGTTCCGGGCGTGTTCGGGGTTCCGGGCGTGTTCGGGGTTCCGGGAGTGTTCGGGGTTCCGGGAGTGTTCGGATTTCCCGGCGTGTTCGGGGTTCCCGGCGTACCGGGAGTGTTCGGGGTTCCCGGCGTACCGGGAGTGTCCGAGGTGGGCGGGACCGCCGGTGCGGTGGGCACCGACGAGGTGGGCGGTGTACCCGGCAACCCCGGAAGACCCGGGATGGTGATCACGGGCGGGACACCGGGGATCGACGGCAGTCCCGGGATCGACGGGATCGGAATCACGATGGGAGGCACCACGACTCCTCCGTCGCCGACCGGGGTGGTGGTCGTCCGCGGGGAGCAGTCGTTCGCCGTGATCACGTTGTCGTCCAGGGTGACCGCGCCGTTGCGCGCCAACACACGTCCGGAGACGGTCGCACCGTTCTGGACGCTGATCGAGGTGAGCGCCAGTACCGTTCCGACGAACGTCGTGGAGGTACCGATGGTCGCCGAGCTGCCCACCTGCCAGAAGACGTTGCAGGGATTCACGTTGATCAGTGCCACTCTGCTGCCGGACCCCGTGATCAATGTGGACGGTGCCTGAAAGACGAAGACGGCGTCGGGATCCGATCCACCGTCCAACGTGACGGTGCCGTTCAGGGCCAGTGCGCTGGAAGCCTTGTAGACCCCCGGGGCGAGGGTGCTGCCGGTGATGTCGGCAGCGACGTTCGCCGAGATCGGCTCCGCACTCGCCTGGTCGTATGCCGTGGTGAGGTCCGACTGCGCCTGCAGCGCAACCGCGTCGGCGGCATGGATCGTGCCGTTGTTCACGAGACCGGGCAGAAACCCCGTGACGGCCGCGGTCGGACTGGTTCCGAGGTCACCCGAGATGACCGACGGGCCGGTGTTGGTCACGCCCGCACCGGCCAGGACCGCGTAGCTGGCAGCGGTGCCGAGTCCCACCGGAGTGGCGGCGTCGGCGGTGCTCGCGCCGACGATCATCAGAGCCGCCGTGGCGACGGCGACGGTACCCAGTGCGGGGAGGCGGCCTCGCTTCGCGGCGTCGAAGGGAGAGCGGTCGAGGTGTGTCCTGATCATGCGGTTCCTTGCGCGATGTGGTGAATGTGCCGCATCCGAGATGCAGCACATGTGGTGCGCAGACTCTGTCCCCGACGACGCAGAGCGGTGCGATGACGCCCCGGCGACGTCGGCGCGTCGATGACCGTCCGAGAAGACGACCACGACGCCGAAATGTGGCGGGGGCAGGTGTGAGATCGAGCCGACTCCGTCGAATGCGACGTAGATTTACGGCATAAATGAGAGTGAACAGGACGATAACGGTGATGTCAATGCATGCCGGAATTGCGACATTCTGTCGAGTCCGGACAATCACGTGATGGACGACTGACATCTCTGTGCGACAACAATTCTCGGACTCTGATGTAGACATCGATACGATATCGGGCATGCATTCACGATATAACGGGTGAATAACTTGGATGTACCGCCCGAGTTCTGTCCGACCGGCCGCATCGACCTCCGATCACCGCAGACGCAAGGTCAACGCGTGTGCGGCCCGCAGCAGCTGTTCGCCGAGAACAGGGCGCCGGACATCGTCGAAACGGCCGGCGACGCCCGTCAGACTCAGCGCCCACGCCGGGGCGTCGCGGCGATCGAACACCGCGGCCCCGAGACCCCAGCTACCTTCCACCAACAACCCGGGATTCACCGAGTATCCCTGCACCAGAACTTGTTCCACCCGTTCGGCGATCTCGCGCGGCGCGTGACGTTCTCCCCAGCCGCCGAGCTCTGCACGGTCGAGGTACTCCCTCCGCTCACGTTCGGGCAGGTGCGCGAGGATGACCAACCCGGCGGACGCGACTCCGAGGGGCATGCGCAGGCCGACGTGCAGGACGTGCGAGCGCAGCGGGAAACTGCCCTCCTCGCTCGCGATGCAGACCGTCTCGTCGCCCCGACGTGCCGACAGGAAGGCGCTCTCCCCCGTCGTTCGGGCCAGATCGCGCAGGATGTCTCCCGCGCTCGACGTGATGTCGTACCGCTCCGCTGCCATCGATCCGAGAAGGAAGGTCTCGGGCCCCAGCGCCCACCGGCCCGACTCGTGCCGATCGACGAAGCCCTCCGCCGCCAACGCGGTGACCATCCGGTGCACGGTGGGCCGCGCCAACCCGGCGGTCCTGGCGATGTCGGTGGTCGACGCGCCGTCCGGCTCGTGATCACCGACGGCACGCATCACGGCCGCGACTCGCGCGATGACCGACCTCGCTGCCTCCGCCATCACCACAGTCTAGGGCTCGCGGGGTGTCCACTCAGTGAACACCGTGCCGCCGATCGTTCCACGAGTCGAGCAGTTCGCCGTCCGGACCCCGTATCGCCTGCGAAGACGCCGTGGTCCTGATCGAATGCAGAGAGTGCGCACGTCCACTCACCGGACCGTACATCTGATCAGTACTCGATCTCAGGAGGAACTCGTGGCCACCGAAGTCCTGTCCACCCCCGCCGACGCGATACGCGGCGTCACGGACGGCGCCACCCTGGCCGTCGGCGGCTTCGGGCTCTGCGGCATCCCGGACGCACTGATCGACGCCCTCGCCGCCACCGACGTCACCGATCTGGAGGTCTTCTCCAACAACTGCGGAGTGGACGACCACGGCCTCGGCATCCTGCTCGCAGCGCACCGGATCCGTCGCGTTACCGCGTCCTACGTCGGCGAGAACAAGGAATTCGCCCGGCAGTACCTCTCCGGCGAGCTCGAGGTCGAGCTCACTCCCCAGGGCACTCTCGCCGAACGACTACGCGCCGGGGGCGCGGGCATCCCGGCGTTCTTCACCCCGGCCGGTGTCGGCAGCCCCATCGCCGACGGCGGGCTCCCGTGGCGCTACGCCGCCGACGGATCCGTCGCACTCGCATCCCCCCCGAAGGAGACCCGCGTCTTCGGCGACAAGCGGTACGTCCTCGAGGAGGGCATCCGCGCCGACTTCGCGCTCGTGCACGCGCACCTGGGTGACACCGACGGAAACCTCGTCTTCGACAAGGCAGCCATGAACTTCAACCCGCTCGCCGCCATGGCCGGCCGCATCACCGTCGCTCAGGTCGAGCATCTCGTGCAACCGGGCGAGATCGACCCGGCGCACGTGCACCTGCCCGGCGTGTTCGTCCAGCGCATCGTGGAGACCGGCCCACAGACACCCCGCATCGAGAAGCGCACCACCCGACCCGCAGGAGACGCACGATGAGCACCGACACCGGATGGACCCGCGAGAACATGGCTCGGCGCGCGGCGGCCGAACTGCGCGACGGTGATTACGTGAACCTCGGCATCGGGCTGCCCACACTGATTCCCGGCTTCCTCGATCCCGCGATCCGCGTCACGCTGCACTCCGAGAACGGCATCCTCGGTACCGGCCCCTACCCCACAGAGGACGAGGTCGACGCCAATCTCATCAACGCCGGCAAGGAGACCGTCACCACCCTGCCCGGCGCGGCGTTCTTCGACTCCGCGCTGTCCTTCGGCATGATCCGCGGCAGCCACATCGACACCGCAGTCCTCGGCGGCATGCAGGTCTCGTCGACCGGCGACCTCGCCAACTGGATGGTCCCGGGAAAGATGGTCAAGGGCATGGGCGGCGCCATGGACCTCGTCCACGGCGCCGCGCGCGTCATCGTCGTCATGGAGCACACCGATCGGGACGGCAACCCGAAGATCGTCGACGCGTGCACGCTCCCCCTCACCGGTCAGGCCGTCGTCGACCGTGTCATCACCGACTACGCCGTCATCGACGTCGTCGGCGACGGCACCCTGGTCCTGCGGGAGACCGCGCCCGGTGTCACGGCGGCGCAGGTACACGACGCCACCGGCGCCACCCTCACCGACGCCGACGACCTCGTCACGCACTGACCGGCGGCGGGCCGTTCTCACGGCGTGAGGATGGCCCGCCCTCGCACCGTGCCCGCGTCCAGATCGTCGATGGCGCTCTGGAAGTCGTCGAGTGCGTACTTCGCGGTGTGCAGAACGACGGACCCGCGTGCCGCGAGAGCCATGAGGTCGCACAGGTCGTTGTAGGACCCGACCAGGTTGCCGATGACGTTGATCTCCGACGACACGATGTCGATTGTCGGCACGTCGATGTTCTCGCCGTATCCGACGACGTGGTAATTGCCCGCCTGCCGCAACATCGCGATGCCCTCCGCCGTCGCGCCGCCTTCTCCGACGAAATCGATGACCGCTTCGCCGCCCTGCCCGCCGGTGAGCTCGAGCACCTGCTCGATGTGGGTGCCGTCGGCGACGACGCCGTGATCCGCCCCGATGGACAGGGCCAGCTTCACCGCGTCGGCGTTACGGTCGACGACCACGATCTCGGCCGCGGTCAGCGCCTTCAGCACCTGAATCCCGATGTGCCCCAGCCCACCTGCGCCGATCACCACTACGCGGTCGCGGGGAGTCAGATGCCGGGAAGCCTTCGCCGCGGCATGATAGGCCGTCAGCCCGGCATCGGCGAGGGCAGCCACGTCCGCCGGCTCCAGCGAGTCGTCCAGCTTCACCACACTGCGTGCCGACGTCTTCAGATACTCCGCGTAGCCACCGTTCGTGTCGATGCCGGGGAACTGGTTGATCTCGCAGTGCACGTCGTCGCCGGATCGGCAGGCGCGGCAGAGCCCACACGTGATGAGCGGGTGGACGATGACCTTGTCACCCTCCTGCACGTTCGTCACGGCGGAACCGACGGCGTGGACCCAGCCGGCGTTCTCGTGACCGATCGTGTACGGCAGGGTCACGTTCGACTTCTCGGCCCACTGCCCCTCGAGGATGTGCAGATCGGTACGGCACACCCCCGCTCCACCGATCCGGACGACCACGTCGAACGGCCCCGTGGGAGTGGGAACGGGCACCTCGGTCATTCGGAGTTTCTCGTGGTACCCCACGACCTGGACTGCGCGCATGGTGCTCATGATGTGTCTCCTCGGCTTCTCGGGAAGGTCAGGCGTCGACCGTCGTGCGGTCCGGGTCGTCGTAGCGGGTACGGAGCAGTCCCCTGCAGAAGTGGGCGTTGCCGTCGATCGAGATGCGGGTCGATCGAGCCCGACGCAGTGCGAGCGGCACGTCGAGCTGCGTGTAGCCGGCTCCGGTGTGATCGACCATGACGATGCTGTCGGGCACGTCGTCCAGGCCGAGGGACCGTCGCCGCGACCGCAGCGCCCTGGTGGTGTCGTCGTCCGGGAGATCGCCCAGCACAACAGTTCCCACGTCCTCCATGCGCCGGGACGGATCCCGCTTCAGCAGCGCGGTCAGGCACCGCTCCATCGCCGCGACGTGAGCCTTGCGCCGGAACGTCGTCCGGAGCTCCTCCAGATCGTTCTCCGCCTCGTGCGCGAAGGTGCCCCGGTACCCCGCGTCCGCGGCGAGTCCCGCGTTGATGATCGGTGAATCGTGGTGGTCGTCGAGTTCCACCGTCACGTTCCGCGTCCAGGGCAGGCCGGTGAGCACGTCCTTCGCGTCGGAGGCCATGAGGTAGGCGAAGTTCGGCGCGCAGAAGGACGTCGGCAAGCGCAGGTGCACCACGACGTCACGGTCCTCGGAGACGGTGAGCGACTGCACGAAGTCGAGGTCGGTGATCGGCTCGTCGAGCTCGGGATCGATCACCACGTCCAGAGCCCGCATCGCCGAGTCGGCACGGGTGGTCATCTCACGCTCCCACGAGAACGTCGTCGGCCGCACGGTCGGCGCCGCGCGGGCCGGTGGCCGTCTCGTCGGCATCGGCGATCTGCAGCTCCGCCGGAACCGGGATGTCGTACATCTTCGCGGCGTTCAGGCCCAGCACCTTGCGCTTCTGGTCCATCGTGATCTCCGGGTACTCGCTCAGCTCCGCCGGGATCTGGAAGTCGACGAACGACTCGATCAGCCAGCGCGGTGTCCAGAGGGCGTAGTCGGACGAGAACTGGATCCGGTCCTCACCGAGCCAGTAGAGCAACTCGCCCATGATCTGGCCGAAGTACTTCGGCCGGGAGTGGATGAACGGCATCGCGACGGCGAGCCCGGCATGCACGTTCGGCTCCTGGGTGGCGATCCAGCAGAAGTCCTCGAGCCGCGGGAGACCGCAGTGCTCGACGACGAAGTTCAGATCGGTGAAGTCGGTGGCGACATGATCGACGTCCGCCACGTCGAAGGCATCGCGATCGAGCGGCCTGATGGTCGGTCCCTTGTGGACGTGGATGTTGGTGATCCCGAGCTCGCGGCAGACCTCGAGGTAACGCCGGGTCCAGTCGTCGTCGAGCTTGTAGCCGCGAGAGTCTCCGTGCCACTCCGCCGTGTAGAGCTTGACGCCCTTCAGTCCGAACCGTTCGGCATCGGCGCGGAGCTGATCGAGCCCACGTTCGCCGTTGCGCGGATCGAAGTGGTGGTTGTAGGTGAGCTTGTCGGGATTCTGCGCCGTGAGGGCCCATGCCTCCTCCGTCTGCCCGAACCCGTTCACGTAGAACTCCCCGAGGTGGGCCGGCTGAAAGATCGCATGATCGACGTAACCGTCCTCGAAGAGGTCCTTCATCAGGCGGTCGCCGCCCTGGTAGAGGTACTCGTCGTACGGCCACAGCTCGCTCTCGGGCGACAGGTTGCGGTGGTAGTCGTAGAAGCAGTCGATGAACTGCTTGCCGTGGATGTTGCGCTGGTTCTCGGGCCGCGCGTCCCACAGCGCGACGTGCGCGTCGACGATGAAGAAGCTGTTGTCGCCCTTGGTGTACATCGAGGTCCCTTCGTCGTGTGACTGGCGTCACCTTCACTGACTCGACGCTAGGGCGCGACGGACGGGAAGCGGGCGTCCCCGGCGTCTCAATCTGAGACGGTCGACCACCCCTCGGGCGCTGTAACCTGGATCACAACCCGACCCGCTTCGACCCACCAGGACGCCCGCGTGCCAGCACAGCTCCCCGAACACCGGACCGGCTCCGGCCGCGAGGTGGACGCGGTCGCCGGTGCGGTACCCCCTCGGCTCCGCGCCTCCTGGCTTCGGAGTCGGCGCTACGGCATCCCGGTCGATCATGTCGAGCCGGTCTTCGCCGGGACGGAACGGCAGGAGTCGCTCTTTCGGCAGTGCGGTGACGAAGTGCTCGCCGACCTGCAGCGGACGCTCACCGCCGAGCCGGTGGGCCTCATGCTCACCGACGCCGACGGCCTCGTTCTGTCCCGCCTGAGCGGGGACCACACGTTGCTCCGCGCGCTCGACGACGTCCACCTCGCGCCCGGTTTCGGCTACTCGGAACGGGAGGTGGGGACCAACGGTCTGGGTCTCGCGCTGGCAGACCTGGCACCCACCCTGGTCCGAGCGGAACAGCACTACTCCCACAGCCTCACCGGCTTCACCTGCGCAGCCGCCCCGGTGCTGGATCCCGCGACGGGTCGTCTGCAGGGTGCCGTCAATCTCACCACCTGGTCCCGGACGTCGAGCGACCTCCTACTCACACTCGCACGGTCGGCCGCGAGCACCATCTCGCTGTCGATGTCGTCCCGATCGACCGGTCGACGAGAGCGACCGACGGTGCGTCGCAGCCTCTTCCGTATCGAGCACGGGTCCACCGGCACAGGCGTTCGACTCGGCGCGGAGTGGTCACGACTGGAGGCGGACGCCCACTCCGCGATGGCCGCGGGATCGACCGTCGCGGTGATCGGCCGCCCCGGCTCCGGCCGCTCGTCGCTGGTGACGCACGCTGCGCGGCGCGCCTTCCCGCGCCACCGCATTCTCTCGGCAGCGGCCCCCGCACCCGACGACGTCGACACGTGGCTCGACCTGTGGACGTACGAGGCGGATCGCACCGACACGGTCGTCGTCCTGCGCGACGTCGACACGCTCCCCGACTTCGCCGCGCAGTCACTCGTCGACCTGCTGCGGTCCGCCGAGACCCGGATGCCCTTCGCGGTCACCGCCGAACGACTGCACGACATCCCGGCCGCACTCGCCTCCGCGGTCGCATCGGTCGTGTCGCTGCCCCCACTGTCGGACCGACCGGACGACGTCGTGCCGTTGGCTCACGAGTTCGCGCGCGCGGTGCGCGGACGCGACGTGCACATCACCCCCGCGGCGGAACGCGCTCTGCAGCACCACGACTGGCCGCAGGGCGCGGCGGAGCTCCGCGAACTCGTCACGCGAGTCGCGTCGCGTGCGGACGTCGTCGACGTCGCGATGCTCCCCGCCGAACTGCTGGCGGGCCGGACGCGCCGGTTGTCGAGCATCGAGGCGTTCGAGCACGGGGAGATAGTGCGGGTCCTCGCGTCGGGCAAGGTCACGATGAGCCAGGCGGCCCGTCAGCTGGGGATGAGCCGCGCCACGCTCTACCGCAAGACGGCCTACTACAAGATCGATCCGCGGAACCCCGGCTGACGCACGTCGGCCGCGTAGTCTCGTCCCGGACGACTCGATCTCACGGGAGGGGCGCGGACATGGACGACGAACTCACGCGACGTCTGTTCGCACTGCGCGACCTCCCCCACTTCCGTCGGGCCCGCGAACGGGACTCGACGGCGACGACCACGGTCTCCGATTTTCTGACCGGCTCGGTGGACGACGATGCCGCTCTGCTCGTCGTGCTCGAGCAGGGCGCGGAGGCGGCGGTCCGATCACTCGACGGCGTGGCGCACGCCGGCATCACCGCCACCGTGGACGGCCACCCCTTCACCGTGTCCCCCACCGACGCCGTCGTGTTCGCGCTCGACGCCCAGCAGTACGACCTCGACGACGGACCCTGCCTGCGCGCGCTGCGGACACACTCGTCGCTGCACTTCTCCCACGACGAGGTGGCCCGACTCTGGCCGCCCCTTGCCGCCCTCGCGGCGAGGGCCGGCGTGGACCGGGTGCACGCGTGCGCGCTGACCGTCGACGGGGCGGCCGCCGGATCGGTCAACCTGTACGCCGCGGGGCCTCCCCTGTCCTCCGCGCAGGTCGAGGCCGAGGACGATCTGGTGTGCGTCCTCGTGGACCACCTCGACACCGCCCTGTGGTCCTACGGCCGCGGGCGCGACCTCGTCGCCGGAGTCCGACGGATCGGTGCGGCCATGGTGGACCGCCGGGTCGTCGGCATCGCGGTCGGCATCCTCATGGTGCGGGACGATCTCGACATGGGCGAGGCCCGAGCACTACTCGAGAAAGCCGCTGCCGCAACGGAACTGCCACTCGTCGACGTGGCCCGCCGGATCACCGAGGACAGCTGACCGACGATCACGGCGCCGTGAACGCCGCCTCGAAGGCGTCGAGTGCCTCGTCGGGATCGGCGCGTGCCCACCCCTCGAGACCGACGACACCGTCGTACCCCATCTCGCGCAGTGCGGCGGCGACGACCGGGTAGGCAATCTCCCCGGTGCCCGGTTCGCAGCGCCCCGGAACGTCGGCCACCTGGATCTCGCCGATCCAGGGAAGCGAGCGCCGCACCGTCTCGATGAGGTTCCCCTCGCCGATCTGAGCGTGGTACAGGTCCAGATTCAGGCGCAGCGCCGCACTGTCCACCGCGGACACGAGTGCGAGCGTGTCGGCCGCGGTGGCGAACGGTGTACCGGGGTGATCGACCGCGGTGTTGAGGTTCTCGAGGGTGAACACGCGACCGGCACGCTCGCCCAGCTCCGCGACCCGGCGCAGTGTGTCGGCCGCCCGGAGCCACATGTCGGGGGTCACCGTGTGCTCGGGGTGGACCGGCAACCCCTCGGAATCGAGACCTGTGCCGTGCAGATTCAGGCGCGGGCAGTCGAGCCGATCGGCCACGCGCAGCGACTCCGCGGCCGTGCGGAGCAACTCGTCGATGCCGTCCGGGTGGGTGAGGCTTCCGCTCAGGTACCCGGTCATCGAGGAGAACCGGGCACCCGTGGCCTGCAGATCGTCGATGTTCTTCGTCGACCAGTTCCAGATCTCGACCTGCAGGCCGCGGTCCGCGATCCGTCGGACCCGATCGACGAACGGCAGATCGAGGTGGAGCATCTCGGCGCTGGCCGCCAGCGTGTACGTCATCGGACACCGTCCGAGTCGAGATCCGCGACGGCGACCGCGGCGCCGGACCGCACGCTCTCGATCGCGGCGAGCGCGATCGACAGGGCGACCCGTGCGTCGGCTCCACCGACGACCGCGGGCGTCGAGTCGCGGACCGAGGACACGAACGCGGTGAACTCGCCGATGTAGGCCTCGCGCAGCAGATCGGTGTCGCGACGGGCGGTGTCCACGGTGATCCCGCGAGCGTCGTACAGGGTCATGTCGCTCGACGCCGTGGTGCCGGCAGTGATCATGCCGCCGGATCCGAACACCTCTCCGCGGACGTCGTAGCCGTACAGCGCGGAGAAGTTGGCCTCGGCCGTCGCGAGGGCGCCGTTGTCGAACGCGATGGTGACGACGGCGGTGTCGAGGAAGCCGTCGTCCCTGGCCTCGGGCCGGATCAACGCGTCGGCCATGGCGTGCACGCGCACCGGAGCGGCTCCCGGGTTGAGGAAGCACAGCGTGTCGAAGTCGTGGATCAGCGTCTCCAGGAAGATGGTCCACGCTGGAACGCGGCTCGGATCTCCACCCCACGGGCCGGGATCACGGGTGAGCGACCGCAGCAGCTGGGGCGTACCGATCCTGCCCTCGTCGACGGCCCGACGTGCCGCCGCGAATCCCGGCGCGAAGCGTCGGTTGAAGCCCACCTGGAGTGTCACTCCCGCGGCCCGTGCGGCGGCGATGGCACGGTCCGCGTCCTCGAGGGTCACGGCCATCGGCTTCTCGACGAACACGTGCTTCCCGGCCTCCGCGGCCGCGACGACGAGTTCGGTGTGACTCCGCGCGGGGGCGGAGATCACGACCGCGTCGACGTCGTCACGCCGCAGGGTCTCGTGGATGTCGGTGGACGCCGTCGGTGCACCGAGTTCCCCGGCGAGCCTGTCGGCGGCGCCGGGCACCGGATCCGCCACTGCCCGCAGTGCGGCACCCGGTACCCGGCGCGCGACGATCTCGGCGTGGTTGGCGCCGATCCTGCCCGCACCGAGCACCGCGATGCCCACCACCTCCGAACGATCGACTGCCATGACGCCTCCTACTAGTACGTTCTAGTTTGCCTGTTCGCAGAGGCTAGAACGTACTAGACGCCGGCGTCAACACCCCCGTACGATCGGTGCGTGACCACCAGGAGACGAACCGAGCGTCCCGTCACGATGACCGACGTGGCACGGGCGGCGGGAGTCTCGACCGCCCTGGTGTCCATCGTCTTCCGCGACTCCCCCGGTGCCAGCGACGCGACCCGCGCACGGGTACGCGAGATCGCCGACGAACTGGGATACGTCCGCGATCGACGGGCGAGCAGTCTGCGGCAGTCGCACTCCCGGCTTCTCGGGGTCGTCTTCGAGCTGCAACAACCGTTCCACGGGGATCTGGTCGAACACGTCTATTCCGCCGCGGCTCGACGGGGCTACGAGGTGGCTCTCAGCGCCGTCGCACCCAGCAGAGGTGAGACAGCGGCCATCGACTCCCTTCGTCACGATCGCTGCGAGGCAACGATCCTCCTCGGCAGCCGACTGCCGGAGGACGAGCTGGCCGCGCTCGCCCGCACCGTTCCCACCGTCGTCGTCGCTCGCCGTGTCGACACCCCGGACACGGTGACGGTGCGCAGCGACGACGTCGCCGGCATCACGCTGGCGGTACGGCATCTCGAGGAGCTCGGCCATCGGCGCATCGCCTTCGTCGACGGCGACGGCGCACCGGGCAGCGAGGACCGATCCGCCGGTTTCTTGGACGCCCTGTCCCACATCGACGACGCCCGAGCCGAGGTGGTGCGGGGCGGCCTCACGGAGGACGACGGAGCGCGAGCAGTCGAGGGACTCCTCGACACAGAGCACCCTCCCACCGCCGTGATCGCCTTCAACGACCGGTGCGCCACAGGCGTTCTCGCCGCACTGGTCGCTCGCGGACTCGCCGTGCCGCGGGACATGTCGGTGATCGGGTACGACGACTCGCGCGTCGCCGGACTGGACCACGTCGCACTCACCACGGTGTCCCAGGACGCCGAGAGCCTGGCCGACGCGGCGGTGGACGCCGCACTCACCCTCACCGTCGACGACAGTGCGCCGAGCATCGTGCTGACGCCCAGCCTGGTGTCACGGTCGACCACCGGCGCACCGAGGGCTACGCCGTGACGTCCGGGGCGGCACCGGTCACGACGGTCCGCAGATCACGGCACGCGACGCGATAGATCTCCGCCAGGTCGGCGTCCTGGTCCCCGTCGTCCACGCGCGCCGCCCACGAGTCGAACGCGACCCGGACGGTCATGATCGCCGTCTCGGCGGTCAGGCGGGAGGGCGATCGCGGAACTCGCGCCGCCAGCGCGGCGGCCAGGCGAGCGATGACCACTTCGTCGAGGGCGATCGCCGCGGACCGTAGGTGCGCATCCGACACGATCAGCCGACGGATGCGCATCACGCGGTCGGACGACGCCGTGTTCGCCGCACTCATGCGCCGGAGGAACCGCTCCACGATGTCCTCGATGCCGGCCAGACCGACACCCGCGAGGTCGGCCTCGGTCACCCACGCCAGGATCTCGCGCTCGAGCCCGGCGTCGAAGCCGACGACGGACTGCTCCTTCGTGGGGAAGTGACGGAAGTACGTGCTCTGCGAGATGCCCGCGTCGCGAGCGATGTCGCCGACGGTGGTGGACGCGAATCCCTGACGCTCGAAGAGTTCCAGCGCCGCCAGTGAGATCTCGGAGCACATGTCGCGACGCCGACGTTCCCGCAGATCGGGCACCGGTGTCGCCGCCACCTCGGTCGAGCCGTCTCCACTCAAGACATCACTCCTCTCCGAATGGCCGTCACCCTACATCAACAACCAGTTTGACAGTGACTGTCATGCAGGAAGACACTGTTACCACACCGAACGACAGAGAGGCCCCACGACGATGCAGGTTCAGCAGACAGAGGTGGACGCGCCGCGCGTCACGGACGGGCCTCTGCCACGGAGCAGTCGGCTGTTGATCGCGGTGCTCGTGGTGTCGGCGTTCGTCATGATCCTCAACGAGACGATCATGAGCGTCGCGCTGCCCACACTGATGGTCGATCTCGCCATCGACGCCGGCACCGCGCAGTGGCTCACCACCGGCTTCCTCCTGACCATGGCCATCGTCATCCCGACCACGGGCTTCCTCTTCCAGCGCTTCACTCTCCGCCAGGTCTTCTTCGCGGCGATGTCGCTGTTCTCCGTGGGCACCGTTCTCGCCGCGTCGGCGCCCGGCTTCCCGCTGCTGCTCACCGGTCGAGTCGTCCAGGCAGGCGGCACGGCGATCATGCTTCCCCTGCTGATGACGACCGTGCTGCGACTGGTTCCCGCCGATCGGCGCGGCCGCATGATGGGCGTCATCTCCATCGTCATCGCCGTGGCTCCGGCCGTGGGGCCGACCATCTCGGGTGTCATCCTCAGTGCGCTCGACTGGCGGTGGATGTTCTGGCTCGTGCTCCCGATCGCGTTGCTGGCCTTCGCGATCGGATCCCGCCTGGTGGAGAACGCCACCGCGGCGAGCACGGTGGCCCCGTTCGACGCCGTCTCGGTGGTGCTGTCCGGGCTGGCGTTCGGCGGCATCGTGTACGGACTCGGCAGCCTGGGTCACGCCGCCGAGGGCACCGCGGTCCCCGTGTGGATCCCGTTGGGTGTCGGCGTCGTCGCACTGGTCGTGTTCGTCCTCCGGCAGATCGCTCGTCAGGACTCGGGCCGGGCCCTGCTCGACCTGCGTCCGCTGCGCACCCCCACGTTCAGCATCGGCCTGGGCATGCTCTCCATCAGCATGATGGCGCTGTTCGGTGCCCTCATCCTGCTGCCGATGTATCTGCAGAACGTCCGCGGGCTGGACACGTTGACCACGGGCCTGATGCTCCTTCCCGGCGGTCTGATCATGGGCGGTCTCGCTCCCGTCGTCGGACGGGTCTTCGACCGGGTCGGCCCCCGCCCACTGGTGGTCCCGGGCGCCGTCGTCGTCAGCGCCGCACTGTGGTCGATGACGATTCTCACGGCCGACACCGCCCTCCCCGTGGTCGTCGCGATCCACTCGCTGCTCAGCGTCGGACTCGCTCTGATCATGACTCCGCTGATGACCTCCTCACTGGGTTCGGTTCCGCCGCAGTTGTACTCGCACGGCAGCGCGATCTTCAACACCGTGCAGCAGTTGGCGGGAGCGGCCGGCACCGCGCTGTTCGTGACCGTGATGTCCACCGCTGCGGCCTCCCGACTGGCCGGTGGCGTGGGCGACGTGGCGGCGCAGCAGTCGGGGATCCACACCGCGTTCCTGTGCGGCGGTGCCGTGTCCCTGCTGGCAGTGGGCGCCTCGTTCTTCATCCGTACGCCTGCGGCCGACCGGGGGTGACCTGGTCGTTGCCGGAAGGTTGTCGTCCCGTCGTGGTGCAATGGTGCCGTGAACTCCTCTGACTCCTTGCCGCTCGCGGTCGTGATCGGTAACGCCGTCCGCTCGTTGAGCGCGGCGGGCACCGACGACGACCATGCTGCGGAGTTGATGCACCGGCTGGTCGACGCCGCCTGCGCGTGCATCCCCGACACGGACATGTGCGGAGTCACCGTCGAGCTGAACGGCGCACCCTTCGCGGCCGCGACGTCGTCGGCCACCGTCTCCGCCATCGACCTCGAGCAGTACGACTCGGACAGCGGTCCGTGCCTGCACGCCGCTCGCGAGGGCGAGACGGTGCTGGTCGACTGCGAGGCGGGAGACGCCCGGTGGCCGGAATTCGGCACCACTGCGCGCGCCGCGGGGATCGCCGCGATGATGTGCACCCCGGTGCGGGTGGGTGACCGCACCATCGGTTCGCTCACCCTCTTCGCCCACACCCCGCACTCGTTCGACGACCTGGACCGTCAGGTTCTCAGCACGCTGGTCGGCGCCGTCTCGGACGCGCTGGAGCGCGACGACCAGCACCGCGACCTCTCGACCACCGTCGACGGCCTCCGCGATGCCATGGCCCACCGCGCACCCATCGAGCAGGCCAAGGGCATCCTCATGGCCCTGCGCGGCATCGACGACGCCGCGGCGTTCGAGGTGCTCTCGACCGAGTCACAGCGCACCAACCGCCGACTGCGGGACATCGCCCGCGAATTCGTGTCGTCGGTGACGGACGTCGCGCCGGCCGAGATGACCGGCGCGCGCCCCGCCTGACGCACGGGGTGCGGTCAGCCGGAGCCGGAGGGCGCGGTCAGCCGAGCACGAACCTCTGCACGACGAGTCCTGCCAGTACGAGATACCAGAGGACGAGGGGGACGGCGTGGTACCGCGTCAGCAGGTCTCTCGTCCGGCCCGGTCCCGCCAGAGCCGACACGTTCACCACCGTCACGTACCAGAAGACGGGCACCGTGACGGCCCACACCACCATGCAGTACGGGCAGAGCGCACCGATCTCGTACAGGCTCTGCACGATGAGCCAGTGCACGAAGGCGACGGCCGCGGTGACCCCCACCTGCAGCCCTGCCCAGAACCACCGATCGAGACGCGTGCGCATCAGCAGGGCGACGCCCACCATGGCGACGATGGCGAAGCCGCCCACCCCCATGAAGGAGTTGGGGAATCCGAGGACGGCCGCCTGGCGTGATGCCATGACCGAGCCGCAGTTGACCACGGCGTTGAGGTTGCAGGTCGGCGCGTACGACGGGTCCGCCGTCAGTCGTATCTTCTCGTAGGTCAACACACAGGCGGCCGCGAATCCGACGACCCCGCCGATCAGCAGGACCCACGGCAGCACGCGCGCCGGGGTTCCGCGAGACGGACGGTCCACGTCGACGTCGTCGTCGGACAGCGAGGACATCGTCATCGGTGGGATCCCGTCGGAGAGTCGGAGAGTGGTCGAGTCCCCGAGTGTAAACAGCCTCCCTGAGAGATCGGCTCCGGCGAGTCAGTTGACCTCGCGGTCCATCCCGTCCCAGTAGGGCGTGCGTAACTTGAACTTCTGCAGCTTGCCGGTGGCCGTGCGCGCCAACTCGTCCCGGAACTCCACGGTGGTCGGCGCCTTGTACCCGGCCAGTCGCTGCTTGCACCACGCGATGAGGTCGACCTCCGTCTCCGGGCCGGCGTCCACGTCCGGCGCGAGCACCACCAAGGCCTTGATCGTCTCGCCCCACTTCTCGCTCGGCACCCCGATGACGGCGACCTCGCTCACCGAGGGATGGGAGAAGAGGCAGTCCTCGACCTCGATGGACGAGACGTTCTCGCCGCCGGTGATGATCACGTCCTTCTTGCGGTCGGCGATGGTGAGATAGCCGTCGTCGCCGATGAGGCCGCCGTCACCGGTGTGGAACCAGCCGCCGTCCAGCGTTCTGGCGCTCTCCTCGGGCCGCCCCCAGTAGCCCTCCATGACGACGTTGGATCGCGCCAACACCTCGCCGGTCGGGTCGACGTCGAGTCGGACACCCAGTGCGGGGGCGCCGGCCCGAGTGAGCTTCGCGGCACGCTCCTCGGGTTCCAGATCGTCCCACTCCTGGCGAGTGCGGTTGACGGTCAGCAGAGGGGACGTCTCGGTGAGCCCGTAGATCTGGATGAACTCCCACCCCAGTTCACGCTCCACGCGCGCAACGGTCTTCGTCGGTGGCGGCGCACCGGCCATGATGATGCGCACCCGATCCCGGCCGGGGATCTCGCCCTCCCACGACTGCGCGGCATCGAGCACGGCTGCCGCGACGGCGGGGGCCGCACACATCACCGTCACGCCGTGATCGCGCACGCGGCGCAGGATCTCGGCGCCGTCGACCTTGCGCAGGACGATGTGCTGCGCACCGACTCCCGTCATCGCGAACGGCTGTCCCCAGCCGTTTGCGTGGAACATGGGCAGGGTGTGGAGGTAGACGTCGCGATCGCTGACGCCGACGTGCATGCCGAAGGTGACCGCGTTGACCCAGATGTTGCGGTGCGTGATCTGGACACCCTTGGGGCGAGCCGTGGTCCCCGACGTGTAATTGATGGCAGCGGTTGCGTTCTCGTCCGGATCCCACGGTGCCGGAGTGGATCCCGGCGGAGCGTACAGATTCTGGTCGTCACCGAGAACGACGACGTGTTCGCACTCGACGTCGCCGAGCGAGTCCTTCAGCTCCGGATCGATGTAGAGCACGCGCGCACCGGAGTCCTCGATGATGTACCGCACCTCGTCCGGCCGGAGTCTAAAATTGACGGGAACGATGACGCGGCCCCAGCCACTGATTCCGTAGAACGACGTGAGCAGACGGCCCGCGTTGTGGCTGACGATCGCCACTCGATCGCCACGCTCGATACCCAGATCGTCGAGTTTCGCGGCCTGCCGCCGGGCGAGGTCCGCCATCTCGGCATAGGTCGGCGATCCGAGGCTCGGAGCGGGCTGATCGGGCTCGTCGACGAACCCGACCCGGTCTCCGTACACGGCGGCGGCGCGGTCGAGGAAGTCGGTGACACTGAACGGGACGAACATTCGACCGACACTAACAAGGCTCCGCGCCGTGCGGCGCAGTTCACCGAGAGGCGGTGCCCAGCAGGTCGGCCATCATGCCGACGAGCCACTCCTCGACGACGTCGAGCGGCCGCGTGCTCCGTTGCGCCTTGCACATGAGGAGGGCGCCCTCGATGGCCGACAGGGCAAGGGTCGCACCGCGTTCCGCGTCGTCACGAGCGACACCGCGCTCGCACAGAGAGTCCGCGATGATCTTCTCCCACGACGTGAAGGCCGCACCTGCCGCGTCGCGGGCACCCGGGGTGTTGGGCCCCTCGACGGCCGCCGCACCGACGGGACACCCCGCGACGTGATCCGTCGCGACGAGTTGGTCACGGAACGACCCGACGATGGAGGCCATGGTGTGCTCGGGTCCCCGCGACGCGAGACCCGCCGAGATCATCGATCCCATGAAGTCACCCGCGCCCCGTGTCGCTTCCTCGACGAGCTGCGGGCGCCCTCCGGGAAAGTGGTGGTAGATCGATCCGCGCGGCGCATGGGCATGCTCGATGACGTCGGCCACCGAGGTGGCCTCGACACCCTTCTCCCGAAACAGCAGCGCCGCGCTGCGCAACATGTCGGTACGGGCGGTGCTCTGCCTGGGCATGCGATTCCTCTCGTTCTATGCAGTGCACTATACCGACCGTGCTCGTGCTCAGCCGACGGTGAGAAACTCCCGGAACGAGAGCGGTCGGCGTCCGGTGATCTCCTCCACGTCACCCGAGACGTCGGCGAGAGCTCCCGAGGCGATGGCCGTGTACGTCGACACCCACGCGTCGTTCTGCCAGGCGGGTGCCGCCCACCGTGCCCTCGACTCGTAGGCCTCCGCCACCGTCTCGTCGTGAAACCGCACGTCGACTCCCCGGACGTCGGACAGTGTGGCGGCCACCTCCGTCATCGACAGCGCCTCGGGCCCGGTCAGATCGTAGGTCCGGCCGATGTGACGGGCAGGGTCGCTCAGCACCGCCGCAACGGTGCGCGCTACGTCGACGCGGGCGACGAGCGCGGCACGCCCCTCCCCCGCCGGTCCGCGCAGAACACCGTCCTCCCCCACGAAGTGCTCCATGACGTCGAGGTAGAAGTTGTCCCGGAGGAACGTGAACCCGATACCCGTGGACCGGATGTGACTCTCCGTGGCGTGGTGATCTCGGGCCAGGGTGAAGACGGCGTCCGGCGCGGCGCCGACGAACGACGTGTAGACGATGTGGCGCACGCCGGCGGCGACGGCCGAGTCGACGAACGTCCTCTGCTGGTCGACACGATCGGCGCTCTCGGAGGCCGAGACCATGAACAGGACCTCGATCCCGGCGAGTGCCTGCACCGCGGCGGTCGCGTCCGAGTAGGAACACTGCGCGACATCGGCACCCGGGTGTGACGGCGCGCGACCGGCGTTCCGCACCAGCAGACGCTGCGACGCGCCCGCGGCGGCGAGCGACGCGGCGACGGCGCCGCCGAGTGCGCCGGTCGATCCGGTGACCGCGACGGGAGTTCGGATGACGTTCACGGGCTTTCCTCTCGTGACACGATGGCCGCCGGACGATCACCGACCAGGAGACTTTTTCATGGCGACGTGGCAGATGCGCGCGGTGGCGCTGTACATGCGGGCGACGGCGAAGCGGACGATGGCGTCCGAGGCTCGTGCCGACCGCCGGATGCGGCGGCCGAAGGACTCTCCGACTCCGCCGGCGCGCATGGCGGGACGGCACGACATCGAGCGGTTCGAGGTCGCGGGACGGCCCGTCGACGTGGTGCGTCCGCGCGACCGACCCTGCGTCGGCGGCGTCCTGCATCTCCACGGCGGAGCGTTCGTCAGCGAGATCGCCGCTCAGCACTGGTCGCTCGTCGATCAGCTCACCGAGGCGGGGCTCGCTGTCGCGGTACCGCACTACGGTCTGGCTCCGGATCACACCGTGGACGACGCCTACCCCCTCCTGACGTCGGTCCACGAACGGATGGTGTCCGAGCACGGGATCGACCACACCGCGATCATGGGCGATTCCGCCGGCGGCACCCTCGCCCTCGGGCTCGCGCAACGGCTCGCGGCAGCCGGCAGACCGGGGTCTCATCTCTGCCTGATCTCCCCGTGGCTCGATCTCGCGCTGACGAACCCGGCGATCCCCGATGTCGAGGCGCGCGACCCGTGGTTGTCGAGCGTCGGCCTGCGACATCTGGCGCGGACGTGGTCGAACGGTCGAGACCTCGACGATCCCGTGGTCAGTCCACTGCGCGGGCCCACGCGCGGACTACCGCCCGTTCACGTCCTGATCGGGGATAGAGATCTGTTCCTGCCCGACGTCCGGGCGTTCGTGGACGAGGCGCGCGCAGCGGGCGTCGACATCCGCAGCACCGAGTGTCCCGGGGCGATCCACGTCTACCCCCTGCTTCCCACACCCGAGGGGGCGAGCGCGCGGCGCAGCATCGTCGACGCCCTGATACGCGATCTCACGACCGCGCCCTGACGTCGCTGCGTCAGGTGTCGCTCACCGCATCACGACGCGCGCGGAGACGCCGGAGACGAACGACGACGACCACGGCGAGCAACAACCACCCGGCGCCGATCACACTGCAGCCGACCACGACCATGGTGCGCAACGGATGATCCTGGTCGAGGCGTGCACCGACGAGCGCCCAGAACAGGCCCAGCACCGCGAACAAGGCCATCGCCTGCGCGACGGATCGCTTGAACGTCACTCGTCTCGTCACCAGCGGGGTGTACCCCGCACCGGGCGCGGACTACCCCCGAGGGGGGTGCGAGTCTCGTCACGCGGGAACGACGACGGTGCAGCAGCGCGGAACAAAACATGACCGTGCTCGGTTCTGAGTACAGTCATATAAACCCGTCACAGAATCGAGCTCGTCATGACCGCTCTCGCCGGATCCGTCGTCCTCGTCACCGGAGCCAACGGTGGCATCGGTACGCAGTTCGTCCACGACGCCCTCGCCCGCGGCGCCGCCAAGGTGTACGCCAGCGCCCGGACGCCGCGCGACTGGGACGACGACCGCATCGTTCCCGTCACCCTGGACGTGACCGACCCCGCGTCCGTCGAGGCCGCCGCCGCACAGGCCGCGGACGTCACGGTGCTGATCAACAACGCGGGCGCACTTCCGCCCGGCGCCAGCCTGCTCGACGTCGAGGTCGCCGACATCCGCGCCACCATGGAGGTGAACTTCTTCGGTCCCCTGCTCGTGGCGCGAGCTTTCGCGCCGGCACTGATAGCTCACGGCGCGGGCGTGCTGATCGACGTGCACTCGGTCGCCAGCTGGTACCACTTCGGTGGCGCGTACAGCGCGTCCAAGGCGGCCCTCTGGGCGGCCACCAATTCCCTGCGTCTCGAACTGGCGCCCCACGGCGTGCTCGTCACCGGTGTGCACATGGGGTACGTCGACACCGCGATGGCGGCGGGCGCCGACGGGCCGAAGTTGACGACCGAGCAGCTCGTCGCGGCCGTTCTGGACGGAGTCGAGGCAGGCGAGACGGAGGTGCTCGCCGACGAGCTGACCGTCGGCACCAAGGCCGCACTGGCCGGACCACTCGACGCCCTGTACCCCGGATCCCGCCCCACCACAGTCTGATTCGACCGGCCGAAGAGAACTCAGGAGGCTCACGATGCGCGCACTCGTTCTCACCCGCTACAAGCACCCTCTCGTCGAACGGGATGTTCCGGAGCCGATCGTCGGTGATCACGACGTCCTGATCAGAGTGGAGGCGGCCGGTCTCAACGTGCTCGACGAGAAGATCCGTCTCGGCGAGTTCACGCAGATACTTCCGTACACCCTTCCCCGCACACTCGGTCACGACGTCGCCGGCACCGTTCTCGCAGTCGGCTCGGCGGTGCGGTCCTTCGCACCGGGGGACGAGGTCTGGTCGCGGCCACCGACCGATCACATCGGCACCTTCGCCGAGCGCATCGCCGTTCCCGAGTCCGACGTGGCACCGAAACCGGCCGGCACCAGCATGGCCGAGGCCGGGTCGCTGCCCCTCGTCGCGCTCACCGCGTGGCAGGCGTTGGTCGAGCGAGGCGGCCTGCAGGCAGGTCAGACGGTGCTGATCCATGCGGGGGCCGGTGGTGTGGGCACCATAGCCGGCCAGCTTGCGAAACATCTGGGAGCGACCGTGGTGACCACGGCCAGTGCCCGCAACGCCGACTTCCTGCGGGCACTGGGCGCCGACGTCGTGATCGACTACCACACCGACGATCTCGACACCCTGTCCGGCGTCGACCTCGTGCTCGACAGCGTCGGCGGTGAGACACTCGAGACCTCGCTCCGCGTGCTGAAGCGAGGTGGCAAGGCCATCGGGATCACCGGCCCGCCGGACCCCGCCTTCGCCTCCGACGCAGGCCTGAACATCGTCGTCCGCACGGCCATCGCGGTGATCAGCCGGAAGATTCGTCGACAGGCGGCGAAAGCCGATGTGTCGTACGAATTCCTGTTCATGCACGCGGACGGCGGTCAGCTACGGGAGATCGCCGCCCTGATCGAGAACGGGGCGCTCCGTCCCGTCGTCGGCCGCACCATCACCTTCGACGAGATCCCCGAGGCGCTGTCGACGATGTCCGCCGGCGGCAACCGCGGAAAGATCGTGGCCACCCTTCCCGTCACCTGACCGGCGGCGGCTCCCGGTAGCGTCGTCGCGATGAGCTGGATTCGCATGAACGACGTCACCGCCGGGTACGAGCAGAAAGTCGTTCTCCGCGAGGTGTTCTTCCGTCTCTCCGACGGAGACAGGGTGGGCCTCACCGGCCGTAACGGGTCGGGCAAGACCACGCTCCTGCAGCTGCTCCTGGGTCGCGTCGCGCCGGACTCCGGCACGGTGGACGTCACCGAGGGTGCTCGGATCGGCTACTTCTCCCAGTTCTCCGAGCTCGACGGCGATCGCAGCATCACCGCCGAACTCGAGTCGCTCTTCGGGGACATCAGGGCGGTGGAGACCGAACTGGCCGAGGTCGAGACGGCGCTCGGAGGCGACATCGACGAGAAGGAGATGTACCGCCTCGTCGACCGCCAGGCCGAGCTGCTCGAGCAGATGGAGGTCGGCGGTGGATGGACGTACCACCAGCAGATCGACACCGCCCTGTCGATGCTGGGTTTCGACGCCGAGCGTCGAGAACTGCCGGTGGACAAGCTGTCCGGTGGATGGCGCAACCGAGCCGCGCTGGCCCGCATCGTCCTGGAATCGCCCGACGTCCTCCTTCTGGACGAGCCGACCAACTTCCTCGACGTCGCCGGGATCACGTGGCTCGAGCGGTGGCTCCGTGACTTCCGCGGCGCACTGCTCCTCGTCTCCCACGATCGCCATTTTCTCGAGCAGGTGGTGACCACCATCGTCGAGATCGAGAACAACCGGTTGCACACCTACGACGGGAGCTACTCGGAGTACGTGCAGCAGAAGCAGTTTCGACTGAAGAACCTCGAGAAGGAGTTCAGCACCGAGCAGCAACTCCTGGCCTACGAGCAGGACGCGATCACCGACCGGAAGGAAGCCGCGAAGAATCCGAGCGGCGTGCTGAAGCGGCGACTGGCGTCGATCAAGAAGAGCAAGACCCCTCGACCGGTCGATCAGATCATCACGTCGATCTACGGCGGACTGCACGTGCACGACGACCTCTGCGTCGTCGACGGCGTCACGAAGGGGCACGGCGGCGATCCACTGTTCGCGGATCTCTCCTTCGAGATCCATCGGGGCGACCGCATCGCGATCACCGGCCCCAACGGCTGCGGGAAGTCCACGCTCCTCGACGTGCTGACCGGGCTCGCACCCGCCGACTCCGGAACGGTGAAGTGGAAGGTCAAGGCGCCCGCGTTCATTCACTACAACACGGTGCTCGCGAACCTCGATCCGGACGACACCGTCACGCACGCGGTCAACGCGATGCCGGACAGTCTGGCACTGACCGCGACCCGGAAGGACGTGGCACGCTTCCTCGCTCTGCTGCAGTTCTCCGAGGCCGAACAGAAGCAGCGCATCGGAACGCTGTCCGGAGGTCAACAGGCACGCGTCGCGTTGGCCCAGTGTCTCCTGTTCGGAGCCGGCGTCATCGTGCTGGACGAGCCGACGAACCATCTCGACCTCCCGAGCGCGCACGTCCTCGAGCGAGCGCTGACGGCGTTCCCCGGGGCCGTCGTGGTGGTGAGCCACGACCGCTTCTTCATCGAGAAGGTGGCCTTCCGCCAACTCGCCTTCGACGGCCGGGGCGGAGTGCAGAAGATCGCCGGCGTGCAGATGTAGCCCGGGGTTCGCTCAGCGCGGCGGCACCCGGTGCAGAAGCAGCGTGGCCGCGTCGAGCACCTGATCACGGTCGCGGGTGAGTCGATACTCCACACACGGCTCCCCGTCCGCGGTGCACGGCACCGCGGTCAGCGCCGCGGCGAATTCCGGGTCCACCACCACGATCGAGTGTTCTCTCGCCAGCGGCTCGCTCTGTCCGATCACGACGATTCGATGGTGGCCGGCCAGCGATCGCGCGTCTCCCGCGGTGAACAGCACGGTCAGAGCACTTCGCTCGGACAGCTGATCGAGCAGCTGCCGCCGAGTCCCGATCATCGTCTCCGGCTCCGGGACCGTGACGAGCACCAACGATGTCGGCCCACACTCCAGGGCACGACGGAGCAGATCCGCCTCCAGGTCGGCCAGCGCGGCCGGGGTGGTCCGCACCGCGGACCCGCGGCCGTGAGTGAGCCCGAAGGGTGTCACGGCCACCGGGGCACGCACCGTCACAGCGGGGCCGGCCAGCCCTGGATGCGGTCGACGCGGCACGGCGTCGAAACGCGGTAGCGGGCCGGGTGCGCCGAAGTACCAGCCCTGCCCCCACGAGGCACCGAGCTCGAGGGCGCGGGCCTCGTGCGCAGCATTCTCGATTCCCTCGGCGACGACGACGGAGCCCGTTCGCGCGGTCTCCGCGGCCACCGCGGCGAGGAGCGCGATCGTCTCCGGCGTGGAAGGTTGCTGGACCAGGCGCATCTCCAGCTTGACGACGTCCGGTCGCAGCAACGCCAGCAGCGCGAGGCTCGACGAGTCCGCCCCCACGTCGTCGACGGCGATACGCCACCCCAGGTCTCGGGCGTGCGCGACCGCACGCAGTATTCCGGCCGGATCCGCCATCAGGTCACGCTCGGTGATCTCCACGACGATGGACTGGTCGGCGGCGTCCACGAGCGCACCGCGTGCAAAATCCGGCGGTGGGGCGTCCAGGGCGGCGGGTTCGGAGTTCACGAACAACGCCAGTTCACTCGGGAGTCCCGCTTCCGCTGCGCCACGCACTGCGGACACGCGGCAGAGCCAATCGAACTCGGCGGTCACACCCCGGCGCTCGGCCTCGGCGAACAAGTCCTCGGGTGAGCCGCCGGACGCCGGCCTGGTCAAAGCCTCGTAGCCGACGATCGAGCGATTCCTCAGATCGACGATGGGCTGATAGACGGTGTCGATCGGTCCGGGAAGAAGAGGGGGTGCGTCCACCACATGCCCTTTCCGATCCACAAATGCTCCGACGTCCCCACCCGGCCACACAGTGTGCCTCGAGTTCCGTTCGAGTCGGACATCGCGGCTCTGCGTGACCAATGGCCGACCCGCCCTAGGATCAATGCCCATGGTGAACCGGTCGACAGGTGCGATGAATGGCTGAGCAGGTGGCCGCACCCCGCATCGTCGCCGGTCGCTACCTCCTCGGACCTGTCCTGGGCCGCGGTGGCGTCTCGGACGTGTTCCGGGCGACCGATCGGACGCTGGGCCGGGCCGTGGCGGTGAAGTTGTTCCGCAGCGACGACCACACGCCGCACGACCGTCGACGCATCGACAGCGAGATGCGCACCCTCGCGTCGCTGACCCACCCCGGCCTGGTCACGCTCCACGACGCCGGCTCCGAGTCCGACGTCGTCGGCTACGACGGGCCCTACCTGGTGATGGAGTTCGTGGACGGCACCACGCTGTCCACGTTCCGCGCGGGCGGCACCCTGCCGCCCGAGGTGATCCGGCAGATAGGCCACCAGGTGGCGCAGGCACTGGCACACATCCACGCGTCGGGCATCGTCCACCGCGACGTCAAGCCTGCCAACATCCTGATCACCCGCGACGACGACGCGGGACTGCGAGCGAAGCTCACCGACTTCGGTATCGCGCGCATCGTCGACTCCGACCCGATGACCGAGCACGGCACCGCCGTCGGGACGGCGCACTACCTCAGCCCGGAGCAGGCGACCGGCGAGGCGACGGGGCCGGCCTCCGACGTCTACTCGCTGGGCCTTGTCCTGACCGAGTGCCTCACGGGACGAATGGTGTTCGAGGGCAGCGCGATCGCCGCCGCGATAGCCCGTCTGCATCGCGACCCGGTGATCCCCGTCGAACTCGGGCCTACGTGGGTGTCGCTGCTGACCGACATGACCTCCCGAACGCCGACGGCGCGCCCGACCGCCGCCGACGTGGCTCACCGGCTGCACACCCTCACCGAGGACACCGACACCGCGGTCCTCGCGACCCCGGTGGCGACGCCGGCCGCCGTCGTGTCGGGCCGTCGATCCGCCGTGCCGTGGGTACTCGCCGCGCTGGGAATCTGCGCGGCGCTCGTCACGGTGCTCGCGATCCGCGGAGCGGGGTCGGACGGTGAACCGACGACGGAGCCGCCGCTGCCGAGCACGTCCGTGGTGGTCGAGACGACGTCGGAGCCGACGGCCACCCCTGTCCCGGTTCCCGAGACGGTCCCGGAGGTCGCGCCACCGGTCGTCGAGACGACGACGGTCGCTCCCGCACCCGTCGTTCCGCAACCCGCAGCACCCGGCAACGGCAACTCCGGGAACGGCAACTCCGGGAACGGCAACTCCGGGAACGGCAACTCCGGGAACGGCAACTCCGGGAACGGCAACTCGGGCAACGGCAACGGTAACTCCGGGAACGGTAACGGCAATCGCTGACTGATCACCCTCGGTTGTGGCGTGACAGCTCGGGTAGGCCGCACCCATGACTGCAGACGACGCGACCACACCACTACCCGACTACGACCAGCTCACGGTGGGGACCATTCAGCACCGTTGCCGAGCACTCGATCAGGATCAGATGGAGCGGCTGATCGCTCACGAGCGCGATGCGGCGAATCGCCCTCAGGTCTTGAAGATTCTCACTGCTCGCCTCGGCGAACTGCGCGCCGGAGCCGAACCCTCCGGAGGGGACCCGTCCGCCGCTCCCGAGGTGTCGGACACCCCGCGGCAGTCGAACGTCGGTCCGGAGCACTCCCCCACCGACCACACGCCGCTCCGGCACGGCGTCGCGTACCAGACCCCGGCACGCGGCAAGCCCTGACGACGCTGGGTCCGCGCGGCGTTCACCGGTCGGTGTGCGCCCAGCGTCGTGCGCCGGCGAAGGTGCTCGCGAGGACGAGCACGACGACGATCGTCAGGGCGGACCACATGGTCACGGACGCGTCGAAGGAGAACAGCAGGCCTGCTCCCAGTGCGGCCGCCGTCGCGACCACCGCGCCGAGGGGAAGCGCCACTGCCACCGCCGTCGTCGTGCGCCGGACCAGAGGATCGGAGGTCAGCCTCAGCGTGAGGAACACGGCGAGCAGTGCGAGAACGTATGCCGCTGCGACGCTCCCCCCGTAGAGGACGAGCAACCCGTCCACGGGGAACGCCACGGACGCGTCGGGCGGCAGACCGACGAAGGCGGACACGATCCACAGCAGCCCGGGCAGCAGACCGAGCAGGACACCGGTGAGTCCCGCGGCGACGACTCGTCCCACGTCGTCAGCGACGTCCGGTGCGGATCACGCGGGTTCTCGCATCACACCGAAGTGCCGCGCGGTTCCGGACACCCCGGGCAGCTCCTGCACCGGGGACCATGTGGCGAGACCGTCCGTGCTGTCGGAGTACAGGTACTTCCCGTCGATGTAGGCATCGAGGTAGATGCGCCACACGTCGTTCGGCAGCTGGACCAGGGCCGGACCCTCGACCATGGAACCCCACGCGCCGGGGGCGACGAAGCGGTAGGGCCCGAGCACGGTCGGCGCGACGGCATGCTCGACGAACTTCTTCGTCTCGTTCTTGGTGAACGCGTGGTACGTGGATCCGACCTTCACGATCGTCGTGTCGATGTGGTCGGCTCCGATCCCGTCGAGTGGCACCGGAATGCTCCACGAACTCAGAGAGTCGTCGAGTGCCGTCATCAGGTACGGCACGAAGCCGCCGCCGGTCGACAACGACAGGACGACGTGCACCTTGTCGCCGTCGACGAACCATTCCGGAGCCCAGGCCTTGGTGACGAACGGCGACAGCGACGGGCCGTCGGCGAAGCCTGCCGACTCGGAGAGGAACGGGATGCGTGGGCCCTTGCCGTCTCCTGTGCCGGGCATGAACGCGCAACAGAACGGCACCGGCTGGGTACCTGTGAACGTCCAGTTCACCCGGTCCGGGCTGCGAGCGAAGCCGATGTTCGCACCGTCGGCCGTCGTGTAGGTGAGGCGGTACGACCCGTCGGTGTGGCGAAAGATGCTGGGGTCCCGCATCAGTCCCGACGGCGGTCGGAACGCGGACGTACGCTCCGGCGTGAACGTGGTCCCGTCCGACGACCGATACACGTCGAGGTCACGGTCGCTGGCATTGCTGAACGCGACCATCGTGTAGGTCCATTCCGCTGGAGCGGCAGCACTGCTCGCCGGGGCGGCGACGAGCAGGCTCGCCACGGCGAGAAGCACCATCGGTAGGCCGGACAGTCGCCTGCGTCGGAGGGTCGTCACCGATGCAGTCTCCCAGTCCCATCTGTCTCATCCGCACCAGGATTCACATCGGTGCTGGATCGTTACGCAGGTCGTTCACAGGAAACGTCCAGCGTCCTCGCACCGCGGGTGCAGAAAGCATTCGTAACGTCCGACCCATGATGTTCTACAGAACTCCCACACCCGCCGGTTTCCCGCGAGGCAGCCGCACGGCCCTCGCCTCTGTTCTCGTGGCCGGCAGTCTGCTGCTCGGCGGCTGCAGCGCCGCCACCGAGAACGCGGCGACACCGGCCTCCGCCACCACGAGCCAGGAGGCCGCCGTGTCCACCGCCTCCGTCACCGAGGGCGCGACCACCACCGCGGCCACGATCAGCGACAGCGCCACGGCCGCCGAGGCTTTCCTGGCGACGCTCACCGACGCGCAGCGCGAGCAGGTCACCTATGCCTACGACGACGAGACCAAGACGACGTCCTGGTCCAACTTCCCCGTCACCTTCGTCGACCGCGCCGGCCTGAACCTCGCCGACCTCACCGACGAGCAGCGCGCCGCCGCCATGACCGTGCTCGAGTCGCTGCTCGGCGACGACGCCTACTCGACCGTCACCGGCATCATGGGCGGCGACGAGTACCTGCACGAGAACAGCACCTCCACCGAGGACTCACTCGGCCAGTACTACATCGCCTTCTTCGGCGACCCGTCCGCCACCAGCGCCTGGGAGATCCAGTTCGGCGGACACCACCTCGGCATCAACGCCACCCTCTACGGCGCCGCCGACGCCGTCACCTTCGCCCCCACCCACCTCGGCGTCCAACCCGCCGAGTACACCACTGCCGACGGCACCGACGTGCAGCCGTTCGACGGCATCTGCACCGACGCCTTCGCCTTCTACGACAGCCTCACCGACGAGCAGAAGACCACCCTGTACCAGGGATCGGACGTCGCGGCCATGGTGTGCGCGCCCGGCAGCACCTGCGACTTCCCCACCGGCACCGGACTTTCCGGCGCCGACCTCACCGACGAGCAGAAGCAACTGCTCCTGCAGGTCATCGCGAACTGGGCCGGCATGGCCGACGAGGAGACCACCGCCGACGCGCTCGCGACCATCGAGGCGACGCTCGACACGACCTACGTGAACTGGTCCGGCGCGACCACCTACGACATGAGCCAGGGCGACGGAATCCACTTCCAGATCAGCGGACCGGACGTCTACGTCGAGTTCGCAGCACAGCAGGGCTCGGCCGGGGCGGACGTCGCGGGCGTCACCACCTCGGGGTGGGGCCACGTCCACACCATCTACCGCGACCCGAGCAACGACTACGCGAACAGTGTCACGCAACAGGAGTCGACCGGAATGGGCGGCGGCGCGATGCCGGGTGGGGGCTTCTGACGATTCCACGGTTGCGCCGGGCGGTTCGCGGCGGGTAGTCAGGTGCAGATGAAGACCTACGAGCTACCCGGCACCGATCTCCGCGCGTCCAGCGTCGTGCTCGGCCTCATGCGCATCGAGACGCTGAGCGACGAGGAGATTCGAACACTCGTCGGCACCGCGCGTGATGCGGGAGTGTCGGTCTTCGACCACGCGGACATCTACGGCAGCGATCGTCACGCCTGCGAGCGCAGGTTCGGCGACGCCGTGTCGTTCGCATCGGATCGAGACGACGTCATCGTCCAGAGCAAGGTGGGCATCCGAGAAGGGTTCTACGACTTCTCGTCCGAGCACATCCTGACCACCGTCGACGAGTCTCTCGCCGCCTTGCGTACCGATCACCTCGACGTCCTGTTGCTGCACCGGCCGGACACCCTCGTGGAGCCGGCCGAAGTCGCGGCGGCCTTCGACACGCTGCACACGGCGGGCAAGGTGCGGCATTTCGGAGTCTCGAACCACACTCCCGGACAGATCGAGGTGCTGAAGACCGAGGTGCGACAGCCTCTGATCGTGAACCAGGTCCAGCTGAGCATCACGCATGCACCGCTCGTGGCGGCCGGTCTCGCGGCGAACATCGCCGGGCTCGAGCAGTCGGTCGACCGCGACAACGGTCTGCTCGATCACGCGCGACTGAACGGCGTCACTCTGCAGGCGTGGTCACCGTTCCAGAAGGGGACGTCGGACGGCGTGTTCCTCGGTGATCGCGAGAACTACCCCGAACTGGACGACGCGCTCCGCGAGCTCGCCTCCCAGTTCGGAACCACGCCCACCGCGATCGCCACCGCGTGGATCACCCGGCACCCGGCGAACATTCAAGTGGTGCTCGGAACCACCAACCCCGGCCGCGTGCGGGAAGCTGCCGCCGGTTCGGACGTGGTTCTGAGCCGGGAGCAGTGGTACCGCCTCTTCCGCGCTGCAGGGCACACGTTGCCGTGATGCCGGTGAACCATGCACTCCCGAACACCGGGATTCCCGCGCCCGCAGGAGAGAATCGTCGTCGAACACCCCTCAGTAGCACATCGACGAGGAGCAGCGCATGCGCCCGCACGTCCACCTCAGCGGTCAGCTGATCTGTCGGGACGATGCCGAGTCGGCCGTCGTGTCGGAGTGTCTGCCCCGCCATGTCGAGCTGACCCGGGCCGAACCCGGGTGCGTGTCCTTCGACGTCCAGCAGAGCGACGACCCCCTCGTGTGGCAGGTGGACGAGTACTTCACCGACGACGCCGCCTTCGCACGACATCAGGAGCGAGTCTCGTCGAGTGAGTGGGGCAGACGGACGGCGGGCATCGGACGGCGGTACGTCGTGGAGCGCGAGCGCGACGTCGCCCCGACGACGAGGGGGCCGTTACGCACCGCAGGCATCTCTCTGGATTGTGCCGATCCGGAGGAACTCGTTCGGTTCTATCTGGCCCTCCTCGGTGATCGTCGACTCTGGGGTGACGACCAGGCGTCCGGGATGCGCACCGATGAGGGGCTCGTCCTGGTGGCGCAGAAGGTCGAGGAGTACACACCTCCCGAGTGGCCCGGAACCGCCGTGATGCATCTGGACATCGACGCGGGCAACGACCTGGCCGGTGCAGTCCGGTACGCAGAAACCTGTGGCGCGCGACAGTCCGAGTCACAGGTCGACTCTCGGTGGGCTGTTCTCCTCGATCCGGCCGGACATCCGTTCTGCATCACGACGATGGTGTGGTCCGACCGATGACGAGTCCGGCGCGGTGGCCCAGCGCTCGATCGGGCGGTGGAATCCGGTGCAGCAGTCCGCGCTGTACGCGGTTCAGTGCACCGGATTCGCTCTGCGCGGCCGGCGTGCCGTTGTTCGTCGTCGATTGGCAGTGGCTGTTCACTCGTCGGTCGAGTCGAACAGTGCACGCACCACACCGTCGAGCGTCGGCGACGAGACGTCGGCCTCGCCGAAGGCGGCACTGGGCACCTTCTCCTCGCGGCGGCACCATCCGGTGCGCATTCCCGCGCGTCCTGCGCCCTGGAGATCCCAGGAGTGCACCGCCACCATCGCGCACCGGTCCGCGGTGACTCCGGCGCTCGACACCGCCAGCTCGTACGGCGCCGCTGCCGGCTTCCACGCGCGGACGTCGTCGATGCTGAGCACTCGTTCGACCCGATCGGTCACACCCGCCCGGTCGAGGAACCCTGCTGTCGAGTCCGCGCTTCCGTTGGACAGGGTGAACACTCGCGCACCACTGGCGACAGCGGCGTCGAGTGCCGCGACGACGTCCGGGTGCGGTGTCGTCTCGGCGAACCCTCCGACGACGTGCTCGATGTCGGCGTCGGAGACGAACCCACGGGTGTACGCCCGCAGAGCGGACGATGCCACGACGGCGAACGGCTCGTACGCACCGGACAGGGTCAGCGCCATGCCGTCACGCAACAGGTGCGCGAACCATCCGTCGAACGACGACGACGGCGGCGCCACCGAGATGAACCTGTCGCGGACGATGTCGAGATCGGCGAGTGTGCCGACCACATCGAACACGACGACATCAGGAGCAACGGGTTCTGCCATGCCACCGGCGTACCCGACGCGGGGAGACGCCAACCCCGAGCCCATCCGTGTCGCCGACTGTCACCCGCCCGCCGCCACCCGGGTGTGCGCGGTCATGAGGACGGTTCCCACAATGGACTCGAGTCCCTCGCCCAGTGGTTCAGCACTGAGATCGGCGAGGATCTGTCTGCACAACAGCCGAACTGGAGTATTCGTCTCCTGCGACCGCCACCTGATCAGTGCGAAAGCCTGATCGTCCGTGATGTCGAGGACGACCATGACGATGCCCTTGCACTGATCGATGACCGCGCGTGACTCGAGCGCCGCTCGAAGACCGTCCACCTGACGTTGGGCGTCGTCGGCTCGCCGGGCGATCGCGAGCAACGACTCCACCACGGTGACACAGATCGTCGACGTGTCCGCGTCCGCGTACTCGAACCCGTGATCGCTCCGGCTGTAGAGGTTGAGAGCCCCGTAGCGCTCATCGCCCACCGACACCGGTGTGGACAGGAAGCTCCGCATTCCCGTGTCCGCGTTCCGTGTCCAGAACTCAGGATACCTCTGCGCGGCAACCCCGCTCGTCACACGGACCGGCGTCCGGGTCGCCGCGGCCTCCAGGCACGGGCCCTCGTCGGCGTCGTACTGAGCACGGTCGACAGCTCGGACGCACCCGTCGGTACCACGATCGTCACCGGTCTTCCCCGTCGAATGACTGTCATGCCTGCCGCGTCGGCTCCGGGTACGGCGTCGACGAGGTTGTCGCACATCTGCTCCAGCGTCGCGTCCACGTCTCCGATGGATTCGAGGAACGAGGTCATCTTCCCGACCACCTCGGCGACGGAGGTCAGAGCCGCATCCGAGGGGCTCCGAGCCATGTGCCGTGCGTCGTCCTCACAGTGCTTCTCGAGCATGAGATCACCGAGTCCTTTCAGGGCTCGTCGGTTGCCGCGTCTCCGGTGTCCGATCGGGCCACGCCCACGGTGAAGGCATTCGCCAACTCGTCGAGCACTCGCTCCGCTCGCGCGGCGCGCCAGGTGTCACCGCACTCGAGCAACCTGTCGCGGTGCGATGCGAAGTGGGCGCTGAGCAACGGGATGAGGTCGACCGGGATGTACATCGATCCCCGTGACGGCCGGGCCTCGAACACCTGGTCCACCTCGACGCCGATGTCCCCGGTCATGACGCATCGCTCAGCGTCGCGGGCAGCCCGCCGCCCGTTCGACGACGCTCGGCGAGCAGTCGCTCGAGTGCCATCAATCTGAACACCTCTTCTGCGGGGGCGTTCTCTCGTACGGCAGCGCGTCGTCTCTGCACGATCGCCACCACGTCGTCGACGTCGGCCGTCCGGTCCATGTCGTCTGCTCTCGACACCATGGCGTTCTCCCTTTCCGACACCGGACGAGTCGTGGAACAGTCGGGCCGATGCCTGGTCTCCGGCCGTCGCCCGGCCGGGAACGAGCGCGCGGCTCGGAGCATCGACCGCTGGGTCAGGTCGATACCCGTAGGGAGTTCCTGTAAACACCACGAACGTATCGACGTGGGGTGCCGAGAGGACGGAAGGACGGTGTCGGTGCCCCCACCGGGACTCGAACCCGGAACACAAGGATTTTAAGTCCTCTGCCTCTGCCAATTGGGCTATAGGGGCCTGCTCGAGGCCAGCCTATCGTGGGCCGTTCAGGAGACGCCTGGTCCCGTCTCGACCGGTCGCGCGGGATCCGACGACCACGCGGACCAGGATCCCGGGAACAGGGCCGCATCGATACCGGCGAGTGCGAGCGCTGCGATCTCGTGCGCCGCGGTCACACCGGAACCGCAGTAGACGGCCACCTCGTCGCCAGGCCGAATACCCATGCCCGCGAACCGATCGCGCAGTACATCGGGTGCTACGAAGGTCCCGTCGACGGTCACGTTGTCCGACGTCGGCGCGCTGAGAGCGCCGGGAATGTGGCCGGCACGGGAATCGACGGGCTCGACCTCCCCGCGGTACCGCTCCCCCGCACGTGCGTCGAGAAGACGACCGGGGAATGTGGCGGCAGCGTCTGCCGTGACCGTCGGCAGATGGCCCTCGGACAGCGTCACGTCTCCAGCCCGCGGCGCGGTCTCCTCGCCCGACCGCGTGGGTAGTTCGGCCGCCTGCCACGCGCCGAGTCCACCGTCGAGCATGCGCACAGTCTCGACGCCCGCCCAGCGCAGCAGCCACCACGCCCGAGCCGCAGCCATGTTGCCGGTGGCGTCGTAGACGACGACGGACGAGTCGGCGTCGATGCCCCATCGCCGCGCATACATCTGCAGATCGTCGAGTCGGGGCAAGGGGTGCCGCCCTTCGGTGGGCTCCCCGTGACCGGCGAGTTCCGAGCCCAGGTCGACGAAAACGGCGCCGGGGATGTGCGCGTCGAGGTAGTGCTGGTGGTTGTCGGGATCACCCAGTGCCCACCTGACGTCGAGCAGCACGGGCGGACGCGGCGACGGCAGCGCTGCGGACAACTCCGACACGGTCACCAGGATCTCCGACATGGCGATCAGAGTACGACTCGGTGTGCCGCGCGCACCGCTCGGTCAGGCAGGGATCACGGGCGGCTCGAAGGTGAACGTCGTCCCGAGCAGCCAGACGAGCAGCAGCACCACCGGGAAGTGGAAGAGGAACTGCAGGAACGTGAATCCGATGAGATCGCGCGCCCGCAGACCCAGGACGGCGAGCAACGGCAGCATGAAGAACGGGTTGATCAGGTTGGGTAGCGCCTCGGCCACGTTGTAGATCTGCACGGTCCAGCCGAGGTTCATCTGCACGTCGGTGGCGGACTGCATGACGTACGGCGCCTCGACCAACCACTTGCCTCCGCCCGACGGGACGAAGAGTCCCAGGATCACGGTGTAGACGGCGATGACCACAGCGAAGGCTCCGCCACCGCCGACCTCGGTGAAGAACGTGGCCAGGTGCTCGGACACCGTGACTCCGCCCCGCCCTTCGGATGTGGTCAGAATCGCGGCCATCGCGGCGTACAGCGGGAACTGCACCAGGATCCCCGCTGTGGCGGGTACGGCCTTGGCGACGGCATCGAGGAACCGTCGCGGTGTGCCGTGCAGCACGAGTCCCAGCATCAGGAACACCAGCAGGTAGCCGTTGAGGCTGCTCACCACCGACAGCACGGGCTTCGAGAGCAGTTGCGACACCAGCCATCCCAGCGTCATCGCCCCGGCGAGGATCGGGAGGATGCGGCTGTACTCGAGCCACTCGCCCGGACGGGTGCGCGTCGGCGGCTCGGCGATGGTGTCGTCGAGATTCACGTCCATGGCCTCGGCGGTCTTGATCGCCGCACCGGTGGGAGCGGAGAGGTGCGCGATGATCACCGTCAGCACGATGATGATCACGCACATGACCAGTGACTGCCACGTGAAGATGGTGGTGCCGAAGTCCAGGACTCCGGTGATGCGGAGCAGGGCCGGCGGGAGCGAGCTCGCGGTGGCCTGGAGCTGCGCCGCGGACGACGACATGCCCAGTGCCCACACCGCGCCCAGGCCCATGAACGCCGCGGCGCCGAGCGCGCGGTAGTCGACGCTCAGATCGCGTCGCCGGGCGATGGCACGAGCGAGCAGTCCACCGAAGACGAGGCTGAGACCCCAGTTCAGAAACGACACCGAGCACGACATGAGCGCGACGAAGCTGACCGCCGTGCGTGGATTGTTCGGCAGCGCGGCCAGTCTCGTGATCAGCCGCGCCACGGGTGGCGACGTGGCCACGACGTACCCGGTGAGCACGACCATGGCCATCTGCAGAGTGAACGCCGTCAGGTCCCAGAATCCGTTGCCGAACGCGTCGACCACGTTCTGCGGCGACGATCCGTTCGCGAACGCGGCGATCGCCACCACGAGCACGCCGACCAGCGCGAAGATGTAGGCGTCGGGGAACCACTTCTCGGTGCCGCGGGCCAGTGCCTGGGCTGTTCGCGCCAGACCCTTCTCCGCGGGTGCGTCGGTGTCGCGGACTGCCATGGTGACCTCCTGGTCGTCGAGCGATCGGTGTGTCGGGGACCACAACGGCCTCGATCGACCCTTCCCGTGCGTCCGCCCGAAGGCAAGAGGCATCACTGCACCCTCGATCTGCGGCGATGCAGGACTGCAGGTGGCACACTGCGTCCATGGCGACAGAGGACGACGTCCGACGTATCGCACTCGCGCTGCGCGAGGTGACGGAGAAGCCGTCGTACGGCACTCCCGGCTTCCGCGTGAAGGACCGACTGTTCGCACGGGTCCACGAGATGCCCGACGTTCTGCTGCTCCGCAGACCGAGCGTCGAGGACCGCGAGGCCCTCATCAGCTCGAACCCGGCAGCGTTCTTCACCACCGAGCACTACGAGGGTCACGCGTCGGTGCTCGTGCGACTGCCCGAGGTGGACGTCGACGAGCTTCGTGACCTGATCGAGGAAGCGTGGGAGTGCCGCGCTCCGGTGACCGTCAGGAAGCTCGGGCCGAGACCGGAATGATCATCGCCCGGCGACGCTGACAGCGATCCCGTCGAGGATGTCGTGCTCGCTCACGACCAGGCTGTCGATTCCGGCTTCGGCACCGATGTGCTCGGCGAGTGTGGCCGCGACGAGGGATCCTCCGCCGATGACGTCGACGCGACCGGGATGCATCGGGCCGAGCACGGCACGGTCCGCTCTCGTCATGCCGAGCAGACGATCACAGACGTCGCGCAGATCGGTGAACGGGATGCGCGACAAGTGGATCGCGTGCGGATCGTAGGCGGGAAGATTCTGTGCCACGGCCGAGAGGGTGGTCATGGTCCCGGCAACCCCGACCCAGGTGCGGGCATCCTTCACGGGTACCGCGTCGAACGCCGGCTGGAGGCGCTCCGAGGTGAAGGCCTGCCCTGCCCTGCGCTCGGCCTCGGTGGGTGGATCGGTGCGCAGGCACCGCTCGGTGAGCCGAACACATCCGATGTCGGCGGAGAAGGCGGCGCGCACACCGTCGGCATCTCCGAGCACCAGCTCGGTGGAGCCGCCGCCGAGATCGACCACCAGGAACGGCCCCTCGTCCGGATCCAGATCGCCGACCGCCCCGGCGAAGGACAGACGAGCCTCCTCGTCGCCCGAGATGACCTCGGCCACTGCACCGTCCGCGACGGAGGCGAGGGTCCGGCGCGTCATGTCGAAGAACAGATCACGATTGTCGGCGTCGCGCGTGGCCGACGTTGCGACCATGCGCACCGCGTCGACACCGCCCAGCTCGGTGATGATGTCGACGTACTCGTGCAGCGCTGCCTCGGTGCGGTCGATCGCCTCGGGTGCGAACGACCCGGTCGCGTCGACACCCTGCCCCAGCCGGACCACACGCATCTCACGCGCGAGGTCTCGGAGACCGTCGTCGTCCACGTCGGCCACGAGCAGGCGGATGGAGTTGGTTCCGCAGTCGATCGCAGCGACCCTCATGCTCGGAGCTCCTCGATGGTGGGCCAGTCCGCGGGCAGGGCCGTGCCACGCAGGGGCCCCTCGGCGGCCAGCGCCACCGACTCGTCGCCCAGCGGATTGGCACCCGGCCCCTTGGCCAGCGAGTGCGCCATCAACACGTGCAGACACTTGACCCGGTCCGGCATCCCGCCGCCGGTGAAATCGGTTCCGAGCGACTCGATCTCGTTGCGCTCGGCCAGATACGCCTCGTGGGCACGCAGGTAGGCCGCGGCGAGCTCCTCGTCCTGCTGCAGCCGCTCGGTCATCTCGCGCATGACACCGGCGGATTCCTGGCGGCTCGCCTCGGCCGTCAGACGCGGATCCGTGAGGTAGAAGAGGGTGGGGAACGGCGTGCCGTCGGGCAGCTTCGGCGCCGTCCTGACGACGGCGGGACGGCCGTCCGGGGTGCGGTAGGCGATCTCGAGCACGCCGCGCGGCTCTCGTCCGAGCTGGGCGGACACGGCGTCGAGGTCTTCGCGCGACACGTCGCTCACTGGGTCTGACTCATTTCCGGATCGGGTGGATCGGCGTGCGCCGAGGCGTCACCGTGGGGTGGTCGCCGTGGACCACAGGTCGCTGTACCAGGGTCCGGGCGGGGGCGGCGGCGGATCGTTCTCGATGTCCGATCGTGCACGCGCGCCGGGCAACTGGACTTGATAGGGGGTCTCGCCGGGCATGACGTAACCGAGGCGCTCGCGTGCCTGTGCGGTGATGTAGGCCGGATCGTCGGTCTGGTCCTTGCGGATCTGGAGCTCGGCCACGCGCTGTTCCAAGGCCACTCGCTCGGCGGCCACCTGGGCGGCGTCCCCGCGCTGGGAGATGTACGTCCGCAACGGAACTGCGAGAGTCAGGGCGAGAGCGCAGATCACCACGGCGAGAACGACGGCCTTGCCCGTCGACAGGCCGAGGAACGTGCGCTCCTTCTTCTCGCCGCCGCGGCGGCGTCCGCGCCGACCGACCAGTGCGGCACCCTCGGTGACGACGTCGTTGACCGCGCCGGCGACGGTCCGGGGCTGCGAGGACCCGGACCCGTCGCGGTGCGTGGATCGACCGGGACGCGCGTCACGGCGCGGCGAACGGCCACCCGGCCGTGCCGCACTGCGTCGAGAGTCCCGGTCCGCCATCGGTGAGCTCAGCTGTCCTTCGAGGTGAAGTCGAGCCGCGGGAACGCCAGCTCGCCCGAGTAGCGCGCGGCGTCGCCGAGTGCCTCCTCGATGCGCAGCAGCTGGTTGTACTTGGCGACACGCTCGCTGCGAGCCGGGGCACCGGTCTTGATCTGTCCGCTGCCCACGGCGACGGCGAGATCGGCGATGGTGGTGTCCTCGGTCTCGCCGCTGCGGTGGCTCATCATCGTGCGGTAGCCACTGCGGTGCGCGAGATCGACGGCGTCGAGGGTCTCGGTCAGCGTGCCGATCTGGTTGACCTTCACCAGGAGAGCGTTGGCGGCTCCCTTGACGATGCCCTCCTCGAGGCGCTCCGGGTTGGTGACGAACAGATCGTCGCCGACGATCTGGACCCGGTCACCGATGCTGTCGGTGAGGGCGACCCAGCCGTCCCAGTCGTTCTCGTCGAGCGGATCCTCGATGGAGACGAGCGGGTACTGGTTCAGCAGGTCCGCGTAGAACGCCGACATCTCCTCCGCGGTGCGGGTGTTGCCCTCGAAGGCGTATCCCGTTCCGGCGGTGAAGAACTCGGTGGCGGCGACATCGAGCGCGAGAGCGATGTCGGAGCCCAGCGTGAGGCCGGTCTTGCCGACGGCCTCCGAGATGAGGTCGAGTGCGGCCTTGGTGCCCGCGAGGTCGGGGGCGAAACCGCCCTCGTCGCCGAGCCCGGTCGACAGGCCCTTGGCCTTGAGGACCGACTTCAGTGCGTGGTAGACCTCGGCGCCCCAGCGCAGGGCCTCCTTGAAGGTCGGCGCACCGATGGGGGCGATCATGAATTCCTGCACGTCGACGCCGCTGTCGGCGTGGGCGCCACCGTTGATGATGTTCATCATCGGCACCGGCAGGATGTGGGCGTTGGGTCCACCCAGGTAACGGAAGAGCTCCAGTCCGGCGGACTCCGCGGCACCCTTGGCCACGGCGAGCGAAACGCCGAGCAGGGCGTTCGCGCCGAGGCGCGACTTGTCGGCGGTGCCGTCGAGGTCGAGCAGTGCCTGGTCGACCGTGCGCTGCTCGATGGCGTCGAGGCCGATGACGGCCGGCGCGATCTCGTCGAGCACGGCGTTGACGGCCTTCTCGACACCCTTGCCGCCGTAGCGATCGCCGCCGTCGCGGAGCTCGACGGCCTCGTGCTCACCGGTGGAGGCGCCCGAGGGCACCGCTGCACGGGTCAGCGTGCCGTCGTCGAGCGCGACCTCGACCTCGACCGTGGGGTTGCCACGTGAGTCGAGGATCTCGCGAGCTCCGACCTGTTCGATGATGGCCACGAATGAACTCCTAGTCAGGCGTTGAACACACAGCTTCGGGCGCGAACCGGTCACCCGTGGTCGGGCGCGGCTCGAAGACAGACTAGCCGCCGCAGCCGCCGCGCTCGATATTCGACGCGCAGGCGGGCAGGCCGGAGGCCGGTCGGTAGTCAGGCGGGCAGGCCGGAGGAGGTCGACGTCAGGACGGCCGGGCACCGACGGAGTAGGCGGAGGCCGCGTCGCGGACGTCCCTCAGGTAGACCCCCGACAGGTTGTAGGCCATGAGGGCGGCCTGCCACCCCTCCGCGGTGGTGAGGTCTCCCCCACGGGCGCAGAGGTAACGCCCCGCGGTGAGCGCGGCGTCGTCGAGGTTGTCGGGGTCGGCGCGGCCGTCCCCGTTGGCGTCCACGCCCCACTTGCGCCAGGTCTCGGGGATGAACTGCATGGGTCCCATGGCGCGGTCGAAGACGGTGTCGCCGTCCAGTTCTCCGCCGTCGGTGTCGGCGATCTCCGCGTTGCCGGCGGTGCCGTCGAGGGGCACTCCGCGGATCGGCGGGGTCGCGGTGCCGTCGGGACCGACGGACGATCCACCGAAGGTGCCGTGACGACTCTCGATACGGCCGATCCCGGCGAGAGTGGTCCAGGCCAGACCGCACCCTGGTGACGAGCGGGCCATGACCGCGGCCGCGTGGCCGTAGGCCTCGAGCGCGGTGCGGCCGATTCCGGTGGGGTCGACCAGCGGTTCCGCCCAGCCGGCGAGCAGGTCGGCCGAGCGACCGGGCGCGTCCACGTCGATCGGCGGCACGGGCGCTCCGGGCCCCGGCGGGATTCCCTCGGGGATCTCCACCGCGGGTCTGCCCGGATCCAGATCGAGGGCACCACAGCCGGAGACGACGGCGGCCGTGGCGAGCGCAGCCGCGACGACGCGGAGGCGCCGGGAGCGCGGTGGGAGCATGCCTCCATCATCCCGAGTCAAAGTAATAGAAGGGTAAAGGTCTTCAAAAGTCCTGGTCGGCGGCTGTTTCGCACCCCGAAGCCGGTGTATGTTCACCTTTCGTATGAGGGTCGCCTTGCCTAAGACGCCCCACTCCACTCGAACCCGGGAGATCCCGCCGTGTCCACAGTCGCCGTCGTCGCGTCCGCGCCGTCCGTCGTGACGCAGATGGTCGGCAGTGGACTGATCGGCGTCCGGGAGGGACTCGAGACCGGGATCGTCGTGATGATCCTGGTCGCCTTCCTCGTGAAGTCCGACCGCCGCGACGCGCTGAAGTGGGTGTGGACGGGTGTCTCGGCCGCCGTGGGCATGGTCGTCGTCGTGTTCGCCGTCATCCACCTCGGCACCTCGACGGTCACGGGCCTCACCGCCGAGATCATCGCCGGCATCGCCTCGCTGATCGCCGTCGCGATCGTCACCGGCATGGTGTTGTGGATGCGGTCGGCCGCCGCCTCCATCTCCGGCACGTTGAAGGCCGGCATGGCCCGCGCGCTCGACGTCGGGCCGGTGGCCGTCACATCGCTCGCCTTCCTGGCGGTCGGGCGCGAAGGGATCGAGACGGCGCTCCTCATGGTCGGCTACGCGGAGAACACCAACGGCAGTTCCTGGCCGCTGCTGGGCCTGCTGGCCGGAATCGCCGTTGCTGCATTCCTCACCGTCGTCCTGTACTTCGGAGCAGTGCGCATCGACTTCGCCCGGTTCTTCCGCTGGACGGGCGTCTTCCTCGTATTCGTCGCCGCCGGAATCCTGGCGTACGGACTGCGGGCTCTGCAGATCGGCGGAATTCTCCCCGGTGGCAGCGCGACCGCGTTCGACATCAGCGACACCTGGGACGCCGGCAGTTGGTACGGCACCGTCGTCGCCGGCATCTTCAACTTCCGCCCCGAGCCGACCGTTCTGCAGGTCGCGGCCTGGGTGCTCTACCTCGTCGTCGTCCTGCCCCTGTTCCTCCGGCGGCCGAAGGCCGTGCCACGAGTCACCGCACCGCAGCCACAACCCGCCGCGTCCTGACCCACACATCTGCTCCAGAACCTCCGGCCTTCCCGCTCCACTACCGACCGGCCTCCGGCCTTCCCGCTCCCGAAAGGGCACCACTGAAATGCGCACCACCACCCGCCTCCTCTTCTGCGCCGCCGCGCTGCCGCTGGCACTCACGGCCTGCACCGAGAAGGAGGCCGCGACCTCGGCCGAGGGCGGCGACATCGTGGTCGACGCGACCGACAGCTCGTGCGACGTCGGTACGACGAGTGCACAGACGGGCAGCTCCACCTTCCAGGTGACCAACAACGGCTCCAAGGTCACCGAGTTCTACGTCTACGGCGAGGGCGACCGCGTCATGGGCGAGATCGAGAACATCGGGCCAGGCGTCTCCCGCCAGCTCATCGTCGCGCTGCCCGAGCCCGCCACGTACCAGACCGCCTGCAAGCCGGGCATGGTCGGCGACGGCCTCCGCGGCGACTTCGTCGTCACGGGTGACGCCAAGGAGTCCGACGCCGACGGGACGCTCGCCGAGGCGGCCGACGGTTACAAGCGCTACGTCGTCAGCCAGGTCACGGCGTTGCAGGAGACGACGGCGTCGTTCGTCACCGCGGTCACGTCCGGCGACGTCGAGGGCGCCAAGGCCCAGTTCCCGCTCGTCCGCACCTACTACGAGCGCATCGAACCCGTCGCGGAGAGCTTCCCCGACGATCTCGACCCCCGCATCGACCTGCGCGAGCCGGACGTCGAGCCGGGTGCCGAGTGGACCGGGTTCCACCGCCTGGAGAAGGACCTGTGGGCACAGGGGCTCCAGCCGGACACGAACGCGATCGCCGCGCAGTTGAAGGCGGACGTCGACGAACTGGTCGCGGGCGTGCAGTCCCCCGACTTCGTGATCGACCCGATCACGGTGGCGGGCGGCGCACAGGGCCTCCTCGACGAGGTCGCCCAGACGAAGATCACCGGTGAGGAGGACTTCTTCTCCCACACCGACCTGTACGACTTCCAGGCGAACGTCGACGGATCGCAGGCAGCGGTGGCGGCTCTCGCTCCGGTGCTGTCCGAGCGGAACCCGGAACTCGCGGCCACCATCGAGCAGCGATTCGCCGAACTCGACACCGAGCTCGCGAAGTACCGCCGGGGTGACGGCTTCGTCTCCTACGACACGGTCACCGAGCCGCAGCGCCAGGACCTGTCGAAGAAGATCGACGCCCTGTCCGCGTCGGTGAGCCAGGTCCAGGGTGTCGTCGCGGGCGCCTGAGCGGACGTCCGACACGGACGCCGCCGCCACCCCGCCGAGTCGACGCCTCTCGCGCCGCGCGCTCTTCGGTGGCGTGGGAGCCGGCGCACTCGCGGTCGGCGCCGGTGCCGCGCTGGGCCGGTCGACCGCACCCGAACCCGTGGTCGCCGACGCGGCCGAGGCCGTGGTGCCGTTCCGCGGCGTCCACCAGGCGGGCATCGTCACGCCCGCACAGGACCGCATGCACTTCGTCACCTTCGACGTGACGACCACCTCGCGCGACGAGATCGTCGCGATGCTCACGAAGTGGACGGCGATGGCCGAACGTCTCACCGTCGGCGCCGAGTCGGTGCCCGGTGGCGTGGTCGGCGGCGGACAGTACGAGCCGCCCGGTGACACCGGCGAGGCCTACGGCCTGATGCCGTCCAACCTCACGCTGACCATCGGCTTCGGCCCGTCGTTCTTCGACAGGTTCGACTTGGGTGACCGCAGACCGGCTGCACTGCAGGATCTTCCGCGATTCCCCGGCGACGACCTCGACCCGGCGCGGAGCGGTGGCGACATCGCGGTGCAGGCCTGCGCCGACGATCCGCAGGTGGCGGTGCACGCCATCCGCAATCTCGCGCGCATCGCGTTCGGCACCGCGTCGGTGCGGTGGTCGCAGCTCGGTTTCGGTCGCACCGCGTCGACGTCGACCGCCCAGGCGACACCGCGCAACCTCTTTGGCTTCAAGGACGGCACGAACAACATCAAGGCCGAGGAAGCGGCGACCGTCGACGAGCACGTGTGGGTGAACGGCGGCGAGTCCGACTGGATGACGGGCGGCACCTACCTCGTGGCGCGGCGCATCCGGATGAAGATCGAACCGTGGGACCGCGCGGTGCTCGGCGAACAGGAACGCGTCATCGGTCGGTCCAAGGCCACCGGCGCGCCACTGGGCGGCACGGCCGAGTTCGACACCGTCGACCTCGGCTCCTCGACCATCGCGAAGGACGCGCACGTACGACTGGCGTCGTCGGAGTCGTTGGGCGGCATCAAGATTCTTCGCCGCGGGTACAACTTCACCGACGGCTCCGACGGCTTCGGCCACCTCGACGCGGGGCTCTTCTTCGTCGCTTTCTGCAGCGATCCGCAGACCCAGTTCGTGCCGATGCAGCAAGCTCTCGCGCGACGAGATGCCCTGAACGAGTACATCTCCCACGTCGGTTCGGCGGTCTTCGCCTGCCCACCGGGAGTTCCGGAAGGTACCGAGGAATACTGGGGCTCGACGCTCTTCGGCTAGACGGTCAGCGGTTCTTCTCGTCCGCCTGCGGCCGATGGTGGGACGCGGCGACGCGTGCGTCGTCCGTCCCCGTCGCCGCGAGCGGTCGGCCGAACATGTCGGTTCCCGGCCAGTACTTGGACCACGCTCGTGCGTCCATCTCGGCCGATCGGACTCCGTCCATGGCGGCGCCGCGCTCCGCGGCCCGTACGTCGGCCACGAACTCGTTGACGGTGCGGCGCAGCGAGTCCTCGGCGCTGGTGGCGCCGTGATCACCCGAGATGTCGATGCGCACCGAGAGCATGGACTCCGGGACGAAGTCCTGAGGGAGCCCGGCCTTGACCGCTCGGGTGATGACCTGCTGGGCGAGCGCGAGCGACGGCTGCGCCATGGCGATGCCGTCGAGACACGACGCGCGTACCTTCTCCGCGGCCTTGCGCTCCTCCCAGGCCTTCTCCTGCGCACCGATGTCGATCGGGGCGCCGGACGTGTCGGCCAGGTGCGGGCTGCGGTGGGTCAACTTGGCCACCAGGGTGGACGCCACGTCGTCGATGTCGAACGCCTCGGCGCCCGCGTCCTTGGCGATGCGCGCGTGGAAGATGACCTGCAGCAGCAGATCGCCGAGCTCCTCCCGGATGGAGTCCGCATCGCCGGTCTCGATGGCATCGAGCAGTTCGTAGGTCTCCTCGAGGAGGTACCCGCGCAGCGACTCGTGCGTCTGCTGCGCCTCCCATCCGCCGAGTGAGCGCAGTTTGTCGATGACGAAGACGGCCTCGGCGAGGTTGCCGCCGCGGGGTACCGGCACCTCGATGACGTCCTCGCCGCGCGTGATGCGTTCCTGGACGTCGGGGTTGTCGCGGCTGGTGCTGATGAGCACCTCGGGCTCGTCGTCGCCCGCGGAGGTGAACCCCGTGAGGCGCCAGCGGATGGAGACCGGCACCTCTTCGGTGAAGCCCACGGGCTTGTCCAGCAACGTCACGGCCTGCACCGGCACCATGGTGGGCCGCAGGGGATCCAGCAGCAGAATCGTCATCGCGCGCTCACACCCCGATCGGTTGCTCGACTCGTACGGAGCCCGCGGGCTGCCCGTCCATCGCGAGCAGCACGTCGGCGACGAACTGCAGAAGTTCCTCGTCGCGGACACGGGCCGAACCGACTCCACCACCTGCCACACGCGGAATCGGGATCTGCACCGTGCCGGTGGTCGCCCGATACTGTGCGCTGGGGTAGAGCCGCTTCAACCGTATCTGCTTGGAGTCGGGTAGGTCCATCGGCGCCAACTTCACCATGGTCCCCGCCATCTGCACGTCCACGATGCCGTAGGAACGGCACAGGATGCGCAGGACGGCCACGGCCACGAGCCGGGCGACCTCGGCCGGCACCGGCCCGTAGCGGTCGGTCAGCTCGTCGATGACCGCGCGGATCTCGGCGTCGTTCTGCGCCGCGGCCAGCTTGCGGTACGCCTCGAGTCGGAGCCTGTCGCTGGTGACGTAGTCCGGCGGGATGTGGGCATCGACGGGGAGGTCGATGCGCACCTCCTTGGGCGCCTCGTCGGTGGTGACGGGGCGGCCGTCGGCCACGGCGCGGTACGCCTCCACCGCCTCGCCGACCAGTCGGACATACAGGTCGAATCCCACACCGGCGACGTGGCCGGACTGCTCCGCGCCCAGCACGTTGCCCGCGCCGCGGATCTCGAGGTCCTTCATCGCCACCGCCATACCGGCGCCCAGGTCGGAGTTCTGCGAGATGGTGGCCAACCGGTCGTACGCCGTCTCGGTGAGCGGCTTCTCCGGCGGGTAGAGGAAGTACGCGTAGCCACGGTCCCGGCTGCGACCCACACGCCCACGCAACTGGTGGAGCTGGGACAGACCCAACGAATCGGCTCGCTCGACGATCAGCGTGTTCGCATTGGAGATGTCGAGGCCCGTCTCGATGATGGTGGTGCAGACCAGGATGTCGAACTCACGCTCCCAGAACCCCTGCACCGTCTTCTCGAGCGCGTCCTCGTTCATTTGACCGTGTGCGACCACGACGCGCGCTTCCGGCACCAGCCGTCGGATGTTCGCGGCGGCCTTGTCGATACTGCTCACGCGGTTGTGAACGTAGAAGACCTGGCCGTCACGGAGCAGCTCACGGCGGATCGCCGCCGCCACCTGCTTTTCCTGATAGGCACCGACGTAGGTCAGGACGGGGTGACGCTCCTCGGGCGGCGTCAGGATGGTCGACATCTCGCGGATGCCCGCCATGCTCATCTCGAGCGTGCGCGGAATCGGTGTCGCCGACATCGTCAGGACGTCGACGTGCGTGCGCAGCGCCTTGATGTGCTCCTTGTGCTCGACGCCGAAGCGCTGCTCCTCGTCGACGATGACCAGCCCGAGGTCCTTCCACTGCACACCGGTCTGCAGCAATCGGTGCGTGCCCACGACGATGTCCACCGTGCCGTCCGCGAGGCCGGCGAACGTCTCCCGCGACTCGGCGGCGTCGGAGAACCGGGACAGCCCCTTGACCGTCACCGGGAAGTTGGCCATCCGCTCGGTGAAGGTCTGCAGATGCTGCTGGGCCAGCAGGGTGGTGGGAACGAGCACCGCCACCTGCTTGCCGTCCTGGACGGCCTTGAACGCCGCCCGGACGCCGACCTCGGTCTTGCCGTAACCGACGTCGCCGATGACCACTCGGTCCATCGGGACGGGCTTCTCCATGTCCGCCTTGACCTCGTCGATGACGGTCATCTGGTCGACGGTCTCGGTGAACGCGAAGGCGTCCTCCATCTCCTTCTGCCACGGGGTGTCCGGCCCGTACGCGTGACCGGGCGCCGCCTGCCGCGCCGCGTAGAGCTGGACGAGCTCCCCTGCGATCTCGCGGACGGCCTTGCGGGCCTTGCGCTTGGTGTTGGTCCAGTCGGATCCGCCCAGCTTGCTCAGGCTCGGCATCTCCCCGCCGACGTAGCGGGACAACTGGTCGAGCGACTCCATGGGAACGAAGAGGCGGTCGCCCGGGTGGCCGCGCTTGCTGGGCGCGTACTCGACGACGAGGTACTCACGGCGTGCCCCGCCGATGGTCCGCTCGACCATCTCGACGAAGCGGCCGATGCCGTGCTGGTCGTGGACCACCATGTCGCCGGCCGTCAACGCGAGCGGATCGACCTGATTGCGACGCTTGGCGGGCAAGCGTTTGCCGTCGCCGGCCGCCGCGACCCGGTTGCCGGTGAGATCGGCCTCCGTCACCACCACCAGGCCGGCGTCACGCAGGACGAGACCCGAGTGCAACGACCCGCACATCACGCCGACGACGTCGGGGCCGGGCTCGGAACCGGCATCGAGAGGGAGCGCCGGCACACCGGCCTCCCGCAGGCGTTCGACCGTGCGCTGCGCCGTTCCCGCGCCCGCGACGACGACGGCCACGCGGCCGCCGGACGCGAGGTGCGCCGTGAACATCTGGAAGAGCGTCGCGAGTGCCTCCTCGGAGCCGCGCACGTCCGGCGCCGCGTCGACGTCGAGCACGATCTCCTCGTCACTGCCCGAGGCGAGCGGACCCACGGTCCACCACGGCCGACCGGCCGCCTCCGCAGACTCTCGGACCTGCCGCAGCGACCGGTACGCGGACGCGCTGAGATCGAGGTCGAGGACGGCGCTCTCGTCCGTCACGCTGCTGGTGTCCAGCGCTGCGGTGTCGAGCGGTGCGGCCGCACCGATGCTCGCGGCAGTCCACGACGCCTCGAGGAACTCCTTGCCGGTCCGCACCAGATCCGTCGCGCGCGTACGCACCTTCTCCGGATCGCAGACCAGCACGTGCGCGCCGTCGGGCAGCGCGTCGGTCAGCAGTTCGAGGCCGCCGGCCTTCAGCACCGGCAGCAACGCCTCCATGCCCTCGACCGGAACGCCGGCGGAGATCTTCTCGAGCATCTCCACCAGGATCGGGTCGCCGGTGTTGTCGGCGGCGAGACGCGCCGCGCGCTCCCGTACGGCCTCGTCAAGAATCATCTCCCGGCACGGCGGCGCGATGACCGTGTCGACCTCCACGTCGGGGATGGAGCGCTGGTCCGCGACCGAGAAGGCGCGCAGGTCCGTGACCTCGTCACCCCAGAACTCGACACGGACGGGGTGATCCGCCGTCGGCGAGAACAGGTCGAGGATGCCGCCGCGCACCGCGAACTCACCGCGTTTGCCGACCATGTCGACACGCGTGTAGGCCAGCTCGACCAGTCGCTTCTGCAACTCCTCGAAGTCGAACTCCGCCCCCACGCGCAGGCCGACGGGCTCGATCTCGCCCAGTCCACGCGCCATCGGCTGGAGCACCGAGCGCACGGTGGTGACGATGATCTTCAGCGGGACGCCGTAGTCGGCGTCCTCCGGCCGGGCGAGGCGCCGCAGCACCTCGATACGACGACCGACGGTGTCCGCTCCGGGAGACAGACGCTCGTGCGGCAGCGTCTCCCAGGACGGGAACTGCGCCACGGCGCCGCCCACCATCTCCGTGAGCTCGGCCGTCAGATCGTCGGCCTCGCGGCCCGTCGCGGTGACGAGCAGGACCGGTGTGGTGCGGGACATGGCCGCAGCGATGAACGCCCGTGCCGGAGTGGGTGCCACCAGGGTGGCCTCGCGGCGGCCGGACAGATCGACGATCTGCGCCAGCGACGCGTCACGCAGTGCGAATTCCAGCAGGCCCGACATCCGGCCCGCACCGTCGTCCGGGGTCTGCGCGGGAGAAACATGGACGGACGGCGAGGACACCAGCAGAACTCCTGACGGAAAGACGACACGATCGTGCACCCGCAACGCTCGACACCCCTCACGGAGATCGATCGGTCGGTGACGACTCGGTATCGATTCTAGGAGCAGTCGCCGACAGAAACGACCGTGGGCCGACCGAGGCGACCGCGACACCGCCGCTCGTCGTCAGGCGCCGTAGCGCAGGACCCGGCGGGCGGCGAACTCACGGAAGTAGTCGAGCTTGCGACCGGGGACCAGCGACGGGAGCAGGTAGTGCCACAGCCGCTCCATGCGCGCCGACAACTCCTTGGTGCTGTCGGTGGCCACCGCGACCATGTGGGCGCCGACGATGACCTCCAGGAACAGCATTCCGGTGGTCACGGGGTCGAGGTCGGCCTCGAGGTCGCCCTCGTCGATCGCCCGACGCGCCAGGCCGGTGTGGTACTCGGCCCAGCCCTCCATGACGTTCTCACCGGTACCGCGGTAGTCGCCGATCTGATGCTTGAGCCGGAACATCGCGGCGACCATCGGATCCGTGATCGCCAGATCGACCGTGATGTACGAGACACCGATCTCGGCCTCGAGAGCGGGGATCCGGCCGTCGTCCAGGGCGCGGCACGCGGTGGTGAGCCGCCGCACGCCCTCGTCGATGACGGCGCGAGCCAGCTCCTCCTTCGACCCGAAGTGGAAGTAGAGAGCTCCCTTGGTGACCTGCGACTGCGAAATGATCTCGCTGAGGCTGGCATTGGCGTACCCGAGCCGTAGAAAGACATGGGCGGCCCCCGCGAGCACCGTGTCTCTGGTGATCTCGGCGCGTGCCTGTCTGACCATGCGATCCGCCTCGAAAGTTTGGGGCATTCAATCCGTGAACAACGCGAGAACGGTACCACTGGACCACTACACAGCACGAGCACTCGTCCCGGAGTCCGAGCGTCGTGTCGTCACGACCGACGAGGTGGTCCACCGTGACCACCTCCGGTGACACTCGCGCTTTCAGCTCCCCAACCGGGGATCGGGCTCCAGATTCGTGAGCCCGTTCCAGCACAGGTTCACGATGTGCGCGGCCACCACCTCTTTCGAGGGAGACCGTTCGTCCAGCCACCATTGCGCCGTCATCGACACCATTCCGACCAATGCCTGGGCGTACAGCTGGGCATTGGCCGGGTCGATGTCGCGGCGGGAGAAGTCACCCGCCAGGATGTGCCCCACCTGGCCGACGGCGTCGTTCAGCAGGCTCGAGTACGTTCCCTCGGCCGCGGCGACCGGGGAGTCGCGCACGAGGATGCGGAACCCGTCGCTGCGCTCCTCGACGTACGTCAACAGGGCCAGCGCCACCCGTTCGACCCGGATCCGGGACCGGTTCTCGGTCAGCGACGACGTGATCATGGACAGCAGCGTGGACATCTCGCGGTCCACCACCACGGCGTAGAGACCCTCCTTGCCGCCGAAGTGCTCGTACACGACCGGCTTGCTCACCTGCGCGCGTTGCGCGATCTCCTCGATGGACGTCGCCTCGTAGCCACGCTCGGCGAACAGCGTGCGGCCGATCTCGATCAACTGGGCCCGGCGCGCGGTCCCCGTCATCCGGACGCGGGGCGCACGTTCCGGTAGGGCGGCGTCACCGGGTGCACGCGGCTGATCGGGCTCGCGGGGCGCGTCGGGCGTCGAGGTCATGGAATCACTGTGACACGCGAGCACTGCGCGGCGAGTGAGGCCTGCGGAGCGTTTTACGGAGCGGGTGCACTCGTGCGAGGATCGACGCGCTCGGCGCACGCCAGCCGAGGCTGTGATCCGCCGTGGTGTAATGGCAGCACCTCTGATTTTGGTTCAGATAGTTCAGGTTCGAATCCTGGCGGCGGAGCCGTGACGCCACAGCGGCGGAGCTGCTGTCGTAGGGCGGCGGAGCCGTGGCGACGAGTGTGGCGGGTCCCCCGCCCGGGGCACATCCGAAGTCGGTCGAGGAGATTCATGACGTCGAAGGTCGCTGTAGTCGTGCTCGCCGCGGGGGCGGGAACCCGAATGCGATCGAAGACTCCGAAGGTTCTGCACGAACTGGCCGGTCGGTCCATGCTCGCGCACGCTCTGCACGCGGCCGACGGGGTGGACCCCGATCACCTCGTCACCGTCGTCGGGCACGACCGCGAGAAGGTCTCGGCCGCCGTCGCCGATCTGGCCGAGACGTTGGGTCGCACCATCGACATCGCGGTGCAGGCCGAACAGCACGGCACCGGTCACGCGGTGCAGTGCGGCCTCGCGTCGCTGCCCGCCGACTTCGACGGCACCGTGGTGGTCACCGCGGGGGACGTGCCACTGCTCGACGCCCACACTCTGCAGGCGCTGCTGCACGATCACCACTCCTCCGCGGAGCCCGTCGCGGTGTCGGTGCTCACCTTCGTCCCCGACGACGCGAACGGCTACGGCCGCATCGTCCGCGACGGGTCCGGCCAGGTCCAGGAGATCGTCGAGCACGCCGACGCGACTCCCGATCAGCTGACCATCACCGAGGTGAACTCGGGTGTCTACGCCTTCGATGCGCAGTCGCTGCGGGTGGCTCTCGACTCGCTCGGCACCGACAACGCGCAGCACGAGCTGTACCTGACCGACGTCCTGAAGATCTCGCGCCGACGCGGCCTGCCGGTGTTCAGCACCCAGCTCACCGACCCGTCGCTGGTGCGCGGCGTGAACGACCGAGTGCAGCTGTCCGAGGTCACCCGCATCCTCAACGAGCACATTCTCGCCCGCCACATGCGCGCCGGCGTGACCGTGATCGACCCGTCGTCGACGTGGGTGGACATCGAGGTCGCCGTCGGACGCGACGCCGTGCTGCACCCCGGCACGCAGTTGCACGGACGCACCGTCATCGGTGAGGACGCGATCATCGGGCCCGACACGACACTCACCGACGTGTCGGTCGGCGAGGGCGCGACGGTAGTCCGCTCGCACGGATCCGACTCGGTGATCGGTGCCGGAGCGACGGTCGGGCCCTTCACCTACCTGCGGCCGAACAGCGACCTCGGCGACCACGGCAAGCTCGGCGCCTTCGTGGAGACCAAGAACGCGACCATCGGAGCGCACTCCAAGGTGCCGCACCTGACCTACGTCGGCGACGCCAGCATCGGCGAGCACTCCAACATCGGTGCGTCCAGCGTCTTCGTCAACTACGACGGCGTCGGCAAGAGCCGGACCGAGATCGGTTCGCACGTGCGCACCGGTTCCGACACCATGTTCATCGCGCCGGTGCGCGTGGGCGACGGGGCCTACACGGGCGCCGGAACCGTCCTACGCCATGATGTACCGGCGGGAGCGCTCGCCGTCTCCGGTGGTCCGCAACGGATCATCGAGGGCTGGGTGCAGAAGAAACGTCCGGGAACGCCGGCGGCAGAGGCCGCCGAACGCGCCCGTTCGACCGAGGAATCACACGTGCACGAACCGAAGGACGGCGAGTAGAGCAGTGACCACAGCCAACTGGATCGACAACCAGAAGAACTTGATGCTCTTCTCCGGTCGCGCTCATCCCGAGCTCGCCGAGCAGGTGGCGAAGGAACTCGGGATCGAGGTCACCCCGCAGACCGCCCGCGACTTCGCGAACGGCGAGATCTTCGTCCGCTTCGAGGAGTCCGTCCGCGGCTCCGACGCCTTCGTGCTCCAGAGCCACCCGTTCCCGTTGAACACGTGGCTCATGGAACAGCTCATCATGATCGACGCGCTCAAGCGCGGATCCGCGAAGCGCATCACCGCGATCCTGCCGTTCTACCCCTACGCCCGCCAGGACAAGAAGCACCGCGGCCGCGAGCCAATCTCCGCGCGCCTGGTCGCCGATCTGCTCAAGACGGCCGGTGCCGACCGCATCATCACGGTCGATCTCCACACCGATCAGATCCAGGGCTTCTTCGACGGCCCGGTCGACCACATGCACGCGCACAGCCAGCTCGCCGACCACATCCGCGAGGGCTACAACCTCGAGCACATCACCGTGGTCTCCCCCGACTCCGGCCGCGTGCGCGTCGCGGAGAAGTGGGCCGACTCGCTCGGCGGGGCGCCGCTGGCGTTCATTCACAAGACACGAGATCCGTTGGTGCCCAACCAGGTCAAGTCGAACCGAGTCGTCGGTGACGTCGAGGGACGCACCTGCATCCTGATCGACGACATGATCGACACCGGTGGCACCATCGCCGGCGCGGTGAAGGTGCTCGAGGAAGCCGGCGCGGGCGACGTCGTCATCGCCGCCACGCACGGCGTGCTGAGCCACCCGGCCGCCGAGCGCCTCGCGTCGTGCGGCGCCAAGGAGGTCGTCGTGACCAACACGCTGCCCATCAGTGACGACAAGCTGTTCCCGTCGCTGACCGTGCTCTCCATCGCACCCCTGCTCGGCAAGACCATCCGTGAGGTCTTCGAGAACGGGTCCGTCACCAGCCTGTTCAACGGCAACGCCTGAGAAACGACGTCACCGACCGACACTCCCCGCGGACCTCGTCCGCGGGGAGTGTCGTCGTCGGGCGCCCTACATCCGGGCCAGCACCAGGGCGAAGCGCTCGTCGGAATCGGTCCAGAACTCGTCGACCGTCAGCCCCGCCGCCGCCAGTTCGCCGGTGATCGACTCGCGCCGGAACTTGGCGGAGATCTCGGTCCGCATCTCCTCGCCCGCCGCGAACTGCACGTCCAGGTCGAGGTCCGCGACGCGCACCGTGTGGTCGCGACGTGCGCGCAGCCGCATCTCGATCCATTCGTTGCGCTCGTCCCACACGGCGACGTGCTCGAAGTCGTCCACGTCGAAGTCGGCGTTCAGCTGCCCGTTCAACACGGAGAGCACGTTCAGGTCGAACTGCGCCGTCACTCCCTGCGCGTCGTCGTACGCGGGCACCAGAACCGCGGGGTCGATGACCAGCCCGACCCCGAGCAACAGGAACTCCCCCGTGTCGAGGGTGTTCGAGATGGCGGAGAGGAACTCGGCGCGCTCCTGCGGCACGAGGTTCCCCAGCGTGCCGCCCAGGAACGCCAACGTCCTGCGCCCGCCGGTGGGGACCCAGAACAGACCACTGTCCGGGCCGCCGGTGCTCGTGAAATCGCTCACCACACCGTGGATCTCGAGATCCGGGTACTGGCGCGACAACTCCTCCATCGCACCGGTCAACGCCGACGGCGACACGTCCTGCGGGACGTAGCGACGCAGGGTGCCGTGTTCCAGACCCGCGGACAGCAGCACCCGGGTCTTGTCCGACGATCCGGAGCCCAACTCGACCAGCACCTCCACTCCCGTCACGCGAGCGATCTCCGCGGCCCGTTCGGTCAGCAGGGCGCGCTCGGTGCGCGTCGGGTAGTACTCGTCCAACTCGGTGATGCGCTCGAACAGTTCGCTGCCCACGGCATCGTAGAAGTACTTCGGCGGCAACCATTTCGGCGTCGCGGTGAGCCCGCGGCGGGCATCTTCCCGCAGCGATTCCTGTAGATCACCCTCGGTGATGTGGATGTCCAGTGACGGCGCTGTCATGACGAACTCCTCGGTGCTGACGAGCATGGAAGGTGCAGGGGTGGAGCGGTCAGAAGGTGGTGATGTCCACGGATCCCGGTCGGGCGGAGACGAGGCACCGATCGGGCACCTGCTGCCATCCGGGCAGATCGTCGAGCGGTTCGGACGCGAGGACGACGCTGTCCTCGTCGTACCGGACGGAGAGCGAGTGGTAAAGCGTCGTCGCCCAAAGCGACTCGCCATCGCCGAGCAGCAGGTTGACGCGCGAGTCCGGAGCGGCGGCGTCGACGTCCGCCAGCAGACCGGCGAGTGCGTCCGCCGGATCGCGGTCCAGTAGCCGCTGCTGCAGAATCGCCCACAGCACAGCGGAATCCGTGGGTGCCGCCAACCGCAGCAGCGACTCGACGGGCACCTTCTCGGCGAGCGCGGAGACCGACTGCGGCCATCCGCGCACGACACCGTTGTGGCTGAACGCCCATCGACCCTCGACGAAGGGCGCGCACGCCGACCGCTCGACGGGCATGCCGACGGTGGCGGACCGCACGGCCCCCATCACCGCCACCGAGCGGATGTGGGTGAGCGTGTCGGTGACGGCCGGGTCACCCCACATCGGCATCGCACTCCGATACGACGACGCGGTGCCGTTCGACCACCAGGCCGCACCGAAGCCGTCCGCGTTGATCGTGCCGCCGCCGCGCATCTCGCGGGGTGCGTACGACTGGGTGAGCAGCGATGTCGGGCCCGCGGTGAGCACGTCTCCGACGGTGCGCGCGGGTCCGAGATAGCCGACGTGTCGGCACATCCGCTACCGGTGTCCCACGTCGCGGGCGCACCGGAAGCCGGCGAAGATCTGGCGCCGGATCGGGTGGTCCCAGTTGCGGAACGTCGCGCGGACCGCGGTCTGGTCGGTGCCGAACGAACCGCCACGCAACACCTTGTAGTCGCCGCCGAAGAACACCTCGGAGTACTCCGGGTAGGGGAACATCTCGAACCCGGGGTACGGCTCGAAGTCGGACGACGTCCACTCCCAGACGTCGCCCATCAGCTGTTCGACGCCGAGCGGCGAGGCTCCCTCGGGATACGCGCCGACGTCGGCGGGTTCGAGGTGGCGTTGACCGAGATTCGCGTGCCGGTCGTCGGCGTCGTCGTCGCCCCAGGGGTTGCGCCGGGAGAGCCCGGACGCGGGGTCGAAGCGTGCCGCCTTCTCCCATTCCGCCTCGGTCGGCAGGCGCTTGCCGGCCCAGCGGGCGTAGGCGTCGGCTTCGAACCAGCTGACGTGAACCACGGGCTGCGCTGCTCGAATCTGCTTCGCACGTCCGAAGACTCGACGCCACCACACACCGTCGTCGTCCTGCGACCAGAACTGCGGCGCGGTGAGACCGGCCTCGGTGCGGTGTGCCCAGCCGCGTTCGGTCCACAGCTCCTCGCGGTCGTAGCCACCGTCGGCGATGAACTGGAGGTACTCGCCGTTGGTCACCGGAGCCGCGTCGATCGCGAAGGTGGGCACCTCGACAGTGTGCGCGGGCCGCTCGTTGTCGAGGGCCCACGGATCGTCGCCGGTGCCCATCTCGAAGGCGCCACCGGGGACGATGACCTCGACGTCGTGGGCGGGCGGCAGCTGGGCGCGGGGAGCGTCGGGTGCGTCCAGCACGGCGTCGCCGGTGCGCAGCTGATGTGTCGCCAGCATCGTCTCGTCGTGCTGCTGTTCGTGCTGCGCGACCATCGCGAAGACGAAGCCGTTCTCCACCAGCCGACTCTCGTCGAAGGTGCAGCGCTGCAACGCATCCAGTGACAGGGCGCGCACGGTGTCGACGTAGGCACGCGCCTCGTCGGGCGACAGCAGATCCAGCCCCGGCCGGACGGACCGTGCGTGGCGGAACGCGTCGTAGAGGTCGTCGATCTCCGGGTGCACCGCGTCGCGGCCGCCCACGTCGCGGACCAGCCACAGCTCTTCCTGGTTGCCGATGTGGGCGAGATCCCAGACCAGTGGGCTCATCAACGGCGACACCTGCTCGCGCAGCCCGTCCTCGTCGAGGCACCGGGTGAGCGCCAGGGTCCGGGCGCGGCTACGCACCAGCATCGATTCGAGCCGGCCGCGCAGCGCCACCGCGTCGACCGTCGTGTTCGCCGTCATCGTGAGAACTCCTTCCGAGCATCGCCTCGTGGTGGTGTCGCCGCTGTCCCTGGTGCCGTCGGCGGCTGGGCGGCGGAGCAGCGCGTCGCCGCGCGGCCCAGGGCTTCACGCGCCTCGCCGTGGCTGGAGTCGGCCGCGAGTGTCAGCAGCTCCACCGCAGCTCGCCGCAGCGCCTGGTCGGCGAGTCCGTCCCGCGCCGCGTCCTCCCACCTGTTCAGGGTGGGTTCCGCCAGGTCCAGCGCCTGGTCGGCCACCGAGTCGGAGGACACCAGGGCGTCCACCGCGTACATCGGCACCTCCCACGCCCCGTCGGGTTGGCCGTCGAGGTACCGGATCTCGAGGTGGCCGCTCGCACGCACGAGGGGAAACACCGTCGTCAGGTGGTAGTCCAGGTCGGCCGTCGTGGGGCGCCGACCCATGTCGTCGTCCAGGTCACCCTCGAGCCACTGGGCGAACGTGGCCTCGCGCGGCGGCGCGGCGAGGCGCCCGTCGCGTCGCACACACAGGAGCGGGACGTCCATGACCCAGCGTGCGTAGTCGCGGACGGGATCGACCCCGAGCGGAACACGCGTGCGGGTGCGGTCCAGTTCGAACCAGGTGCGCATGCGCTGCGAGGCCCACCGACCGTCGGGAACGCCGTACAGAGCGGGCGTGGTCGCGAACGCCGCCAGTAACGCCGGACCCACGGCATGCACTGTGGCCCAGCGCCGTCGGATCTGCTCGTCGTCGCCGCCGGCGTCCACACTGACCTGGACCGCGGCCGTGTTGCACATCATGAGCTTGCCGTACGGGCCGTACTGCTCGAAGCGCTGCTCCATCGCGCAGTAGCGCGGCAGCGTGAGCAGGCGGTCGGGAGGTCGCAGCGTGTCCGCGCCGCCTCCGGCGAGGGAGATCCCGTGCGAGTCGAGCAGGCGGGTCAACGTCTGCTCGTCGTCGCGCAACGCCTCGACGACGGAGGCGAGGGACGTGGCGGGCGAGGACGACAATTCGATCTGACCACCGGGCTCGACGGAGACGACACTTCCGGAGCGGAGGGCGAGTGCGGGGGACTCGGGCCGAAGAGACTGCGGGGTGTGGGCACCCAGTGCCTCGGCGAGCGAGTCGAGAGTGGGACGTGCACCGGACGGGGTCCGGGTGAACCATTCGAGTTCTGCGCCGATCAGAGTCGGCGGCCCCACCTTGAAACAGACCCGGGCGAGGTATGCCTCGGCGGCGGGCCGCGAACTGAGAGTGCCGGAAACGGCCGTCATGGATGCCTCCGCGGGGTGACGGTGGAGCGTGAAGTGGAACGGGCACTGCGTACGGGAAGAGGAACGGACACTGCGTGTCCGGATGACGTCTACCCCCGCCCTTCACAGACTAATCGCTCCCGCGCGCGGTCGCCGGTAGTGTCGGCGTCACTGTGAACGCCACCCCCGAGACGGACACCGTCGACGTGCTCGCCGCCCGCGCGGACACCCCTGCCGCCGAGCACGGGGTGTTCCTCGACAGCGCCGGCTCGTCGCTGCCGCCACAGCGCGTCGTCGAGACGGTCGTCGAGCACCTGCGCCGTGAGGCCGAGGTGGGCGGATACCGCGCAGCGCGTGAACGCTCGCAGGATCTCGCCGCGGTGCGCACGTCCGTGGAGATGCTGATCGGAGCCCCGACCGGCACCGTGGCACTGTCCGACAGCGCCACGCGGGCCTGGTGCGACTTCTTCTACGCGGTACCGCTCTCCCCCGGTGACCGCATCCTGGTCTCCACCGTCGAGTACGCCACCAACGCGATCGCCGCACTGCAGCGGGCGCGGGCTACCGGCGCGGTGGTCGACACCATTCCCGTGGACCCGTCCGGACGCATCGATCTCGAGGCCCTCGAGCGGATGATGGACGACCGCGTCGCGCTGGTCTCGCTCGTGCACGCGCCGACCAACGGCGGCCTGCTGAACCCGGTCCGGGAGATCGTCGACCTGGCCCACCGTCACGGGGCCCTCGTGCTGCTGGACGCCTGTCAGTCGGTGGGCCAGATCGCCCTCGACGTGGCGGAGCTCGGTGTGGACGCTCTCTCCGCGACGGGACGCAAGTGGCTGCGAGGACCGCGCGGTACCGGTTTCCTCCACGTCGCCCCGTCGGTGCTCGACACCCTGGAGCCGCGATCTCTGGATCTGCACAGTGCGTCCTGGACCGGCCCCGACTCCTACACCGTCGCCGACGACGCGCGGCGGTTCGAGACGTGGGAACACGACGTCGCGGCCCGGCTCGGTCTCGGCGCCGCCGTCGATCTCCTGCTCGAACTCGGACCGAGCGCGGTGGAGGCCGCGGTGCGTGTGCGGGCCGAGCGGCTGCGGAACACCCTCGCCGAGGTGCACGGCATCGCGGTGCACGACCTGGGCGACCACCACACCGGCATCGTGACCTTCACCGTCGAGGGCGCCGCGCCCGCCGCGGTGAAGGACGCACTGGCGGAGCGCGACATCACCGTCTCCGTCAGCCCGGCGTCGTCGACTCTGCTCGACATGACGGCCCGCGGACTGGACTCCGTCGTCCGGGCGTCTCCCCACTACTTCCTGACCCTCGATCAGATCGATCACGCCGTGGACGAGTGCCGGGCTCTGACGTCGCAGCGGTGACCCGCCGCCAACGGTGACGAGCAGGGGCGATTCGCGGCCGATCGGCGCGTTCGGGTAGTGTTCACGCCGTTGTCTCGGCGAGGGTGACGAGTGCGCAGTGCGTACGTCACCGTGATCGACGCAGGCGCGGTCTCGCAGCCGTCCTCGTTCGTGTCCACGCCGAGCGAGTAGTACCCGCAGCAGTCACACCGGACCGCAGCCGTTTCAGACCGCAGTCACACCAGATCTTCCGAGGAGCCCCGTCCCATGGCCAACGTTCTCAACGCCACCGTCCGCACCGAGTTCGGCAAGGGCGCAGCCCGCCGCACCCGCCGCGACGGTCTCGTCCCCGCCGTCCTGTACGGACACGCCACCGAGCCCAAGCACCTCGCGCTCCCGTCCCGCGAGTTCGCCGCCGTGCTCCGCGCCGACGGCACCAACGCCGTCATCGAGCTCCAGGTCGACGGCGAGAAGCACCTCGCCCTCACCAAGTCGGTCGTGGTCCACCCGATCCGTAACTACATCGAGCACGCCGACCTCCTCGTCATCCGTCGCGGCGAGAAGGTCACCGTCGAGATCAACGTCGTCGTCACCGGCGACGCGGCGCCCGGCGCCCTCGTCACCACCGATGCCAACGTCATCGAGATCGAGGTCGACGCGACCCAGATCCCCGAGCAGTTCGAGGTCTCCGTCGAGGACGCCGAGATCGGCACCCAGATCCTCGCCTCGTCGATCGAGCTGCCGTCCGGCGCGACGCTGATCTCCGATCCCGAGCTCCTCCTCGTCAACGTCGTCGAGGCGCCCAGCGAGGCTGCGCTCGAGGCCGAGGGCGCGGGCGATCTCGCCAGCAACGTCGCCGCCGAGGAAGAGGAGGCTGTCGAGGACAGCTCCGCCGCCGACGAGGCCGCAGCAGCAGACGAGAACTGATCCACCGAGCACCACCGCGGCGCGCCTCCCTCACCGGAGGCGCGCCGTTTCTCGTTCCCCACTCCGTACGACCCCGCACGCCACGAGCTGAAAGCGACTGCCGCACATGACCGATCGACCTGCTCTCGTCATCGGCCTGGGCAATCCCGGACCGCAGTACGAGCGCACCCGACACAACGTCGGCGCCGTCGTCGTCGACACCCTGGCGGAGCGGATGCGAGGGTCGTTCTCGTCGCACAAGCGCAGCAACTCCGACGTGCTCCAGGCACGGCTCGGGACTCGCCCGGTCGTGCTGGGGAAGCCGCGGTCGTACATGAACGAGTCCGGGGGCCCGGTCGCCAACCTGGCCCGGTTCTTTTCCGTGGCGCCGGCGGACATCATCGTCGTGCACGACGAACTCGACGTCGATCTGGGTCAGGTGCGGCTCAAGGTCGGCGGCGGGGAGGGCGGGCACAACGGGCTGCGCTCGATCTCGAAGTCGTTGTCCACCAAGGACTACCTCCGTGTCCGGGTCGGGGTGGGGCGGCCGCCCGGCCGGATGGATCCGGCGTCGTACGTGCTCAAGCCCTTCGCCGCGTCCGAGCGCGACGAGGTGGCGGTAGTGCTGGAGGAGGCCGCGGACGCAGTGGAGCTGCTCCTGAAGGGCAGCCTCGAGAACGCGCAGAACCGCATCCACCGACCCTGATGCGCTGAGCTCAGCCGAGGAGCGACGCCGAGTTCGCGCGGCGGAGCTTGCCCGAGGACGTCTTCGGAATGGTGCCGGGACCGAGCACCGCGACCGTGCGAGGACGAACCCCCACTTCCGAGAACACCGCGTGCACGATGTCGTGCTCGATGCGCTTGACCGCATCCGGGTCGGCGATCTCGTTGGTCTCCGCCGCGACCGCGAAGCTCTCCCGCTTCTGCCCCGCGTCGAGACGGATCGCGACGGCATTGCCCGGCCGGACGCCCGCGACGGTGCCCACGGCACGTTCGATGTCGGTCGGATAGATGTTGCGGCCGCCCATGATGATGACGTCCTTGATGCGCCCGCAGACGACGACCAGGCCTTCCTCCGTGAAGTACCCGATGTCTCCGGTGTCGAGCCACCCGTCGTCGTCCTGCGCGGACACCGAGCCCTCCACCGTGATGTATCCGGGCGTCACCGCCGGCCCCCGCACGTGGATGACACCGACGCCGCGACTCGGGAGCACCTGGCCCTCGGCGTCGACGACGCGCCCCTCGAGATTCGGCACCATCCGCCCGAGCGTCGCGAGACGACGGACGTTGCCCTTGGTCGACGGAACGGCGCGGCCCATCACCTCGAGCAGGTCCGCGTCGACCACGTCGAGCACCTGGCCCTGATCACGGACCGGGATCGACACCGCGAGCGTGGTCTCCGCCATCCCGTAGACGGGTGCGAGAGCCGTCGGGGCGAGCCCGAACCGGGCGCCCGCCTCCGCGAGGGCGAGCATCGTGTCGGGATCCACCGGCTCGGCACCGTTCCACGCGTAGCGCAACGACGACAGATCGAGGGCCGTGTCGGCGGACGCCTGCTTCAGCCTGCGCGCGAGCAACGAGTACGCGAAATTGGGAGCGGCGGTGACGGTGCCGCGGTACTTGTCGATCAGCTGGGCCCACAGCAGCGGAGAGCGCAGGAAGTCGATCGGCGTGATGCTGACGACCTCGGCTCCGACCTGCATCGGCACCGACAGGAACCCGACCATCCCCATGTCGTGGAACAGCGGGAGCCAGCTGACCATCACGTCGTCCTCGAGCGAGTACTCGATCCGATCGATCATCGCGTAGGCGTTGACGTAGAAGTTCTCGTGGGTGATGCGCACGGCCTTGGGAGATCCGGTGGACCCGGACGTGAGCTGCTGCAGCGCGATGTCGGACTCGTCGGTGGGCACGGGATCGGTGTCCTCACCGCCGCGCAGGTCGTCGATCGTCAGCACGGTGATCCCGCGTTCCTCCAGGATGGGCGCCGCGGCGTCGAACGGTGCACCGAGCACCACCGCGGCGGCGTCGATCATCCGGATGACGGTCTCGGTGTCGGCACCCCACACGGCGAGATCGGTGCGCGGCGTCGGCTGATGGAGCATGGTCACGGACGCGCCGCGCATCCACGCCGCCTGACACGACGGCGCGATGTCCACCGGCTGACCGGCCAGGATGCCGATCGCGTCCCCGCGGGAGACCCCTGCCGCGGCGAGCCCGCCGGCCATCCGGCGCGCGACCGCATGGATGTCGCCCCACGTCTGCCGCAACGGTGCGTCGGGCTCACCGGTGACGAGACCCCGCTCGGTCGTGGCCGCGGTCGCGTACATCTCCTCGGTGAACCTGCTCAACGTCACTCCCTCGTCGGTGGTGCGTGCCGGGTGCGCGCACCACTGTTACATCCGGACGACGGTGACCGCTGTTACGGACGGACGGGGTCGGCGTGTCGGCCGAGTACCCTGGGTACGTTCCGACCAGTGATCCGCACAGCTGCGGTCACCGAAGAAAGGCCTTCGTGAGCACCCCGTCCGTCGACACCGACACCACCACCGCGGTCACCGCCGCCGGCACCACCCCGCCGAAGAACCTCCGGCGCGAGGTGGAGCGTCGTCGCACCTTCGCGGTGATCTCGCATCCCGACGCGGGCAAGTCGACGCTCACCGAGGCCCTGGCTCTGCACGCGCGGAAGATCTCCGAGGCCGGTGCGATTCACGGGAAGTCGGGTCGCCGCTCGACCGTCTCCGACTGGATGGAGATGGAGAAGGCGCGCGGTATCTCCGTGAGTTCGACGGCGCTGCAGTTCGACTACGCCGATCACACCATCAACCTGGTGGACACCCCCGGTCACGCCGACTTCTCCGAGGACACCTACCGCGTGCTGACCGCGGTGGACGCCGCCGTGATGCTGATCGACGCGGCGAAGGGTCTGGAACCGCAGACGCTGAAGCTGTTCCAGGTGTGTCGACACCGCGGCATCCCGGTCATCACCGTCGTCAACAAGTGGGACCGGCCGGGCCGCTCCCCCCTCGAGCTGCTCGACGAGATCGAGGAGCGCATCGGTCTGACGCCGACCCCGCTGTACTGGCCCGTCGGTATCGCGGGTGACTTCCGCGGACTGCTCGACGTGTCGGAGCACCAGTACATTCACTTCACCCGCACGGCCGGTGGCGCGACCATCGCACCCGAGGAGTTCATGGACTCCGAGGCGGCGCAGTCCCGTGAGGGCGACGACTGGACCACCGCCGTCGAGGAGAGCGAGTTGCTCGTCGAGAGCGGGCAGCGCCACGACGAGGACGAGTTCCTCGCGGGCCGGACGTCTCCGGTGATCTTCGCGTCGGCGATGCTGAACTTCGGCGTGCACCAGATCCTCGACACCCTCGTCTCGTTCGCTCCGGCCCCGGGCCCCCGTCCCGACGTGGCCGGTGGTGAGCGCGAGGTCACCGACCCCTTCAGCGCGGTCGTGTTCAAGGTGCAGGCCGGCATGGACACCGCACACCGCGACCGCCTCGCCTTCATGCGCGTGGTCTCCGGAGTCTTCGAGCGCGGCATGGTGGTCACCCATGCCCAGACGGGCAAACCGTTCACGACGAAGTACGCGCTGACGGTGTTCGGCCGCGAGCGCACCACGGTGGAGAACGCCTACCCCGGCGACGTCGTCGGGCTGGTCAACGCCACCGCGCTCGCTCCCGGCCACACGTTGTACGCGGATCGCAAGGTCGAGTTCCCGCCGATCCCGTCCTTCGCTCCCGAGCACTTCGCCGTCCTCCGTGCGGAGAGCGCCAGCAAGTACAAGCAGTTCCGTCGCGCCGTGGACCAGATGGATCAGGAGGGTGTCGTCCAGATCCTGCGCAACGACATCCGCGGAGACGCGTCACCCGTCCTCGCCGCCGTGGGGCCGATGCAGTTCGAGGTGGTGTCCGCGCGCATGAAGTCCGAGTTCGGCGTCGAGGCGCGCATGGAGCCCCTGGGCTACTCGATCGCTCGACGCACCGACGCGGCGTCCGCCGGGGAGCTCGGTCGCCAGCGCGGCGTCGAGGTGTTCACCCGCACGGACGGCGTGATGTTGGCGCTGGTCAGTGACAAGTGGCGGCTGCAGTACATCCAGAAGGAGCTGCCGGACCTGCTGCTCGAGCCGCTGGTCGCCGCAGCCGACTGATTCTCTGGGACATCTCCACACCACCTCACCCCAAGATTGGTGTCATCTCCAATCCATAGGGTCAAAACTGTTCGCTGTTTCCTTCCCGTGGTACTTTTTCTCTGTTCGAACGTACTTCTGGTTTGTTCTTCGGAAGTACTCGAGTCACGTACCGAGACGATCGAGGAGCAGTCCGAGTAATGAGCGATGGATCAAGTGGGCCCCTCACGGGGATCAAGATCGGCAAGGCACCAGCCCACCGATCCAACGGGACACCTTCGAGCGTCACTCCGAGCAAAAGTGAGGTCGACATGACAACCAGTGATCAGATTTCCGAACACGCGTTGCCTGGCGGCAGCACGTCCACCAACGGATCGTCGAACGGCAGCAGCTTCGCCTCGGGTCGTCACCCGAGCCCCGATCGCCGCACGGCCATGGGCATCGCGTCCATCCGCATCGCGGGACGGCTGACCCAGAACGAGATCACCAGCCGCGACACGCGCCCGATGGATTCCTCCACCGGACCCGACGAGCTGCTGCAGCTCCTCGGTGAGTACCTCACCTCCGGTGGGCTCGCGAGCCCCGAGCTGCACGTGCGTTCCAACGGCACGACGGTGGTGCTCGATCTGCAGAACCCCGCCAAGGGCTTCCGCTGATCCTCCCCTGACACACGAGAATGGCCCCCGGCATCGCCGGGGGCCATTCTCGTGCTGTCGTCATCCGTCCCCGTGACGCACGAAGGCGACCCGAGAAGAATCTCGGGTCGCCTCGTACTACTTCACGACGGACACAGTCGGGGGACGACCGCCGCGAAGAGAGTGTTCGTCCTCATGATCCCTGTGGAAAAGGATCAGGCGGGGGGCATCATGACCGAGTCGACCAGGTAGACGGTCGCGTTGGCGGTCTTGACGCCACCGCAGACCAGGTTCGAGTCGTTGAACTTCAGCGTGTCGCCCTCACCGGTGACGTTGACTGCCTGGCCCTCGACCGAGGTCTGCTCGCCGGTGATCGCGTCGGGAGCGATCTGGCCGGGGATCACGTGGTAGGTGAGGATCTTGGTGAGCAGCGCGGAATCGGTCTTCAGCGTCTCGATGGTGGCCGGGTCGATCTTCGCGAACGCGTCGTCGGTCGGGGCGATGACGGTGAACTCGGAGCCGTTCAGCGTGTCGACCAGGTTGACGCCCGGGTTCAGGCCACCGGAGACCGCTGCGGTCAGGGTGGTGAGGATCGGGTTGTTGGAGGCGGCGACGGCGACCGGATCGGCAGCCATTCCGCTCACGGAGCCCGCACCGTCCGGGACCTGCTCGGCGTAGGCGGCGCAGCCCGAGCCGACGAGGTTGGAGGCCGGATCGGCACTCGAGTTCATCGCGGTGGAGGAGGACATGGCCGACGAGGTCATCGACTCCATGCTGCTGCTCGCGGTGGTCTCGGTGGTGCTGCTGCTGTCGTCGGACGAACATGCGGACAGTCCGAGGAGTGCAACTGCTGCGAAGCCGACTGCTACTGCACTCTTGCTCTTGGTGACGCTCATGGCGAGAACCCTTCTTGTACGGATCTGATAGCCGCTCACCGCCGGTGATGATCACCGGCCGCTGTCGGTTGTGTCATCCACCATTCGGATCCGGGTCCCATGGGGGATTGGTGACGGTTGTGAGAAAAATTCCCCATCAGTCACTTCGGGGTCCGACCAGGGATCACTCCCTGGGATCGGTACGCCCCGGCCCCAATTCGGCGGGCAGATCGGTCGGAAGGCAGGTTTCCTGTGTGGCCGTGAACCATCCGGTGTAGCGGAACAACCGCCCGAGCGTGCGGCCACGCACCTCGATGTCGATGCGGTGGCGCTGCTGCTCCTCGTCCCACCACTCGCGGCCGATGGTCTCCGCCGACAGGAGACCCGGCGGCTTGATCGACCCACGCGGAGCGAGGAACCGGGGCAGACCGCTGTCGAGCCGCAGGCCACCGTCGGCGTCCGCGGAGCACTGGGTGTGCACCACCATGTCGGGGCCGGCACCGATGTAGTCGAGTGCGCCGCGCGATCCCACGACCATCACCGAGTCGAGTGCCACCTCGTGGCCGGGGAACTGGAACCGCCGGACGAACGCCAGCGTGGGCCTGCCCAGCTCGTCCGTGTACGCGTAGTTGGCAATGGTGAAGGGGATGTTCTCGCCCGAGTCGGAGGGGACCATCCGCCGCTTGCCACCGAGCCACAGGGCCGGCGGCGGCAGCAGCGGAGAGTGCGTGATGGTCTCCATGACACCGGTGCCGAACTGCGCCACATGATCGTCCGCACCGAAACCGAAGCGCCACTGCACCTTCGGGTGAAGCTTCTCGAACTCCGAGCCCATGACCTCGGACACGACGGATGTCATCGTCACTCCTCGCGCAGAACGCGGTCGCCGATCGACCGCCTGAACGCGAGGGTAGACCGTGTCAGCCCAGTTCCTCGGCCAGCTCCATCCAGCGCTCCTCGACGGAGTCCTTCTCCGCGACGACGGTGAGCAACTCGGCGTTCAGCGACTGCAACGTCGCCGGGTCCGTCGCCGCCTCGGCCAGCGAGACGTGCAGTGCGCGCACCCGATCGTCGAGCTTGACCAGGGAGCGCTCGAGCTTCGAGAGTTCCTTGCGAGCGGCGCGCTCGTCGGCACCGCCCTTGGCCGCGGCCGGCTTCGCTCCCCCGCCCGACGTCATTCCCGGAGCCGCGTCGTCGGCTGCGGCGATTCGCGCGCGACGCCGCAGGTACTCCTCGATGCCACCCGGCAGGTTGGTGAGCTTGCCGTCGCCGAACAGAGCCCACGTCGAGTCGCAGACGCGCTCGATGAGGTACCGGTCGTGACTGATGACGATCATGGTGCCGGCCCAGCCGTCGAGCAGATCCTCGAGCTGCTGCAGCGTGTCGATGTCGAGGTCGTTGGTCGGCTCGTCGAGGAGCAGGACGTTCGGCTCGGACATCAGCACGCGTGTCAGCTGCAGTCGACGGCGCTCGCCACCGGACAGGTCACCGACGGGCGTGCGCTGCCGTGCAGGCGTGAAGCCCAGCCGCTCGGCGAGCTGTCCGGCAGAGATCTCCCTGTCACCCAACTGGATTCGTTCCGCGACGTCCTGGACCGCCTCGAGCACGCGCATCCCGACGGGCAGGTCGTCGAGTTCCTGGCGGAGCCAGCCGATGCGCACCGTCTTGCCCTCGATGCGGCGGCCCTTGGCGGGTTCGAGCTCGCCGGCGATGGTGCGGAGCAACGTCGTCTTGCCGGAGCCGTTGACACCGACGAGACCGATGCGCTCCCCCGGCGCGAGGCGCCACGTGAAGTCCTCCACCAGTACGCGACCGTCCGGGGTCGCCAGCGTGGCGTCCTCGAGCTCGATGACGATGCGGCCCAGCCGGGTCTGCGCGAACTTCGACAACGCGACCGAGTCGCGCGGCGGCGGCACGTCCGAGATGAGGGCCTCGGCGGCCTCGATGCGGTAGCGCGGCTTCGAGGTACGAGCGGGCGGGCCGCGGCGCAGCCAGGCCAGCTCCTTGCGGGCGAGGTTGCGGCGACGATCCTCCGCGGCATCGGCCTGGCGAGAGCGCTCCGCGCGAGCGAAGATCCAGTCGGCGTAGCCGCCCTCGTACGTCTCGACCTGACCGTTCACCACTTCCCAGGTGCGGGTGGCGACGGTGTCGAGGAACCACCGATCGTGGGTGACGACGACCAGTGCGGACCGCCGGTTCACCAGATGCTCCGCGAGCCACTGGACGCCCTCGACGTCGAGATGGTTGGTCGGCTCGTCGAGCACGAGCAGGTCGAGGTCCTGCACCAGTGCGGCGGCGAGCGCCGTGCGTCGGCGCTCACCGCCCGACAACTGCTCGACCGGTGCGTCGAGCCCGAGACCGGTGATGCCGATGCCGTCCAGAACGCTGCGGATCCGGGCGTCACCGGCCCACTCGTGCTCGGCGACACCGAGCGGCGCGAGGACGATGTCCCCGATGGTGGACCCGGGCGGCAGGACACCACGCTGCGTCACGACGGCTATCCGGAGGCCGCCCACGCGACTCACCCGGCCCGAGTCGGGCTGCTCGACGCCCGCGAGCACCTCGAGCATGGTGGTCTTGCCGTTGCCGTTCAGGCCCACGACGCCGATGCGCTCGTTCTCCTGGACACCGAGCGAGACGCCGTCGAGGAGCGGCTTCACGCCGAAGGATTTGGAGACCTGCTCCAGGTTGATCAGGTTGGCCATCAGTGTTGTCCCCGGTTCGTGTCGTTCTGGTCGCGTTCGGTGCGCACTCGCGCTCCGCTCACCGGTCCACGTGCCACACGTACCGTGCGGCAGACGCCGGCGCCGGACAGTTCCGCGCCGACCTCGACCGCGTGGTCGGCGGAGGCACAGAGGAAGGCGCAGGTGGGTCCGGACCCGGAGACGATGCCGGCGATGGCACCCGCCTCGGTGCCGGCGCGCAGGGTGCGGCGAAGGCCTGGTTCGAGGGACAGCGCCGCGGCCTGGAGGTCGTTGCCCAGGAGCGGCCCGACCCGCGCCGGATCGCCCGACGCCAGGGCCTGCATCAGCTCGTCGGGTGCGCCGAGGCGCGGCGGCGCTCCCCGTTCGCGCAGCCGGTCGAGTTCGCGGTAGACCGCGGGAGTCGAGAGACCGCCCTTCGCGAGAGCGAGCACCCAGTGGAAGGAGTTGCGTGAGAGCACCGGCAGCAGCTTCTCGCCGCGACCCGTGCCGACGGCCGTGCCACCGGCGACGGAGAACGGGACGTCGCTACCGAGCTGCGCCGCGAAGTCCATGATCTTCTCGCGGGACAGGCCGAGGTTCCAGAGCGCGTCCAGCGCGACGACGGTCGCGGCCGCGTCGGCGCTGCCCCCGGCCATGCCCCCCGCGACGGGAATGCCCTTGTCGATGCTGATGGCGACGGCCGGCCGACGACCGGCATCGGCGGCGACGAGTTCGGCCGCCTTCCACGCCAGGTTGGTGTGGTCGGTGGGAACGATGCCCGCATCGTCCCCGTACACGCTGACGGACAGTGTCTCCGCGGCCACGACGGAGACGTCGTCGACGAGGGAGAGCGCGTGGAAGACGGTGGTGAGTTCGTGGTAGCCGTCGGGGCGCAGGTCACCCACGGCAAGGTGCAGATTGACCTTGGCGGGAGCGCGGACGGAGACCGGCCGCGGAACGACTGTGAGCACGTCTCACCACTGTAGTCGGCGTGCGCCCGAGTACCGAACCGGATCGAGGACCCGAACTGTCCGCTGCCGGGTGCATCATGACGACATGCGCGAGACGTCCGCTCGACTGCTGGCTCTGCTGTCGTTGCTGCAGACCCGGCGCGACTGGTCCGGGGCCGATCTGGCCGAACGGCTCCAGATCACCCCGCGCACCGTGCGCCGTGACGTCGACCGGCTGCGGTCACTGGGCTATCCGGTGGACGGAACGGTCGGCGTCGGCGGCGGGTATCGGCTGGGTGCCGGCGCGGAGATGCCACCCCTGCTGCTGACGGACGACGAGGTGATCGCCGTGGCGCTCGGACTGCAGAGCGGCGCGTCCGCGTCCGTCACCGGCACCGCGGAGTCGTCGATCGGTGCCCTCACCAAGCTGCGGCAGGTGATGCCGTCACGGTTGCGTCACCGACTCGACGCACTGGAGATCGACGTCGTGCAGTCACGTCCGGTGCAGTCGAGCGTCGACGCGTCGGTACTGACGGCACTGGCGACCGTGTGCCAGAACCACGAACGCCTGCGGTTCGACTACCGCACCCACGGCGGGGACACCATGCGGCGTGAGGTGGAGCCGTACCGGCTCGTGCGGTCGGGGTTGCGGTGGTACCTCGTGGGCTGGGACCTCGCCCGTGAGGACTGGCGGTCGTTCCGCGTCGACCGCCTCGATCCGAAGGTGCCGACGGGGCCTCGCTTCACTCCTCGGGCCCTGCCCGAGGGCGGCGCCGCGGAGTTCGTGTCGAGGGGCATCGATCAGGCGTTCTCGGCCGCCCGCGGACGGGTCGTGCTGCACGTGCCGTTCGAACGGATCGAGGACCGCGTCGATCCGCAGTGGGGCACCCTCGCCCGGCTCGACGACGAGCGGTGCGAGGTCTCGATCACCGCGGACACCTACCCGTCGATGGCGCGGTGGCTCGCCGCCTTCGACGTGGACTTCACGGTGTGCGGCCCACAAGAGTTGATCGACGCCTGCCAGGTCGAATCACGGCGACTCGACCGTGTCGCCGCCCGATACGCCCGTGCCCGCGACGAGCACCGCCCGCGTCAGGACTCGTGACCACCGGTGGTCTGCGCCAGTCGGACGAACGCGGCGGCGTCGAGCGTCTCCCCGCGCGCCGACGGGTCGATCCCCGCCTCGACGAGCCGCGTCTCCGCCATGGCCGCCGATCCGGCCCACCCCGCCAGAGCCGCACGTAACGTCTTGCGCCGCTGCGCGAATGCCGCGTCCACGACGGCGAACAGAGTGCGGCGGAACGTCTCGTCCATCGGCCACTGCGGATTCTCGTGCCGATCGACGCGCACCAGACCCGACTCCACCTGAGGCACCGGCCAGAACACCGAACGGCCCACGGCGCCCGCGCGGCGGACGTCGCCGAAGTACGCGGCCTTCACACTCGGCACCCCGTAGGTCTTGCTGCCGGGAGGAGCCGCCAGCCGGTCCGCCACCTCCGACTGCACCATCACCAGCGCGGTGCGCAGGGTGGGGATCAGGGCGAGCAGGTGCAGCAGCACCGGCACCGCCACGTTGTACGGGAGGTTGGCGACCAGTGCTGTCGGCGCGCCGGGAATCTCGTCGCGGCGCACGCGCAGGGCGTCCGCACCGACCACCGCCAACCGGTCGACTCGCGACTCGGCGCGCTCGGCGACGGTCTGCGGAAGACGCTGCGCCAGTACGGGGTCGATCTCGACGGCGACCACGTCGTGCACGACGTCGAGCAACGCCAGGGTCAGCGATCCGAGTCCCGGCCCCACCTCGAGCACCGTGTCGTCCGGACCGACTCCGGCCGCGGTCACGATGCGCCGCACCGTGTTCGCGTCGTGGACGAAGTTCTGGCCGAGGGTCTTGGTGGGCCGGACGCCCAGCTCGGCTGCGAGGGTGCGCACCTCCGCGGGCCCCAGCAGGCGGACGCGTGCCGGACCGGCTGCGGAATCGGACGCCGGCGAATCGGACGTCGGCGGGGAGACGGGAGGTTCGGACACGGGTGGAGCGTATGTCAGCGCAGCCCGAGCCTGCTGGTGCAGGAGGGCCAGGCGCCCCAGCCCTGGGTGCGCTGGGTCTGCGACGCGATCGCGATCTGCTCCTCGCGGGTGGCCAGGTCGGCGCGCGCCGCGTACTTGAGCCCGCCCTGCCGCTCCCAGGTGTTCTGGTCGAACTGCACGCCGCCGAAGAAGCCGTTGCCCGTGTTGATGGCCCAGTTCCCGGTGGCCTCGCACTGCGCGAGGGCGTCCCAGACGGCACCGTTCTCGACCGGTGGCACCTCGGTGCCGGGCTTGGCACCGACGCGCACGGTCTTGGCGACCGGCGGTGTCGTGACGTCGGCCTTCACGAGCGTGCGGGAGACCTCGACACCGTTGACCTTGTTCACCGAGTAGGTCGCGTTCTGCTCGCCCGGAGCGCCGGCGGACTCCTCGATCGTCTTGCTCATGTTCATCGTCGGGTCCTCGATGCGCTGATCCGGCGCGACGACGGGTTCGGTGACGCTGACGGTCTCCGTCCGATCGCGGGTCACCGTGACCACGGCGCCCTCGACGAGCGGCTCGTCCGCCGCGGGGGCGACCGTGTCGTTCTGTTCGAGAGGCGCACCGGCCGCGGCGAGGAACTCGCCGACGGTGGGTGCGGCGAGCCGCATCGGTGCGGGCGACGCGGCCCCGTCGGCGAGGGTCACGGACTTCGGCAGCACGACGTTGACGGAGGCACCGTCGAGCGGCAGCGGGTCGGACTCCGACTCGTCGATGTGGACGTCGGGAGCGATGCCCAACTGATCCTTGGCCTCGGCGACGGTGGAGGCGGTGGTCCACACCGTCGTCGGCGCACCGTCCACGGTGAGAGTCACCTCGCGGGCCCGCTTGAGTGTGACGGTCTCTCCGTCGGCGAGGGTCGCGTCCGCGGCGGGCGCGACCTCGTCCCGCTCGGTGGGCTGATATCCGGCGGCCTCGAGGGCGCTGCGGACGTCGGTGGTCATCGTGGAGAGCTGGACCTGCTGCCCGTCGACGTCGATCGTGACGGTCTTGTGGCGGGCCACGGCGACGCTCGCTCCCACGACGAGTGTGGCGAGAAGCGCGGCCACCACGACGTACAGCAGGCGGGACCGGGCGGAGTTGAGTCTGGCGACGTGCGACATCGTCACCGCGCTCCCGCCCCGGTGGACACGACTGGTCGAACGGACATCACGGACGAATAACGCAACTTCGATTTCCTTGCCGGGTCGAGACGATCACGAGGCCGAGAGGCTCGCATCGGGGTCATACGATCACGATACGGTAACGAGCGGGCACAGGTTCGGCAACTTCACGGCCTCGAGCAGCCCGTCGACCGTTCCTACCTTCCGGTAAGGGTCGTCGCGAGCCCCCCGGCCGATAGGGTCCGAGCCGACTGTTCACCTGCACCAGAACGGAAGGCTCTTCGTGAATCCGACCTCCCCACCGCGATCCGAACGCGGACGGTGGCACCGACTGCGCCGCCTCCCGCCGATCACCGCCGTCGTGGCACTCGTCGCGTTGGTGCTCGCACCCGCAGCGCAGGCCCAGCCGGCGCCCCCGAGCCCGGTGGAGGGTCGCACGTTCGCCATCGCCACCGACGTGACCTTCGCGCCGTTCGAGTTCCAGAACTCCGACGGCCAGTTCGTCGGCATCGACATGGACCTGATCCGAGCGATCGCGGAGGACCAGGGTTTCCAGGTCGACATCCGGCCCCTCGGGTTCGACGCGGCGTTGCAGGCAGTGCAGGCGAACCAGGCCGACGGCGTCATCGCCGGCATGACGATCACGCCGGCACGCGAGGCCGTGTTCGACTTCTCCGAGCCCTACTTCGAGTCCGGCGTGCAGATGGCCGTGCTCGAGAACTCGTCGATCACCTCGTACGACGATCTCTCCGGGCAGCAGGTCGCGGTCAAGAACGGCACCGAGGGCGCCGACTTCGCGGAGAGCATCAAGGCGCAGTACGGCTTCACGACGCGGTACTTCGCCGACTCCGCGAGCATGTACGACGAGGTGCGCACCGGGAACTCGGTCGCCGTGTTCGACGACTACCCGGTGCTGCAGTACGGCATCACCCAGGGGAACGGTCTGAAGACGGTCACGGAGAAGGAATCGCCGAGCAACTACGGGTTCGCCGTGAACAAGGGCGCGAACCCCGAGCTGCTCGCCGCATTCGACACCGGACTGGCCAACCTGCGGTCGTCCGGCCAGTACGACGAGATCCTCGGTACCTACATCGGCGCCGCGGCGGACGAGACGGACAACTCGATCCCCGGACTGATCAAGAGCGAGTACAAGGAACTACTGAAGGGTCTCTGGCTCACCATCGTCCTGACGGTCATCTCCATCGTGCTGGCGCTGATCCTCGGCGCCGTCTTCGGACTCTTCCGGGTGTCGACGAAGGCGTGGCTGCGCGGGATCGGCGCCACCTACGTGGCCATCTTCCGCGGCACGCCACTGCTGGTGCAGGCCTTCTTCATCTACTTCGGCATTCCCGCCGCGCTCAGCTTCCAGATGTCGGCGTTCACCGCCGGCATCATCACGCTGTCGCTCAACGCCGGTGCGTACATGGCGGAGATCGTCCGCGGCGGCATCCTGTCGGTGGACAAGGGCCAGATGGAGGCCTCGCGCAGTCTCGGTATCAGCTACCTGACGTCCATGCGCAAGGTCGTGATGCCACAGGCGATCCGGACGATGATCCCGTCGTACATCAATCAGTTCGTCATCACGCTGAAGGACACCTCGATCCTGTCGGTGATCGGCCTCGCCGAACTCACCCAGTCGGGGCGGATCATCATCGCCCGCAACTTCCAGTCCTTCAACATGTGGCTGATCATCGGCGTCATGTACTTCGTCATCATCATGGCGTTGACGATGCTGTCGAACCGTCTCGAGAAGAGGATCAACAAGTGAGCACCGAGACCACCGCGCCCGACGCCGCTGCGGCCGAGGTCAAGATCCGCGCCATCGGACTGAAGAAGTCGTTCGGCGATCTCGAGGTACTCAAGGGCCTCGACGTCGACGTCCACTCGGGCGAGGTGGTGTGTGTCATCGGCCCGTCCGGTTCCGGCAAGAGCACCTTCCTCCGGTGCCTCAACAAGCTCGAGGACATCACGGGCGGCACGGTCGTGGTCGACGGTTTCGACCTGACCGATCCGAAGGTGAACCTCGACTCCGTGCGCCAGCACATCGGCATGGTGTTCCAGCACTTCAACCTCTTCCCCCACATGAGCGTCATCGAGAACGTGATGCTCGCGCCCGTGGAGACGAAGAAGTCGGACAAGTCGAAGGCGCGCGAGAACGCCGTTCGTCTGCTGGCCCAGGTGGGCCTCGCCGACAAGGAGAACGCGAAGCCGGCGCAGTTGTCCGGTGGGCAGAAGCAGCGCGTCGCCATCGCACGTGCACTGGCGATGGACCCGGACATCATGCTGTTCGACGAGGCCACGAGTGCGCTGGACCCCGAGATGGTCGGCGAGGTCCTGCAGGTCCTCCGCGATCTGGCGAAGGGCGGCATGACGATGGTCGTCGTCACGCACGAGATGGGCTTCGCCCGCGAGGTGTCCGACCGTGTGATCTTCATGGCGGAGGGGTACATCGTCGAGGAGGGTTCGCCGGACGACCTGTTCGGCAACCCGCAGCACGAGCGAACGAAGGACTTCCTCGACAAGGTCCTGTGAGACGCGGGCCCCGCACCGAGAAGCCGCTACACCGACGAGAGGCACGACAGTGAGCGACGACCAAGAGATCATGCAGAAGATCACGGCGAAGATCGACGCTCGGTTGGGTGCGCAGACGAACGGTCTGCAGAACGAGGTGCCGCCCGGAGCGAGCACGCAGGACGACGACGAGGACGGTGAGCGCGGTCCCCTGGGCCGCGACTACCACCTCGCGGGCAAGTACGCGCAGGCTCTGGCCATCAACGAGCCCAGCGTGATCGACCGTGCCGAGTTCGATCGACTGGTGGAGACGTACGGAGACGACGACTGATCCGTCGCCGCGACCCGATCGTGACCTGAGCATCGGTAACGATCGGGTGGTGGTCGCCGACACACCCTTCGACCGCCGAGCAGAACGCTCGGTACGGACACCCTGGAGGCTCGGTGACCACTCTCCCGCGTTCGATGGCCGTTCTCGCCGTGGCGGCCTGCGCCGCCGCCGCCGTGTCGTGCGGTTCCGCCGGTACGACCGGGACGGCGCTCCCCGCCGACGACCCGGCACCCTCGTCGTCCGCTCCGGCCCCCGCACCGGCACCCGCGCCGGAGACGAGGGTGGAGACGCAGACCGAGACGGTCACCGTGCCCGCACCCGCACCGGCGCAGGTCGTGCCGTGCGTGGACCCGAACTCGCTGAATGTGCGCACCGCCGTGGCGAACCTGGGTACCGACTCCCAAGGCGGGGTGTTCGTCATCGACGACCACACTCCCGGCACCAGCGCCGACGGATGCCCGACGCTCGAATGGGCACGGGCGACGGGCGTCGGCATTCAGAACGGGACCGTCCAGTCGCACGTCCTGTTCTTCACCAACGCCGGGACGTATCTGGGAACCGCCACGTCGGATGCGTACAGCTACACCTCGGTGGTGGGTGCGACCGACAGCACGGTCACGGTGCGCTACCGCTGGTTGAACCCCGACGACGCGAACTGCTGCCCGTCGAACACCTCGTTCGTCGAGTTCGACCTCACCGGGAACACCATCACCCCGTACGGCGAGTTCCCGCCCCCGAACTAGACCAGCCGGTAGACCCGCTCGGCCGTGGCGGTCGCCGACGCCGCGACGTCATCAGCAGTTCGGCCGGTTGCCTCGGCCAGCGCACGGGCCGTGTAGGGCAGGCAATACGGCTCGTTCGGAGCACCGCGGAACGGGTGCGGTGTCAGGAACGGCGCATCGGTCTCGAGCAGGTACTGCCCGTCCGGCACCACCTGGGCCGCTTCCCGCAACTCGTGGGAATTCTTGAAGCTCACCGTCCCGGAGAAGCTGAGCACGTAGCCGGCGTCGACACACACCTGCGCCATCTCGGGACCCGACGAGAAGCAGTGGAAGATCACCGTCTCCGGCGCGCCCTCGTCGAGGAGCACCGCGAGAACGTCGTGGTCCGCGTCGCGGTTGTGGATCATGAGCGGCTTGCCGACGCGCTTCGCCAGATCGATGTGCCAGCGGAAGCCCTCGACCTGCTCCTCCACCGCGGCGCAGCCGTCGAGCTTCCCCGGCCAGTAGTAGTCGAGACCGGTCTCCCCCACCGCCACCGTGCGCGGGTCGCGGGCGAGACGCTCGATCTCGGCCTTCACCTCGTCGGTGAGCACATTCGCGCGCGTCGGATGGATCGCGGTGGCGGCGTACACGCGGGAATCCCAGTGCGCCGCAGCGACAGCGAAACGGGCCGCGTCCAGGTCGTCCGCGACGGTGACGACGCGTCCGACGCCCACCGATGCGGAGCGATCGAGGATCGCCGCGACCGACGCTGCATCGGTGGCCCCGCACGCGTCGAGGTGCGTGTGCGCGTCCACGAGCGGTGCGAGCGGAGTGGGCAAGTCGGGGGCGGGACGGTCTCTCGGCACGAAAGATAGAGTAGGCGCACCATGACTGAGACCGGTTCGACCAAGCCTGCGTTCTACATCACGACCGCTATCGCCTACCCGAACGGTGATCCCCACATCGGCCACGCGTACGAGTACATCTCCACCGATGTCCTCGCTCGGTTCAAGCGGCTCGACGGGTTCGACGTGCGGTTCCTGACGGGAACGGACGAGCATGGTCTGAAGATGGCGCAGACGGCGTCGAAGGAGGGCATCTCCACCGCGGATCTCGCGCGTCGGAACTCGGACGCGTTCCAGGCCATGCAGGAGTCGCTGAAGATCACGTTCGACCGGTTCATCCGCACCACGGACGCCGACCACCTCGAGGCCAGCCGCGACCTGTGGCAGAAGATGACCGACAACGGCGACATCTACCTCGACTCGTACAGCGGCTGGTACTCGGTGCGGGACGAGGCGTACTACGCCGAGGGCGAGACCACGCTGCAGGACGACGGTTCCCGCATCGCGACCGAGTCGGGCACCCCGGTGGAGTGGACGGAGGAGTCGACGTACTTCTTCCGGCTGTCCGCGTACCAGGACAAGCTGCTCGCGCTGTACGAGGAGCGTCCCGAGTTCATTCTCCCGGCGGGTCGCCGCAACGAGGTGGCGAGCTTCGTGAAGTCCGGTCTCAAGGACCTGTCGATCTCACGGTCCACCTTCGACTGGGGTGTCCAGGTTCCCGGCGATCCCGACCACGTCATGTACGTGTGGGTCGACGCGTTGACGAACTACCTCACCGGCGTCGGCTACCCCGACACCGACAGCGAGTCGTTCCGGAAGTTCTGGCCGGCCGACGTCCACATGATCGGCAAGGACATCGTGCGATTCCACGCCGTGTTCTGGCCGGCGTTCCTGATGTCGGCAGGTGTCGAATTGCCGAAACGCGTTTTCGCGCACGGCTTCCTGACCAACAAGGGCGAGAAGATGTCCAAGTCGGTGGGCAACGTCGTCAGCCCGGCGGCCTTGATCGAGGAGTACGGCCTGGACTCGTTGCGCTTCTTCCTCCTGCGCGAGGTGTCGTTCGGACAGGACGGCAGCTACAGCCACGAGGCGATCGTCACCAGGATCAACGCCGACCTGGCCAACGAACTGGGGAACCTGGCTCAGCGGTCCCTGTCCATGGTGGCCAAGAACTGCGATGCGCAGGTGCCGACACCCGGCGAGTTCACCGCCGACGACGAGGCGATGCTCGCTCGCGTCGATGCCCTTCACGCCGTGGTGCGCGGCCACATGGACGCCGTCGAGATGCACCTGGCGCTCGACGCGATCTGGTCGGTACTCGCGGAGACCAACCGCTACTTCTCGTCGCAGGAACCGTGGGTTCTGCGCAAGACGGATCCGGCCCGCATGGCGACGGTCCTGTACGTGACCCTCGAGGTGCTCCGCGTGACCGTCCTGCTGACCCAGCCGTTCATGCCCGACAGCACAGCGAAGCTGCTCGATCTGCTCGGGGTGACGCAGCGCGAATTCGACTCGCTGACAACGCGTCTCACGCCCGGCATCGCGCTGCCCAAGCCTACCGGCGTCTTCCCCCGCTACGTCGAACCGGAGGAGTGAGCGGACCGATCGGCGACCGTCGTTCCGACGACGACGAGCAGGATCAGGGCCGTCACGGCCGCACTGACGACGGCCGATCCGGGTACGGCCGTGGCCGCGAGCACGGCCACACCGCCGATCGGCGTCACGATGTTCACCAGCCGTGACGACCGGCGGCGCATCGCCACCATCCAGAACCCCAGCACGAAGACCGCGACCGGAATCGTGATCGCGGCGGAGGACTGACGGTCCGACAGCACTCCGTCACCCTCGATGTGCGCGACAGCCACCTCGATACCCGCGGACACCGCGCCCGCGGCCGCGAACACGAAGTAATGCGTGTAGCCGAAGCTCAGCGAGCGGCCGAGTCTCGCCCCGACCGAATCCTCCTGCGACACCGAGAAGTACAGCCACCACATGCCGGCGACGACGACGAGCGTGGCCATCGCGAGGCCGACGAGTTCGACCGTGTGATCGTGTTCGTTGATGCCGCCGACAATGGCCGTCGCCGAGGCCAGCAACGACTCACCGAGCAGGATGAGGGTGAAGAGACCGTAGCGCTCGGCGATGTGCTCGCCGTGCAGCGGCGTCCGTCCCGCGCGCTCCGCCAGCACCGGGACGGCGAGCTCCGCGGCCACCAGCGCGACGAACCCGAGCACGGCGAGGCTGTCGGGAAGCGCGAGTCGGGCGACCCACAACACCTGCACGACGGTGATGCCCACCGCGTATCGCACGGCGGTGGCGCGGAACTCGCTGTTGCGCAGCCCCGCCCGTATCCACTGACTCACCATCGCCAGTCGCATCACGACATAGCCGATGGTCACCAGGGTGAAGTCGTAGTCGATCATGGCGTCGGAGACACCACTGGCCAGGATCAGCACTCCCGCCATCTGCACGATGGTGGTGACGCGGTACAGCCAGTCGTCGGTGTCGAACGACGTGGCGAACCACGTGAAGTTCATCCACGCCCACCAGATGGCGAAGAACACCATCGCGTAGGCACCGATGCCCGACGCGATGTGGTTCTCTTCCAGCAGATGGGCCAGTTCCACGGAGGCGAACGACACCGCGACGACGAAGACCAGGTCGAAGAACAGTTCCAGCGAACTCGCCGCTCGATGTTCCTCGTTCGGGTCCCGCGGAACCATCGGCCGCAGCGCGAGACTCACCCGTCGGCCAGCTTCTCGAGTTCCTCGAGCGCGGTGTCGAGATGCGTGAGCATGCGCTGCAGCGACGGCACGCTACGCCGATCTCCGACGAGTCCGAAGTTGACGTTGTCGGCGTTGGTCGCGAGCGTGATGTTGAGCGCCTGCCCGTCCAGCACGATCGACGCCGGATAGACACCGTCGAGTTTCGCACCGTTCCAGTACATCTCGGTCGTCGGACCGGGCACATTCGAGATGATCACGTTGAACGGAGGCGGTGTGTTGCGCACGAAGCCCGGCACCGGTGTGAGCAGCAGCGGGGCCATCACGGCCGCGCCGTAGCTGAGCGCCTGTAGCGGAGACAGGGTGCGCATCATCGCCTTCGACTCGTTCATCGACGAGACGACGGCGGCGAGTCGGCGTTCCGGATCGGGTTGATCGGTACCGAGGTTGCAGAGCACCGTGGTGACGGCGTTACCGCCGTCCGCGTCCGCGCCGGCCTCCCGCATGGACACCGGCACCATCGCGATCAGCGGCTGGTCGGGCAGTGCGTTGCGGTCGATGAGATAGGACCGCAGCGCCCCGGAGCACATCGTCAGCACCACGTCGTTCAACGTGACCCCCAGCGCTGCCGCGATGTCCTTCATCCGCGACTTGGACCACTGCTGCGAGGCGAAGCGGCGTGCCCCGCCGATCGGCACGTTGAGCATCGTCCGCGGTGCGGTCAGAGGCAGCACCATCTCGTTGCCGCGCAGCTTGTTCAGACCGATCCGGGCCGCGGCGGGTCCGACCCCGGCGAGCTCACCGGCCGCCTTGACGCCCGTGGACAGCAGCGACAGGACGCCACCGTCGTCGACCTTCGCGACCTCGGTGCTCTTCTTCTTCGGCCGCTCGAACAGCGCCGGGTCCCAGATCGGGCCGCAGTCACGGGCCTCGGGATCGGTGGTCAGGGTGCGCTCGAACAACTTGAGCGCCGAGACACCGTCGACCAGCGAGTGGTGGATCTTGCTGTAGAGCGCGACGCGGCCGTCGGCCAGGCCCTCGATGATGTGCAGCTCCCACATCGGGCGATGCCGATCGAGCGGCGCACTGTGCTCGGCGGAGATGTAGCGCAGCAGCTCGCGGATGCGGCCCGGCCGCGGCAGCATGATGCGCCGGACGTGATGCTCGAAGTCGAGCTCCTCGTCGTAGATCCAGCGCACGGTGCCCATGAAGTTCACCGGCGGAGCCGGCCGCTTGCGGAACAGTTTGTAGACGTCGGTGGCGGCCTGGAACGTCTCGTAGAGCTGCATCCCGAAGTCGTCGCCGGCGTCCTCCGGGGGCACGAACAGCTGCAGTCCCCCGACGTGCATGGGGTGCTCGCGCGTCTCGGCCAGTAGGAACATGGACTCTGTGACCGGCATGAAGGGCATGGGGGCGGACCTCTCTCGAACTGCGGAACCGCGTGGTCACGGTGCGGCTCACCTGCAGGTTCACTGTGCTACCCGGAAGTAACGAACCCACAACTATTGCGACAACGTGGGGTCACGGTGTGACCCCGGCAACAACTATTCCTCGAGAAGTGTTTCGTTTCGGCCCTATCGTGCGATTCCCAGTACGAGCAAGGAAGTGGAGGGCCACCCATGAGCATCGCCTCGGCCGAGATGACCGCACCGTCGTCGCTGACACGCACGTCCGCCAGTCGCCGGGTGCGACGCGCCCTCGGCGTCGGCACCGCCGTGGACCGCCAGGAGTTCGAGGGCGGCAGCATGCAGTCCAAGCTTCTCGCCGCGTACCTGCGCCGCACGGTCCGCCCTTTCCTGGGCGTGTGGGCCCGGACCCACAGCCTGCCGTGGCCCATGTCGATGGTCGACCAGGCCGGCCGACTCCTCCCACCCGTGGGTGACACCACCGTCGCGCCCGTGCGGCTCGACGAATGCCGGGCAGAGTGGGTCCGCACGGACAGCCCGCGTCGTGTCGGTGCCGGCGGCAGGTCCGAGCGACCGACCCGCCGCGCGGACCGCGATCGCGTGATCCTGTATCTCCACGGCGGCGCGTTCGTGGTGTGCGGCCTCAACAGCCACCGTCGGCTCGTCTCGCGCATCGCCCAGTCCACCGGTGCCGACGTGCTGTCGGTCGACTACCGGATGATGCCGCGCAACCCCATCTCGCACGCGGTGGAGGACGGGGTCGACGGCTTCCGCTACCTGCTCGACGCGGGGTACCTGCCCGAACAGATCTTCATCGCCGGTGACTCCGCCGGCGGTTACCTGGCCTTCATGGTGGCGCTCGCCCTGCAGAGCCAGGGTCTGCCGCCCGCGGGCGGCATCATCGCCCTGTCTCCGCTCACCGATCTCGATCCGACGCGGAAGATGTTGCATCCCAACGCGTCCCTGTGCTCGGTCTTCCCCAAGGGCGCCGTGCCGGCGCTCACCGAGCTGGCGGACGAGGTCGAGGCCCGCATCGTCGTGGACGGCAAGCGTGGTCCCCGCGTCTGTCCCGTCGACGCGGACCTGTCCGCCCTCCCGCCGGTCCTGATCCAGGTCGGATCCACCGAGATGGTCTACGCCGACTCGGAACTGATGGCGGAGCGCCTGGCGGACGCCGGAATCGAGTGCCGTCTCCAGGTGTGGCAGGACCAGGTGCACGTGTTCCACGCCGCGGACTTCGTTCCCGAGTCGGCGCGGGCGATCGCGGAGATCGCCGTCTTCGTCGACGAGCAGGTCCGCCGCGGCACAGTTCCCCTGGCCGGCACCGGGACATGATCACGACACCGACCCAAACCGCCCTGTAGGTGTGGACGGTCGGTTACATTCACGCCATGGCTGTCAGCGGAAACAGAGAAGTCGAGATCGAGGCACCACCGGCCGACGTGCTCGCGGTCATCGCGGACCTCGAGGGTCTGCCGGCCTGGTCGTCGATCCACAAGAAGGTCTCGGTGCGCGAGCGTGACGATCAGGGTCGTCCCGTCCTCGCCGACATGACCGTCGCCGTCATGGGATTCACCGACGAGCAGGTGCTGCGCTTCACGTGGTCCGACATGTCGGTGGAATGGGACGTCGTCGAGAGCACCCAGCAGAAGTCGCAGCACGCGGAGTACCGCCTCAGCGAGACCGACAAGGGCACCCACCTCGAGTTCGAGATCACGCTCGACCCGAAGATCCCCGTGCCGGGATTCATCGTCAAGCGCGGGACCAAGTCCGTGCTCGAGACGGCGACCGACGGACTGCGCCAGCAGGTCGTCGGCTGACGTCGCGGCGTCGGCGTCAGCCGCGCGCGGCCAGCACCGCTTCGTAGAGCGCACGCTTGGACACGTCCGCCGCCGTCGTGGTGGCCACCCGTGCGCACGCGTCCTTGAGGCCGAGCCCGGCGGACACGAGATCCTCCACCTGCGCGACGAGGTCGGCGGGATCCGCACTGACGGGCTCGGCTCCGGCCAGGACCACCGTGATCTCGCCGCGCACGCCGTCGGCGGCCCACGCGGCCAACTCCCCCAGCGTCCCTCGCTTCACTTCCTCGTAGGTCTTGGTCAACTCCCGGCACACCGCGGCGCGCCGATCGGGGCCGAGTACCTCGGACGCGTCGGCGAGGCAGTCCGCGATGCGGTGCGGGGCCTCGAAGAACACGACGGCGCGGCTCTCCGTCGTCAGCGTGCGCATCCACGCCTGCCGGGGACCACGCTTGCGAGGGGCGAACCCGTCGAAGCAGAAGCGCTCGACCGGCAACCCCGACAGGGCCAGTGCGGTGGTCACGGCAGACGGCCCGGGCAGGCAGGTCACGCCGATCCCCGCCTCGGCGCACGCGGCGACCAGTCGGTAACCCGGGTCGCTCACGGAGGGCATACCGGCGTCGGTGACCAGCAGGACCCGCCGTCCCTCGCGCATCTCGGCGAGCAACAGGGGAACCCGATCGACCTCGACCTGGTCGTAGAAACTGACGACGCGACCGGTGATCTGCACACCGAGTGCCGTGGCCAGGGACTTCGTGCGGCGCGTGTCCTCCGCCGCGACGACGTCGGCCGTGGCCAGTGCGTCGCGCAGTCGGGGCGACGCGTCTGCGGGGTCCCCCATCGGTGTCGCACCGAGTACCAGCACGCGTCGTCCTCATCTCGCTCGTCGGTCACGACCGCGGTCGCCGTCGGCATCTAGCCTACGATCGAATCGTGACCCTCGTGACCGCGCGTATCCCCACCGGTCGCGACGGTTCCGACGAGTACCTCACCGCGCCGCGCCCGGCTCTCCCGCCCGCAGTGTTCGGGCCCACCGACCGCATGCGCGGATGGATCGTCACCGCGGTCCTCACGGTGCTCGCGGCCGTCACCCGCTTCACGATGCTCGGCTATCCGACCGACGCCGGCACCCCGGTGTTCGACGAGAAGCACTATGCCCCGCAGGGCTACCAGGTTCTCACCGGCGGCGGCGTCGAGGACAACCCGGCCTACGGCCTCGTCGTCCACCCGCCCGTCGGCAAGCAGCTGATCGCCGTCGGCGAGGCACTGTTCGGCTACACCGGATGGGGTTGGCGGCTGTCGTCGGCCGTCTTCGGTGTGATCCTCGTTCTCCTCGTCGTCCGCATCGTGCGCCGCATGACGCGGTCGACGCTGCTGGGCGCGATCGCCGGGATCCTCATGATCGTGGACGGCGTCACGTTCGTGACGTCCCGAGTCGGCATGCTCGACATCTTCATGGTGGTGTTCGTCGTCGCCGCGTTCGGCGCTCTGGTCCGCGACCGGGACGACGTCCGGGAGCGGTTGCACCGGGTCGCCGTCGAGGGCCGCATGGAGATGACCACGTGGGGCCCGCGTCTCGGCGTCCGCTGGTGGCGGTTCGGCGGCGGACTCCTGCTCGGTCTGGCGTGCGGAACGAAGTGGTCGGGCATCTACTTCGTCGCGTTCTTCGGACTGCTCAGCGTCGCCTTCGACGTCGCGGCGCGTCGCCAGTACGGGGTCACCCGGCCGTGGGTCGGCACCGCCGTGCGCGACGTCGGACCCGCGCTGTACGCGCTGGTGGCGATTCCGCTCGTCGTCTATCTGGCCACCTACGCCGGCTGGTTCGCGAGTGAGACCGGCGTCGACCGGAACGCCGTGGGCACCGACATCGGGACGGGCGGACCGTTCTCGTTCGTGCCCGCCGCTCTGCGCTCGCTCTGGTACTACAGCGGCAACGTCCTCGACTTCCACGCCGGACTGACCAACTCGGCCGGTAACCGCCACCCGTGGGAGTCCAAGCCGTGGACGTGGCCGATGGGTCTGCGGCCGATGCTCTACTACTTCGCCGACGGGCAGCAGATCACCGGTTGTTCGACGGGCGGCAACTGCGTCAAGGCCGTCATGCTCATCGGCACGCCTGCTCTGTGGTGGGTCGCGTTCCCGATGCTCGGCTGGGCGCTGTGGAGCACCGTGGCCCGCCGCGACTGGCGCTACGCCGCCGTGCTCGTCGGCTACGGCGCCGGCATCCTGCCGTGGTTCCTCACCCTCGACCGTCAGATGTACTTCTTCTACGCCGCGGCGCTCGCGCCCTTCCTCGTCATGGGCGTCACCCTGGTCCTCGGCGACATCCTCGGGCGAGGACTCCGCGGTGGGCAGGGTCGCGAGCGCCGCACGCTCGGTCTGCTGCTGGTCTCGCTGTACGTCGCCGTGGTGATCGCCAACTTCGTGTGGCTCTGGCCGATCCTCACGGGTCTGCCCATCAGTCAGGAGACGTGGCAGCAGCAGCTCTGGTTGCCGAGCTGGCGCTGACCGCTCAGAGCTCGGTGCGCCCGGCCTTCGTCAGCCGGAGACGTCGACGACGTTGCGTGAGCACCAGTGGATCGTGCGACAGGTCGCGGTAGAGCGACACCGACAGCCCGATCATGACCAGCACGAACGGCGCCGCGGCGATGATTGTCATGGTCTGCAAGCCGTTGAGCGCGTCCGCGCCGCCCGTCCACAGGATGATCGCGGCGGTGCCACCGGTGATGGCTCCCCAGAACACGACGACCCAGCGGCTGGGCTCGAGGGTTCCGCGCTGACTGAGGGTGCCCATGACCATGGACGCCGCGTCGGCACCGGAGACGAAGAAGACGGCCACGAGAATCATCACGACGACCGTGGACAGTCCGAAGAGCGGCAGGTTCTCGAGCATGCCGAACAGCTGAGACTCGCTGCTGCCGCGCGCGGCCAGGTCGATGCCGTCGCGCTGTTCGCCGATACCGGCTCCGCCGAAGATCGAGAACCACACCAGGCTCACGGCACTCGGGATCACGATGACACCGATGATGAACTCACGAACGGTGCGGCCACGGCTGATGCGGGCGAGGAACATGCCGACGAAGGGGGTCCAGGAGACCCACCAGGCCCAGTAGAAGATCGTCCACGACGACAGCCACGACGCGGTCTCCGGATCGGACGACGCCGCCGAGCGAGCCGACATGTGGAACAGCTGGCTCGCGTAGTCGCCGATGGTGGTGGGAATCAGGTTGAGGATCAACACCGTCGGGCCCAGCACGAACACGAAGAGTGCGAGGACGAGTGCCAGCACCATGTTGATGTTGGACAGCCACTGGATGCCCTTGGCGACGCCGGAGACCGCGGACGCGACGAAGGCGAGGGTCAACAGCGCGACGATGGCGACGAGCAGGAGCGTGCCGGCCTCACCGAGCCAGCCGATGACCTCGACACCCGAACCGATCTGCAGCGCACCGAGTCCGAGGGAGGCGGCGGTACCGAACAGCGTCGCGAAGATGGCGAGGATGTCGATGACCTTGCCGATCGGGCCCTCGGCGCGGCGACCGAGGAGCGGGAGGAAGGCGGAGCTGATGAGCTGACGACGGCCGCGGCGGTAGGTGCTGTACGCGACGGCGAGACCCATGACGGCGTAGATGGACCACGGATGCAGGCTCCAGTGGAACATCGTGGTGGCCATGGCCGTTCCGACACTACTGTCGGTGCCGGGCGGCGGCGTGACGAAGTGCGTCAGCGGCTCGGAGACGCCGTAGAACATCAACCCGATGCCCATGCCGGCGCTGAACATCATGGCGATCCAGCTGACGGTCTTGAACTCCGGCTTCTCCCCGTCCTTGCCGAGCGGGATGCGTCCGTACTTCGACATCGCCAGGTAGATGCAGAAGAGCACGAAACCGGTGGCGGAGATGATGAACAGCCAGCCCATGTTGGTGACGAGCCAGTCCAGCATCGAGGACGTCACGTTCTCGAGGCTCGTCGGTCCGGCCAGTCCCCAGACGATGATGCCCGTGACGACGGCTGCCGCGACGCCGAACACCACGGGGTCGAGGGTGGCGCGCCGCGGCGCCGGTTCCTGCGACGCGGGGTCCTGCGCATCGGGGTGCGCGGAGGTGGGCAGCACGGCAGATGCCGCGGACGACGGAACGTCCGCGGCATCATCGCGTGGGGTGTCAGCCGGTCCTGTGTCCGTGTCCATACGCGATGTCATGAGACGTCACGTTGCTCGCCTCGACGCCCCGGTGCAAGTTCACAGAATGTTTTCGCAGGTCAGGACGATACGCGTGCACGTGACTTCGGACGGCGGAATGCGCGGTCGACACTGTACGTGCCCGAGCCGACTGCCGCGAGGAGAAGCGCTCCGGCGCCGAGTGCGACGACCAGTTCCCAGCCGCCCTCGCCGACGAACACGCCCTTGTCGAGGTGCACGAAGACGAGCGCGCCGACCATGTCGACGACCAGCAGCAGAGCCGCGACGGACGTCAGCACGCCCAGGATCAGAGCGGCTCCACCGATGAGCTCGACGAAGGTGGCGAAGTACGCCGACACCTGCGGGGCCGGAATGCCCATGCCCTCGAAGCCGGCGGTGGTGGCATCGAGCCCGTTGGTACGCAGTTTCTGCCACCCGTGGGCGACGAACACGACGCCCAGGGCGATGCGCGCGACGAGTGCGGCGATGTCTCGAACGACGACAGGTGTCTTCACAGTGATCCTCTGATGGGTCGGGGTGGATTCGGGATCACGATGACACACTTTAAGTTGAAGCGTCAACTTAAGTCGTGTCAGGAGTCCGCGAGCGCCGTCCGCACATAGCGCAGAGCCACCTCGTCGTCGATGCCGGCGCGACGCGCCGCGCGGACGTACTCCGTGGCCGCGAGTTGCACTGCCCCGGCCGAAGGATCGCCGCCGGCCGCCACGAAGGTGCCCGACCGCCCCCGGGTCTCGATCACGCCGTCCTTCTCGAGTTCGCGGTACGCCTTCGCCACCGTGTTGGGAGCGAGGTCCAGCGTCGCCGCGAGAGCTCGCACCGTCGGCAGTTTCGATCCCGCGATGAGTTGCCCCGACCGCACCGCGGCCACGATCTGCGACCGCACCTGGTCGAACGGCGCCGTCCCCGACGCACCGTCGATCGTGAACCTCATCGGTCCCACTCCCGCCATACTTGCTCCATGTCCGTCACGATCTATCACAACCCCCGGTGCTCGACGTCCCGCAACGTACTCGCGGCCATCCGCGACGCGGGGGTGGAGCCGACCATCGTGCCCTACCTGACCACCCCGCTGGACGAGGCAACGTTGCGAGCCCTCATCTCCGATGCCGGCCTCACCCCGCGCACCGCGGTGCGCAAGCGCGAGACACTGTACAAGGAACTCGATCTCGCGAATGCCGACGACGAGACGGTCCTGCGCGCCATGCTGACGCATCCGGTTCTCATCGAGCGACCCTTCGTGGTCGGCGAGAAGGGCACCGTCCTGGCGCGCCCGGCGGACACGGTGAGCACGGTCCTCTAGCCGGCTGGACATCAGCGGGAAGGCCGGAGGCCGGCCGGAGGTCAGCGGGAAGGCCGGAGGCCGGCCGGAGGTCAGCGGGAAGGCCGGAGGCCGGCCGGACATCAGACGGGATCGCGGGCGACGGGGCAGGACATGCAGCGGGGTCCGCCGCGGCCCGACCCCAGTTCCGATCCCGAGATGCGCAGCACCTCGATGCCCGACGCCTCGAGGCGCGCGTTGGTCTCGACGTTGCGTTCGTACGCGACGACGACGCCGGGAGCCAGTGCGAGCGTGTTGTTCCCGTCGTCCCACTGCTCACGTTCGGCGGTGACGTTGTCGAGTCCGGTGTCGATGACCCGCAGTTTGCCGATACCCATGGCGTCGGCCGCGGAGTCGAGGAACGGGCCCGCGCCGGTGATGGTCACACCGGTGTCCTCGCGGCGAATCGTGAACGCGGACAGCGTGTCCTGGATGATCGGGTACATCACCACCGCGTCGGTGTCGACCATCGTGCACACGGTGTCCAGGTGCATCGACGCCCGTTCCTGCGCGATGGGCACCACGAGCACGGTGTGCGCGAGGTCGTCGTCGAAGAGGCTGCGCGCGAGCGCTTCGGCACCGGCGGGCGTGGTGCGTTCACCGACTCCCACGGCGACGACGCCGGGCGCCATCAGCAGCACGTCGCCGCCCTCCACCGGCGCGGTGTGCGACTCGTAGGCCCGGCGCACACCGAGGAATCGTGGATGGAAGGCGTAGATCAGATCCGTCAGCGACGTCTCCCGAGCGCGGGCCCGCAGCGCCAGCGACGTGATCGCGACGCGTTGCTGGATCCAGAACGACGAGTCGCGGGTGAACAGCAGGTTCGGGAGCGGCTCGATGACGAAGTCGCCGCCGTGGTGCATGCGCCGGACCAGCGAGACACCCGAGTCGTCCGCTACCGGCAGTTCGTCGAAGGTCATGCCCGCCATCAGCACGGTCGCCAGTTCGGGTGCGGGCAGGCCGCGGAGGTAGGTCGCCAGGTCCCGGGCGAGCACGTGTCCGAGCCGCCGGGGTTCCACCGCGGCGGCGACACCCTGCACGCGTGCGGCACCGCTGAGGGCCAGGGTCTCGGTCAGCAGATCACCGAGCAGGAGGACCTCGACACCGCGTCCTCGCAGCAGGTCGGCGAACGCGTCGTGCTCGTCGCGAGCGCGGTCCACCCACGGCAGCCCGTCGAACAGCAGCTGATCGTTGTTGCGTGGGGTGAGTCGGCGCAGCTCGTCGCCAGGGCGGTGCAGCATGACCGTCCGGAGCGTTCCCACCTCGGAATCCGCTCCCAGCGGAGCCGTCGCGTCCATGCCAGAACGGTAGTGCGTGAGCGCCGACTCGGCACGCGCTCCGCCGCGACACGCGCGTGAGGTCAGCGCAGCAGTCGGGAGAAGTAGTCGTTGGCCGCCTGCATGGTCATCTCGTAGGGGCGCGCGAACTTGCGCGACACCCAGTACCCCACCCGGATGTCGTTGCTCGAGTAGACGAGGAAGTGCCGCTTCGCCATCCCGGTCAGGATCTTCTCCGCGACCACCTCGGGCGACACGGCGTGGGCCTCGAAGCGTGCGGTCAGCTTCGTCACGCGTGGGTCGTCGCGATCCACGCCGGCGATGTCCACCGTCTCGACGAGCGGTGTCCGCACCGCCCCGGGGACCACGAGCGAGACGTCGATGCCGTGCCGGGCGAGGTCGTAGCGCAACACCTCGGACATGCCGCGCACGCCGAACTTGCTGGCGCTGTACGCCGCGTGCCACGGATACGCGAGCAGGCCGGCCGACGACGACACGTTGACCAGGTACCCACCGCGACCCGCCGCGATCATCGGGGGAACGAAGCACTGGGTGACGTGGATCGGGCCCATCAGGTTGATGTCGATCAGCGCCTTCCACGTCTCGTGGGCCATGTTCTCGACGGTGCCCCACGCGGAGATCCCGGCCACGTTCATGACGACGTCGACGCTCCCCACCTCGGCGTGCACGGCGTCCGCGAACGAGGCGACGGCGTCGTGGTCGGAGACGTCGAGCGCACGCGAGGCGACGACGCTGCCGCCGTTCTCGGCGATGGTGGCGGCCGTGGCGGCCAGTCCCGCCTCCGCGATGTCCGTGACGACCAGCCGCGCCCCACGCCGCGCGGCCTCGATCGCCGTGGCGCGACCGATGCCGCTGGCGGCGCCGGTGACCAGCACGATCGCCCCGCGCAGGTCGGTCCACGACCGTCGCGGACGTCTCCCTCTCAGCCTGCTCTGCACCATCGCGTCGCACTCCCCCCTCGCCGGCCTGCTGTGGTGCCCGACACTACCGGTCGAGTGTGCGCGCTCCGACTTGTCAGAGGCCCGACGACCGGCGCAGAATCTGCCACCATGGCGTTGATCTCGAAGGGCTTCGTGGGCCGCCGGCGCGGCGACGACGGTCGGACTCCCCCCGGCCAGTACCTGACCAACGATTTCCCGGTTCTCGCCATCGGGCCCGCGCCCGTGGTCGCGACCGACACGTGGTCATTCTCCATCACGTCCGAGACCGGTGAGACCCGGACCTGGACGTGGGACGAGGTGGCCGCGCTGCCGCACGAGACCCCGACGGTCGACATCCACTGCGTCACCAAGTGGTCGAAGCTCGACACCAACTGGAACGGCGTGAGTCTCGACGTGCTGCTGGACGGTCTCGACACCGAGGCGGGGTACGTCGTCGTACACGGCTTCGACGGATACACCACCAATCTGCCCCTCGAGGACCTGCGAGACGGGAAGGCCTGGTTGGTCACCGAGTTCGACGGAGAGCCGCTCGCACGCGAACACGGCGGTCCCGCACGGCTTCTCGTGCCGCACCTGTACTTCTGGAAGTCGGCGAAGTGGGTCTCGCGCATCGAGCTCACCGAGGAGAACGAACAGGGATTCTGGGAGCGCGGCGGCTATCACGACTACGGCGACCCGTGGCGCGAGCAGCGATACCAGGGCGACTGACGTGACCACCGGAGCCACCGCCGGGGTCGGGGCCCGGCCCTGGCTCGTCGCGAGGGTGCTCGAGGTGCGGCGCGAGACACCGACCGCCTCGACGCTGGTGCTCGACGTCGACGGCTGGCCGGGACATCTCGCCGGACAGCACGTGGACGTGAAGCTGACCGCCGAGGACGGGTACAGCGCGCAGCGCAGCTACTCCCTCGCCTCCGCACCGGACGGCACGTCGCGCATCGAGATCGCCGTGCAGAACGTCTCCGACGGCGAGGTGTCCCCCTACCTCGTCGGCGCCGTCGAGGTGGGCGACCGGTTCGAGATCCGCGGACCCGTCGGCCGGTGGTTCGTCTGGCGGCCGTCGGCACCCACCGAGACCCCGTCACCGCCTGTCCTGCTGGTGGGCGGCGGCTCGGGCATCGTTCCGCTCCGCGCGATGGTCCGCGCGCAGGCCGCGGCGGGATCGAGCGGCGGCCGGGTGCCGTTCCGCGTGCTCTACTCGGTCCGTGAACCGGCGGAGGTGTACTTCGCCGACGAGTGGGCGCATCCGCCCGCGGGAGTCGACGTCACCACGCTCTACACGCGGCGCGCACCCACCGGCTCCCGCAGGCCGCTCGGCCGCATCACGATCGAGGATCTCGACGCGCACGGGTGGCCCGCCGAGTTCGAGCCGCGGTGCTACATCTGCGGGCCCACGAGCTTCGTCGACACGGTCGCGGACATGCTGGTCGAGCGAGGACATGCACCGGCGAACATCCGCACGGAGCGCTTCGGACCCAGCTGACAACCGTCCCCGCCCGGCCGAGTTCAGAGGCGGGTGGTCATCTCGTCCTGGTAGTCGCGGACAGTGCGTTCGATGCGTGCGGCATCGTCGGCGTCACCGCGTTTCCGAGCGTCGTCCGCGCGTGACTGCAGCACGCGGATGGCCTTGCGCAGCTCGTTGTCGGACATGCGGCGGTCGGTGCGTTCGCGCGTGGCGATGTCTTCCATGGGTCTCTCCCGACGTCACTCGTGCGGTCGACACACGATGCCGTGTGTCTCACGTCACAGTGTGCGCCGGGAGAGCGCCGAACGCTAGTGGTTGCTGGAGACGCCGGTGTCGCTGGTGGCGTCGGCACCCGAGCGATCGCGTACGAAGCTGGAGAGGCTTCGCGAGGCGAACTCGCGGAAGTACGGGAGCTTCGCCGGCGGCACGAGCGAGGGCAGGATGGTGTGCCAGACCTGCTCCATGCGCACGGCGGCACCGTCGAGGCGCGCAGTGCCCTCGGCGACCATCAGCACGCCACTGAGCATCTCCGAGACCAGGCAGGACGCGGTCTCGGCGTCCAGCGAGTCGATGACGTCACCGTGCTCGATGGCACGCTCGAAGAGGTGCGAGAAGATGTTCTGCCACGTACCGAAGACGCTCCCCCGCGTGGGGTCCGGTGCGTCCACCTCGAGCTGCAGGCGGTACATGATGCGCACCAGGTTGTCGGTATTGGCAAGGTCGAGAACGGAATACGTGATCCCGATGACGGATTCCAGTGCAGGAGAACGGCTGTCGACCATTCCGGTGCAGGCGGCCGCGACACGCTCACGACCCTCGTCGACGAGCGCGCGCGCCAGCTCTTCCTTGGACGCGAAGTGGAAGTACAGCGCGCCCTTGGTCACACCCGACTCCGCCGAGACCTGGCTCAGGGTCGCCGTGGCGTGGCCGACCCGCAGGAACAGATCGGCGGCAGCCCGCAGGGCCGCGGACCGCGTTGCCTCTGCACGTAATTGCCTGACCATTGTTACTCCCCACTAGTCACGCGCGTTCGGACCGGTGCTCCGAACCGCCGGTGTGAATCCCGTGTCACACCCTTCTACTGCGCGTGATCATGATAGGCACAGGTTGGACTCGAACACCGCCACAGAAATGCACTCGAGACAAAATCACAATGACGACCAGCGCTCGAGCGAGTCCAGGCACCGCTCCGACTGCTTCTACTCGTCGGTAGGTTCTTTATCTCGACGAGAGCCGACTTCTCGTCCGCCGGCACCGGACGTCGGCGCACGTCATTGCAGCGAGACGGCGACGAAGATCTCGACGTTCCCGTCGGCTGAGAGGCACTCGAACTCCACCCCGCCGGCGCGCACGATCGAGCCGTCGGCGATGGCCTCCTCGGCCTGCGCCCACGCGTCCTCCGCCCGGTCGGGCAGCGTCATCGACGGCGTGAAGACCGCGAACGCTCCCGACGGAACCGTGACGAAGACGTCGCCGATCGGCACGTCGTCGACGTTCCCACGAGGTACGCCGACGACGACGTTGCAGACACCACGCTGATCCGGGACGTAGACGGTGTAGACGTCGGCGTCCTCCGATTCACGTTCGCGGATACGTTCACGCAGGAACACGACGAGATCGCTGGCGCTGCCCTCGGGTCCGGGATCGACACCGGGCACGACCAGTCCGCCGAACACCATGCTCGGACGTGCCACGAGACGGAACGTCATCCCGCACCGCCGACGCCCCGCGAGCCGGGCGTCGCGACCGGAACGTACATCTCGATCTTGTACGCGTGGGGATACACCTCGAACTCACCGGTGAAGGCGCGAGTGAAGGACCCCATCTCCTCCGCGTGGGTGATCTCGTTCCACAGCGTCGTCAGGACCTGCGGAAAATTGCCGACTGCTGAGAATTTCGCATAGCGACCCGCCGGCACACGCGCCACGATGTGCCCGCGGCGCACGTCACCGTCCGCGACGCGGTACCCGACGATCTGCGTGCTGTAGGACCCGATCGCAGGAACGAAGTCGGTGTAGATCGACCCGAGCGGTTCACCGATGTCCTGGTTCAGGATTCCGGACCACGCACGTTCGAGATTGGTGTCATAGAGAGAGCCCAACGCCCGTTTCGGGCTACGCACAGGGAGACCCGCAACCCACGTTTCCGCGAGGTCGACGAATTCGATGGTCATGACGGGCTCCCGTGCAACGGCTTCGATGTCCGCGTGGTGGTCACTGACATTCCGGCGGACCGGCACTCGCGACCCCGCCCGGAGAAGTGCCCACCCGCCGAATACCACGACGCGCCCTCACCATACAGTGCCGCGTCAGGGGAGAACGGATACCCCGTGAGATCCGTCCATTCCTGCCGAGGCCGGCAGCGCCTCCATGGGCGGCGGTGCATCGGATCGCCACTGCACCACGGCGGCTCCCGTCAGAATTGCTGCACCACCTGCGATTTGAGTGAGAGACACCGTCTCGCCGAGCAGGAGCCACGCCGCAACCACCGCGCACAGCACCTCGACCAGCGCGATCACCGATGCGGTCGATGCCCCGAGGGCGCGGGACGCCATGATCCCGAAAACGTACGCGACGGCTGCGGAGACCAGGGCGAGCACTGCGACGGCAGTCCACCACGGCCACGCCCGGCCGTCGAGAGCGACGTCGTTCGTCGACACCTGCAACGGAACCATTCCCAGCATTCCGGCGACGCCGACCACAATGGCGCCCACCGCCAGTCCGGCGGCCGAGAGAACCAACGGATCGACGGCGTCGCCCTGTTTCGCGGACACCACGAAGTAGAACGCGAGACACACGGCGGCGGACAGTCCCCAGAGCACGCCGACAGGATCGAACACGGCGCCGTCGAACACGTCGAGCACGACCAGCGCACCGCCGAGCGCGAGTGCGACACCCGCCATCGTCGTCGGGCGGGGGTGCCGCCGGGTGGTGATCCAGATCCAGCCGATCACCAGGACCGGCCCGAGGTACTCGAGCATGAGTGCGACACCCACCGAGAGGTGTTGGATCGCATTGAAGAAGCAGACCTGGGCTCCTGCCACCGCGACGACGCCGTACGCGACGACGGTGACGGGAGCCGAGAGCACCCCGCGGAGTGCGCCGCGGCGCAGCAGGACGACGACGGGCAGGAGGATCACCGCACCGCCCACGATGCGAGCGAGCACCGCGGACTCGGGCGACCACCCGGTGTCGGTGAGCGCCTTCGCGAACGGGCCCGACATTCCGAACGCGATCGCGGAGGTCACGGCGAACGCGACACCGGAACGGGAGGACTCCATGAGCGGCCCTTTCGAGGATCCGGCCACACCGCCGGGTACGTCGCCCGTCACGTCATGACCGTAACTGTAGATTGGTCATGACACTAGAGACCCGGAAGGTCAGGAGTCAAATGCTTTTTGCTCATGACACACGCACCGCCCTCGTCTGGGCGGCGGCGCTGATCAACACCGCCGCGAACGGCGAGGACCACCTCCCTGACGTGAGCACCCTGTCGTCGATGCTCGACGAGCACGAGTGGACGGGGCGCCGCGACGGCACACAGGAGGAACTCGACGCCGTGCGGGCCCTGCGCCCGGCCTGGCGGGCGCTGTGGGAGACGGGCGAACCCGACGCCGTCGTACCCGTCGTCAACGCGATGCTGGCCGCATCCGACGCCCGGCCGTACCTCACCCGCCACGGCGACTGGGGCTGGCACATGCACGTCAGCGACGACGACGCGCCCCTCGCCGATCGCATGACGGCCGAGACCGCCGTCGCCCTCGCCGACATGGTGCGGTCGGACGAGCTCGAGCGGCTCCGCCTGTGCGACGCACCGGACTGCGACGCGGTGCTCGTCGACCTCTCCCGCAACCGATCGAGGCGGTACTGCGACACCGGAAACTGCGGCAACCGCGCCAACGTCGCCGCGTACCGGGCCCGCAAGAAGATCTGACGACGGCCGGTCCTGGTGAACCGATATTCGCACAATTTCTGATGATCCGGATTCACTCCGTGGTCACCGGACCAGCCACTCGGAGCTGCCCCACAGGATAACGGTGGTTCGCTCCATCTGTTGTGGCGCAACATCATACGACTCATCGGTGGCTTTGACGCCACCTGCAGCCGGGGTTACCGTCGGTGATCGCGGCGGCCCGCCGGGCCGCACGCCTCATCGCTTCTCCTCGTCTCGGGAGCCACACCATGTCGATCTCGACGTCCCTCGACGGGCGGGTGCAGAGCCACACCCGCGCGCATCTGTCCGAGTCTCGTGCACGCGTGGCCTCCATGCTGGGCGACATCGTCGAGGACCGCTCGCTCGGAGCCAGACTGTGGTCGACCGACGACGTCGAGTACCTCAACTGCGGCGGGTACGGGACCCTCCTGCTCGGCGCCCGGCATCCCCGCGTCGTCGACGCGGTGATCGCCCAGCTCGGACGCCATCCCGTCTCCACCCGCACCCTGCTCGAACCTCGGGTGGCCGAGGCCGCGGCGGCACTGGCGGCCCGCCTGCCGGACCCGCTGTCGAAGGTCTACTTCGGCGCCTCCGGAACCGAGGCCACCGAAGCCGCCGTCAAGATGGCCTGCAGCGCCGGCCACCATCGCCTGATCGGGGCGAGCCGCGGCTACCACGGCAAGACCCTCGGCGCGCTCGCCCTCACGGCGAATCCGTCGTATCAGAACCCGTTCCGTCGACTGTTCACCGCGGCGACCACAGTTCCGTACGGCGACGTCCAGGCACTGTCGGACGCACTCGGCGACGACGCCTCCGACGCCTGCGTGGTCCTCGAACCCGTGCAGGGCGAGGGCGGGGTCGTGCTGCCGCCCCGCAACTACCTCGCGGTCGCCTCGGCACTGTGCCGTGAACGCGGAGCCCTCCTCGTGATCGACGAGATCATGACCGGCCTCGGACGCACCGGCCTGATGTGGGAGAGCGAGCGGGACGCCGTCGACGCGGACATCGTCCTCGTGGGAAAGAGTCTGGGCGGCGGCGTGATTCCCGTGTCGGCCGCCGTCGCGACACCGCGCGCCTTCCGTGCCTTCGACATCGACTTCGGCATCCACACGTCGACCTTCTCCGGTGCGCCGCTGGGGATGGCGGCCGCGTGCGCCGCGCTCGAGGTCATCGACGACGAGAAGCTGGTGGCGCGATCCGCACGGACGGGCGGACGACTGCTCGACGAGTTGCGCATACTCACAGCGGATCTCGGGACCGTGGAGGTCCGCGGTCGAGGGTTGCTCATCGGGCTCGACTTCGGCGACGCCGGCACCGCCGGCCGCTTCCTGCTCGCGCTGCTCGACCGGCGCGTCGTGGCCAACCACTCCCTGAACGCCAGTCCAGTCGTGCGTTTCACTCCCCCGGCCACGATGACCGAGCCTGATGTCGACTGGATGCTCACCGCCGTCGGCGACGCACTGCGCGAGACGTTCTCGAAAGGACACCGATGACGATTCTGCTGACCGGAGCCTCCGGCGTCGTCGGACTGCCGACGCTCCGCGCCCTCACCGAGGACCACGACGTCGTCGTGCTGGAAGGTCGACGGGCCGTGCCGCACTCGCGGATCACTGTCCGCGGCGACCTCCGCGCGCCACACCTCGGACTCGACGACCGGACGTGGTCCGCCCTCACCCGCGACGTGGACACCGTCGTGCACTGCGCCGGCGTCGTGGACTTCGGGATCGACGACGCGTCCACCCGGGCCGTCAACGTCGACGGAGTCCGCCACATCGTGGAGCTCTCCCGGGACGCGTCGGCACGCCTGGTGCACGTCAGCACCGCCTTCGTCGGCCAACCCGTGATCCCGGACGTCACCGGCGGACTCGCCACCATGCACCCCGGTGCGTACATCGCCAGCAAGAGGGACGGCGAGGATCTCGTGCGGAGCAGCGGCCTCGACTGGACCATCGTCCGCCCGTCCATCGTGTGCGGCGATTCCGAGACCGGTGAGATCTCCGAGTTGCAGGGGCTGCACACCCTCGTGCGCGCCTTCCTGCGCGGGACGTTGCCGGTCGTCCTGTGCGAGGACGCGCTGCAGTACGACTTCGTGCCGTGCGACGTCGTCGCACGGTCGATCGCGACGGTGGTGAACCACCCGCGGCAGTACGACCGCGAGCACGTGTGGGTCACCAGCGGGGCCGCGGCACTGGACATCGACTCGCTCGTCGCCGTGCTGGTCGACGAGGCCACCCGCCTCGGGATCGCGGTGGACGCGCCTCGCCGGCTGCACCCGGACGTGTTCCAGCGCCTGTGGAAGCCGGCCTTCTTCGACCTGCTCGACCCCGCGTCGCAGACGAAGTTCGCCAATCTCCTCGCCTCCGTCGCGAACCTGTTCAACACCAGCCCGTTTCCCACGTCGCTCGGGTCCGGACCCCTCCCTCCCGCGCAGACGGCGGGCACCATCGAACGCTCCGCCCGCCTCACCGCCCGACATCTGGTGGAGCGCTCCCCCGGTGCCTATCCCGTCCTGCAGTCCGCCTGACTGTCGATTCCATTCGAGGAGTTCTCATGTCCCCCAGCATCATCAGTGTGATCGCCACCCTCACCGGCGTCACTCCGGACGACGTGTTCGATCGGGTCAGCGACTTCGCCTCCTTCGGCGATCACGTACCCATGGTCGACCGCATCACCGTGACGGATCCCGAGTCGCGGGACGCGGCCGGGTACGTTCGATCGTCGTCGTGGTCGACCCACTTCCGCGGCGGTCTGCTGCAGTGGGTCGAGACGGACACCGTCGACGTGCCCGGCCGCACCGTCACTTTCGAGCAGTCGAGCGGCGACCTGGGATCGTTCGACGGCCGGTGGGCGGTGCGGGAGACCGGCGACGGCGCCGTCGAGATGGCCTTCGACGCCGCCGTCGACATCGGCATCCCGTCGATGGCCGACATGCTCAATCCGGTCGCCGCACAGGAACTGGCCACCGGCGTGCACCAGATCGTCGACGGGCTCTTCGGCTCGGGCGTCGTCTCCGTCGAGACCGGGTCGCGGCTCACTCAGCGCTGACGGACCGGCCCCGGCCTATGCTGAACGCGTGCTCGGCCGACGGCAGTTCCTCCGCGGGGCCGGCGCGGCTGCGGCCGCCGCCGCCCTGGCGGGGTGTTCCCGAGACACGTGGTGGCAGGACGCTTCCGGCCGACTGCGCATCGCCACCGGCAACGTGGGTGCGGTGTTCGACGAGTACGGCGCGGCTCTGCGCACAGAGGCCTCGCAGGTGCTGCCGGGTGTGCGCTCGGAGGTCGTCGTGACCGGCGGCTCCGTGGGAAACGTGCTCGACCTCTCGTCGGGCACCGCGGACGTCGCGTTCTGTCTCGGCGACACGGCGCTCGACGCGGTGCGCGGCGAGGGAGCCTTCGACTCCCCGGTCCCCCTGACCGCGCTGGCCCGGCTCTACGACAGCTTCCTGCAGATCCTCGTCCCGGTGGATTCCCCGGTCACGGGCATCCAGGATCTGACGGGCGTGCGCCTGAGCGCGGGCCAGACCGACTCGGGTACCCGGTCGGTGACCGAGAGGTGCCTGGCCGCAGCAGGAGTGGACACGGCGGACGTCGACTTCGTCGCGCAACCGCTCGGCGAGGCGACGGCGGCGCTGAGCACCGGACGCGTCGACGCGCTGGCCTTCGTCAGCGGGTTCCCGGTGCGGGCACTGGTCGAGCTGGGCGCGCGCACACCGGTCCGCGCGCTGGATCTCGGTGGACTGGTCGAGGGACTCGTGTCGACGTGGGGTCCGCAGTACGTCACCGGTCCGCTGCCGGCCGGGCCGTACCGTCTGCCCGCCGCCGTCCAGACTGTCAGCGTGAAGACCTCATCGCGACGCCGACGCTCCGCGAGGACACGGCCTACGGGTTCACGTCCGTCGTCTTCGACCGTCAGGACGCGATCGCACGAACCGTCCCCGACGTCCGGCAGCCGACCGTCGCCGCCGGGATGTTCACCCAGCCGGTCCCGCTGCATCCGGGGGCGCTGCGGTGGTTCCGCGATCGAGACGCGCGGGAAGTGAGATGACCGTCCGCAGGCCGGGATCGGCGGGGTCGAAGACCACGTCCCCGTCGGCGTCGCGGATGCGGAGGACGACGATCGCGAGACCCAGTCCGGTGCCCTCGACGCCGGCGTGCCGGTCGAGTCGATGGAAGCGCCGCCCCAGCTCGGCGGCTTCGGCGGCACTGACGCCGTCACCGTGATCGCGCACCGTCACTCGCCACGCGTCGCCGGCCTGCTCCAGCGCGACGTCGACGGACCGACCCTCCGCGTACTTCAGGGCGTTGTCCAGCAGGACGTCGAGGACCGTGGGGACGAGGTCCTCCTCCAGGAACGCCGGGGCGGTGTCGACGTCGACCCGGACGGTCAGCAGATCCCCGAACAACGGCGCCCACAGCGCGACCCGCTCGCGAAGCTGCCGGGCGACGTCCACCTCGGAGGAGCGTCGGTCGAAGCCTCCCGCGCGGCTGATCTCGATCACCGCGTCGAGTGAGCGCGCCATGCGTTCGGTCTCGGCGAGCACCGGTTCGACGGCCGGATCGTCCACGGCCAGGTTCTCGAGCCGGAGCCGCAGTGCCGTCAGCGGATTGGCCAACTGATGCGACACGTCCGCGACCAGTTCGCGCTGCTGCTGCCGGGAGTGCTCCACGTTCGCCGCCATGTCGTCGAACGACTCCGCGAGCCGCCGGAGTTCGGGCGGCCCGACGTGGCGTCCCTCGGTCGGAGTGCGGCCACGGGACAGCTGCTCGACGCGGGTGGTCAGATCGTCGACCGGCCGCACCACCCAGCCGACGAGTGGCACTCCCACGAGCCAGGCGACGAGCGCGAGGACGACGGCGCCGCCCGCCGCGGCGAGCACCATCGCTCGCTGCACGTTGTCCCGCGCGGCCGACGTGTCCTCCAGCATGACGACGGCACCGAGGATCTGCGCGTCCCGGCCGATGGGCGTCGCGACGATCAACGGCTCGGTCTGCCACGGCCACAGAGCAGTCGGAGCGGAGGTCGGTGTTCCCGCGAGCGCGTCGCGTACCGCGCCCGCCAGACCCGGCACGTCGGCCGGCAGATCCGAGCCTGCCGGTGCGAGCACCGATCCGTCGATGTCGACGATCCACGTGCGGGTGGTCTCCGTGACCTCGCCGTACCGCATCAGATCGGGTCCCAGTGAGCTCGCGTCACCGACGCTGTCGGCCAGGGTGGCGAACCGGGTCGCGGCGGCCAGACGCCGTTCGTGGATGGTGATCGCCCGTTCCTCCGCGTGGGCGGCCACGAGCGGCGCGACGAGAGCCGCCAGCACGGCGGCCGTCAACGTGATCGCCAGTGCGAGCAGCCGTCTCCTCACGCGTCGGGCTCGGCCGGAGCGACCAGTCGATAGCCGACACCGCGCACCGACTCGATCCGGGCGACGTCCTTCAGCTTGTTCCGCAGTGACGCGACGTGGACGTCGAGTGTGCGCGAGGCACCCACCCACGTCGTGTCCCACACCTCCTCCATGAGCGCGGCGCGGCTCACGGGGCGGTCCGGTGTGCGGGAGAGTGCCACGAGCAGTTCGCATTCCTTCGCGGTGAGCGTGCGCACGGAGCCGTCGGGTGCGGTGACCTCGCGGGTGTCCCGAGCGAGGTCGAAGCCGAGATCGACGGCCAACTCGGTGGCGACGCGTCCGACACTGCGCCGCACGACCGCGTCCAGCCGTGCGAGCAGCACCGCGAAGCTGTACGGCTTGGTGACGTAGTCGTCGACACCCGCACGCAGAGCGCCGATCACGGATTCCTCGGTGCGCCGCGCCGTGAGCGCCACGATGGGAACGGACGAGTGCTCCCGGATCCGGCGGCAGACCCACAGGCCGTCGTGATCCGGGAGCCCCATGTCGAGCAGGACGAGATCGGCGTCGTCCACCATGTCGAGCGCCGCGGTCCCGGTCGCGGCGTGCCGCACCGCCCAGCCCTGCCGACGCAGCGACTGTGTGAGTGCGTCGGCGACTCCGAGGTCGTCCTCGACGACGAGAATCTGCATCGTCAGGCCCTCCCGTCCGGCGCGGAAAGCCTAACGCACGGACCTCAGGACACGGCCGCCTCGTTCCTGTCCGCTCGGCGTGCCTGCTCGGCGTCCAGGAAGGTCGGTGCGCGGTTCTTCAGGACGAAGACGTACACGACGAGCGAGACACCGATGGCGATGGTGACGTAGATGCCGAAGGCGTCGAGCGCATCGTTCTCCTTGGCGGCCTCGTAGATCACCGGAGCCGTGCCACCGAACATCGAATTGGCCAGTGCGTAGCCGAGTCCCAGTCCCAGAGCGCGCACGTGCGCCGGAAACAGTTCCGCCTTCACGATCGCGTTGATCGAGGTGTAGCCGGTGAGGATGACGTAGGTGCCGGCGAGCAGCAGGAAGGACACCATCGGCGTCTCGACGCGCGGCAGCAGGTTCAGGAAGGTCCACGACCACAGCACACCCGCGATGCCGAACCCGACGAGCAGCGGCTTGCGCCCGATCTTGTCGCTCAGCAGTCCGCCGAGTGGCTGGATCACCATGAGCAGCACCAGCGCCGCGAGGTTGATCCACGTCGCCGTCATGCCCTGATCGGCGTAGGTGCTCTTGACGATGAGCGGCCCGTTGACGCTGTAGGTGTAGAACGCGACGGTCCCGCCGAGGGTCACGAGGAAGCAGATGAGCAGCTGCTTCGGGTACGCGGTGAACAGCTCGGTCATCGAGCCGCTGCGCTTGCCGTCGACCTCGGTCTGCAGGGATTCGTCCATGCTCCGACGCAGGAACAGCACCACCACGGCGCCGAGGGCGCCGATTCCGAACGCGATGCGCCAGCCGAAGGAGGCGATCTGCTCGTCGGTCAGGACACTCTGCTGGATCAGCAGCGTGACCTGGGCGAGGACGTGACCGCCCACCAGGGTGACGTACTGGAACGAGGAGAAGAATCCGCGCAGCCCCGGCGTGGCCGCCTCGGACATGTAGGTCGCCGACGTGCCGTACTCGCCACCCGTCGCGAAGCCCTGCAGCAGACGGCAGAGGACGAGCATGACCACGGCGGCCGACCCGATGGACGCGGCCGTCGGGGTCAGCGCGATGAGCAGGGACGAGCCCGCCATGAGCGAGATGCTGAACACCAGCGCGGGACGACGCCCGTGCCGGTCCGCGTACCGACCGAAGAACCACGACCCGATCGGGCGCATCACGAAGGTGATCGCGAAGATGCCCATCGTGTAGATGCCCGCGTTGGGCTCACCGTCGGCGAAGAAGCTCGACTGCAGGTACGACGCGAAGACCGTGTAGACGTACACGTCGTACCACTCGACGAGGTTGCCGAGTGATCCGCGAATGGTGTTGAACACCGCCCGCTTCGTCGAGGGAGGCCCCGCGGGGATGGCTGTCGTGGCCATGGATGGTCACCTTTCGGTCCGGTGCAGGGGATGCACCGAACGAACACTAGGTGTGACCGGCGCCATATGAGGCACGGCTGCGGGCAGTCTTTACAGACACTTTGCAAACCCGACCGAGGCTGTCGGTGGGACCTGCCACCATCGCCGACATGACGACGACGCCGGCGCTACCCGAAGCGTGCCTCGCGTGGTGCAGCACCCGTTCGTACGAGTACGACGTGCTGGGTGATCTCGCGGAGATCGACCTCGACTGGTGGAACAGTCGTCTCACGAGCGCGCGCATCCCGGTGCGGGTCCGCGCCCGAGGTCTGGACGGAGACGTCGTCGAGACCGGCACCGGGTTCCTGCGGCGCGGCGATCTGCAGACCATCGGGAGCGGGTGCGATCTGACCACCGTCTACCACTGCGCCGCATGGCTCGTCGGTCATCGAGACCGAGACCGCGCTCGCCGCTTCCCCGATGCGCGGGACCTCGAGGAGCCGGCCGGCGACCGTCGGCTGCACGGTGTTCGGCAGGCACTGGACGAGTGCCGCCGCGCGCCGGCGCTCATCGACGTCGGTCCGCACCGGGACTGGTCGGGCTGGCCGAGGGCCACGGGATTCGGGCGCGTTCCGATGTCCCTGTACGTGTGGGCGATCGGGTCGGAGAACATGCTGCACCGCCCGCAACTCCTCGACCAGCAGGCGCTGTCGGAACTCGTGCACCTGGGGTGGGTGGACAATCCCTCGGTGTCGGCCATGACCGTGCGGCGCTACCTCGACTACTGCGAGGTGCTCGACGAGTGGGCGAGACTGGGCCGCGTACGGCCCGAGCTTGTCGAGATGTGGCTGGTGCGGTCGTGGCGGATCCGACGGGAGACGCCGTCGCCGTTCCTGGACGAGTTCCGCGATGCGCTGTGACGAGAGTCGAACGTGGTGGAGCTGAGGGGAATCGAACCCCTGACCTTCTCGATGCGAACGAGACGCGCTACCAACTGCGCCACAGCCCCTGACCCGGCGAACCAGGATCGTCTCGAACTCTAGCAGCCCCGCGGGACGGCCAGAAATCCGGTCACTCCCCCGCTGCGCGGCGCATGCGGACGTCGAGGTGGGAGTCGCCGACGTGCTCGTCGTAGTGCTCGAGATGGTCGAACGCCGGGTCCTCGTCGTCTACCTCGAGCACCACGGCGCCAGGACGACGCAGGCGCTCGGGAGTGAGCTTGAGCTCCGGGTCGGTGCTGGACTCGACACCGAGGCGCGAGCGCTGCAGACGCTGCATACGACGACGACGGATGTCCTCCTCGATGCGCACCTGGCGGCGGAGGTAGAACAGGTAGGACGACAGCCCGACGATGGTGACGGCGAAGACCCACCAGAAGATCGGGCTCGCAAGGAATCCCAGCGCTGCAGACATCGCGATGACAAACACGGAGCCGAGCACCGTGCGCTGACGGAACGCGTAGCGGGCGGCGCGGGCGATGGCGTCGGCCTCGGGATCGAAGCCGCCGCGGCCGCGTCGCTGCGGCACGAAGTCCTCCGAGAAGTACTCGTCGACGTGCTCGTCGCTCTCGTGGCCGTGCTGGGTCTCCATCGGATCCTCCGAAAGCGAGTCGGTCGAGTGCAGGTCGTCGTCGGACGGGCGCCAGTCGGGGTCGCTGCGGTGCCCTGCCGCGGGACCGGGATCGACGCGGAGCCGCGCTCCGCCCCGGTGCAGGACCCGTGTCGCGAGCGCGACGTCGGTGGTGCGGCGGATACGCGGGCGCGATGTGACCACCATCGGCACGAGCACGAACAGCCAGATGGCGACGAGGCCGATCCAGATCACCGAATTGGGCACACCCACCACCTCCTGACGTGAATCACATTCATGTGAGCTTGCACGTCAGCGTAGTGGGGCGCGGTGAACCGCCGACGACGACGCGCCGAACACGAGTGCACTCATGTCACTCCAGTCACAGGCCGAAATTCCCGCAGTGCTTGCGTGTTCCCGCGGACACTGCAGCACGCGCGGGAACACGGAACCCCTACGGGAACCTCGAGGCAACTACCGAGCCCACGCCGCCCGACCACTGCGCACCAGCACGTCCGCCACCGTCCCGGGCGTCTCCCCCACCGTCATGGCGACGAGGATGTGGTCGCGCCACGCACCGTCCACGTCGAGGTACCTCTGCAGCAGGCCCTCCTGGCGGAACCCGACGTTGCGCAGAACCGCTTGACTGGCAGCGTTTTCCGGCCGCACGGTGGCTTCGAGCCGGTGCAGCCCGGCCGACGAGAAGCAATGATCGACGCCGAGTGCGAGTGCTGCCGTGGCGACCCCCTGCCCGCCGACGTCCTTGGCCACCCAGTAGCCGATCCACGCCGATCGAAGGGCTCCGCGAACGATGTTGCCGACAGTCAGCTGCCCGACGAAGGTGCCGTTCAGTTCGATGGCGAAGGGCAGCATCATCCCGCGCCTGGCCTCGGCCTTGAGGCTCGAGAACAGGGGCGGCCACGACGACATCGCGTGCCGCATGTCCCACGGCGCCTCACCGGTGGGCTCCCACGGTTCGAGGTGCGCGCGGTTGTCGATGCGGGTCCGCGACCACACCGCGGCGTCGCGCAGACGCACCGGTCGGACCGTCACCTCGCCCGCGGGAACCACGAGAGGTCCCAGCTTCGCCGGCCATCCGGGATGGCTCGACCACGATCGCGGCATACTTCGAAACCTTAGCGAAGAGGACGGAGCGTCAGCCGCGCTGCGCGAGGAATGCGACGTCGACCTCTTCGCCGGTCCGCACCTCGGTCACCTCGGGGTCGACCATGACCAGGCAGTTGGCCTCCGCCAGCGTCGCCAGCAGGTGCGACGAGCTGCCGGGAGCACCGCCTAGTGCCTGCACGAGGTACTCCCCCGTGCCCTCGTCCCGCATGAGCTGGCCGCGCAGGTAGGCGCGGCGCCCGGCGATGGACGTGATGGGTCCGACGGTGCGGGCCGTGACGATGCGGCGCATGGGCTGGCGTCGACCGAGCGCGATGCGCACGAGCGGCCGCACCATCACCTCGAAGACGACGAGCGCACTCACCGGGTTGGACGGCAACAGGAAGGTGGGTACCTCGTCGCGACCGAGCTGGCCGAAGCCCTGCACCGATCCGGGGTGCATGGCCACGCGGCCGACCTCGATGTCGCCGAAGTCCTCCAGCGCCTCGCGGATCTCCTCGGACGCGCTGCCGCCGACGGCTCCGGCGATGACGACGATCTCGGAGCGGATGAGCTGCCCTTCCACCACCTCGCGCAGCCGCTTCGCGTCACCGCTGACGATGCCGATGCGGTTGACGTCCGCGCCCGCGTCCCGCGCCGCGGCAGCGAGGGCGTAGCTGTTCACGTCGTACACCTGGCCCTGGCCCGGTGTGCGTTCGATGTCGACGAGTTCGCCGCCGATCGAGATGACCGAGAGGCGGGGACGGGGATGCACCAGGACCTTGTCGCGGCCCACGGCTGCGAGGAGCCCCACCTGCGCTGCGCCGATGATGGTCCCGGACCGCACGGCGACGTCGCCGGGCTGCACGTCGTCACCGATGCGGCGCACGTACTCTCCGGAACGCACGGGTGCGAGCACCTCGATGCGGCCGCGCGCGAACTTCGCTCGATCCACGGGCAGAACGGCATCCGCGAGGGTGGGCAGCGGTGCCCCCGTGTCGACGCGCACCGCCTGCCGCGGCTGCAGACGGATGGGCTGACGCGACCCCGCCGCGACCTCGCCCACCACGGGCAGCGAGATGTCGACGGGCGCGCCGTCGTCGTCGGTGGCCGACCCCGCGGCAGCGATGTCCACACTGCGGACCGCGTAGCCGTCGATGGCCGCCTGATCGAACCCGGGCAGCGGGCGCTCGGTCACCACTTCTTCCGCGCACAGCAGACCCTGCGCCTCGGAGATGGCGACTCGCACCGGCCGGGGGGCAACCGCTGCAGCCGTCACTCTCGACTGCTGCTCCTCAACCGAGCGCATCCGCACCTTCCGTCATCCGTGTCGACCGGGCGTCACTCGTAGGTCGTGAGCTCCGGTGCCCAGCTGTCGCTCAAGCGCTCCTGGAGCCACTCGCGCAATGCCGGACCGTAATCTTCGCGTTCCAGTGCGAAGTCAACCGCAGCGCGGAGGTAACCCCCGGGATTTCCGAGGTCGTGTCTCACTCCGCGGTGCACCACCACATGTACCGGATGACCCTCCTCGATGAGGAGAGCGATGGCGTCGGTGAGCTGCAACTCGCCACCGGCGCCGGGCTGGATGCGTCGCAACGCATCGAAGATGGCCCGATCCAGAAGGTATCGGCCGGCCGCCGCGTAGTTCGACGGCGCGTCCTCCTTCTTGGGCTTCTCCACCATGCCGTTGACCTTGAGCACGTTGGGGTTCACTGCGTCGGGCACGATCTCGGTGTCGAACACTCCGTACGCGGACACCGCGTCCTCGGGAACCTCGATGGCGCACAACACGGTTCCGCCGCGCTTGGCACGCACCCGCGACATCACGTCGAGCACACCCCGCGGCATCACCAGGTCGTCCGGGAGCAGCACTGCGATCGCGTCCTCGTCGTCGTCGAGCACTTCCTCGGCGCACGCGACGGCGTGTCCGAGACCCAATGGCTCCGCCTGGATCACCGACTGGACGTCGAGAAGACCGGGCGCGACACGGACCTTCTCGAGCATCTCGAGCTTGCCGCTCGCCTCGAGCTTGTTCTCCAGCACCAGATCCTCGACGAAGTGGGCGACCACACCGTCCTTGCCGGGCGAGGTGACGATGACGAGGCGCTGCGCGCCGGAATCGGCAGCTTCTCCGGCCACGAGCTCGATTCCGGGCGTATCGACCACCGGCAGTAGCTCTTTCGGTACCGTTTTCGTGGCGGGGAGGAAACGTGTTCCCATGCCTGCAGCGGGTACGACGGCCGTACGGAACGACGGCTTCTTGCCACCGGCCACGGACTCACTGTTTGCTGAGCTCATGCGCACACCCTATCCATGTAGACCGCGAATCGTCCTTCGCGAGACACTGGGGTTTCCCCCGTGATCAGTGACGACAAACTCGAGTGGAGGACACGCATACTCACTGCCCGCAAGCAGCGAGACGTCCACGCACGAGAGCGGGCATCAGGGGCACTCTCTCACGCCGTGTCGGTTTTGGCCTCCGATGCGCGGGAGCGCGGCGGCGACACTCTCGCCGCCTACGTACCGGTGGGTAGCGAGCCCGGTGATGCGAGCATGCTCGACTCCGCACTGGCCGCCGGACTGCGAGTGCTGCTGCCCGTCGCGCGTGAACCGGGGCCGCTGTCCTGGGCCGAGTACCGCGGACCCGACTCGCTCGTCGCGGCCGCGTACGGCTTGCGCGAACCGTCCGGCCCGACGCTTCCTCCCGAGACCGTCGCGGACGCGTCGATCGTGTTGGTACCCGCACTCGCCGTCGATCGCAGCGGCGGTCGCCTCGGCCGAGGCGCCGGCTTCTACGACCGCACACTCGATGCCGTCCGGCCCGACGCGTGGCTGGTGGGCGTGGTGTACGACGACGACCTGGTCGACGCGCTGCCCACCGAGACGCACGACGTGCGCATGACCCACGTGTTGACGCCGCTGTCGGGGCTGCGGCGGCTCGGCCACGACAGCCGCGGCTGAGGAATAGCGCCACCTGCACGGACGTTGCCTCGATTGCCGACGCTGGCACTGTCGACTGTAGAGTGCCAGTCAGGGACCGACAGCGGAGGAAACGTGCCTACCTACTCTTATGCGTGCACCGAGTGTGACAACCGGTTCGACATCGTCCAGAAGTTCACGGACGACTCGTTGACGGTCTGCCCCGCGTGCTCCGGCAAGCTTCGCAAGCTGTTCAACACCGTGGGCATCGTCTTCAAGGGCAGCGGCTTCTACCGCAACGACAGCCGCGGCAGTTCGAGCAGCAGCGAATCGGGCTCGTCCGACTCCGGCAGCTCCTCGGACAGCAAGAGCTCGAGCGAGAAGAAGAGCGACACGAAGTCCGACTCGACCTCGACCACCTCGAGTGAGAAGAAGTCGACCAGCACCTCCACCCCCGCCGCCACAAGCTGATCGTCCGACCCGGGGAGCGTTGAACCGCTGTCCCCGGGCACCGTGAAACCTGGCGGCCTCCTGCGTCGCCCTCGTTCTACGGTCGCGTCATGTCTCCCACGGTCGATCACCCGCTGAGCGCGCGTCTGTTCGACCGCATCCCGCCTCTCCCGCCGCGTCTGCGGTCACCTGCCGCTCGACGCATCGTCGCCGCTGCTCTCGTGGGGCTCGCTGTCGTCTCGGCCTATCGAACCGATCCGTCGCGGACCGAGGTCCCGGTCGTCGTGACCGCCACGGACGTCGCTCCCGGCACCTCACTCACGGCCGCCGACGTCACGCTGACCCGCGTCGACTCGTCCCTGCTCGCGGACGGAACGCTGCGGTCGGTGGACGACGCGGTGGGACGGACTGTCGCCGGACCCGTCCGATCCGGCGAGGCGCTCACCGATGTCCGACTGCTGGGGCCTCGGCTGGCGTCCGCCACCCTGCCGTCCGGTGACGCCCGCATCGTGCCGATCCGCCTCGCCGATCCCGAGCTGGCGCAACTGCTTCGAGCCGGCGACGTGGTCGACGTGGTGCGGTCGGCGCCGGACGACACGTCCCCGTCCGGGGTGATCGCCGAGAGCGCCACCGTGGTGATGGTCTCCGCCCCGGGCTCGGGCGTGTCTCGACGCGACCAGCTCGTTCTGGTCGCCCTGCGCGCGGACGACGCGTCGGCCGTCGCCGCTGCGTCGCTCTCCGATGCACTGACGGTCCTGCTGCGGTGACCGTCCCGGGTCCCGGGCTTCGGCGCGCCCATCGAGACGCGCTGGTCGGTTACTCTCGTCGTGGCTCAATCCATGATCGACGAGAGTAGGGGCGGATCGCATGTTGAAGGGCTTCAAGGACTTCCTGCTGCGCGGGAACGTGGTCGACCTCGCGGTCGCAGTGGTCATCGGTGCGGCCTTCACGGCCATCGTCACCGCATTCACCACCAACATCGTGAACCCGTTGATCTCGTCCATCGGGGCGAGCAACGAGCTGGGCTGGGGCTTTCTGATCCGCTCCGGCAACGACGCGACATTCGTGAACATCGGGGCCGTCATCACCGCGGTGATCAACTTCGTCATCATCGCGGCGGTCGTCTACTTCGTGCTCATCCTCCCGGTGAACACCGCGAAGAACCGCTTCGCGACGAAGAAGGAGAAGGCTCTGAGCGATCAGGACATCCTGATCCAGATCCGGGACCTCTTGGCGGAGGGCCGGTCCGACGGCGTCAAGACCACCTCGGACGGCATCACCGGAAACACGACGCCGGGCACCACCACCACGTAGTCACCCACAGACACGACGAGGGGCTCGTCCTCACCGCACGGTGAGGACGAGCCCTTCGTCGTCTGTTCGAACGAGCGGGATCAGTTGAACTTGACCAGCGGGAACTCGTCGAGGGTGATCGCGGTGCCGGCCGCGGAGCAGGCGTCGACCACGGCCGTCGAGTTGTCGACGAACGCCTGACCGGACGAGCTGTCCGGCTCGGTGAGTTCGAGGGAATCGGCGGGCAGCGCACCGATGAGGGTGCTGAGCGAGGACTCGACGTCTCCGGTGGCGGTGTCCGCGAGCGGCTGGAACTTCTGCATCTCGGCGGTCTTCGCGTCGGTCCAGGTCTGGACGTCCGTGTCGGCCGGGCCGGCCTTGACGAGGGCGGTGAACTGGTCGTACGTGGTCTCGAAATCGGTGCAGGCGGTGGCGTTCTCGGACGAGTCGTCCGACGTCCCGGAATCCCCGCTGCTGCAGGCGGACAGGCCCACCAGGGCCGTGAGGGCGAAAGCTGCACTCATCACACGAGTCGCGGTACCGGAGTTCATGCCGACCATTCAACAGGATGCGTGGACGTCGGAACGCAGTGGGGCGGTGCACCTTCGGATGCTCGTGACATGCCACCGACCGTCGTCGCACGCCATTGTCACGCCTCACGAACACGACGAAGCCCCACCCGGATGACCCGGATGGGGCTTCGTCTGTGTTCAGATCTGCTGTGGAAGCGGACTACCGATCAGCAGGCAACTGATACCGGCTGGGCCAGGATCAGTTGAAGGTCCACACGGGGCCGTAAGCAACGGCCGTGTCGCCGGTGGCGGACACGATCGAGGCGTACGGACGGACGCGGACGTTGCCCAGGATGCCGGTGGCGGTTCCGTGGACGTTGGCCAGCTGGATGGAGCCGTCGGTACCGGCTGCGTCCTGCTCGCCGCCGGTGATGTCGGCCTCTTCGTTGATGACAGCGAGGGCGCTCTCGGACTGCGTGATGCCGGGGCCCGGAGCAATCTCAACCTTGGCGGTCGCAACCGGAAGCAGCTGGACGTCCGCGGTGATCGGAACGTCGCCCAGATCAGCGTCAGCACCGTCGCTAAGGGTGCCGCCAAGCTTGGCGCCGACGGTCGGGGTCTTCCACTCGATGCCGAGCGAGCCACCGATGCTGCCGGGGTAGCCGACCTGGTAGCCGACGTTGACCGTGCCCTCGAAGTCGTCAGCAGACGGACCTGCGACCGACCAGGTGATTCGGCCGTTGCCGAACCACTCGCGGGTCAGCGGGTTGCCGTCAAGCGGGAACACGCTGTTCACGAAGGTGTCCTCGAGGTTGATCGTGATGGCGTTGCCATCAGCGTCAACAACGGTGTTGCTTGCGTCGACGCCCGCGTTTGCAGTGCCGGTTCCGAGAACCAGGCCGACGACCGAGGCGCCTGCCACAGCTGCAACACTCATGGACTTGAGCCCCCGGCTGCGCCGCGGCTTACGAATTACGGTCATGTACTTCCTCATCATGTTCGTCCCGCGGCGTGTTCGCCTCGGGTGCGCTGTCGGGCTCTGACGTCCTCCCGAGCGGTTCGCTTGCGAGCGAACCGTATCAGGCGGCGACTGCAAGCTCATGGCTTACGCGTCGGGCAGTGCAGGAACACAAGTTGGACGCGTCCTCGTATCGATTCAGCATCCACCGTTGAACCTGAGCGAAACCTTAGAGGGTGATCCGGACCGTGACAATCCCTACGTTCGAAGCGTTGCGTCCGAAAACCGCCGTCCACGTTTCGTGCGTGTGAACGTGCGTCACAAGCGTTTTGGCCGCACGACGCGCCACAGCTCCAATGGCGCGAAACGTCGTCGGACTGTGCTAACCGGGTGCCCGGGTGCCCGTGACGTGGGCGTTATTGAACTCGGCCCCGAGCGGAACTACTGCTCGACGGGGGTTGCCAGTCACACCAGTCACATCTACCCTGCGGTAACTCGCGGGGAGGTCATCCGGATTCAGGCGAATTCGCGGTTAACAGACAGGCAACACCGGGTTCGCACTGTGGTAACTCCCAGTGATGTGGATCACACAAAACTAGTCGTAATGCGGAGGCCTCTGGCTCCTCAACCACTCCTCCGAGCCCGAGGACGAATCACCTCGATGTGGTTCGCCCGACGTTCCGTCGTCTCGAGTCGACTCGGGAAGAACGTCGCCGAACACACGAGCGAGCCGGGCCCGTCGTGCACGGGCCCGGCTCGCAGTGTCCTCGGAGTCCGGATCGACGGGTGTTACGTCGCCGGCTAGGGGGTCGTTCTTCTGGGGGTCGTCAGCCGTCAAGGCTGGACAACTCACCGATGACATGGGCGGCGAGGGGCGTCAGCGTCGCCATTCCGTCGCGGACGGCCGCGCGGCTCCCAGCCAGGTTGACCACCAGCGTGCTGCCGGACACTCCGGCGAGCCCGCGGGACAGACCGGCGTCGAGCGACCCCGCCGCCAGTCCGGAGGACCGGAGCGCCTCACTGATACCGAGGAGTTCACGGTCGAGCACCTCGGCCGTCGCGTCCGGGGTGACGTCGCGCGGCGACGTGCCGGTGCCGCCGACGGAGACCACCAGGTCGACGCCGCCGATGACCGCGGTGTTCAGTGCGTTGCGCACGTCCACCTCGTCGTTGCTGACCACGACGACACCGTCCACGAGGAAGCCCGCCTCGGTCAGCAGTTCGTTGACCAGAGGTCCGGTCGAGTCGGCATCTCCGTGAGCCGTGCGATCGTCGACGATCACGACGAGCGCACGTCCGGCCACGGCTGCATCCATAGTCATGTCGCTCACCGTAATGCCCGGGCCCGACGGAGACTCGATGTGCCCGACGATGGGCGTGAGGTGCCCACGGTCACGGACGATCCGGGGTCGCTTCATCAGTTGCCTCCGCTCGGGGCCGTCCCGAGCGTGACCTGCACGGTCTGCTCGTTGCCACCCTGTGTGTAGGTCACCGAGACCTGGTCGCCGGGGGCGTGCGAGCGGACCGCCGCGATGAGTGCGTCGCCGCTGGCGATGACGCGGTCGTCGACCTTGGTGACCACTGCACCGGTCGGGATGCCCGCCTGCGCGGCCGGCCCGCCGTCGGTGACGGCCATGACCGTGGCTCCGTTGGCGTCGTCGCGGCTCGGGACGCTGATGCCGATGATCGCCTGCGTCGCCTTGCCGGTCTGTACCAGCTCGTCGGCGATGCGGCGCGCCTGGTCGACGGGGATGGCGAAGCCGAGGCCGATGGACCCGCTCTGCGACTCGGACGAGCTGGCGCCCGCTCCCAACGTCGCGATGGCGCTGTTGACGCCGACCAGCTTGCCGTTCATGTCCACGAGCGCGCCGCCCGAGTTGCCGGGGTTGATGGCCGCGTCGGTCTGGATCGCGTCGATCACCGTGGTCTGGTCCGTCGACTCGCCACTGGTCGCGACCGGGCGGTTGAGCGACGAGATGATGCCGGAGGTCACCGTGCCGGCGAGGCCGAGCGGCGATCCGACGGCCACGACACCCTGACCCACCTGCAGACCGTCCGAGGTGCCGAGCTCGATGGGCGTCAGGTTGCTGCGACCCTGCGCCTTGATCACCGCGATGTCCGAGGACGCGTCCGCACCGACCACCGTCGCCGACGACGTGGATCCGTCGTTGAAGGAGACGGTCAGCTGGGCGTTCGCACCCGCGCCGGACACGACGTGGTTGTTCGTCAGGATGAGGCCGTCCGAGGAGAGGATCACGCCGGACCCCTCACCCTCGGCGGTGCGGCCCGCCACCTGGATCTGGACCACGCTGGGGAGCACCTTGCCGGCCACGGCCTGCACCGAACCGTCGGGGGCGTTGGCGGCCGGGTTCGCCTGCGTGACGGGCTGATTGAGGGCGTTGGTCACGCCACCGTTGCCGCCGTCCGCGGCGATGGCGCCGACCGCGCCGCCGACTCCACCGCTCACCAGGGCCAGGGCGATGGCGCCTGCGACGAGGGCTGCACGCCCCGGCTTCCGCGACGTGGTCGCCGGCGCCGTCCCGCCGTAGTACTGCGGCTGCTGGTACGGGTTCTGCTGGTAGGGGTTCTGTCCCTGCTGATGAGGCTGCTGATACGGGTTGTGGGGCTGCTGGTGCTGACCGGCCTGGTGTTGACCGGACTGTCGACCGTCCCACCCGGTGTACTGGGGCTGTGTCTGTCCCCCGTACGCGGGCTGCTGCGCGGTGGGCTCCGATGCGCCGTCTCGGCCGTCGCGGCCGGTGTCACCAGTGGTGCGGTCCTCGTTCATGCGTTTCGCTCCATCTCCATGACCAGCTCGCACCGGTCACCTCACGTCGTCCTGATCGACGATGCTCCGCCGGACTGAGAGGGCGCTGAGATCATCGTGTCAGTGGCCTGTGGGTCCTGCGATCCTGTTCCCAGCAGATCCTGCGGACCGGCGGATTCCCCTGGAAGAACGATTCGAATCAAGGTGCCGCCGGTGACCGAGTCCTCGACCGCGATGGTTCCGCCGTGCTTGAGCACCACCTGGCGCACGATCGCCAGACCCAGTCCCGATCCGGGCATCGACCGCGACGCGGTGGACCGGTAGAAGCGTTCGAACACCAGCTCTCGTTCCTCGGGCGCGATACCCGGACCCGCATCGGACACGGTGAGTTCGAGCAAGCCGTCGGGCCGGGCGATCATCGCCACGTGCACGGTGGCGCCCGACGGACTCCACTTGGCCGCGTTGTCGAGCACGTTGAGGACGGCGCGGGACAGACCCGCCTGGTCGCCGTACAGGATCCACGGTGTGGTCATCGAGTCGAAGTCGATCTCGTTGCGACGCCTGCGAACTCGCTCCAGGCTGCGTTCGACGACATCCGCCATGTCGACACGTTCGAAGACGTTCTCCGGGGCGTCCTCACGTGCCAGGTCGACCAGATCGCCGACGAGCGTGGACAGTTCCTCGATCTGCGCCACCACGTCGAGACGCAGCTCCGCCATGTCCTGCTCCGGGATGCGCGGCGCACCCGGCCGACTCGACGCGATCAGCAGTTCCATGTTGGTGCGCAACGACGTCAGCGGGGTCCGCAGTTCGTGACCCGCGTCCGCCACGAGTCGACTCTGCCGCGCCCGCGACTCGGCGAGCGCCCGCAGCATCGTGTTGAAACTGTCGGTGAGGCGGGCGAGCTCGTCGTTGCCCGTCACCGGAATGGGCGTCAGGTCGTCGGTTCGGGCGACACGCTCGGCCGCCGCCGTCAGCCGTCCGATGGGTCGCAGACCGGTGCGTCCCACCGCCGTGCCGGCCACCGCCGCGAGGACGACGCCACAGCCGCCCACGACGAACAGCACCCAGGCCAGTCGATCCAAGACCTGGCCGGTGGGAGCGAGCCGCTGTGCGATCACCAGCGTGCTCCCGGTCTGCGTGCGCTCCGCGAGAACGCGAGCTCCCGAGGTGGTGCGCAGCGACGAGGTCGACTGTCCCAGCGCGACGTCCATCTCGGGGTCACCGATGGGCACGATCGAACCCGGCGGGATGTACTTCGTCAGGTCCGGAAAGATCAGCGCGACACTGACATCGGTGCTGTAGAGCGTGGCGCCCGCGACGTACCGGGGATCGAAGGCGACGAGGTTGGTCTCGATCAGCGCACTCGCCCGGGTACGCAGCTGGTTGTCGACGTCGCCGTACAGCGCGCGGGACACCACCGCGTACGCGGCGATCGCCATGACGGCGACCGCGATGGCCACCACGGACGCCGCGAGCAGCGTGACACGCCACCGCAGGGACACCGAGCGAGTGAGGGGCATCGGAGGACGCATGAGTCCGTCCTGTGCCGCGCGCCCCTTGTCGGTCCCGACCTCGCCCCGCCGACGGCCGAAGGGAGCAACCATCACGGAGGCGTTTCCCGCAGCACGTAACCCACACCGCGGACGGTGTGGATGAGACGAGTCTCGCCGTCGGCCTCGGTCTTGCGCCGCAGATACCCGACGTACACCTCGAGGGCGTTGCCCGACGTCGGGAAGTCGTAGCCCCACACCTCCTCGAGGATGCGGCTCCGGCTGAGCACCCGTCGGGGGTTGGCGAGCAGCATCTCGAGCAACGAGAACTCGGTGCGGGTCAGGCTGATGGGCCGTTCGCCTCGTCGCACCTCGCGCGTGACGGGGTCGAGTGACAGATCGGCGAACGTCATGGCCTCGCTGTCCGGACCCAGTTCCCCACCGGTGCGTCGCAACAGTGCACGCAGCCGTGCCAGCAGCTCCTCGAGCGCGAACGGTTTGGGCAGGTAGTCGTCCGCCCCGGCATCGAGACCCGCCACCCGCTCGGACACGGAGTCACGAGCCGTCAGGACCAGGATCGGCAGGTCGTCTCCGGTGCTGCGCAGGCGACGGCACACCTCGAGCCCGTCGAGCCGGGGCATCATGACGTCGAGGACCAGCGCGTCCGGTCGCTCGGCCGCGACCTTCTCGAGGGCGTCGAGACCGTCGGTGGCCAGGTCCACGGTGTACCCGTTGAACGTCAACGACCGTCGCAGCGATTCTCGGACGGCACGATCGTCGTCGGTCACCAGTACACGCATGGGAACAGTGTCGCCCCGACGACTGAGACGCTGCTGAGAGGACACAGGGGCGGCCGGTGTCAGCGCGCGAACAGCCGGTCGACGAACGCGATCGCATCGGGCTGCGAGTCACGGAACGTCTGACTGTGGTCGCCCGGGTAGGTCCGGAAGGTCAGAGGTTCGCCGTTGGCCGTCATGGCCGCCGCGAGCGACAGGGCGGACGGTGCCGGCACATCGACGTCCCGCAGACCCTGGCCGATGAAGACGGGACGGTCGTACCCGGAGGTGGGCACACCCATGTAGTCGTTCAGCAGTCCGTACACGTTCGGGATCTGCGCCAATGGCCGCGAGAACATGTCGCCCAGTCGCAACCCGGACACCGCATCGTGGAACGGGTTCGCGCACTGCGTCTCGGCGGTGTCCACCCACTGCCGGCCGAGCGGAGTCAGGTAGGAGTTCAGATCGATCTCCGGATGGGCGGCACGCAACCCCGCCAGGATGTAGAAGACGTACGACGTCAGACCGTCCGGAATCGCGACGGGCGGGACTCCGGGCCCGAGCGGAAGCAGAACGAGTTCGATGTTGGCGGGCACGCCGGTCCCGACGGCGCCGAGGTAGTCCAGGCCGTCGCCGCCGTACTCGGTGGCGTACCGCGCGGTCGTCACCGCGGCGCCGCCGCCCTGGGACTGGCCGATCGCGACCCAGCGATTCGACAGCGTCGGCTCCAATTCCCTTGCAGCAGCGACACTGTCGACGACGCTGTGCGCCTGCACCTTGCCGTCCAGGTACGGCATCACTCCGGGGGTACCGAGACCCACGTAGTCCGTGGCGACGATCGCGTATCCGCGGTTCAGCCACGTCTGGAGGTACGGGAAGTCGCGGTCCGGCAACGTGGGGCCGACGACCGACGGAGCGCAGTCGTCGCCGAGCCCGGACGTGCCATGGGCCCACGCGATGACAGGCCAGCCACCTTCGGGCGCCTCGCCGGGCGGCAGATAGACGCCACCGGTACTCAGGGCCGGCTCGTTCTGCGAGCCCACCGACCAGTAGGTGATGCGCCGGGCGTCGACACTTCCCGGAATCGGGGCCGGTGACGCCGTCGATCCGACGAGAGTGCCCGGATCACGGTCCTGCGCCTGCGCCACACCCGTGAGGGTCAGCGCGACGGACGTCGTGGCGGTCAGGGTCACCAGGGCGCGCAGCAGGCGGCGGGAGCGGTTCGGCACGGCGTCACCGTACCGCTCCGGCACCGGATTCCGGACTAGAACATACGTTCGAATACGGCTAGGCTCTCCAGTCATGGACGAGGTGGGTGCGACGCAGAGTTCGGTGAACGACAAGGTGCTCGAGCTGCGCGCGGTCGCGGACGAGCTCCGGGCGCTCGACGACCACCGAGTGGCCCTCGGCGACAAGCTGGTGGACCTCGAACACTGGTTCCGACGGGTGGGGTGCCTGGAGTTGTCCGACCACGCGCTCGACGTCTTCGTCTCCCGCTACGTGGGCCGGGTCTTCGAGCTGGCGGACGGCCTACGCGAGTAGCCGTGACCTCGCGTCACACTCAGTTGTGACCGCCGTCGCCCCGATCGGCACCACGTGGGGTGCCCCTCATTCCGGTGGAAACCACCTCGCAGCGGGCAATCATGTAGCACGGCGGGACACGCTCCCGCCGGGGCCGGTCAGGGGAACCGACCTCAGCACGATCGGAGGAAACACATGATGATCACACTGACACTCGTCGGCGCGGCAGCACTCGCGGTCGCACTGTTGTCCGGCGGACGCGACCTGGACTTCCGGGGACGCCAGATGTCGCACAGCTACCGTTCGCGCTGACACCGACGCACATCGACGACTGCCCACCGTTCACCTGTGAACGGTGGGCAGTTCTCTGTCCGTAATTGGTGACATCTACTATCGAACATATGTTCTAATTCATGTAGTCTGAGGTCATGGAATCGGGGGATCCAGGGTCGGCCTGGCAGGTGCAGATGGGCCGACGTGTCGGCGCGCTGCCTGCTGTGGCCGCACCTGTCGACGATCCCCGCGTGTGCGCGCTACTCGCCCAGCTCGGCTCCGCGGTCGAGGGCATCGCCATGCTCGACGCGTCGACGCTCACCAGCGAGGACCGACTGGCGCTGGTCTGCGCGGCCGAGAACACCCGGCGCCTACTCACCGGCGCGTCACACACCTGGCTCAACGGCCTGGTGGCCGACTCGGGATTCGACTCTGTGCTCGGTGCGATCGGCGCGAGCGGCGTTCCGCACGCGCTGGCGCACATGCTGCGCATCACCACGGCTGCCGCCGCATCCCGGCTCGCCGTGGCGCGCGATCTCGGCACCGGAACCACCATGACGGGTGAGATGCTCGATCCGCCGTTGACCCACACGGCCGCGGCAGGGCGGGACGGCGCGCTGGCTGACGCACACGTCTCGATCATCCGCTCGTTCCTGAAGAAGCTCCCTCACGCCGTCGATGCCGAGACCCGCGACGCCGCCGAGCAGACTCTCGCCGACCTTGCGCGCACGGTCGGACCGGAGGAGCTCACGGCCATCGCGACGCGCCTCACCGAATACCTCGATCCCGACGGAGCGGAGCCCGACGATCGCGACCGCGCCAGGAAGCGCTTCTTCGAGATCGACCCCCAGGGTCCCGATTCGATGTCGACCGGCCGCTTCTGCGTCGACCCGGTGCTGCGCGCCCTGCTCGACGCGTTCCTCGCCAAGTTCGCGGCACCCGGAACGAACAACTCCGAAAGCACTCCCACAGCAGTCGATCTCGACGACCCGGCTCGGACCGAGGACGCCACTTCCACCGACGCGAAACCGGCCGACAGCGCGGAAGGGTCGGACGACCGCGAGGCCGAGTGGGACCACCGCACCCCTAACCAGCGCAATCACGATGCACTGACCTACCTCCTGAAGGACGTGCTGGCCTCGGGTCGACACGGACAGCATCGTGGTCTGCCCTTGTCCGTGGTCGTGTCGGTGTCACTCGAGCAGCTCACCGCCGCAGCGGGTCTCGGGCTCACTGCCACCGGATCCACGGTCCCGGTGGCCGATGTCGTCAGGCTCGCGGCCGAGGCGCACCACTACCTCCGCGTCTTCGACGGGGCCACCGGCAGCACGCTGCACTTCGCCCGAGCCCGCCGGTGCGCGAGCACCGACCAGCGGCTCGCCCTGTTCGCCCGCGACCGCGGCTGCACCGGGCCGGGATGCTCGGCCCCCGCGTCACGGTGCGAGGCCCACCATGTCGACGACTGGGCGGCGGGCGGCCTGACCGACATCGACGACCTCGCGCTGGCGTGCGACGTCCACCATCCGCTCGTCGGCGAACGTGCCGGCCAGTGGGCCACCAGCACCGCTCCCCCGAGTCATCCGTACCCGGGAACAGTGCTGTGGCATCCGCCTGCCGTCATCGACGAGGGTCGGCACGGCATCCCGAACCACCTGAACTTCCCGGAACGGCACCTCGCACCGCCCCCGGACGACTGATCGAATCCGAGACGGTGAGCCGAGGGCGACCTCAGGTTCGACACTGCGCCGGCCTGGCACCGTCAGCCGGAATGTTCCGCCGTGAATTCCGTGATCTCGGCGAGCGCAGGCTTGGGCGAGAAATCGCGGCGCACCATTCCGAAATTCTGCTCCGTGTCGGACTCGTCGCTGCCCGAGTCACGCATGCTGTAGACGTACGCGGGCCCGAGCCAGGAATTGCCGAGAAGGGCATTGAGCATGATGCCGATGGACTCGGCCTGCCCCTCCTCGCTCATGGCATTCGCGTTCGTTCCCGTGGGTGCGCCCATCTCGGTGATCCAGATCTGCTTGTCGCCGTCACCCTCGGCACTCATGACATCGTGCATCGACCACATCGCCATCGCCGTGTTCCATGCCGCCGTCGACAGATCGTTCGGAAGGAACGGCCACGTGTACGGGTGGACGTTGAAGGCATCGAAATAACGATTCGCTCCGAGGGTGTAGAGCGACGAGAGGAAAGCGGTCGGCGAGATGTTGGTGCCGTTGTTCACCGCGGGCGCCATACCGCCGGCGAGCACCAGCGCCTCCGGTTGCACCTTCTTGATGGCGCGGTACGTCGCGCGCAGCATCAGCGCGTACACCGTCGGGTCGGGCAGCGGCGTGAAGTAGGTGGTGATGTTCGGCTCGTTCCACACCTCCCACAACACGATTCGGTCGCGGTACCGCTCCGCGGCGAGTGCTGCGAAAGCCCCGAATGCGTCCGGACTCGCCGGCCGGGCGTAGGGCTGATCCCGAGCCGTCGCCACACGCGCCCAGGCAGGTGCGTAGGTCACGATGGCGTACGGGCACATACCCCGAGCGACGATGGCGTCGACCACTCTGTCCGTCGACGACCAGTCGCGCCGACCGGGCTGCGGCTCCACCACCGACCAGTCGATGTCGATGCGGACCGAGAACATGCCCGCATTCTTCGCGATGTCGAGTTCGCGTCCGAGGTCCTCGTCCGACAGGAATCCGAAGGAGCCGCCGGGTGATCCGCCCACCCGGACGCCGTCGGACTCCGCGACGCACCGCGGTACCTCGCCCGACGGAGCGCCGGATGCCGGTGCCGGCACACCGCCGAGAACGAGAAGGACAGCGGCACCAGACACGCTGCATCGCCGGAGAAACCCGGCACCGGCTCCGCGCCGAGTCGGCCTCGAACGCGAAACAGACCGATCGGTGAGCACCGGCCCAGGCTAACAGCGGCGGCCGTGCGGGGCGTACCAGCGAAAACGGACACCGGCGAGGCTCCGGCTGCGATGATTCTCCACATCGCTCGATCCCGTACAAGCCTGCATTAGTATCGGCGAAATGACGACGGGAAACGACGGCTTCGACGCCCGCCTCAACGAGGTTCTGGAACAGCAGGCCGTGAGGGTGGGCGAGACGGTGCCCGCCTATGTTCGGCGCGCCGTCATGACACGCCTGGTGAAAGAACTTGCCGAGGCGGACGACACCGATCTCGGCCATCTGCTCAAGCGCCTCGAGTCGACGGCGGATCCGGTGCCCGACACGCCCGCGTCCACACCTCCGGCGGCATCCGACATGCCCGCGATCGTCACCGATCCCGATCGCGTGCGCGCCGTCGAGGCCACCGGGCTTCTCGACACCCCGTCCGAACCGGCCTACGACCGCATCGTGGCCATGGCCGCGGACGCGTTGTCCACGCCGGGCGCCTCGATCTCCTTGATCGACAAGGACCGCCAGTTCATCAAGAGCGCTGTCGGTTTCGGGCCGGAAGAGGAACGGCCTCGGGAGATTCCCCTCGAGGCCGGAATGTGCCGCCACACGGTGGCCCTGGGTGAACCACTGCTGGTGGAGGACGCTCGCCTCGACGAGAAGTTCATGAACCACCCCGGCGTGCTGGACAAGACCTTCATCTCCTACCTCGGCATCCCGTTGGTGGACGACGGCGGTCACGCGGTGGGCACGCTGTGCGTCTGGGACGCCGAACCACGTCAGTGGACGACGGGGCACGTACAGGTACTCAAGGACATCGCGTGGATGGTTCGCGAGCGAATTTTCGAGTGAGCGAACCATTCCGGGCGTGATCTACATTTTCGCCTCGTTAGTCTGTCCATCGGTCGCTTTTCCGTAATGGCGCCGTGACCATTCTGAGAAGACAACTCCAAAGAATGGTCTAGTGTTGACCCCGGTCGGTCAACCACTAGGTCCGTACGGAGTGAATCCTGTGTCCGAAACACTGGAATCGCGAGATACGTTGCTACGCAACGCCCCTGCCACGAGGGTGTCCAATGAACGTGGAATAGCGGACCGTCTTCGCGTCGATCCCGCACACACGATGGTCACCATCGCGGCAGACGCGACGGCAGCGATCGTGGCTGTTGCCGTGGCGAGGTTCTGGCCGGGAACGGGCGGCATCGACTACGGCTGGGTGCCGTGGTTGTTCGTGCCGCTGGTTCTGCTCATCCTGGCGTCCCGCTCGCTCTACCGACGCGGACTCCGCCGGAACTTCCTCGACGAGATCGGTCCCGTCGAGACGTCCGTCGCGCTCGCCACTCTGCTTGTGCTGACGATCTTGCTGGTCATCGGCACGGAGTACCGGCCCGGCCTCTTCATGGTCCGGGTGTGGATCGCCGCGGCGATCCTGGTGGCGGTGGCGCGGTTCCTGCGCACCGCGATCCAGCGGTACCTGCGGGTGAACCACAAGTCGGCGGCTCCGACGCTCATCATCGGCGGCGGTCCGATCGCCCACCAGCTGGCGTCGCGCATGCACCAGTTCCCCGAGTACGGCCTCGACCCCGTGGGCGTGCTCGACAAGGCACCCGCGGTCGATCCGCAGCCCGACACTCCCGAGGCACTGACCGTCCCCTACATGGGCACACCGTCGCAGCTCGCGCAAGCCATCGAGCAGACCGGCGCCGAGGAGCTCGTCATCGGGTTCTCGGACGTTCCGACCGAGAGTCTGGTCAAGGCCATCCGCACCGCCCACTCGAACGGAATGCGAGTGTGGTTGGTACCGCGCCTGTTCGACACCGTCGGCGTGCGGACCCGCGTCGAGCATCTCGGCGGGTTGCCCCTGATGGTGCTGCCGCACACCGACCCCAAGGGCTGGCAGTTCGTCGTCAAGGGCGTCATGGACCGCACCCTGGCCGGACTGGGCGTGCTGGTCCTGTCCCCCGTCTTCCTGGTGCTCGCGCTGCTGGTCAAGACGAGCTCCCCCGGACCCATCTTCTTCTCCCAGGAGCGCATCGGCCGTGACGGAAAACCGTTCGGCTGCCTGAAGTTCCGGTCCATGCGTCCGCCGCGTGCCTCGGACGCCGAGTTCACTCGCGTCGAGGGCGCCGCTCCGGGCGGCGTCGAGGGCGTGGATCGCCGGACCCGTATCGGCAAGATCATGCGCCAGACGTCGCTGGACGAGCTGCCCCAGCTCCTCAACGTCGTTCGCGGCGACATGAGTCTCGTGGGTCCCCGACCGGAGCGCCCCGCATACGTGGATCTGTTCGAGATGCAGATCCGCCGCTACGGTGAGCGCCACCGGGTGAAGGCCGGTGTCACCGGGTGGGCGCAGGTGCACGGACTGCGCGGACAGACGTCCATCGCCGACCGCGCCGAGTGGGACAACTACTACATCGAGAACTGGTCGCTGTCCCTCGACATCAAGATCCTCTTCCTCACCATCGCCGCGGTCCTGAAGAAGGCGGAAGACTGACCGTGTCGGCGGTCCCGTCATGCTGATCGTCCTCGAGGGTCTCGCCGCGGTCGTCGTGCTGGTCGTCGCGTTCCTGGTGGCACGCGCGGTCTTTCACCGACCGCAGCTCGGGGTGCTGCTGCTGGCCGCGTTCGTCCCGCTGAACGGTCTCCTCGCCATCCTTCCGCTGCCCGGCTTCGTCGCCGGCTGGAAGGAGGGCCTGGTGATCTTCACGCTCGGCAGCGCCTGGATCCGGCGCAGTCGAGCGCTGGGCCCGCGTCGTCCGACACTGCTGATGCCCTGGTGGCCGGCCGCAGCCGTGTTCGTGGTGTTCGGGACCGCGTCGGCACTGCTGTCGTTCGGGGTCATCGGCTTCGTCGGCATCAAGGTGACGTTCTTCTACCTGCTGCTGGTGGCGATCCTGTGGCTCGCGCCGTTCGACGCCCGCGACCGGGACCACCTCGTCAGCATCCTCATGGGCATGGGCGCGTTCACGTCCCTGGTCGGCATCGCCCAGTTGCTCGCGGGACCGGCGGCGCTCGTGGCGATCGGGTACGAGTACGGCACCCAGGTCCGGACGTCGGGCGGGCTGCTCCGCACGTTCAGCACGTTCAACCTGCCCTTCCCGTTCGGGCTCTACGTGATGCTGTCGCTGCTCGTCGGCGGAGCCGTGGCGCTCGCGAACCCCATGCGCCGGCGCAACCTGCTGTTCCTGTGCGCGAGCCCGTTCATGGTGGTCGCCATGTCGAGTGCCATCGTGCGAGCGGCGCTGCTCGGACTCGCAGTCGGGCTGATCTACATGACCATCATCCGGTTCCGCGCACTCGGCGGTCTGCTCGTGATCATGGCGGCGCTCGTCGGCGCGATCCTGCCGTTCGTCCCCAAGATCACGTCGGTCTTCTTCTCGTCGAGCAGCCTGAACGAACGTGGCGGTCGATGGAACGAGGTCATCGAGAAGGTGCGCACCCACTGGCTCGGCGAGGGGCTCGGGTCGAGTGGTGCGGCAGCGGACCGGATCTCGTCGGCGCAGGGTGAGAACATCACCGGGTCGCTCGGGCTGTCCACCAACTACCAGCCCGACAACTACTACGTGAAGACGGCTCTCGAACTCGGTCCGATCGGACTGTGGGCCGTCCTCGCGCTCCTGGTGACCGCCCTGATCTGGTGCACGCGACTCTCCCGCACCCTCCCCGGTCAGGACGGCGCGCTGACACTCGGTGTCGGCGCCTCCATCGTCGCGGCGATGTTCGCGTCACTGGTGGCCACCTATTTCGAGATCTTCCCTATCGACGTCTATTTCTGGCTCTTGTTAGGAGTTGTGGGATGCGCAGCAGCACAACACGAATCGTTTTCGGGGCCCTCGCCCTCCGTCCCGGCGGCAGCGGCGTCCAGACGTACATCCGTGAGCTCCTGAGGGAGCTGCCCGGCCGTCTCCCCGGAACGGACCTCGCCGCCGTCGTCCAGAAGGACGCGATCGGCGAGCTGCCGACAGGCGTCGACGCGCTCCCCCGGCCGGTGTCCGGCGGTGCCGTCCGCGCGGTGCTCGGTGCGCTCCCGGTCGGATCGCACGACGTGGTCCACGGGCTCGACGTCGATCTCCCCCTCGTCGGCCGGGGCGCCACCGTCGCCACGGTGCACGACATCTCGGTCATCGACATGCCGTCCGCGTCGAGTCGCTTCCGCGCCGCCGGCGAACAGCGCCTCGTGCGACGGTCGCTGCGCAAGGCCGACCTGCTCATCGCCGTCTCGCAGTTCACCGCCGACCGCATCAAGGCCGTCAGCGGCCGCGACGCCGTGGTCGTCGAACTCGCCCCGGCAGCCTGGGCCGTTCCCCCGGAGGACGGCGCGGTGGAGACGGTGCGCGCGAAGTACGGTCTGCCCGAACGCTTTGTCATGCAGGTGGGCACCGTGGAGCCGCGCAAGAACGTGCAGTTGGTCGCCGACGCCGCGGAGAAGCTGGGCGTGCCCTTCTTCCTGGCGGGCGCGGGGTCCACGGGCCCGGACGCACCCCGCTACGCGAACGGGCTCGGCTACGTCGACGTGGAGGACCTGCCCGCGCTGTACGCGGCGGCGACCGTCACCGCGTACGCGTCGCGCTACGAAGGCTTCGGGCTGCCCCCGGTCGAAGCGATGGCGTGCGGCGGCGCCGTGGTCGCGAGTGCGGTGGGCGCCCTGCCCGAGGTGGTCGGCAAGGGCGCCGTGCTGCTCGACAACGAGCGGGTCGACGACTGGGCGGAGGCACTGAGCCCGTTGATGTTCGACGAGACGGCGCGCGCGGACCTGGTGACCGAGGCCCTGCACGCGATGGCCGACCTGACGTGGGCCCGGACCGCCGAGCGCACCGCGGACGCCTATCGGGACGCAGGCCTGCTCTGATGGACGACGACATCACCGTCGAGGGTGCCGTGATCCCCGAACCCGAGACCCCCGAACCTGAGACGACGGCACCTGAGACCACTGCACCCGACTATCGCGCGCTCGCCGCCGATCCGAAGGCGGCGGCGCGGGCGACCGCGGCGGTGCTGATCTCCCGCGTGATCGTGGCGGGACTCGGCTGGGTGGGCAGCGTCATCGTGGCCCGCTCGCTGAGCCCCGAGGGGTGGGGTCAGTTCAGCTTCGTCTTCGCGCTGCTCGGACTCATGTCCGTCGTCACCGACCTCGGCGTCGGCCGCGTCGTCCTGGCCCGACTGATGGACGACGACGCCGAGGAGATCGGCCGCACCGCCTCGTCGTTCCTCGCACTGCGCACCGTGCTCGGACTCGTGGGGTACGTGCTCGCCGTCGGCTACGTCGTGGTGTTGCAGTACCCGGGTGAGGTCATCGCGGCGACCGCGCTGGGCGGCCTCGTCGTGGTGTTCGCGACGCCGTCCCACGCACTCTCCGTGCTGTTCCAGGCTCGCCATCGACTGTTGCTGGTCGCGGTCATCGAGAGCCTGGGCCAGGGCCTGCAGCTGGTGCTCACGATCCTCGCCGCCGTCTTCGCGCCGGTGCTGCTGATCTTCGTGCTGCCGGCGGTGCTCAACGAGGCGTTCCGCGCGGTCGGCAAGGGTCTCGCGGTGCGGCGTCGGTCGGTGGGGCTACGCCCGTCTCGTCACATCGACGTCCACCGGTGGGGTGCCTACCTCCGCGAGGCGATTCCCCTCGCGATCGGCTTCGCGCTGACCATTGCGATGCTGAAGATCGACGTCCTGATGCTGAGCCTTCTCGACACCTTCGACGCGGTCGGCCTGTACTCCATCGGCTACAAGTTCTCCGACATGATGGACACCATCGCGCTGGCCGCCGTGGCGCCGGTGAGCACCCTCCTCGTGGCGGCCTGGCCGAGCGAGACGGCCACGTTCCGCGCCCGATCCCGTTCCGCGGGACTGTACTTCGCGACCTTCGGCGCCGTCGCCGTCGCCGGCTTCTGGCCCTCTGCCGAGCCGCTCATCCGCCTGCTCTACGGCGAGCGCTTCGCTCCCGGTTCCGACGCGGCACGGCTCCTCGTCCTCGGTGCCGCGATCATGTCGCTCATCCTGCTCGGCATCTTCCTGCTCGCCTCCGCGGGGATGCAGCGGCACTACCCGCTCGTCGCGCTGTTCGGCCTCGCTCTCAACATCGGCCTCAACGTCGCGCTCATCCCGAGGTTGTCCTACAACGGATCCGCCATCGCCACCGTCGTCACGTTCGGTGTCACGGTGATCATGCTGTGGGTCGTGATCGAGCGCAGCATGCCCATGTCGGGGCTGCTCGCCGTGTCGCCGATCCTCGTGCTCGCCGCCGTCACGGCCGCGGTGACGGTCGGGGCGACACTGCTCGTCGACGCGGCACCGTCCCTGTGGTTCCTGATCTCGGTCGTCGCGGCGCTCCTGGTCGCCGCGTGCGGGTTCCTCCTGACCAAGCGTGACTCGCGCAGCAACTCTCCTGCCCCGGAGGTCGCCTCGTGACTCCGGATCGCACCACCGTGTTCGTCGCGCACACCGCGAACATCTCGGGTGCCGAGAAGATGCTGCTGTCGCTGGTGTCCGAGGCACTGCGGGGGCCGGGCGGCGTCACCGTCGTCTGTCCCGTCGGGGCGCTGTCCGAGGCGCTGCCCGACGCCGCGGTGCACGTCGCGATCCCCGAGCTGGGCCTGGGCGGAGAGCAGGGAGTCGCCCGCATCGGCGCCGCGGCGAGGATGGCGGCGCGGTGGGTGTCGGCGGCACGGACGCTGCGTGCGGTGACGCGACGGCCGGCGACCCACACCGTCGTCAACTCGCTGTTCGCCCTGCCCGCAGCGCGACTCGCCCGGCCACTTCACGGTGTCGCCTGGCTGGTGCACGATGCGATCGCGGCGGGACGCCAGCGCGCCGTGGCATCGGCGAGTCGAGGCGCCGTCCGCCGCGCGGTCGCGTGCACGTCCGCCGCGGCGGCACCGGTACGCGACCTCGGCATCGAGGTGGAGATCGTGCCCTACGGCGTGCCGTGGCCCGTGGAGGATTTCGCCGCCCCCACGCACTCGCCGCCCGTCGTGGGCATGCTCGCGCTCCTCACTCCTTGGAAGGGGCACCTCGTCCTGCTCGACGCGGTCGCGACGCTCGACGACGTGATGGTCGAACTTGCGGGCGGCAGCTTCTCCGGCGATCAGGCGTACGTCGACGAACTGCACACGCGGGCAGCACGTCCCGATCTCGCGGGACGTGTCCGCTTCCTCGGGCACGTCGATCCCGACAGCGCGCTGCGCCGGTGGGACGTCGTGGTGTCGGCCAGCGTTCTCCCCGAGGCGGGGCCCCTGTCCGTCCTCGAGGCCATGTCCCACGGGGTGCCGGTGGTGGCCACCGATCACGGCGGTCCCACCGAGTTCCTCGCTCGCGGGGAGGGCGTGCTGGTCCCGCCGGGTGACGCGGCGGCACTGGCCGACGCTCTGCGAAGGGTGCTCGGCGACGACGCGGCGCGCGCGGACATGGGAGCACGCGCGCGGGACACCGTCGCGACGCGTCACGACATCTCGGTCACCCTCCCCCGACTGTTGACGGAATTGACCGCATGAATGCCACGACAGAAAGAGCCATCATCCATTCCTCACGCGCCCAGAATGGGTACCGCGTCGGTTTCACGACGGCCTGCGAACCGATCTCCCGAACGGTGACACACGGCAATTCACCTACGCAGGAATGGTCTCCGTCCCTGCGTAGTATCGAATGGGACATGCCGTCGACCGGGCATGACCGCACGCGCACCAGCAACTCGAGGAGATTCGGTTGGCGCCCGTAGACGACCCCGTGCACCGCGGAGACGTACCTCCGCCGATAGATCTCGCCGGGCACATGCGGGAACTCGGACGCGCGTTCCTTCCCGCTCTGATCATCGCGCTGATCGTCGGCGCCGGCGTCTTCGCATTCCGCGAGTACGGCACCGAGAAGCAGTACGCGGCATCCGTCGTGACGGAGATCCGGGCGACCGGCGAGGTGATCCCCGGCGACGCGTTCATCGAGCAGCTGCGCGCCCCGTTCATCGGGCTGGCCGCGGACAACGACGTGCTCGATCAGGTGCTGTCGCAGGTCGACACAGGCTGGGACGCCGGTGAGCTCGCCTCCCACCTCGAGCTCGCCCCGGGAACGTCGCCGGCGCTGCTCACCTTCACCGTCACCGCGGACTCCCCCGAGCTCGCCCTCGAGGTCGCCCGCACCACGGTGACCACGGTGTCGCAGGCGTCGTCGGCCAACGCCGCCCGCAACGCACAGGGGCAGCTCGAGCAGGTTCAAGCCTCGATCGCGGCCGAGGAAGCCCGCAACTCCCAGCTCATCCCGGGCGACCCCGCCCGCTCCGCGTCGGACCAGTCGCTCGCCGACCTCCGCGACCAGCTGACACAGCTCCAAAGCACGGGCGGCGGGAACCAGCTGGTGGTGCTCGCCGTGCCCGAGCAGAGCACCGCCCCCGTCTCACCGATGCCGGCCTCGGAGGCCTCCGTCGCGGGTCTGGTGGCGTTCATCGTCGCCGCCGAGCTGATCGTGTTGCTGCGCAGTCGACTCGGGCGTCGTCCGCGGCCCGCGTGGGCCCGCCGCGTCGCTCGCAAGTACCAGGCCGACTTCGATCCGAAGGTGACCACGGGCCTGCCGCCCATCGTCGCCGCGACGGTTGCCGCGTCGGACCGGGGCGCGTCGTCGTCCAACGGGAACGGCAGCAACGGCAACGGCACCCGATCGGCCGGCGCTCGGCACGCCGCCCACGGCCGCATCGAGCAGAACGTGCTGGTACTCGTCGGTGACGACGCCGTGTATCCGGCTCCCACCTCCCTCTCCACGGGCGGGCAGCCCCGCCACCCGGACGCACTCGTCGGGGCCGACCTCACGAGCGAGTGGTGGACCTTCGTCGACGTGCACGACGTCGAGACCGCGGTGGTACTACTGTCGTCCGGTGGACGCGACCGCCGAGCTGCCGAGGGAGTGCTGAAGCAGCTGCGGACGTTCGGCATCCACACTCACCTCGTCGTGCAACCGTCCGGCCGCAAGCGCCGGTCCGATCCCGCTCCGGGTGGACGCACGGCCTCCCAGCGCCCCGAGGAACAGGTCGGACACAATGCCAGACACTGACAAGATCGCGATCGTCCACGAGCGCTTCACCGAGATCGCCGGATCCGAGCACGTCGTCGAACAGCTCGCTCTGCAGTGGCCGGGCGCGCGCGTGTACGCACCCATTGCCCGTCCCGAGGGAACTCCCGCCGGGCTGACCACGCCGCCGAACACCACGTGGCTCAACTCGATCTACAACGGCATCGGTCAGCGGTCCTACGCCCCGGTCCTGCCGCTGATGCCGACGGCGTTCCGTCGTCTGCCGTTGCGCGACGCCGAGGCCGTCGTCGTGAGCCACCACGCCTTCGCGACGCAGGCCGTGCACGCGACCGACGCTCCCGTCATCGCCTACGTGCACAGCCCGGCGCGTTGGGCGTGGGATCCGGAACTGCGGGCGGGTGAGGGCGGCGGCCGCGCAGGTGCCGCGATCCTCACGGCACTGTCGGCCGTCGCACGGCGCTGCGAGACAGGAGCCGCGCCGCGTCTGACCACCGTCGTCGCCAACTCGACCGCCGTCGCGGACCGCATCTCGCGCTGGTGGGGACGAGACGACGCCGTGGTGGTGCACCCACCCGTCGACACCGAGGGCTTCACTCCCGATCCGACGGTGGAGCGTGAGGACTTCTTCCTGCTCGCCGGTCGCCTGGTGCCGTACAAGCGTCCCGACATCGCGATCCGTGCGGCAGCCCTGGCGGACGTACCGCTCATCGTCGCCGGCGACGGCCGCGCGATGGAGCAGTGCCGCGCCCTCGCCGGACCGAAGACGGTGTTCCTCGGCCGCGTCTCGCACGAGAAGCTGCTCGAGCTCCACCGCTCCACGCGTGCACTGCTGATGCCCGGCATCGAGGACTTCGGCATCGTTCCCGTCGAGTCGATGGCCACCGGTACCCCGGTCATCGCGCTCGGTGAGGGTGGTGCCGTCGACTCGGTCATCCACGGCACCACCGGATTGCACGTGCAGCCCGGTACCGACGACGAGATCGTCACCGGTTTCGCCGACGCCATGACGTCGTTCGACCCGGTCCAGTTCGATCGAGCGCAGATCCGCGTCTGGGCGGAAGGCTTCTCGCGAGCCAACTTCCGCTCACGGATGCAGGAGGTGATCGATGCCGCAGTCTGAGTACCCGTCGACCGAACTCGACCGCACCTTCGCGTCCGCGCAGACCCTCGCCGTCGTCGGGCCGACGGCGGGTCTCGACGTCGACGCTGCGCGGGCGATGCTCGCCGCGGCGGAGAACGCGTCTCCCACCTCCCGCATCCGGCTCGATCCCCGCTCGGACAGTCGGAACTGGGCGTACCGCACCGACATCGGCGCCGGCACTGCCGTCACCAGCAGGCCGGATCTGGCCACCGACGACCTCGGTGAGCTGATGGACCGGGTGCGCACCCGCGACGGTGTACGCGCCCCCGTGGAGATCGTGCTGTGCGGTGACTACGCCGTGGTCCACTACTCCCACGGCGTGGGCGACGGTCAGCTCGGTGTACTGCTGGTCGGCGCCGCCGCGAGCGACCCCGGCTTCGCGATCGCACGCAGCATGGCGCCGTCGCTGCCGAGAAGCGCCACGTGGAGTGCTCTGCGGCGGCACTACCGATCCAACCCTCGTGCCCTGCAGGACTTCCGGCGCCTACGCGCCGTCCACAAACGGCGTGACGCGACGGCCGACGGGGCGCCGACGCGCCGTATCGAGCACTGGGAATCGTCGAAGACCACGCGCGCGGCCTACATGCGTCCCGAGCAGGTGGCGGAACTGCGATCGTGGTCGAAGGCGAACGCGCCGGGCGCCACCGGCGCGTCGGTGTCGGTGGCTCTGCTCGTCGCCGCTCTGCGCTCCGAGGGTGTCCCCCTCGACGAGCACGTCATGATCCTCTTCAACTGCCGCCGGTACCTCGACGAGAAGCACCGCGCGGAACACGGCAACTTCGCGATCGGTATCCCGGTCCGCCTGCCCGTGCTGCCGACGCCGGGTGACGTCGCCGGTGTCATGAAGCAGGTCATCGACTCCGGCTGGCCCATCGCCGTGCTCGGAATGGCCGATGCCCGAGCAACTCTCAAGGGTCACCGGACAGCCCCGGCACCGGCGCCGAGCGAGGACGTCGTCACGGTGCCCGACCGACCGCGACTCGCGGTGAGCGACCTGGGCACCCTCTCGATCTACGACCACCTTCCCTGGCTCGACGACGGTCGGCCCCGGCAGATGACGGCTTCTCTCGAACCAGACGGCCCGGACGGCATCTCGATCCTCGTCTCGCAGGTCCAGGGCGGACGTTCGTACTCGGCGTCGTTCTGCAGCGGCATGATCGAGACCGAGACGGTCGACCGTGCCCTCGCCCGCGCGTGTGCCGATCCTGTCGGTTTGCTGAGCCGGAACACGGCCGACCTGCGCTCCGACGGGGAGTGACGTGCGGTGGCCGCGATCATCGGGACGACGACCGCGCGCCGCCAGGTCGCGCTGACCTGGCTGTCGGTGCTGGCCGTCCTCTGCGCGAGTTGCGCTGGGCTGCCGGGAGAGTCGGCCCCGGAGACGGCCGTCGACTCTCTCACTGACGTCGCCGCAGGCTCACTGCTGGGCACCCCTCGTGACTTCGCGGGCTATCCCGCGCTCGCCACCCTGACAGCGGTGTCGAAGACGGTGCTCTACCGTTCGACCTCCGGCATCGACGGCTCCGCCACCGAGGTGAGCGGGCTGGTCCTCGTTCCTCGTGGCGACCCACCGGCGGGTGGGTGGCCGGTCGTCTCCGTCGGCCACGCGACCACCGGTACCGACAGTCGGTGCGCGCCGTCCACCCACATCGGGCTGCTGGGGGCGCTCACCACCGTGATCCCGTTCCTCGCCAACGGTTACGTGGTCGCCATGACCGACTACGAGGGCCTGGGCACCCCGGGTCCGCACCCGTACCTCGATGCCGCCACGGCCGGCAACAACGTGATCGACGCGGTGCGCGCAGCGCGCGAGGTGGAACCGACGGCGTCCGACTCCTGGATCGGCTACGGCGTCTCCCAGGGCGGGCAGGCGGTATGGGCCGCCAACGAACGGGCCGCCGACTACGGCGACGGACTCCGCCTCGTCGGCACCATCAGCATGTCCCCCGCGACCGACCTGAGCCCGCTCGTCGACGCGATGGTGGCCGGAACACTCACCGCCGAACAGGTCGCGCTGGTGCCGTCGGTCCTGACAGGGCTGTCCGTCGCGCACCCCGACCTCCAGGTGACCGACTACCTCCGCGGTGTGCTGTACGAACGTCGGGACGTCTTCGCCGCCTGCGAGGGCGAGAACGACGGGCTCGAGAGCGCGATCGCCGAGTCCGTCACACCGTCGGACTACGCACCGGTGGACGAGGCCGCCGCAGATCGTCTGCGCGCGTGGCTCACCGAGGCCGGAGTGCCGGGCGCCGCGGCGACCGCGCCCATGTTCGTCGGCTACGGCGAACTGGATCGACTCGCACTCCCGGAGTGGACAGTGGCCGCGGTGCAGCGAGCGTGCGCACTCGGCGACACCATCGAGCTCCGCGAGGCACCGGGGCAGGGCCACGGCATCCTGAACCTCGGAAGTGCGCCGGCGGAATGGCTGGACGGCCGGTTCGCCGGGACACCGGCGCCGAGTACCTGCAACTAGGTCACTCCCCGCGCCACTCGCGCTCGAACGGCAGCCGCCACGCATCGGGCGCGACCAGACTGTGGATCGCGTTGGGACCCCACGATCCCGGCGCGTAGGACCGGACGGGCGGCGGGTCCTCATCCTGAACCTCGGAAGTGCGCCGGCGGAATGGCTGGACGGCCGGTTCGCCGGGACACCGGCGCCGAGTACCTGCAACTAGGTCACTCCCCGCGCCACTCGCGCTCGAACGGCAGCCGCCACGCGTCGGGCGCGACCAGACTGTGGATCGCGTTGGGACCCCACGATCCCGGCGCGTAGGACCGGACGGGCGGCGGGTCCTCGAGCAGCGGTGCCGAGACCTCCCACAGCCGCTCGATGCCCTCGGACGTGGTGAACAGCGTGTGATCCCCGTGCATCGCATCGAGGATCAGCCGCTCGTACGCCTCCAGAACGTCTGCGGCACTCTCCGTCTCGTGCAGCGCGAACTGCATGCTGAGCTTGTCCAGGCGCATGCCCGGGCCCGGCCGCTTACCGTAGAAGGAGAGCGACACCTTCGACGAGTCGGTGAGGTCGAAGGTCAGGTGGTCCGGCCCCTGGGCGCCGACGCCGGAGCCCGCCGGGAACATCGACTTGGGCGGCTCCCGGAACGCGATCGAGATGATGCGCTGCCCCTCGGCCAGCTTCTTGCCGGTCCGGAGATAGAACGGCACACCCGCCCACCGCCAGTTGTCGATGTGGCACTTCAGGGCGACGAAGGTGTCGGTGTCCGAGTCGGGGGCGATGTCCTTCTCGCTGCGGTAGCCGGAGTACTGGCCGCGCACGACGTTCCGCGGATCGAGGGGAAGCATGGAGCGGAAGACCTTGTTCTTCTCCTCCTTGATCGCCTCGGGTTCCAGCGCGGTGGGCGGTTCCATGGCCGTGAAGGCCAGTACCTGGAACAGGTGGGTCACCACCATGTCCTTGAAGGCACCCGTCGACTCGTAGAAGCCGGCGCGGCCGTCCAGTCCGAGAGTCTCGGGCACGTCGATCTGCACGTGTTGGATGAACGTGCGGTTCCAGATCGGCTCGAAGAGACCGTTGGCGAAGCGGAACGCGAGGATGTTCTGCGCCGGCTCCTTGCCGAGGAAGTGGTCGATGCGAAAGATCTGCTCCTCGGCGAAGGTCTCGTGCACAGCCGCGTTGAGCGCGACGGCGCTGGCGAGATCGGTGCCGAACGGCTTCTCCATGATGATGCGGGCCCGCTCGACGAGCGTCGCCTCGGAGAGCATGTCGATGACGGCGAGCGCCGCGGACGGCGGTACCGACAGATAGTGCAGCCGCTGCACGCCGTCCCCGAGTTCCTTCTCCGCCGCTGCCACCGCGTCCGACAACGCCTGCGGGCCGGCGGTCTGGGGCACGTAGGTCAGGCGAGTCGCGAAGCGGTCCCACTCGTCCTCCGTCGGTGTGCGCGTGGAGAACTGCTCGATCGCCTCCTTCGCCATCGCTCGGAACTCGTCCGACGTCATCTCCTGCAACGACGTACCGACGACGCGCATCCGCGGCGCCAGTTCGGACAGGACGAGGTGCATCATCCCCGAGAGCAGCTTGCGTTTGGCCAGGTCTCCGGTGGCACCGAAGAGGACGACCACCTGGGGCGGCAACGCGTCCGGGACGGAGGATCGGCGGCGAGTCGTGGTCATGCCCGCGATGCTTCCATCGAACCCGCACTCCCGCTCGGCGGGGGTGAGCGCCGCGCACGCGCTACCGTGGTGGTCAGCGCCGTGTCGTCGCGCTGCCCGATTCCGCACCTTACGGAGCACCCGCATGTCGTCCCGTCCTGCCCTTCTCCGCACCGTTCTCCTGGCGTGCCTCGCGTTCGTGATGCTGCTGGCCTCGGCCTGCACCATCGGATCGAGTGACGGCGGCTCGGGAGGTGATTCCGGCGGCGCGCCGGAGACGACGCAGGCCGCACCCGCGCCGACCCTCACCCTCGACCCGCCGGACGGCGCGGCCGACGTCAACCCGCTCGCGCCGGTGAGCGTGACGGCGTCGAACGGCACCATCACCGCGGTGCGGATGACGAACGCGGACGGTGTCGTCGTCGACGGGGTCGTGACACCCGACGGATCCACCTGGAAGCCGGCCACCACGCTCGGCTACGGGAAGCAGTACTCACTGGAGATCGACACCGAGGCGACCGACGGCGCCGCGCACGAGCAGACGAGCACGTTCACGACCGTGGAGCCGGACAACTACACGCTGCCGTCCTTCGTGACGTCGGGCGGCAACCTGCTCACGGACGGGGGCACCTTCGGCGTCGGCATCGTCGCGGTGGTGCACTTCGACGAGCCCATCGGTGACCGCGCCGCCGCCGAGCGCACGCTGTCCGTCCAGACCACGCCCGCCGTGACCGGATCCTGGTACTGGGCCGACGACCAGAACGTCCACTGGCGGCCGGAGAACTACTACACGCCCGGAACCGCGGTGACCATCTCCGCGAAGGTGTACGGCGTCGAGGTCGGTGAGGGCCTCTTCGGACAGGAGGACGTCACCACGTCGTTCACCATCGGCGACTCGCACGTCTCCGTCGCCGACGACGACACCAAGCAGGTAGAGGTGTACGAGAACGGCACGCTCGTGCGCACCATGCCCACGTCGATGGGCATGGGCGGCAGCGAGACCGTCGGTGGCCAGACGTTGACGTTCTGGACTCAGCCCGGCGTCTACACCGTGCTGGACAAGGCGAACCCGGTGATCATGGACTCCTCGACGTACGGCCTGCCGGTGAACTCGCGCCTCGGGTACAAGGAGTCGATCAACTACGCGACGCGCATCAGCAACGACGGCATCTACCTGCACGAACTCGAGGACACCGTGTGGGCGCAGGGCAACACCAACGTCTCGCACGGCTGCCTCAACCTGAGCCGGGCCAACGCGTCCTGGTTCTACGACTTCTCGGTGCCCGGCGACGTCGTCGAGGTGCGCGACACCGGCGGTGCACCGCTGCAGCAGTGGCAGAACGGTGACTGGAGCGTCCCGTGGTCCGAGTGGCTCGCCGGGAGTGCGCTGGCCTGATCCGCTCGCAGTCGTCACCACCCCGCGCGCACCTTTACACTGTACGGAGACGCGCGAGGAAGGTTCATCAGGAATGCCGGGGACGACGACAGCACACAGCGCATGACGGGTGTGCTCGCATGATGCACGTGGTCGCGTGACGACCCGCGACGAGCTGTTCCCCGGCACGGACGCCACCTCGACCGCCCATCGCGAGTTCGACTGGTCGACGACGTCACTCGGACCGGTCGAGAACTGGCCGGACGCACTGGTGACCGCCATCCGCACGCTGTTCCCGTCCGAGGTGGGACAGCTCGTGTGGTGGGGCGAGGATCTGGTCCAGCTCTTCAACCACGCCTACACCCCGATGGCAGGCGACCTGTTTCCCGAGGCCGTGGGCCAGCGCGCCGCGGACTGCTGGCGCGTCGGCTGGGAGCAGCTCGGCCCGTTGGCGCACGACGCCCTGCGCGGCACCGCCGTCCATCGCACCCGTCAGCGCGTCCTGCTGGACCGTTTCGGCTACCTCGAGGAGACGTTCTTCACGTTCTCCTACAGCCCGATCCTCGGTTCCGGCGACACGGTGAACGGGGTCTTCGTCGCCACCACCGACGTGACCCAGCAGGTGCTGGCGGAGCGCCGCATGTCGGTGCTGCACGAGCTGGGCTCGATCTCCGTGGCCTCCCGCGACATCGACGACGTCTGCCGGGCGTCACTGGACCTGCTCGCCGGCAACGAGGCCGACGTGCCGTTCGCGTCCATCCACCTCCGCACCACCCACGACGCGGAACTCGGCGAGATCCGTCCCGTCGCCTCGACGTCCGCGACGCTCCCCGGTCGGCCGCACACCGCCACGACCGTCGATCGCGGCGTGATCGATCGCGTCAGCACGAGCGGTGTCGGCGAGATCGTGGGCGCGACCGCCGTCGTGCTCCCCCTGCACGCGTCGTCGGGCCGACCCGTCGGCGTTCTCGTGGCCGGCATCAGCGCGTTGCGGCGCTTCGACGAGCCGTACCGCGTGTTCCTCGATCTGGTGGCCGGACGCATCTCGACGGCGCTGACGGATGCGTACTCGTATGCGGCAGAACGCCGCCGGGCTCGCGACCTGGAAGAGCTGGATGCTGCCAAGACCCGGTTCTTCGAGAACGTCAGCCACGAGTTCCGCACCCCGCTGACACTGCTCCTGGGTCCGTTGGGCGACGTGGTGGACGACCAGGAGAACCCACTGCCGCCGCACCGGGTGCGATCGCTGCAGACCGCGCGGCGCGCGGCACTGCGACTGCAGCGACTGGTGGACACCCTGCTCGACGTCGCCCGCGGCGATGCCGACGGATTCGTCGTGTCTCTCGAACCGACCGACATCGTCTCGCTCACCACGGACTGCGCCTCGATGTTCCGCGACGCGACGGCGCGGGCCGGCGTGGAACTGCACCTCGCACTCGACGGCGTCACCCACCGCTTCGCCGAGATGGACCGCACGATGTGGACTCACGTGGTGATGAACCTGGTGTCCAACGCGGTCAAGTTCACGACGGCGGGATCGGTGACCGTGAGCCTGCGAGACGACGCGGACACGGTGACGTTGACGGTCACGGACACCGGGCCGGGTGTCCCCGAGGCCGACCGAGCGAAGATCTTCGACCGGTTCTATCAGGTCGCGGCCGCCGCCGGTCGCAGCCGCGAGGGGTCCGGCGTCGGACTCTCCCTGGTGCGCGACCTCGTGGCCGCCCTGCACGGCACCATCGACGTGAGCGACGGCCCGGACGGCACGGGATCCACGTTCACCGTGACGCTTCCCCGCACGGTGGCGTCCGCGCCGCCCGCCTCCGACGCCACCACACAGGAGGTCGCGGAAGCGTTGGGCGCCGGGTACATCGGTGAAGCCGACACCTGGCGACCGCTGGACGGCGTCCGGACCGATCCGACACCCGATCAGCGCCAGGTGGTGCTCGTCGAGGACAACGCCGACATGCGCGACTACCTCGTCGGACTGCTCCGCGAACAGAACTGGCACGTGACCATGTTCGCCGATGTCGACTCCGCGATGGCGCACGCCCGCGCCCACCCGCCGGACGTCATCCTCAGCGACATCATGCTGCCGGGACGCTCCGGTCTCTCGCTCGTCGACGAGGCGAGGTCCGACGGCCGGCTGGTGCGCGTCCCGATCGTGTTGCTCAGTGCACGTGCGGGATCCGAGTCGGTCGTCGAAGGCCTCCGCCTCGGTGCGGACGACTACGTGACCAAGCCGTTCCAGCCGGCGGAGCTCGTCGCACGTGTCCGGGTGCACCTCGAGCTCGCCCGGTTGCGGGAGCAGCTGCTCGGCAGCGCGCAACGCGAGGTGTCCTCGCTGCGCACGGCGCTCGACAGCCGCAGTGTCCTGAGTCAGGCAGTGGGCCTGCTGATGGTCACGCAGCGGATGTCGCCGGAGGCGGCCTTCGACCACATCGCGACGATGAGTCAGGCCGCCAACGTCAAGGCTCGGGTGATCGCGGAGCAACTGGTCCGCGACTTCGTGGAGGAGCTCGGGTCCGACCCCGTCGGATAGGCACAGCAGCACAGGAGGTCTCGTCGCATGACGGAACGCAAGCCGTCGGACATCAGTGTCCAGACGTGGGTGGACCGGCAGATCGCGTCCGCTCAGGAGAACGGCGCCTTCGAGAACCTGCCGGGCCTCGGCAAGCCGATCCCGCCGTCGAGCACCGACGAGTTGTCCTGGGTGCGGGGGTATCTGAAGCGCGAGAACCTCTCGGGCGATGCTCTTCTGCCGACGCCGCTCCGCCTGCGCAAGGAGGTCGAGCGTCTCCCGGAGGCGCTGCGGGACGTACGGTCCGAGGACGCGGTCCGTGCGATCGTCAAGGATCTGAACGCGCGCATCATGGACTGGCTGCGGGCGCCCGTGGGACCTCAGGTACCCATCGGCCGCGTCGACGCCGACGAGGTGGTCGCGCAGTGGACCCGGGACCGGTCAGCGGCTCGGGCAGCGCTCGCGGCGAAGAAGGCATCGCTGCAACAGGCCGGTCTCATGACGTCGGACCCCGCGCCGCCAGCACGCGCAGCGTCACGGGCTCGACGACCCTGGCTGCGATGGGTCCGGCGACGGCCATGATCAGCACGTAGGCCGTGGCGAGTGCGGCCAGCTCGCTCTCCACGGCGCCGGCCGCGACGGCCAGACCCGCGATGACGATGGAGAACTCGCCGCGCGCGATCAGTGCTGCCCCGGCACGCATCCGGCCCAGCTGTCCCACGCCGATCTGCTTCGCGGCCCACGCGCCGGTGGCCACCTTGGTCACCGCGGTGATGACCGCGAGCAGCACCGCGTACCCGAGGACGGGCGGGATCGAGCGCGGGTCGGTGTTGAACCCGAACACGACGAAGAAGATGGCCGCGAACAGGTCACGCAAGGGCTCGAGCACCCGGGTGGCGGCCTGGGCGGTGGATCCCGAGATGGCGATCCCGAGCAGGAACGCCCCCACGGCCGCGGACACCTGCATCGCCGACGCGATTCCGGCCACCAGGAGGGCGAGCCCGAAGACTTTCAGCAGCACCACCTCTCGGTCCCGGCTGGCGACCACCTTCGACACCACCCACCCGTACCGCAGTGCGACGACCAGCACGACGGCGACGACCAACAGGGAGATCCCCACGGCCTCGGCGCCGCCGAGAATGCTGACGCCGCCGAGCACCGCGGTGAGGATCGGCAGATAGAGCGCCATCATGAGGTCCTCGAACACCAGGATGGACAGCACGACGGGCGTCTCGCGGTTGCCCAGTCGGCCCAGGTCACCGAGCACCTTGGCGACGATGCCGGACGACGAGATGTAGGTGACACCGCCGAGCACCAGGGCGCCGATCGGTCCCCAGCCGAGAATCAGCGCTGTCACCGCACCGGGCACGAAGTTCAGCACCAGGTCGACCAGGCCCGCGGTCCACGACCGTTGCAGCCCGGTGACCAGTTCGTTCGCGGTGTACTCGAGTCCGAGGAGCAGGAGCAGCAGCACCACGCCGATCTCGCTCGCGAGATGGGTGAAGTCGTCGATGCCGTCGAGCTCGACGATGCCGCCGTTGCCGAAGAACAACCCGGCGAGCAGATAGAACGGGATGGGGGACATGCCGATCCGCGACGCGAGCCTGGCGAGCAACCCCAGCGCGAAGAAGACAGCGCCCAGCTCGGTCAGTCCGAGCGCAGTCTCTCCCACCCGTCAGCTACCGAGGATCTTCGCTGCGTGATCGAGACCGTCGCTCGTTCCGACGACGACGAGCAGGTCGCCCGAGACGAGGGTGAAGTTCGGCGGCGGCGACGGCTGGACCTGCCCCGCCCGCATGACCGCCACGATGGACACCCCGGTCTTGGTCCGCATGGCGGTGTCGCCGAGAAGTCGGCCGTCGAAGCGGGATCCCTCGTGAATCGGCAACTGCCGGGTCCGGATACCGGGGAGGTCGCGGTGCTCCTCCCCCAGCTGCGCGACGAGTTGCGGCGTGCCCAGCAGGTTGCCGAGCGCCGCCGCCTCCTCGTTCGTCAGCGTGATCGACGCCTGCGTCGAGTCCGGGTCCTCCTTCTTCGACACGATCAGCTCGTTCGTGCCGTCCTTGCGCGTGATGACCCCGATGCGTCGCCCCGTGGACAACGCGAAATCCTTGCGTACCCCGATGCCGGGAAGCAGGGTGACGTCGACGTTCATGCGGCGATGCTAGCCCCTCAGGTCAGTCGTGACGGGTCCAACAGTCCCGTCTGCACCGCCTTCACCAGCCGACGCGGCACCCGGTGCGTCACGCCGCCGACGGTGACGGACACCAGATCCGGCGGCGTCGCCTTCCACTGCGAGCGTCGACTGCGCGTGTTCGAGCGGGACATCTTCCTCTTGGGAACAGCCACGGGTCAGGCCTTTCTCGTGCGGGTGCCGTAGCGACGCTCGAACTTCTCGACGCGTCCCTGCGTGTCCATCACCCGCGCCGCGCCGGTCCAGAACGGGTGCGACTCGTTGGTGACGTCGACGACCACCAGCGGATATGTGCGACCGTCCGAGTACTCGACGGTGCGATCGCTGGTGACGGTCGACCTCGTCAGGAACATCGATCCCGTCCCGGAGTCCTGGAATACGACCGGATGGTAGTCCGGATGTACGTTCTTCTTCACTGTGCAGCCCTTCTGTCGTCGTCCGCCCCGACGGCGGAACTGTCTGTCTCGCAGGGATCTTCGTGGTACTGCCCGAAAGGGTCGGCCCACTCGGCCCAGAGCTCGGGAGTCTCGAGCTCGTCCGGCGTGAGCAGCGCGTCGGACAGCGCCGCGTACACGTGCTCGGGATCTGCCTCGTGCACCAGCACCACCAGCGACTGCGCGCGGTCCCCGTACTCCTCGTCCCATGCGAGTGCGGCGAGAGCGCGGCGGGCGGTGGGCGCCTCCTCGTAGTCGTCCGGTGCCATGGCCGCGAGCCACGAGCCCGCGGAGGCAACCCGGAGCCCACCGCCGGCGGACTCGAGCCACAGCACGGCGTCGGGTTGCGTGGCCACCCACAGCCGACCGCGGGTGGCGACGACACCGTCGAGGAGAACATCGATCGCGTCGTGCAGCCGGCCCGGGTGGAACGGCCGTCGGTCCGTGAACTCGACCAGGGTGACGCCGCACTCCGCCGACAGCGGCGGCTGCCCGTCGAGCAGTGGCGCGTGGGCGTCGTCGACGAGTCCTCGCCGCGCCGTCGCCGGAACGCGGGCCAGCAGGTCTCGCGGACGTTCGCCCGGCAGGATCCAGACCCGCGGCGCGCGTGGTGCGAGCCGCGCCAGTACCGCATCGAGGCGCGCGGCGTCCCACCGATCGACTCCGGTGTCCGCGACGACCAGCAGATCGGATCCTCGAACGGTGCCGACGGCGACCTGCGCGACGGTGCGGTCGTCGAGAAGATCCACGACCTGACCGCCGTCGGGCCCGGGCGGGAACGCCCGTTCGCCGACGAGCTCGTCGCCGGTGGCGTCGGACAGCCAGGTCGCGCCGTCGACGCAGCCGACGACCGCCTCGATGCGCACGTCTCGCGACGCCGTGGCGTCCACCCGGCCGACCATGCCGGTGACGACGGTGTTCTCGATCGCCCAGCAGATCGCCTCGACCTCCAGCGAGGGATCGACCCGGACGACGATGCGTCGCACGGACGAGTCCGCGGAGACCGATCGCAGCAGGGGCAGCAGATCCTCCCGCAGCAGGCAGGAGACGCAGCACCCGAGACCCGCCAGGTCGACGACCCGGGTGGTCGGCGTGCCGTCGTCGTCCATCCGGACCGTCCGCCGCCGCACGACACCGACGGTGGCGTCGGAGAGGTCGTGGTGCAGGACGATCGTGCCCGGCTCCTGGAACGTCGCGCTCACCGCGGCGCCGAGATCCTCCGGCCCGCACACCACGACCAGGGGCGTTCTCCTGTCGGGCGCCTCGAGGTTCTCCATCGGCACTGCACGTCCTTTCGGTTCTTCGAGTTGTCGACAACGATTGTCAGTTACCGGCGTCCGAGCGTACAGTTCCGACACAGCGCTTGTCGACAACTGTTGTCGATAAAGTCACCAGTCGACAGAGAGGAAGGGTTCGCGATGTCCGCGCACTGCGACGTCACAGGACGGGTCCCGAGCTTCGGGAAGTTCGTCTCGCACTCCCACCACCGCACGAGTCGGAGGTGGAACCCCAACGTGCAGCACAAGACCTACTTCGTACCGAGTCTCGGCCGACGAGTGCGGCTGACGGTCTCGGCGAAGGGGATCAAGACCATCGACCGCGACGGCATCGATTCCGTCGTGACTCGTCTGATCGCAGCCGGAAAGAGGTTCTGACATGGCGAGCAAGAGCACCGACGTCCGGCCGATCGTGAAACTGACGTCGACCGCCGGCACCGGCTACACCTACGTCACTCGCAAGAACCGGCGCAACGACCCCGACCGGTTGGTGCTGCGCAAGTACGACCCCGTCGTGCGTCGACACGTCGATTTCCGGGAGGAACGCTGATGGCCAAGAAGTCGAAGATCGCCCGCAACACCCAGCGGGCCGAGATCGTCGCCCGCCACGCGGCACGTCGCCACGAGCTGAAAGAGCTGATCCGGAGGCCCTCGACGAGCGACGAGGACCGGTTCGCGGCGCAGCGGGCTCTCCAGCGTCTACCGCGCGATGCGAGTCCGGTAAGATTGCGCAATCGAGACGCTGCGGACGGTCGCCCGCGCGGGTACCTCCGGAAATTCGGACTCTCCCGCATCGGCGTTCGAGAGAGAGCACATCGCGGGGAACTTCCCGGCGTCCACAAGAGCAGTTGGTGAGATGGAGAACTCATGGCAGTGAAGAGGGGCCCGTCCAAGAAGGATCGGGTCGAGAAGGATCGCAAGCCCAAGAAGAACCCGCTCATCGCGGCGGGCATCACCGAGGTCGACTACAAGGACGTGAACCTGCTGCGTCAGTTCATCTCCGATCGCGGCAAGATCCGTAGTCGCCGTGTCACCGGACTGACCCCCCAGCAGCAGCGTCAGGTCGCCACCGCCGTGCGCAACGCACGCGAGATGGCGCTCCTCCCGTTCACCACCCGCTGAGTGTCGACCGGTAGGGGCTGACAGGCCCCGCCGTGTCAGGAGTTCTCGCCGGATTCACCGTCATCTTCGTGGTCGTCTTCATCGGCTACGTCGTCGCCCGTACGGGCGTACTCGGTGAGTCCGGCGGACTCGTTCTGGGGCGGATGGTGTTCTTCGTCGCCACCCCGGCACTGCTGTTCGACACCCTCGCCCGCGCCGACCTGTCGGTGATCTTCTCCCCCACACTTGCCATCACGGCCGTGGGGGCTCTGCTCGTCGGTGCCCTGTATCTGGTGATCGCCCTGACGATCACGAAGCGCAGGGTCCCCGAGGCCACCATCGGAGCGCTCGCCGCGTCCTACGTCAACGCGGCCAACCTCGGCATCCCCATCGCCGTGTACGTCCTGGGCGACGCCTCGTTCGTCGCGCCGCTGCTGCTCTTCCAGATCATGATCTACTCGCCGCTGGCCCTGACGATCCTGGACGTCTCGACGTCGTCGCGCGGCACCTCGCTGGTCGGTGTCGTGGCAGCCCCGTTCACCAACCCGATCGTCCTCGCCGGCCTCGCCGGACTGGCGCTCGCCGTGACGGGTCTGAGCCTGCCGGACCCCGTGATGCAGCCGTTCGCACTGCTCGGCGGCGCCAGCGTTCCCGGCGCCCTTCTCGCCTTCGGCATGTCGTTGCAGGGCGTACGCGTGCTCGAGCGGGGAGCCGGACCGCGCCGCGACGTCGCGCTGGCGACCTTTCTCAAGATGGCCGTGCTGCCCGTCCTCACCTACGTCCTGGCGCGGTGGGTGTGGCGCATCGACGGCCACGACCTCTTCGCCGTGGTGGTCATCGCAGCGCTTCCCACCGCGCAGAACGTGTTCATCTACGCCACCCGCTACGGCCGCGGAACCGTGCTGGCACGCGACACCGCGTTCGTCACGACGCTGGTGTCCGTTCCCGTCATCGCCCTCGTCGCCGCGCTGCTCGCGTGACCGTGGGAGCGAGCTCGGCCGGGCCCGCGCGCGGCCGCGCTACCGTGGAGGTCATGAGGTCGTTCGCCCTGGGGCTGCTGTTGTGTGTCGCACTCGGCGGATGCGGCTCCTCCGACCCCGGCGACGCCGGCGACCTCGAGACCGGCGCGGCGTCCCCCACCGACCTCGTGCCCGTCCCCGGCTCACCGCCGGTTCCCCACGAGGTGGCCGCGGACCAGGTGGGCACCGAGTTCACACCCGGCGCGTCGCTGGTGATGGCGCAGTCCACACCGTTCGAGGCGTGGACCGCGCTGCCGGGCAACCGGATCGCGGTGCACTTCGTCACCGGCACTCCCGAGTGCTACGGCGCCGACGCGACCGTGGAGGAGACCGAGGAGACGGTGGTGGTCACCGTCCGGACCGGCACCCTCGAATCCGCGAAGGACAAGTCCTGCATCATGATCGCCGTGTACGGGACCATGGAGCTGCAGCTCGCGGCCCCGGTGGGCACCCGCACGGTGCTCAACGGGACCTGAGCCGGCTCAGCGCTTCCTGCGGGCGCTCAGATAGTCGCTCACCACCGCGGCACCGAGTCCGTCCAGATCGGGTGCGACGACCCGCCCGCCCACGCGCTGGGCCATCCGGTCCACGACGCGGGCCAGACCGGGATCGTCTCCCAGCCGGAAGATCGTCACCTGCGCACCGATCTTCGCCAGGGTGTCGAGCTCCCTGACCGTCAACCCGAGGGTCCGCGGATGCGGCGGATAATCGAAGAAGGCGTGGCCGTCCGGTTCGAGATGGGCGGTCGGCTCGCCGTCCGTGACGATGAGCACCACGGGTTGGGCGTTGGGATTGCGCCGCAGGTGCGCCGTGGCCAGCATCAGCGCGTGGTGCAGGTTGGTGCCCTGGTCCCACGCGCCGTCGAGCCCCGCCAGTTCCGACGGTGTGAGCGTCTGCGCGTGTCGTCCGAAACCGATCATCGTCAGATCGTCGCCGCGGAACCGCGTGCTGACGAGGTGATTCAACGCCAGCGCCGTCCGCTTCATCGGAACCCAGCGACCCTCCATCACCATGGAGAACGACGTGTCCACCAGCAGGGCCACCACGGCCTGTGACCGTTGCTCGGTCTCGCTGATCTCGACGTCGGTGACGGCCAGACGCACTCCGGTCTCGCCGTCTCCGCGAGGTTCCGTCGCGGTGCGCAGGACGGCGTTGGTCACCGTCCGGACGACGTCCCACGGCTCGGTGTCACCGAACTCCCAGGCGCGCGACGCACCGGTGGGCTCGCCCATCGCGCCCGCTCGGCGGGTGTCACGCTCACCGCGGCGCGATGCCATGCCGCCCGCGACGTCCTTCAGAGCCGATCGCCCCAACTGCCGCATGGCCTTCGGGGACAGGCGCCACTGTCCGTCGGCCCCCTTGTCGAGGAAACCCTCCTGCTGCAACGCCTTCTCCAGGTCCGCCAACGTCCGCGCGTCCGCGGCCGCCTCCGGACCCAGTTGGCGCAGCAACGCATCGGCGTCGATGTCGTCGAGCGCCGCACCGTTGTACTGCTGCGAGAGCTGGTCCCCCAGCTCCTCGAGTTCGGCGATGTCCTGCAGCACACCGGTCCCGTCGCCGAGTCCCATGCCCTCCTGACCGCGGAACTTCTGGGCGGAGTCCCAGTCCTCCCCCGGCCGGGCCGACTGCAGATTCGCGTCGAGTCGCGACAGCTGGTCCATCAGGTCCTGGCTGCCGAAGGCCTGCTGCGCCAACGCGTCCAGCTCGGCACGCTGCTCCGCGGAGAGCGAGTTCCGCAGCCTCTGCGCTGCCGCGGACCGCTCCGCGAGAGCATCGATCAGGTCGTCGATGGTCTCGGGATTCTCGGGGAAGAACTCACCGTGATCGCGCATGAACTTCTCGAACTGCTCGTCGGTGTTCTCCCCGCGCGCATGGGCGTCGAGCATGTCGTTGAGATCGGACAGCATCTCGGCGACCCGAGCACGGTCCTCCTCGGTGGCCCCCTCGAGTGCCTGCTTCATGCCCTTGAAGCGTTGATCGAGCACCTCGCGGCCGAGCAGATCCTTGATCTTCTCGTAGTTCTCCCGCGCCTCGCTGCTGCGCCAGTCGTAGTCGGCGAGCTCCTGCACGGCCTGCGCCGTCGACGGAGGCAGTTCGGCGATCTGCATCTCCTGGAAGCGGGCGTCGTCGTCCAGCGCACGGGCCAGGGTCTTGCGCTCCTCGAGGACCGCCTCGTCCAACAGCTCGCGCACCTCCTGCAGGGTGCCGTCGAGATTCTTGTTCTTCAGCAGTTCCCGCCGACGACGGTTCGCCCGCGCGGCGAGATCGTCCAGGCCGCGCATGTTCTTCGTCCCGCGACGCAACATCTCCTGCATCGCGCGGCGCGGCGACGCACCTTCGAGAACGTCCTGACCGATCGCGTCGAGCGCCTCCCGCAGATCGACGGGTGGCGCCAGCGGATCCGGACCGTCGACGTACGGCCCGTACCGGGAGTTGTGGCCCGCCATCAGCTGTACACCGTCTGCCCGTCGTCGCCGGTGTCCTTGCCGATGCGACGTGCGAGGTAGAGACCCTCGAGCGCGAGCTCGACAGCCGCGGCGCGCTCACCGTCGGAGGTCGCGCCCAGACGCTCGGCGATCTCGTCGATGACAGGAAGATCCGGCAACTCGTTCAGCAGCACCTTCGCGGTGACTCGATCACCGGTGATCACGGGCTCACCCTGCTCGACGGCCGTGACGAGAGGGCCCAGGTCGATACCGCCGAGCGAGTCCCGTGCGGTGTCGGCTGTGGCCCGCCGCAGCAGGTGGTTCAGAACCTCGATCTCCCGTCCCTCCTCGCCCGACTCGAACTCCACCTTGCCCCGCAGGACGTCGACGATCGTCTGGGTGTCGACGGGTCGAGCCACCGGATCGGACTCGCCCAGCACGGCGGCACGGTGCACGGCGGCCGCGCCGACGGTCTCGGCGGCGGCGACGGCGAACCGAGCCGAGACGCCGGAACGCTGGTCGACCGACGGCGATTCACGCAGCAGCCGGGTGAACCGCGCCAGCACCTCGAGCACGTGCGGCGGCACGACTGCGGTGAGGTCGGCCTCCTGCTCGATGACCGCGATCTCGTCGGTCAGCAGGATCGGATAGTGGGTGCGGATCTCGGCGCCGAACCGGTCTTTCAGCGGAGTGATGATCCGACCGCGGTTGGTGTAGTCCTCCGGGTTCGCACTCGCGACGAGGAGCACGTCGAGGGGCAACCGCACCGTGTAGCCACGGATCTGGATGTCGCGCTCCTCCATCACGTTGAGCAACGACACCTGGATGCGCTCGGCGAGGTCGGGCAGCTCGTTGATCGCCACGATTCCGCGGTGGGTACGCGGCACGAGGCCGAAGTGGATTGTCTCCGGATCGCCCAGGCTGCGGCCCTCGGCGACCTTCACGGGGTCGACGTCGCCGACGAGGTCGGCCACCGACGTGTCCGGGGTCGCCAGCTTCTCCGAGTACCGCTCGGAGCGATGGCGCCAGGACACCGGCAGATCGTCGCCGAGTTCGGCTGCCCGGCGGATCGAGGCGGGGGTGATGGGGTCGTAGGGATGCTCACCGAGCTCGGAGCCGTCGATGACGGGCGTCCACTCGTCGAGCAGCGTGGCGAGGGTTCGGAGCAGGCGGGTCTTGCCCTGCCCGCGCTCGCCGAGGAGAACGACGTCGTGCTGGGCGAGGAGTGCGCGTTCGATCTGCGGAAGGACGGTGTTCTCGAATCCGAGAATGCCGGGCCATGCGTCGCGGCCCTCGCGCAGGGCGTCGAGCAGGTTGTCGCGGAGTTCGTTCTTGACTGTCTTCTGGACGTGTCCCGACGCGCGGAGTTCACCGAGGGTGGTCGCGCGCGGGTGTGGATCTCGACTACTGGGAGACTGGGTCACCCTTCCAACGTACGAGCGTCGAGCCGTTTCGGCACGTGCACAGCTCGATCAGTGCCCCGACGGGTCCGTCAGGTCCTTGCCCTCGGCGTTCTTGACGCGCTTGCGTTCGAGCAGGATCACCGTCAGACCGGCGGCCCAGAGGATCACGGTGGCCGGGAACAGGATCATCACCCACCCCTCGAAACCGCCTCCTGCGGCAGTGAGCCCGAGACCCATGGCCCCGAGGCCCAGTGCGATGAGGAAGTAGCCGGGCCAGTTCCGGGCATCGGCGATGGCCTCGCCGGCGTGTGCGCGGAAGGTCCGCTCGTCGTCGCGAGGCTCGCGCTCCGAGCTGCCCTCCTTCATTCCGCCGTCCGGGTCGCCGTCACGGTGGTCCTGAGTCATGGCCCGCGTCTACCCTCGCCGAGAACAGACCAAACACGATGTGGCCTCCTGCCGGTAGCGTCGAGCGGTGACCGAGACCAGTGCATACGACTTCACCGCCACCACCATCGACGGCGAGCCCGTCGACCTCGCCGCCTACAAGGGCAAGCCGCTCCTCATCGTCAACACCGCCTCGCAGTGCGGATTCACGCCGCAGTACGAGGGCCTCGAGGTGCTGAACAAGACGTACGGGCCGCAGGGGCTGGTGGTTCTCGGCTTCCCGTGCGATCAGTTCGGGCATCAGGAGCCCGGCGACGCCGACGAGATCAAGAACTTCTGCTCGCTGCGGTACGACGTCACGTTCCCGATGCACGAGAAGATCGAGGTGAACGGCGACGGCGCGCACCCTCTCTACAAGTGGCTGCGCGACCAGAAGTCGGGCGTGCTGGGCAGCCGGATCAAGTGGAACTTCACCAAGTTCCTCATCGACGCCGACGGCAAGGTGGTCGACCGTTTCGGGCCGACCACCAAGCCGGAGAAGCTCGCGAAGCCCATCGAGAAGGTTCTCGCGAAGGGCTGAGCCCGCGGGGTTGAAGTTCGGGGGGTCGAAGTTCGGGGGGTTGAAGTTCGGGGGGTTGAAGTTCGGGGGGTCGAGGTTCGTGAGAGGTCAGTGCGCGAAGTGGCGTGACCCGGTCAGGTACATGGTCACGCCCGCCTCGCGCGCTGCCTCCACGACCTCGGTGTCGCGGATCGATCCGCCGGGCTGCACCACCGCCGCCACCCCCGCTGCGGCGAGGATCTGGAAGCCGTCGGGGAACGGGAAGAAGGCGTCCGACGCGGCCACGGCGCCCGTGGTGCGGTCGCCGGCGCGGCGCACGGCCAGTTCGGCGGAATCGACCCGATTGACCTGTCCCATGCCCACTCCCACGGACGCACCGTCCGCGGCGATGAGGATGGCGTTGGACTTGACGGCGCGGCACGCCTTCCAGGCGAACTCGAGGTCGGCCAGCACTGCCTCGTCGGCGGGCTCGCCCACGGCCAGGGTCCACCCCGACGGATCGTCGCCCGCGGCGTCGAGACGGTCACGGTCCTGCAGCAGCAGGCCGCCCGAGATCTGCTTGATCTCCGGCACCGCCGTCGGCGGCTCGCACACGAGGACGCGGATGTTCTTCTTGCGCTGCAGCACTCCCAGCGCGCCGTCGGCGTAGGACGGGGCGATGATGACCTCGGTGAAGATCTCGGCGACCTGCTCGGCCATCTCGACGGTGATCTCGCGGTTGGACGCGATGACGCCGCCGTACGCGCTCACCGGATCGCAGGCGTGCGCCTTGCGATGCGCCTCGGCGATGGAGCCGGACGCCGACACCGCGATGCCACACGGGTTGGCGTGCTTGATGATCGCCACGCACGGGAGATCGTGGTCGAACGCGGCACGCCAGGCGGCGTCACCGTCGGTGTAGTTGTTGTACGACATCTCCTTGCCGTGCACCTGCTCCGCCTGCGCGATGCCGGCGGGAGCGGACGGGTCGACGTACAGAGCGCCGGCCTGGTGCGGATTCTCGCCGTAGCGCAGAACCGAGGCGCGCTCGTAGGTCGCGCCCATCCATGCCGGGAAGTGCTCGGACTCGTCGGAACCGCCGGCGACGAGGACGTCGGTCATCCAGGACGCCACCGCGACGTCGTATGCTGCGGTGTGCTGAAACGCCGTGGCGGCCAGCGCGATTCGCTGCTCGAGCGTGAAGCCGCCACCCTGCACCGCGGTCAGCACGTCGGCGTAGCGAGCGGGATCCACCACGACCGCCACCGACGGATGGTTCTTCGCCGCGGCGCGGACCATGGACGGGCCACCGATGTCGATCTGCTCCACGCACTCGTCCGAACTCGCACCGGACGCCACCGTCTCGGTGAACGGGTAGAGGTTGACGATGACGAGCTCGAACGGAGCGACGCCCAACTCGTCGAGCTGCGCGAGGTGTTCCGGCTTGCGCGTGTCCGCCAGGACGCCGGCGTGCACGCGCGGATGCAGCGTCTTCACGCGGCCGTCCAGGGTCTCGGGGAAGCCGGTGAGGTCTTCGACCCGAGTCACCGGTACGCCCGCGGCGGCGATGCGCCCGGCGGTCGATCCGGTGGACACGATCTCCACCCCGGCGGCGTGAAGGCCCACGGCCAGCTCGTCCAGACCGGTCTTGTCGTAGACGCTGACGAGTGCGCGCGAGACGGCGCGCGTGTTCTCTGGGTTAGTCACTGGGGATCTGGGCCTTTCGTCCATCGGTGATGACTCCGCGTGTGGCGACGGCGGCGACCACGTCGATCAGCAGCCGTCGTTCGACGATCTTGATGCGCTCGTGCAGCGACTCCTCGGTGTCGCCGTCGAGCACCGGAACAGCTTCCTGCGCCACGATGGGCCCGGTGTCCACACCGTCGTCCACCAGGTGGACGGTGGACCCGCTGACCTTCACACCGTGGGCGAGGGCGTCGGCCACCGCGTGCGCGCCCGGGAACGACGGCAGCAGTGCGGGGTGGGTGTTGACGATGCGGCCACCGAAGCGTGCGAGGAACACCGGCCCGAGGATCCGCATGAATCCCGCACTCACGACGAGATCCGGTGACCAGGAGTCCACGACCTCGGTGAGGGCGGCATCCCACTCCGCACGCGAACCATGGTCCGACACGGCCACTCGCCGGGACGGCAGCCCTGCGCTCTCGGCGCCGCACGGGCGATCCACCACCACGGCGACGACCTCGGCCGGGAACTCGGGAGCGGACGCGGCCTCGACCAACGATCCGAGCAGTGATCCGACCCCCGAGGCGAGGACGACGACGCGGGCCGGGAGGTCCCGCCCGGGTGTCGAACGCGGGGCAGACAGCGTGCTTCTCCTCAGCTGCTCGGGCGGGTCAGGTGCTCTGTCGGCGTGGGATCACGCCGACAGGAAGCCTAGACGGCCGCCGTTCGCCTCCTCGATCGGCCTCGCTCGGGGAGGACGCGCGTCAGGGAGCGGTGTCGGTGCCGCCGGGCTTCTCGGGCTCGGCCGACTCGTCCGGCAGGTCGACGATCTCGGCGTCGACGACGTCCGCCTCCACGGCATCGTCTTCGGTCTCGACGGTGTCGGTGTCGGTGGTCTCGGCTTCGGTCTCGGCTTCCACGATGTCCGTGTCCGTCGGCGCGGCGTCCGGGGCTGCGGGGAGGGCGGCCGGCTCACCGAGCATCGATGTGCCCGCGGAGTCGTCGGATTCACTCTCCTCGGCTTCGTTGTCCTCGTGCCATCCGTGGATGTCGTGGCGCCGCATCGACCAGGCGGTGACGGCCGCGGTGAGCGCGCCCACCACGAGGCACCACGCGAAGGTGGTGACGCCGAGGAGCGGCGCGTCGACACCGAGATGGCCGAACGTTCCCACCGAGCCACCGGCGACGACGCCGATCAGGACGGCCGCCACGCTCACGCAGACCGCGGCGGCGGCGGCACTGCGCACCGCGTCCGCCAGGGACGTCGTCGCACGAGCACACGCACGCCCGAGCACCACGGCGGCGAGTGCGGGGACGACGAGCATGACCGGCCACCACACCTGGGCCGACGATTCGGGCATGACTGCCAGCACCGGGACGGCAGGAAGCTGACCGCCGGTCGTCTCGGTGACGGAGACCATCGCCGCGCCCACGTGGGCGGACGACCCGGTGACGACCGACGACGCGGCCACCACGATGTTGGGCAGATACAGCACCGAGATCGCGGTCAGGCCCAGCGCTCCGCCGATCCCGCCGCCGGTCTCGAGCAGCGTGCCGAGCGTGGAGAAAGACAGCGCGAGAGAGGCGGCGACGACGACGGCGCCACCGGCGAGCAGTACCGCGCCGGCACGCGCCGCGGGAGCGAAGGACGCTGCGAGCCACGGCGGCAGTACCACCGTGCGCATGAGTGCGGGCCAGGTACCGCGGATGCAGCCGATCGCCGCACCGATGCCGTGCACGAGGATCACCCACCCGAAGGTGGCGAGTGCGTTGGGCGTGCTCAGGGCGATGACGGTGGACGCGTCGTGAATCATCGCGAGCATCACCGCCGCCATCGCGAGCGGACCCGCGATCGCCGCGCCGACGACCCATCCGATGTCGCGACGGGTGGAGGCGTCGGTCAGTGGCCGCGCGACCGCCGACGACACCGCGTGCACCAGCACGAGAGTGGGCAGCAGCGGAAGGATTGACAACGTCGCACCGGCGATGCCCAGCGGCACCTGATGCACGGCCAGCCACGTGGCGGCCAACGCGCCGAACGTCCCCGTCAGGTCGCTGTTCGCGGAGACGAGCGTCACCAGCACCACGGCCGTGACGACGGCCAGGAGTAGCCCGACGGGCCGGAACGCCACGGTGAGCAGCATTCGAGCCTCGTCGGGATTCGGACCGAAACGGCCCCGCGTGTGCGGTTCGCGATCGAGTAGTGAGGTCATCACCGATCAGGTTCTCACCGTCGGCGCGGTGGAGAACCTAGGCGCGCCGACGACGCGGTTCAGCGGCGGTCGTCCGACCGATCGCCGAAGTCGAGTGCGCGGGTGGCTTCCGGTGCCTGCTGCTCGGGCGCCTGCTGCTCGGGTGCCTGTTGCTCGGGCATGTGCTCCTCCGTGCTCGGCTGCTGCGCGGACGACTGCTCACCGGTGGGAGGTGTCGCGGACTCCGCCGATGCGGCGTGCTCGGGGGCGGTGTCCGCGGCGGTCTGGCCGACCGGCTGCCCGTAGCGCTCGGTCGGGGCGCTGTAGGGCGATCCGTAGCCCTGCGGCTGGCCGTACCCCTGCTGACCGTAGGCGCCGGGCTGCGCCTGACCCTGCTGGCCGTATCCATGCGGCTGCCCGTAGGCACCCGGCTGGCCGTAACCCTGGGGCTGCCCGTAACCCTGCGGCTGGCCGTATCCCTGCGGCTGCCCGTAGGCACCCGGCTGCCCGTACCCCTGGGGCTGGCCGTAACCCTGCGGCTGGCCATAGCTCTGCGGCTGCCCGTAACCCTGCTGGCCGTATGCCTGTTGGCCATATGCCTGCTGCCCGTAGTTCTGCTGGCCGGGACCCTGCTGTCCCGGGCCACCCGGCTGGCCGAACTGCTGCTGCTTCGGAAGCGGCGCCGGAACCGTCACGACTCCCGAGTCGACGAGAAGCGCACCGACGGCCGCGGCCACCTGCACGATGGCCAGGATCAGCACCAGGATCGACCCGATGCCGATACCGACGCGGACGGTCTCACCGAAGGCGGTGAACGCCGCCCCGCGGTTCACCAGCTGGAAGATGAGCGTGAGCAACGCGGTGACGGACAGCGCCGCGACCAGTCCCCGCGACGTCGTCTGCCGCGGCAGGAGGCCCGTGGCCGTGACGAGCGCAGCGAGGAGGAGCAGCGCCACGGACGTCGGGTCGCCCAGCTCGCGTTCGAAGAAGTTGGAGGACTCACCGCCGAGCGCGAACTGCGCGGACAGACCGAGCAGGAACGCGAGGACACCGGTGCCGATGACGACGTACGACGCGATACGGGCGACCTGCGTCGTGCGCGCCGCGATCTGCTCGGTCGTGTTGTCGTCGGCGACGGCCGCGTCCGCGTCGACGGACGGGGTTGCAGCGCCGTCCGTGCGGTCGATCGACGCTGAACGGTCGTCGACCTGCCCGGTCTCCGTGGACGGGTCTCCGAAGGTGGTCGTCCGCGGGTCCGTCCGGCCGTGGTCGTGGTCGGGTCCCCCTGGTGAGAAGGTCATCTCGATTCCTCTTCCTCGGTGCTGGTCGTCGGTCGGCCGCCGACTGCGGCGGCCGCGCCGCTCACCAACACTACGGACCCGCGGTGAGTGACTCCTCGCTCAGGCGACGCCGACGGGTTCGCGGTCACTCGCCCGCGCGGCCTCGATCTCTCGCACCAGCGGCAGAATCTTCGCTCCGAAGTACTCGATCTCCTCCTGGAAGTGCAGGAAACCGCCGAGGATGAGGTCCACGCCGCGGTCGCGGTAGTCGACGATGCGCGTCGCCACCTGTTCGGGCGTACCGATCAGTTGAGTCTTGAAGCCGTCGTTGTACTGCACGAGGTCCTCGAAGCTCGAGTCTGCCCACATGCCCTTCTTGTCCGACGTCGAACTGCCGGCTTGCTGCACGGCACCGCGGAACCCCTCGACTGCCGGCTTGTTCGCCTTCTCGATGATCTCGCGGAGGGTGTCCCTCGCCTCCTTCTCGGTGTCGCGGGCGATGATGAAGCCGTTGAGACCGAACTTCACCTCACGCTGATGGGCCTGTGCGACGTGCCGCACGTCGTCGATCTGCTCGGTGATGCCGTCGAAGTCCTTGCCGTTGGAGAAGTACCAGTCGGAGTACCGACCTGCGTTCTCCCGTGCCGCCGACGAATTACCACCCTGGAACAGTTCGGGATTGGGACGCGCGGGCGTGTTGAGCGGTTTCGGCTTGAGCGTGAAGTCGTGGATGCGGTAGAAGTCGCCGCGGAAATCGACGTCGTCCTCGGTCCAGATCTTGCGCAGCACCTGCAGGAATTCGGCGCTGCGTCGGTAACGCTCGTCGTGTTCGAGCCAGGGCTCACCGAGATGCGTGAATTCGTCCTTGAACCATCCACTCACCACATTGATGGCGAAGCGTCCGTTGGAGAGATGGTCCGCTGTCGCACCGAGTTTCGCGAGCACGGCCGGTTGCCAGAGCCCGGGATGCACGGCAGCGATGACCTTGAGGCGCTCGGTCGCGAGGAGCAGTCCCAGACTGAAACTCGTGGACTCGTGCTGGAACTCGGCTCCGTAGCTGGCCTCGTACCGGACCTGGCTCAGCGCGTACTCGAACCCGTTGTTCTCCGCCGTCTGCGCGAGCTTCTTGTTGTACGCGAACTCCCAGCTGGTGCGTTGCTCGATGTCGCTGGTGACGAGGCCACCACTGACGTTGGGCACCCAGTAGGCGAACTTCACTTCGTCGGCGATCTTCTCTGTACTCATGCAGTCCTCGGTTCGATGATAGTGCGCGACATATGATTTCAGGAGTACCAGGTGGGTTGCGGCAACTCGCCGGTGAGCACGTGGCGGCCGACCTCACGGCGCTTGTAGGCCACCGGATCGTGCAACGTGTGCGTGCGCACGTTGCGCCAGAAACGGTCGAATCCGTGACTCGACGCGGTGGCGCGGGCGCCGAGCCCCTCGAAGATGCCCGACGTGATCTCCAGGGCGACCTCCGTGGCGCGTGCCTTCGCCGCGGCGACGCGCACCTCGTGCTCGCCGCGCTCGTGCTCGGTGACGGCCCAGGCGTTCTCGTGGATCCGCTGCTGCTCCGCGGCCACGGCGTCCGCGAGAGCCTCTGCGGCCCAGAGCTTCCCGGTCAAGTCTCCGTACAGGTCGATGATGTAGGGCTCGTCGAGCGCGTTGTCCACGGTGCTGTGCAGCCACGCTCGCGTGGTGGTACGCGTGTAGTCGGCAGCGGTCTCGAGGGCTCCGCGTGCGATGCCGAGGTAGAAGTTGACGAACACCAGCTGGATGATCGGGACGTTGAGGGTGTTGTAGACCCGCGGCTCGAACGCCTTGTTCGCGAATCCGGCGGCCGAGCTCCAGTCGGTGCGGACGTGATCGATGGTGACACTGCCACTCTCGGTGCGACGCTGACCGATGTTGTCCCAGTCGTCGTGGAACGTCAGGCCCTCGGAGTTCGACGGAACAATGGCGAAGACGTGGGTGTCGGTACCGGCGAGCACCCCCTCGAGCACGGTCACGTCGGAGACACGACTGCCCGTGGAGAACGTCTTGGCACCGTTGTAGACGATCGTGTCGCCCTCGTCGGTGATCTCGACGTCGTTGTCGCGCGGGTTGACCGCGCCACCGAAGAACCAGGTGTTCTCGGTGGCGGCTTGTTCGACGGCAGCGATCTGCTCCTTCGTCCCGACCAGACGTGCCGCCCAGAACCACAGCAGGTGGTAGCCGAGCAGCTGTCCGATCGACCCGTCGGCGGCGGCCACGGCGCGGATCACCTGGTAGGCGGTCTCCCAGGTCTGCCCGCCACCACCGAACTCGATCGGCCCGAGGATCGTGACCAGACCGGACTCCTTCAACAACGTCACCTCCTCGTGCGGCGCCTCGGTGGCGCGATCACGGGCGACGGCGTCGACGGCGAGGATCGCGGCCACCTCGTGGGCACGGTCGATCCATTCCGCGGACGTCGTGGGAGCGGTGGTCCAGCGCGGTTCGGTGGCGGCGCCGGCGGGGCGGGTGTCGGTGATCGTCATGCCCGGAAGTACATCGCCCGAGTCGATGCGGAACCACCGTTGCGCTCTGGGTGATTCGAACGGTTCGCTCACTCGCCGGGTGCGGTGAAGTAGTCGGTGCCGTGCGAGTCGCGGACATGGACGATCCCGTCCCGGAGCATGCGGTGGTGCCACTGCCGCCGGGTCTTCAGGCCGTGGTGCCGACGGCACAGCGGCGCGAGGTTGCCGGTGACGGTCCAGCCGCCTCTCTCCGGGTCGGTGTGGTCGAACGGGACGACATGGTCGAGGTCGCAGTCCTCGCTGGGCACAGCACATCCCGGATGAACGCACGTCGAATACAGGGCTGTCACCAGCGCCGCGACCGCCTCGGACGGCCGGTAGGTCAACGCCCCGGCCGGGGGTACGGCGAAGCCACCGTGGCCGTCGGGGTCGGCTACGGCGCGGTCCAACACCGATGGTGGGAGCGCGCGGAGATAGTCGACCTGCTCCCTGGCTTTGCGGGCTGTCGTGCTGCCCAGCTTCCCCGCGGTCGGTGTCCAGCCTGCGCGCATACGGCGGGTGCGGCGGACTTCCCGACCCGTGATCGGCACAGGCGGGTCGGGGACGGTGGGTGGGTCGTGCTCCGGGCAACGGCAGCTGCATCCCGCCCGCGGTTCAGTTCCGCGGGCTGCGGTGATGAGTGCTTGCCACGTCGCATCCCCGGCGATCCTCCGTGCAGTGTCCGCAGGAACCGGACCCCAGCCGACGAGGTGACCGGGTTCCCCTGCCAACCCCGCCGCCGTGGCGGCGTCGAGGACGATGACGGCATGATGGGCCGGTGCGGCCGGCGACGGCGCGTGGGCGCAACTCTCGTCAACGCAGTCGCACGGCAGAGGTGTGCCGGTGATGATCGCGTGCGCAGCGTCGAACAACCGCGCCGGCAGCGAACTCGGATCGCACACCCCTCGGGCCGCCTCGACGATGGCCCGCTTCATCCCGGCAATCTGCTCTGCGGGGCCACGAACCTTCAGCTCGGCTTGACCTCGCGGCAGCTTCCTGACCGAGACGTACCGTTCCGTCGTCGCGCGCTCCCGAGCGATGCGGTGCCACTCCGCGTCGAACTCCGCGAGGATCCGGTCGACCGCCGCTGCCACCGCACCCGGAGTGCACCTCGACGCGGCAGCGATCATCCGCTGCAGCAGCGCTTCGGTGGCGTTCGGAACCCCGGCCACCGACCTGCACACCGTCCGGAACGCCGCATACGACAACCGGCCCGCATCGAACGCCTCCGCCACCGCAGGATGCGCGGTGCGAATCAGGAACAGCCACTCGGTCACCGTGCGCGTCGACACCGACAACGCCGCCGCGACCTCCGCCACCGCACAGATCTCAGCAGCCTCGGCATCGAACACCCCACCCGGACCGAGCACCGCAGGCCGCCGCGACGACTCCTGCACGTACGCACACGACGCCGACACGGTCCGGGCGAACGACGCCTGAGCGTCGACCTTCGCCGACACCACCACATCCGTCGAAACCTCTGCGTCGTACACGAATTCACCCCCCGGTGATGCCCCGATCAGACCGCCCCCCGACGACCTGAACAGACAGTAACCCACCCCACCGACACACTTTCGGGTCACGCCGTCGGATGCGCGCTCCAGCTCCTCGATCCGTTTCGGCCGTCGATACATGCGCGGACATTGAGCGCAGATCGCCTTTCCACCAACACATTCCGTGCCCGAGAACACGGCCGGTCGTACTGACCGGACACGTCGATCGAGCTCGAGGCGTCCCGATCGGCGGTCAACTGGATGGGGGTGAGTGTGTTTCGGCCAGGACTTTCGCGAGTTGGCTGATGCGTGTGCGGGCTGCGTCTGGGGCGAGGACCTCGATGTGGTCGCCGAATTGCAGCAGTTGACGCACCGACTCGATGTCGGGGTAGCCGACGACGACGATGCATGTTCCGTTCTCCGGATCGGATACATCGTGGATGCGTGTCCCGAGGATGCGCCGCGCCAAGTCGAGGCCGTGTTCCGGCAGGCGAAAGGTCACGCTCACATGACCTCGACCCTCGGTGCGGTCCTTCAACGCGGCCCATGTGGTGCGGAGGGTTTCTCCGGGTCGGAGAGAGACTGGCGCGTCGAGTTGTTCGAAAGCCGCGAGTCGGTCCAGAGAGAACAGTCGTCCATCTCCTCGGTGGTCGGCGACGAGGTACCAGCGGCCGGACTTCGCCACGATCCCGTACGGGTCGACCACACGTGTCGAGGCCTCACTCTCGGCGCTCCGCCGGTATCGGATTCGCAATCGGCGTCGGTCCTGCAGGGCCGATGCCAGATCGGCGACGTCGACCGCTGCTTCTGAATCGGCAAACCACGGGGTGCTGTCCACCAGCACGAGGTCCGCCAGTCGCAATGGGCTCGTGCCCGTGGATGTCGCGGCCTGGCGGGCGGCGATCTTGCGTGCTGCCGACTCCCACATCGCCGACAAGCCCATGCGCTCACGTTGCGTGCTGTCCAGACCCGCCAGAGAAAGGGCTTCCAACTCCGGTGGTTCCAGGTGGGACGCGTTGAGCCGCGCACCGGGGAGCAGGACGATTCCACCGCTGCGGCCACGTTCGGCGTACACAGGCACTCCTGCTGCCGAGAGCGCCTCGACGTCCCGCAGCACGGTCCGCCGCGATACTTCCAGACGCGCGGCCAGCTCCGTGGTGGTGATGCGTTGGCGGGTCTGCAGCAACAGCAAGAGGTGCAGCAATCGGGAGGCCTTCATGCGTCCGATCTTCGCAGAAAAGGTGACAGGTTCTGTCGTGATAGGCCGGTCCACTGTGGCGGTACCGAGAATTCACCGAGTCGAGGAGCTCCTGTGCCCGCACCGAACCTGTTCCTGATCGGCGTCCGCGACGCCGAGACCGCTACCAGCTTCTACAGCGACCTGTTCGAGATCGAACCGACCTTCATCAGTCCCCACTATGTCGCTTTCCAGGTAGCCCCCGGCGTCTTGTTCGCGCTGTGGACCGGCTACAGCGAGCACCTGGCCCCGGACACTCCACGCACGACCGAGGTCGGACTGATGGTCCCCGGGTCGGCGTCTGCCGTCGACGAGGTCTTCGCGAACTGGGTCTCGAAGGGAGTCCGTGTCGTCGACGAGCCGAACGACGCGGTCTTCGGCCGCACATTTGTGGTCAGCGACCCCGACGGCAACCTCATCAGGGTCTCGCCGATCGACTGATCTACCGAACGACGACCACCTTCCCGACAGTGCCGCCACTTTCCACCCGCCGGTGCGCGTCCTGCAGGGTCTCCACGTCGAACGGTGACAGAGTCGTGGTGCGGGTGCTCCGCAGAGTTCCGTTGTCGATGAGTCGCGAGACCTCGTCGAGGATGGCGTGCTGAGAAGTGCTCTCCGGCAACGACAACGGCACCGTGAACATCAGTTCCCAGTGCCAGGTCTGGCTCTTGGCCTTCAGCGGCATCAGGTCCAGGCCGACCGGATCGTCGATCGCCACGACCTGACCGTGCACTGCCATCACCGCGGCGTAGGCGTCGACATTGCCCTCGGAGAACGGGGAGAACACGTACTCGACGCCGTCCGGCGCCAGGGCACCGACCTCGTCCACGAGGGAGTGCCGATCCACCACGTGATGGGCGCCCATCTCCATTGCCCAGTCGCGGGATTCGCCGCGCGATGCCGCGGCAACAACGGTGAGCGAGGTCAGTGCCCGGGCGAGCTGGATGATCATCGACCCGGTACCGCCGGCGGCCCCCATCACGAGAAGTGTGCCGGTGCTGTCTTTCCCGAGTCCGAGCCGGACGAACAGCGATTCCCAGGCGGTGATGGCGGTCAGCGGCACGGCCGCGGCGTCCTCGGCGGACAGTGACGACGGCGCATGGCCGACGATCCGCTCGTCGACGAGTTGGTACTGGGCGTTGCTGCCGTCCCGAGCTATGGATCCCGCATAGAAGACTCGATCGCCGGGCTCGAAGATTCGGGCGTCGGAACCCACCGCGACGACCTCACCGACGGCGTCGAAACCGAGGACCTTCGGGCCGTCGGACGGATCGAAGGACGAGCGAACCTTCGTGTCCACCGGATTGACGGACACCGCGTCGACACGTACGAGAACGTCGAATCCGGTGGGCGACGGAGTCTCTCGCTCGATCTGCACGAACGGCGAGTCGGGTTCGACGGAGACGATGGCGGAGTGAGTCGCGGGAATGCTCATACCTCGACGGTAGTCCCCCGGAACGACACGAGGGAGGCAAGCTTCCCGAGCGGGAAACCGGCCTCCCTCGTGTGAGAGAAGAAAGAGTGACTACTTCTTCTCGAGGATCTCGCGCGCGAGGGCAGCGGTCTCGGACGGCGTCTTGCCGACCTTCACGCCGGCCGCCTCGAGAGCGTCCTTCTTGGCCTGAGCCGTTCCCAGCGAGCCGGAGACGATGGCGCCGGCGTGGCCCATGGTCTTGCCCTCGGGAGCGGTGAAGCCGGCGACGTAACCGACGACGGGCTTGGTGACGTGCGCCTTGATGTAGTCGGCTGCACGCTCCTCGGCGTCGCCACCGATCTCGCCGATCATGACGATGATCTCGGTGTCGGGATCGTTCTCGAACGCCTCGATGGCGTCGATGTGCGTGGTGCCGATGACCGGGTCGCCGCCGATGCCGATGGCGGTGGAGAAGCCGAAGTCACGGAGCTCGAACATCATCTGGTAGGTCAGGGTGCCCGACTTCGAGACGAGGCCGATGGGGCCCTTGCCGGCGATGTTGGCGGGCGTGATGCCGACCAGTGCCTCGCCGGGGGTGATGATGCCGGGGCAGTTCGGCCCGATGATGCGGGTCTTCTTGCCCTTTTCGACGTTGTAGGCCCACGCGTACGCGCTGTCCTGCACCGGGATTCCCTCGGTGATGACGACGAGCAGCGGGATCTCCGCGTCGATGGCCTCGACGATGGCGTCCTTGGAGAATGCCGGCGGCACGAACGCGATGGACACGTCGGCTCCGGTCTTCTCCATGGCCTCGGCAACGCTGGCGAACACGGGCAGCTCGACGTCGGAACCGTCGGCTGCGGTGTGCTTGACCGTGGTCCCGGCCTTGCGAGCGTTGACGCCGCCGACGACCTGCGTGCCGGCCTTGAGCATCAGGGCGGTGTGCTTGGTGCCCTCGCCGCCGGTGATGCCCTGGACGATGACCTTGTTGTTCTTGTTCAGGAAAATAGACATAGTTTCGGTGCCCTCTACTTCGCAGCCAGCTCGGCGGCCTTGTCGGCGCCTTCGTCCATGGTCTCGGCCAGTGTCACCAACGGGTGCGCAGCATCGGCGAGAATCTTCCGGCCTTCTTCGACCTTGTTGCCGTCCAGGCGGACGACCAGCGGCTTGGAGGCGGTGTCGCCCAGCGTCTTCAGAGCGCCGACGATGCCGTTGGCAACCGCGTCGCACGAGGTGATTCCGCCGAAGACGTTGACGAACACGCTCTTGACCTGCGAGTCGCCGAGGATGACGTCGAGGCCTGCGGCCATGACCTCTGCCGAGGCGCCGCCGCCGATGTCGAGGAAGTTGGCGGGCTTGACTCCGCCGTGCGCCTCACCGGCGTAGGCGACGACGTCGAGGGTCGACATGACCAGTCCGGCACCGTTTCCGATGATGCCGACCTGTCCGTCGAGCTTGACGTAGTTGAGGTCGTTCTCCTTGGCCTTCGCTTCGAGTGGGTCCGCCGCGTCGGCGTCCTCGAACTCGGCGTGGCCCTTCTGGCGGAAGTCCGCGTTGGCGTCCAGGGTGACCTTGCCGTCGAGGGCGAGGATCTGGTCGTCCGGCGTGCGCACGAGGGGGTTGACCTCGACGAGCAGCGCGTCTTCCTTGATGAAGACGTCCCACAGCTTCTGGATCGTGTTGGCCGCGGCGTCGAGCACCTCGGCGGGAAGCTTGCCGGCCTCGGCGATCTCACGCGCGAAGGCGAGGTCGACACCCTTGACGGCGTCGACGGGGATGCGGGCGAGCGCGTCCGGGTTCTCCTCGGCGGTGACCTCGATCTCGACACCACCCTCGACGGAACACATCGCGAGGTAGGTGCGGTTCGTGCGGTCGAGCAGGAAGGAGATGTAGTACTCCTCCGCGATGTCGCTGGCTTCCGCGACGAGAAGCTTCTTGACGACGTGGCCCTTGATGTCGAGTCCGAGGATCGCTTCCGCGTTCGCCTCGGCCTCGGCGACGTCCTTGGAGTACTTCACGCCGCCGGCCTTGCCGCGGCCGCCGACCTTCACCTGGGCCTTGACCATGACAGGCTTGCCGATTTCTTCGGCGATCTGTCGTGCACCGGCGACCGTGTCGGTGACACGACCTGCCGACGTCGGAACCTCGTGCTTGGCGAAGAGTTCCTTCGCCTGGTATTCGAAGAGATCCATCAGCTCACCATCTCGTCTGCGTTGACGCCCGCTCGAGGGGTAGGAGCGGGTCCGACTTGCGACTGTAACTTTCCACCGAGAGGCCTGATCGACAGCCCGTCGAACTTGTGGTTCAGATCACCGACCTGCGCCGACATCTACTCGCCAGTACGAAAAAATCCCGCCGCCACCAGCGCCGATGCCGCAGCGCCGACAGCGGTCACGAAGGCCCCCGACGACGCCGTCACGTCGGGGCCCGCGCCGCCGAGGATCGGGCTCAGCGCGACACCCGCCAGAGCCACCGCGGAACCGATCTGGAGCGCCGCGGCGCGCGACGCCCGAGCGCGGGCCGCGACGGCGGCGCCGATCAGGACGGCGGCCACGAGTACCAGCCGCCCCCACACGTCCCACCCCCACGGCAGCGCCCCGATCCAGCCGCCGGTCTCCCCAACCACGTCGTACTGCGGCAGGAGCAGCCCCAGTGCGGCGACCCCGGCCGCGACGGCCAGCGCGGCTGCGAGGGGGCGCGAGGCCCCGTCCAGATCGCTGGTGTCGACGCCGTCCCGCTCCGAGGCGCCCGCCGCGGCGACGAGCGCGAGCGTGAGCAGACCGAGCAGCGTGCCGACGACCAGCAGCCAGCCGCCCGCACCGACGGACACGCCGTCGATACCGACGCCCAGCACGAGCGCCTGCAGCACCGCGGCCGCGAGCGCCAGATGGCCCGTGACGATCAGCGGCACCGCAGGCCGCACCGCGGCGGCGAACTCCGAGAAGAGCAACAGCACGCCGCCGACGACGGTCACGACGGCGTACGCGGCCACCGCCCGATCCCCCACCACCGTCGGGACGGAGCCGGTCGAGACGTCGAGAAGCGGCAGGACGGCGCCGACACCGAGAGCGATGCCCGTCAGGACCGTCACCGCTCCCGCGACGACGTGCCGCCGCGTCGAGTTCGAGGGAGCGGCGGACCGTGCGAGCCGGGGCACGGAGGTCGTGGGTCCGGAGGTCGCGCGCGCCGTCGCCACCGTGGCCACGCCGAGGACGAAGAGCCCGCCGACTCCGACGACCGTGCCCGCGCCGAGGTCGATGCGGTCGCCCGCCCCCAGCGCGGCAGCCAGGCGGACGCCGACGACGGTCGCCGACGCCGCGACCACACCGGTCAGTGCGCCGACCGCCGCGGACCTGCTGGTCGACGAGAACGCGTAGGCCACACCCACCAGCACCGCGACCGCGGACAGTCCACCGCCGAGAGCCGACGCGACGGGTCCGGCGACCGGAGCGGGAGCGAGGACGACGGCATCGGTGCTCACGTACGCGGGCAGGAGGAACGAGGCGGCGAGTGCGAGAGCGCCCGCGACCCCCGCGGCGACCACGACCGATGCCGATCGATGAGCGACGGGATCCTCGTCGACGTCGTCCCACTCGACCGTCCGCGCCAGCGCGAGTGCCGCCAGCGCCCCGGCGACGACGACGAGCGCGTGCCCGAGCGTCACCACCACGGCTCCGGGGCCCGCCTCCAGCGCGCCGGCCGAGATCGGACGGAACAGCTCCAGCCGGTCGGCGTCGATCGCTCCGACGAACAGCTGGAGATCGGACACGATCGATCCCAGTGCGACGGCGCCCAGCGTCGCGAGCACGGGGAAGACGATCGGCCGGATCGCGCGCACCAGGAGCAGCAGAGCGATCGCTGCCCAGAGCGCCGACGAGACGGCGGCCGCGCCCCGCACCGGGGGGCCCACGTCGGCGCCGCCGACGACGGGAACGTACGGAGCGGCCGCCACCGCCAGCGCTCCGACGACTCCGAGTGCGCGGGCACCGAGCCGGACGGGGTCGGACGCGGAACCTGAGGTACGACGGCCCGCGGATGTCGGCTGTGTCACGATGACGAACGGTATCCGGTCCTCGTGTCCGCCGATCGTGCTGCCGCTCGCCTCGATCACAGGAAGATCACCGATGTGCCTGATCGGCGTCGGGACTCGTCCTTGAGTAAACCCAGGACACCTTGTGAGCCACCTCACATATGTGACCCGAGAAGCCGTTTGGCTTGCGCCCGCCGCGACCATTTCGTTACCGTCCACGAGGTTCCACATCACGGGTAGGTCACGAATCAGGAGGACGGCAGGTCTTGCAGCACCACCGAACTCCGTTCACACGCTCACGCTTCGTCTCGGACGCCACCGACGACAGTCGGTTCGATTCCCAGCAGTACGAGGCCCAGCAGTTCGAGCACGACACCACCGTGTTCACGCCGGCGGACGGTCATCTGACCGACACCGGCCCCCTCGAAGCCCTCTCGACCGATGCAGCATCGTCCCCCTGGGACCGTGCGCACGAGTCCAGCGACTACGTGGCGTCCGCGCCCGCGTACACCCCGGCCCCCCTCGGCGATGCGCCCACGCGCCGCCGCCGCTCGGTACCGGCGACGTCCTTCCTCGTCACCGCTCCGGCCGGGGCAGCACCGTCGGTGACCTCGGCTGCCATCGCGGACGAGATCGCCGTCAAGCGCAGCGGCGCCCACCGCATCCCCGCTCCGCCGTCCGCCCTCAAGGGACGCGTCGCTGTCGTCGCCGTGGCCGCAGGTGCGGTCGTCGCTGCCGGCCAGGCCGCGATCGACAACGCGCAGCCCGCCGAGCGCACCGAGACCTCCGAGTACGCGCTGGCCGCCGGCCAGGCCCCGGCAGCTGCCGCGTCCGCAGGAATCGTCGACAGCTCCACCGCCGCCGGCATCGTCGCGGACCAGCCGGCCGCGCACGTCGACTCGGTGCCCACCGCCACGTCGACCGGAGCGCCCGTCACGGCCCCCTCCACGTCCGCGGCACCGCAGATCCTCAACATCGCCGCACCGGTCGACCTGGGCCAGTTCTCGGAGCTCCTGGCGAAGGGCCAGCGCTTCAGCGAGGAGCGCGAGGCTCGCGAGGCCGCTGCACGGCGTCCCCTCTTCGCACTGCCCGCGCTCGGCACCTACACCTCCGGCTTCGGCTCGCGGTGGGGCACGCTGCACGCCGGCGTGGACATCGCCAACGCCATCGGCACGCCGGTGTACGCCGTGGCCGACGGCACCGTCATCGACTCGGGCCCCGCGGCCGGCTTCGGACTGTGGGTCCGGTTGCAGCACGCCGACGGCACCATCACCGTGTACGGCCACATCGATTCGTCCGAGGTCCAGGTGGGCCAGACGGTCATGGCCGGCGACGAGATCGCCAAGATGGGCAACCGCGGCCAGTCCACCGGCCCGCACCTCCACTTCGAGGTCCACCTCACGGGCGACAACAAGATCGACCCGCTCCCCTGGTTGGCGTCCCGCGGTATCGCTCTCGGCCCCGAGCGCGACTGAGTTCCCACACCTCCACAACGTCGAAGGTCCGGCGTCACCGTCATGCACGGTGGCGCCGGACCTTTCTTCCGTGCCCTCTCACAGCTTGGTCATCGGCACTCCGCCGATGAGCATCATCTTCACTCGACCGGACGTGCCGAAGTCGATCAGCACCATCGCACGCTGACCTGATCCCTCGGACTCGACGACGGTCCCGAGACCGTACTTGTCGTGGCTCACGCGATCACCCACGGCGAGCGTCAGGGTGTTGTTGGACCGGGCCTTGCCGAAGCTGGGTGTCGGGGTGGCCGACGGCGACGACCCACCGGACCATCCACCACGGGGATTCGACGTCCAGTCGCGCTGGCGCCCCGAGCCACCACTGGAACCGAACCCGCTGCCGACGCCGGGATCCTCCCGTTTCCAGTCGATGAGATGCTGCGGAACCTCTTGCAGGAAGCGCGATTCGGGGTTGTTGATGGGCTGCCCCCACGCCGAGCGCATGATCGCGCGAGTGAGGTAGAGCCGGTGCCGCGCACGCGTGATGCCCACGTAGGCGAGTCGACGCTCCTCGGACAACTCCGCAGGATCACCGAGCGCTCGCATGTGCGGGAACTGGCCGTCCTCCCACCCGGTGACGAACACGACCGGGAACTCGAGCCCCTTGGCCGTGTGCAGCGTCATGAGCGTGACGACGCCGTCGCCGTTGTCCGGGATCTGGTCGGTGTCGGCCACCAGCGAGACCCGCTCGAGGAAGGCGGCGAGCGAACCCGGCTCGGCCACACCGTCGGTGTCCTCGGGTTCTGCGGACGCGACGTCGAGGTCCGCGTTGATGTCGACCCCCACCTCGAGATCCTCGATGCCCTGAAGGTTGCGTGCGTCGGCACTGAACTCGCGGGCCACGCTGACCAGTTCGTTGAGGTTGTCGAGGCGAGCGCCGTCCTGGGGATCCGAGCTGGCCTCGAGTTCGGCGCGATACCGCGTGCGGTCGAGCACCGCCTCGACGATGTCGCCGATGTCCGCGACGTCGTTTCCGTCGGCATCGGTGGCGTTCATGGTGGCCCGCAGCTCGCCGATCATCTCCATGAACGACGCGATGGCGTTCTGCGCGCGCGTGTTGAGCAGCGCCACGGAGCCGGCCGCGGCATCGAGGAGCGCGGCGTTGAAGCTGATGTTCTTCCGCTCGGCGTGCACGGCGACACAGGCCTCGGCACGATCGCCGATGCCGCGGCGCGGGGTGTTGAGGATGCGCCGCATGCTCACCGTGTCGTCCGGATTGGCCAGCACGCGGAGGTACGCGACCACGTCGCGTACCTCCTTGCGCTCGTAGAAGCGCACACCGCCCACCACCTTGTAGGGCAGACCGAGGCGGATGAAGATCTCCTCGAGCGCGCGCGAGGAGTTGTTGGTCCGGTAGAACACCGCGACGTCGGAGTACTTGTAGTCGGTGCCGTCGACCAGCCGATCGATCTCCGACGCCACGAACTTGGCCTCGTCGTGCTCGTTGTCCGCCACGTAGCCGATGATCGGATCGCCGTCGCCGGTGTCCGTCCACAGCCGCTTGTCACGGCGGTTGGTGTTGCGCGCGATGACGGCGTTGGCGGCCGCCAGGATGGTCTGGGTGGACCGGTAGTTCTGCTCGAGCAGGATGGTCCGCGCGTCCGGATAGTCGCGCTCGAACTCCTCGATGTTGCGGATGGTCGCGCCGCGGAACGCGTAGATCGACTGGTCCGCGTCACCCACCACGCACAGTTCGCTCGGGGGAACCGCCGCGACGTCGCCCTCCGCCGTCGTTCCGGTACCCACCAACTCGCGCACCAGCATGTACTGCGCGTGGTTGGTGTCCTGGTACTCGTCGACGAGGACGTGGCGGAAGCGGCGCCGGTAGTACTCGGCGACGTCCGGATGGCTCTGCAGCAGTGCCACCGTCTCGCCGATGAGATCGTCGAAGTCGAACGCGTTGGCCGCCCGCAGACGCTGCTGGTAGTGGCCGTAGACCTTCGCGATGACGGCCGGCAGCTCGGCCGGCTCCTTCTCCGCGTCGGCGACGGCCTGGTCCGGATCGATCAGCTCGTTCTTCAGATTGGAGATCTGCGTCGCCAGCAGACGCGACGAGAACTTCTTCGGATCGAGCTGCAGATCCTTGCCGATCATCGTGAGGAGCCGACGCGAGTCGTCCGCGTCGTAGATGGAGAAGTTCGAGTTGAGGCCGGGGAGCAGCGCCGCCTGGCTCCGGAGGATCCGCACGCAGCTCGAGTGGAACGTGCTCACCCACATGAAGTTGGCCCGCGGCCCGACCAACTGGACGACGCGTTCCCGCATCTCCGCCGCGGCCTTGTTGGTGAACGTGATCGCGAGGACCTGGCCGGGTGTGACATCTCTCTCTGCCAGGAGATACGCGATGCGACGGGTCAACACCGCGGTCTTGCCCGAACCGGCGCCCGCCACGATGAGCAACGGTCCCCCCGAGTGCATCACTGCCTCGCGCTGCTGGGGATTGAGGCCCTCGAGGAGCTGGTCCGAGGACCTGGTGGCACGTGCGGGTGACTGTGTGTTCATCGTCCGTCCAGATTACCGGCGGTCACCGACACCGACACCATCACTCGGGCCGTGGGCGCCGAATCCCTGTCGTGTCGGAGTTCTGCCGCTCGCCGTATCACGCCGATCTGCAATTGCTCCTTCTTTACGTGGGGAGTGACACGGGCATACTCTTGCCCGGGCTCGACCGGCGAACGGCATCACACCGACTGCACCCGACCGTAGTGACCAGGCGTTTCGTGACTTCCGCGGAAATTCGTGGAAATCGCGTAACAGAACGTGAGAGCAGAGCGACACACGTTCTGACACGAGGAGTTGATATGAGCACAGCGATTCACACCACCGCAGCATCGGCATCGTCCGAGTCGAACGATCACGCCGACGACGCGAACCTGCCGACGTCCGAAGCCGAGATCGACGAGCTCCGCAAGGAGATCGACCGCCTCGATGCCGAGATCCTCGCCGCCGTGAAGCGCCGCTCCGAGGTCTCCCGCACCATCGGTCAGACGCGGATGGCACAGGGCGGACCCCGCCTCGTCCACAGCCGCGAGATGAAGGTCCTCCAGCGCTTCAGCGACCTCGGCCAGGAGGGTCACACGCTGGCCATGCTCCTGCTCCGCCTGGGCCGCGGCCGCCTCGGACACTGAGTCCACCGCTCGTAGAGCTCGACCGGGAACCGCCCAGACGACGGGCGGTTCCCGTGCCTCACCGCATCACTGCAGGGCGATGTACTTGGTCTCGAGGTACTCCTCGATCCCCTCGCTTCCGCCCTCGCGACCGAATCCCGACGCCTTGATCCCACCGAAGGGTGCGGCCGCGTCGGAGATCACCCCGCGATTGACACCCACCATGCCGGTCTCCACGGCCTCCGCCACGCGCAGCGCCCGGTCCAGATCCCGCGTGAAGATGTACGCGGCCAGGCCGAACTCGGTGTCGTTCGCCGCAGCGATGCCGTCCTCCTCGGTCTCGAAGCCGCGCACCGCGAGCACCGGTCCGAAGACCTCCTCGCTCAGAATTCGGGCGTCGCCGGGCACGTCGGTCAGCACGGTGGCGGGGTAGAACCAGCCCGGCCCGTCCTCCGCAGTGCCGCCGAGAGCGACGGTCGCGCCCTTGGACGCCGCGTCGTCGACGAGTTCGGCCACCGTGTCACGCTGCTCCTCGTTGATCAGCGGTCCGAGCTTCGTGTCCGGATCACTGCCCCGCCCGACCGTCATGGCGCGCATCTTCTCGGTCACCTTGGCGACGAACTCGTCCTTGACCGAGTTCTGCACGTGGAACCGATTGGCGGCCGTGCAGGCCTCGCCGCCGTTGCGCATCTTGGCGAGCATCGCCCCCTCGACGGCGGCGTCGATGTCCGCGTCGTCGAACACGACGAAGGGCGCATTGCCGCCCAGCTCCATCGACGTCCGCAGCAGAGTCTTCGACGACTTCTCCACGAGCATCCGCCCCACCTCGGTGGAGCCGGTGAAGGTCAACTTGCGCAGTCGAGGATCGTCGATCAACGGCCCGGTGACAGCGCTGGACTTCGACGTCGGCAGTACCGACAGCACGCCCTCGGGCAGCCCGGCCTCGGAGATGAGCTTCGCCAGGTAGAGCATCGTCAGCGGAGTCTCCGAGGCGGGCTTCACCAGGATCGTGCATCCCGCCGCGAGTGCGGGCCCGATCTTGCGGGTGCCCATCGCCAGCGGGAAGTTCCACGGCGTGATCGCCAGCACCGGGCCGACGGGCTGCTTGGTCACCAGAATCCGGCCGTTGCCCGCGGGCGCCGGCGTGTACCGCCCCGCGATGCGGACCGCCTCCTCGGAGAACCAGCGGAAGAACTCTCCGCCGTACTTCACCTCGGCCTGACTCTCGGCGAAGGCCTTGCCCATCTCCAGCGTCATGAGCAGTGCGATGTCGTCGGCGTGCTCGGTGATCGACTCGAAGACCGCCCGCAGGATCTCGCCGCGCTGTCGCGCCGGGGTGGCGGCCCAGGACTTCTGCACCGCGACGGCCTCGTCGAGCGCGCGTGCGGCGTCGGCGGGACTCGCGTCCGAGACCTCGGTGAGCACCTCCCCCGTCGAGGGATCCCGAACCGGGAACGTGGCGCCGTTCTCCGCGTCGACCTGCTTGCCTCCGATCCACAACTTCGTGGGGACGGACGCGATCAGGTCCTTCTCCCGGGTCGTCGCTGCGCTGCTCGTTCCTTCGCTCACGTCTCTCGCACTCCTCGTCGCTGCTCGCCGGGTCGCCCGGTGGTACCGACTGTCTACCCCGTGGGGCGGGACTCGTCACGCACTCCCGCACGGCGATCGCATGTCTCAGCGGCTCGGGTGCCCAGCGATTAGGGTCAGGGCTCATGAGCGCCGACATCACGAGCACCGAAGCCTGGACCGAGCTCGTCTCGCATCACGAGGCCGTGGCCGATCGCCACCTCCGTGACTTCTTCGCCGACGATCCGTCGCGTGGGAGCGAGCTGACCGTCACCGCGGGCGACCTGTACATCGACTACAGCAAGCACCGGGTCGAGCGGCAGACGCTCGAACTGCTGCTCGACCTCGCACGCGCAGCGGACGTCACCGGGCGTCGGGACGCCATGTTCGCGGGCGAGCACATCAACACCTCCGAGAACCGGGCCGTGCTGCACACCGCGCTGCGTCTGCCGTCGGACGCGTCACTCGAGGTCGACGGCCAGGACGTGGTGGCCGACGTGCACGAGGTCCTCACGCGGATGGGCGATTTCAGCGATCGAGTGCGATCCGGCGCGTGGACCGGCGCCACCGGTGAGCGGATCCGCACCGTCGTCAACATCGGGATCGGCGGCTCCGACCTGGGTCCGGTGATGGTGTACCAGGCTCTGCGGCACTACGCCGACGCGGGCATCTCGGCGCGCTTCGTCTCGAACGTCGACCCGGCCGATCTCGTCGGCACCCTCGCCGACCTGGACCCGGCGTCGACGCTGTTCATCGTCGCCTCCAAGACCTTCGGCACACTCGAGACGCTGACCAACGCCACGGCCGCCCGGCGATGGCTCACGGCCGCACTCGGTGACGACGCCGTCGCCCAGCACTTCGTCGCGGTGTCCACCAATGCGGAGAAGGTGTCGAACTTCGGCATCGACACCGCGAACATGTTCGGCTTCTGGGACTGGGTCGGCGGCCGCTACTCGGTCGATTCCGCCATCGGTCTGTCGGTGATGCTCGCCGTCGGCCGCGAGGCGTTCGCGGACTTCCTCGAGGGCTTCCACCTGATCGACCAGCACTTCCGCGAGGCGCCGCTCGAGTCCAACGCGCCGATCCTGCTGGGCACGCTGGGCGTCTGGTACTCCAGCTTCTTCGGCGCGCAGTCCCGGGCGGTGCTGCCGTACTCGAACGATCTGAACCGGTTCGCCGCCTACCTGCAGCAGCTCACCATGGAGTCGAACGGCAAGTCGGTGAGGGCCGACGGAACGCCCGTCACGACGGACACCGGCGAGATCTTCTGGGGCGAGCCCGGAACCAACGGCCAGCACGCCTTCTACCAATTGCTGCACCAGGGAACACGACTCGTGCCGGCTGACTTCATCGGCTTCGCCGAGCCGACGGACGATCTTCCCACCGCGGACGGCACGGGCAGCATGCACGACCTGCTCATGAGCAACTACTTCGCCCAGACCAAGGTGTTGGCCTTCGGCAAGACGGCGGAGGAGATCGCCGCCGAGGGCACGGACGCGGACATCGTGCCGCACAAGGTGATGCCGGGCAACCGCCCGTCGACGTCGATCCTCGCGCCGAAACTCACGCCTTCGGTGGTGGGTCAGCTCATCGCCCTCTACGAACATCAGGTCTTCGTCGAGGGCGTCATCTTCGGCATCGACTCGTTCGACCAGTGGGGAGTCGAGCTGGGCAAGACCCAGGCGCAGGAGCTGACGCCGGTGCTGACCGATGCGGACGGCCCGGGCGCGGACCTCGATTCGTCGACGAGTGCGCTGATCGACTGGTACCGCAGCGAACGCGGACGCTGACGTACAGCGAGACCGCGCCGGTCCGTCGGGTCGGGGGTCTGACGGACCGGCACGGTCTCACACACCATGTCGCCGCCACCCGTCCGGGCGTTACACATCGGGCGAACTTTCTTCGGCGGCCTCGTGAACAACCACAACCGGGCGTGGCAGCGGTACGGTCGAACCATGAACGTGCGGATCGAACGCCGAGGTCCGGTGGTCACGGTGATCCTCCACCGACCCGAGGCACGCAATGCCGTGGACGGTCCGACGGCGGCCGCTCTGGTGGAGGCCTTCGAGGAGTTCGACGCGGATCCGACGGCATCGGTCGCGGTGCTGTGGGGAGACGGCGGAACCTTCTGCGCCGGTGCCGACCTCAAGGCACTGGGCACCGAGCGCTCGAACGTGGCGACCGAGCACGGTGACGGGCCGATGGGGCCCACACGCATGGAACTGTCCAAGCCTGTCATCGCCGCGGTGTCCGGCCATGCGGTCGCCGGCGGTCTCGAACTCGCGCTGTGGTGCGACCTGCGCGTCGCCGACGAGGACGCCGTGTTCGGTGTGTTCTGTCGGCGCTGGGGTGTGCCGCTGATCGACGGCGGAACGGTGCGATTGCCGCGGGCGATCGGTACGTCGCGGGCGATGGACATGATCCTCACCGGGCGTGCCGTCGACGCGCAGGAAGCGCTGACGTTCGGACTCGCCAACCGGGTCGTCCCCACGGGCACCTGCCGCGCTGCCGCGGAGGAACTAGCCGCGTCCCTGGCCGAGTTCCCGCAGGCGTGCCTGCGCGGCGACCGACTGTCGTCGCTCGAGCAGGAGGGCCTGGACCACCGCGCGGCGATGGCGAACGAGTTCCGGCACGGTGCCACCTCGCTCGTCGACGCGTTCGACGGCGCACAGAAGTTTGCGTCCGGCGCCGGGCGACACGGAGCACCGCTCGAGTGACTCGCCTCTCCGTCGTCGACGAGATCTTCCTCCGCACACATCGAGGCTTCGGCATACCCGTTGCGATGCAGGGCCTCTGGGTCACCGAGGAGCCCATCACCCCCGGCGCTCTCGACCTGATCGACGCCCGGCTCGCCGAGGGTCGTCTGGGTGTGCGGATCGTCAGCTCGCGTCTGCCCGGCGCGCGTCGGCGCTGGGTCCGGGCATCGGGGCGCCCCGGCGTCCGGTGGACGGAGCCGACCGACGACCCGGTCCGCTGGGCCGAGTCGGGCGCCGACGTCTCGCTCGACCCCGAGTACGGACCGGGCTGGCGTCTGACCGCGGCGCCCTGCGGGAACGGAACCGCCGTCTCGTTGGTGTGCTCCCACGTCATCGCCGACGCACGCGGACTCATCGACGCAGCAGCGGCGGCGCTGTCCGGCGTCCCGGACCCGATCGCCCCGGACGACGGCACCACCGACACCGCCGATGCACTGGCCACACTGTCGACCGTCGTCGGCCGCACCGCCGTGGCCGTCTCCGCGCTCGCCGTCAGTCGCGCCCGGCGCGCCGAACTGATGCAGTACCTGCAGGCGTCGAGGACCGGAACTCCTGCGCCGGCCCGTCCCGACGCGTGGGAAGCGCTGTCCGTGAGCACCGATGTCGAAGCGACGCAGTGGGATCGGGTCGCCGCCGACGGAGCGGGCACTCCGAACGTGGTGTTCCTGTCCGTCGTCGCGGCCGTCGTCGCGACGTTGAGATGTTCGGGCACGTCCGGCGACACCGACGGGTCCGTCCTGCTCGGCGTCCCGATGAAGGTCGAGGCCGGCGGCGCCAACGCGATCTCGGTGACGGCGGTCCGCATCACGGAATCCGACTCACTGGCCGACATCCGTCGACGCGCGAAGACGGCGTACCGAAGCCCGCTGACCGGTCCCGCGGGCTTCCCCGACGAGTTGCTGCACGTGGTCCCCGAACGCGCCGCCGCGCTCCTCGCGCCGTCGACGGGCCGGCGAGATGCTCTGTGCTCCAACATCGGCCCGCTTCCCGAGGCGGTGCGCACCATCGGCGGCCGCCCCGCGGTGCGCGTCGCCGCGCGGGCGATCCACCCGGGACTCCGACACGAGCAGTCCGCCGCGTCGCCGACCATCCTGTCGGCCTATCTCTGCCGCCACGATCACGCCTACACGCTGTCGGTGGTGGTCACCGATCCTGCGGCGGCGCACTCGGTGGAGCAGGTTCGCGACGCGATCGCGACGGCACTCGGGCATCACCACCTCACACCCGACTTCTGGTGAGTACGGTGAACATCACCGACTTCAGAGAGGTGAGTGCGTTCATGAGTGAGACCGACATCTACGCGAAGATCAAGGACCTGGTCGACACCGAGCACGAGTTGCGTTCGCGCACCGAAGCAGGCGAGCTCGATCCGAGCGAGGAGCGGGCGCAGCTCGACCAGCTCGAGAAGGCACTCGACCAGTGCTGGGACCTGCTGCGTCAGCGGCGCGCCAAGAAGGACGCCGGACTCTCCCCCGACGACGCCGAGGCGCAGTCCGTCTCACAGGTCGAGAACTACCTGCAGTAGCTAGACGAGCCCGTCCGTGAGTCGACGAGGGAGCACGCGCAACACGACGTCGATCGCCTTCCAGGTGAGGCCCGGCAGCGCGGAGCGCGTGACCTCCTTCTCGATGGCCGCGACCATCGCGGAGACGCCGTCGTCGAGTGAGGACATCAGTCGACCGGCGTCTCCGGCGCGGGAGGACATGTCGGTGGCGACATATCCGGGCAGCACCGTGGTGACCGCGATGGGTGTGCGGCGGAGTTCGGCGACCAGCGCCTCGCCGAGTGCCGAGACTCCCGCCTTCGACGCGGAGTACACAGCCTTGGATCCGGGTAGTCCGCGATCGGCACTCACCGACGACACGAGGACGAGGTGACCGGCATTCTGCTCACGGAACACCGCCAGCGCTGCCTCGACCTGGGACACCACTCCGACGAAGTTGGTACGTGCGGTCTCGAGGTTGGCGTCCGCGCGGCCGGTGCCGAGCCTCGCGCCCTTCCCGAGACCGGCGTTCACGATCACGCGGTCGAGCCCGCCGAGTGTCTCCCGCAGCGCGTCGATCCCCGACACCACCGACTCGTGATCCGTCACGTCCATCGCGGCGACCGCCACGGTGATGTCCGGATGCCGGGCGGTGAGCTCGGCGCGCATGGCCTCGAGCCGGTCCACCCGCCGGGCACACAGCCCCACGTCGCGGCCCATCGCCGCGAACCGCCGCGCCATCTCCTCGCCCAGACCCGAACTGGCCCCGGTGATCACGATCTTCTGTCTCCCCATCGGGCACACACTAGCCACCACGACCCACTCAGAACTCTGGAGGATCAGTGAGCGACAGCAGCACCGACGAGTACGACGTCATCGTGATCGGCGGAGGGCCCGTCGGCGAGAACGCGGCGCAGTACGCGATCGCGGGCAGTGATCGCACCGCCGCCATCGTCGAGCACGAACTGGTGGGCGGTGAGTGCTCGTACTGGGCCTGCATGCCCAGCAAGGCGTTGCTCCTGCCCGCCTCCGTGCTGAACCAGGCCCGGGCGATGCCCGGGGTCCGCGAGATCGTCGGCGACGCACGACTCGACGTCGACGCGGTGTTCGCCCGCCGCGAGAGCTTCACCCACGGGCTCGACGACTCCTCCCAGGTGTCGTGGGCCGAGGGCGCGAACATCCACGTCGTGCGCGGTCACGGCCGGGTGTCCGGCGAGCGCGAGGTGACAGTGGGCGATCGGGTCCTGCGCGCTCGGCACGCGGTGGTCCTCGCGACCGGCACCACGGCCACGGTGCCGCCGATTCCCGGACTGCGCGAAGCACTTCCGTGGATTTCCCGCGACTCGACCAACCTGCACGAGGTGCCGGAGCGGATCATCGTGATCGGCGGGGGCGTCGTCGCCTGCGAGTCGGCGACATGGTTGCTGGCCCTCGGCGCCGAGGTCACGATGATCGTGCGCGGAACCTCGCTGCTGGCCGGATCGGAGCCGTTCGCCGGGGCGGCGGTGGCCGACGCTCTGACCGCCGCGGGTGCGCGCATCCTGTTCGAGTCGCAAGTCGCCACGGTGTCGCGGCCCGATGCGCAGGACACCGGGTACGGCCACCTCCACGGTGGGCCCGCCTCGGTGACGATCGGCGACGACACACTCGAGGTCGACGAGATCCTGGTCGCCGCCGGCCGACGGCCGGCCACCAAGGACCTGGGGCTCGACGCGGTGGGCCTCCCCACCGGGGACTCGATCGCCGTCGACGACCATCTGACGGCGAAGGACGAGTGGCTCTACGCGGTGGGCGACGTCAACGGTCGCGCCCTGCTCACCCACATGGGCAAGTACCAGGGACGCGTGTGCGGCGACGTCATCGCCGCGCGCGCCGAGGGTCGATCGATCGACGGCAGCAGGTTCCGGGCGAGTGCCGACCACGGCCAGGTGCCCCAGGTCGTCTTCACCACCCCCGAGGTGGCGTCGGTGGGCCTCACCGAGAAGAAGGCGCGGGCCGCCGGTCTGCCGGTGCGGGTGGTCGAGATGGACATCGCCGTCGCGGGAAGCTCCCTGCGCCAGGACGACTTCGCCGGACACGCGTCGATGGTGATCGACACGTCGAGCGACGTGATCGTCGGATTCACGCTGGTCGGCCAGGGCGTCGCGGAACTCCTGCACGCGGCCACCATCGCGGTGGTCGGCCGCGTCCCGCTGGAGACCCTGTGGCACGCGGTCCCGTCCTACCCGACGATGAGCGAGGTGTGGTTGCGTCTGCTCGAGGCCGCTCGCAGCGGAAGCTAGCCGCGCGGCAGCGGCTGGGCGCGCCGTACGGACAGTGCTGCTCGCTCGGGGTCGAGTGGGACCGGGGAGATCACGACACCGGGTCCGACTCGCAGCGTGCCCGAGCTGATCGGCGCGGTGCGCAGACCACCGCGTCCGATCAACGCCTTGCGGGTGCCGTCCACCACCATGCTGTCCATCCACGCGCACGGGTGCGCGGGGCGCCCCCCACGCAGGAGCACCGGGCCGTCACCGGTGTCGATGACGAAGTCCTCGCCCCGGAGCGGGTCGAGTTCGAGTCCACGCACGACGATGTTGCGGCGGGCCACGCTCACGTCCCCGTCCCACGGCTCCTCGTCCGGGTGCAGGGCGTTCGCCTCGGCGACCGCCGTCTCCCACGCCTCGACGGCCAGGAACGTGATCGCCGCCTCGGTGTGCGCCTGGACGCCGAAGAACCGGTCGCCCCGGATGCCCTTCCCGGTCACCACCTCGACGGACGACGGCAGCTGCGTGCGTACGTCGGCGGCGGGCCCGTCCTTGCTGCGACCGAAGTAGGCATGTGACGGAGACACGAGAAGCTGCACGATCTCGATGGGACAGGTGAACGTCATACCCCGAGTGTGCTCACTCGGCTCTCCGTATAGTCGGCCGGATGGGGCAGGGAGACTTTTCGACAGAGATCACCACGAGCGAGGGGCGGGTCCGCGGATTCGTCGCGCGCGGTATCGCGCAGTGGCGGGGCATCCCGTACGCGCAGCCGCCGGTCGGACCGCTGCGGTTGCGCGCACCGCAGCCGCCGACGGCATGGGAGGGCGTCCGGGACGCCACCCGCTGGGGTGACGCGGCGGTCCAGGACTCGGGCCGCTCCCCCATCGGTCCCATCAAGGGACAGGGCACCAGCGAGGACTGCCTGACGCTGAACGTCAGCGCGCCGGCCACCACGCCCGCCGGCCCCCGCCCCGTCATGGTGTTCATCCACGGCGGCGCCTACACGCTGGGAACGTCGGCCACCTCCATGTACTCGGGCACGTCGCTGGTCCGCCGCGGCGACATCGTCTACGTCTCGCTCAACTACCGGCTCGGCGCCCTCGGGTACCTCGACTTCCGACAGTTCTCGACGCCCGACCGGACCTTCGACAGCAATCTCGGGCTGCGGGACCAGGTCGCCGCGCTGCAGTGGGTCCAGCGCAACATCGCCGCATTCGGCGGCGATCCGGACAACGTCACCATCTTCGGCGAATCGGCCGGCGGCAACGCGGTCACCACGTTGACGACCGTGCCCGCCACGAAGGGCCTCTTCCACAAGGCCATCTCGCAGAGCTCGGCGCCGGGCATGGTCGCCACGTCCGACCGTAGCGAGAAGTGGGGACGCGACTTCGTCGAGTTGCTCGGTGCCACTCCGGACACCGCCGCCGACACGCTCGCGGGAGCCGACGTGGCCGACCTGCTGAAGGCGGCTCACCGGCTGGGTTCGAAGAGCCTGAAGGAGACTCCGGGGCTCATTCCGTTCGGCCCCAGCGTCGACGGGGACTACGTGCCGGAGGCGCCGCTCGAGGCGTACCGATCGGGCCGCGCGCATCCCGTCCCGATGATCATCGGCAGCAACGAGCACGAGGGCACCCTGTTCCCCAAGTGGCTCGACGCCCTTCCCACGAATGCCGAGCGCATCGACCGCCTGTTCGCGAACACCGACCCGTCGGCCAGGGATCGCATTCTCGCCGAGTACCCCGGATACCCGAAGGGCCTGTCCGCCATCGACTTCGGCGGCGACATCACCTTCTGGCGACCGTCGCTGGAGATCGCGGACGCGCACACCGAGCACGCGCCCACCTACGTGTACCGCTACGACTACTCACCGCGGTTGTTCGACCTGCTGAAGCTGTACTCGACGCACGGTTCCGAACTGTTCGCCGTGTTCGGCGTCTACCGCGCCCGCGTCGGCAAGTTCTTCGCGATCCTGGGCGACTGGGGCAGCTCGGTGGCTGTCACCGACGAGGTGCAGAAGCAGTGGCTCGCCTTCGCGAGAACCGGTGCGCCCGAGGCGGACTGGACCCAGTACGAGGTGCCCGGGCGCGCCACTCGGATCTTCGACAGCGCTACGCGGATGGAGAACGATCCGCTCGGATCCCGTCGCGCCGCGTGGGAGGGCTTCAGCGGCTACGACACACCGACCGGATCCTCGGCCGGTACGGAGAACGAGTCGTCGCAGGACTTCCGCTGATCGGCTACTTCACGAGACGGGACAGACGGCGGTCGGCGAGAATCCGGCCGCCGGTCTGGCACGTGGGGCAGTACTGGAACGACCGGTCGACGTAGGAGACCTCGCGCACGGTGTCACCGCAGACCGGGCAGGGCATGCCCGTCCGCGCGTGCACCCGCATACCGGACCGCTTCTCGCCCTTGAGCCGTGCCGCGTCCTGACCCTCGGACCGCGCGACGGCGTCGAGCAGGACCGAGCGCATCGTGGTCCACAGCAGCGTCACCGACTCGGGGGTGAGCGAGGCGGTGGTGGCGAACGGCGAGAGCTTCGCGGTGTGCAGGATCTCGTCGCTGTAGGCATTGCCGATCCCGGCGAGCAGTTGCTGATCCACCAGTGCGGTCTTGAGCCGAGAACTCTTGCGGGCGAGTAGTTCCGCGAACTCCGGCTCCGTCACCGCGAGGGCGTCCGGGCCCAGGCGGGCGATGCCGGGCACCTCCTGCGGATCGCGCACGACCCACACGGCGAGCCGCTTGCGCGTCCCCGCCTCGGTGAGGTCGAACGCGGGGGTGAGCCCCTCGGGCGTGAAGAGATGGACGCGGAGTGCGAGCGGCCCCTTGCCCGGCTTGGGCGGCGCCGACGACGGATTGTCCGTCCACCGCAGCCAGCCACCGCGGGACAGATGCGTGACGAGCCAGAGCCCGCCGGCCTCGATGCCGAGGTGCTTGCCCCACCGGGCCGCGCCCGTGACGTCCTTGCCCTGCAGATCGGTGACCGGCGGGTCGAAGGTCTTGAGAACGCTCAACGCGGCCACGTCGATCCGCCCGATCACCGCTCCCAGCGCATGCTCACGGAGGAAGCCCGCGAGAGCCTCGACCTCGGGTAATTCCGGCACACCTCGACCCTAATCGGAAGTCACGGTCGATGGACGAGATAGGTGTCCATCACCCAGCCGGCCTCGGCCCGCAGAGCCGCCCGGCGCGCGACGATCTCGTCCCCGATGTCGTCGACGGGGCCCGCCAGGGTCACCTCGCCGGGCGTGCCCAGGTTCGCACCCCACCACACGTTCCACCCGGGCAGTGACCGGAAGCTGCAGTCCGAGTCGAGCATCACCACGGCCGCCGTGACGCCGTCGGGCAGGCCCTCGTCACGAAGCCGGCGACCGGTGGTGGTGAGGACCGGCTCCCCCACTCGGTTCATCACGATGCGGTGCGCGGCCGCGAGCGCCGACGGACTGGTGACACCCGGGATCACCGTGACTTCGAACGGGCTGTCGAGCACCGCGCGCACCCGCTCCACCACGCGCAACGTGCTGTCGTAGAGCGACGGGTCGCCCCACACCAGCATCGCGCCGACCGACTCGGACGGCTCCGCGTCCACGAGGTCGGCGAGCATCCGGGCGCGGAGGTCGTGCCAGGTGTCGACGGCGTCGTCGTAGTCCGACGGCGCGCGGTCACGCGGCGGATCGGTGAACTCGACCACGCGATGGTCGGTCGGCACGTGCTCGCGCAGGATGCGGGTGCGGACGTCGACCAACTCCTGCTTATGCGCGCCCTTGTCGATGACGAAGAAGACGTCGACGGTGTTCATCGCCTTGATCGCCGCGACGGTCACCTGGTCGGGATCCCCCGCGCCGATACCGATCACGTGCATGGTCCTCATCTGCCTGAGCCTAAGGTGTAGCCATGGTCGCGACGCCCTACGAGGATCTGCTCCGCCGCGTGCTCGCGGAGGGCACGCCCAAGTCCGACCGCACCGGGACCGGCACCACCAGCCTGTTCGGCCACCAGATGCGGTTCGATCTGTCCGAGGGATTCCCGCTGGTGACCACCAAGCGCGTGCATCTCAAGTCGATCGTGCACGAGCTGCTGTGGTTCCTGCGAGGCGAGTCCAACGTCGCCTACCTGCGCGAGAACGGCGTCACCATCTGGGACGAGTGGGCCGACGAGAAGGGCGACCTGGGGCCGGTCTACGGAGTGCAGTGGCGCTCGTGGCCCACACCGTCGGGCGACCACATCGATCAGATCTCGCAGGTGATCGACACCATCCGCCGCGACCCCGATTCCCGACGCATGATCGTCTCGGCCTGGAACGTGGCGGAGATCCCCGACATGGCACTGGCTCCGTGCCACGCCTTCTTCCAGTTCTACGTCGCCGACGGAAAGCTGTCGTGCCAGCTGTACCAGCGCAGCGCCGACATGTTTCTCGGCGTGCCGTTCAACATCGCGAGCTACGCCCTGCTCACGCACATGGTCGCCGCGCAGACCGGCCTCGAGGTGGGCGACTTCGTGTGGACCGGCGGCGACTGCCACATCTACGACAATCACGTCGACCAGGTGCGCGAGCAGTTGACGCGAGACGCGTTCCCCGCCCCCACGCTCCGACTCGCTCCACGTGACTCGATCTTCGCTTACACCTTCGACGACATCGAGATCGCCGACTACCAGCACCATCCCGCGATCAAGGCACCCGTAGCGGTATGACGATCGGGTTGGTGTGGGCGCAGGCGCACGGCGGCGTCATCGGCAAGGACGGCACGATTCCGTGGCGGGTGCCCGAGGACATGGCGCACTTCCGTGAGGTCACGGGATCCAGCCGCGTCGTCATGGGACGGCGTACCTGGGACTCGTTGCCCGCACGGTTCCGCCCTCTGCCGGGCCGGACGAACATCGTGCTCAGCCGTGACGCGTCCTGGTCCGCGGAGGGTGCCGCACGTGCCGCCACGATGGACGAGGCGCTGCTCGGCGGCCACGACACGTGGATCATCGGCGGCGCGGACATCTACCGGCTCGCCCTGCCGCACGCCGATGTCGTCGAGATGACCGAGATCGATCTGGACGTCCCCGGCGGCGACACGGTCGCTCCCGAGGTACCGGCATCGTTCACCCGCACCGAGGGCGCCTGGCAGACGAGCAGCGCATCCGATGTTCGCTATCGATTCGTGCGCTACACGCGCTGATACGCCGCGCCGGGGCCCGCTGAGCGGGACAATACGACGCATGGACAAGAAATCGCTGACCGCGCTCGCTCGGCAACAGCTGAAGCTGGCGAAGACCGCGTCCAGCGGACGGAGTTCGCACACCGTCTACGGCGGACATCAGCGCAGCCTGCGGCAGACCGTCGTCGGCCTGGCCGCGGGCAACTCGCTGGCCGAGCACGATCTGAACGGGGAGTCCACGGTCCTGGTCCTCAGCGGCCAGTTGCAACTGGTGAGCGGTGAGCGATCCTGGAAAGGTTCCGCGGGCGATCTCCTCGTCGTCCCCGACGCCCGCCACAGTGTGGAGGCCGTCGAGGACGTCGCGTTCCTGCTGACCGTCGCGATGTAGGACGGGCAGGCCGGAGGCCGGGCAGGCCGGAGGCCGGTCGATCGAAGACGGTCGTCAGATCTGTCAGACGGCGATGGCTTCGCCGCGTTCGCGGTCGCGGGCGAGTGCTCGGTCGCGTGACTCCTCGAAGCGCACCGCCTGCTTCTCGAGGTCGGCCAGGTAGTCGGCCACCATCTCGCGCAGCTTCTCGCCCTCGGGTCCGAAGTCGGTGCGCTCGAAGATGTCCCACTTGCGCAGCACCGGCATGATGACCTCGTCGAGGTGCTGGCGCAGGTCGTAGATGCCGTACTTCGCGATGAGGACGGCGTTGCGACGGAAGTCCGGCTGGTTGAGCCCCGGCATCTGGAAGTTCATGACGACGTCGGCGATCGCCTTCATCGTCTGGTCCGGCGCGAGCTCGATGGCCGCCGAGCACATGTTGCGGTAGAAGATCATGTGCAGGTTCTCATCGGCCGCGATGCGGGCGAGCAGTGCGTCGGCGATCGGATCGTTGCAGGCCTTGCCGGTGTTGCGGTGCGACACCCGGGTGGCCAGCTCCTGGAACGTCACGTAGGCGACGCCGTGCAGCAGGTTGGCGCCCTCCATCGGCGAGTCGATACCGACCGTCATGTGCTCCATCCGCGCCTGCTCGAGCGCGACGGGATCGACGCTCCGGGTGACGACGAGATAGTCGCGCATCGCGATGCCGTGGCGGTTCTCCTCCGCGGTCCAGCGACCGACCCAGGTTCCCCAGGCCCCGTCCATCGAGAAGTTCTCGGCGAGCCCGCGGTGGTAGGAGGGCAGATTGTCCTCGGTCAGCAGGTTGGTGACCATGGCCGCCTTGGCGACCTTCGACAGCGACGACTGCTCCGGCGACCAGTCCTGGCCGCCCAGCATCGCGAAGTTCTTGCCGTCGCTCCACGGGATGTAGTCGTGGGGGTTCCACGGCTTGGCCAGCGTCAGATGGCGTTCGAGATTGGTTTCCGCTACCGGCTGCAGTTCGCGCAGCAGCTCGATCTGTGACAGCACCTGTGGCATGAGGTTCCCCCGTGACGCGTCGTGTTCCGTCGACCTGGCCGGCCGACGAGAGGTGACGCTAGGACGGGTCCGATCGGGCCACCGCCGCCTTGCGTCGATGTTGGGACGAGTCGCAGGACGGTCCGATTCCGCCTGGCTCGGGTCACAGCGCCGCAAGGAAACGCGGGACGAAACTACACATATGAACTTTTATTGCCCTACAATCTGAACTTGCGCCCCGTTTTAGTGCGAGTGACGAGCCAGTCGACCGTCGACGTGGAGGGAAACCGCCACGTGACACGGAGTGGACGTACGGCTCGCCGACCGGAAGGAACTAGTTACGTGAGTGTCGAGAACACGCAGTCGTCCCAGGCGGCTGCGGTGGAGAAGAGCACCACCGGACTCATGGTGGCAGGCCGCACCGGCGTGCCGCCACGCGACCTCGAGAACGTCGCTCGTCGGACGGTGGGTCAGCCGGCTGCGGCCACCCGCACGTCGACACTCGGCGCGACCCTCCGGGCTGACGTCACGGAACTGACGGTGTCCTGCCTGTCCATGGCCGTCGGCGTCGGCGACGCACCCACCACCTCGGACGAGGACATCGCCGAGCTCGGTGGCCGCGCGGCGCAGTGGGCCCGCGAGGGTGTTCCGCTCCGCGCCGTCCTCGGCGTCTACCACGAGGGCATCCAGATGGGCTGGGACCTGGTGTCCGAGCGCGCGACGGGCAATCTCAAGGCTGTCGCCAAGGCGTTCGTCGCCCTGTCGGAGCGCATCTCGACGGCCGCGTCGGCCAGCTACGTCGACGAACTGCAGGCCGTCGCGAGCGAGCACCACACCGCCGCGCACACCGTCGTCACCGCACTGCTCAGTGGCCACAACGCGCGTTCGGTGGCCCGCCAGTCGGGCATCGAGCTCGCCGACTCGTTCACCGTGCTGGCCGTCTCCATCGCCGCGCATCCCGACGAGTCCAACCCCGCCCTGCCGCGCGCGGTCACCGCCCGTCGCAAGCTGCGCCGCGTGCAGGCCGAGCTGGCCCTCGTGTGCGACCGCTCCCCCCTGTCGATGCTGTCCGCCGAGGGCGGCACCATTCTCGTTCCCGGCGAGCGCGACGACGAATGGGTCGCCACTCTCGTGGAGCGCATGTCCGTCGCCGCCGAGACCGCGGTCACCGCCACCGTCGCCACCAGTTCCGTCAACGACGTGCCGGCCGCCTCGGATCAGGTGCACGAGCTTCTCGACCTCGCCCAGCAGCTTCGTCGACCCGCCGGTGTCTACCGCATGACCGACCTGGTTCTCGAGTACCAGCTCACCCGCCCCGGCCCCGGCCGGGCGTACCTGTCACGCGTTCTCGTCCCGTTGGACAACTCGCCCGAGCTGCTCGAGACCCTCGAGATCCACATCAACCACGACCTCAACCGTCAGCGCTCGGCGCGTCAGCTGCACCTGCACACCAACACGGTCGACTATCGCCTCAAGCGGATCGCGCACCTCACGGGGTTCGATCCCACGCGCCCGTCCGGAATGCGGCACCTGCAGGCCGCACTGGTGGCACGCAAGCTGGAGGCCATCTCTCCCAGCGCCTGACAGACATGTCGACCCGGTAGAGTGCTGAGCGTCAGCCCGGCTCTCGCCGTGTCGGCCCTCGTAGCTCAGGGGATAGAGCAACCCTCTCCTAAAGGGTAGGTCGCAGGTTCGAATCCTGCCGAGGGCACCGAAAGCCCCGCTACAGTCCAGCCATGACGCGCGCGCTCCTCCTGGTGGCAGCCCTGCTCGGCTCACTCTTCCTGTCGGTGCCGGCCGCGTCGGCAGCACCGTCAACAACCTGGCTCTGCCGGCCCGGCACCGCGGATCCGTGTGGTGGTGGCACCGACGCCCCTGTCGACTGCTTCTACGTCTACCCCACCGCCTCTCTGCAACCGGCGCAGTCGGCGAACCTCGACGCGTCCCCCGAACTCGCCTTCGCCGCGGCGGCGCAGGCCCGCCCGTTCGACTCCGTGTGCAACGTCTGGGCTCCGGTGTACCGGCAGGCCACGCTGCTGAGCCTCGCCACGGCGGACGGCCCCGCTCGCGACGCCGCACTCGCCGAGGCCTACGTGGACATCGATCGAGCCTGGACCGATTTCCTCGCGCAACGGGACTCGAACCGTGGTGTCGTGCTGCTCGGCCACTCGCAGGGGTCACGCATGCTGCGCACACTCCTGCAGAACCGCATCGAGCCGGATCCTGCGACGCGAGCGCTGTTGGTGTCTGCCATCATTCCCGGCATCTCGGTGCGGACGTCGGACTTCACCACCGTCGCCCCGTGCACGGATGTGAGCGAGACCGGTTGCGTCGTCGCGTATTCCACGTTCTCGCGTACTCCCCCACCCGACTCCCGCTACGGCGGCGACGGCATCCTCTGCACCAACCCGGCGTCGCTCGGGGCGAATGCGAGGACGCCGGTGCTGGGGCCGTTGCCGAACCTCACGGCGCAGTGCGACGGTGACAACGTGCTCATGATCGACGGCCCCGGAGCCTCGGCCCTGCCCACGCTGCCGAACGCGACCTGGGGGCTGCACCTGTTCGACCTGACGATCCCGCAACAGACACTGGTCGATCTGGTGCGGTCGCAGAGCGCGGCGTTCACTGCCTGATCGCACACCGATTCCGTGAGGCGCACACCCGCTGCGGCCTGTTGATAGGGGTGTGCGCCCACCAGAGGGGGGGTGCACACCCCTACCGGGCCAGCATCTCCCGCGCACCCACCGCAGCCCCGTGCGCGCTGGTCACACGGGGTGCGTACACGCGAACCAGACCCGCACGCCGAAGCGCACACCGATTCCGTGAAGCGCACACCCGCTGCGGCCTGCTGGGAGGGGTGTGCGCTCACCAGAGGGGGTGTGCACACCCCTACCGGGCCTTGCACCGAAGCGCACACCCACCGCAGCCGCGCGCGCTCATCACCCGGGTGCGCACACGCGAACCAGACCCGTACTCCGAACCGCACACCGATTCCGTGAGGCGCACACCCGCTGCGGCCTGCTGGGAGGGGTGTACGCCCACCAGAAATGGTGTGCACGCACTGCCGATCCCGTTCCGCCACAACAACTCCACCCGGCAGAGCGTGCACGGCGCCGGCCCCACCCGCTGCGAGACGGCGGTCACAGCGACCGACCGGCTACACTGGGTCACGCTGCTGCGCCACTGTGCGCGGCGTACGTCGTGGAATCAGCACGAACTTTTCTTACGGCGATCGGAACTGCCCACCGGCAGTCTCGCCATTCTGCGCTCCGCCACAGGAGTGCTCAGATGCCCGAAAGGCACTCGAACTCTTCATGACTTCTCCCTCCTTCGCCGACCTCGGCGTCAGTGACCGTCTCGTCCGCGCTCTCACAGCTGCCGGCATCGCGTCACCGTTCCCCATCCAGGCGGACACCCTGCCCGACACGCTGAAGGGTCGCGACGTCCTCGGACGCGGAAAGACCGGCAGCGGAAAGACTCTCGCGTTCTCCATCCCCATGGTGTCCCGGCTCGGCGAGACGTTCTCGGGCGTCCGCAAGCCCAACCGCCCGCGTGGTCTGATCCTCGCCCCCACCCGTGAGCTGGCTACCCAGATCGCTGCCGCCCTCGAGCCGCTCACCATGGCGTCGAACCTGCGCGTCACCACGATCTTCGGTGGCGTCTCGCAGGCACGCCAGGTCACCGCGCTCAGCCGCGGCGTCGACATCGTCGTCGCCTGCCCCGGTCGCCTCGAGGATCTGATGAAGCAGCGCCTGGTGACGCTGGACGACATCGAGATCACCGTGCTCGACGAAGCCGACCACATGGCGGACCTGGGCTTCCTGCCCGGCGTCACGCGCATCATGAAGGCCACACCCTCGCACGGACAGCGCATGCTGTTCTCGGCGACGCTGGACAACGGCGTCGACAAGCTGGTCAAGCAGTTCCTCACCGACCCGGTGCAGCACTCGGTCGACGAGGAGAACTCCCCCGTCGCCGCGATGACCCACCACATCTTCGAGGTGGGCGGCGTCGACGGCAAGAAGGCGCTGGTCCAGCGCCTCGCCTCCGGTGAGGGTCGCCGCATCCTCTTCATGCGCACCAAGCACCAGGCTCGCAAGCTGGCGCGTCAACTCACCGAGGCCGGCATCCCGTCCGTCGACCTGCACGGCAACCTGTCGCAGGCTGCGCGTGACCGCAACCTCGCTGCGTTCTCCAACGGCGATGCGCGCGTGCTCGTGGCCACGGACGTCGCGGCGCGCGGTGTGCACGTCGACAACGTCGAGCTGGTCGTCCACGTCGATCCGCCCGCCGAGCACAAGGCCTACCTGCACCGCAGTGGCCGTACGGCCCGTGCGGGCAGCGCCGGCGACGTCGTCACCGTCGTCCTGCCGGAGCAGCGTCGAGACCTGTCGGTCCTGATGCGCAAGGCCAAGATCGACGCGGCGCCGCAGCGCGTGACCGTCGACTCACCGGCCGTCCAGGAGCTGGTCGGCGACGTCGCGGCCTACGTCAAGCCCGCTCCCAAGGAGGCCGCACCGGCTCCGAAGCAGCAGCAGCCCGGACGCGGACGCTCCACCCGCGGCGGTCATGCCGGCAACTCCAACGGGGGTTCGGGTCGACGTCGTCGCCCCACCACCGCGCGCAGCGAATCAGCCGGTTACCGGGGCTGATCGCCGAGCGATCCCGACGCTGAGCACCGCCGCCACGACGCAGAGACCAGCTGCGCCGAACCAGGCGGCGGTGTACTCACCGGTGGCATCGCGCACGACCCCCGCCACCACGGACGCGATGCCCGCGCCCACCTGGTGCGAGGCGAACACCCAGCCGAAGACCAGCGGCCCCTGCGTGCCGAACACCTCGCGGCACAGAGCGATGGTGGGCGGCACCGTGGCGACCCAGTCGAGGCCGTAGACGACGATGAACACCACGATCGACGGGTGCAGGGCGTCGGACAGCAGCGCCGGCAGGAACAGCAGGGCGACGCCTCGGAAGGCGTAGTACGCGCCCAGCAGCAGTCTCGGATCCACCCGGTCGGTGAGCCAGCCCGACGCGATGGTGCCCACGATGTCGAAGATCCCCACCACGGCCAGCAGTCCCGCGGCCGTGGTCTGCGGCATGCCGTGGTCGTGCGCGGACGGGATGAAGTGCACCCCGACCAGCCCGTTCGTGGTGGCGCCGCAGATCGCGAAGCCCACCATCAACGCCCAGAACGTCCGCACGGACGACGCGTCCCGCAGTGCTCGGATCGCCCGCATCGCGGGATTCCCCGTGACGAGCACCGGGGCGGCCTGCTCGGTCGCCCCGTACGGCAGCTCCCCCACCTCCTCCGGGGAGTTCCGCAGGAACAGCAGGACGAACGGCACCACGGCCAGCGCACCGCCCGCCACGACCAGTGACGCCGTCCGCCATCCCGAGCTGTCGGCGAGCGCGGCGACCACCGGCAGGAAGATGAGCTGACCGGTCGCGGACCCGGCCGTGAGGATGCCGGACACGAGCCCGCGCCGCCGCACGAACCAGCGGTCGGTGACCATGGCGGCGAAGACGAGTGCCATCGATCCGGTACCCAGGCCGATGAGCAGTCCCCACGTCAGCAGGATCTGCCACGGCGCGGTGACGAACACGGTGAGGGCGCTGCCCAGGGCCACGACGGTGAGGGCGACGGACGTCACCGTCCGGATGCCGAAGCGGTCCATCAGTGCCGCCGCGAACGGTGCGGTCAGCCCGAAGAGCAGCAGGTTGACACCCACCGCCGCGGACAGCACGCCGCGCGACCAGCCGAACTCGTCGGTGATCGGCACCATCAGCACCGACGGAGCGGCGCGGAACCCCGCGGCCCCGAGGAGTGCGAGGAACGCCACGGCGGCGACGATCCAGGCCCGGTGCACGCGTCTCGGGCGCGTGATCTGCACGGCGGCGTCGGAGTCGGACGTCATGGCTCACTTTCTCGTTCCGCGGGTCTCCGTCGGAACGGGAACCGGACACGCCGGTGGCACACTCGAGGGGTGAGATCCAGGACGGCCACAGGTCGCGGTACGAAGACGCTACACCCGGACGAACTCGCGACCGGATCGGTGATGACCGCCCTCGCCGTCGCGTTCTCGGTGATCGGCGCCCTCATTCCCGTGGCGGGTGCGCTGCAGATCGTCGCCATCGTCCCGTTGGCCGTCATCGCCCACCGCCACCGCCTGCGGGCACTGGCCGTCGCCGGTACCGCCGGCATGCTCGTGTCGTTCGTCGCGGGCGGGTTCGGCACCGCGCTGACCATGACGATCTCCGGAGTGCTGGCAGGCATCGTGGGAGTGAGCGTCCGACGCGGACGTGGGTTCACGTCGGTGCTCACCCTCTCGCTGCTCACCGGCGCCGTGGTGGGCGCCCTCTCCGTGCTGATGCTGCTGATCCTCAGCGGACTGCGCGAGCTGTTCCTCACCGTGCTCGACAACTCGATCCGCGGCAGCGCGGACATCGTCGGCAGGATCGCACCCGCCGAGGACGTCGCCACCGCCGTGGCCGACTACGCCTCCTTCGCCCTGGGGTACTGGTGGGTGCTCGTCTTCGTCTCGGCGCTGATGTCGACGGCCGTCAGCGGCGTCGTCGCGTGGTGGGTGCTGCGCGCCACCCTGTCCCGCCTCGGCGAGCTGGAGTCGCGGGGCGAGTTGCCCGACGTCGTGATCACCCCCGACGACGCGGCCGCACCGCACCCCGTGCCCGTGCGGTTGACGGGCGTGACCTACCGCTACCGGGGCGGTCACGACGACGCGCTGGGCCCACTTGATCTCGAGATCGTGCCCGGCCGTTTCGTGGCCGTCGTCGGCGCCAACGGATCCGGCAAGTCCACGCTCGCTCGCATCCTGGTGGGCACCGAGCCGACGGGCGGCCGGATCGACCGGACGGGTTCCACCGGGCTCGGCCTGATCGGCGGAACCGCGATGATTCTGCAGCATCCCGAGTCCCAGATCCTCGGTACCCGCGTGGCCGACGACGTCGTGTGGGGCCTGCCGGCGGCGGCGCGGCCGACACCGGACCGTGTCGAGGCCCTGCTCGCCGAAGTGGGCCTGGCCGGGTACGGGCTGCGCGACACCGGCAGCCTGTCCGGTGGCGAACTGCAGCGCCTCGCCGTCGCCGCGGCGCTGGCTCGCGAACCACGGCTGCTGGTCGCCGACGAGGCCACCGCGATGATCGACCCGGAGGGTCAGCGCGATCTCGTCGAACTGCTCGCCCGGCTCCCCCGTCGCCACGGCATGGCCGTCGTCCTCATCACCCATCGCGCGACCGAGGCAGCGCTGGCCGACGACGTCGTACGGCTGCACCGCGGCCGCCGGGTGATGCACGACCCGAACTGGATGTCGTCGACTCCGCTGCGGACGGATCCGCTGCCGCCGCCCGGACCACCGTTACTGGTGCTGCGCGGCGTCGGACACGTGTACGACCGACGCGGTCCGTGGGCCACCCGCGCGCTCGAGGGAATCGACCTCACGGTGCATCGCGGCGAGGGGTTGCTCGTCATCGGCGGCAACGGCTCCGGCAAATCCACGCTGGCCTGGATCATGGCCGGCCTGACGACGCCCTCCGAGGGCACGTGCGAGCTCTCGGGCAAGGCCACGTCGTCGGCCGTCGGCACCGTCGCGCTCTCGTTCCAGCACGCTCGGTTGCAACTGCAGCGCCGCACCGTGTCCGAGGACATCGAGGCCGCGGGGGGAACCGACGTGGGCACCATCGACGTCAGCCGTGTTCTCGACCAGGTGGGACTCGATCGCCGCATCGCGGGCGCGCGTGTCGACGAACTGAGTGGCGGGCAGATGCGGCGCGTCGCGCTGGCCGGACTGCTGGTGGGCAAGCCGGACGTCCTGGTGCTCGACGAACCGCTCGCCGGACTCGATCCGCCGGGTCGACGGGAGATCACCGCTCTGCTCACCCATCTGCGCCGCACAGGGCTCACCCTCGTCATCATCTCGCACGACGTCGACACCCTGGCGTCCGTCCGATCGCGCACCGTCGTGCTCGACCACGGCACCCTGCAGCTGGGGTCCACCGACGACACCATGGAACGAGGAGTGACCCGATGAGAGGCACGCTGCTCCGCGAACTTCCGCGGGAGACGTCGGTCCACCGACTCTGGGCGGGAACGAAACTCGTGGCGGTCACGCTGCTGGGCGGGTCGCTGGTGGTCTACCCGACCTGGCCGATGCTCGCCGCGGTGTCCGTCGTCCTGCTGCTCGCGGCGATCGCCGCACGAGTCCCGGTGTTCGCGATCCCCGTTCCGCCGTGGTGGCTCTGGGGACTGGTCGCGTTCGGTGCCGCGGTGAACTCGGTGGTCGGCGTCGACGCCGTGTGGATCTACTTCCGCGGCATCCTGTTCGGCGTCGTGCTGCTGTGGGCGACGCTCACCGTGGCCTGGACGACGTCGATGGCGGACATCGCACCGGCCATCGCCACTCTGTTGTCGCCCCTGCGCAGAGTCGGTGCGCCCGTGGACGAGTGGGCCGTCTCGATGGCTCTGCTGCTGCGGTCGCTGCCGATGTTGGTCGACGACGTCTACACGCTGGTGGCCGCACGCAAGCTCCGACCCCGCAAGAGCACGCGCAGCGGCAAGACGCAGGACACATTCCTCATCGACATCATGGCCGCCATCATGTCGGTGGCCATCCGGCGGTCGGCCGACATGGGCGAGGCGATCGCGGTGCGCGGCGGCAGCGGCAGCATCACGTCGGGCCGACGTCGCCCGCACGGATCCGACGCGGTCGCCCTGGTGCTGGTGATCGCCGCGTGCGCGACGGGGGTCGTACTGTCCTGACGCTCAGGAGAAGACGGTGACGAACGTGTCGACGGACTTCTCGATGTCGCCCTTGAGCGCCCGCGCCACACCGGATCCCACGGGACCGAACAGGGGCGCGCCGCCGAGATCGATCGTCATCTTCAGCTCGGAGCCGTCCTTCTTCTCCGCGACGGTGAGCTTCAGCGAGACCTTGACCCCGCCCTTGCCCGCGCCCTTCAGCTCGAGCTCGCGCGGCGGGGAGTACTTCTTCACGGTCCACTGCACCCGGTTCCGCATGCCCTTGACCGACACCACGGACGCCATCTGCGTGCCTTCGGACAGTTCGGCGGGCAGGTCACTGCGCCACCCGTCGTGAATGCTGAGCCATTCCTCGTACCGCGTCAGATCGGATGCGCCGTTCCAGGCATCCTCCGCGGACAGAGGAACGATGCGGACCACCTCGAGTTTCGCCACGCCGTGAACACTAGCGCGTGACGACACCCGCGGTGGCCCGCATCGTGTCCGAACTTCCAGGGCGAATCCTAGTGAGCGACCGGCTTCTCGGCGCCGACGCCGGTGAGGGATCGCACCTCCATCTCCGCTGCCTTGTCGGTGCTCTCGTTGTCCTTGCTCGTCAGCGTTCCCACGATGCCGAGGATGAAGGCGAGCGGGATCGAGACGATGCCCGGGTTCGACAGGGGGAACCAGGCGAAGTCCGAGCCCTTGATCATCGCCGTCGCCGAGCCGGACACGGCCGGGGAGAAGATGATGAGCACGATGGTGGAGATCAGACCGCCGTACATGCTCCACAGCGCGCCGCGCGTGGTGAAGCGTCGCCAGAAGAGCGAGTACAGGATGGTCGGCAGGTTGGCCGCCGCGGCGACCGCGAAGGCCAGCGCCACGAGGAAGGCGATGTTCTGTCCGTTGGCCAGGATGCCGCCACCGATGGCGAGGATGCCGATGACGACGGCGGTGATGCGAGAGACCTGGACCTGCTTCTTGTCGTCGACCTTGCCCTTCTTGATGACACCGGCGTAGATGTCGTGAGCGAAGGACGCGGACGCGGTGATGGTGAGGCCGGCGACGACCGCGAGGATCGTCGCGAAGGCGACCGCCGAGATGACGCCCAGCAGGATCACCCCGCCGAGTTCGAACGCGAGAAGCGGTGCGGCAGCGTTCTGTCCGCCGGCCGCGGCGAGGATGCGGTCCGGTCCGACGATGGCGGCGGCGCCGTAGCCGAGCACCAGCGTGAAGAGGTAGAACGCACCGATCAGCGCGATCGCCCAGACGACGCTGCGACGGGCTTCCTTGGCGGTGGGCACCGTGTAGAAGCGCATGAGCACGTGCGGCAGGCCGGCGGTGCCGAGCACCAGGGCGATACCGAGCGAGACGAAGTTCAGCTGCGACGTGGCCGAGCCGCCGTACTGGGCGCCGGGGGCGAGAACGTCACGCGCGGCGACGGTCTCGGAGACCGAGTCGCCGACCATGGTCTGCGCGCTGCCGAGGATCTCGGACAGGTTGAAGCCGAACTTGGCCAGCACCATCACCGTCATGAGACCGGCACCGGCGATGAGCAGCGCGGCCTTGATGATCTGCACCCAGGTGGTGCCCTTCATACCGCCGACGAGGACGTAGACGATCATCAGGACGCCGACGACCGCGATGACGATGGACTGTCCCGTGCGATCCGAGATGTCGAGGAGCAGTGCGACGAGGCCGCCGGCTCCGGCCATCTGCGCGAGCAGGTAGAAGAACGACACCGTGAGTGTCGACAACGCGGCGGCGGTACGCACCGGGCCCTGCTTGAGGCGGAAGCTCAGCACGTCGGCCATCGTGAACTTGCCGGTGTTGCGCAACATCTCGGCGACGAGAAGCAGGGCGACGAGCCACGCGACGAGGAAGCCGATGGAGTACAGGAAGCCGTCGTAACCGTAGACGGCGATGGCGCCCGCGATGCCGAGGAAGCTCGCCGCAGAGAGGTAGTCACCGGCGATGGCGACACCGTTCTGTGGTCCGGAGAAGCCGCCGCCCGCGGTGAAGAACTCCGCGGAGGTGGCGTTCTTCTTGCTGGCCTTGATCACCACGGCCATGGTCACGATGACGAAGACCGCGAAGATCGAGATGTTGACGAGCGGGCTGCCGACGGTCTCGGCCTCGATCGTCTGCTGGGCCAGGAACTGCTGCGCGGCAGAGTAGGTGGTCACTGGAGGGGTCCTTCGAGTTCGTCGCGGATCTTCGCGGCACGGGGGTCGAGCTCACGGTTCGCGAACTTCACGTAGATGCCGGTGATGGCGAACGTCGTCACGAACTGTCCGAGTCCGAGCAACAGTCCGACGTTGATGTTGCCGAAAACGCGGGTGGCCATGAAGTCGTGTGCGTACGCCCCGAGGAGCACGTACGTCGTGTACCAGATGAGGAAGAAGGCGGCCATCGGGAAGACGAAGCCGCGCAGGCGCTTCTTGAGTTCCTGGAACTCGGGCGTGGCCTGCATGTCGACGAAGTCCTGGGGGGACGGGGTCCGGGGTTCGGGGTGTGCGCCCGAATGGGGTTGTGCGGTGGTCACGGGTGCTCCTACGTGTCGGGAGATACTCGGATGACGGTAGTGAGACCACCATCACACCGATACGGCGTGGCGCCGATCACACGCCGAGCAGCGCGCCGGTGCGCCGAACGGTCTGCCGGGCGGGACGAACGGTCGTGCCGCTCACTGCTTGCGCAGTCGCTCCACGCCCAGACCGAGGCGTTCGGGTGCGTGCATGGCCGACATGATGCGGCCGATGTCCAGCGGTATCGAGGACCGAGTCGCCAGCGACACCGTCACCATGACGGCGAAGGCGAGGGGCACGCTGACCGCCGCCGGGTAGCCGACGATCGCCGCGGCCCACCCACCCAGGAGCTGATCGGACACCCCGCCGAGCACGGCGAGGGATGCGGCGGCCGTGGAGACCCCGCCGCCGACGATCAGCCCCGCGGCGGCCCCGGCGGCGGTGAGACCGCGCCACCAGATGCCGAGCACCAGCAGCGGACACAGCGTCGACGCCGCGACGGCGAACACGAGCCCCACGGTGCGGGAGAGGTCGAGCGTCACCAACCCGACCGACAGCAGCAGCGGACCGGTGCCGGCCACGATCGCGGCGATCCGGAAGTCGCGCACCCGGCCGCGCAGGACGTCGGTGCTGAGCACTCCGGCGATGGTCACCAGCAGTCCCGACGACGTGGACAGGAACGCCGCCATCGCGCCCGCGGCGACGAGTGCGGCGAGCAGCAGACCCGGCACCCCGTCGATGGCCGCCGACGGCAGCAGGAGCACGGCCGCGTCGGATGCTCCGGTGATCAGCAACTGGGGAACGTACAGGCGTGCGAACACACCCAACACCGTCGGGAACAGGTAGAACACCGACAGCAGACCCACCACGGTCAGCGCCGTCCAGCGGGCCGCCGGCCCGTCCGGGTTGGTGTAGAAGCGCACGAGGACGTGGGGCAACCCCATAGTGCCGAGGAACGTGGCGAGGATCAGCGAGTACACCTGGTACAGCGGGAAGGGACCACCGAAACCGTTGCCGGGCGAGAGCCAGTCGGAGCCCTCGACCGGTGCGCCCGCCACCACGGGGACCGGCGATCCTGCCTCGAGTTCGAGCACCGTGCCCGACTGCAGCGTGTGGTCGCCCGCGTCGAGTGTCGTCGGTCCGTCCACCGCGGCGCCGTCGACGGTGCCGCGGACCACGACGTCGAGGTTCTCCTGCACCTGCACGACGACGTCGGTACTGATGTCGACCGTCGTGGCGGTGTCCACGGACGGCGGTGCGGGGGTGCCCATCTCGCGCGGATCGGCCGCGAAATGCACCGCGAGCACCAGCGCCGGTACCGCGACGGCCGTCAGCTTGAGCCAGTACTGGAACGCCTGGACGAACGTGATGGAGCGCATGCCGCCGCCGACCACGTTGAGGATCACGATCACTCCGATGACAGCCGCGCCGACCCAACTGGGAACGCCGAGAAGGATGTTGAGGGTGAGCCCGGCGCCCTGCAGCTGCGGGACGAGGTACAGCGCGCACACCCCGGCGACCACCAGCATGGCCAACGTGCGGAGCCGCGCCGAACCGAGGCGGAACTCGGCGAAGTCCGGCACCGTGTACGCACCGGACCGTCGCAGCGGCGCCGAGACGAACAGCAACAGCCCGAGATACCCGGCCGTGAAGCCCACCGGGTACCACAGTGCGTCGGCACCGTACTTGGCGATCAGGCCCGCGACCCCGAGAAACGATGCGGCCGAGAGGTACTCACCGGACACGGCCGCGGCGTTCCACCGCGGACCCACGCTCCGGGAGGCGACGAGGAAGTCGGAGGTGGTGCGCGCCAACCGGACTCCGTACGCGCCCACCGCGACGGTGGCCACCGCCGAGAAGATGACGGCGAGCACCGTGGGGACGGACACCATCAGCGCGTGCCGGACGTGAGAGCGCCGGCCATCAGTCCTCCACCAGTTCGGTGAACTCCTGCTCGTTGCGCTCGGCCGAACGGACGAAGAGGTACCCGGCGACCAGCAGGACCGGGTACGCGGCGACGGCGAGCGACCACCACGGGACCCCGATGCCGGCGATGCGTGCGGTACCCGCGGCCGGCGCGAACACCCACACCAGCGGGACGATGCCGAGGATCAGGACGACGACGGCCGCGGTGCGCAACGCGAGCGCCAACTGTGCGCGGACCAGGCCGTTGATCATGGCCTCGCCCACCTCGGTCTGCTCCTGGACCTCCACCCGGGTGCGCACGATGCGTGCGCCGCGGCGCTGGGCCAACACCACCTTCTCTCGCTGCGCCGCCATCTCAGGAACGGTGCTGTCCGGCGAGTGCCGCTCGTGGGCCGCGGACGAGCCGATCGCGGAGTTCGCGGGTGTGGCGACGGCTCACCGGGAGCTCGACGGGTGGGCAGGCACCCGTGCCGCGCAGGCAGACCACCAGTCCGGACCCGACGGTGCGGGTCCCCCCGACCTGGCCGACGGACACGAGGTACGACCGATGGACGCGCAGGAATCCGTGGTCGGCCCAGCGGGACTCCAGCGTCGAGAGGGCGATCCGCACCAGGTGGGTGCCGGTCGTCGTGTGCAGCCGGGCGTAGTCGCCCTCGGCCTCCACCCAGACGACGGTGGATCGCGGCACCATCGTCGTCACACCGCCGAGCTCCACCGGGATCACGTCGTCCTGGTCGCTGCGCCCCGCGGGACCCGGTACCGCGCCGGACCTCTTGTCGACGACGCGGCGGACAGCGTCGGACAGGCGCTGGTCACGGATCGGCTTGAGGAGGTAGTCGACGGCCCCGATCTCGAAGGCGGCGACGGCGCGATCGTCGTGGGCCGTCACGAAGACGACCGCCGGCGGTGAGGCGAAGTTGCTCAGCACTCCGGCCAGTTCCATGCCGTCGAGTCCGGGCATGTCGATGTCGAGAAAGACACCGTCGACCGGCGCGTCGCGCAGGATGCGCAGCGCCGTGGTGGCGTCGCTCGCTCCCTCGACCGATCCGACCGCCGGGTGGCGGCGCAGCAGGTAGACGAGTTCGTCCAGGGCCGGCCGCTCGTCGTCCACGGCGAGCAGCCGCAGGGGCCGGTCGGCAGCGGGGGGCGTGGTCGCCTCGGTGGCATGGGTGGGGCTCATGGCGTCTTCATCGTGCCATGTCGCACGCGCACGTCAGGGCCGGATGCCTGCCCGAAATTTCGGGATCCGCATACTCACCTTGGTGCCGGCGTCCGGCGCGGTCTCCACCACCAGGCCGTAGTCGTTGCCGAAGGCGGCGCGCAACCGGTCGTCGACGTTGGCGAGTCCGACGTGCACCCCCTCTTCCGATCCCAGGTCGCCGGAGCGCAGCAGTTCCGGATCCATGCCGACACCGTCGTCCTCGATGCTGATGGCCGCGTCCGTACCCGCGTCCGCCGCGATCACGGTGATACGGCCGCGGCCCCGGCCTGCGACGCCGTGGCGCACCGCGTTCTCGACGAGGGGCTGCAGCGCCAGGAACGGCAACACCACTCCGAGTACCTCGGGAGCGATCTGCACCGTCACGTCGAGGGAGTCACCGAAACGCGCGCGCTCGAGCGTGAGGTACCGGTCGATGTTGCGGAGCTCGTCGGAGAGCACCGTGAACTCCCCCGCCGTGCGGAACGAGTAGCGCGTGAAGTCGGCGAACTCGAGGACCAACTCGCGCGCACGATCGGGATCGGTCCGCACGAACGACGCGATGGTCGTCAAGGCGTTGTAGATGAAGTGCGGGCTGATCTGGGCGCGCAGCGCCCGGACCTCGGCCCGGTCGAGGCGTGCTCTGCTCGCGTCGAGTTCGGCCAGCTCGACCTGCTCGCCGACGTACCGCGCGACCTCGGTGCAGGCCCCGAGAAGACCGGGACCGGGTTCCTCCAGCGTGACCACGCCCAGCACGCAGACCACGCCGGCGCCCTCGGTGAGGACCGGCTGCACCACCACCGAACGTGCCGGGGCGCTTGCGGTCGGGGCGGTGCGCAGCAGCACCCGACGCTCGGTGTCGACGGCGCGGCGGGCGACCACGGGGAACTCGTCCAGGGTCCCGTCGACGGGACCGTCGTGGCCCAACACCGTCCCGTCCGGTCCCGCCAGGACGACGGCGGCGGCACCGGTCAGCGTGCGCAGGTGCGGCGCCGCCTCCGACGCGGACGCGGCGTCGAGGCCCCGCCGCAACGGGCGTGCCGCGAGCGACGCGGTGTGCAGCGCGGCGTGCACCGCGCGTTCGGTGGGCGTGGTCAGCGGGCGCGTCCCCCGGCGCGTGATGACGACGACCGCACCGGCGACGACCGCGGCCATCACCAACAGGACGACTGCCGTGGTGGCTGTCACGGCACCTGGTCACACGTGTTCGTCGGTTGTCCGGTTCCCGCGAACCGCTGGGTGATCCAGTCGATGCCCTCGATGTTGGCGGCCGAGTCGGCGTGGCCCTGGTCCGCCCGGACCCGGTAGTCGATGACGTCGCCCTGCGCGCACGCTCGGCGGGACGCGTCCTCGGTCCACTGCGGCAGGATGAGATCGTCTCGCGAGCCGACCAGCACCATCATCGGCGCCGCGGCCCGCCCCTGCGGTAGGGCGTTGTCCGACAACCACTCTCGAATGGCGGCGTACGCCTCCGGCGAGCTGGGGCGCACGTCGTCCGGTCCGATGGATCCCGCGGCCGTCAACTTCCCGGCGGCCAGGGGTCCCGTGCAGGCCAAGAGGACGTCCTTGTTCTCCAGCAGTCCGCCGCTGAGGAAGTCCGCGTCGGTGTACTCCGGATGGTCCACCAGGAAGCCCTCGACGACGAACGGCATGATCGCCTTCTGCGGCAACGTGAGCTGCCCCAGTCCGGAGTCCGGGGCGATCGGGCTGATGTCCGCGGCCGGGGACAGGTTGGCCGATCCCAGGAACTCGAGCCCGTCGCCGTACTCCGAGGCCATCTCGGCGGCGGCCCAGGTGGCCTGCCCACCCTGCGACACGCCCAGCGCCGCCCAGCGAGTCCCGCTGCCGGGCGCCACGTTCCGCGCTGCGCGGACAGCGTCGATGATGTCGTGGCCGGCAGACGGGGCGTTCAGGTACGGATGCGGATCGTCGGTTCCCAGGCCCTCGTAGTCCGTCACCGCGACGACGGCGCCGCGTTCGAGCATCGGCGTGACCAGGCCGATGGAGCCGAGCAGATTGGGATAGAGGGACGGTGCGCACTCGTCGGTCACACCCGTCGTGCCGTGCCCGACGGACACGACCGGCCATCCCCCCTCGGGCGGTGCGCCGGCCGGGACGAACACCGTGCCCGTGACGTCGACACCGCCGCCGTCCACCCCGGACGTCGAGCGGTACGTGATGCGGTGCGCCGTGGCGCCGAGATTGGTGACCGCCTGGTCGACCTGACCGAGGAGCACGTCGGCGACCAGCGAGCCGCGCTCGTCGCCCGTGGGGGCGGGAGAGCGGGGTGCCGCGTCAGTGGTCGCGTCGTTCCCCGGGCTGGGCGCGGGATCCGAGGACGCACATCCCGACAGCATCAGCATCGACGCGGCCAGTGCCGATCCCAGCAGGACCGGGACCCTGCCGCGCAGTCCTGGTCTCGAACCGATCCTGCACACGTTCACTCTCGCCCTCTTTCCGCCATGAATCGCTGCAACCGTGTCTCGGTGGCGGCCTGCTCGATGTCGAGCCCGTCCAGAACCGCGGCGAGAACCTCGTCGTCGAGGTCCCCCGCGTCGCGTGCGGCGAGCAACGCCTCGCGCTGTCGCCGCAGTGCGGTGCGCCGCCATCGATCGAACACCGCGCCGGAGGACCGCGCCCGCGCGGCCCTCTCCTGATCGTCCTCGTCCTGCTCCGTCCGGAGACGGCCCAGCATCACGCGGCGCACCCGATCGACGACCTCGGCGGCCTCGGTTCCCTCGACCTTCGTCATCGCCTCGTCGAGCGACTCCTCGACCGCACGGCGCGCGATCTGCCGAGCGAGTGCGCGCTGCTCGTCGAGATGCCGGGCCTCGTCCGGGTCGGAGATGTCCAGCCGTCGGATCACCAGCGGCAATGTCACCCCCTGGATCAGCAGGGTTCCGACGGCCACGGTGAAGGCGATGGCCTGGATGACTCCGCGCCCGGGGAAGTCGTCCCCCGCGAGGGTGGTGAAAGGGACACCGGCGGCCGCCGCGAGGGTCACCACTCCGCGCATCCCGGCCCAGGACAGGACGACGTTCTGGCGCCAGGTCAGTTCCGCGTCCTCGGTCGATCGAGCCCGGTGGTAGACGCGTCGCAGCGCCGAGCCGGCGAACAGCATCACCGGACGCACTGCCATGACGAGCGCGAGGACCAGAAGTCCGTACAGGAAGATGTGGTGGACGGGCAGCCCCTCGCGGCTGATGTCGTCGATGACGAACTTGAGCTGCAAGCCCATGTAGGCGAAGACGAAGGTCTCGAGGAGCAGATCGAGCGTCGGCCAGACGTGCCGCTCCTGGATGCGCGTCGGGATCGCGTCGCCGCTGCGCGCCGAACCGAGCACGAATCCGGCGGTGACGACGGCGAGCACACCCGAGGCGTGGATCTGCTCCGCGGCGAGGTAGGCGGTGAAGGGAACGAGGATGCCCAGCACGGTCTCCAGCGCGCTGTCCGCCATGCGGCTGCGGACGAAGCGCACGAGTCGGCTGAGCGCGTATCCCACAGCGACGCCGCCCACGACCTCGTAGACGAAGAACAGGAGCGGCGAGTCGATGCCGACCCGGCTCCCCGTCACGGAGGCGACCGTGATGGTGAACAGGGTCAGCGCCGCCGCGTCGTTGACGAGTGATTCGCCGGTGAGGATCGCCATCATGCGCGCGGGCAGCCCCAGCTTGCGCCCCACGGCCACCGCCGCGACGGCGTCCGGCGGCGCGACCACGGCGCCGAGGACCAGGGCGGCGCCCAGTGTCAGCTCCGGGACGAGCCAGTACGAGAAGTACCCCACCGAGACGGTCGTGATGACGACGAGACCGACGCCGAGCCGGACGATGGAGCGGAAGTTGTGCGCGAAGGAGCGGAACGAGAAGTTCAACGCTGTCGAGTACAGCAGGGGCGGAAGGATCACGCCCAGAAGGAGTTCGGGTTCGAGAGCGGGACGCGGCAGCCCGGGGACGAACGAGGCGACCGACCCGACGGCGACGAGAACGAGGGGCACCTGCAGATCGAGGCGCTTGGCGAAGCCGGCGATGACGACGGCCCCGACGATCACCAGAAGCAGGAGCCACCCGTCCATCGACTCGACTACCGCGCGGGTCTGCTACTTCTCGGGGATCGCCTTCTTGGCGGCGTCCTGGACCTTGTCGATCTTGTCGGCGTACTTGCCCTGCGTCTTCTTGTCGGCGAAGTCCGCTGCCTTGTCCACGGCCTTCTCGATCTTGTCACTGTTCTGAGCGGCGGCCTTCTTGCCCTGGCCGATCAGCTTCTTGAGGTTGTCCACGAGTGCCATGGTCGTCACGATACCGCGCCGGACCACCAACGCCGGTGCGGGAGAGGACGCGCGAGATCGACTCGCTGGCCCGGCATCGGCACCACCACCGAGATCCGCTCCGCCTCGGCGGCCGCCAGCAGCCGCTCCACGGGTTCGGACCACGGGTGGAACGCGAGGTTGAAGGTCGCCCAGTGGACGGGCACGACGATGCCGGAGGACGGGGTGCCCTGCTGCAGGTCACCGTGCGACCGCGCCGCCTCCTCGGGGTTCATGTGGATGTCCGGCCACCGGTCGTCGTAGGCGCCGACGGGAAGCAGGGTCACGTCGAACGGACCGAGCCGCGCCCCGATGTCCGCGAACGCCTCGGTGTAGCCGGTGTCGCCGCCGAAGAAGGCCCGGTGCTCCGGGCCCACCACCGACCACGACGCCCACTGCGTGGTGTCGCGCACCAGGGACCGGCCCGAGAAGTGTCGTGCCTCGAGGCACGTGACGGTGAGCGATCCGATGCGGACGTCGTCGTTCCAGTCGAGCTCGACGATGCGGTCCTCGGGGACCTTCCAGCGGCGCAGATGGGCGCCCACCCCCAGCGGCACCAGGAACGGCGCCGACTGCGACGTGAGCAGCGTGGCCACCGTGTCACGGTCGAGGTGGTCGTAGTGATCGTGCGAGATGACGATGGCGTCGACCTGCGGAAGCGCCTCGGCCGCAACGGGTACCGGGTGCAACCTGGCCGGTCCGAGAACCCGCGACGGTGAGACCCGCCGGCTCCAGACCGGATCGGTGAGCACGCGGTGACCGTCGATCTCGACGACCACCGAGGAGTGCCCGAACCAGGTGACGGCCAGGTCCCCGGCCTCCGCCGGCGCGAGCGGGGTGGCCAACGGCACGGCGCGCTCGGGTCGTCCCGAGCGGCCGCGCGTGAGCATCGCGGCTCCGATGCTCGCCTGCTCCCCCGCCGCGACCGGCGAGCTGCTGCGCGTGTTGTGGAACTTGCGGTCCCGGTAGTGCGAGGACGCGGCGGCGTACGGACGGATGGCACCGCGTCCGGCGCCGACGGCGGACGGCACACCCCACGCCGCACGCGCGAGCCAGGACAACCCTGCGGCGGCGAGCCCGATGGACACTGCTGCGGTGGCTGGTTTCACACCTCCGACACTAGTCCACGGTTGATGTGTACCGACTTCACAAGTATCGGCTCACGTCTGTTCCGGCAGGATGTGCTCCCCCGTCTTGTCGGTGCTCAGCGACAGCGACGAGATGTAGAGCGTCTCCCCGTTCGGCCCCTTCTTGGCCGACGCGATCATGTCCGGCCGCTCGAACTCCATTCCCGACACCGAGCACAGCAGCGTCGCGTCGGACGGGTTGCCGTACTCGTCGAACATCGGCAGGTCGATGCCGTCGTCGGTGCGCCGCAGGTAGTACTTGCCCTTGGTCGCGATCGCCAGCACGGGCGGCAGCACGATCGCCAGTACCAGCGCCACGATGGGCGAGTACGGCTTGATCGCCGGCCCGAACGCCCCGAAGAACACGAGGATGGACAGGATCGCGGACACCGCCATGGAACCGAAACCGACGGGGTTCACCGCGTAGAGCATCCCCCTGCGGAACTCCGGCACCTTCGGGGACAGCTTCAGCAGGTACTTGTTGAACACGATGTCGGAGGCGACCACCGCGATCCAGGCGATACCGCAGTTCGCGTAGAACCCGAGGATGTTGTTGAGGAAGTCGAACATGTTGGCTTCCATCAGGATCAACGCGATCGCGAGGTTGAACAGCACGAAGACCAGTCGTCCGGGGTAGGACTTGGTGACGCGGGTGTACGAGTTGGTCCACGCCAGGGAGCCGGAGTACGCGTTGGTCACGTTGATCTTGATCTGCGAGATGACCACGAGCACCACGGCGAGGGTCATGGCGAGCCAGCCCGGCATGAAGTTCTCGTAGATCTCGAGGAACTGGTGCACCGGCTCGTTGGCGATCGACGATCCGTCGACCACGTTCGCGATGAGGTACACGGCGAGGAACAGTCCGACGATCTGCTTGAGCGCACCGAAGATGACCCAGCCCGGCCCCGCGAGCAGGACGGCCGTCCACCAGCGACGCGAGTTCTCCGGCGTCTTGGGCGGCATGAAGCGCAGGTAGTCGATCTGCTCCGCGATCTGAGCGATCAACGAGAGGCAGACACCCGCGGCCAGCATGACGGATCCGAGGTTCACACCGGTGCCGGCGGCACCGTCGGCACCCCCGTAGGCCATGAACTGACCGATGGAGTCGGGGTTGCTCACCACGAGATAGACGAACGGCAGCACCATGAGGATCAGCCACAGCGGGGTCGTCCACACCTGCAGTGTGGCGAGCGCCTTCATGCCGTAGATGACCAACGGGATGACCATCAGGGTGGACACCGCGTACCCGATGGGCAGCGGGATGTTCAGCCCCAGTTCGAGGCCCTGGGCCATGATCGACCCTTCGAGCGCGAAGAAGATGAACGTGAACGTCGCGAAGATGACGTTGGTGACCACCGACCCGTAGTAGCCGAATCCGCTTCCGCGCGTGATCAGATCGAGGTCGATGTTGTAGCGCGCCGCGTAGTAGGCGAGCGGCAGACCCGTCAGGAAGATGACGACGGCGAACACCAGGATTCCCCACAGCGCGTTGCCGGTGCCGTAGGAGATGCCGATGTTGGCGCCGATGGCGAAGTCCGCGAGGTAGGCGATTCCGCCGAGAGCCGACGTCGCCACGACGCCGGTCCCCCACTTGCGGTAGCTGCGCGGGGCGAAGCGCAGCGTGTAGTCCTCGAGCGTCTCCTTCAGTGCCGCCGACTGCTTCTGACTGTCGGACGTGAGCGTGGAGTCGGGTGGAACGTCTCCGAGAGCGGTCATGGTCGGGTGCCTCCGGTCGTGTCGCACGCCGTGGCGGCGCGATGCGAGATGACCGTAGGAACGCTGTGTTGCCGGACTGTACGCACTCTGTGTCGAGTGCGTTACGTGGTGCCGGGGTGTCGCCTTTGTCCGAATCGGCAGGTCAGCGACCCCGATGTCGTCACTGGCCCTGGAAGACCGGGCGTCGCTTCTCCTTGCGCGCGATCCGCGCCTCCACGGCGTCGTTGCTCGCCCAGGCGGCCGCGAACGCGTCGAGCTGCGTGGCGTTCGCCTCGTCACGTGTGCCGTCGTCGTTGAAGACGAGTTTGAGGTGACGCAGCGACAGTGGCGCCAGCTGCGCGATCTCGTCGGCCCACGCGTGCGCGACGTCGAGATCGCCGAGTTTGTTGGCCAGTCCGCACGCCAGCGCCTGCTCGGCGGACAACTGCTCGGCACCCAGGAGCACCGTCCGGGCGGGACCGCCGCCGGCCAGCGACACCAGCCGCTTGACGGTCCAGTTGTCCACGGCGATGGCCAACCGGGTGGAGGGAATGGCGAAGAAGGCGCCCGAGTCGACCACCCGCAGGTCTGCGGCGATGGCCAACTGCGTGCCCGCACCCACAGCAGGCCCGTTCACGGCGGCGATGACCGGGACCGACACCGTCTGGAGCGCGCGGTTCATCGACAGCAGCGCCTCGGGGAACTCGTCGGCGATGGCTTCGCCCGACAGATCGGCGCCCGCGCAGAAGCTCGTGCCCTCGCCGGTGATCACGACGACGCGGGTGCCGTCCGCCTCGGCACCCTCCACCGCCTCACGCACTTCGGTGCACAGAGCCGTGTTCAGAGCGTTGCGGCGCTCCGGTCGCTGCAGTTCCACGGTGAGAACCGCGCCGTTCCTGGTGATACCAATGGTCACGTTGTGTCTTCTCTCTGCGTGGAACGAAGTGTTCTGTGAGACCCCCTTACGCGAATTTACCGGGTGCGGAGCCCTGACTGGTGTACTGGACGGGTGCAACACGTCGACGTCGCAGTGATCGGTGCCGGGCAGGCCGGTCTGTCCGCGGCCTATTTCCTGCAGCGAGCGGGGCTGCGGGCATGGGACGACTACGTCGTGCTCGACGGTGCGCCGGCTCCCGGTGGGGCGTGGCAGTTCCGCTGGCCCTCCCTGACCCTCGAGACCGTCAACGGGGTGCACGACCTTCCGGGCATGGCGTTCGCGGACACGCTGGCCCCCGACGTCGACCCCGCGCACGTGCCCGCGTCGTCGGCGGTGCCCGAGTACTACGCGGCGTACGAGAAGCACTTCGCGCTGCCCGTGCGGCGGCCGGGACGGGTGTCGGTCGTCTGCGACCGGGACGAGACGACGATGCGGTACCGGGTGGAGGCCGAGCAGGGCGACGTCCACGCACGGGGCTTGATCAACTGCACCGGCACCTGGGAGCACCCGTTCGTCCCGCGCTACCCCGGCATGGAGACGTTCACGGGGCGCCAACTGCACACGCGCGACTACACCTCGGCGGAGGAGTTCCGCGGCGAGCACGTCGTCGTCGTCGGAGGCGGGATCTCCGCGGTGCAGTTGCTCGACGAGATCTCGCGCGTGACCACCACGACGTGGGTGACCCGCCGCGAGCCCGTCTTCCTCGAGCGGGACTTCACACCCGAGGTGGGCCGCGCTGCCGTCGCGCAGGTCGAGGATCGAGTGCGCCGCGGACTGCCGCCAGGATCGGTGGTGTCGGTGACCGGTCTGATCCTCACCCCCAGCTTGCGCGAGGCCCGCGATCGCGGCGTCCTGGTACGGCGGCCCATGTTCGCGGAGGTCACACCCGACGGAGTGCGGTGGGACGACGGCACCGCCACCCGGGCGGGCGTCATCCTGTGGGCCACCGGGTTTCGCAGCGCGCTCGATCACCTCGCGCCACTCCGACTGCGCGGGCCGGGCGGCGGCATCACGATGACCGGCGCGTCGGCCACTCGAGTGGCCGCGCGGCCCAGCGTCCATCTGATCGGATACGGTCCGTCGGCCAGCACCATCGGCGCCAACCGTGCGGGACGCACGGCCGTGCGGGAACTACTTCAGGAGCTGGGCGAGACGTGAGTGCCGTGGTCCGTGTCGACGACCTGTCCGCCTATCGCGGCGAGCGCACGCTGTTCGACGGTCTCGACCTCACCGTCGGACCCGGCGACGTCGTCGGGCTGGTCGGCGCGAACGGCGCCGGCAAGTCGACGCTGCTCGGCCTGCTGGCGGGCACGGCGACCGGGGTCGACCACGACGGCACGGTCACGCTCACCCCGTCGGACGCCACCGTCGGCCACCTGGCGCAGGAGGTCTCCCGCGTTCCCGGTGAGACCGTCGAGATGTTCCTGCAGCGCCGCACCGGAGTGCGCGCGGCCGAGGACGCGATGAACGCGGCGGCGGAGACGCTCGGCGACGCGAGCGCGTCGGACGATCTCTACACACCGGCACTGGAGCGGTGGTTGGCGCTCGGCGGCGCCGATCTGCCCGAGCGAGCCGAGTCGGTGCTCGCCGGCCTGGGCCTGGACGCGGCGCTCGACACCGAGATGTCCGCGCTGTCCGGTGGGCAGGCGGCCCGCGCATCACTCGCGGGAATCCTGTTGGCGCGCTACGACGTCCTGCTTCTGGACGAGCCCACCAACGATCTGGATCTCGCCGGGCTGGATCAACTCGAGAACTTCGTCACGAGTACCCAGTGCGCCGTGATGATCGTCAGTCATGATCGTGAGTTCCTGGCGCGCACCGTCACCGGCATCGTCGAGCTGGACCTGGCGCAGCAGCAGATCTCCGTCTACGACGGCGGGTACGAGGCCTATCTGGTGGAGCGCGACGTGGCGCGTCGACACGCCCGCGAGGAGTTCGAGCAGTACGCCGACACCAGGTCCGGGCTCGAGGATCGCGCTCGGATGCAACGGAACTGGCTCGAGCACGGCGTGCGGAACGCTCGACGCAAGAGCAAGGACAACGACAAGGCGAGCCGGAAGGTCCGCGCCGAATCGACGGAGAAGCAAGCCGCCAAGGCGCGCCAGACCCAGCGACGCATCGAACGGCTCGACGTCGTCGAGGAGCCGCGCAAGGAGTGGGAACTGCGCATGGAGATCGCGGCGGCGCCCCGCAGCGGCAGCGTCGTGGTCTCCGTGAACTCCGCCGTCGTGGAGCGGGGGGCGTTCCGGCTCGGGCCGGTGACGGCACAGATCGACGCCGGGGACCGCATCGTCGTCACCGGCGCCAACGGCTCGGGCAAGACCACCCTGCTGCACCTGCTGCTGGGCCGCATCGCGCCGACCAGTGGATCCGTGAGCATCGGCTCCGGAGTCGAGATCGGCGAGATGGACCAGGCGCGTTCGGCTTTCGACGGACCCGACTCGGTCGCCGACGCGCTGGCAGCCTCCGTTCCGAACTGGCCGGACGCCGACGTCCGCACACTCCTGGCGAAGTTCGGTCTCCGCGGACAGGCCGCCCTGCGGCCGTCGGCATCCCTGTCCCCCGGCGAGCGCACCCGAGCGGGACTCGCGCTGCTGCAGGCCCGAGGGGTGAACCTGCTCGTGCTCGACGAGCCCACCAACCACCTCGACGTCCCCGCCATCGAGCAGCTCGAATCGGCACTGGAGACCTACGAGGGAACGATGCTCCTGGTCACCCACGACCGGCGGATGCTCGACTCGGTGCGCAGCACGCGCCGGTGGACCGTCGCGCAGGGCGTTCTGCAGCAGGACTGAGGATTTCCCCACCCGATCGTCGCAGTTCCTGCCGATCGGCAGGATCACGCACGATCGTGTGGTTCAGCGCGCGCTCGCGCGAACAGTGCTGCCTCCGGTATTGACACATCGTTGGGTTTATACAACACTTCGATACATGAGTCCGGTCAAACGCGGGACCACGCTCCCCATCCACAACCGCATCGGTGTGCTGCGCGCCGAGCGTCGGATGACCCGTGCCCAGCTCGCGGAACTCGTCGACGTCAACCCGCAGACGGTCGGCGCACTCGAACGCGGTGACCACTACCCGAGCCTCGATCTCGCGATGCGCATCTGCGACGTGTTCGGGCTGCCGATCGAGGCGGTGTTCTCGCGCACCGAGTTCGCGCCGCTGTCCACCGAGGTCTACCGGCGCACCCGGCCGGAGGAAGGAACACCACGATGAGCGACACCGTTCTGGACCGCTACCAGGCGTTCCGCACCCGTCGATACCTGCAGAACGAGGCGCGGTACGCGCACTACCTCCCCGGCTGGCGCACCCGGTCGCGGCGCCGGCTGCTGGTGTGGATACTGGTCGCCTCGCTCGTGGCTCTGGTGGCGTCGTCCGTGTTCATCCTCGTCGGACCCGAATGGGCACCGCTCACGTGGCTACCGGGCGCGATCGTCATGTGCGTGTCGTGGACGACGCTGCAGATCGTCACCGGCCGCCGTAGCGACGCTCCCGCCGATGCGCTGGACGAGTGGGACCTGCAACGGCGCAACGCGGCTCGCTCCATCGGGTTCTCGATCACCCAGGGCGTGGTGACGGTTCCGGCACTGGCACTGGTGTGGGCGACGACGTTCATCGACGATCCCCGACTGGCACTCGGTGGCGGCTTCATCATACTGAGTGGTTTGATTGCGGGGAGTTGCTCTCCCGGCATCATCCTCGCCTGGACGGCACCGATCGACGATCCGGACGAATTCCCTACTCTCCCATCACACTCCCCCGAGGAAGGACCAGCATGAGCGGCTCGACTCTCGAGATCGACGACCTGCACAAGAGATACGGCGAGACCGTCGCACTGGACGGCGTCGGGTTCACCGTGAATCCCGGCGAGGTGTTCGGGTTCGTCGGCAGCAACGGTGCCGGCAAGACGACGACGATGCGCATCACCCTCGGCGTGCTGGGAGCCGATTCGGGAGAGGCACGCCTGAACGGGCAGCCCATCGACCTGAACGTGCGCCGCACCATCGGATACATGCCGGAGGAGCGTGGGCTGTACCCGAAGATGAAGGTGGGAGCGCAGCTGAAGTACCTGGCCGAGCTGCACGGGCTCTCCACGGCCGATGCCTCCGCCGCAGTCGCGACCTGGACCGAGCGCCTCGGCATCGACGGCCGGGTGAACGACACGGTCGATTCACTGTCGCTGGGAAATCAGCAGCGAGTCCAGTTGGCGGCAGCCCTGATTCACGATCCCGCCGTCCTGGTGCTCGACGAACCCTTCTCGGGTCTCGACCCCGTGGCCGTCGACACCATGAGTGAGGTGCTTCTCGAGAAGGCCCGCACGGGTGTCCCCGTGCTGTTCTCGAGCCACCAGCTCGATCTGGTGCAGCGCCTGTGCGATCGGGTCGGCATCATCGGTTCCGGCCGGATGAAGGCCGTGGGCACCGTCGACGCACTGCGCGGCAAGTCCGGCACCACCCTCGAGGTGCACGCCCCGGCCGCTCCCGCCGGCTGGGCCGACTCGTTGACCGGGGTGACCACCGTGTCGCACTCCGACGGGCGCACCAGCCTGTCGTTGGCACCCGAGGCGGACGACCAGGCGGTGCTCGCCGCAGCGCTCGCCACCGGCCCCGTGCACGAGTTCGCCCGCAGCACACCGTCCCTGACCGATCTGTACCGAGAGGTAGTGGCATGAGCGAGAAGTCGACCACCCGATCACCACTCTCGGCGGGACGAGCCATCGCGCTCGTGGCCCGGCGCGAGTTCGACGTCCAGGTCCGGAAGAAGAGCTTCCTGATCTCCAACGCCATCGTGCTGCTGGTCATCGTCGGCGGCATCGTCGCGTTCTCGATCTTCGCCGGCGGCAGCGATTCCGAGGACCGCACGCCCCTCGGCCTGGTCGGTGATCAGGGTCTGTCCCAGACCCTCACCGCCGTGGGCGATCAACTCGGCGCTCCCGTCGAGGTCCGCGAGATCGGGTCGGCGGACGAGGCTCGGACGCAGGTCATCGACGGCGACGTGGACGTGGCGCTCGTCCCCGGGACCGGCGGCGCGTACACGGCTGTCACCGAGGACACCGTCGACGGCACCCTGAAGGCCGTCATCGACAGCGCGGTCGCCGCACAGGCGCAGACCGACGCGCTCACCGGGCTGGGAGTCGATCCCGCCGCCGTCACCTCGGCGACCGACGCCGCCACGGTCACGGTCGAGGCCGTCGATCCGCCGGATCCCGCACAGGGTCAGCGACTCGCGCTCAGCTTCATCGCCGTCATCCTGCTGTACGCCCAGATCATCACCTTCGGCATGTACGTCGCGATGGGTGTCGTGGAGGAGAAGTCGTCACGGGTCGTCGAACTGCTCCTCTCCACCGTGCGCCCGCTGCAGTTGCTGTGGGGCAAGGTGATCGGCATCGGTGTGGTCGGACTGGTGCAGCTCACCGCGTACGGCGCCGCCGGCCTGATCGCGGGCACGGCCACCGGCACGCTCACGGTCACCGGTACCGCCGTCAGCGTCTTCGTCTCCACGATCGGCTGGTTCGTGCTGGGCTTCGCGTTCTTCGCGGTGCTCTACGCTGCCGGCGGCTCCATGGTGTCGCGGCAGGAGGACGTCAACTCGACGACCATGCCGCTGCTGATCGTGATCCTGGCGATGTTCTTCGCGGCGTTCTCGTCCATCGACGATCCGGGAGCGACACTGCCGACCGTCCTGTCGTGGATTCCCCCGTTCTCCGCCATCCTCATGCCGCTGCGCATCGCGGGGGGCGTCGCGGACCCGATCCAGATCGTCGGCACCATCGTGCTGATGATCGTCGCGACCCTGGTTCTCGCCGTCGTCGCAGCCAAGATCTACCAGCGCTCCATCCTGCGCATCGGCCGCACGGTGTCCTGGAAGGAGGCGCTCGGGCGCGCCTGATCGCACGCCATACTGAGCGCATGACGACCTCGGCGCAGCAGTTCCTCGACGCGGTGCTCGATCCCGGGACGTTCCTCTCGTGGGATCGGGCACCGCTCGTCGTTGCGGCGGACGAGCAGTACCTCGCCGACCTCGAGCGCGCACGAACCCGGAGCGGAGTGGACGAGGCGGTCCTGACGGGTGCGGGCACCGTCGGCGGGCGGCGCGTCGCCGTGGTGGTGTGCGAGTTCGCGTTCCTCGCCGGATCCATCGGTGTGGCCGCGGCGGAGCGCATCACACTGGCCGTCGAACGCGCCACGGCGGAAAGACTTCCGCTGATCGCGTCCCCCACCTCCGGCGGCACGCGCATGCAGGAGGGCACCGCGGCGTTCGTCCAGATGGTGAAGATCGCCGCGGCGGTGACGCTGCACAAGGACGTCGGCCTGCCCTATCTCGTCCATCTCCGGCACCCCACGACGGGCGGCGTGTTCGCGTCGTGGGGATCGCTCGGCCACGTCACGTTCGCCGAACCCGGTGCCCTCATCGGGTTCCTCGGGCCGCGGGTCTATCAGGCCCTGTACGGCCAGGACTTCCCCGAGGGCGTGCAGACGGCCGAGAATCTGTTCCGCTGCGGCGTGATCGACGCGGTCGTCCCTCCCGCCGATGTTCGCGCCGTCCTCGAACGGGCGCTGGTGGTTCTGCAGGACGCGCCCGACGCGACGCCCGAGAACGCGGAACCGTCCGACGAGAGCGCGGACACCTCCGTGTCCGCATGGCACTCGGTCCTGCTCAGTCGGCGCGACGACCGGCCCGGTGTGCGAGAACTGCTGGCGACGAACGTGTCCCATCACATTCCGCTGAGCGGGACGGGGCGCGGCGACTTCGACTCCACCGTGACCCTGTCCCTCACCCGGTTCCGCGGACGATCGTGCGTCCTGTTCGGGCAGGATCGCACCGGGCAGACGCCGGAGAACACGATGGGTCCGGGCGCTCTCCGAGAAGCGTTGCGCGGCATGCGCCTTGCGGAGCAACTGGGCCTGCCGCTGGTCCTGGTGATCGACACGCTCGGCGCATCGCTCTCACGCGAGGCCGAGGAGCACGGGTTGGCTCCCGGAATCGCGCGCTGCATCTCGACGCTGATCACCCTCCGCACTCCCACCGTGTCGGTCCTGCTGGGGCAGGGCACCGGCGGCGGCGCGCTCGCACTGCTGCCCGCCGACCGCGTCGTGGCCGCGCAGCACGCCTGGCTGGCGCCGCTCCCGCCGGAAGGGGCGAGTGCCATCGTGCACCGCGACACCGCACACGCGCCCGCGATGGCCGAGGCGCAGGGCATCCGGCCCGTCGACCTCCGGTCGGCCCGGATCGTCGACACCATCGTGCCCGAGGACCCGGATGCCGCCGACGAACCGCACCGGTTCATGGGTCGCCTCGGGACCGCGATCGCCCGCGAACTCGACACCGTCACCGCCCTCGACCCGGGCGTCCGACAGTCCGAGCGACTGCGTCGGTTCAGGACGCTGGGGCAGTAGCCTTCGCGCGGTGCCGCCGGACCGCGTCGCGGTTGGAACAGGCCGTGCCGCAGTACCGTTGGCGACCGGTACGGGAGAAGTCGGCGTAGACACGGTCGCAGTCGTCCGCCGAACACCGACCGAGACGGTGCATGCCGCGGCCCACCAGATGCAGCGCGGTACCGACGCTCACCAGCGCGCGCACGACGTCCGCGAGCGGCAGATCCGGATCCCGGTAGTGCAGGTGCCAGCCGTCGTCGGCGTGGTTCGTCAACCTCGGGTATGCCGAGGTCTGCGCGAGCAACGCGTTCAGTGCGAGCGCCCGTTGCTCGTGCGTCGGCGCATCGACCACGCCGAGCCACTCCTCGAAGAACACCTCCGCCCGAGCCAGATCGGTGTGCATGGCCACCGTGTCGTCGGACATGCCCGCCTCGAGGCACCGACTCTCGAACTCCACCGCATCGGTCGGGGGCGAGTTCACGATGTCGACGGCCAGCCGGACCGCATATTCTCCGTAAGGGTTGAGGTGCACAAGACCATTACAGCAGACTCGTCGTCATGAGCACCGTGGAATGTCTGCATCGATGGACGGCCGAGTCCCGCCACCGCACCAGCGAGGGCACCGTCGTCTATCACCGGTGCCACTGCGGACGGCACCGCGTCACCCGGGAGACCCCGGTCCAGGAAGCGGTCGGGATCAGCTCCCCGACGTACCGGCCATGACGGGAACCATCACCGCCACGGTGACCGCGGTGTAGACGTCCTGCACCGCCTTGCGCACGGCATCGCTCGCCCACTCCCCCTGCGCGATGTCCTTGGCACGGTTCTTCACCGCGCGCTTGTCCGCATCGGGAAAGACCTTGTGCGTCGCGTCGATCGCCGACAGCAACGCCACCACCGCTGACGTCCGCGCATCGGGATCGAGACCGTCGATCAGGACGGAGTGCAGCGTCTTGCGGACCCGGTCCTCGTGCGACGAATCGAGCGTCGGCCACGTGGTGGTGGGGAACAGCCCCAGGACCTTGCCCTTCTCCTCGCCGACGAACCCCCGCTCGACGACGCGGGCTACCACCTGCTCGCGAATGTCCTTGTGCAACTTCTCGACGGCCGACTTCGGCGTCATCGGACGTTTGGCCGTCTCGATCGCCTCCACGGCCCGCTCGAGTATCGGATCCGACACCGTTCGAGCGCCGGACACCGCGAGCCGGCCCTTCTTCGTCGTCTCGTTGTCGCCGGCCACCGACACGGTGCCGTCCATCGCGAGCTCGAGGATCACCGCGCCGGCGAGCACCCGCGGCAGCTTGGTGCTGTCGACGACGGGCTTGCCCGTTCCGTCGTCCAGCAGAAGAAGCAGCAGATCCTCGGCAATCAGGGTCATGTCTCGACCTTACGGAAGTGCGGCCGAGATTACAGTCGGCTCATGACCGAATCGGGCGCCTACCGCCAGGCCTACGACGCCGCTGCCGCCGACCCCGACGCCTTCTGGCTCGAGGCGGCGCGGGCGATCGACTGGGACGTCGCGCCGACCATCGCCCTGGACTCGTCGAACGCACCCTTCCACCGCTGGTTCCCGGACGGTCGACTGAACACGTGCGTCAACGCGCTCGACCGCCACGTCGCGGCCGGTGCCGGCGATCGGACCGCGCTGATCCACGATTCCGCCATGACGGGCGCTCGCGTGTCGTTCACCTACTCCGAACTCCTCGACCGGGTGTCCCGCTTCGCGGGGGCGCTCGCCGCTCGCGGCGTCGGTGCGGGTGATCGCGTCGTGCTCTACATGCCGATGATCCCGGAGGCCGTCGTCGCGATGCTCGCCTGTGCGCGCCTCGGTGCGGTCCACTCGGTGGTGTTCGGCGGGTTCGCCGCGAAGGAACTGGCCGCGCGCATCGACGACGCGGATCCCGTCGCGATCGTGACCGCCACGGGTGGTCTCGAACCCGGACGCACCGTCGACTACGTGACACCCGTCGCCGCGGCCCTCGCCATGTCGACGTCGTCCCCGCGTGCGGTCTTCCTCACGCGCCGACCGGAGATCGACATCGAGGCACCGGGCGACTGGCTGGACTTCCACCGGGAACTCGACGCCGCGACCCCCGCGGATCCCGTGTCGGTCGCGGCGACCGATCCGCTCTACATCCTCTACACGTCGGGCACCACCGGGAAGCCGAAGGGCGTCGTCCGGGACAACGGCGGACACGCCGTCGCGCTGCGCTGGTCGATGACCAACATCTACGACGTCGGACCCGGCCAGGTCATGTGGACCGCCTCGGACGTGGGCTGGGTGGTCGGCCACAGCTACATCGTCTACGGCCCGTTGCTGGCCGGAGCGACGACGGTGCTGTACGAGGGCAAGCCCGTCGGCACCCCCGACGCGGGCGCGTTCTGGCGAGTGATCGAGGAGTACGGGGTGCGTGCGCTGTTCACGGCGCCCACGGCACTGCGCGCCGTACGCAAGGTCGATCCGGAGGCCGCGCTGCTGCGCGATCACGACGTGTCGTCCCTGGAAACCCTGTTCGTCGCCGGCGAGCGCCTGGATCCGGACACCTTCGCGTGGGCGTCCCGCATCCTGGACCGACCGGTGGTCGACCACTGGTGGCAGACCGAGACGGGGTGGGCTATCTGCGCGAATCTCCGCGGGCTGGAACCGATGCCGCTGAAGTCGGGCTCACCGACGGTGCCGGTGCCCGGGTTCCACGTCGGCATCGTCGACGGTTCGGGGGCCGAGGTACCCGCCGGCACCGAGGGCAACATCGTGCTCGAACTTCCCCTGCCGCCCGGCACACTCGCCGGACTCTGGCAGGACGACGACCGGTTCCTGTCGTCGTATCTCGCCGCGTTCGACGGGTACTACCTCACCGGCGATTCGGGCTACGTCGACGAGGACGGCTACGTCTACGTCCTGGGGCGCACCGACGACGTCATCAACGTCGCGGGGCACCGATTGTCCACGGGCAGTATCGAAGCCGTCGTCGGCGCCCACCCTGCCGTCGCCGAGTGCGCCGTGATCGGCATCCACGACGAGACGAAGGGTCAACGCCCCAGCGCCTACGTCGTGCTCAAGACCGGCGTGGACATCGACGACGACACCCTGCGCTCCGAACTCGTCGCGGCCGTTCGCGAGGACATCGGCGCCGTTGCCACGTTCCGTGACGTGACCGTCGTACAGGCGTTGCCCAAGACACGCTCGGGCAAGATCCTGCGCAAGACGATGCGCCAGATGGTCGACGGCGACGAGGTGGTGGTGCCGTCGACCATCGAGGACGCGTCCGTGCTCGACGCCCTGGCGGCCCTCTTCAGGCCCTGAACGGACCGCACAGTCAAGACTTGAGCGCGCCGAAGCGTCGGAGCGCTTCCTCCCGCTCGTGCTTGTGGTCGACGATCGGCTCGGGATAGTCCTCCGGCCGTCCGTTCTTCAGAGCGTGCACGGCTTTACCCTCGACACCGCGGAGCTCGGGAACCCAGCGACGCACGTAGTCGCCGTTCGGGTCGAACTTCTCGCCCTGCGTCGTGGGGTTGAACACCCGGAAGTACGGCGACGCATCGGTTCCCGTGCCCGCGGTCCACTGCCACCCGTGCTGGTTGCTGGCGATGTCGCCGTCCATCAGGTGCTGCAGGAAGAAGCGTGCACCCCGCCACCACGGCAGGTGCAGGTCCTTCACCAGGAAGGATGCGACGATCATCCGCACCCTGTTGTGCATCCAGTTCTCCGAGACCAGTTGGCGCATGCCCGCGTCGACGATGGGGAAGCCCGTCGTGCCGTCGCACCACGCCTGGAAGAGCTCGTCCGCGTGCGGCCCGGAGTCGAGCTCGATCTTGTCGAACCTCTTGTCGTAGTTCTCCCGAGCGCTGTCCGGTCGGCGAAAGAGGATGTCGGCGTAGAAGTCTCGGAAGCACAACTCGCGTCGGTACGCCTCCGAGCCGTCGTTCTTCAGTGAGGCCAGATCGGCCAGCATGGTGCGCGGATGGATGGTCCCGTACTTCAGGTGCACCGACATCCGGCTGGTGCTGTCCTTGTCCGGACGGTTGCGCTCGTCGTCGTACCCGGTCGCACGGTCGTCGCGGAAGTCCGCCCACGAGGACAGCGCCGCCTGCTCGCCGGCCTCGACGTCCGCACGGGTCTTCTCCGTCGGAATGGTCACTCGCTTGCGGCCGCCCGACACGTCGTCCGGATCGATCCACGACGCCGACGACGCGGAGGTGTCGGCGGGGCCGCGCCAGCCGTGGTCCTGCCAGCGGCGGTAGAACGGCGTGAAGACCTTGAAACCCTCGCCGTCGTCCTTGACGATGCGGCCGGGCGACACCGCGTACGGCGACCCCGTCCGCACCAGGTCGACCTTCTCGGCGACGGCGTCGTCGCGGCGTCGACCGTACGGACCGTAGTCCTCGCTCACGTGCACGGCGCCCGCTCCCACGGCCTTCGCCACGGCCGGAACCGCGGCCACCGGATCGCCCTTCACCACCATCAGGCGGCCGCCGAGCTGGTCGTCCAGCGCTGTCAACGACCGGAACAGCACGTCGCGGCGCGCGGCACCCGACGGGCCGAGGAGGTGATCGTCGAGCACGAACAGCGCCAGCACGTCCCGGCCGTCCTCGGCGGCGTGGGCCAGTGCCGGGTGGTCACCGAGGCGCAGGTCGCGGCGGAACCACAGGACGGAGGGTGCAGAAGAGCTCATGACAGACGTTCGTACCCGTTCCGCGCCCCGGCCGAACGTCAGGGTCCGGTGTAGGCCGGCTCGGCCGTAAGCACCTGCGTCTGGATCTGCGCGTCCACCAGGCCGGCGATGGCGGTGGGCGCGGTACTCAGCGGGCCCAGCGGATCGGTTCCGGGCGGGGTGAGCTGGAGACAACTCTGCGTGCCCACCCTCGACTCGACGGCCGGGCCGTCGTTGTCCAACGCGTCGGCCAGCATCGCGATCGCCGTGGCGTCCGACGGAAGCAGGACGTGGGAGACGTGCTTCAGGGGGCAGACGTCCTGGATCACCAGGTTCGACGCCCCGGCCATCGCGCCGGCGGCCGGGGCCGGTCGCACCAGCTCGTCGAACGCCGTCGAGATCGTGGTGGCCGGCGTGCCCGCCGGGAACGGCGTCGACGTCAGTGCGGCCATGAAGTCGGAACCCTCCGAGAACTGCCAGATGGGCGCCGCACAGCCGCCCAGCGCCGCGCACACCGCATCGGTGTCCTGCGGAGCACCCACCGGAGCGAGCCCGACCACGTCGTCCACCACCGCGGCGACCTCGGGATCGGACTTCACCGCCCACGCCGCGAGAGTTCCGTCCTGGCTGTGGCCGACCAGATCGACCGGGCCACCGCGGGTGTTCGCGGTGCGCAGCACGGCGTCCACGACGAAGCGGGTGCTGATCTGCACGTCGACCGTCGCGCGCCGAGGTAGTTCCACCGTGCAGAACGGTCGACCGGTCTGCGTGAGCCACGGTTCGAGCACCGCGCCGAAGTCCTCGACACTGTTCGTCCAGGTGCCGTGCACCAACACCACAGGGTCCTCCGCCGCACCCGCGACGTCGCCGCTGCACGCGTAGGTGGAGCCGACGGCCGGGTCGGCGGGCGCTGCGACCGCCGTGACGGCGCTGACCACCACCGTCGCCGCCACCGCGGTCAGGACCAACCCGACCCGAACCGGTAGCGCGAACAACGACCCTGCATTCCACCCTGACGATCCTGATCCCGACGACCCCATGCCGCATCACCCCCGACGGGGAAGCTACCGCCCGCCGGAGGTGGTGCCGCACGGAAAACGGACATTCGGCACGCCTCGAGTGAATGTCACCAGCGCGCCGCGTGCATCACAGGACGAACAACATCTCCTGGTAGGTCGGCAGCGGCCACAGGTCGTCGGCGACGATGTCCTCGAGCTGATCGGCCGCCGCCCGCACCTCCGCCATGGCCGGAAGGAGTGCGTCCCTGGCGTGGGTGGCCTCGCCGAGCGCGTCGTGCCCGGTGTCGGCGTCCAGCGCGCCCTTCAGCGTCGCCAGCCCGGCCCGCAGAGCCGCGAGCGGCACGGACACGGTGTCCAGCGGTGCCCTGTCGATCTCCACGCCCACCGCCTGCAGCGCGGCCAGGTTCTGGGCGACCTCCGTCTGGTACCGCACTGCCGCCGGCAGCACGATGGTGGTGCCCATCTCGAGCGTCAACCGAGCCTCCACACCGATGGTGAGTGCGTACTGCTCGAGCCCGATCTCGTAGCGGCTGTGCATCTCTCGCGAGTTGAACACGTCGTACTTCGAGAAGAGGGCCAGTGCCTCGTCGGTGATGAGCTCCGGCAATGCGTCCAGAGTCGTGCGCAGGTTGGCGAGACCCCGCGCCTCCGCCTCGATGGGCCAGTTCTCCGAGTACCCGTCACCGTTGAAGACGACGGCCCCGTGGTCGGTGATGATCTGCGTCAACAGGTTCTGAACCGCGGTGTCGAAGTCGACCCCGTCCGCGACGGCCGTCTCGAGCTCGGTGGCCATGTGGTCGAGCGACTCGGCCATGATCGTGTTGATGACGACCATCGGCTCGTTCACCGTCTGCATCGACCCCGGAGCGCGGAACTCGAATCGGTTGCCGGTGAACGCGAACGGGCTCGTACGGTTGCGGTCGCCCGGATCGGTGGGCAGCACGGGTAGCGTGTCCGCCCCGATCATCATGGTGCCCTTGCCCTTCGAGGACGTCGCCGCGCCCTTGGCGATCTGGTCGAAGACGTCGGCGAGCTGGTCACCCAGGAAGATCGAGATGATGGCCGGCGGAGCCTCGTTCGCGCCGAGTCGGTGATCGTTCGTGGCCGACGCCACCGATGCGCGCAGCAGCCCGGCGTACTTGTGCACCGCGCGGATCACCGCGGCACAGAAGACGAGGAACTGTGCGTTGTCGTGCGGGGTGTCCCCCGGGACCAGGAGGCTGCCGAGCTCCGAGTTGCCCAACGAGAAGTTGACGTGCTTACCCGACCCGTTGACGCCCTCGAACGGCTTCTCGTGGAACAGGATCTCCATGCCGTGCTTCTTGGCGATGGTCTTGAACGTCGTCATGAGCAATTGCTGGTGATCCGCGGCGATGTTGCCGCGCTCGAACATCGGCGCGATCTCGAACTGTCCGGGCGCCACCTCGTTGTGCCGGGTCTTGGCCGGGATGCCGAGCTTGAACAGTTCGCGCTCGGTGTCCATCATGAAGCCCAGGACGCGTTCGGGAATCGCGCCGAAATAGTGGTCGTCGAACTCCTGGCCCTTGGGCGGCTTCGCACCGAACAGGGTGCGCCCCGCGTTGAGCAGATCCGGACGCGCCAGGAAGAAGTGCCGGTCGACGAGGAAGTACTCCTGCTCCGGTCCGCAGAAGGACACGACGTGCTCGGGATCCTCGTGTCCGAAGAGCGTCAGGATGCGCTCGGCGTGCCGGCCCATCGCCTGCTGGGAGCGCAGCAGACCCGTCTTGTGGTCCAGTGCCTCACCGGTCATCGACACGAACACCGTCGGGATGCACAGCGTGTTGCCATTCGGATTCTCGAGGACGTACGCCGGGCTGGTGACGTCCCACCCCGTGTAACCACGCGCCTCGAAGGTGTTGCGCAAACCGCCGTTCGGGAAACTCGACGCGTCGGGTTCGCCCTGGATCAGCGTCTTGCCGGCGAACTCCGCCAACGCGGAACCGTCCGACACCGGCTCGAGGAAACTGTCGTGCTTCTCCGCCGTCAGACCCGTCAGCGGGTAGAACACGTGCGCGTAGTGCGTCGCCCCCTTCTCGATGGCCCAGTCCTTCATCGCGGACGCCACCGCGTCGGCCACCATCGGATCGAGCGGCGCACCGTGCTCGATCGTCTTCATCACCGACTTGTAGACCGATTTCGGCAGGCGCTTCTGCATCACCACACGGTTGAACACGTTCTCGCCGAAGACCTGACCCGGAGTCTCCGTGTCGGTGTAGCTGACGGCGGGAGGCTGGTACGCCTCGACCGCTCGCAGAGCCTGGAGACGGACCGTGTTCGCGCTCATCGTGATACCCCTTGCATGCTCGACCCCGACCGCGCTGGATGCACCGACGGCTTCGAGAGACGATAGAGACGCTCTGTTCCGGGAAGATTGCGCAGACGTGACCACCGCGATCGTTCCCGGCCCGGCCGGTTGTGTGCACTGATCCGCGGTGAGCGCGGATCACTGCACACAGGTCGACTCCCGCGGCGCGGGGCGCATCCGCACACCACGGGCGTTCCGGCACAATCGACGGATGACCGCACTGGACCAGCCCACCGTCCTCGTGGTGGACGACGACGTCGACGTGTTGGCCTCGATCGAGCGCGGACTGCGGCTGTCCGGGTTCACCGTGCTCACCGCTCGCGACGGCGCCGCCGCTCTCGACCTCGTCGGTGCGCAGGATCCGGACGTCGTGGTGCTGGACATGAACATGCCCGTCCTCGACGGCAACGGCGTGGTCACCGCGTTGCGCGCCCGCGGCAACGACGTCCCGGTGTGCGTCCTGAGCGCCCGCAGTTCCGTCGACGACCGCATCGCGGGCCTCGAGTCCGGCGCCGACGACTACCTGACCAAGCCGTTCGTCCTCGCCGAACTGGTGGCACGCATCAACGCGATGCTGCGCCGCCGCGGCACCATCGGTACCAGCGTCCCGGCCACTGCCGCCGTGGTGGTCGGGCCGCTGAGCCTCGACGAGCCGGGCCACCGCGCCACCATCGACGGGCGGCCCCTCGATCTCACGAAGCGCGAGTTCGAACTCCTCGCCGTCCTCGCGCACAACGCCGGAGTGGTGCTCAGCCGGGAGCGGCTCCTGGAACTGGTGTGGGGGTACGACTTCGTGGCCGACACCAACGTCGTCGACGTCTTCGTCGGGTACCTGCGCCGGAAGATGGAGAGCGGTGGGGTGCCACGGATCCTGCACACCGTCCGCGGCGTCGGCTTCGTCCTGCGCACGGCTTCATGACGACCGGCCTCCGGCCTTCCCGGCGCATGACGACCGGCCTCCGGCCTTCCCGGCGCATGACGACCGGCCTCCGGCCTTCCCGGGTCTTCTCGCTGCGCGCCCGCGTGGCCGCCGCCACCGCCCTGGGCGCCCTCATCATCGTCTCGCTCGTCGGTTGGTACGTCGCAGCGGCTATCTCCCGCAACAACATCCTGCAGCTCGACCGTCGGCTCGAGACAGCGTCCGAGGTGGTGGTACCGCGTGCGCAGACGTTCGAGATGTTCCTCGGGAGCCTGAGCAGGTCCGAGGCCTTCGCCATCACGATCAGGCAGACCGATCAGGTGCGGGCCAGTACGCAGCCGCAGCTCCCCGCGATGCCGCTCGGTTCGGCGACCGCCGACGTCGACGGCACCCCGTTCCGCGTCTACACCGCCGCGGTGCCGGACCGGACGGACGTCACCGTGTCCATCGCGGTGCCGTTGTCGGAGGCGCAGGACATCACGGACGACCAGCAGCGGCAGGTGCTGCAGGCCGGCGCTCTGGCGGTCGGCGCGTCGACGGCACTCGGCTGGATCCTCGGCGGACGGGCCGTGCGCCCGTTGATGAGGCTCACGCACGACGTCGCGAAGGACCCGCCGACACCACCCCGCAAGTCGACGGGTGTGCGGGAGGCGGACGCCCTCGCGGCCGCCGTAGGCGACATGCTGCAGCGAGTGTCGGACGCCCAGGCGCGCACCGAGAGCGCCCTCGAGACGGCCCGCGACTTCGCCGCCGTGTCGGCGCACGAGCTGCGGACGCCGCTGACCGCCATGCGTACCGACATCGAGGTGCTGCGCACGCTCGATCTCTCCGCCGAGCAGCGGCAGGAGATCCTCGACGACCTTCAGCGCACGCAGGGCCGGGTGGAATCGACTCTCGCCGCGCTGGAACGGCTGGCCACCGGAGAGCTGACAACCGACGCGGACCGGGTGAGCGTGGACGTCGTGGAGGTCGCCGACCTCGTCGCACGGGACGCCGCGCGGACGTTGCCGGAGACGCGGGTGCGGGTGGAGGCCGACGGGCCGGTGTCCGCCCTGGGCCATCCCACGGGACTACGGTTGGCGCTCGACAACGCCGTGCTCAATGCCGTGCGTCACGGCGGCGCGACGACCGTGGTGATCAGCGTGGCGCGCACGGCGGAGGGTGCGCGAATCAGCGTGGACGACAACGGGTCCGGCGTCCCGGAGGATGAGCGGGAACGTGTCTTCGGACGCTTCGAGCGCGGATCACGAGCCGCGGCGGGCGGATCCGGACTCGGGCTCGCACTGGTCGCCCAGCAGGCTCACCTGCACGGTGGAACGGTGCATCTGGAGGCGAGCCCACTGGGCGGTGCGAGGTTGGTGCTCGACGTGGCGTGAGACCGTCGAATCTGCGGAGCAGAGATCAGGCGTTCAGCAGATCGATGACGAAGACGAGGGTCTTGCCCGACAGCCGATGTCCGGCGCCTGCGGGGCCGTAGGCGAGCTCCGGCGGGATGGTGAGCTGACGGCGTCCGCCGACCTTCATGCCGGGAATGCCGTCCTGCCAGCCCTGGATGAGGCCGCGCAGCGGGAAGGTGATGGACTCGCCGCGGTTCCAGGACGAGTCGAACTCCTCGCCGCTCTCGAACTCGACGCCCACGTAGTGGACCTCGACGGTGCCGCCGGGAACGGCTTCCGCGCCGTCACCGACCGTGATGTCCTGGACCACGAGGTCGGTAGGAGGGGGGCCGGCCTGGAACTCGATCTCGGGCTTGGTCACGATGAACTCCTGTAGTCGACTGATACCGAACGACGATGTCCTGTACCGATCGACTGTAACGTGACTGCGCTCAGCCTATCGGGGACGGCATGGCGACGGTGCGGTAAGCGCAGGTCAGAGTCCGATCGGTCGCCGGGTCGCGCAGCTCGACCTTCCACGCGCTCGCGAACTGGTCCACCCCCGGAACCATCGACACCGTGCCGGACATCAGCACCGTGCCCGCCCGGAAGAGCCCCCGCTCGGTGAGGACGTCGAGCCAGTGATCGGGCGAGAGCAGATCGCCCAGAGTGCCGTCCTGGATCAGGGTCTCGTCGTCTCCGACCCGGGCGCGCAGCGTGATGTCGTCGAGGCGGTCGGCCACCTCCGCGAGCCGCCAGGCCCCGGTGCCGAGCACGTCGGGTGAGGCGTTCTTGCTCCACGCGACGCTGTGCACCTCGAGATCGCGATCGGTGTGGTCGCACGCGACGGTCAGCAGCACGTCGTCGCGGGTGGGACCCGTGATCACCAGTGCCCACTCCGCCTCGCCCGAGGTGTGTCCGTGCTGGACGTGCACCTCGGAGGTCTGCTGTGCCAGGTAGGGCGAAATAGGGTACATCGCCGGAATGGTGGTCGGTGCGGGAACGCCGAGCTCGGCCAGTTCGGCGATGTGGGACGCGACCTCGGCCTGGTCACGGCCCGCGTACCCGGCGTTCAGGAGTGTGGTCACGGTGACCGACTCGGTGGAACCGTCGGGAAGTTCGAAGGTCAGTGTCGTCATCATTTCTCCTGTTACTTCTCTGTTCCGGGAGCGCTCGAGGGGTTGCGCATACGTCTTGTATACAGCAAGTATATGAACCACGACACCCGAAAGGACATCCCATGGACGGCACGACACCCGACGGCCGAGGGGCGGTGCGTCCCGACCGGACTGCGCTGACCAAGGCTTTCGCTGCCAGCCTGACCGGTACGGCACTGGAGTGGTACGACTTCGCGGTCTACTCCGCGTCGGCCGCACTGATCTTCCCCATCATCTTCTTCCCGGAGAGCGACCCGTTGACGGGAACGCTGCTCGCCTTCTCGACCTATGCCGTGGGATACGTCGCGCGGCCGATCGGCGGGTTCGTCTTCGGCCGCCTCGGCGACGTCATCGGACGCAAACAGCTGCTCGTCATCACGTTGTTGCTCATCGGCGTCACGACGTTCCTCATCGGACTGCTGCCGGGCTACGCGACCATCGGCGTCGCGGCACCGATCATCCTGGTGGCGTTGCGCTTCGCGCAGGGCGTCGCCGTCGGTGGCGAGTGGGGCGGTGCCGTCCTGCTCTCGAGCGAGTACGGCGATCCGCGCAAGCGTGGATTCTGGTCGTCCGCGGCGCAGATCGGCCCGCCTGCCGGCAACCTGATGGCCAACGGCGCTCTCGCGGCCCTGACCTTCGCCCTCACCGAGGAACAGTTCGAGTCGTGGGGCTGGCGCGTGGCGTTCCTGCTGTCGGCCGTGCTGGTCGGCTTCGGGCTGTGGATCCGCCTCGAGCTGGAGGACACCCCGGTGTTCAAGGCGCTGCAGGAGAGCGGCGACCGACCCGAGGCACCGATCACCGAGGTCTTCCGCGAGCAGAGCCGCCCCCTGATCGCCGCGATCCTCTCGCGCATCGCACCCGACGTCATCTACGCCCTCTTCACCGTCTTCTCCATCACCTACGGCGTGCAGAAGCTCGGCTTCGTGCGCAGCGAGGTGCTGACGGCCATCCTCATCGGCTCGGCGTTCCAGCTGGCCACCATTCCACTGGCGGGCGCACTGTCCGACATCGTGAACCGGCCACTGCTCTACGCCGTCGCCGCCGTGGGCGGCGTCGTGTGGGTGGCCGTCTTCTTCCTCCTCATCGGCGGCAGCTCGTTCGGCATGCTCGTCCTGGGCGTCGTCGTCGGACTGACGTTCCACTCGTTCATGTACGGGCCGCAGGCCGCGTTCGTGACGGAGCAGTTCTCGCTGCGCCTGCGCTCCACCGGTGCCTCGCTGGCGTACACGATCGCCGGCGTCTTCGGCGGCGCGATCGCACCGCTCATGTTCACGTTCCTGCTCGACCGCACCGACAGCTGGGTGCCCGTCTTCGTCTACATCATGGCGATGGGTGTGCTCACCGTCCTCGGCCTGGCACTCGGCCGTGGTCCCGATCCCGCGGAGGAGGAGAGCTACGTCGCGCAGAACCTCGGCGCCGAGCAGCTCTCGGCGCGGGATAGCTAGCCGCGCAGCAGGATTCGCATGGTGACGTCCAGGTGTGCATCGATCTGCGCGGACGCCGCGGCCAGATCCCCCGAGGCCAACGCGTCGACGATCGCGCGATGCTCGGTGCACACCTGGCGCTTGCGGTCGGGAGCGCCGAACAGCGCGGACAACCCGGCACGCAACTGCCGCGCCCGCAGCCCGGCGTACGTCCGGGACAGCAACTCGCTGCCTGCGGAGTCGATCAGTTCCTGGTGGAACGTCCCGTCGAGGTCGATGAAGGTTCGAGCGTGATCCTCGGCGGCACCGGCAGCCAGTGCCTCCTGCGACTCCAGAGTGGCCGTCATCGCCGCGATGGGTACGTTCCCAGCGTCGATCGCCTTCTCCGCGGCGTGCCGTTCGAGCACGCCGCGCAGGTCCATCAGTTCACCGATCTGGCGCCCGGACATCGGCGGCACGTACGCGCCCCGGCCGCGCACCATCTCGATGAGACCCTCGGACACCAACAGCAGCAACGCTTCTCGAACCGGGGTGCGCGACACCCCGATCTGCGACGCCAGCTCACCCTCGTTCAGGAACGTGCCCGTGAACGCCGGTTCGGACAGCACGCGGTCGCGGAGATAGACATAGGCACGCTCGCGACCGGACTGTTCTTGCATACTGTGTGTATACCAGTCACGACCCTCGACACCCCGCACGCCGACGTCAGGAGCACCGCATGAGAATCAGCCTCGCCCAGATCACCGCGTCCCGCGATCCGAACGAGAACCTCGACCTGGTGCGCTCGTCCGTCCGTGACGCCGTGGACGCGGGCGCCCGGCTGTGCGTCCTTCCCGAGGCAACGATGCGCCGATTCGGCGGATCGATCGCCGACGTCGCCGAGCCGCTCGACGGCCCCTGGGCCACCGCGGTGCGCGAGATCGCCGACGACGCGGGCATCACCGTCGCGGCCGGCATGTTCACCCCGGCCGTCGGCGGTGACGAGCGGGTGCGCAACACCCTGCTGATCACCGGCGGAGGCGTCGAGGCGTCTTACGACAAGATCCACCTGTTCGACGCGTTCGGTTTCGCCGAGTCCGACACCGTCGCACCGGGAACCGAGCCGGTGGTCGTCGACATCGACGGCGTGGGTGTCGGCTTCGCGACGTGCTACGACATTCGCTTCCCCGGCCTCTTCCAGACCCTCGCGGACCGCGGCGCCCTGCTCACCGTCGTCGCCGCGTCGTGGGGCCGCGGCCCCGGCAAGGTGGATCAGTGGACACTGCTCGCCCGCGCCCGCGCACTGGACTCGACGACGTTCCTCGCGGCCTGCGGGCAGGCGGACCCCGCCGAGTCGGGTATCGAGATCTCCGGCTCGGCACCCGTGGGCGTCGGCAACTCGATGGTGGTGTCCCCCACCGGCCACGTGCTCGACCAGCTCGGCGCGGCGCCCGGTCTGCTCACGCTCGACATCGACCCGAACGAGATCGACGCGGTGCGCCAGAACTTGCCGGTGTTGGCCAACCGGAAGTTCTGACGCACCGCGTCGGGGGTGTCGCGAGGGGCGGGCCGATCAGCGGCCGTCGATGCCCTCGTAGCCGCGCTCGGTGTAGCCCGTGTAGATCTGACGGGGGCGGCCGATCTTGGCGTTCGGGTCCTGGTGCATCTCCTGCCAGTGCGCGATCCACCCGGGCAGGCGGCCAAGGGCGAACAGCACCGTGAACATGCGCTCGGGGAAGCCCATGGCGCGGTAGATGAGACCCGTGTAGAAGTCGACGTTCGGGTACAGCTTGCGCTCGACGAAGTAGTCGTCGGACAGGGCGACCTCTTCGAGCTTCATCGCGATGTCGAGCAGCTCGTCGTTGGTGCCGAGCTTCTCGAGAATCGAGTGCGCCGTCTTGCGCACGATGGCCGCGCGCGGGTCGTAGTTCTTGTAGACACGGTGTCCGAAGCCCATGAGCTTGACACCGTCCTCCTTGTTCTTGACCCGCTTCAGGAAGTCGGCGCTGTCGCCGCCCTCACTCTGGATGCGGTAGAGCATCTCGAGGACGGCCTGGTTGGCGCCGCCGTGCAGCGGACCCCACAGTGCGTTGATGCCGCCGGAGATGGACGTGAAGAGGTTGGCGTCGGACGAGCCGACCAGGCGCACCGTCGACGTCGAGCAGTTCTGCTCGTGATCGGCGTGCAGGATGAGCAGCATGTCGAGCGCCTTGACCATCTCGGGATCGGCCTCGTAGGGCTCGGCCGGGAAACCGAAGGTCATGCGCAGGAAGTTCTCGACGTAGCTCTTCGAGTTGTCCGGGTACAGGAACGGCTGGCCCACCGACTTCTTGTACGCGTACGCGGCGATGGTCGGCAGCTTGGCCAGCAGACGGATCGTCGAGAGCTCGACCTGCTCGGGATCGTTCGGGTCGAGCGAGTCCTGGTAGTACGCGGACAGCGCGTTGACCGCGGACGAGACGACGGGCATCGGGTGCGCGTTGCGCGGGAAGCCGTCGAAGAAGCGCTTGAGGTCCTCGTGCAGCAGGGTGTGCCGACGGATGCGGTCGGTGAAGTTCTCCAACTCGACGGTGGTGGGCAGCTCCCCGTAGATCAGCAGGTAGCTGACCTCGAGGAACGACGACTTCTCGGCGAGCTGGTCGATCGGGTATCCGCGGTAGCGCAGGATGCCCTCGGCACCGTCGATGTACGTGATGGCGGACTTGGTGGAGGCCGTGTTGACGAACCCACCGTCCAGCGTCGTGTACCCGGTGTTTGCGAGCAGTTTGCCCAGCTCGATACCGTCGTTGCCTTCGGTCGCTCTCGCAATGGTCATCTCGTGTTCGCCGCCGGGATAGATCAGCTTGGCGGTGGCGGCATTGTCGGCATTCTCAGCGGGCACGAAGGGTCCCTCTCGAGCTCGGTGTAACGGAACTTGTGGTGTCTCGATAAAACTAGTCGTCGCCGACCTCGTCCGCCCAGGGAGGGTCCGCCCCCGGTCGTGACACGGTGATGGCGGCTGCCTTCGCGGCGAACGTGAGAGCCGCCGTCCAGGCCTGTGAATCGAGTCGCAGAAGGTCCGCCGACGAGCGCACGCCGTGCTCCGTCAGGTGGTGGAGCATCGCCCCGTGGACGGTGTCGCCCGCACCGATGGTGTCCGCGACCTGCACCGACACACCGGGAACGACTGTCTCGCCGGCCGTGGTGACCACCGACAGTCCGTCCCCGCCGCGCGTGACGACGACGGCCGTCACGCCCGCGTCCAACCAGTCTCGGACGGTGGTGCCCTGCGGCCCCTCCCCCAGCCATCCCGCGTCCTCGACCGACACCTTGAGGATGTCGATCGACGGAAGCCAGGTACGGAACCGGGCGCGGTAACCGTCGCCGTCCGTCATCGCGGCCGGGCGGATGTTCGGATCGAGCATCGTCAGGACCCCGGCGTCGTGCACCCTCGCGAGCAGCGCCGCGTACACGCTCGCGCCCGGCTCGTAGAGCAGCGACAGCGTGCCGAACGACGCCGCGGTCACCGACTCGGGGATGGTCGCGGGCGCCTCGACGAGTCGGTCCGCGGTGCCGTCGGCATAGAACGAGTACTCGGCGGCGCCGTGCGCGTCGAGCACGGTCAGGGCGAGCGTGGTCAGCTCCGGCCCACGCTGGAGCAGGTCGAGTCCCACCTTCGACGCCTCCAGCCACGCCACCAGGTCGCGGCCGAACGGGTCGCGGGAGATGCGGGAGAGGAACTGCACGTCCGCACCGAGGCGGCCGAGCGCGACGGCGACGTTGAACGGGCCGCCGCCCAGCTTCGGCGTCAACGCGGGACCGCCGCCCCGGCGATCCGGCACCAGATCGACCAGCGCCTCGCCGCACACGAGGATCGTCACGAGGCGCTCCCGTCGTCCGCCCGGATGCCCCAGCTCCCGGTCCAGGTCTCCCCCGGCTCCAGCACGATCAGCCCCACCCCTGAGTTCAGCGCGTCCGGTGGGCACGTCATCGGTTCGATCGCCAGGGCGCGGCCGCGGTCCGGGTAGGCCTGATCGTGCGCCGGATCCGCCGTGAACACCTGCACCCACGGGAAGTTCGCGTCGGTCCACAGCACGGTGGCTGCGCTGTCCGGCGGCGTCAGGTACTGCCGTGCGATGCCGTCCGCGTCCGGGACGAGGGCACTGAACGGGGTGTCGAGCCAGACTCCGGCGAGGCTCCGCGCCGCAGCGAAGTCGAGGTCCGTGTCCTGCACGGGCACGGGGCCGCCGCTGGGCAGGTTGCGCTCGACGTCGAGCGGGAGACGCACACCCGCCGAGAGTCGGAGCGTGCACTCGTCCAGGGGCGCATCACCTGCGCGGACGAACGAGTGGACGCCCATGCCGAAGGGCGCGGTGCGGTCGCCGACGTTCGTGGCCGTGTGGGTGACGGTCAATCCGTCGTCGCCGAGGCTGTGCCGAGCTGTCAGCCGCAGCGCGAACGGCCATCCCGGTTCGCCGCCGATGTCGATGGTGTGGGTGATCGACGAGTCGGACCGCTCCGCGACGTCCCATTCCCGTCGACGGACGAGTCCGTGACTCGCGTTGTTCCGGGCCGGTTCGGTGATCTCGAGCTGATGTGTCTCACCGTCGAACGTGAACCGGCCGTCGCGCGTGCGGTTGGGCCACGGTGCCAACACCAGCCCCGCCGACAACGGCGGCTTGACGGCGACCCGATCCCGACCGGCCTCCGGCCTGCCCGCGTCCCACGTCTCGGTCAACCGGCGGCCGGAGTGCTCGAGGGCACGTAGTCCCGCACCGGTGGCGGCGACGTCGGCTCTGTACGCACCGTGGCGCAGCGAATGGGACAGGGCGGATGGCGCGTCGTCGACCATGGCAGCACGCTACCGCCCTGATGTGACGCGCCGTTCTCTGTACGGTGGATCGGGTGTCCACAGTCGTCGTCGCCACCGAACCGGTGACATCCCGCCGTTGGTTCGACAGGACCCTCGTCGACATCGTCGTGGTCGTCGCCGCCCTTGTGGTCTTCAACCTGACCGCACACTTCGCGCCCACTCCCATCGCAGTCGCCGCGGTGCCGGTCGGCGCCCTGATCCTGCTCGCCTTCGCTCGTGCGCGCGGCGTCCAGTGGAGCGACCTCGGGCTGAGCAACATCGGGCGCGGAGCCCGTCACGGCGCCGCTGCGGCCGGACTCACGCTGGTGGTGGTGGCCATCGCCGCCTCGATCCCCCTCACCCAGAGCGCCTTCCTCAACGAGCGATACGGCGTCAACGTCGGCGCCACACTGTTCGCCGCCCTGGTCATCATTCCGCTCCAGACGGTCGTTCCGGAGGAGCTCGCGTTCCGCGGCGTCTTGCACGCGAAGTTGTCGCGACGCTTCGGCATTCGTGCGGTCGCCGTCATCGGTTCGCTACTCTTCGGCCTGTGGCACGTGGCGTCGTCACTCGGCTTGACGGTCGGCAACGACGGCTTCTCCGCCGTGCTGGGAACCGGCCTCTTCGGTCAGATCATCGGCGTGTGCGGCGCAGTGGCCGGGACCACCGTCGCCGGCTTCGTCTTCACCTGGCTGCGCCATCGCGGCGGCAGCATCATCGCCCCCATCGGTCTGCACTGGGCACTCAACGGCGCCGGCGCGCTGGCCGCACTCGCGGTGTGGCACCTCACCTTTCACTGAGACCGAGCGACGCCGCCAGATCCCGCACGATGTCGGCGTAGAACGCGCCGGTGTCCTCGGTGACGCCGACCAGATGACCGAAGCGCTCGAACGACACCGCGCCGAAGACCGTGATCCACGCCGACAACGTGCGGGCCACCAGGTCGGTCGTCATCACGCCGCCGACGTCCTCACCGGTGGCCTGGAGATAGCGCTCCACGACGAAGTCGCGCGCCGGTGAATAGATGTCGGGCTCGATACGGACCGGCGGTGAGGACCGATGCGCATCGACGACGATACTCACCACCACGAGAGTCGGGCGCGTGGCCGGACCGACGGTCGTCTGCGGCGCTCGATAGCCGGGCACGGGCGAGCCGTACAGCAGCGCGTACTCGTGCGGGTGCGCCGCGGCCCACGATCGCAGTGCGTCACACACCGCGACCCAGCGGTCGACAGGCTTCCCACCCTGCGGATCCGCATCCTCGAGGGCCGCACCCAGCTCGTCGTAGCACTGCACGATCAGTGCCGTGAGCAGCTCGTCCCGGCTCGCCACGTAGCGATAGACGGCCGAGGACACCATGCCGATCTCCCGCGCCACGGCGCGCAGGGACAGTGCCGCGGGTCCGATGTCGGCGAGCTGGGTCCGAGCTGCGCTCAGGATCGCGGCCATCGTCTCCGTGCGTGCGGTTTCGCGGGGCGTGGACATGCCTTCACAGTAACCGAGAGCACCGCTCTTGACTTTCGAGAGCGGTGCTCTCATAGTTATGGCGAGAGCAGTGCTCTCCACTACGGAAGGTGTTTCCCATGTCCGATCGTCACGTCGTCGTCGGGGCCGGCCCCGTCGGTACCCACGTCGCCCGCCTGCTCGCCGACCGCGGCTCCGAGGTCGTTCTCGTCTCCCGTCGCGGCACCACGGCCCCCGGCGTCACCTCCGCCACGCTCGACGCCTCCGACGCCGACGCTCTCAGCGCCCTCACGGACGGTGCCGTCGCGCTGTACAACTGCGCCAACCCGAGCGACTACACGCAGTGGCATCAGGTGTGGCCCCCTCTGGCGCGGTCGCTGCGCACCGCTGCCGAACGGACAGGCGCCGTCCTGGCTGTCACGGGCACCCTCTACCCGTACGGGCCCGTCGCCGACGGTGTCATGCGCGAGGGAATGCCCGACGCGGCCACCGACCACAAGGGTGTGCTGCGGGCCCAGATGTGGGCGGATCTCGCCGACGCTCACCGCGCCGGTTCTCTGCGCGCCGTCGAGGTACGCGGATCCGACTACGTGGGAACGGGAGTGGGCGCGAACGGCCACGTCACGCGCCTCCTCCCCGCTGCGCTCGACGGCAAGGCAGTGTGGGCGATCGATGCGGCCGACGTGCCGCACTCGTTCACCGACGTCCTCGACGAGGCGCGGGCACTGATCGCCGCCGTCGACACTCCCGAATCATGGGGTCAGGTGTGGCATGCGCCGACCAATCCTGCTGTGACACTGCGGCAGGCGATCACCGACACACTCGCGGCCGTGGGCAGACCCCCGGTGCCCGTACGCGTCGTACCCCGCGTGATCACGCGGGCTGCGGGTCTCGCCGTACCGATGCTGCGGGAGCTGAACCAGCTGTCCTACCAGCGCACCGCGCCCTACGTCCTCGACTCGACGCGGTCACAGCAGATGCTGGGCATCGAGCCCACTCCCTGGGCGGAGGTGTGCCGCCGCACCGCTCAGGTGTGAGCCGTGACGCGGTACTTGACGAAGGCCGGGATGGCGAGGGCCGCGATCATCACGCCGACGATGACCAGCACCCCGCCGCCCGCCGCCGCGGCCGCGGTACCCACCATGAAGGCGGCCGCGCCGTGCAGGACGTCGCCCACCCGCGGGCCGCCCGCGACCACCACGATGAAGACTCCCTGCAACCTGCCACGCATGTCGTCGGTGGCCACGGACTGCAGCATCGAACTCCGGAACGCGGCGGAGATCATGTCGGCGCCGCCGCCGATCGCCAGGAAGCCCAGCGCCAGGTACAGCGCCCACCCTCGCTGACCGACGGTCGCGAGCGCCACGGAGACGCCGAACCCGATCATCGCGCCGCCCCACACCACGATGCACGCGATCACCGCGACACCCTGACGCTGCACGCGCGGCAACCACCCCGAGAAGATTCCGCCCAGCACCGCGCCCGCCGACAGCGACGCGAACAGCAGTCCGAGGACGAGTCCACCCTCGGCCGGGTCACCGAACGTCTCGGTGGCCACCTCGGGGAACAGTGCGCGCGGCATCCCGAACACCATCGCGATGATGTCCACGACGAACGAGGCGAGCAGCACCTTCTGCGTCGCCAGGTAGGCGAACCCCTGGAACACCTCGCGCAGACCCGCGCGTCGGGACTCCCCCGTCGGCGGAATCTTCGGCAGTCGCGCGACTGCCCACAGGGTCACCGACAGCGCAATGGTGTCGAGCAGGTAGAGCGTCGGCAGCCCGAACGCCGGAATCAACGCACCGGCCAGCATCGGGCCCGCGATGGCACCGAAGTTGAACACCGTCATGTTGAGTGAGTTGGCAGCGGGCAACTGCCGCAACGGAATCAGGCGCGGGATGATGGCGCTGCGCGTGGGTTGGTTCACCGCGAAGAAGCCCTGCTGCACGGCGAGCAACACCAACACGATCCACACGTTGTTCAGCCCCAGGTGCGCCTGCAGCCACAGCATGAACGACGTCGCGCCGATCCCCACCGTGGTGATCATCAGCAGGGTGCGCCGGTCCATCACGTCGGCCAACGCCCCGCCCCACAGCCCGAACACGACCAGCGGAACCAACGCGAACGCACCCGCGAGCCCCACGTACGCCGAGCTCGACGTGATCTGGAAGATCTGTTGCGGCACAGCGACGACCGAGAGCTGGGCACCGATGACCGTGACGACGCCCGACGCCCACAGTCGTCGATAATCGGGATTCTGGAGAGGAGTGGTGTCGGCGAGAAGTTTCACGGTTGCAGACGCTCGACGCCGGACGCCGTGACCACCAGCCTGTTGTGCAGACGGTTGTTCCGGCCCTGCCAGAACTCCACGGACTCGGGCGCGATGCGGAGGCCGCCCCAGTTCGGAGGCACCGGCACGTCCTCGTTCTCGAACCTGTCCGTCACGTCGGCGAGTTGCTGTTCCAGATCCTGGCGCGATCCGATGGGGCTCGACTGCTGCGACGCCCACGCACCGAGCTGCGACCCCCGCGGCCGGGTGGCCCAGTACGCGGCCGTCTCGTCGGCACTCACCCGCGTGACCGGTCCGCGCACCGTGAGCTGGCGCTGGATGCCGATCCACGGGAACGTCGCCGATGCGAAGGGCGTCGACTCGAGATGGCGGGCCTTCGCGGATCCGTAGTTCGTGTAGAAGACGACACCCGACTCCGACAACTCCTTGCACAGCACCGTGCGGGTCGCCGGTCGGCCGTCCGCGTCCACCGTCGCGAGTGTGATGGCATTCGGTTCCGGCAGACGCGCGTCGATCGCCTGCTGCAACCACACACGGGCGAGCGCGAGCCAGCCGTCGGCGAGGTCGCTCTCCTCGAGATCGTCGTCCCCGCCATACGCCACCCGCATATCCGCCAGGTCGATGTTCTCGGTCACCGCGCAGACGCTACTCCCGGAGTACGGTGCGGCCCGCGCTACCCACTAGGGTGCGGTGAGGTGCAGGTCCACGCACGAAAGCGGGGTCCGCGGACACAGGAGAACGAGGGATCTTCATGGCCCAGGAAACAGTGGTACCGGAGGGCTTCGTCGCCGGACTGGAGGGCGTCGTCGCCTTCACCACCGACATCGCCGAACCCGACAAGGACGGCGGCGCACTGCGCTACCGCGGCGTCGACATCGAGGACCTCGTCGGCAAGGGCGTCACCTTCGGCAACGTGTGGGCACTGCTCGTCGACGGACGCTTCGGCCCCGGACTACCGCCCGCCGAACCCTTCCCCCTCCCCATCCACACCGGCGACGTCCGCGTCGACGTCCAAGCCGGACTCGCGATGCTCGCACCGATCTGGGGGTACGAGCCGCTCCTCGACATCGACGACGACACCGCCCGCGAACACCTCGCCCGCGCCTCCGTCATGGCGCTGTCCTACGTCGCCCAGTCCGCGCGGGGCATCTACCAGCCGGCCGTGCCGCAGACGCGAATCGACCAGTGCTCCACCGTCACAGAACGATTCATGACTCGGTGGAAGGGCGACCCCGATCCCGCCCACACCGAGGCCATCGACGCCTACTGGGTCTCCGCCGCCGAGCACGGCATGAACGCCTCCACCTTCACCGCCCGCGTCATCGCCTCCACCGGAGCCGACGTCGCCGCCGCCCTCTCCGGAGCCATCGGCGCCATGTCCGGACCGCTCCACGGCGGCGCCCCCGCCCGCGTGCTCCCCATGATCGAGGAGGTCGAGAAGTCCGACGACGCACGGGCACTGGTCAAGGGCATCCTCGACCGGAAAGAGAAGCTCATGGGCTTCGGGCACCGCGTCTACCGCGCCGAGGACCCCCGCGCCCGCGTCCTCCGCGCCACCGCGCAGCGCCTGAACGCACCCCGCTTCGAGGTCGCCGCCGCCCTCGAACAGGCCGCACTCGCCGAACTGCGCGAACGCCGCCCCGACCGCGCCATCGAGACCAACGTCGAATTCTGGGCCGCCGTCATCCTCGACTTCGCCGAAGTACCCGCGCACATGATGCCCGCCATGTTCACCTGCGGCCGCACCGCCGGCTGGTGCGCCCACATCCTCGAACAGAAACGCCTCGGCAAGCTCGTGCGCCCCGCCGCCATCTACACCGGCCCCGCACCGCGCTCCCCCGAGAGCGTCGAGGGGTGGGGCACCATCGCGTGAGGTAGGTAGGGTGCCCAGTTGCTGGGTGCCCGGGTTTCCGCCGCGCGCACCGCACGGTCTTTCGCGCATTTCTCGTCCTGCGCGCGTAGCCGAGCGGTGCGCGCGGGGCAAGGGGCGGGCGCTCGAACCCGGGGATGACGCCCGACTGTGGACGGCCGCAGCGCGGGCGACCGACTCGTGCGCACACTGCGGCCGTGAACTTCTACGGGGAACACCTGCTCAGCCGTCGTGACGCACTCGCACGCGGCGCCACCGACGCCGAGATCAAGGCTGCACTGGCGCGTCGCGAGATCGCCGTCGTCCGGCGCGGCATCTACGTTCCGGCTGCGGTCCTCGAATCGCTCGACGCCACCGGCCGGCACCTGCTCGAGGTGCGCGCGACGCTGCTGGCGAGCGCCCCCGCGGCGGCCGCCGCACACGGTTCCGCAGCCTTGGTGCACGGGATGTCGTTGTGGCGAGTCCCGGAACGGGTGCATCTCGGCATCCCGCGATCGTCGGGTGGCCACGTCGGTCGGCATCGCCACGTGCATGCCGACGGTCTGACGGAGCGGGACGTCGACGTCATCGACGGCCTGCGCTGCACGTCCGCTGCGCGCACCGTCGCCGATCTCGCGCGGACCCTCCCGTTCGAGGATGCGGTCTGCGCCGGTGACTCCGCACTGAACCGACATCTCGTGACGCCGGAGTCGGTGCGCGAGTCGCTGAGCCGTACGCCGTCTCATCGCAGACGCACCGCCGCCGAGTGTGTACTCGACTTTCTGGACGGGCGAAGCGAGAGCGTCGGGGAGTCGCGGAGCCGCGTGTATCTGCACCATCTCGGCGTTCCGTGCCCGGAACTGCAGGTCACGCTGATGCTCTCGGACCGCCGCACCACCTTCCGCCCCGATTTCTTGTGGGAGGACGAGGGTGTGATCGGCGAGTTCGACGGTGTCTCGAAGTACTCGGCTCTCGCACGCCCCGGCGAGTCACCCGCCGACGTCCTGGTGCGGGAGAAGCGTCGCGAGGACCTGCTCCGCGCACACGGATGGACGGTGGTGCGCTGGACGTGGGCTGATCTGACGTCGCCGCAACTCGGCCGCGAACTGTGTCGGGTGTTGGCCGCAGGGTGCGGGGGCGCACGGCCGCGCACCACTCGGGTGGGGTGACCGCGCCCTCCACGCGCAGCGCCCGTCGACGAGCGCACGCCGCATCCTGCGCAGGGCACCGCGCGGTGCGCCCGCCGGCCCACCAGCACCGGGCAACCAGCACCGAGACGCCCAGCGGGGTGCACGACCCCTGTCACGGCTGCACTACCCTGATCTCGCCGGTACCGCCCACACCGAAACTAAGGACGCGAACCCCGTATGGCCGAGAACCTGACCATTCCTTCCGACCTCAAGCCCGGCGACGGACGCTTCGGGTGCGGTCCGTCGAAGGTCCGGCCCGAGCAGCTCCAGTCCCTGGTGGACGTGGGCGCGTCGGTGTTCGGCACCAGCCACCGCCAGAAGCCGGTGAAGGACGTGGTGGGTCGGGTGCGCGACGGTCTGCGCGAGCTGTTCTCGATCCCCGAGGGCTACGAGGTCGTGCTGGGCAACGGCGGCACCACCGCGTTCTGGGACGCCGCGGCGTTCGGCCTGATCAAGGAGAAGTCGCTGCACCTCACCAACGGTGAGTTCAGCTCGAAGTTCGCCTCGGTGGCCAAGGCCAACCCGTTCATCGGTGACCCGATCGTCGTCTCCGCGGAGCCGGGCAGTGCTCCGGAGCCCACGTCGGATCCGTCGGTCGACCTGATCGGGTGGGCTCACAACGAGACCTCGACCGGTGTGGCCATTCCCGTGTCGCGCCCGGCGGGCTCGGAAGACGCCCTCATCGCGATCGATGCGACCTCCGGCGCCGGCGGCCTGCCCGTGAACGTGGCCGATTCGGATGTCTACTACTTCGCTCCCCAGAAGAACTTCGCTGCGGACGGTGGCCTCTGGGTCGCGCTGATGAGCCCCGCGGCACTGGCCCGCGTCGACGAGATCGCGGCGAGCAAGCGCTGGGTCCCCGACTTCCTGTCGCTGCCCATCGCCATCGACAACAGCACGAAGAACCAGACGTACAACACCCCCGCGGTGGCGACGCTGCTCCTGTTCGCCGACCAGATCGAGTGGTTGAACGGGAAGGGCGGCCTGGACTGGGCGACGTCACGGACCGCCGACTCCTCGTCGCGGCTGTACGACTGGGCGGAGCGCTCCGAGTACGCGACGCCGTTCGTCGTCGACCCGAAGCATCGCTCGCAGGTGGTCGGCACCATCGACTTCGACGAGAAGGTCGACGCTGCAGCCGTCGCGAAGACGTTGCGCGCCAACGGCATCGTCGACACGGAGCCGTACCGCAAGCTCGGCCGCAACCAGCTGCGCGTCGGCATGTTCCCGGCCGTCGAGCCCGACGACGTCACCGCCCTGACCGCCTGCATCGATCACGTGGTCGAACACCTGGCGTGAGAGCGTGCGTGTCCCCCCGACTGCTGCACTGTGGTGCATTACAGTCGGGGGAGGCACCGAACCCGGCCCCGTGCTCGGACAGCGAGCAGCCGAGGGGCAGGGGCCGTCGCGACGCAAAGGAGTGATCGTGCGAGAGATCCACGTGATCGGCCTGGCGTCGGACGGCAAGCACATCGTCTGTGCCGATTCCTCCGGTGAGAAGTTCCGTCTGCCGGCCGACGAGAAGTTGCGTGCCGCCGCCCGTGGTGACGCCGCGCGACTCGGACAGATCGAGATCGAGATGGATTCTCTGATGCGACCGCGCGAGATCCAGGCGCGCATCCGGTCCGGCGCCTCCATCGAGCAGGTGGCCAAGGAGTCGGGTATGCCGGCGAGCAAGGTGGAGCGCTACGCGCACCCCGTTCTACTGGAACGCTCCCGCGCTGCCGAACTCGCCCAGCTGGGCCACCCCCTGCGTGCCGACGGGCCCGCCGTGCTCACCCTCGTGGAGATCGTGGGACTCGCGTTCCGCGGCCGCGGGCATTCGATGGACCAGGCCGAGTGGGACGCGTGGCGCGACGAGGACAATCACTGGATCGCTCAGCTGACGTGGCCCGCGGGACGCACCACCAACACCGCGCACTGGCGTTTCCAGCCGGATGCCCACGGCGGCAGTGTCACGCCCCTCGACGACGCGGCGTCCGAGCTGATCGACCCCGACTTCGGCCGCCAGCTCCGAGGGCTGGCCCCCGTCGTCGCCGCCGAGGAGGATTCGCCGTCGCAGCAGACCCTCGACGACTACTACGGGGTCGACGCGGACTCGGACACGGAGACCACGGCGGAGCAGCCCGAACCCGCGGAGACACCCGCAGCCGAGCCCGAGCCCGAACCGACGCAACCCAAGCCGGCGCCGGGCCATGCGAACGCGAAGGACAAACGGGGAAAGCCCGCCATGCCGTCGTGGGAGGATGTCTTGCTGGGAGTGCGCAGCAACGGCCGCTGAGCCGAGCAGTGTTCACGGCAGAGCGATCTTCACGGCCGAGAAAGTGACCGTCTGAGACCGGACGACGACAAGGGGGCGCCCGGTGGGGCTGGGAACAGCAGCGTTGTGGTTCGTCGACGCACCTGATCCGATCGCGGTACTGCGGTCCGGAGTGCAGTCCGACACCGATGCGGCCGCGGCCGTCGCACGGAAGCTCCACCCCGGTCTCGAGCCCACCCTCGTCGGCATGGCTCCCCTGACGGCGTTCGCCGTGGCGTCGGAGCCGAACCGCGTGCTGGTCGGCTGCTACCCGGGCATCACCGTCGTCTGCGCGTCCGAGCCCGCCGCGGTGCGCCCGTCGACTCTCGAGGAGTCGTGGACGTCGTTGCTGCCGTCCACGCACACCTTTCTCGTCGCTTCCGAACGCGAGCACGCGTGGGGCGCCTTCGCGCAATGGGACTCCGGCACCCTGAAGCGCTCGTTCAGCGCCGGCCCCACCTACATCCACGAGGACGAGGGTCTTCCCTTCCCGTGGGAACGGCCCTTCTGGTCGGGCGACCATCCGCTGCAGTTCGACGGCGAGAAGTTTCCCGATCCCCAGGCGCTGCCGTTCCACCCCCAGGAGTTCGCCGACGCGGCGAGCGCCCAGTGGCTAGGCGTCCGCATGATCGGCGGTGCCCGCGACGGGGACACCGACCCCGGGTCGGTGCTGTTGTGCGACTTCGCGATGCGCGATCCGGCGGCGACCCCTCCGCCCGAACCGCCGCGACCGGAGACTCCGGAGCCGCAGCGCAAGCGCGGCCTGTTCCGGCGCCGCTAGACCGACGCGTCGACGGCGAACGCCAGCACACCCACGGCCGCGCCGGCGGCGATGCCCGGAACGACGAAGCGCCACACCGGATCTGCACGCCGGCGGGCGACCGACGGCGCAGCGCCGCCCACCATCACGGCCATCACCAGGACAGCGAAGAGACTGCTGACCCGGAGCAGGGTGAGGCCCAGCGAGATCACCGCGGCGGCGGTGACGAGTGCCGCGGCGACGGCACACGCAATTCCCGGGCCCCACGGTGTCGGTTCGTCCGGATCCCTCATCCCGTGCGCACCCGCTCGTAGAACGCCATGGCGGCCGCGGTGGCGACGTTGAGCGAGTCGGTGCCCGGTGCCATCGGGATCCGCGCCCGGACGTCGGTGGCGCGCATCGCGTGTTCGGTGAGTCCGGGCCCCTCGGCGCCGAGCAGGAGCGCGACCTTCTCCCCCGTCATCGCCTCGGCCAGCGGAACGGCGGTGGGATTCGGAGTCAGCGAGACGAGCTGGAACCCGTTGTCGCGCAGCACGGACAGCCCGCGCGGCCAGTCGGGGACCGTGGCGAACGGCACGCGCAGCACGTGGCCCATCGAGACACGCACCGACCGTCGGTACAGCGGGTCGGCGCAGGCGCCGCCGAAGAGGACGGCGTCGGCACCGAGGCCGGCGGCATTGCGGAACATAGAGCCGAGGTTCTCGTGGTCGTTGACGCCTTCGAGAATCGCCACGGTCCGCGCGTCGGCGACGACGTCCGCGAGGTCCAGCGGTGCGGGGCGCCGGGCGGCCGCGAGCACCCCGCGGTTGAGGTGGAACCCGACGGCCTCCGCCATGACGTCCGCCGTGGTGCGGTAGAACGGCACGTCGACGTCCACGAGATCGTCCGCGAGCTCACCGAGCCGCCGCTCGACGCCCAGCAGCGAGAGGGGCTGGAAACGTGACGCGACGAGGCGCTGGACCACCAGGACACCCTCCGCGATCACCAGCCCCTTGCCCTCGGGCAGGTCGGGGCGACGGTCCGAGGAGTTGAGGTCCCGGAAGTCGTCGAGGCGAGGATCGGCTGGGTCGGTGATGTCGACGACGTGTACCACGGACCCATCTTCTCAGGACGTGTTCCGGCGGTGCATCGGCGCGGCCGATAAGGTCGTCTGCGATGACTACCGACGACACGATCACCATCCGTACCGCCACCGAGGACGACTGGGACGCCATCGCGCTCCTCGACGCCCACGCTTTCGGTGAGCACCAGAACAGCGAGGACATGGAGGAGACCAAGATCCTCACGGCCTCGTCCGAGATTTTCCTGGCGTGCGACGGTGACCTGCCGGTCGGTGTCACGATGCACTTCCCAATGGACGTCACCGTCCCCGGTGGCCGCACCCTGCCCGCGACGGGGGTGTCGTGGGTGTCGGTCGCTCCCACGCATCGCCGACGCGGCATCCTGCGCCGGATGTTCACCGCGCAGCACGAGCGCTTCGAGGAGGCGGGCAAGCCCCTGTCGGTGCTCACGGCGAGCGAGGCGACCATCTACGAGCGGTTCGGGTACGGCGCCGCCACGCAGGGTGTCAACTACACCATCGACCGGCGCTTCACCGCGTTCCGCAAGGATCTGCCGCCGCCCCGGGGCGCCCGTCTGGTGACGTCCGCGGAGGCTCGTGAACTGCTGCCGGAGATCTACGGACGGTGGCAGCGACAGACCGCCGGCGCCCAGCCGATGCCCCAGACCCGGTGGCATCGCTTCTTCGCCGATCGCAAGAACTCCCGCGGTGGTTTCTCCAAGCTCTTCTTCATCGTCCACCCCGACGGATACATCGCGTTCCGCCGCGGCTACCGCGTCGGGACAGCGGGGGCGCAGGAGGCGCGCATCGTCGACATCATCGCCGCGACGGACGAGGCACGCTCCGATCTCTGGCAGGTGATGTGCGGCATCGATCTCGTGGAGACGATCGAGGTGACGCTTCCCGTCGGGGATCCGCTGCTGACACTGCTGACCGATCGTCGTGTTCCGCAGGTCACCGGCGTCAAGGACGGCCTGTGGGTGCGGTTGATGGACGTCCCGGCCGCGCTGTCGGCGCGGACGTACGCCATCGACACCGATCTCGTGATCGGCGTGGAGGATCCGTTCCTGCATGCCGGCGGCGCCTATCGCTTCGTCACCCGCGACGGGCACGCCGAGGTCACCCGCAGTGACGACGACCCCGACGTGACGGTGTCCTCGTCCGTCCTCGGCAGCCTCTACCTCGGCGCGCACCGCGCTCGCCAGTTCGCGGCCGCCGGCCGAGTGGCGTCGACGTCGCAGAAGGCGTTGCACGAGTTCGATCTGGCTTTCGGCACCCCGAGCCAGCCCCAGATCGGCTGGTTCTTCTAGGCGGGTCGGGGTTCGTCGACCCCGACGTCGGGCATCGCGATGTCGGCGACATGGGTGCGGCGCACGACCAGCGCCGCGCCCAGGCCCGCGATCAGGGAGACGATCCCGCCGAGCACCAGCGGTGCGCGAGGATCGACGACGTCGGCCACCCAGCCGAGCAACGGGCTGCCCAGCGGGGTTCCGCCGAGGAAGAACAGCATGTAGATGCCCATGACCCGGCCGCGCATGTCCGACGGGACCGATGCCTGCAGGATGTTCATCGCGATGGTGCTGAACGTGAGCTGGACTGCGCCGGCCGGGATCAACATGACTGCGACGGCCCAGAACGCGGGCATCACTCCGGCCAGAGTCTCGAAGATGCCGAACACCACCGCGGACAGCACGAAGAGACGGATCCCGGGGGTGCCGCGTCTCCGGGCGGCGAGAGTCGCGCCGATCAAGGTGCCCACCGCGAGCACCGTGGACAGGAATCCGTACGCGTCCGCACCCTTGTCGAAGGTGTTGCGCGCGATCACCGACAGGCTCAGCGGGAAGTTGATGCCGAACGTCGACACGACGAACACGGTCGCCAGGAGCACGCAGAGATCCGGCCGCCCCGCGACGTAGCGGAATCCCTCCCGCACCTGCCCTTTCCGACGCGGTGCACGCTCGACGGTGAACAGTTCGGCGGGCCGCATGGCGGCGAGGGCGCCGAACACCGCGGCGAACGAGGCTGCGTTGACGAGAAAGACCCAGCCGGTGCCGACCAGCGTGATGCCCACGCCGGCGATCGCGGGGCCGACGATGCGGGCGAGGTTGAACGTCATCGAGTTGAGGCCGATGGCGTTGGGAAGCCGTGCGGGACCGACCATCTCGATGGTGAACGACTGCCGGACGGGCGCGTCGATCGCCGACGAACAGCCGAGGAGCAGCGCCAGGACGTAGACGTGCCACAGCGCCACGACACCGCCGACGTCGAGCAGCCCGAGAACGAGCCCGAACACGGCGGCAGCGGCCTGAGTGGCCATGAGGAGACGTCTCTTGTCGTACCGATCCGCGAGCACCCCGCCCCACACGGACAGCACCAGCGTGGGACCGAACTGCAGTGCCATGACGATGCCGACGGCGAGCCCGTTGCCCCCGGACAGTTCGAGAACCAGCCAGTCCTGGGCGATGCGCTGCATCCAGGTGCCGATGAGCGAGACGATCTGACCTGACGCCCACAGTCTGTAGTTGCGCGAGTGCAACGCGTCGAACAGAGAGGGCCGGGCCGCGGACCCGTCCGTCCGCCGATGAAGTAGTTGCACGAAGTACCAATCTACTCCGGTGGCGGAGACCTCGGCCCGACGTCAGGCGGGGAGCGTCACTCCGACTCGTTGACGATGGCCGACATGATGTCGACCGCGGTACGCATCGCCACGAGCTGGTCCGCGTCGAGCCCGCGCAACTGTTCGGTCAACCACGCCTCGCGGGCGTTGACCTCGTCCTCGATGACCTGACGGCCCGCGTCGGACAGCGACACGATGATCTGACGGCCGTCGGTGGGGTGGGGCATCCGGTCCACGTACCCGAGATCGCCCAGGGACGCGACGACGCGCGTCATGGACGGCGGCTGTACGCGCTCGCGCGCTGCCAGGGTGCCCGGAGTCATCGCGCCTTCGCGTGCGAGGGTCGCGAGAGCGGAGAGCTGCGTGAGCGTCACCTGGCTGGTGCGGCGGCCTCGCAGGTGCCGCGTCATACGGACGACAGCGAGGGAGAGGTCGCCGGCCAACGCACGCAGTTCCTGAGGCATCGCCACAGGATACGGCACGTGCGGGTGCTGAACGACCCGCGCGAGCAGCGGATCTGCGCCGACTACGTGAGCGCGTCCGTGATGGGCCCGAGGGCGAAGTACGCGACGAAGAGCAGGGCCACGATGCCGAGAAGTGGGTGGACGCTGCGGATCTTGCCGCGACCGACGGCGAGGACGACCCAGGTGATGAATCCGACGCCGATGCCGTTCGCGATGGAGTAGGTGAACGGCATGACCACGATGGTGAGGAACGCGGGCAGCGCCACATGGAACTTGGTGAAATCGATGTCGGCGACCTGCCCGATCATCAACGCCCCCACCACGACGAGGGCCGGTGCGGCCGCCTCGATGGGGACCACCGAGTACAGCGGTGTCAGGAACATCGCGGCGAGGAACAGCACGCCCGTCACCACGTTGGCGAGGCCGGTGCGCGCACCCTCGGCGATTCCCGACGCCGACTCGACGAAGACCGTGTTCGACGACGCCGAACCCGCGCCGCCCGCGACCGCGCCGACACCCTCGACGACGAGCGCCTTGCCGACGCCCGGCAGCGTGCCGTCCTTGCTCGCGAGCCCGGCCTCCTTGCCGAGCCCGGTCATGGTGCCCATGGCGTCGAAGAAGTTGGCCAGCACCAGCGTGAACACCAGCAGGCTGGCCGCCAGGACGCCGATGCGGGTGAAGGCGCCGAACAGATCGACGTTGCCCACGAGTGACAGGTCGGGGAGGTCGACGACGACGTCGGGCAGCGCCGGCACGCTGAGGTTCCAGCCCTTCGGGTTCACTCCCGCGGAGGCACCGGTGTCGGTGATCGCCTCGATGATCGCGGCCACCACGGTGGTGACGACGATGCCGATCAGCAACCCGCCCCGCACCTTTCGCGCCACGAGGATGCCCATGAGAAGCAGACCGAAGACGAAGGTCACCGTCGGCCACGACGCGATGGACCCGTCGATGCCCAGGCCGACCGGAACGGTGGTGCCGGCGATGTCCGGCACACGACGCACGAAGCCTGCGTCGACGAGACCGATGAGCGCGATGAAGGCGCCGATGCCCGCCGCGATGGCGGCCTTGAGTTCGCTGGGGATGGCCTCGAACACGGCGGTGCGGAATCCGGTGAGCGCCAACACCACGATGATGATGCCGTCGATGACTACCAGCCCCATGGCCTCGGCCCAGGTGACCTGCGGGGCGATGGTGACGGCGAGCAGCGTGTTGATGCCGAGTCCCGCCGCGATGGCGAACGGGTAATTGGCGATGACACCGAAGAGAATGCTCATGACGCCGGCCACGAGCGCCGTGACGGCGGCGACCTGGGGCACCGGGAGGATGTCGCCCAGCACGTCGGTCTTGGCCGCCGCGTCGTCGGGCGAGAAGCTGCCGAGGATCAGCGGATTCAGCACCACGATGTAGGCCATGGCGACGAACGTGACGACGCCTCCCCGCACCTCGGCGGACATGGTCGATCCGCGATCGGTGATCTTGAAGTACGAGTCGAGGAGAGACGTCGCGCGAGACATGAAGTGGAGACTAGGCCATGACCCGGTGAGGGGCGCGGGTAGCGTCGGCGCCGTGCGCCCCACCCCCGCCACCCCGCCCGGACTGCCACCGCGCGTGACCGATCCCGCTCCGGTGCTCGCTGCCGGTACGCTGCTGTTCCTCGTCGCCGCCGTCCTGTGCTCGGTGGTCGACTCCTTCTCGGGCGCAGTCGCGGTCTGCTGGACGGGAACCGCTCTGGGCGCGTTGGGGTTCGGACTGTTCGCACTGCAACGCCGCGCTGCTCGCCGCGGCCGACGCACGGCCCAGAAGGGGCTCGTGCACCCGCCCGAGGTATGACCCGGGCGACAGGTTCTGGGCGCGAAAACCCCCTCTGACGTGCTGGAACTCACCCTCGTCGAGGTTGAGTAACACGGACGTAACGTGGAGAATCGGTTATGTCAGTTCAGCTACTCGAGCAACGTCCGGAGAGATAGAAGTGAAGTACGTCGAAAGTTTCCTCAACCGCCGCCGCCACGTTCGGGCACTGCGTGATCTCTACGCACGCGCGAACAACGTGGGCAGCCCCGCGATGCGTGACGAGCTTCTCGTCATCGCCCAGCGCGACCGCTGAGTCGCGACACCACCGCGATACCCGCGACACCGACCAGGGCCCCCAGGAGCCAGCCGACGACGACGTCGCTGAGCCAGTGCGCCCCGAGGTAGACGCGGGAGAACCCGATGAGCAGCGTTGCCGCCGTGACCACGGCGGCCGCTGCTCTCGTTCGTTTCCGGGCACTGTCGAACGCGCCGAGCGCGACCAGCAGCGTGATGACCGCCGCCGCGAAGGTCGCCGACACCATGGCGTGACCGGACGGGAACGAGTAGGTCGAGATGTCGACGAGGCGCTCGGGCACCGGCGGCCGAGTCCGGCGGATCGCGTACTTGAGAGCGTTCATGAGGAGCCATCCGGAGACCACCGTGGCCACGAGGCCCGGCCCGAGATGGCGGTGCCCCCGGCGCACCAGGATCAGCGCGACCACCACCGTCACGAGTGCGACGCCCGCGGTGTTGCCCACCGTCGTGATCACGGTCATGGCGTCCGTCAGGGCCGCGCTCCGGTGATCCACCATCCAGTCGAGGACACTACGGTCCGCGCTCACGGCAGCACCGTCCGTGACACGTGCGTCTCGCCGTCGTCGGTGACCCAGAAGGGCACCGCTCGCTCCACTCGCACGGTGCCGCGACACCGCACCACCAGGTCGTCGTGCAGGACGACGACGTCCGGGACCGGCCACGACGAGATCGCGCGTGCAGCCGCGAGGGCGGGACGGGTGTCCACCGTCGCCCGCTCCCCCACCGACACGATCTCGACGCTCAGCGCCGTCGACGCCGTCTCCACGTCGAGGAGATCCGCGAGGGTGTCGGCGGACGCCGTCGACCCGAGCACGACTCGATCGGCGGGTAGCAGGGCGATCCACCGCGGGTGATCGAGGACGACCACCGCGGCGGGATCGGCCACGCTGCCGGCGAGAGTGCGTACCGCCTCCGGCGGATCGATGTCGCGTAGATCCACCCGCCCGGCGTCCACCGCCTCGGCGAGGAGCGTGTGGACCCGGATCGCCACCGCGGGAGACACCACACGATCGGGATCGGCCGCCGCGGCGAGCAGATCGGCCGCCGTGTCGGCGTCGTCGATCGCGGAACCCGCCAGCGCCGCGGCGAACTCGGCGGCGCGGGGATGGTCGACGGGGTCCAGCAGTCCACGCAGGGAGTCGTCGCCGGGCAGACGGAGCAACCCCAGCGGTGTCTCGTTCACCCGCGCGTGACGACGCAGCCACCAGGCGGTGTAGCCGGTCCGGTCCCGCACCGCCGCGGCCGTCACCGGATCGTCGACGATCTGGGTGAGCGCGTCCGCCCAGCGCGCCTCGTCCACCAGATCGAGATCACGCACGGCGACCAGGGTGCCGGGCTCACCGGAGAGACTGTCCCACCACGCCTCCTCGTCGTCGAGATCGTGATCGGGACCCGCGGGGGTCTCGTCCACCACGACGCCGAAGCCGTGACCCACGCCCACCACCCGCAGGGCGTCCGCGCCGTACCGGTCGACGACGGACCGATCCACCACGCCGAACGGGCTGTCCCGCTGCAACACTCGCCGTAACAGCGAGTCCGGCAACAGCAGTTCGTCCGCCGCCCGCATCTCGCCGTCCGACGAGAGCAACGGCAACGACCCGACGGAGCCGATCCTCGTCTCGCCGCCGACGGCTGCCGCGAGGGTCAGCACGTCGTGCACCAGTTCCTCCGGCACGTCGTCCGGATCCTCGAGCATCGCTGCCAACGCGGGGTCGGCGAGCAGGTCGGCCGGGCGAGCGGTCCGCGCTCCCGCGCGGCGGAGCAACGGATGGGCGGCGTCCGGGTGCACCACACGAGCCCACCCGACCGAGCCGAGACGGTCGCCGTCCACCAGCACCACCGTGCGGGGACCCGTGACGGTGCGGCCGTCCGTCAGCGGAACCGGCAGCGCCGCACACTCGTCGACGTCCGCCGAGTCGTGCACGATGTCGGTCAGTGCGTCGTACAGGCGGTGCCACCAGATCGGCGGCCGCGACACCCCCGACAGGCTCTCGACGATGCCCGCGAGCCCGAGCCGACGCACACCGACCGCCGCCAGAGCCGTCGCCGACGCGCGATCCGATGCCTCGGGTGCCACCAGACCCGGCACGACGTCCACGAGGAGTTCGGCCAATTCGACCGAGATCGCTTCCACCACCGCGGCATTCGCGGGACGTACCGCCCGGCCCGCAATCGTCGGCACCCACGCGGTCGACTCCAGGTCGCGGACCAGCGCCGCGCGGACCGCCTCGTCGACCTCGGACGCCGGCAGTCCCGGACGCGGTACCGCGGCGGCCCGATGAGACGCCGGCAGGTCGGCGACCAGTGCCGCGTATCCGGTCGCCACGACCGAGAGGTCAGCGCCCGGAAGGACCCGTCGACGGTCGGGCTGGAGGGGGACGTCCGCGATCAGGAGCAGCGGAATCGTCAGCACCTCATCGGATCTGGTGGGCGCACGCAGCACGTCCCGCGTCAGTGGCGCGGGCGAGTCCGGCGTGAGACCGTCGTCCTCGAGCGGCAGAAACCAGCGTGCGGTCGCCGCGTCGCCGCGCCACCATCGTCGGCCGCCGACCCGCACGTCCGTCCACGCTCCCGGGCCCGACGACACCTCACGCACGAGTTCGGTCCCGTCGACGGAGATCGACTGCAGCGCATCGAGTTCGAGCATCAGATCGATCGACTCACGGGCGGCCGCGGTCAGCACTTCGGCGACGTCCACGACGCCGTGCAGCACGACCTCGGTGTCCCAACCCGGGGTCGGCACGTCGTCCGACGCCCACGGCAATCGGAGGACGGGAACGCCCTGCTCCGGCTCACTGAGCCCACGCGCGGCGATCGCTCGGCGCGTCCTCGATCCGTCGAACACGATCGAGCCCGACGTGGATCGGATCTCGATACGCTCGGACACCGCACGGACGGCGGTGAACCCGACTCCGTATCGCCCGACGGACGTGGCGTGCTCGGAAGTCTTGTCGGACGCTCGCAGCGCGGACAGCGCCTGCACCCCGGTGACCGACAGCGGCACACCGACATTCGCGACGTGCAGCGCGTCGCCGACGGACCACACCGCCAGGCGACCGGGAACGTCGGCGCGGGAGGCGGCGTCGGCGGCGTTCTGCGCCAGCTCCGTGATCACGCGATCGCGGTAGCCCCCCAGCACCAGATCGGCCTCCGTGGCCGCATCCTCCCGCAGTCGGGTGGGCGACGACGACCAGGCCGCGAGAACGGACTCGCGCAGCGCCTCCGTCCCGAAGGGGTCGGTCAGAGGGTCGACGACGACTCCGTGATGTCGGTGACAGCCTCGGTGTCCCGGGGCTCGGTGTTCTGGGGCTCGGTGTTCTCGGTCGGCGTGGTCTCCAGGGCACCGTCGTCGTAGGCCGCGTACGCGGGCGATCCGGCGCCGGTCGGTCCCTCGGTGTCCGAGTGCGCACCGCAGCCGTACGCCGCGTGCACCACGTGTCCGTCCGCGGCCAACTCGTTTCCGCACACGCCGAACGCAGCGCTCAGCGAACCCTGCAGAGCGAGATAGAAACCGCAGGTGACGCACGTGCCCGGCGCCGCCTTGGCCATCGGGGAATCGGGACCGAAGTCGCTCTCGGCCCACCGCTCGGCGGCCTCGAGCCGACCCTCGCGGCTCATGACCTGCTTGCGACCGAGACCGAGTTCGAGAGCGACGTCGTCGACGGCGGGATCGCCGGTGGCCAGGTACCCCGGCACCAGTCGGACGTCCTCGTGGCGCGGCGGCAGCAGGTCACCCGGAGCCAGATCGCCGGGACGGATGCGCTCGTCCCACGGAACCCACGTCGGCGCCACCAGAGCGTCCGGGCCGGGGAGCAGGGCCAGTTCGCTGACGGTGACGGTCTCGGAGCCTGGGGGCGCTGCGACGACGACCGCCCACTGCCAGCCGCCGTATCCGGGCAGGTCGGCCGCGAAGCGGTGGATCGCAGAGGCCTCGTCGACGGCCTCGACCCCGAGGTGGGCTCCGACCGGGCCTTCGCCCGACTCCACGACGGCGGCCTGCGCCACGGACACGGCGTCGGCGAGGAGCGGGGGGATCTCAGTCACGACAGGGGCACTCACACCCCCTATTTTGCAGCATCGGCTCGCGTCGTGCGCCCACCGGGCCTGACAGGATGGCCGTATGCGTTCGGGTCTCTTGCGTTCAGGTTCGGGAGTCGGCCGCGCGATCGGGTCCGGAACCGTCGCCGCCGCGGTGGTGCTCGGTGGATGCGCGCCGGACCCCGCACCGCCGGCCGCGGACGTGCCCCGCTTCGGCGTCGAGATCGTCGGCACGTCGCCGCACGACACCGACGCCTTCACCCAGGGTCTCGAGATCGACGGTGACCGATTGCTCGAGGGGACGGGCCGCGAGGGCCGCTCCCGCGTCACGGCGTCCGATCGGGAGACGGGCGACGTGCTCGCGGAGGTGGACCTTCCCGCACCGCTGTTCGGCGAGGGCCTCACCGTCGCCGGCGACACGGTGTGGCAGCTGACCTGGCAGGACGGGATCGCGGTGGCCCGAGATCGCGAGACTCTGCTGGAGCGGCGACGCGTCGACTACGACGGCGAGGGCTGGGGTCTGTGCCTCGACGAGTCGAGTGCGGGATCGAGCGGCCGCCTCGTGATGAGCGACGGCACCGACACCCTCACCTTCCGAGATCCGGTCACCTTCGAGCCCACCGGCAGCGTGCGCGTGACTCGGGGCGAGCGGCCGGTGACGTCGATCAACGAGCTGGAGTGCACCGCGGACGGGATCTACGCCAACATCTGGAAGACCGACGACATCGTGCGGATCGATCCGTCGACCGGCGCCGTGACGGCGATCGTCGACGCCTCGCCGTTGCGTGCCGCACTCGAGGACACGTCCGGAATCGACGTCCTCAACGGCATCGCGGCCGTCCCCGGCACGTCCCGCTTCCTCGTGACCGGCAAATTGTGGCCCACTCTGTTCGAGGTCGAGTTCCGACCACGGTGACCGAGGGACGCCGCCCCCGCCGAGCGAGTCGCCCACACTCCCCGACCCGAGGTGGGGGACAATGACGGGGTGACAGGTCCCGACGATCCGCGCCCCGGTTCGCGACATCCGGGATGGGACAACTACTCGCCGTCCGAGCGACTCCCACCCCGTCGATCGCCGCTGCCTCCGCTGCATCCACCGACGGCCGGACCGGGCGAGACGATCCCGGGCGACCCGACCACGGCGCCCGACCCGACGACACGCATGCCGAACCAGGACACCGGTCCCCGCCGTCCCCGCGTACCGCGCAAACTGACGGTCACCCGCGTCGCGGCGATGCGTGGTCGTGAGATCACGGGCAAGGGCATCGCGACGTTCCGACGCGCCGCCACCGCCGACGGAGCCGACAAGTCCGGTCTCACGGCGCTCACCTACGCGACGATGGCCAACTTCGCCTCGGACGCGGCGATGGCGGTGGCGCTGGCCAACACGCTGTTCTTCTCCGCCGCGACGGGCGAGGACAAGACCAAGGTCGCCCTGTATCTGCTCATCACCATCGCCCCGTTCGCGATCATCGCGCCCCTGATCGGCCCCATGCTCGACCGCCTGCAGCAGGGTCGCCGCATCGCGCTGGCCACCTCGTTCGTCCTGCGTGCCGTCCTCGCCGTGGTGCTGGTCTTCAATTTCGACACCTGGCTCCTCTATCCCGCCGCGCTCGGGATGATGGTGCTGAGCAAGTCGTTCTCGGTGCTCAAGTCAGCCGTCACCCCTCGGGTGCTGCCACCGGACATCGACCTCGTCCGGGTGAACTCCCGCCTGACCGTGTTCGGGTTGCTGGGCGGCACCATCTCGGCGGGAGCGGTCGCGGGTGCCATCGCGTTCGCACTGGGTTCCGCCGGGGCACTGTGGTTCACGTTCGCCGTGACGGTGTTCGGCGCGTATCTCTCCATGCGCATCCCGTCCTGGGTGGAGGTCACCGAGGGTGAGGTGCCCGCGACGCTCGGGTACCACGCCGAGGCGACCACCGGCGCGATCGGCATCGTCCCGGCGCCCAGCAAACGCCGGCAGCCCCTCGGCCGCGACGTCCTCACCGGACTGTGGGGCAACGGCACCATCCGCGTGCTCACCGGCTTCCTCACGCTGTACGTCGCGTTCGTGGCGAAGTCCCGCACCGAGCACGAGCCACTCCAGCAGGCACTCATGTTGGCGTTGGTGGGCGCGGCGGCCGGTCTCGGCAACTTCGGCGGCAACGCCGCCGGCGCCCGGGTGAAGCTCGGTCGCCCGTCGGTGCTGGTGGTGCGCTGCACCGCGGCCGTCACTGCGGTCGCGATCGTCGCGGCTCTGACGAACAGCCTGCTGACTGCCGCGCTCGCGGCTCTCGTCGCGTCGGGCGCGAACGCGCTGGCGAAGGTGTCGCTCGACGCGTCGTTGCAGAACGACCTGCCTCCCGAGTCGATCGCGTCCGGCTTCGGGCGCAGCGAGACGGTGCTGCAGCTGAGCTGGGTCATCGGCGGCACGTTCGGCGTGCTGCTCCCCACCGAGTACTGGCTGGGTTTCACCGTGGTGTCGGTGGTCCTTACGATCGGCCTGGTGCAGACATTCGTGACCCACCGGGGCGGCTCGCTGCTTCCCGGCTTCGGCGGCAAGAGACCGGTACGAGCGGACCAGGAGGTGGCGGGCAGCGAACTGCGCCACGCCACCGGCCGAATTCCCCGAGTGGATCAGGACGCGGGCCGCGCACCCGCGGGCGAGGACGCTCCCCGATGACGACACGCAAGATCCTGTACGGACTGTCCGCACTGGTCGCCGTCGTCGGCGTCGCCTTCGTGCTGGTGGTCGGCAAGGCGATCCTCGACGCCCCCGAGGAGTCCCCGCGGGTGTCCGCGTACGCCGACGGCCGGTACGAGGAAGTGGAACCGTTCCGGTACTGCCCGGTGCAGGAGCCGCTCTGCGACTACGAGGGCACGACCGCGACGATGCCCGTGCGCGAGGGCCATCCGCTGCAGTTGTCCCTGCCGGGCGCCATCTCGGAGAACCCGTGGGGCTTCGCCAGCGTCTACGGAGACCCGGACTCCGGCGACGTCGTGGAAGCAGACGAGTACTTCGCCCCCGGGACTCGGAACACGCTCACCGTGCCGCCGGTGAACGAGGACGGACTCGTGCTCATCGGCGTCGAGGTGCGCCTGCCGTCCGGTGTCATCGACGTCGACACCGACCAGGAGGAGATCGTCAGCCACGCCATCTGGTCGATCGCCACCACGGAAGCGGACTGACACCCTGTCGACGTCACCGTCCCGGCGCGCGAAAGGAAGTCATGGACGAGAACTCCTTGACCGAGATCGGCATGAAGGCCAGGGACGCTCGACTGAGACCGATCATCGCCACGACGGTGAGTATGACGATGGTGGTCTTCTTCGTCGTGACCCGCGCATGGACCTGGACGCCACTGTGGGTGACCCCGTTCTCCCGGTCGGTGATCGGTGTCGTGCTCTGGCAAGGATGGCGGAGCCCTTTCGAACGCACGGTGGTCTACCGGGATCGGCTCGAGACGCGCCGCCGAAGCGGGGTGGTGTCCGTGATCGCCCGCGACGCGATCGACACCTTTCGACTCCGTCGGGGCGGTGAGGGAGACCCGCTCGTCCTGGTGGTCGACGTCGACGGCCGCACGACGACGCTCCTGGGATCCGACAACATCGGCCGCGCACGATGGATCGACAACTTTCGGCCGGGCCATCGGCACACGGACGCCCTCGTCACCCAGTTCGAGCACTGGCGCACGCACGGCCGCTGGGAGTGACCGCCCGGGTCAGCTGTCCAGTTCGCGGGCGACGGCCCGGACCACCTCGGAGATCTTTTGGGCGGTCTTGCGGTCGGGATACTTGCCCTTGCGCAACTCGGGCTGCACGGTGGCCTCCAGAAGCGTGATCATGTCCTCGACCATGCCGTGCAACTCGTCGGGCGTGTGCTTGCGAGCGGTCGGCTGATCGCGGCGGGCGGCGGCACCCGCCTGACGCAGTGAGGGCGCCGGGTCGAGAACCTTCAGCGACAACGCCTGGGGTCCGCGGCGTCCGGCGGCCATGCCGAACTCGACGCGCTGGCCGGCCTTCAGGCCCTCGACTCCCTGCGGGAGCGCGGACGACCGGACGTACACGTCCTCACCCTCGTCCTGCGAGAGGAAGCCGAAACCCTTGTCGACGTCGTACCACTTCACCTTGCCGGTCGGCACCGATCTCACCCATTCGTCTCGTTGATCGCGTCACATGAATAATCGCGCCCGTTGCCGCCGCCCATGACGGGCCCTGGCGCTCGGGACGCGATGAGTCGATGGTACTCCGCTGCGCGAACGACGAGCACCTCGATATCGCGGGGCAGGCGCCGGGTAGGCCGGAGGCCGGTCGGGTCGTCAGGACGGCGGGATAGTGTGCTGTCTCGTGACCGACTCCCCCCGTACCGGAACCCCGGCGCTCCTGGTCGCCGCCCTCGTCTGTTTCGGGTTGGGCCTGCTGGCGATCGTCGTCATGTTCGTGACGCTGCTCGTCTGGGACGATCCGCCCGGACTGTGGATCTATCTCTCGGCGATGCTGTGCCCGCTGGGGTTCCTGCTCGGTCTGATCCACGCGCTGCGGTCGGGCCGCCGAGCCCGTCGCTGACACGGCGGAACCGGGCATACTGGTCGCATGCGCCTGCTGCTGAACGTCATCTGGTTGATCTTCGGCGGCCTGTGGCTCGCTCTCGGCTACTTCGTGGCCGGCATCGTCTGCTGCATTCTCATCGTCACCATCCCGTTCGGTATCGCGGCGTTCCGCATCGGGGTGTACGCCCTGTGGCCCTTCGGCCGGACCGTGGTGGACAAGCCCACGGCGGGCGTCGCCTCGGTGATCGGCAACGTGATCTGGATCGTCGTGGCAGGAATCTGGCTGGCCATCGGGCACATCCTCACCGCGATCGCCATGGCGATCACCATCATCGGGATCCCGCTGGCGTTGGCGAACCTCAAGCTGATCCCGGTGTCGCTCATGCCGCTGGGCAAGGACATCGTCGACTCGGACGCACCGTTCGTGGCCACGCGCTACTGACGTCGGGGCGCGCACTCAACAGAACGAACGGTTCCTTCTCGGCGTGGCCCGAGGGGTGATACACGTCGGATCGGTCTACCATCCTGTGCGTGATACTGAAGAAATCCGATGACCGCACCTTCGGATCACACAGGATCTTCGTCGCCCTCACCGTGATCGGTGCCGCCGTGGCGCTCGTCGCGCACGATCGGCTCATCCCGTTCGACGTCCCCAAGTTCGGGTTGTTCCGGTTCGGCATCGACGCTCTCGTGTACCGCGCCGGCGGAGCGACAGTGCTCGACTCGTCCCCGCTGTACGCCCACGATCTGGTCGGCGAACTCCCCTTCACGTACCCCCCGTTCGCCGCGCTGGTGTTCGCACCTCTCGGGGCGATGTCCACCGCGACGACCAACATCGTCTTCTGGCTCGGGAACATCGCGCTGCTCTATCTGATCGTCCGGTCCTGCTGGATGGTCCTCGGCTTCCGCGACGACCGCAGTCTCCGCATCGTCAGCGCCGCACTGTCCATCGTCTTCACGTGGCTCGAACCGGTGCGCATGACCATCTGGCTCGGTCAGATCAATCTCGTTCTCCTGGCGCTGGTGCTGTGGGACCTGTCGCGGCCCGAGGGCAGCCGGCTCCGCGGCATCGGGGTCGGCATCGCCACCGGCATCAAGATGACTCCCGGACTGTTCCTCGTCCACCTAGCGCTGACACGGCAGTGGCGGGCACTGGTCGTCGGCGTCGTCACCGCCGCGGCGACCGTGGTGCTCGGCTTCGTCGTGCTCTTCTCCGACGCGGTCACCTACTGGTTCGGCGCCATCTCCGACTCGTCCCGCATCGGCGACATCTCGTCCGGCGCGAACCAGTCGCTGCGCGCGTCGATACCGAGGTGGTTCGGCATGACCGAGGCGCCGACGCTGCTCTGGATCGTCATCGCCGGAGCGGTCTGCGTGGCCGGCCTTCTCGTGGGCGCCGCGGCGCACCGCCGGGGGTTGCCGCTCCTCGGCCTGATCGTCATCGGCCTGACGGCGCCTCTGGTGTCTCCGTTCTCCTGGGGTCACCACTGGGTGTGGCTCCTGCCGCTGGTCATCGTCTGCATGGACGTCGCACTGCGTGCCTCGAACCCGCTCGCCTGGCTCCTGCCGCTCGTCGCGAGCCTGCCGCAGATCGCCTGGTTCTGGGTGGCGCCCGGTGACGTCTACGCGATCGGCACCTTCATGCTCCCGCCGTCGAACCGACTCGAGGGTGTGGCGCTGCAGACCGTCTACCCGACCACGGGTGTCCTGGTGCTCGTCGTCGTGGCTGTGATCCTGCGCACATGTGACGTCGGACACATAACGAAGCGGTCACGAACGGGTGACGAGACGGTGGTCAGCTCGTCTTCGCCGTCCTAGCTGCGACGACCCGTTCGAACACCTCACAACGGTGGCGCGACGCGCGCACCAGGGGAAGTTATCGAACAGTGACATGTGTGCCCGTTTCGTAATACTGTCCATCACGGCCGGAAGTTCGGCCGACGTCCGGCCCGCCGCGCCAAACCTCGTCCCGCGGGTACCGGACATCCCTCACAGACATGATCAGGGACGAGGGCGGGGGACCCACACGTCCTTCGTAGATATCCGGCCGGCTCTCGCGGCGCCCCACCGGGCACCGAGCAGTCGACCTAGGGGTGAAGCCTCTCCGCTCCAGCCAGGAGCGCACCGAGGCCGGGCTACCTCTCAGCCCGAATCCGACAGCTGACCTCGCAGGCGCGTGTGGAGAGGATTTCTACCCTTATGAGCGGACGTCATCGCAAGCCGAGCACCACGGGCAAGACCGTCGCCAAGGTCGCCGTCACCGGCGCACTGGTCGGCACCGCAGGTCTCGCATTCAGCGGCACGGCCAACGCAGCCCCCGATTCCGACTGGGACCGTCTCTCGCAGTGCGAGGCCGGCGGCAACTGGAGCATCAACACCGGCAACGGTTTCCAGGGCGGCCTGCAGTTCTCGCCCAGCACCTGGACCGGACACGGCGGCGGAGAGTTCGCGGCCACCGCGAACCAGGCCAGCCGTGAAGAGCAGATCGTCGTCGCCGAGCGCGTGCTCGAGTCGCAGGGCTGGGGCGCCTGGCCGTCCTGCTCCTCGCAGCTCGGACTGAGCAGCGGCCCGACGCAGCGCGACGCACCGGCGACCACGGCGCCCACCGCACCGGCACTCCCCGATCTGACGAGCATCCCGTCGACCGAGCAGGCCGTGCAGGGACTCACCCAGGTCGTCCAGAACTTCACCAACGATCCGGCGATCCTGGGCTTCGTCCAGGCCGCCACCGCGGATCCGCAGGTGGCGAGCTTCATCGCAGCGAACCAGGATCTCCTGCCCCGCTGACCCACTCCACGAGAAAGGCCCCCACCGACTGGTGGGGGCCTTTCTCGTGTCTCGCGCGTCAGCGGTTGATGACTGTGTGGGGATGCGCGTAGGGCAGCGAGTCCACCGGCAGCGGGAACTCCGTCTCCTCACCGAACGGGGACAGGTTTCCGGCGCGCGCCGACATCAGTTCGGTGACGGGATGATCGTCGTCGTCCGCACTGTGCGGCCAGCCCGGGTCGACATATCGCTTCTTCTCTGAGTTCGCCATGGTTCATTTCACCATTCGGAGTAGCGCCTCTGCCAGTCCAGGTCCCCGGACCGGTCTCTACGCTTGACCTCGATGACCGACAACGAGGGCACGCCGGCGGACACACTCACCGAGTGGTTGTCCGCGCGCAGCGACGACGAACTGGCCGAACTGCTGCGGCTCCGCCCCGACCTGACCATCCCGCCGCCGCCCACACTCGAGGTTCTGGCGGGCCGGTCCGAGCAACGTGCCTCGGTACTGCGCGCGGCCGAGGACCTGGACACCACGTGCCTGACCGTCGTGGAACTGCTCGCGCACGAGGGCGCCGACACCGCCCCGGTCGCCCGCGCCCGACTCGACGAGATCGTCGGCCGCCGAGCGACGAAGAAGGCGGTCGACGCGGCACTGTCGGTGCTGCGTGCGCGTGCGCTGGTGCGCGGCACGACGTCGCTCACCCTGGTCGCGGCCGCACGCGACGCCGTGCCGTGGCGGGTCGGACGGTTCTTCGACGTCGACGCCTCGCTCACCGCCGAGGTGGTCGGTGCGAAGCTCGCGGAGATCGACGACCGCAGCCGTGAGCTGCTCACCACGCTGACCCGCTCGTCGTCGATCGGCCGGACGCGCGACGCTGCACCCGGTACGCCCGCGGATCGGCCCGTCCAGCGCCTGCTCGCCGCCGGGCTGCTCACCTGGCTCGACGACGACACGGTCGAACTGCCGCCGCAGGTCTCGCAGGTACTCCGCGGCGAGCCCGTCACCGATCCGGTGTCGCTGGCCCCACCGGCGGCGTCGACCACCGCTGTCGGGGTGGCGGACGTCGACGCGGCCGCCGCCGGGGAGGCCCTCGAGCTGCTGCGGCACTGCGAGGACATCGTCGACTCGCTCTCCCGCACGCCCGCGCCCGCACTCAAGGCGGGAGGACTCGGCGTCCGGGAGATCCGACGCATCGCGAAGGCAGCCGATCTCGACGAGGCGCGAGTCGGCCTGCTGGTCGAGGTCCTGGCGGGCGCTGGACTCATCGCGGTGGGGCTGCCCGATCCGGGACCGCTCACCGACATCGACGACATGTGGACGCCCACCCCCGCGGTCGACGCATGGGTCACCGCATCGCCGGCACAGCGCTGGGCCACCCTGGCAGGTGCCTGGCTGGATCTGCCCAGGGTGCCGTGGTTGATCGGCATGCGCGACGCCAACGACAAGCCGATCGCCGCACTGTCCGACGAGGCCCGCTCGGCCGCCGCGCCCCGAGACCGGCGGATCGTGCTGGGCGTGATCGCCGATCTCGCCTCGGGAAAGGCCCTCGCCACCGAGGACGTCGTCCGCATCGCCACCTGGCGCAGGCCTCGCCTCGCCGCTCGCCTGGGCGTCGGCCCGGTCTCCCGCTACCTGGCCGAGGCCGGCGCTCTCGGGGTCGTCGGCCGCGGAGCACTGTCCACCCCCGGACGCGCACTGATTGGTGATCCCTCCTCGGCCGCGGCGGCGATGCACCGCGTCCTGCCCGACCCCATCGACCACGTTCTGGTCCAGGCCGACCTGACCGTCGTCGCCCCCGGGCCGTTGACTCCCGAGCTCGCGCAGCGGATGGCGACGGTCGCGGACATCGAGTCGGCGGGCGCCGCGACGATGTACCGCATCGACGAGCGGACGCTGCGACGTGCTCTGGACGGCGGCACCACCGCCGCGGAGCTCCATGCCCTCTTCGCCACCCACTCTCGGACGCCCGTCCCGCAGTCGCTGACCTACCTCATCGACGACGTCGCCCGGCGCCACGGACGCCTGCGTGCCGGGATGGCGTCGTCCTTCGTCCGCTGCGAGGACCCCGCACTGCTCGCGGAGGTGCTCTCCTCCCCCGCCGCCGAGGCCCTCGCGTTGCGGGCACTGGCCCCGACCGTCGCGATCTCGCAGGCGCCGCTGGCCGATGTGCTGGCCGGGCTGCGCGCCGCCGGGTTCGCACCCGCGGGCGAGGACTCCTCCGGCACCATCGTCGACGTCCGCGATCGCGGTGCGCGCGTCGTCCCCCGTCGCGGTCGCTCGCCCTACCGCACGCCCGCCGTCCCCACGGACGAGCAACTGGGGCGCCTCGTCTCGGAGATGCGGGCCGGCACCCGAGCCGGAGAGGTGCGCCGGACCGAGCGTGAACGGGTGCGGTCCGACGGCACCCGTGCGTCCGGCGCCGCGACGATCGCGCTTCTCCAGCGCGCCGCGTTGTCCCGCTCACCGATCAGCATCGGTTACGTGGACGCTGCCGGTGTCTCGAGCAACCGTGTCGTCGAACCGGTGACCGTCGGCGGCGGCCAACTCGACGCGTGGGACCCCGACGCCGGTGTCATGCGTCACTTCACGTTGCACCGCATCACGTCGGTGGCCCTGCTCGCCTGAACCGCCGGGCCGGTGCAAGGCACAATGGACTGGTTGCGCCCCGGTTCGTCCATGCGGGGCGCGTGAAGGAGAGACCGTGACCGACGGACCGTTGATCGTCCAGTCCGACAAGACCCTGTTGCTCGAGGTCGACCACGAGCTCGCCGGGCAGGCCCGCTCGGCCATCGCTCCGTTCGCCGAGCTGGAACGCGCACCCGAGCACGTCCACACCTACCGCATCACCCCGCTCGCGCTGTGGAACGCGCGCGCCGCGGGCCACGATGCCGAGCAGGTGGTCGACGCCCTCGTGACCTTCTCCCGCTACGCGGTTCCGCAGCCCCTGCTCGTCGACATCGTCGACACCATGGCCCGCTACGGCCGGCTCCAGCTGGTCAAGTCGCCCGTGCACGGGCTGTCCCTGGTGAGCCTCGACCGCGCCGTGCTCACCGAGATCATGCGGCACAAGAAGATCGCCCCGATGCTCGGCGCGCAGGTCGACGACGACACCGTGCTCGTCCACCCCAGTGAGCGCGGGCGCCTCAAGCAGATGCTCCTCAAGGTCGGCTGGCCGGCCGAGGATCTGGCCGGATATGTCGACGGCGAGGCGCACCCCATCGATCTGGACTTCTCCGGTGGCCACTGGGAGCTACGCGACTACCAGCAGATGGCGACCGACTCGTTCTGGGCCGGTGGATCCGGTGTGGTCGTCCTCCCCTGTGGTGCCGGCAAGACGATGGTGGGCGCCGCGGCCATGGCCAAGGCCCGCGCGACCACACTGATCCTCGTCACCAACACCGTCGCCGGTCGGCAGTGGAAGCGCGAGCTCATCGCCCGCACCTCCCTGACCGAGGAGGAGATCGGCGAGTACTCCGGCGAGCGCAAGGAGATCCGCCCGGTCACCATCGCGACCTACCAGGTGATCACGCGCCGCACCAAGGGTGAGTACAAGCACCTCGAGCTCTTCGACTCCCGCGACTGGGGCCTGGTGATCTACGACGAGGTGCACCTCCTCCCCGCTCCCGTGTTCCGCATGACAGCCGACCTGCAGTCGCGACGCCGACTCGGACTCACCGCGACGCTGGTGCGCGAGGACGGCCGCGAGGGCGACGTGTTCTCGCTCATCGGCCCCAAGCGTTACGACGCACCGTGGAAGGACATCGAGGCACAGGGCTGGATCGCGCCGGCCGAGTGCATCGAGGTGCGCGTCACTCTGACCGACGCGGAACGCATGTCGTACGCCGTGGCGGAGCCGGAGGAGCGTTACAAGCTGTGCTCCACGGCGCACACGAAGATCGCCGTGGTGAAGTCGATCCTGGCGCGGCACGAGGACTCACCGACGCTCGTCATCGGCGCGTACCTCGACCAGCTCGACGAGCTGGGTGCGGCCCTGGATGCTCCCGTGATCCAGGGCTCGACCAAGAACAAGGAGCGCGAACTGCTCTTCGACGCGTTCCGCCGCGGCGAGATCAAGACCCTCGTGGTGAGCAAGGTCGCCAACTTCTCCATCGACCTCCCCGAAGCCTCGGTGGCCGTGCAGGTCTCGGGCACCTTCGGATCCCGGCAGGAGGAGGCCCAGCGACTGGGCCGACTGCTGCGCCCCAAGCACGACGGTGGGCAGGCGCACTTCTACTCGGTCGTCTCGCGCGACACCCTCGACGCGGAGTACGCGGCTCACCGCCAGCGCTTCCTCGCCGAGCAGGGCTACGCGTATCGCATCACCGACGCCGACGACCTCCTGGGACCGGCGATCTGACGTGCGCACCTTCGACTTCCCCGTGGACCGCGCGCACGCCCGGTCGGTGAACGAGACCCTCGGCGACGTGCGGCGGTTGCGCATCTCGTCCGTCGTCTTCGCCGTGCTCCTCGCGGGCGGCGCGGCCTGGCTGTACGTCCTCGACCACGCGTGGTCCTACATCCTGTGTGCGGTGCTGGCCGTGGCCGCCCTGATGTCGCTGTGGGTGTCCGTGTGGGCGCCCCGCAAGGTCGGGTCCATCGACGAGCTGTACGCCTCGAGCGCGTTGGTGCCGGCCATGGTGTCGGAGACGCGACCGCGTGGAGCCACGATCCTCGCGCTGATCGACATCGCCAAGCCGGAGACCACCGTCCCGCACTACGCACTCGTCGTCCGGAACGTGCGGGCGCTGCCGGGACACACGATGACCGAGGGCGAGCGCGTCCCCGCCGTGGCCGTGCTGTCCGACCGGAGCGCCAAATCCATCTCGGAGACGTGGCAGATGGTCAGCCCCATGCCCATCGCCTGGGGTACGAGGGACAGGACAGTGCTGCGGACGGCCATCGAGGCCATCGATCCGGTCGAGTGGAAGCTGCTGCGCAAGAACCTGTCCGTGTCGGAGACCGTGCGGCAGGCCGAGAACGATCAGCTCCTCATCGACCCCCACGACCTGCCCGAGGAACTGCTGCAGAAGCGCGCGGACTGACGCGTCGAGGGACTCGTGACTCGAACGCTAGGCTCCCCCTCATGGCTGTGACGTCGAACGACCGCGCATCGAGTCCGGCCGGCCTCCGGCCTTCCCGCACCGTCGCCCGGCTGCGCCCCTTCGCGTCCACCATCTTCGCGGAGATGACCGCGCTGGCGGCCACGCACGACGCCGTCAACCTCGGTCAGGGTTTCCCGGACACCGACGGCCCCGCGCGCATGCTCGAGGTGGCGCGCGAGGCCATCGCGTCCGGCCTCAACCAGTACCCGCCCGGGCCGGGCATGGCGGTGTTGCGCGACGCCGTCGCTCGGGACCGGGCCGGCCGCTACGGCACCGAGTACGACCCGGACTCGGAGATCCTGGTCACCGTCGGGGCCACCGAGGCGATCAGCGCCGCGATGCTCGGCCTCGTCGAGAGCGGTGACGAGGTGCTGCTCGTCGAGCCGTACTACGACTCCTACGCGGCCGCCGTCGCGCTCGCGGGTGCGCAGCGGCGCACCGTCCCCCTCGTCGTCGACGGCGATCGATTCGCCCTCGACGTCGATGCCCTGCGCTCCGCCGTCGGCCCGCGCACCCGCATGATCGTGGTCAACTCCCCGCACAATCCCACCGGAACCGTGTTCACCGCATCGGAGCTGGCCGCGATCGCCGAGGTCGCGTGCGAGCACGACCTCCTGGTCCTCACCGACGAGGTCTACGAGCGACTGGTGTTCGACGACGCCGTCCACACCCCCATCGCCACGCTCCCCGGCATGGCCGAGCGCACCATCACGGTGTCGAGCGCGGCGAAGACGTTCAACGCCACCGGGTGGAAGACGGGGTGGGCCTGCGGACCAGCAGACCTCATCGCCGCGGTGAAGGCGGCCAAGCAGTTCATGACCTTCGTCGGCGGCGCCCCCTTCCAGCCGGCGGTGGCCCACGCCCTCGACCACGAGAGCGCCTGGGTGGACGCCCTGCGATCGGGACTGCAGGCCAAGCGGGACACGCTGTCCGCCGCGCTGTCGCATGCCGGGCTGGACGTCAAGCGCAGTGAGGGCACGTACTTCGTCTGCGCCGACATCGCTCCACTGGGCGAGTCCGACGCCGACAGTTTCTGCCGTGCGTTGCCCGAACGCATCGGCGTCGTCGGCGTACCGGTGGACGCGTTCGTCGATCACCGCGAGGGCTGGGACACCCTGGTGCGCTTCGCCTTCTGCAAACAGGATCACGTGCTCGCCGACGCGGCGTCGCGATTGGCCCGATTGTCCGCCACCCCATGACGATCGACACTGCGGCGCCGCCGACCATCTCGGTGGAGTTCGTCCGCACGGCGGTGACCCTCGCGCGGGAGACGGGTGTGGACCTGTCCGCCTGCCTGCGCGAGGCCGACATCGACCCGCACGTCCTCACTCGACCCGGCGCCCGCCTCACCACCGACCAGGTCACGCGCCTCACTCGCGCGCTGTGGCAGATGACGGGCGACGAGCTGATGGGTCTCGGATCGGCTCCGGTGCGCCGCGGCACCTTTCGGGCACTCAGTCTGACGATGATCCACCGCCCCGATCTGGGGAGCGCGCTCGAGCGGATGGTGGACGTCGGTCGCGCCTTTCCCGGCGTCCCGCGCGGTGTGCTGATGCGCGGCGGGGGACGCGCCCGGCTCGAACTCGTCGACTCCCCGACGATGATCGCCGATCAGCTCTCCCCGGAGGCGGCCGAGGCGGCGCAGCGCATCCGCATCGAGTTCCTGCTCATCCTCTGGCACCGCTTCTCGGCATGGCTCATCGGGCGGCGCGTGAAACTGCTGTCCGTCCAGGTGCCCTTCCCCGAACCGCAGCATCCGTCGCCGCGGGTGTACGACGACATATTCGGGGTGCACGTGACGTTCGGATCCGACGTCGCGGCACTGGAATTCGACGACGCGATCATGGCGTCACCGCTCGTGCAGACGGAGGAGAGCCTCGAGGAGTACCTCCGCGAGTCGCCCAATCGCCTGTTCTCGGAGCGGGACTACGGCTCCAGCGCGGCGAGTGTGGTGCGGCGCGCCCTCGCACTGGGCGCGATGGGCCGCGCCTCGACCACCACCGATATCGCAACGATGTTGTCCATCAGCGTGCCGCACCTGCGCCGGTTGCTGCGCCAGGAGGGCACGTCACTGGGTCAGCTGCGCGACGAGGTGCTGCGCGACGCGGCGGTCGCCGGGCTCGAACGAGGCGAGACGGCCGAAGAGATCTCCTCGCGTCTCGGCTTCTCCGAACCCAGCGCCTTCCGCCGCGCCTTCAAACGGTGGACCGGGATGACGCCGGGGTCCTACCGCTCACACGCGTGAGGCGAGCACGAACTCCGACAGCTTCTCCCCGATGAGCACCGACGGGGCGTGAGTGTGGCCGCGGATGATCGTCGGCATCACGGACGCGTCGGCCACGCGCAGCCCCTCCACCCCGCGCACCCGCAGCTCCGGATCCACCACCGATGCCGCGTCCGAGCCCATCCGGGCGGTGCCCACCGGGTGGTAGAGGGTGTGAGACATGGTCTCCAGCGACTCGCTCAGCGCTTCGTCGAGTGCCTCGCTGTTGCGCAGTACCGGGCGCACCATCTCCCCCAGTCGCGATTTCAGCGGCTCCGTCTGCGCGATGTCGGCGCAGTAGCGCAGCCCGCTGAGCATCGCCGCGCGGTCCACACCGCCCGGGTCGGACAGGTAGCGCGGATCCACGATCGCCTTGTCCAACGGTGCGGACGACCGCAACGAGATGCGTCCGCGGCTCTCCGGCTTGAGCAGGATCGAGGCCAGGATGGCCGCATGCGAGTCCGCCGGGATGAGACCCTCGTCGAAGAAGGGCGCCGGCGCGAAGAGCAGTTCGATGTCCGGGAGGTCGAGCGAGTCGCGGCTGCGGACGAAGCCGTACGCCTCCGCGACGTTGGAGGTCAGCATGCCGCGTCGACGCGCGAGGTAGTTGATCAGCTCCGGAATCTTCTCCGCGGTGAACAGCGTGTCGGACTGCACCCCGTATCCGAGGGCGGACACCAGGTGGTCCATGAGGTTCTCGCCCACCTCGGGGGCGGCGTGCACCACCTCGATGCCGTGCTCGGCGAGATGCTCCGGCGCACCGATCCCCGACAGCATCAACAACTGCGGGGTGTTGATGGCACCGCCGGACAGGATGACCTCCTTCGAGGCCCGAACCGTGTGCAGCGCACCGTCCTTCGAGTACTCGACACCCACTGCGCGGGTTCCCTCGAAGAGCACGCGCGTGGCCTGCGCCTCCGTCACCACGGTGAGGTTGGGCCGTGACATGGCCGGCCGCAGGTACGCGTCGGCGCAGCTCCACCGGGCGCCGCGCTTCTGGTTGACCATCGTCTCGGTCATGCCCTTGGGCGTGGGGAGATTGGCGCGCTCCGTCGACAAGCCCAGTGCCGCGGCCGAATCGAGGTACGCGCCGGTGATCGACCGGGGACTGCGCTGCTTCGACACGTGCAGCGGTCCGCCGCTGCCCTCGTCGGACTCGGTGGCACCCTCGATGTTCTCGATACGGCGGAAGGTGTCCACCACGCTGTCGAACGACCACCCGGGTCCCGCTGCCTCCGCCCAGTCGTCGTAGTCGGCTGCGAATCCGCGCACCCACATCATGGCGTTCATCGACGAGGAGCCGCCGAGCATGCGCCCACGGGGCCAGAAGATCCGTCGGCCGGCGAGTTCGGCCTGCGGCTCGGTGTCGTAGTCCCAGTCCAGTTCCGAACGGAAGAGCTTCGAGAACCCGGCGGGAATGTGGACGAACTTGTCCTTGTCCTCCGGGCCCGCCTCGAGGACGACGACGTCGGTGTTCGACGCGGCACTGAGCCGATTCGCGACGACGCATCCTGCGGATCCTGCGCCGACGACGACGTAGTCGGTGGAAGTCTCGGTCATGTCAACCTCTCAGAGCGGACGCGAAGATGGCGGGCAGGGCTTTCCAGGACGGAGCCGCGGCGAACGCGGTGAACCGCTTCGCGGTGGTGGCCGCGGTGCGGTTGGTGACGAACCACGGCGGCTTCGGCGACAGGGTGAACTCGCCCTTCAGGATCGAGCGCGGCGCGGGTCGGAAGGGCCCGCGGACGATGGTGCGCTCGGGTCGGTCGATCAGCAGTGCGTTGTGCACGACGCCGATTCCGCTCTGGACGTCGTCGAGCGTGTGGCCCGGGAACGCACCCCAGGTCGCCGCCGCCGTGAGGAAGCCGACGCCGGTCCACGCGTTGAGCGCGATGGTGCCGTAGCGCAGGTCCTCGAGCATCTCGTCGACGGCGGTGTCGAGCGACGACAGCGTGTCGGGATGCGCGATCACGTTGACGCCGAGCGTGCCGACGAACTCCTCGTTCGACATGCGGACGGCCTCGTCCACGAAACGTTGCCCGGTGTACGGGATCTCGATGACACCGAGTACCGGTGCGAAGTACTCGGTGGTGAGCAGAGCGCGATAGCTGTCCGGATCGAGGTCGCTCACGAGGGTGCGGCCGCCGGACGGGCCGAGCGACTCCGCGCCCGGGTAGTCCGCTCGGGCACCGGCGACGCGGGTGGCGCTGCCGGGGTAGTACGGCTCGCGGTCCGGTGCCTCGTGGAGTGCCGTGCGCAGTGCCGCCAGGAACGCGTCGCGCTGCGGCCACTCGGAGGAGATCACCACGACCTGCGCGGCGACGCAGTTGTAGCCGCCGTTGTGCAGCCGCTGGGTCACCACGTGCTCGGCCTGGAACCGGATGTCCGCGTCGGACCACTGGCCCGGGATCACGATGACCGGCGAGACGCCGCCGAGTTCGCTCGAGATGGGCACGTCGAGCAACGGGGTGTTGGCCTTCCTCCGCTCGGCCCCCTCCTCGCCGGTGCCGAAGACGATGGCGTCGTGCGTGATCGAGCTGCCCGTCATGTGCACGTGCGCCACGGCGTCGTGGTGCACGAGGTACGAGCCGACGTCCGGGCCACCGGTGAGGATGCGCACCGCGCCCAGCTCGACCAAGGGAGCGAAGACGGCGCGGAGCACCGGCTCCATCGGATCCGTCACCGGGTTGAGCTTCAGCGCGACGACGCGGTTGTGCGCGACCAGTTCGTAGAGCGTGTCGAGCGGGGCGATGGACGTGATGTTGCCGGCGCCGAGCACCGCACCGATGCCCCCGGTCTTGGTCGGGTTCCGTTGCGCGAGTCCGGCGTCACGGCGCGCGGTGTCCGCGTCGACACCCGGTTCGAGCCACACCTCGGCGGAGAACCCGTTGAGCAGCAGCGTGTCGAAGATGTTCGACGGCAGCACCTGCACGGTGGTGCGCCCGCCCGGACCCGAGCCGATCCGGGCGTCCGCGAGCGGGCTCTTCCCGACGGCGAGCTGCCGCAGACTCTGCGCGAGCACGTGGCACGCGGTGACGACGGAGTACGGCCCGGAGAGCCATTCCTCGCCGAGGAGTGCGGAGGCCGCGGGCAGCTTCTTGAATCGAGCGGCCGCATCGACCCACTCCTGCGCCTTCGACGCCGTGAGGGCCGCGACCCGGTCGAGAAGGTCCGCGCGGTCGCCGAGCGAGGCACGTGCCCATGCGGCCTCGCCCTGTGCGAGGTCGCGGAGAGCCGCGTCGACCTCGGGAAAGGCGGATGCGCCGGTGGTACTCGGGGTGAGTTCGCCTGTGGTCATACCGTTGATTGTGACCTGTACTACATCGGGTGGCCATAGGCGGACGTCGGCAGCTCACGCGCCCGGTTTGTGCCGAGGCACAGCCGCCCTGTGGCGTCCGTCACCGGACAGCCGTACGGTGGAGTGATGTCGACGCCCGTGGCCGTCCGCCGCTCCGCACCGGAACCGCTCACCTCGCAGGGTCTCGCCGCGCTGCTGGGAGAGCACGTCGGCGAGCTCAGCGAGCGACTCGTCCTCGACATCCTGGTCGCCGAACAGTCGTACCTCGAGGCCACGTCGCTCACGCGGGACGAGCTCGCCACGGTGTGCACCGGCAATCTTCGGTCCATGCTCGACGCTCTGACCACGGGCGCGAGCGGCGACCTGGAACCCGCACGCGCGGCCGGCCGAATCAAGGCCGAGAACGCGGTGCCGCTGGCGGCGTTGCTGCACGCGTTCCGCCTCGGTGGTCGTCTGATCTGGGCCGAGCTCACCGCGGCGGCCGCGGGCCGGGCTCCGGAGGTGCTGCTCGCGATGGCCACCGAGGTGTGGGCACTGGTGGACACCTATTCCGACGCGGCCGCGGAGGCGTATCGCGACGCCGCGGACCGGCTCGCCCTCGACGACGCCGATGCGCGCCGCATGGTGCTGCGCGCTCTCTTCGACGAGACCGCCTCGGACCCCGCTGCCGTGCAGGACGCCCTGCGGGCCTTCCGCATCCCGGACGCGGGCCACTTCGCCGTCGTGTCCGCCGAGACCACCGTCGACCGGGGTGCCACTCCGGGCAGCGCGCGCGAGAGCATCCTGCCGCTCGGTGTCGAGTCGGTGTGGGACACCGATGCGGACGGTCACCTGGGACTGCTGGTCGCCTCGGCGCCGGCGGTGCTCGACGACGCGGTGGACACCCTGGGCCGGCTCTACGGCACCCGACTGGGTGTCGGCACGTACTACGAGCGGTCGCTGTCCACCCCGACGGCGGTGGCGCAGGCCCGGACGGCTCGTCGCTGCGCACCGCCGGGGAGCGCGCGCATCAGTCGCTACGACGCGTGTCCGGTTCCGCTGCTGCTGGTCTCGACTCCCGACGCCGCCGCGCGGGCCGCCCGACAGATCCTGGGTCCGCTCGCCGTGGCCGAGGGCCCGCACCGCCTCGCGGACCGGGACAGCCTGCTCGAGACGCTCGACGCGTGGTTCGCGGCCGCCGGTTCCACCACCGCGGCGGCCGACCGCTTGCACTACCACCGCAACACTGTGCTCTACCGGCTCCGCCGTATCCACGACCTCACGGGCCGTGATCACACGAACCCGGTGGACGCCGCCGAACTGTACGTCGGTCTGCGCGCAGCGGAGCTGGCCCGCGTTCGCTGACGACGGTCGCGTAGGAACATACGTTCGAACGACCGCGCTACGATGGCCCCGTGACCTACGCACTCCAGGCGTCCCTGTTCGACGACGGCGCGGACGGACCGTCGCTCGGCTCCCTCACGTCCGTCCGCCGGACGGTGTTGACCGACGGCGCGTGGATCGACGTGCTGCCGAACTGGGTGAGCGGCTCGGACTCCGTCTTCGACCGGCTGGTGGAGGAGGTTCCGTGGCGGTCGGAACGCCGACCGATGTACGACCGCGTCGTCGACGTCCCGCGCCTGGTCTCCTTCTTCCCCGATCCCGAGCGGCTGCCCGCCCCCGTCCTGGTCGATGCCGGTCGACAGCTGAGCGAGCACTACCGGGCCGAACTGGGCGAGGACTTCGCCACGGCCGGACTCTGCTTCTACCGCGACGGCAAGGACAGCGTCGCCTGGCACGGCGACGACCTCGGACGCGGAGCGCGCGAGGACACCATGGTCGCCATCGTGTCCCTCGGCGCCGCACGGCCGCTGTTGCTGCGACCGCGCGGCGGCGGTCCCTCGGTGAGACACACTCTGGGACACGGTGATCTGATCGTCATGGGCGGGTCCTGCCAGCGGACCTGGGAGCACTGCGTGCCCAAGAGCACGCGCGCCACGGGGCCCCGGATCAGCGTCCAGTTCCGACCGCACGGCGTGCGCTGACGGCGTCGGCCAGCGCCCGAACGGCGCATTCGGTGTCCGCCCACCCGAGGCAGGCATCGGTGATCGACTGGCCGTAGGTGAGCGGCTCCCCCGGCGTGCCGAGGTCCTGACGGCCCTCGACGAGGAAGCTCTCCACCATCACCCCCACGACGCCGCGGTCGCCGCCGGCGATCCGGTCGGCGAGGTCGCCCAGCACGTCGAGCTGGCGTCGGTGGTTCTTGGCACTGTTGCCGTGGCTGACGTCCACCACCACCCGCGGGTCCGCGCCCGAGCGCCGGAGCCGCTCCCCCGCGTCGGTCACCGAAGCCGCGTCGTAGTTCGGGCCGGAGGACCCACCCCGGAGGATGACGTGGGCGTCCTCGTTGCCCGTCGTGCGCACGGCGGCCAGTCGGCCGTCGTCGACCCCGGCGTACACGTGCGGCGACCTCGCCGAGCGCACCCCGTCGACGGCCACCTGCACGTCGCCGTCCGTTCCGTTCTTGATGCCCACCGGCATCGGCAGACCGCTGACCATCTGGCGGTGAACCTGCGACGACGCGGTGCGGGCACCGATCGCCCCGTACGTCACCAGGTCCGAGAGATGGCCGGACAGAGCAGGATCGAGGAACTCCGTCGCCGTGGGCAGGCCGCCGTCGACGATGGCGGCCAGAATGCGCCGCGCCGCCCGGAGCCCGGCGTCGAGATCGTCCGAGCCGTCGAGGCCGGGGTCGCTGAGCAGACCCTTCCAGCCCACCGACGTCCGCGGCTTCTCGAAGTAGACCCGCATGATCACCTGGAGTCGATCCCCCACCTCGTCGGCCAGGACGGCCAGCCGGCGGGCGTAGTCCAGTGCCGCGATCGGGTCGTGCACGGAGCACGGGCCCACCACGACGGCCACGCGGTCGTCGGCTCCGGTCAGGATGGCGCGCAGGGCGTCACGGCTGTCGGCGACGCGGAGAGCCGCGTCGGCGGATGCGGGCTCCGCGTCCCGCAGCGCACGCGGCGAGACGAGCGGACCTGTCCGCGACAGGTCGGGAAGAGTGTCAAGTGCGAGAGTCACGATGAGTCCTCGGGGCGGTCGGGTGAGACGTCACGACCGGGACACGCATTCCACGCGAGCCGGTCCTGCCGGCTCGTCGGGTGGAGTGGGTCAGCGCATGGTTCCGCTGACCGGACCACCGAGGGCCGGCCTGCTGAACCAAAAATATGCTCGCTGCACACAGGCACTGTAGCGCACGGCCGTGCCGACGAGCCCGGGCGGCGGAAGCGGACATTCTTCTCCCTCGACGTGGGACCATGGTCCGATGGCGATCGACACCTCTCGCGGGGACCGCATCCAGAACAGCACGGGGTTCGAGAGAGCCGCCCGCGCAGGGCATCTCGTGAGCGGAGTGCTGCACCTCCTGATCGGATACATCGCGGTGCGGCTCGCCTTCGGACAGGGCGGCAACGCCGACCAGTCCGGCGCGCTGGGCGAGCTGGCCTCCAAGCCCGGCGGTGCCGTCATGCTGTGGATCGCCGTCGTCGCCTTCCTGGCCCTCGCCGCGTGGCGCATTCTCGAGGCGGTGGTGGGTAAGAAGACCGAGGCCGATTCCGGCAGTGCGACCGATCGACTCAAGGCCGGTGCACTCGCCGTCGTGTACCTCGCATTCGCCTGGTCCGCGCTGAACTTCGCTCGCGGTGCCGGGCAGTCGACGGGTCAGCAGAACGCCGGGCTCACCGCCCGCCTCATGGAGTCGACGATCGGCAAGGTCGTTCTCGTCGTGGCCGCGGCCGTCATCATCGGCGTCGGCGCTTATCACGTGTACAAGGGCATCTCCACGAAGTTCGAGAAGGACCTCGAGGGTCACGTCGGGCGTCCGGTCCGGGTCATCGGCGTGGTCGGATACACCGCCAAGGGCCTCGCCCTCGTCGGTGTCGGTGTCCTGGTGGCCGCCGCCGTGCTGACCGCGGATCCCGGCAAGGCGACGGGTCTCGACGGAGCCGTCAAGACCCTGGGGGCGCAGCCGTTCGGACAGATCCTGCTCGTCCTCGCCGGAGTCGGCATCGCCCTCTACGGCGTCTACGCCGTCGTGATGGCCCGGCACGCCCGGATGTGACGTCCCGTGGGACACGCCACGAACCGCACGGGCTGTTCACAGCCTTTTCGCAGACGGGTGGTGCACAATGCGGGGTATGAGTCTGGACCATTCCGCCGAAACCACCACAACACCCGTTACCGACGGTCAGTACCCATCGGTGCCCATGACGCCGCTCCGACCCGCGCCCGCCGCCTCGCAGCCGCGTGACGACGCCTACCCCGGCGTTCTCCGCACCCTCGCGATGTTCCTGTTCGCACGCTGACGTCCGCCTCGATCGCTGCGACGCACTTTCGTCCTGCGCGAAAGGTTGTGCACAATTACATTGTGCGCTATGTTAGTCCTCGTGAACGACGCGCTGACACTGGACAAGCAACTCTGCTTCGCCCTGTACTCGGCGTCGCGGGCCACCACCGCGGTCTACCGGCCCCTGCTGGACGACCTGGGCATCACCTACCCGCAGTACCTGGTGATGCTCGTGCTGTGGGAGCGGGACGGACTCAGCGTCTCGGAACTGGGCGATCGACTCGGCCTGGATTCCGGAACACTGTCCCCCCTGCTCAAGCGCATCGAGACACTGTCGCTCGTCACCCGCGAACGGTCAGCGGAGGACGAACGACGCGTCGAGATCCGGCTGACGGACACGGGCCGCGCCCTGCGTTCCGCGGCCGCGCACGTTCCCGAGTGCATCTTCACCGCGACCGGCCTCACCGAAGACGAGGCGACCACGCTGATCGCGCTCGTCCGCAAGACCACCGCGTCGCTTCGTTCCGCCTGACCCGTCCATCCCCACCACGAGAGGTTCACCCATGAAGACGCTGTACACCGCAGAGGCACTGGCCACCGGCGACGGACGCAACGGCCACGGCCGCACCACCGACGGCAAGGTCGACGTCGACCTCGCCGCCCCCACCGAGATGGGCGGCAGCGGCAACGGAACCAACCCGGAGCAGCTCTTCGCCGTCGGCTACGCCGCGTGCTACCACTCCGCTCTGCGCCTCGTCGCCGGCCAGCAGAAGGCCGACGTCACCGACTCCTCCGTCGGCGCGAAGGTCAGCATCGGCCCGAACGACGCCGGCGGCTTCGAGCTCGCCGTGGTCCTCGAGGTGACCCTCCCCAACCTCGATCACGACACGGCGCAGGCCCTCGCGGACAAGGCCCACGAGGTCTGCCCCTACAGCAATGCGACCCGCGGCAACATCGACGTGCAGATCACCGTCAGCGACGACTGACCGTTCAGATCGCGTAGGTGACGCCCGTGAGCTCGACCGACCTGGTCCAGAGCTCACGGGCTTTCGCCTCGTCACGCGAGGCCTTGTTCGATCCGACCTTCTTCGGGTGCCCGCTCAGCTCCTGGAACCCGTCCGGTCCGAAGTAGCCGCCGGACTGCAGCCCCGGTGCCGTCGCGGCGTAGAGCTCCGGCAGGCTTCCCATGTAGGCCGACTGGGCGAAGACCCGGCCGAGTGACATGAACGCGTCCTGCACAGTCTCCGTCCGCCCCATCAACTCGGTACTCGAGTAACCGGGATGCGCCGCCAGCGAGAGCACGGGTGACCCCGCCGCACGCAGTCGGCGATCCAGCTCGTACGCGAACAGCAGGTTCGACAGCTTCGACTGCCCGTAGGCACCCCACCGGCTGTAGCGACGCTTCTCGTAGTTGAGATCCGACAGCTTCAGTCCCGGTACCTGGTGCATGAAACTCGACATGGTGACCACGCGGTCGGTGATCCTGTCCAGCAGGAGGCCGGTCAGCGCGAAATGCCCGAGATGGTTCGTGCCGAACTGCATCTCGAAACCGTCGGCGGTCCGCTTCAGCGGCAGTGCCATGACGCCGGCGTTGTTGATCAGTACGTCCACGGTGGGCGTGTCGTCGGCGAACTCCCGCACCGAGCTCAGATCCGCGAGGTCGAGTCGACGCACCTCGGCGCGCTCACCGATCTCGTCCGCGATCGGCTTCGCCTTCTCCACGGTCCGGCAGGCCAGCACCACCGTCGCGCCCGCGCGACCGAGTGCCTTCGCGGCCTCGGCGCCGAGCCCGCTGTTGGCTCCCGTGACCACGAAGGTCCGGCCGGTCTGATCCGGTACGTCGGTCTCGACCCACTTGTGTGCAGACTTCTGTGCCATGCGCTTCCCCCCTGAGACTTCTCTCGGCCGCTCGCCGCGGCCGACCGCGTTCGAGGGTACCGGCGCACTACGCTCGATCCGGTGCCCGCACCGCTGCCGATCCGAGACGGTCTCAATCCGACGCGGATCCGCATGCCGGACGCGCCGGCAGAGCACAGGACCATAGTCGAGTACCTCGTCGCACGCTTTCCGCGCGATGCGGAGGCCCTGCGCGCGAAGGTGACGGACGGCGAGGTCGTCGATGCCGCAGGACGGCCCGTGCTGGTCGACACTCCCCTGGTCCCCCGCGCCGACGTCTACCTGTACCGGGATCCGCCCGTGGAACCCGAGGTGCCGTTCACCGCCCCGATCCTGTATCGAGACGATGCGATCGTGGTGGTGGACAAGCCGCACTTCCTGGCGACGACACCACGGGGGCGCTTCGTCGTGCAGACCGCCCTGACCCGGCTGCGACGCGAACTGGGAAACGACGCACTGTCCCCGGCGCACCGCCTCGATCGCCTCACCGCGGGCGTGCTCGTCTTCACCGCACGACAGGACGTCCGCCGCGCATATCAGGAGATGTTCCGGGAGCGCAGCATGGTCAAGGTCTACGAAGCGGTGGCCCCCGACTCGCCGATCTCGTTCCCGCACACCGTGAGCAGCCGCATCGTCAAGGACCGTGGATCACTGCAGGCGACCGAGGTGACGGGTGAGCCGAACAGCGAGACCGTGATCGAGAAGGTGCGCACGGTGGGCGACCTGGCGCTCTACCGCCTGCATCCACGCACGGGCAAGACCCATCAACTACGCGTGCACATGGCCTCTCTCGGCCTGCCCATAGTCGGCGACTCGCTGTATCCCGTGCCGCGCGAGGTCGCCGTCGACGACTACCGGGATCCACTGCGACTGCTGGCGCGGAGCATCGAGTTCACCGACCCGCTCACAGGCGCACCGCGGCACTTCGCGTCGCAGCGGACCCTCGCGCTGTCTCCACCGTGATCCGGTGCGAGATCGCGGCGAGCGTCAGCAGTCCGATCGCGAGGTTGGTCAGGGCGGCGAAGCCCGTCTCGGCGAAGTCGACGAGCGCACCGAGCAACGCGTAGATCAGGGCCGCCGACCGGAGTCGGTGCAGAGGCCAGAGGGACGCGGTGCGCCGCCGCGCGATCAGCGACGGGAGCCCGAGGGCGACCGTGACGCACGCCGTCACCCACAGGATGCCGCCCGAGATGGTCATCCGGTCGAGGGTGACATCGAGGTCGTCGCGTTCGATGACCAGACCGCCCGTGGCCAGTTGTGCGATGCCCGCCACGACCGTCGCGGACGCGGTGACCACCATGAGCCAGGACAACGCGATCGCCCAGCGCGTACTGGTCACGAACGACGCGACGGTGCGCGAGAACCACACCAGCCGACGCGTCGGCCGGGACGGTGCCGGAACGCACCGACTCAGCAGGGTGTCGATGCTCGCGACGAGCTCGGGGTCGGCTCCCGTCGTCCGCGCTCGGTCGAGCAGTTCGCGGGCCAGCTCCCGGCGCGATCCCGGTACCCCACCGACGAGTCCTTCCGACGCGATGGCGGCAGCGTTCGCGAGGCATTCCCGTGGCGTCGGTTCGCGGACGTCGCGGACGGTTCGTCCGAGCACCAGGACCAGAACCACCGTCACGTACATGATCTCGGCGGACGGGCCGTAGAAGTAGTCGTTGTCCTTCGTCACGAACTTCCCGACCTCGTCCAGGAACAGACCGAAGCCGACGCCGCCCAGCAGCACGGCCGACGAGCGCGCTCCGAAGCCGAGGAACAGCCATCCGACGACGAGCGCCGTCATCATCAGCGCACCGCCCCACAGTGCGTGGGCGATGTGCAGGCTTCCGCCGCCCACCTGCGGATAGTCGGTGAGTTCGAGGTAGGCGCGGGTGAGCAGGATGGTCGCGACCGCGGCGATGACGAACGACTCCACGGACGATGTCCCGTCGGCACTGCGCACGATCGGCGTCCGCACCCGCCGCGCACCCTCATCCCGCTGCATGATGGCCATCGTCGATCATGGTCATTCACAGGCCACTTTCGCGGTGGAATGCGACGGTACGCCCGGTAAAGTTCGTCCGATGAGACTCCTTCCCGCCACGCTCGCCGCTGCCGCCACCCTCGCCCTGATCCTGGGTGGATGCAGCTCCGAGGATCAGCAGTCCGCACAGGACACCGCGAACAACGCCGCGGAATCGGTGGGCGACGCAGCTCAGGGCGCACTCAGCTCTGCACAGTCGGCCGCACCCGGCATCCAGTCGAGCGCCGGCAGCCTGGCCGACGATGCCGGCAACGTGTTCGACGACGCCAAGCGCGCGACCTTCGTCGCCGCCTACAAGGCGCAGTTCTCCGCGCTCTCCGAGGGAAAGTCCGACGAGGACATCGAATCGCTGCTCGGCAGCATCTGCCAGCAGATCACCGACGGCAAGGAAAAGGACGCCGTGGTCACCGACATCCGGTCGCAGGCCACCAACAACGGCAACGAGCCCGGTGTCGACGAGGCCGGTCGCATCTACGACCAGGCGAAGGTCGCCTGCCCCTGACCGCACGAGCTCCGCGAGGTGCGCGGGCTGTCGGTGATCGGGGTTAGCGTGGCGATCGTTCCCCTTCGGAAGGATCTCATCGTGGCCACCCCCGACCTCTCGCGCACCACGCCCTGCTGCCAGGGCGTCGTTCCTCCCTACCTTCTGCAGCGCCTCGCGTCGGCCCCCGCGGAACGCAGTGCCCGCCTGGACACCGCCCCGTCCGTCGCGAGCCGCACGCTGGAACTCGACGACGAGATGCGGCGCCGACGCGACTCGACGCGGTCCACCGTGTCGCCCACCGCTCCCCGCGGCGCCGTCGCGGATCGGCTGCAGCGCACCATCGCCGACGCGAGGAACACGCAGACTCTGCCCGGCGACGTCGTGCGTACCGAGGGCGGCGAACCTGTCGGCGATCCGGCGGCGGACGAGAGCTACGACGGCCTCGGCGTCACCCACGCCCTGTTCGCCGAGGTCTACGGATGGTCCAGCCTCGATGGGCAGGGGCTGCCGCTCGACGCCACGGTGCACTACGGCGAGCAGTACGACAACGCGTTCTGGGACGGCACCCGCATGGTGTTCGGCGACGGTGACGGCGAGGTGTTCACCCGCTTCACCGTGTCGCTGTCCGTCATCGCGCACGAGTTGGCTCACGGTTTCACGCAGTACACCTCACAGCTCGAGTACGCCGGACAGTCCGGCGCCCTCAACGAGTCGGTGTCCGACGTGTTCGGCGTCCTCGCAGAACAGCGCTCGCGTGGGCAGAACGCCGAGGACGCGTCCTGGCTCGTCGGCGAGGGGCTCTTCCTCCCCGACGTGCAGGGCAGCGCCCTCCGCTCGATGCTGGCACCCGGTACCGCGTACGACGACGACGTCCTCGGCAAGGACCCCCAGCCCGCGGACATGGCGGGATACGTCGAGACCACCGAGGACAACGGCGGGGTGCACATCAACTCCGGCATCCCCAACCGCGCGTTCGCCGAGGCCGCCGTCGCGCTCGGCGGGCCGGCCTGGGATCGTCTCGGACAGGTCTGGTTCGACGCTCTCACGTCCGGCAGCCTGACGCCGACCGCCGATTTCGCCGCCTTCTCCGCGGCGACGGTCGCGGCCGCATCGGCGCGGTACGGAACCGGGTCCGACGTTCACCGCGCCGTGGTCGGCGGGTGGACTACCGTGGGCCTCGAGCCGGCCGGGACGGGATCCGCGTCCGATGCGGCGGACGAGGCGAGCAAGAGGACGTGACATGGTCATCGTGGTGGTACGCAGCGGCGGCGTGGCCGGGATGACCCGCCGCGGCAGCGTCGACACCACGGCCCTCGGCGACACGGCACCCGAGTGGGAGCAGCTGGTCACTCGCGCGCTCCCCCTGTTGAACGGCCTGCCCGAGTCGTCGTCCCTCGCTCGCGACACCTTCCGGTGGCGACTCGAGATCGGCGAGCACTCGTGCGAGACCGGCGATTCGGCACTCACCGGCCCGCTTCGCGAGCTGGCAGAGCGCACTCTGCGAGAGGGTCGCTCGCCGCGATGACGGCGGCCTCACGGCGTGCGAGGTTCGCGTTCCACCACGGGTCGCTCCCGGGCTCGTCGACGATGCAGTCGCGCAGCGTGGGCGGCAGGGTCGACACGGCGGGCACCGCGTCCGCCGACAGCGTGCCGAGATAGTCGACGTCGATCAGTCCGGTCCGCTCGTAGCGCTCGACTGCCCGCTCCGCGACCAGCGCATCGACGTTCACCACCGCCATCACCAGCACGCCCAGCGCCGCCGTGCCGACGATCACCGCGGGCAGTAGGCGCGCGGACCAGCGCGCACCGGCGACGATGACGGCGAGCACGACGACGCCCAACCACACCTCGACGGCCATGACCCCGACTCGCAGCCGAGTGAGACCGAACTGCTGCTCGTACAACGACATTCGGTACACCGCCGACCAGACGACCACCAGCGTCAGCACACACAGCGACCCGAAGGCGATGCGCGCGAGCACCCGGTCGCGCCGCACCTCGGCGTCGACCTTGCGTACCTGCACGGCGACCACGACGAGCACGCCGACTGTCACCGTGATCAGCTGCCAGAATCCCGATCGGGCGTGGTCCGCGAACGTCAGGTCGTCCGTCGTCATCACGTGGTCGTGTCCGCCGAACAACGTGGCTGCCTGCACCACGACGAACGCAGCGAACACGACGACGAGCGCGCAGACCGGCACCGCCCACTCCCACACCGGTCGTCGTCGACCAGCGCCGGGAGCGAGCGCATCGAGTGCCATCGCGTGACGCTTCGCGTGGGCGACACCCAGAATCCACAGCGCGACGCACAGAGCCACGACCGGCCCCAGCGGGTCGACGTCGACGGACACGGTCGGGATCACCGCGTCGACGAGCGAGGCGAAGCGATCGTCGGCACCCGCGAACAGCAGCGTGAACACGGTGACCAGCAGGGCCGTGCTCACCACGACGCGCAGCGTGCGTACCGCGGACCCCCGAGACGGGAGCGTCACCTGTGCGGCACCGGTTCCGAGCGAGCGGAGCACGGCTCCCTGCACCACGACGGGCACGATCGGCGCGAGCACCGTGGCGGTGAACGTCGTCGATCTCGTGGTCGACAGAGCCACACACCACACGGCCAGTCCGACGGACGACGCTGCGAGCCATCCCGAATCGCGGACGAACGGGACCACCAGCAGCGTGAACGCGGCGCCGATCCATGCCACGGACCAGCGCGACCGGTCCGGCAGTCGAGCGGCGAGGACGGCAGCGACGCCGACGGCGAGGTAGGCCACCGACGGCCGGTCGGTCAGTATCGCGCCGGCGACCACCCCGACCGCTGCGGCGGAACCCACGGCCCAGCGACGCGGAGACTCGGTGACGGTGCGGACCGGCGACTGCGCCGCCGGATCGGGAAGAAGGTCGGTGGTCATCGTGAACCTCTTTCGGGCAGGGGTGATCGCGCGAGCACCGGATGCGGTGTCACGTGCCGAGTGCGGACGGTGGGGGTCAGACGGGAAGAGTGAGCCGGAAGCAACACCCGGCGCCGACGTCGACCACATCGAGTGTGCCGCCGTGCAACTCGGCGGCCCATCGAGCGATGGCGAGCCCGATGCCGGTGCCGCCGTCGGTCGACCCGCCGCGGACGAACCGGTCGAACACCCGAGCGCGATCGGCCGGCGCGATCCCGTCGCCCTCGTCGACCACGTCGATGCGCACCGTGTCGTCACCCACCACGGCCGACACGGCCACTGCACCGTCGGGCGGACCATGGCGCACGGCGTTCTCGACCAGATTGGCCATCACCTGCCGTACCCGTTCCTCGTCGGCGGTCACCGTCGCACCGGGAGGCTCGACCGACACCGAGAACCGGGTCGCCGTGCTCTGGGTGACCACGCTGGTCAGGAACTGACGGAGGTCGAACGTGCTGCGCGACAGACCGAGTGCGCCACCCTCGAGCTTCGAGAGATCCAGGAGGTCGTCGACGAGCCGAGCCAGACGTTCGGTCTGCTCGAGGGCGACTCCCACCGTCGCCGGGGTCGCCTCCTGCACCCCGTCGGCGATGTTCTCGAGCACGGCCTGCAGCGACGCGATCGGTGTCCGGAGTTCGTGCGAGACGTTGCCGATCAGCTCCCGACGGTAGCGGTCGGCCTCTGCGAGGTCTGCCGACATCGTGTTGAACGCGACGGCCAACTGGCCGATCTCGTCCCGCGACGTGGCACGAACCCGGTGCGTGTAGTCCCCGTTCGCCATCGCTCGCGAGGCTGCGGTCATCTCGCGCAGCGGCGAGGTCATCCCGTGCGCGACGATCTGCGTGACCACCAGAGCCACGACGAGTGCGAGCAGCAGCGCGTACCGGAACGGCTGCTGCGCCGCGAGCCAGAAGGTGCCCGACGCCGCGAACAGCGCGATCACCACCACCAGGCCGGTCTTGACCTTGAACGAGCGCAGCGAGTCGAGAGGGCGGATCATCCGCGTGCCCGGAACGCGTACCCGACGCCGTGGACGGTGCGCACGACGTCGGACCCCAGCTTGCGCCGCAACGCCTTGACGTGGCTGTCGACCGTGCGGGACGGCACGGACGTCATGGAGTCGTCGCGCGACCACCCCCACACGTCCGACAGCAGTCGATCTCGCGCGTAGGCCGCGCCCGGCCGCCGAGCGAGGAACAGCAGGAGATCGAACTCCGTGCGTGTCAGGTGGACCTCGTCGCCGTCACGGAAGACCCGCCGCGCGCGCTCGTCGACCCGGACGTCGTCGAACTCGTGCACGACGGTCGGCGACGGCGCGGGATGGCGTTCCACCCGGCGCAGCAGTGCGTGCACGCGGGCCACCAGGGTGCGCATCGAGAACGGCTTGGACATGTAGTCGTCCGCACCCACCCCGAGGCCCACCAGCTGGTCCGTCTCGTCCGACCGCGCCGTGAGCATGAGGACGGCGACGGCGCCCTCGGGGCGGGACTGGATGCGTCGGCACACCTCGAGACCGTCGAACCCGGGCAGCATCACGTCGAGGACCACCAGGTCGGGGTTCGTGCGGGCCACCGTCTCCACGGCGGCCGGTCCGGTAGACGCGAGGTCGACGTCGAAGCCCTCGGACCGCAGCCGTGCCGCGATCGCGTCGGCCAGAGCCCGTTCGTCCTCGACCACCAGAATTCGTCGTCGATCCATGAAACAGACCGTAACGGCATCATGTGCGGGTCTCGGGGACACGTTGTGAAGATTCCGTGGAGATCGCTCCGGCCCACGAACCGGACGCCGCGTCAGCCGAGCAGCCGCGCCACCTCGGCGGCCGCGCGACCACCCGACACCAGAGCACCCTGGATCGACGGGGTGTCGCGATGGTCGCCGGCGAGCAGCACGCGGTCACCGACCTGCAGCGATCGCCGGAGCGACGTCCCGGGTGCCTGGACCGGGAGCGCACGCCGCACGTCGTGACGCACGATCACCCGCCACGACGCGGTGGACCGACCCCACAGCCGATCGAGAACGGTGCGCACGACGGACTCCTCGGCGGGACCGGCGTCGTCCAGCAGCGTGGTCGCCTGCACCAGGGTCTTCCCGGTCGGCGCGTATCCCGGTGCGATGGAGCTCATCTCGGCGGTGTTGACCACCACGCCGCCCGTCCCCGAGATGCGGAGGAACTCGTCGGATTCCGCGGCGTCGGCCTCGAACCACCACGTCGACAACCCGCGCATGGGAGAGGTCCGGGTGTCCGTCAGCTCGTTCGCGCCTCGGGCGTCCGTCGCCACCACCACCGCGCGGGCCTGCAGCACCGACCCGTCGGCGATCCGCACGGCGGGTGCCGCGCCGTCGGTGACCTGCTCGACGCGCGAGGAGTACGCGATGTCGACCCCGGCATCGCGGGCGAGCTGCTCGGGGAACGCCTGCATTCCGCGGTTCGGCACACCGGGTGTCGCGAGAAGAAAGCTGCGGAGCACGAGCCGAACGTAGCGGTCCGACGTGTCTCCCACGCCGTCGGCGAGGACCCCGCTGAGAAACGGAGCCAGCAGTGCGGAGCGCAGCGGACCGCGGAGGCCGACGCGGTCCCAGTCGTCGGCGAGTGCAGCGTCGGGGGACGCGGCCAGGCGGCGCACCGGTCCGACAGCGGGCAACGCCCACCGCGCGGCGCCGACGACGGCGCCCGGGTGCAGCAGGCCCAGGCGAGCCGCGGACCGCACCGTCCCGAGCAGCAGGCCCGGGTGCCGTGTCGGGTCGGCGACCGTGTGCGCTCGCCCCGAGTCGTCGACGATCCGCACACCGCGACCGGCGACCCGCAGATCGAGCGCGGACACGTCGACATGACGCTTCACGGCCGGGTAGGAGGGGTTGAGGAGCTGGAAGCCTCGGTCACAGCGGAAGCCGTCCACGACGTCGGTGCGGATCCGTCCCCCCGGGGCGTCGCTCGCCTCCACGACCCGCACCGTGAATCCACGTCGGCGCAGCGCTCCGGCGCACCGGAGACCGGCGATACCCGCCCCCACCACGATCACGTCAGCATCGATGTCAGTCATGCCCTATCGATACCACCCGGGCCTCGGCGACCTCGGACGACGGGTCCGGAAACGAGAAGAACCACCTGCGCGGGCAGGTGGTTCCAGTCTGTGTTCATTCTCGGTGGCCAGAGCCGGGATCGAACCGGCGACCTTCCGCTTTTCAGGCGGACGCTCGTACCGACTGAGCTACCTGGCCGTGGGCACCCTCGCGGGTACCGGTGATGCTGTCCTACTCGGTGCTGACGATCATCGCATCACTGAGGTATTGCGACCTCTGAGGTGTTGCGACCCTGACGGGACTCGAACCCGCGACCTCCGCCGTGACAGGGCGGCGCGCTAACCAACTGCGCCACAGGGCCATGCTGTGAAGCATGTACTGCGTGGAAGACCCTACTGCATCTTCGTCCTACTTCTCACCACTCCCGCTCCAGCGTTGTCACTCGCTGAAACGTACCCCCTACGGGATTCGAACCCGCGCTACCGCCTTGAAAGGGCGGCGTCCTAGGCCGCTAAACGAAGGGGGCCCGTCGAATCGCTCCGACCGTACCCCAACGGCGTTCCGTTGGGAGCTTGGATAGCTTAGGACACCGCTTCGGAATTTCACAAATCCGCAGGTGAGGCTATGTTTCGATGCTCACGGCGTCGACTCGGGGCCACCCGTTGACGCGCCACTTGTCGAGCCATTCCCGCGACGCCATCGCCATCAGGAGAACCTCGAGGGACTCCTCGAACAGCACCACCAGGTCGGTGTCCTCGGCAGTCAGATCGGCCATGTACCGCTGGCCGGCGAGCGAGGTCACCAGCACGCGGGTGAACATGCGCGGATCGATGTCGGGGCGCAGCAGACCGGTCTCGTGCGCCTCGGCCGCGAGCTTGTGTGCGGTGCGACCCCACACGGCGCCCGCTCCCTCGCGGATGCTCGCGTGGAACTCGGGCTCGACGACGAGACGGAACTCCGCACGCACGACGACGTTCTCGTCGAAGGACCGGGCGAGCTGGAAGATGAGGTTGTGCAGCCACTCGAGGGCGTCGACGCCGTCCGGGCGCTCCACGTCCATGATCGTGACGTACTTCTCCATCGCGGTCTGCAGAACGGCGCGAGCCAGTTCTTCCTTCGAGCTGAAGTGGAAGTACATCGCACCCTTGGTGGCGCGTGATCCCTCGAGAATCGTGTTGACCGACGCCGCGGTGTACCCACGCTTGCTGAACTCGTACGCGGCTGCCTCGACGATCGCGGCCCGGGTGCGTCGAGCACGTTCCTGCTGTGCCATTGCGCTGCTGCCTCCGAAATTGAACACCCTGAAGGGCCCTGATACTGAGTGAAGGGTAGCCGACAAACCTGAGAATCCCCTCGGACGTGGCCGCAAACATCGAGCTCGAGCGGGTTCGTCCGGCGTGTTCGGACGGCCCCACCAGCGTGTCGTGCGTTCCGATGACCGGTTTGTCGGATATATGCCCGGCCCGCGTCCGAATGTCGACCGGCGAGAATGGTGATGATTCATAGCGAATAGGTGAATGGTGAATGCGTCACTCCCGACGCGAGGCCAGGTCGTGAGCGTCCGCCCGGGGTCCATTACACTCGTCGAGCACTGCCCCTATAGCTCAGTTGGTAGAGCTACGGACTTTTAATCCGCAGGTCGTAGGTTCGAGCCCTACTGGGGGCACAACGTCTTTCCCCACACCCGTCGACGCTCAGGAATTCTGGCTCAGCCGGGCCCCGATGCTCTGATGGAGTGAGCGCAACGCGTTCTGACCCAGCGCCACGGTCTCCGACTCGATGTGGCGGAGCAGATGAGCGTCGCTCACCACTTTCTCGGACGACTGGATCAGGACCGTTCCCGCACCGGTGAAGTCGAACTGCCGCTCCTCCCCCGTCTGTGCTCCGAGGAGCATCCCCTGCGCCGCCCCCAGGAAGCTCTGCATCCACTGCGCGTCGAAGTGGTGGGACGGAGCGGGGCAGTCGGCCCAGCCGACGAGTGCCTGCGGATCCACTCGAACGGGCGGTTCGGCGAACACGACCGCACCGTTGGACGAGGCGAGGAACTTCCCGGTGCCGAGCAGCGTGAGAAAACCGGGCACGATGGACTGCTTCAGCTCGAGGCCGGGTTCGAAGGCCAGCAGGTTCGACGCCCGGATGGTCAGGTTGCCGTCGTCGAGATCGAACGAGTTGATGTCGAAGCCGCGATCGCCGAGCAGCACCTTGCCGTGTCCGCTCGCGAGCACCCAGTCGTTCGCGTACAGCGGCGACGAGAAGCGTGAGGCCACGACGGCCGCCATCGACGTCCGCCCGAGAGGCTCGAACTGCACCGACCCGTAGTAGGCGATCATCGCGCCCTTCGCCGTGAACCACGGCTGTCCCGCGAGTTCGATGCAGAAGGCGTAGTCGTTTCCCGGCACGTTGTCGTTCACCGGCAGGGTGTGGGGGTTGTGCACGACGTCGGTCATGTCCGATCCCTCTCGTCAGAACTTCTGCTCGGACGCCTGGACCCACACGGTCCCTGCGCCGCCGATCGCGAGTTGCACGGCTTCACCCGAACCGCGGCCGACGGCGTCACGCCACCCGACGTTCGCCGAGATGTCGACGGTGAGAGTGCCGCGGTGACACACGTACGCCTGCGGATCGACCACCACCTGCGGCCGGTGCGGACCCACCTCGATCTCGACCGTCCCACCGTGGGCCAGCACGGCCACCTGCCCACGTCCGGCGACCTGTGTCGTGAACATGCCCTGCCCGGTCATCGCCCCGCGCACCGCGCCGCGGACCCCTCCCTGCTGCGTCAGGGGTACGACCGATGTCGAGAGTGCGCCACTGTGTGCGAGCAACCGTGACGCCTCGACCGAGAGGACACCGGTCCCGTCGAGATCGATGACGGACACGTGCAACCCGGCGTGGCCGTAGTGCACGGTGCCGGACCCCTCGGCGGCCATCATGGCGACGTGCTCGCCCGACATCATCCGGCCGGCCATACCCGCGACGGCACCCATCCCCGGCATGCCGCCCGCGCCGCCGATCGTGTGCGGGACGAAGCGGACGTCGCCCTGGTGGAACAACATGGATCCACGGCGCGCGAGCGTGGGCGAGCCCAGGGCGACGGTCGATTTCACGACCTTGCTGTTGACGAGTTCCAACATGTCAGCGCTCCTGCGGCTGGATGTAGACGACACCGGTGCCGTCGAAGCGGAGGGAGAAGGCCTCGCCGCTCCCGCCACCGACGGCCGACCGCCACGTGACGTCGGTGACGAAGCTCTGTGTCACCTGACCTCGGTGCGCGACGAAGGCGTCCGGATCGACCACCAACGGGTATTGCGGCGACACCTCGAGCGCGATGAGCGGTCCGCCCGCGGACAGCAGTCCCACCTCGCCCTGTCCACTGACGACCGTCGTGAACAGGCCCTGCCCGGACGAGGCGCCGCGGAGCCCGGCGAAGGCCACATCGGACCGCAGCCCGCCGGACAGAGCGAGCAACTGCGACGATTCGACGTGGAGTGCGTCACCCGCCAACGGCACGACGACGACGTGCTGCGCGTCGACCGCGAGCCGCACCGTTCCCTGCCCCGCCATCTCCATCAGGGACAGCGACTCGCCGGTGACCTTCTGCTTGAGAGCGGCGCGCAGTCCACCGCCACCGCCCATCCCGGCGTTCCGGAAGGTCACCTGGCCCTCGTACGCGATCATCGATCCGGTGACCGCCCGCACGCTGTCCCCGTGCAGGTCGACGACCAGAACGCGGTGTCCCTCGGTTCTCAGTTGCGCCACGGCAGACAGAATGGCAGACAACGGTCGTCGCCACAGTGGCTCCGGTGATCTGTCCCCTGCCAGCGACTCCGAGTGACGCACAGTACATCGAGTTCGTTTCTCGCAGAAGTCACAACACCTGTACCCCGTACCCCGCGGCATATACTGGACGAGGTCGACGGCGGGCGGGCGTAACGAACTGTCGCCCCGCTCGATGAATGTCTACCGGACGGTACGCACCCCTCGCGGCGGCTCGTCGAAGCAATTCACATCGAAGTTACGGTGCCGTAGGCTGCCCTCACAGTACGAGGCAGCGCGGTCATCGCGCGGAAGCAGTGAGCCGAACACCATTCTGGAGGACACGCATGGCACGGGATCTGACCCAACTGGAGCTGCTCGGAGAGCTGCAGCCGGTTGCGGAAGAGAATCTGAACCGGCATCTCTCCATGGCGAAGGAGTGGCACCCCCACGACTACGTCCCCTGGGACGAGGGGCGTAACTTCGCCGCGCTCGGTGGCGAGGACTGGTCGCCCGAGCAGTCTCGGCTCGACGAGGTGGCCAAGGCCGCCATGATCACCAACCTCCTCACCGAGGACAACCTGCCGTCGTACCACCGCGAGATCGCGGAGAACTTCTCGCAGGACGGCGCCTGGGGCACCTGGGTGGGCCGGTGGACCGCCGAGGAGAACCGCCACGGCATCGTCATGCGCGACTACCTGGTGGTCACGCGCGGAGTGGATCCCGTCGCCCTCGAGCAGGCCCGCATCGAGCACATGACCAACGGCTTCTCCTCGGCCGCTGCCGGTGGCCACGATCAGATGGGCTTCCTGCACTCCGTCTCGTACGTGACGTTCCAGGAGCTGGCCACGCGAGTCAGCCACCGCAACACGGGCAAGGTCTGCAACGACCCCATCGCCGACCGCATGCTCCAGCGCATCGCGGCCGACGAGAACCTGCACATGATCTTCTACCGCAACCTGTGCGGTGCGGCGCTCGACATCTCGCCCGACCAGGCGCTGCGTGCCATCGCCGACATCGTGCAGAACTTCCAGATGCCCGGCGCCGGCATGCCCAACTTCCGCCGCAACGGCGTGCTGATGGCCAAGCACGGGATCTACGATCTGCGTCAGCACCTCGAGGACGTCGTCATGCCGGTGCTGCGCAAGTGGAACATCTTCGATCGCACCGACTTCACCGCCGAGGGCGAGCAGACGCGTGAGGAGCTCGCCGCCTTCCTCGAGAAGCTGGAGAAGGACGTTCTCAAGTTCGAGGAGCAGCGCGACCGCATGCTGTCCCGCGAGGCTGCCAAGCGGCAGGCCGCGCAGGCATCCTGACCCGCACCGCACCACGGTGTGGCCGAGTGCCAGTTCCGACGGATACCCTCGATGTGCCCGGCACCCGTTCCGCGGATGCCGGGCACATCGCTGTTTCCCGTCGACCATGTCTGGTGTGTGATCAACCATGACTCTGCAGATCGGTTCCCTCGCCCTGCGTAGTCCCGTCGTCCTCGCGCCGATGGCCGGTGTCACCAACGTGGCGTTCCGCACGCTGTGTCGGGAGCTCGAGGAGACGCTGACGGGCAGCACCTCCGGGCTCTACGTCTGCGAGATGGTCACCGCGCGTGCCCTCGTCGAGCGGCAGCCCGCCACGTTGCACATGACCACGTTCGGCCCGACCGAGACGCCTCGCTCGTTGCAGCTCTACACCGTGGACCCGGACACGACGTACGACGCCGCGAAGATGATCGTCGACGAGAACATGGCCGACCACATCGACATGAACTTCGGCTGCCCCGTGCCCAAGGTGACGCGCAAGGGCGGCGGCGCCGCCCTGCCGTACAAGCGATCGCTCTTCGGACGCATCGTCGCCGCGGCGGTGAAGGCCACCGAGGGGACGGACATCCCGGTGACCGTCAAGTTTCGGATCGGCATCGACGACGAGCATCACACGCACCTCGACGCAGGACGGATCGCCGCCGGCGAGGGTGCTGCGGCCGTCGCGCTCCATGCGCGCACCGCGGCGCAGCGTTACTCCGGTACGGCCGACTGGTCCGAGATCGCGCGCCTCAAGGATCACGTTCGCGACGTCCCCGTCCTTGGCAACGGCGACATCTTCGACGCGTCCGACGCCGCCCGCATGATGGCCGAGACCGGCTGCGACGGCGTGGTCGTCGGCCGCGGCTGCCTGGGACGCCCCTGGCTGTTCGCCGAACTGTCCGCCGCTCTGCGCGGCACCACTGCGCCGACGCCGCCCACGCTGGGCGAGGTCGCCGTCATCATGCGTCGGCACGCGGAACTGCTGTCCGACCACCACGGCGAGGGCCGCGGGCTCCGGGAGATGCGCAAGCACGTCGCCTGGTACATGCGCGGCTTCCCGGCCGGCTCGGACCTGCGGGTACGCATGGCCACCGTCTCGACACTCGCGGAGCTCGACGAGCTGCTGGCTCGCCTGGATCCGACCGTTCCCTTCCCGGCCGACGCCGAGGGCCCCCGCGGTCGCCAGGGTTCCCCCGGCGCCGTGTCGCTGCCCGACGGCTGGCTCGACGATCCCGAGGACTGTGCGGTGCCGGCGGGCGCCGATCTGATGCACTCGGGCGGATGATCAGTACTATGGCGTCGATCCGTCGACCACTGTTCGACGCCCGAGAGAAAGACGGAACGACCAGTGGGTGACGAGAACGAACCGGGGTCGCCCACACCCGGACGACGCGCCCCCTGGGAGCGTCCCATCTCGCGAGTGCCGCGCTCCGATCGCGACCCCGAGACACCGTCTCCCCCGTCCGAGCAGCCCGCGCCGGAACAGCGCCCGCCAGCGGATCGACCCGAGCCCGACCAGACACCGCCGTCCTCGTCCGACGACCAGGATCGACGGCTCTCGGTGGCCGAGGTCGTGGATCGGATCTCCCGCATCGGTTCGAACCGGGGACGCGCAGCGGGTCGCGACGACTCGCCGACCTCCGGCGCGGACGATCGAGCGGTCGCGTCGAGCCCTCCACCGTCCCCGCCGGTTCCACCTCGCGAGGATCCCGAGCCGCCCACCGAGGTGATCGCCCCCGTCGTGGACGAGCGACGCACCGCAGAGCGTCCGGCGCCCGAGGCGGTCGGCCCCGTCGCACCCCCGACGCTCACGCGGCTCGCCCTCAGCAGGGCACGCAAGCGCAAGCGGATGCGGGTCGCAGGCCGTGTCGGCGTCTCGATGGTCTCGATCCTGGCCCTGGTCATCACCGGTGTCGTGTGGGGATATCTCCGGGCGACCGACCGCGGGTTCGAGCAGGTCGCGGCCCTGGACACCGAGTCCACCGACGTGGTCGACGCGCCCGGCCAGTACGGCGACGAGACCTACCTCATCGTCGGGACGGACACCCGAGCCGGAGCCAGTGGTGAGATCGGCGCCGGCACGGTGGCCGATGCCGAGGGTGCACGGTCCGACACCGTCATGCTCATCAACATCCCGGCCGACCGCAGTCGCGTGGTCGCCGTGTCGTTCCCCCGCGACCTCGACGTCGAACGCCCCGAGTGCGAGGGCTGGGACAGCACCACCGGTGACTACACGGGCGAGATGTATCCCGCCGCGGACGGCGACAAGCTCAACGCGACCTACGCGCTCGGTGGGCCCAAGTGCCTGGTCAAGATCATTCAGAAGATCTCCGGACTGCGGATCGGCCACTTCGTGGGTATCGACTTCGCCGGCTTCGAGTCGATGGTCGACGAGGTCGGCGGGGTGGACGTGTGTTCCCCGGTTCCGCTGGTCGACGAGGAGCTGGGAACGGTCCTGGCCACCGCGGGCGAACAGCGCATCGACGGACGCACCGCGCTCAACTACGTGCGCGCCCGCAAGGTGGACGCCGAGGGCACCGGTGACTACGGACGCATCAAACGTCAGCAACTCTTCCTGTCCTCGCTCCTGCGCTCCGTGCTGAGCAACCGCGTGCTGTTCGACCCGGGCGCCCTCAACGGTTTCGTCACGGCGTTCACCCGCGACACGTTCGTCGAGAACGTGAAGACGTCGGATCTGCTGACGCTCGGCAAGTCGCTGCGCGGCGTCGAGGCGGGCGCGGTCACGTTCCTCACCGTCCCCACCGCGGGTACCACCGACTACGGCAACGAGATCCCGCGCACCGACGACATCAAGGCGATCTTCCAGGCGATCATCGACGACCAGCCGCTCCCCGGTGAGGAACGCGCACCCGAGACCACCCCCGAGGTCGCGCCGCCGGTCACCACCGAACCGCAGGTCGCGGTCGACCCCTCGCTGGTGTCGGTCCAGATCTCCAACGCCTCGGAGACCAGCGGACTGGCCGCCACCACCGCGGACGAACTGGCGGCCTACGGCTTCCAGGTCGTCGGGACCGGCAACGCCGAGACCACCGGTGCCGCGGCGACCGTCGTGCGGTACGGCGCCGGGTCGATCGCGGACGCGTCGACGGTGGCCAGCACCATTCCGGGAGCGGTTCTCGAGGAGACGCCGACTCTGGGCGGCATCGTCGAAGTCGTCCTGGGGACGGATTTCCAGGGCTTCCTGATGCCGCCGACCGTCGTCGGAGACCTGCTTCCGACCTTCGCGACGGGGGTCTCCGGAGCGTCCACGGAGGTCGCGCTCCCCAGCGATCTGACGGTCACGAACGGGGCGGACGAGTCCTGTGTGTGAATCGCTGCTCCGCATTCACCGCCCGTTCACCGCCTGCATGCCCTGTACCCACGTACGGCCGAGTAAAATCGGGCCATGCGCGTGGCTTACAACGAACAGATGACAGAACTCGCCGACCTGCTCGGCGAGATGGCCGCCCTGGCCGGTAGTGCGATGGAGCGCGCCACGCAGTCCCTGCTGCAGGCGGATCTCCGGATCGCCGAGCAGGTGATCGGCGAGCACGACAAGATCACCGACCTCAGTGCCCAGGCAGAGGAGCGCGCCTTCGCGTTGCTGGCTCTCCAGGCACCCGTCGCCGGCGACCTCCGCTCGGTGGTCTCCGGCATCCAGATCGTCGCCGACATCGACCGGATGGGCGCTCTCGCCCTGCACGTCGCCAAGATCGCGCGTCGTCGCCACCCCCAGCACGCACTGCCGGAGGAGGTCAACGGTTACTTCGCCGAGATGGGACGCATCGCCGTCGCTCTCGGCTCCTCCGCACGTGAGGTGCTCGAGACCCGCGACCCCGAGCGCGCCGCGAAGCTCCGTGAGGAGGACGAGGCGATGGACGACCTGCACCGCCACCTGTTCAGCGTCCTCATGGACAAGGAGTGGAAGCACGGCGTCGCCGCAGCCGTCGACGTGACCCTGCTGGGTCGCTTCTACGAGCGCTTCGCCGACCACGCCGTCGAGGTGGGCCGCCGAGTCATCTTCCTGGTCACCGGCAGCCTGCCCAGCGACCTGCCGACGCCTCCCGCGCAGCACGTGTCCTAGTTCTTCCACTCGGTACCCGGACGCACGAAAGGGCGCCCTCCCCGCGGGGAGGGCGCCCTTTCCGTGTGTGGACGCGCGAGCTGCGGTCTAGCCGAAGCGACCGGAGATGTAGTCCTCGGTGGCCTTCTGCGACGGGTTGGAGAAGATCTTCTCGGTGTCGTCGATCTCGATCAGGTTGCCGGGCTTGCCGGTGGCCTCGAGGTTGAAGAAGCCGGTCTGGTCGCTCACACGTGCAGCCTGCTGCATGTTGTGCGTGACGATGACGATGGTGAAGTCCTTCTTCAGCTCACCGATCAGGTCCTCGATCGCCAGCGTCGAGATCGGGTCGAGAGCCGAGCAGGGCTCGTCCATGAGCAGGACGTCGGGCTGCACCGCGATCGCACGGGCGATGCACAGACGCTGCTGCTGACCACCGGACAGACCGCCGCCCGGCTTGTCGAGGCGGTCCTTGACCTCGTTCCAGAGGTTCGCGCCCTTGAGCGACTCCTCCGCGACCTCGTCCAGCTGCTTCTTGCTGCGGCCACCCTGCAGCTTCAGGCCGGCCACGACGTTGTCACGGATGGACATGGTGGGGAACGGGTTCGGACGCTGGAAGACCATGCCGATGGTGCGGCGAACGCCGACCGGGTCGACGCCGGAACCGTAGATGTCCTCGCCGTCGAGCAGCACCGAGCCCTCGACGCGGGCACCCGGGGTGACCTCGTGCATGCGGTTCAGCGAGCGGAGCACCGTGGACTTGCCGCAGCCGGACGGTCCGATGAAGGCCGTGACGCTACGAGGAGGAACGGAGAGCGTCACGTTCGACACGGCGTGGAACTTGCCGTAGAAGATGTTGACGTCCTTGAGATCGAGTCGTTTTGCCATGTCGAGATCCTTCTGTCAGAAGTTCTTGGGAGCGAAGAAGCGGGAGACCAGCTTCGCGCCGATGTTCAGCACCGCGACGATGAGGATGAGGGTGAGGGCTGCACCCCACATCCGCTCGCTGGTGAGGGCAGCGGTTCCGGCCTTCTGGAGGTCGACCATCATGAGCGGCAGCGACGTCTGCGGACCGGCGAACAGGTTGAAGTTGATGGCCGTCGCGGACCCGACCAGGATCAGCACCGGCGCCGTCTCACCCATGACGCGGGCGAGAGCGAGCATGATGCCCGTGACGATGCCCGAGAGCGCCGTCGGGACGACGATCTTGGCGATGGTCTTCCACTTCGGCACACCCAGCGCGTACGACGCCTCGCGCAGGTCCTGGGGAACGATGCGCAGCATCTCCTCCGCCGAGCGCACGATCACGGGGATCATGAGCAGGACCAGGGCGAGCGAGACAGCCAGACCCGACCGGTCGAAGCCGAACGTCGCGATCCACAGCGAGTAGATGAACAGCGCCGCGACGATGGACGGGACACCGGTGAGGATGTCGACCATGAACGTCGTGGCCTTCGCGAGCCGCGTGCCCACGCCGTACTCGACGAGGTAGATGGCGACGAAGATGCCGATCGGGATGGAGATGACCGCGCAGAAGAGTCCCTGGAGCAGCGTTCCGACGATCGCGTGGTACGCGCCGCCGCCTTCCTTGAAGGGGGTGACACCCGCCTGCGAGTACTGCCACCAGTCGGCCGACGCGACGGCGCCGATACCGCGGGAGACGACGGTGTAGAGAACCCAGATCAGTGGGACGAGCGCAATGAGCACCGCGAGGGACACGAGGACCGTCGCGATCGAGTCGGAGGCCTTGCGACGGGCACTGACACCCTGGAAGGTCGGCTCCTTGACGGGGCGATCCATGGTGGCGGTTCCACCGGACGTGGTGTCGGCCATGGGTCAGTCCTTCTTTCCAGCGATGGCGGCGCGGGCGCCGGCGTTGACGACGAAGGTGAGGACGAACAGCACCAGGCCCGCGGCGATGTAGGCACCGGCCTGCAGCTGGTTGTTGAACTCACCCGCGGCCAGTGCGATCTTCGTCGCGAAGGTGTTGCCGCCGTCGAACAGCGTCCAGCCGAACGTCTCCTGGGTGCTGCGGATGATGATGTAGAGCGCGATGGTCTCGCCGAGCGCGCGGCCAAGGCCCAGCATCGAGCCGCTGACGAAGCCGGACTTGCCGAACGGGATGACCGTGGTGCGCACGACCTCCCACCGAGTGGCGCCGAGGGCGAGAGCAGCCTCGATCTGGCCACGGGGCGTCTGGACGAACACCTCGCGGGTGACCGCGGCGATGATCGGCAGGATCATGACGGCGAGCACGATCGCACCGGTGAAGATGGTGCCGCCGCCGGCGATGGAGACGGAACCGGTGGCGAAGAGCGGGAACCACGCGAGGTTCGTGTTGAGCCACTCGGCGACGGGCGAGATGACCGGCGCGAGAACGTACAGGCCCCAGAGTCCGAAGACGATGGACGGCACGGCGGCCAGCAGGTCGATGACGTAGCCCAGCGGGCCCGCCAGACGCTTCGGGGCGTAGTTCGTCAGGTAGATCGCGATGCCCAGTGCCACCGGCATGGCGATCAGCAGAGCCACCACCGACACCGTGGCCGTGACCAGGAACAGGTCACGGACACCGAAGAGCATGGCGGACGTGTCCGACGTGCTCCACTGCCCGTTGTACGTGAAGAAGTTCACGGTGTTGTTCTGCAGCGCGGGGATCGCCCGCCACAGGAGGAACCCACCGATCGCCGCGATCAGGACGATGACGAAGACACCGGAACCGGTGGCGAGCGTCGAGAAGATGCGGTCACCCGGGCGGGTGACCGTACCTGAGGCTTTCTTGTCGGGCACTGGTGTCGGCGCTTCCGTCTTGCGAGCGGCGCTCACGGCCGATGTGGTGGCCGGCGTGACGTCGCTGATCGAATGGGTGTCGCTCATACCGCTCACTGTCTCGTGTGGGGTGGTACGGCATCGCCTGCATCACCCGGTGAATGGTCTTCGGGGGTGATGCAGGCGAGAACCAGTGTGTCAGGAAATGGCGTTGATCGCCGTCACCAGACGCTCCTTGAAGCTGTCCGGGAGCGGCACGTAACCGGCAGCCTCGAGGCCTTCCTGGCCCTCGTTGGCAGCGCTGAGCAGGAACGACTTGACGCCCGCGGCGGTCTCCGCGTCGTAGCCCTTGGAGCAGACGATCTCGTAGGTCGACAGCACCAGCGGGTAGGAATCGGCTTCCTTGCTGGCGAACAGTGCGTCGGTATCGAGCGCGAGGTCGTTTCCGTCACCGGAGAAGGTGACCGTGTCGATCGCCTTGGCGGCGGTCTCGGTGGTGAGCTCGACGGCACCGGCGCCGAAGTCGATCTGCGCCGCGGTCAGGTTCTCCTGATCGGCGAAGCCCTTCTCGACGTACGTGATGGCGCCCGGGGTGGCGGCAGCGGCCTGAGCGACGCCCGACGAACCGTTGGCGCCCTCGCCCACTCCACCGGCCCAGTCGGAGCTGTGGTCCAGCGTCCAGGACTGCGGTGCGGCGTCGGACAGGAAGCGCTGGAAGTTGTCGCTGGTGCCCGAGGAATCCGAGCGGTAGATCGGCGTGATGGCGGTGGTCGGGAGCGACGCGCCCTCGTTCAGCGCGGCGATGGCCGGATCGTTCCAGGTGGTGATCTTGCCGGTGAAGATCTGGGCGATGACGTCGGGCGTCAGGACCAGGTCGTCGACACCGTCGAGCGTGTAGGCCACGGCGACCGGACCGAACACGAGGGGAAGGTTCCACGCCGGGTTGCCGGCGCAGCGCGTGGCGGCCGCGTCGGCCTGCTCTTCCTTGATGGACGAGTCCGAGCCCGCGAAGTCCACGAGACCGGCGACGAACTGGGTCCGGCCGTTGCCGGAACCGCTCACGGTGTACTCCACGGCCTTGCCGGAGCACACACCCGAGTAGACGGACGTGAAGTTGGACATCGCGTTCTGCTGCGCCGACGATCCTTCGCCGGTGATGGGGCTCTTGCCCTCGCACGTCGCGGCGGAGTCACCACTGCCGGTGGCCTCGACGTTCGCGTCGGAACCACATGCAGCCAGCGTCAATCCGCCGACAGCCAGTACACCCATGAGGGCAATGCTGCGCTCGAGCTTCACCTGTCTCCTCCAGAAACAGCCCGTCGGCGACCGATCGGTCGGCGGGCGAGAAAAGATGCGGTGACGTCGTACCGCAACGGGCAGCGTGCGCTACCCGTGGGAGAACGTAAGCGCCGGTGGTGGACGGTTCACCGCGCCTTTGTGAACGGAGGGTGAACAGACAGACCGAAAACCCGGATCGGGATGCGATGCGCGTCTCAGGGACCGCACCGGTCCCGCGTCAGACGCGCGCGAACGCCGCGTCGACGTGGAAGGTGGCGAAGCCGAGCCGGTCGTACGTGTGCACGGCGGCCGTGTTGTCCGACTCGACGTACAGCAGCACGCCGGCGAGGCCGCGATCGGCCAGATACCGCAGGCCGGCGAGCGTGAGGGTCCGGCCGAGCCCCCTGCCCTGGGCCGCCGGATCGATACCGACGACGTAGACCTCACCCAGTTCGGGATCGTCTCCGGTCGGCGGGTGCACCTTGGTCCAGTGGAACCCCAGCACGGTGTCCGGGTCGTCCGTCGACGTCGCCACGAACAGCCCCGCGGGGTCGAACCAGGACTCCGCGCGGCGCTCGTCGATCTCCGCCTGCGTCCAGCCACCCTGCTCGGGGTGCCAGGAGAACGCGGCGTTGTTCACCCGCAGGATCTCGGCGTCGTCGGACTCGCGGTAGGTCCGCACGGTGATGCCGTCCGGGACGGTGAGTTCGGGCAGGGGCGCCGCGTCGGGGCCACCGAGCGGGCGGCGCATCTGCAGCAGTTCGCGGACCACCTCGAGACCGACTTTCTCGGCGACGCGATCGGCGGCGGGCAGCCGCCCGTGGGCCCACACGCGCGCCCCCGGTGCTGCGAGAGCGCGGTCGACCAGCGCGGTGCCGACGCCGCGGCCCCGGTGATCGGGGTGCACGACGGCCTCCACCATGACCGGCGCGTCACCGCGCGCGGACGAGAGCGTCGCGTACCCCACGAGGTGTTCGCCGTCCAGTGCCAGCAGATGCTCGTCGTCCCGCGGAGAGTCCACGGCGCGCTCGGCCTGCTCCGACAGCGGCAGTGTCCCGTCGGCGGTCGTGGCGGCCTCGATCGCGTCGCGGACGCGTCGGGCCTCGTCGCCGACCGGTCGCCGTGCCTCGAGTCGAATCGCGTCGCTCACGTCAGAAGGCCGTCCGATCAGCTGGGGCGAACGAGGGTGTCGCCGTGTCGTTCTCGATGTCCAGGTCGCCGTCCGACGGCAGGTCGACCGCGTCGTCGCTGCCCGCCACGCCCTTACCTGCCCGGCTCGGTCTCACGGCCTTGTATCCCACGTTGCGCACGGTGCCGATGAGCGACTCGTACTCCGTTCCGAGCTTCGCGCGCAGACGCCGGACGTGCACGTCCACAGTGCGGGTACCGCCGAAGAAGTCGTACCCCCACACCTCCTGCAGCAGCTGCGCCCGGGTGAAGACGCGGCCCGCGTGCTGGGCGAGGTACTTGAGGAGTTCGAACTCCTTGTAGGTGAGGTCGAGCGGTCGCCCGCGCAGACGGGCGGTGTAGGTGCCCTCGTCGATGACGAGCTCGCCGAGCGTGATCTTTCCCGAGGCCTCGGGACTGCTGACGCCTCCGTGGCGGCCCACGAGCAGACGCAACCGGGCATCGAGCTCGGCGGGTCCGGTGGTGGGCAACAGGATGTCGTCGAGGCCCCACTCCGCGTTGACGGCGACCAGGCCGCCCTCGGTGAGCACGGCCACCACGGGTACCGACGAGCCGGCGCTGCCGAGCAGTCGGCACAGTCCGCGGGCGGCGGCCAGATCGGTGCGCGCGTCGACGAGCGCGATGTCCGCGCTCCCGGCCTCGAGCAACGACGAGACCTCGGTCGGCGCGGGACGCACCGTGTGCGCCAGGAGCGCGAGGGACGGGAGCACGGACTCCGGATCCGGATCGGAGGTCAGCAGCAGCAACTCCACAGGGCCTCCTCGTCCGCTCTTCTTCGGCCGGACGAGCCCACCAGCGGGTCCGCGACCGGCACTTCCGGTTGTTCTTCGGTCACAGACTAACCTGTCGGAAGGCAGGACAGTCGGCTGCGAGCCGCCACCGCCCGCCTCGGGACCCGCCCGCAGGACACCGAACCGCCCGAGAGGAACTCCGTGCGAAAACTGATCGTCGGGCTCGTCTTCGTCCTGGCGCTCGCTCTGGCCGCCGATTTCGGCACTGCCGCCTACTCCGAGTACCGCGTCTCGCGGGCACTGCGGGACGGCGGAGATCTGGTGTCCGATCCGCAGGTGACCATCCACGGCTTCCCGTTCCTGACCCAGGCGGCCGACGGCAGGTACGGCCGCGTGGAGATCCGAGCGCAGGACGTCCCCACCGACTACGTCGAGAAGACGACCATCGAGGCGACGTTGCGCGGCGTGCGTATTCCGGCCTCCGACCTGCTCGACGGATCGGTGCGCACGGTGCCCATGGATCAACTCGACGCGCGCGTCCGTATCGACGCCACCGACCTCGGCCGGTTCCTCGAGATCCCCGACCTCCAGGTCTCCACTCCCCCAGCCGACCGCTCCGACGGCACCGGCGGTTCGGGCGGTTCCGGCGAGACCACCGCCGGGGCCGTGGTCCTCACGGGCACCGTGCCCGTCGGCCCCCTGGACACCGCGGTCAGCGTCACCGCCGAGCTCCGGCTCGACGGTGGAACCGTGTCCATCGTCGCGTCGGACCTCTACTTCGGGCCCGAGGGCCAGGCCGACTTCACCATCCCCGACTTCCTGAAGCCCGCGGTCCTGGGCCTGTTCACCCGCACGATCGACGAGCAGCAGCTGCCGTTCGGCATCCTCCCCACGTCGGTCTACGCGGAGGGCGGCCAGATCGTCATCGAGGGCAGCGCCGAGGACGTCACCATCGAACTCGACGAGATCCGCACGCCGTGAGCGCCGTCGTCGTCCTTCTCGTCGCCCTGGCGCTCGCCGCCGTGGTGGGCCTGTGGGTCCGCCGCCGAGAGGGCGCCGTCCGCACGTCGGATCGCGGCGGCGCGTCGGGATCGCGAGCTCGCGCTCTGCGCGCCGCCGGCGCCACCGACGGCGCGGTGACCGTGCTCCACTTCTCCGCCACCTGGTGCGGCCCGTGTGCGGCGGTGCGACGCGTCGTGTCCGCCGTGGTGAGCGACTTCGAGTCGGCGGGGCACCGCGTGTCCGACGTCGAGGTGGACATGGACGAGAATCCGCAGCTCGCCCGCGACTTCGGCGTGATGTCTCTCCCGACCACCTTCGTGCTCGATCGGGCGATGCGGGAACGATCGCGCGCGTCGGGTGTGCCGTCGTCGAAGGACCTGCGGGCCGCCGTGCTCTCGGCGTCCGATTCACCTTCGTCGGAGTGACGAGCGACACCCGGAACTTCTGGATCTGGACCGGCGTGGGTACCATGGCCGACGTGACCGCCAGCCACGAGCTTCTGCTCACCCGACGCCGCACAGTGGACCTGTGCCGCCTCGGTGGCTGTTGCTGCCGTTGCCGCTGACGACGGTCCTCCCCTCGTCGACCCGTCCGCTCGGGTACAGCCGTGCTGTACCGACCTCGGACCGCTCGACGATCGCCGGAGACCATGCGCATCCGCTCGGTCCCCTTTCCTCCACTCCAGGAGCATCTCGATGTCATCCATTCCCCCGCAGGTCGACGTTCGTGGTCCCCGCTTCGTCGCCTGGGTGACCACCGGCGTCCTCGTCGTGACGCTGCTCGTGTCGACGGTGTCGCTCACCGCTGCAGCGGTGCTCCTGGGCCTGCAGACGCTGGTCTTCGCGTACGGCGCTGCTGCCGGGCCGGCAGCGCATCCCTACGGACGCGTGTTCCGCGCCGTCGTCGCACCGCGCCTGGGCCCGGTGTCGGAGACCGAACCGACGACCCCCCTGCGGTTCGCGCAGGGACTGGGATTCGCCTTCTCGATCGTGGGAACCCTCGGGTTCGCGCTGTCCTCGACGACCGTCGGCACCGTCGCCACGGGTCTGGCCCTGTTCGCCGCCGTGCTGAACGCGGCGTTCGGAATCTGCCTGGGCTGCAAGATCTACCCACTCGCGAGTCGGCTCCTGCCGGCTCGACATGCCACCACCTGAACCACCCACCACCTGTCAGAGAAGAATCGAAAGGAACCACATGGCTCGCTCCGACGTCCTGGTCACTGCCGACTGGGCCGAGCAGAACCTGCATGCTCCCAAGACCGTGTTCGTCGAGGTCGACGAGGACACCAGCGCCTACGACACCGGCCACATCGAGGGTGCCGTCAAGCTCGACTGGAAGTCCGACCTCCAGGATCCGGTCCTTCGTGACTTCCTGAACCAGGAGCAGTTCTCGGACCTGCTGTCGACGCGCGGCATCGCCAACGACGACACCGTGATCCTCTACGGCGGCAACAACAACTGGTTCGCGGCCTACGCCTACTGGTATTTCAAGCTGTACGGCCACAAGGACGTCCGTCTGCTCGACGGCGGCCGCAAGAAGTGGGAACTGGACGGTCGTCCGCTGAGCACCGACGCCGTCTCGCGGGAGACCACGTCATACAGGGCCGAGGCTCCCGACCTGTCGATCCGCGCGTTCCGCGACGAGGTCATCGCCGCCATCGGCACCAAGAACCTCCTCGACATCCGCTCCCCCGACGAGTACTCGGGCAAGATCCTGGCGCCGGCACACCTCCCGCAGGAGCAGAGCCAGCGTCCCGGCCACATCCCCGGCGCCGTCAACGTGCCGTGGAGCAAGGCAGCGAACGAGGACGGCACCTTCAAGTCCGACGAGGAACTGAAGGAGCTCTACGACGGTGTCGGCATCGATCCGAGCAAGGGCACGATCGCGTACTGCCGCATCGGCGAGCGCTCGTCGCACAGCTGGTTCGCACTGACACAGCTGCTCGGCTACGAGAACGTCAAGAACTACGACGGCAGCTGGACCGAGTACGGCTCCCTCGTGGGAGCACCTATCGAGTTGGGAGCGTAATCATGTGTGGAGCACCTGCTCAGGGACAGACCCTTCCCGCCGGCGTCGACGTGGAGAAGGAGACGGTCATCACGGGCCGTGTCCTGGCCGCGTCGGACGGTCAGCCCGTCGGCGGTGCGTACGTGCGCCTGCTCGACAGCACGGGTGAGTTCACCGCCGAGGTCGTCGCGTCCGGAACCGGCGACTTCCGCTTCTTCGCGGCCCCCGGCACCTGGACGCTGCGCGCGCTGTCCGCGTCCGGCAACGGCGACGTGACCATCTCGCCCGAGTCCGCCGGCCTCCACGAGGCCGAGATCTCGATCGGCGCCTGACCGAACACCTCTCGTTTCAGCCGAACACCCTCCCCAGCGTGCTGGGGAGGGTGTTCGCGTCGTGGAGGGTGTGCGATCCGACCGCGGGAACTACTTGCCGGGCTCCGGCGGGAGGCCGAGGGACTTCAGCACTTCCTCCCACGTCGACGGCACCGTCTCCATGGGCTGCGCCGGCGGCGCGAGATAGCCGGGATTCACCGGGGGAATAACGCGGGGCTCGGCGGGCGCCGTCGTGTCTCCCGCAGGAGGAGCGGCCGGCTCGTCGACCGGAGGGGCCTCGCTCTGCTCGCGAGCGAGGTCGGTGATCCAGCGGATCATCTTCTCGCTCTCCCAGTCGCGGCCGTTGTCCGGGAAGTTGTCCCAGTAGTAGAGGTGCTGCAGAAACCCCAGTTCGACGTAGGGCTTCTCGAGCAGCTGCGGGATGTCGGCGTTGTCCTCGCCGAACCCCACGGCCTCCGCCTGCAGCTTGGCCTCGACGACGGGGCGGCCGGGACCGAGCGCCCACGTCACGGCGTCGAACATCTCGCGCGGCGTCGGCGATCTCTCGTCCGGCAGTGGCTGGGTGCGGTCCGACACCCGGAGCATCACGTCGAGCAGCGACTCGTCCGACGTGGCGAAGTCCGGGTCGCTGAAGACGTGCGCGATGGTGCGAGCCGCGACGTCGGACGAGACCGCGACGAACTCGGTGACGGTGCGGCCCGGATCGAGCAGGGTGAAGTGCATCCGCCCGAAGACGTTGAGCGCCAACGGGAGGACTCCGAGGTTCTCCGGTGCGTCACAGGCGATGTCCATCGGACGGCACGCCCACCGGATCTTGTTCGTGAGGGTTCCGTAGTCCTTCGGCTCGGACGACATGAAGCCACCACCCGGCGGACCGGGCTTGTCCAGAGACGCAGTGCCGGCAGGGCGGTACGGATCTCCGACGAGGGCGACCCCGGCGATGTCGTCGGACGTCACGTGCGCCGTGGACGGTCGGGACCCGATGTCGACGGCGAGGCGCTCGACCACCTCGGCACCCACGCTGTAGCCGAGCAGCACGTACTTCGTCGACGTGCCGCACGCGGTCTTGTTGGCGTCGATCATCCGGCCCATGGTCGCGAGGCCCTCGGCGACGGATTCCTGATAGGTGGGCACCGGCTCGGCCACGGCCACGCCGTACTCCGACGCGTACGGCACGTACACCCAACCGACTCGTCCGGGCGTGGACGCCGAGGCCTCCCCCGCGGGCACGGTCACGTTGCCGACCCAGTTGGACCACGGCAGCCGGTCCACCTCGTCGACGGGGTTCCGGTCCGACTCCGAGTCCGTCGCGCCCGTGATGGCGACGATGAGCACGTCGGGGCAGTCGTACGCGTAGTTGTTCGGATCCTGATCGACCTTCGTGCCCAGCCCGAACGTGTCGAGCACCGACTCGACGGGGTCGTCGCCCAGACCGAGCGGATCGGAGGGGGTGATCGGTGCCGCCCCCGCCAGTCCTCCGGGGATCGCGCACAACAGCAGTGTCGAGAGGGCGGCGGTCGCCGCGCGCAGCACGATCCTCGTCGGCCCGGTCCGCCGACGGTCGGTCGGGTCGAGCCCGGTCACACGAAGCATGGATGGATCACCCTCGTCTCTCGGTTCCAGAACCTCACGACCTTAAACAATGAATCGCGTCACCGGACCCGGCACAGGTTGTCATCCGTCACACAGTCTGCGGACCGCCTGCGTCGACCGATCGCGACGGCGGCCCGTGGCAGATCCACGACACCGCCGGTCTACAATCGGTGCGTGGTCCTATTCTTCGAAGCACTCCTCATCCTGGCGTCGATCCTCATCGCCTGGTTCTCGCTGTACGTCGTCTATCGCCTGGTCACCGACGAGTCGTGACCGACGAGTTCGGCACCCCGGCGCCCCGCCTGAGCGGTGACGCCGCGGTCGCGCGTGCGGAGGAACGGGCCAAGGAGACGGCCGGGCGCAACATCCCGCTGCTCCCCGATCTGCCCGGTGACGGTGACACCGCCAATCTGCGGCAGGGTCCCGACATCTCGCACTCCATGCTGGCACTGCTGCCGCTGGTCGGCGTGTGGCGCGGCACCGGTGAGGGACACGACGCCGAGGGCGACTACACACTGGGACAGCAGATCGTCGTGAGCCACGACGGCGGTCCCTACCTGTCGTGGGAGTCCCGCACCTGGCGCGTCGACGAGAACGGCGCCTACGCCGGTCGCGACCTGCGCGAGTCCGGCTTCTGGCGGGTGAGCGGAACCGGTGAGCCCGGTGACGACGGCGAGGAGACTCTCGAGCTCCTACTGACCCACGCGAGCGGGCTCATCGAGCTGTACTACGGCCGCGCACTGACGCAGTCGTCCTGGGAGCTGGCCACCGACGTGGTCATCAGAAGCACGTCGGCGGCGCTGGTCGGGGGCGCGAAGCGTCTCTACGGCATCGTCGAGGGTGGCGATCTCGCGTACGTCGAGGAGCGGGTCGGACCGGACGGCGATCTCGAGCCCCGGCTGTCCGCCCGCCTCGAACGCTACGTGGGCTGACGCTCGCCCTTCTCGCTCTCCGCATCCTTCCCGGAACCGGTGTCGGCCTTCTCGGTGTCGGATTTCTCGGTGTCGGATTTTTCGGAGGCACCGTCCTCGTCGAAGTCCGCGAACGCGGTACCGGACACGGTGCCGCCGGTGCCGGGCAGCGTCACCGTCTCGCGCGCACCGGTCTCGTACCGCGCATTGAGGCCGTCCATCTTCTCGCCGGCGCGATCGAGGTCCTCCTGCGTCAGCTCGGGGCCCACGGTCTCCTCGTTCGCCGAACCGGTGTCGGAGGACGTGTCGTCGGTGTTCGTCGTGTCGGTCTGCTCGTCACTTGTCATGTCCCCCACAGTGACACAGGCGAGGGGGTCTGCTCGGCAGAACGGGAAAGACCAGGCGCACGGGCCTGGTCCGGACATGGGACGACCCCCGAGCCCTACCGGTACACCGTTGCAGGAGTACGGGTCTCGGTCTGGACGGACCGAGGGCTCGGGGGTCGGGTAGCTGCCTGGTATTCGCCCGCCGCTCGCGCGGTGAGAGAAGAACCGTCAGCGGTTGCGGCTAGCGGGCAGCCACCTCACGCGTCCAAGAGTCATACAATTCCAGACCACCTCCTCTCTCGTGTACAGACGACGCTACGCGTGGATCAGCCCGGTCGGCAACGTCTTTTTCCGTGAGCGAACACACCTGACGTTCACCGCTCACGGTCACCACTCGAACGCCCGTCGGCACCGGTCGATGCGTCACGACCAGAACGGTCGTCGCCCGATCGAACAGTCCACCGTCGGGATCGAGCATCGCGGCGAGCAACGCGGCGGAGGACACGTCGTCCACGTGTTCGGTGGGCTCGTCGACGATGATCACCGCCGCCCGCGAGAGCGTCGCGCGGGCCAGCAGCAGTCGGCGACGCTGTCCGCCGGACAGCACCTCCGCGCCGCCGTCGAGGTCCGTGTGCACACCGTCGGGCAGTGCGCGCACCCAGTCGCCGAGCCCGACCCGGTCGAGTGCCGCCGTCGCCTCCGTCTCGGTCACGTCACCGCGCACCACACGGAGGTTCTCCAGAACGGTGGTCCGGAAGACATGGGCGTCCTCGGCGACGTAGGACACCGTCCGGCGCACCGCGTCCTCGGACAGTTCGCCGACGGACCTGCCGTCGACGAGCACGGCGCCCGCGGCGGGGGCGACGAGCCCCGCGATCGTCATGGCGAGCGTGGACTTGCCGACGCCGCTGGGTCCGCTGATCGCCAGGCGCGCACCGGGTTCCACCACCAGAGATACCGGCGCGGTCCGCGATCCGCCGCGGCCTGCGACGACGTCGCACACCTCGAGGCGCACCGACGGCGACGGCGACGGGTCGTCCTTCGGCGTCACCGCCGGCCCGGAGCGGGCCTCGTCCACGAGAGCCATGATCCGCCGAGCCGCCGCGGATCCGCGCACCCACGCCACCGCGGCGGCGGGTATCGCACCCGTCGCCTCGAACGCGGCGAGCGGAACCAGCACCACGACGGCGAGCCCGGTGGGGTCGGTGCCGCCCGCGAACCCCGATGCGGTGCCGTACGCCGAGATGCCGACGGCGAGGGCGCCCAGCACCGCGACTCCCATCGACAGCGGGGTCGCCGCGGCGGACAGGGCGGACCACCCAGCGGCGCGGTCCTGCGCGGCACCGACGGCGCGGTCGGCCTCGTCGGCGCGGCGTCGCACGTCTGCCAGTCGCCCGGACACCCGGAGTTCGGCGGCGTGGTCGATCGCGGTGACGGCGTGGGCGGCGAAGTCGGCTCGCGCAGCGACGAGATCCTCGGCGACGGCCCGCTCGGCCCTGGCGCTCGACCAGGGCGCCACGACCCCGGAGACGAGCAGCGCGACCGCCAGGACGATTGCCGCGGCAGGGGACCACACGGCGACGAGTCCGACCGCGAGGGCCGAGACCACCGCCGCGACGGCGACGGGAACGAGGGCGCGCACCACCACGTCGCCGACGGCGTCCACGTCGACGCCGGTCCGCACGAGGAGATCCCCTCGCCGCGTCGTCACCGCCGTGGCCGAATCACCCTGCGACAGTTCGCGGTACAGGGTGGACCGCGCACGGACGGTCCCGCGCAGTGCGACGTCGTGAGTGGCCAGTCGTTCCAGGTACCGACACACGCCGCGCGTGATGCCGAGCGCGCGCACCGCGACCACGGCCACCGAGAGGTGCAACACCGGCGGCATCTGCCATGCCCGCGTGATGAGCCAGGCCGAGAGCGCGGACAGCGCGAGTGCACTGCCCAGCGTCGCGACTCCCGCCGCCACGGCCCGCGCGACGCGCCCCGGCGGCAGGTCGAGCAGCCGCAGCGCCCGCGTCAGATCGCTCATGCCGACACCGCCGCTCGGTCCACGTGCACGACAGTGTCCGCGGCGGCGAGCACCTCGGGCGTGTGCCCCACGATGACGACGGTGCGGCCGCCGTCGGCCGCGGCCCGCAGGGACCCGAGCACCCGACGCGCCGATTCCGGGTCGAGGTGGGCGGTCGGTTCGTCCAGGAGCACGACGAATTCCGTCGCGGCGAGAGTGCGCGTCAGGGCCAACCGCTGGGCTTCTCCGACGGACAGTCCCACTCCCCCGGCGCCGAGCATCGTCGCGGCTCCGCGGGGCAGGGACGCCAGGACGGACGAGAACCCCGTGGCGCGAGCAGCTTCGGCCACGTCACCACGCGCCCCGAGGTCGAGGTTGTCGGCGACGGATCCGGCGACGACGGCCGGACGCTGCGGCTGCCAGGTCACACGGCGCCACCACCGGTCGAGGTCGACGGTCGACAGGTCGACCCGCACCCCGTCGGAGCCCACGAGGGAGACGGACCCCTCGTCGGGATCGACGAGCCCGAGAACGGACGCCAGGACCGTGGACTTCCCGGTCCCGTTGGCGCCGGTCAGCACCGTCACCCGTCCCGGCCGGAATGTCGCGTCGAGGTGGCGGGGTGCCCACCCGTCCCGCCCGCTGACCGACAGGTTCGTCAGGACGACGGTGACCGGACCGGTGGGCGGCGCGGCCGTCCGCTGGTCACGCGGCGCCTGCGACTCGGCGCTCTCGAGCAGAGCGAAGGCACGTCCCGCGGCCTCCGCACCGTCCTCGGACGCATGGAAGGCGGCACCGAGTGCGCGCAGCGGCAGGTAGACCTCGGGCGCCAGAATGAGCGCGACGATGCCGGGTGCCAGCTCCATGTCGCCGTACACGAGGCGTAGACCGATCGACACCGCGACGAGTGCGACGCCGAGCGTGGCCAGCAGTTCGAGCACCATGGACGAGAGGAATGCGACGCGCAGTGCGGCCATCGTCCGGCGGCGGTGCTCGTCCCCGAGTTCGCCGACCCGCGCGGCCGGCCCGTCCTGCCGGCCGAGTGCGCGCAGTGTCGGGATTCCGGCGAGCAGGTCCATCAGCTGAGAGGACAGTCGCGTCATCGCGTCGAGGGTTCGTCGGGACCGCCCGCGGGTCATCAGACCGATCAGCACCATGAACACCGGGATCGTCGGGAGTGTGACCGCCACGATCACCGCGGAGAGCGGATCGACGAACGCGATCACCAGGGTCGCGATCGGCGTGACGGTCGCCGCCAGGACGAGGGCCGGGACGTAGTCGGTGAGGTAGGGCGCCAGTCCGTCGAGACCACGCGTGACCACCGTCGACCACTCGCCCCGATCCTCCCCGCCGCGCGAGCGCGTCGTCGTGGCCGCGTCCAGCATGTCCGCGCGCAACCCGCGCACGACTCGGACCGCCGAGCGGTGCGCGTACCTCGACCGCGCCCACGACGCGAGGACGCGGACCAGTACGGCGGCAGCCAGGACCGTCAGCTCGGTGGTCCAGGCTCCGACCGTCCGACGGGTCGGGTCGGTGACCGCGCCGCCCAGCACGGTCCCGACGACGACGGCGATGACGACGACACACGCGGTCGTCACCAGGGAGAGCGCCACCGACCCCACGAGGTGACGACGGACGGGCACCGACCGGTGCCACAACCGGGGGTCGATCGGTCCCCGGGGCCGCCTCGTCGCGGTCATCGGGTGCTCGCCAGGCCGATGGACGCCGGGATCTGCGTCGTCGAGATGCGCCGACGGAAGACCCAGTAGGTCCAGCCCTGGTAGGCCAGGACCACCGGTGCCACGATCGCCGACAGCCACGCCATGATGCGCAACGTGTACGCGGAGGACGACGCGTTGTCGACGGTCAGCGAGAACGCGGCGTCGATGGTCGAAGGCATCACGTTCGGGAACAGTGAGCAGAAGAGCAACAGCACGGCTCCGCCGATGGTCACGGTGGTGCCGACGAAGGCCCATCCGTCTCGCCCGCGCAGCACGGCCACCGCTGCCGTCACCAGCCCTGCCACGGCAGCGGCGACGATCCACCAGGTCCAGCCCTTCCCGTGCGCGAGCTGAGTCCACAGCGCGAACACCCCGGCGCCCACCACGGTCGGAACGATCAGTGCCGCAGCGAGTCTCGATGCGTCCGCTCGAACCTCGCCGGCCGTCTTGAGGGCGATGAACACGGCACCGTGGAACGCGAAGAGCATCGCCGTGGTCGCACCACCCAGCAGCGCATAGGGAGTGAGAAGGTCGAGCAGTCCCGAGGTGACCTTCTTGTCCGCGTCGATGGCGACACCGCGCACGATGTTCGCGAAGGCGACACCCCACAGCACCGCGGGCACCCAGGAACCGATCCCGATACCGAGGTCGCACCGACGCCGCCACACGGGGTCGTCGATCTTGCCGCGGTACTCGATGGCACAGATACGCAGGATGAGCGCCACGAGGATCAGCAGCAGCGGCAGATAGAAGCCGGAGAAGAGCGTCGCGTACCACTCGGGGAAGGCCGCGAAGAGCACTCCTCCCGCCGTGATGAGCCACACCTCGTTGCCGTCCCACACCGGACCGATCGTGTTGAGCACGACGCGACGTCGGGTCTCGGCGTCGTCCCGGCCGGATCGACCGAGAACGGGCATGAGCATGCCGACCCCGAAGTCGAATCCCTCGAGAACGAAGTATCCGACGAACAATGCGGTGACGACGGCGAACCAGAATTCGGGCGTTCCCATGATCATGTCTCCGGCGGGTCAGTAGGCGAACGAGAGCGGGCGGGCGTCGGCGTCGGTGTCGTCACCGTCGTCGTCGTGGGGGTGCCTGTCGTGCTCGAGCGGACCTGCCTGCACGTAGCGACGCATGAGCAGGAACCAGACGGCACCGAGCCCGGCGTAGAGGACGGTGAACGTCGCGAGGGACGCCGCCACCAGAGCGACGGGGTGGTCGGACACGCCCTGGTCGACCGTCAGGCGGATCATGTCGACTCCGCTGGGGTTGGGCGCGACGATCCAGGGTTGGCGGCCCATCTCGGTGAAGATCCAGCCCGCACTGTTCGCCAGGAAGGGTGTCGGGATCGCGAGCAGTGAGAGCCGGGAGAACCAGCGCTGGTCCGGAACTCGGCCACCTCGAGTGACCCACAGGCCGGCGAGCGCGAGCACGGCTGACCCGGCGGCGAGGCCGATCATCATCCGGAAGGCCCAGTAGGTCACGAAGAGGTTGGGCCGATAGTTACCCGGTCCGTACTGCTCCTCGTACTGCTGCTGCAGCTCGGTGACCCCCTGGACGGTCGCGTCGAGGTCGCTCTTCGCGAGGAACGACGTCAGGCCGGGGATCGCGACGATGTGCTGGACGCTGTCGCAGTTGTTGTGGGTGCCGATGGTGAGGATCGAGAACGGGGCGCCGGTCTCGGTGTGACACAGCGACTCTGCCGATGCCATCTTCATGGGCTGCTGCTCGAACATCAGCTTGCCCTGCACGTCTCCGGTGATCGCGAGTGCAGCGCCGGAGGCGATCATGACGACGAATGCCAGCCGGGCCGCGGGGCGGAACATGGAGCGGGCCTCCGACGAGGGGCCGACGTCGCCGCGACGTGCGCTGCGCACCATCCACCACCCGGCGATGCCGGCGACGAATGTCGCTGCGGTGAGGAAGGATCCGGCCACCGCGTGCGGGAACGCCGCGAGCGCCGTGTTGTTGGTGAGCATGGCCCAGAAGTCGACGAGCTCGGCACGCCCCGTGTCCGGGTCGTAGACGGCCCCCACCGGGTGCTGCATCCACGAGTTCGCGGCGATGATGAAGTAGGCGGAGGCGTTGACCCCGATGGCCACCAGCCAGATCGTCGCCAGGTGAACGACTTTCGGCAGCCGTTGCCACCCGAAGATCCACAGCCCGAGGAACGTGGACTCGAGGAAGAACGCGACGAGGCCCTCGAGCGCGAGCGGCGCACCGAAGACGTCGCCCACGAACCGTGAGTACTCGGACCAGTTCATGCCGAACTGGAACTCCTGGACGATGCCGGTGGCGACGCCGAGTGCGAAATTGACGAGGAAGAGCTTGCCGAAGAACTTGGTGAGCCGGTACCAGGAGTCCTTGCCGGTGATCACCCACATGGTCTGCATCGCGGCGACGATCGGAGCGAGTCCGACGGTCAGCGGGACGAGCAGGAAGTGATAGACGGTGGTGACTCCGAACTGCCATCGTGAGACATCGAGTGCGTCCATGACCAGCTTCTTGTCGTCGGCTGCGAGGCGGGGATCCTGCCTACGGGGCCGACGCTACTACTACGCGTAGTAGTAGGCGATGGACTGTGTCCACCGTTACCTGTGGCGCGCGTCAACGCGCGACGGCGGTGTCCACCAGTTCGCGCACGACGCGGTCCGACGGCATCTCCTTGAGGTGCGTGGTGTCGAGCGTGTGCACGCGCGCGGCCAGCGTGACGGAGGAGATCAGCCAGACACTGTCGGCCAGGATCAGATCGGCCACCCGCAACGGCTCGTGCGCACAGTCGAAGCCGGCGTCGCCCGCGACCTCGAAGAGAGCGTCCACCGTGGTGCCGCGCAGCACCCCGTGCTCCACCGGAGGCGTGACCATGCGGCGGTCCACCACGGCCAGCACGCTCGACCGTGGACCCTCGAGCACCTGCCCCTCGATACTGCGGAACACGACCTCGTCGAAGCCCTCTCGTGCCGCGTGGCGCAGGGCCGCCATGTTGGTGGCGTAGGACAGAGTCTTCGCACCGAGCAGGGCCCAGGGCGACTGCTGTGTCGCGTCGATGGAGAAACCCCGGTTCAGGGTCAGGGCCGACACGCCCTCCGCGCGCGATTGTGTGACGCGATCGGCGACGGCGGAGACCATGACGAGCGCCGTCTCGGCACCGTCCGCGCCCTCGCGCCCCCGGCTCAGCAGCAGCCGCATCGCACCCTCGCCGCCACCGGTCCTCTCCCACTGCGCGAGTGCCACGTCCACCGCGCGCCGCCATGCGTCGACATCCGGTTCCGCGAGGTCGAGCATGGCCGCCGACCGGGTGAGGCGGGCGAGGTGGGCGTCGAGTCGGCACGCCCGACCCTCGCGGATCAGCACGGTCTCGAAGATGCCGTCCCCGCGCACCGCCGCCAGGTCGTCGGCATGCAGAACAGGCTCGGTCGGATCGAGCACGGCACCGTCCAGGGTCACCACCACGCGTGAAGTCATGGCCCCGAGGGTAGTGCCGTGGCCGGACCGGGCAGTCCGCTCCTAGACTGGTGTGGTGTCCGAGACCCCTGGCCTGTACTCCTCCCCCGTTCTGGCCCGCCCCGGCGCGGTGGCCGCACCCCAGGACGGTCCCGATCGTGGAACCGCCTGGCACTACGGGGATCCGTTGGGTGAGCAGCGCGCCGCCGTCACGACCGCCGCGGTCGTCGATCGGTCGAACCGGTTCGTCATCGCGATCACCGGCGAGGAGCGACTGACCTGGTTGCACACCATCTCCAGCCAGCACGTCGCGACGCTTGCCGACGGAGCCTCCGCGGAGAACCTGAGCCTGGACGTCAACGGGCGCGTCGAACACCACATGGTCATGACAGACCTCGACGGCACCACCTGGATCGACACCGAGGCGGACCGCGGACCGGACCTTCTCGCCTTCCTGTCGAAGATGGTGTTCTGGTCGAAGGCCGCGCCGCGTCGCGGCAGCGAACGGGTCGTCGTGTCGTTGCTCGGCCCGAAGGCAGGCTCCATCCTGCGAGCGGTGGGCGCCGAGGTGCCCGCGATGCCGTACGACGCCCTTCCGCTCGACGCCGCGAACCCCGACGCCGGTCTCGTCCGCCGGATGCCGTGGCCGACCCGCACCGATTCCTTCGACGTCCTGGTCCCCGCCGACCGTCTCGACGAGTGGTGGGCGAAGTTCGTCGTCGCGGGTGCGCGTGAGGCGGGCAGCTGGGCGTTCGAGGCGCTGCGCGTCGAGTCCGGTCGACCACGCCTCGGTCTCGACACCGACGACCGCACGATTCCCCACGAGGTCGGCTGGATCGGCGGGGTCACCGAGTTCGGGGCCGTCCACCTCGAGAAGGGGTGCTACCGCGGACAGGAGACGGTGGCGCGCGTCCACAATCTGGGCAAGCCTCCGCGCCGACTGGTCCTGCTGCACCTCGACGGCTCCGCGGACGGTCGACCGGAGACGGGCGACGACGTCACCGTCGGCGGCCGATCCGTGGGCCGCATCGGCACCGTCGTCGATCACTTCGAGCTCGGACCGATCGCGCTCGCACAGATCAAGCGCGCGGTGCCGGTGGAGACCACGCTCGACGCCGGGCCGTGTGCCGCCTCGATCGATCCCGACTCCTACGTCCTGGACACCGCGGTCCAGGCGGGCCGCGCCGCGGTGGATCGGCTGCGCGGCCGGTGACGCAGCCGGCCCCGTCGGGACGCGTGCTGTCGGTGTGCGTCGTGCACACCATCCACCCCATCTCTCGGCCGGCGGTGGTCGACTCCGCCATCGACAAGCGAGCGGTGTCCGGACCGGTCGACGTCACCGAGCTCGGTCTGCACGGTGATCGCTCCTGCGACGTCACCTTCCACGGCGGCGCGGACCAGGCGGTCTACGCGTACGACGAGGCCGAGGCCGACAGGTGGGCCGAGGAACTCGGCCGGGAGGTTCCCGCGGGGTGGTTCGGTGAGAACCTGCGCGTGAGCGGACTGCCCGTCACCGATGCGGTCGTCGGAACGCGCTGGTCGGTGGGCACCGCCGAGCTCGAGGTGACCATTCCGCGGCGCCCGTGTGCCGCCTTCGCGCGGTGGACGGGCGAGAAGACCTGGGTCAAGCGTTTCACCGCGCGGGGCGATGTCGGGGCATACCTGCGCGTCGTGCGAGTCGGCGCGCTCTCGGCGGGCGACGACATCGAGATCGTGTCCGTTCCCGACCACGGAGTCACCGTGCGGGACCTCTTCACCGGGGTGTCGGCGGAGGCGATGCAGATCCTTCTGAACACCCCCGATCTGGCGCCCAAGGTCTACCGCGAGGCCCGCGACATGGCGGCCCGGGCGGCGCGGCGCGCACCGTCGGTGTGACACCGGCGCCGGTGGAAGCGCAGACCCGATTCGCACGCTAGAGTGTGGGCAGGAAGAACACACAATCAGACGGGGCCGCCAAAAAATCCCAGGCCGCCCCGCTACTCGCGAGGGGGTTAGCCATGGGCCGCGGCCGGGCTAAGGCAAAGCAGACCAAAGTTGCACGTGAGCTCAAGTACAGCTCACCGTCCACGGACTTCGAGAGTCTCCAACGAGAGCTCACAGGTTCCCCCGACTCGCACCGCAACGGCATCGCCGATCGGGAGCCGTCCCGACACGACGATGACGACTACGACGACTGGCGGCGCTGACCGCATCCCCTGACACGGGGGGAATCCTCACATCGCACACACGACCGTGCGGGGCGTTCCGACTCAGGGACGCCCCGCACGGTCGTGTGTGCGAGGTTCTTCACGCGCAGGTCAGATCGCATACTGTCGCGGCGTGTGCTGGACGCTGATCCAGTGGTCGGTGGTGAACTCGTCGATGGCCCACTCGCCGCCGAAACGACCGATGCCCGAGTTCTTCTCGCCGCCGAACGCGGTGTTGGGCTCGTCGTTGATCGTGGTGTCGTTCACGTGTGTCATTCCGGCGTCGAGTCTCGTCGCCACCCGGACCGCACGCTCGACGTCTCGCGAGAACACCGCGCTGGAGAGCCCGTACTCGGTGTCGTTCGCGATCCGGACGGCGTCGTCCTCCTTGTCTGCCCGGATCACCGTGGCGACGGGTCCGAACACCTCCTCGGCGGCGGTCGCGACGCCGTTCGTTCCCAGCACGAGATGTGGGCCCAGCACCCGCCCGGCCGGTCCCGAACGCTCTCCACGCACGCGGATCTCCGCGCCGTCCGACTCCGCGCGAGAGATCCGGTCGAGAATCGACTCCACCTGTGCGTCGTTGATGATCGGGCCGATCTGTGTGTCGGGATCGGCGGGGTCGCCGGTGCGCAGTGACCGGACCCGCTCGGTGAGCCGGTCCACCACCTCGTCGTGCACCGCATCGGCCGCGATCACCCGGTTGGTCGCCATACACACCTGACCCTGGTGGAAGAACGACCCGAAGACCGCCGCGTTCACGGCTGCCTCGACGTCCGCGTCCTCCAGCACGACCAGAGGCCCGTTGCCCCCGAGTTCGAGGGACATCCTGGTGAGCGGCGCCGACGCCGCGATGCCCGACCCCACGGGCGTCGAACCCGTGAACGACACGAGCCGTGTGAGGGGATGCGAGGTCACGGCGTCACCGATCTCGCTGCTCTTGCCGACGACGACGGACAGCAGGCCGGCGGGCAACCCGGCATCCTCGAGGATTCTGGTCAGCAGGAGTCCGCCGGTGACGGGGGTGTCGCTCGCGGGCTTCAGCACCACTGCGTTGCCGAGCGCCAGCGCGGGCGCCACCGAGCGGGCGGACAGTTGCATCGGGAAGTTCCACGGACTGATCACCGTGACCACGCCGAGGGGCCGCCGGTACACGCGGTTCTCCTTGCCGTCGATCAGGGCGGCAGGGAGGATGCGCCCGGCCGATCGAGTGGGGTAGCTCGCCGATTCGAGCATCACCGCGCGGACGGCCAGCCATTCCCACTCGGCGCGGGGGCGGATGGCGCCGACCTCCGCGACGAGCCAGTCCACGATCTCGTCCTTGCGCTCCTCCATGATGCGCGCTGCGCGGTGGAACACGTCCGCACGCTCGGTCGGGAGCGTGGACTCCCAGTCCCGCTGCGCGATGCTCGCCGCCGTGAACGCTGCGTCGACGTCGGCCGCATCGGCCAGCGGGAGGGTGGTCAGGACGTCGCCCGAGTACGGGTTCACGTCGTCGGCGGTGTTGCCGTCTCGGCCCACTCGCCACTGACCGGCGATCGGGAGGGTGTCGAATCCGTCGTACGTCGTCATGCCGGTCGGGTGCCCGACCAGTCCTGCGACAAACGAGAACCTAGAAACGCGGGTGATTACCCGTCAGCACGGCGCGCTCGTCGGTTCCGCTGTCGGCGGACTTCTTGACCGTCCCCAGCGTCCAGCAGTCGATGTGGCGAGCAGTGAGCACGGCGAGGGCGCGGTCGACGTCCTCGGGTGCCACGATCGCGACCATGCCGACGCCCATGTTGAACGTGCGGTCCATCTCCTCGCGCTCCACGCGTCCGCGCTGCGCGATCATCGCGAAGATCGGAGCCGGGCTCCACGTTCCGCGATCGAGCTCGGCGACGAGGCCCTTCGGCATGACGCGAGCGAGGTTGGCAGCCAGGCCACCACCGGTGACGTGGCAGAACGTCCGCACGTCCGTCTCCGCCGCGAGGGCGAGGCAGTCCTTGGCGTAGATGCGGGTGGGTTCGAGCATCTCCTCGCCGAGCGTGCGGCCGAATTCCTCGACATGACCGGTGAGCGACATGCGGCTGATGTCGAGCAGAACCTTGCGAGCGAGGGAGTAGCCGTTGGAGTGCAGTCCCGAGGACCCCATCGCGAGGACCACGTCGCCGGGACGCACCCGGTCCGGACCCAGCACCTGGTCGGCCTCGACGACGCCGACACCCGTCGCGGACAGGTCGTACTCGCCGTCCGCCATCATGCCGGGGTGCTCGGCGGTCTCGCCGCCCAGCAGTGCGCATCCGGCCAGGATGCAACCGTCGGCGATGCCCTTGACCAACTGCGCGACGTGCTCGGGCACCACGCGCCCCACCGCGATGTAGTCCTGCAGGAACAACGGCTCGGCGCCGCAGACGACGAGGTCGTCCACGACCATCGCGACCAGGTCGAGTCCCACCGTGTCGTGCTTGTCCAGAGCCTGCGCGACCGCGATCTTGGTGCCCACACCGTCGGTGGACGCGGCGAGCAGCGGCTCGCGGTATCCGCCCTTCAGCGCGAACAGGCCGGCGAACCCACCGAGACCGCCCATGACCTCCGGTCGCGACGCCCGCTTGGCGAGGGGCGCGAACAGCTCGACGGCACGATCACCGGCTTCGATGTCCACTCCTGCCGCTGCGTACGAGGCTCCTGCGCCGGGCTGGTGGGTGTCATCGGTCATGGGTGTACTGCTCCAGCCTGATCTGTGTGTGAGTACCCGGGAGGGTCGGATGCGGCCCTAACGGTACCGGAGGCCTATCGGTCCTTCCGGTCTCGTGTCACCTCGGGCCTGGGAATGGCCGCGATCAGGCGCTTGGTGTACTCCTCCGCCGGATCCCGGAGGATCCGTCCGGGCGTCCCGAGCTCGACGACGGCGCCGCCCCGCAGCACCGCCACCCGATGCGCGAGGCGGTCGACCACGGCGAGGTCGTGACTGATGAACAGGCACGCGAAGTGCAGTTCGGTCTGCAGTTCCTCGAAGAGGTCGAGAACCGCGGCCTGCACCGAGACGTCCAGCGCGCTGGTCGGTTCGTCGGCGACCAGCAGATCCGGCTTCAGGACGAGCGCCCGCGCCAGCGATGCCCGCTGACGCTGACCACCCGACAGCTCGTGCGGGTACCGCTTCTCCGTGCCCTTCGGGAGCTGGACCGCATCGAGCCACTCGACGACCGTGCGTGCGATGTCCGCCTTCGACCCGGCCTTGTGCACGATCATCGGCTCGGCGATGCACTGGCCGACGGTCAGTCGGGGGTTGAGCGACGTGGACGGATCCTGGAACACGAATCCGAAACGCTTGCGCAGACTCTTCAGCGCGGACCCCCGCAGCCTGCCCACGTCCTGACCGAGGACGTCCACCGAGCCGGACGTCGGCTTCTGCAGTGCGGCCACGCAACGGCCGATGGTGGACTTGCCCGAACCGGACTCCCCCACCAGACCGAGGGTCTCGCCGCGGTGCAGATCGAAGGTCACCGAGTCGACGGCCCGGAAGACGGGCTGACCGATGCCGCCGGGGAACTGCACGACGAGATCGCGCACCGACAGCACCACCTCGTCCGAGACGGTGCGATCGGTGACCACGGGATCGAGCGTCGGGACCGCCGCCAGCAACGTCTTCGTGTAGTCGGCCTTCGGCGCAGCGAAGAGATCGTGCACGAGTGCCTCCTCGACCACCTCGCCGTCCTTCATGACGACGACCCGGTCGGCGATGTCCGCCACCACGCCCATGCTGTGCGTGATCAGCACGATCGCGCAGCCCAGACGGTCCTTGAGGTCGCGCAGCAGGTCGAGGATCTCGGCCTGCACGGTCACGTCGAGTGCCGTCGTCGGCTCGTCCGCGATGATCACCTTCGCCTCGCAGGAGATGGCGATCGCGATCATCACACGCTGCTTCTGGCCACCGGACAACTCGTGCGGGAAGTAGCCGAATCGCCGCTCCGGGTCGGGCAGACCCACCATGGTGAGCAACTCGATCGCCCGGACGCGGGCGGCCTTCTTGTCCAGCACCTTCCCGTCCGGTCCGGCGTGAGCTCGCAGGGCCTCGACGATCTGGAAGCCGACGGTGAACAGCGGGTCGAGGGCGCTGCCGGGTTCTTGGAACACCATCGCCACGGCGTTGCCGCGGAGATCGGCCCACTGCTTGTCCGACAGCGACGTCACCTCGCGGGACCCCACGGTGACGGTTCCGCGTACGCGGGCGGTGTCCGGGAGCAGCCCGATGGCGGAGCGGACGCTGACCGACTTCCCGGAGCCCGATTCGCCGACGACGGCCAGGACCTCGCCCGGGAAGACCTCGAAACTCACTCCCTTGACGGCGTCGACGGGCCCCGCGTCGGTGGCGAAGCTGACCGACAGTGCCTCGAGGGTCAGAGCCGCCTGCGGGGTGGACGCTGAGGCCGTCATGAGGGATCTTTCTGCTTGCGTCTGGTTCTCAGAACGGGATTGAGTGTCTCGCTGACGGATTCGCCCACCATGGTCATACCGAGCACGACCAGGACGATGGCCGTGCCGGGGAAGATCGACGTCCACCAGATGCCGTTGGAGATGTCCGGCAGCGCCTTGTTGAGGTCGTATCCCCACTCGGACGCGGACGTCGGCTCGATGCCGAACCCGAGGAAGCCGAGACCCGCCAGAGTCAGGATGGCCTCGGCGCCGTTGAGCGTGAGGATCACCGGCAGTGTCTGCGTGACGTTGGCGAGGATGTGGCGGAACATGATCCGCACCGGGCCGGCGCCGGTGACCCGCGCCGCGTCCACGTAGGGCTCGGTCTTCACCGAGACCGTCGCGTTGCGCACCACGCGGAAGTACTGCGGCACGAAGACGGCGGTGATGGCGATCGCGGCCGAGAGGACACCACCGAAACTGCTGGACTGGCCTCCGGCCACGACGATCGAGACCACCACGGCGAGAAGCAGACTCGGGAACGCGTACATCGCGTCCATGAAGAGGACCAACACCCGGTCCACCCACCGGCCGACGTAGCCGGAGAGCAGTCCGAGGGGAACGCCCACCACGATCGACAGCACCAGCGACGTGACGATGACGAGCAGGGCGGTCCGTGCGCCGTAGACGACGCGGGAGAACACGTCCTCTCCGCGCACCGACGTCCCGAAGATGTGGTCCGCACTCGGCGCCGCCTGGCGCGCGAACTCCACGCCGTCGGCGGACGTCTGGGAGAAGGTGTACGGCGCGATGAGCGGAGCGAAGACCGCCATGATCACGAACAGCACCACCAGCACGAGCCCGATGACGATGGTGGCCTTCTGCAGTCCGGCACTCGAGCGGATGATCGACAGGCCGGGTACACCCCGACGTCGCTTCGGCGCCTCGATCGAGCCGACGCTCACCTCGATACTCATCAGAACCTCACTCGTGGATCGACGATCGCCACGATGGCGTCGGTGAGGAAGCTGACGACCGCGACGACGATGGCCAGGAACGTGACGATGCCCTGGACGGCGATGAAGTCGCGCGCCTGCAGGTAGCGAGCGAGCTGATAGCCCAGTCCTTGCCACTCGAACGTCGTCTCGGTGAGCACCGCGCCGCCCAGCAGCATGGCGATCTGCAGCCCCATCACGGTGACGACCGGGATGAGCGCGTTGCGGAAGGCGTGCCGCCGGGCGACGACGCGCGCCGAGAGTCCCCGTGCGCGCGCAGCTTCCACGTAGCCGGACTGCAGGGTCTGCAGAAGGTTCACCCGCACCAGGCGCAGGAACACGCCGGCGGTGAGAAGTCCGAGCGCGACCGCGGGGAGCACGGCGTGCTTCAGCACGTCGACGGTGTAGCTCGGCTCCCCGTAGAGAATCGAGTCGATCAGCAGGATGTTGGTCTTCGGTGACACGTTCTGCAGTGCCAGTTCGACGTTGGTGCTCGCCCGGCCCGCCACCGGCAGCCACCCGAGCTTCACGGCGAAGACCAGCTTGAGCAGCATGCCGACGAAGAACACCGGCGCCGCGTAGAACAGGATCGCCAGGATGCGCAGGGTGCCGTCGGAGATCGAGTCGCGGCGGGTCGCGGCGTAGAAGCCGAGGGGGATGCCGACGGCGAACGCGACGAGCAACGCCCAGAACGCGAGTTCCAGCGTCGCCGCGCCGTTGGTGATCAGCACATCGCTGATCTCCTGGTTGCTGGTCGCGGAGCGACCGAAGTCTCCCCGCAGCAGACCGGACAGGTACTCCCAGTACTGCACCAGGATCGGCCGGTCGTAGCCGGCTGCGGCGCGTCGTTCGGCGATCTGGTCGGCGGGCAGTCGTCCACCGAGGGCAGCACTGATGGGATCGCCGAGAACGCGCATGAGGAAGAAGACGACCGTGACCAGGATCCATGCCGTGGGAATGATCAGCAGGAACCGGATCACGAGATAACGGGCGAGCGCGCCGTAGCGTGACGACGCGCTCGCCCGTGACTGCTTCCCCACCGACGCCTCGTCGGGCGTGGTGGTGACCATGGATCAGCCCTTCGTGAGCGGGGTGAAGCGGAACTTGAACGAGGCGTCGAGAGTCTCGTCGACACCCTGGACCTCGTCCGTCGAGATCGCGATCTGCTTGCCCTCGAGGAGCGGCAGCGTGGACACGAAGTCCTGCGCCATCCGCGTCTGGATCTCACCGATGATCTCGGAGCGGCGAGCCGGGTCGGTCTCGGTCCGCTCGGAGTCGATCAGCGCCGTGATCTCGGGGTTCTCGAAGTGGTTCTGCAGGAAGTTGTCCGGTGCGAAGAACGGCGTCAGGTAGTTGTCCGCATCCGGGAAGTCCGGGAACCAGCCGAGCTGGTAGACGGGGTACGTGTCCGCGACGCGTTCCTTGTTGTAGGTGTTCCACTCGGTGGACTGCAGGTTCACCGTGAACAGGCCCGAGCTCTCGAGCTGCGCCTTGACCGCCGCGTACTCCTCCGACGACGAGGAACCGTAGTGATCGGGGTTGTACTGCAGATTGACCGCGACCGGGGTCTGCACACCGGCGTCGGACAGGAACTTCGCTGCCTCGTCCTTGTTCGGGGCCTCGCCGTAGACGTCCTTGAACGCGGTGTTCGCGCCCTCGAGGCCACTGGGCACCACGGACCACGCCGGCGTGAACGTGCCCTTGTAGACGTTCTCCGACAGTGCGTCACGGTCCACCGAGGCGGCCATGGCCTTGCGGATCGCGAGCTTCTGCTCGGGTGTGCCGCCGGGCATCGTGTTCTGGTTGAAGACGATGTAGCGGAGCTCGCCGCCGGGGCCCTCGTGGACGGTGAGGCCGTCCACCTGGTCGAGCGACTCGATGTCGGTCGGGGTCAGCGAACGCCACGCGACATCGATGGACTTGTTCTGCATGTCGAGCTTGAGGTTGTCCGCGCTGGTGTAGGTGCGCAGGGTGACCGATCCGGTCTTGGGCTCGCCCAGCACGCCCTTGTAGTCCGCCGCGGCGGAGAAGCTGACGAGGGAGTTCTTCTCGTAGCTGTCGATCGAGTAGGGGCCGGCGAAGGGCTTGGCCGCCACGACCGCGTTGTCGTCCATGATCGAGTCGGCCGGGAAGACCTCGGAGTCGATGATGGGCCCGGTGTTGGTGGCGAGAACCTGGGGGAAGGTCTGGTCGTTCGCGGCCTTCAGCGTGAACTCGACGGTCTTGTCGTCCGGCGCGGCCACCGAGTCCAGGTTGGCCAGCAGCGAGGACGGGCCGTTGGGATCGTTGATGGACACGATGCGATCGAACGAGAACTTGACGTCCTCGCTGGTCAGCGCGTGGCCGTTGGCGAAGGTCAGGTCGTCCTTCAGCGTGCAGGTGTAGACCGTCGGCTGACTGAACTCGCAGCTCTCGGCGGCGTCGGGCTGCAGTTCGTCGCTGCCGGGGGCGTAGTTCATCAGGAACGGATAGACCTGGTTCATGATCGTGAACGAGCCGTTGTCGTACGAGGCGGCAGGATCGAGCGAGTAGACCTGGTCGGTGGTGCCGACGACGAGCGCCACGCCGCCGCCCTCACCGCCTGCGCCGCCGCCGTCGTCGGTGCGGCCGGAGCCGCACGCTGCCGCGGTGAGAGCCGCGACGGACAGGATGGACACGGCTGCGGTGCGCCGCGCCGTGCGTCCTCGGGAGGGCACGCTCATGGTGTGGATGTCCTTCGTGAGTCTGGGCCCGCGGTGTCGGAAGCGCGCGTCGCGTCCCGTCCGGCCGGGTCGTTCCGGTGGTTCGGTGAACGGCACGTTACCGAGTGCGCATGTCGTTCATGTGTCGAACCACACGAAATTTTTAACATGACCGGTACTTACCTGTCCGACCGCCTGATGTCCAACAGCTTTTCGCCTCGCGGAGACAGCCGATATCCCACCTTCAGACTCTCGGTCAGACCCAGCGCCTTCAGCCGGCGCACCCTCGGCTTGAACACGTCGCGTTCGAGTCCCAGCACGGCGCCGAGGTCCGCCGCCAGCACCGCCGGGCGCTCCCGGATCAGCTCGAGGGTGCGCCAGGCCCACGGCGCGTCGGCACGCTCGTCCATGCGATCGAGCTTCGTGGTCACCATGGCGACGTCGTCGTCGGACAGATCGTCGTCCGCACGCAGCCCCACTCGCGGGTCCTCGCCCCGATCCGGCCGGCCTCCGGCCTCCCCGCCACCGAACGACACCTCGACCCGCCAGACGGGATCACCGTCGGCGCCCCGAAACCCCTTGCGCATGGCCGAGATCGAGGGCTCCCCCGCCGCGCGGGCATCGTCGTCCGTGAGCGACTCGGGGTCGCACTCGGTGATCGAGTCCACGACGACGACACCGGCCGGCGTGTGGATCCACGTACCCGCCTTGACGCGCCGCTTCGCCCAGCGCCGGTACTGCACCCGGATCGTTCCCGTCGCGATCGCCTCGGCGATCGCGAGCCGGATCAGCATCTGGGTGTCAGGGGCGCGAGAGAGCGCTCACGTTGTCGACGGCAGCGGGCATCGCGATGCCCGCTGCGGTCGCCAACATGCCCTCGAGGACGTTCTTGCCCATGGCGGTCTCCTTGGGGAGCTCGATGGGGTACTTGCCGTCGAAGCACGCGGAGCACAGCCGCGTCGCGGGCTGCTCGGAGGCGGCGATCATGCCCTCGATCGAGATGTAGCCCAGCGAATCGGCGCCGATGGCCTGCCGCACACCCTCGAGCATGCCGTCCTCGGAGTCCATGCCGTTGGCGATCAGTTCCGCGGGCGAGGCGAAGTCGATGCCGTAGAAGCAGGGCCAGCGGACCGGCGGCGACGCGATGCGCACGTGGATCTCGAGCGCGCCCGCCTCGCGCAGCATGCGTACCAGGGCCCGCTGGGTGTTGCCGCGGACGATCGAGTCGTCCACCACGATGAGGCGCTTGCCCCGGATGACCTCGCGGAGAGGGTTGAGCTTCAGCCGGATACCGAGCTGACGGATGGTCTGCGACGGCTGGATGAACGTGCGTCCGACGTACGCGTTCTTCATCAGGCCCTGGCCGTACGGGATGCCCGAACCCTGCGCGTACCCCACGGCGGCGGGGGTACCGGATTCCGGAACGGGGATGACCAAGTCGCCCACCGCGGGGTGTTCCTCCGCGAGGCGACGGCCGATCTCGACGCGTGTCGAGTGGACCGAGCGGCCACCGATGACACTGTCGGGACGAGCGAGGTAGACGTACTCGAAGATGCAGCCCTTGGGCTCGGGAGCCGCGAACCGCGACGACCGCACGCCGTCCGCGTCGATGGCGAGCAGTTCACCGGGCTCGATGTCGCGGACGAACGAGGCGCCGACGATGTCCAGGGCGGCGGTCTCGGAGGCGACGACCCAGCCTCGGTCGAGGCGACCGAGCGACAACGGGCGCACGCCGTGAGGATCACGTGCCGCGTAGAGGGTGTGCTCGTCCATGAAGGTCAGGCAGAACGCGCCCTTCAGCGTCGGCAGCAGTTCCATCGCGGCCTGCTCGATGGTGCTGTCCGCTGCGCCGTGCGCGAGAAGGGCGCCGACGATGTCGGAGTCCGACGTGGCACCGGTCCCACGGGGACGGCCCATGATTCCCGCATCGCGGGCGCGCTCCGACAACTCGGCGGTGTTCACGAGGTTGCCGTTGTGGCCCAGAGCGATGCCGCTGCCGGCCGCGGTGGTGCGGAAGATGGGCTGCGCGTTCTCCCACGTCGTCGATCCGGTGGTGGAGTACCGGCAGTGCCCGATGGCGATGTGGCCGCTCATCGCGCCCAACGTCTGCTCGTCGAACACCTGGCTGACCAGGCCGAGATCCTTGAACACCAGCACCTGGGACCCGTCGGCCACGGCGATGCCGGCGGCCTCCTGACCGCGGTGCTGCAGCGCGTAGAGGCCGTAGTACGTCATCTTCGCGACGTCCTCGCCGGGGGCCCACACACCGAAGACGCCGCATTCCTCCCGCGGCTCGTTCTCGTTGATGTCCAGTTCCGGACCGGATGTGTCATCGAGCAGATTCGGGCTGTGGACCGAGGGGTCACGAGTCACGACGCGCTCTCCTAGAAGCCGGGAGGGGTGGGGTGCAGGCCACGCTGCACGCACACTCGGGGAGTCTACGGGCAACCCCGCGATCAACAAGCCGTCGGCAGGCACCGATACCGCGGTGAGCTGTGATCCACGACTCGCGGCGCGGTGCCATGATGGAGACATGGTCAGCAGACTTCCGTACGGCGTCACCCCCGAACAGCCCGGCGAGGGGCAGGAATCGGTGTGGGACTACCCGCGTCCGCCGGCCCTCGAGGCGTCCACGAAGCATCTCGTGGTGCGCTTCGGCGACGTGATCGTCGCCGACAGTCACGCGGCCCACCGCGTCCTGGAGACCAGCCATCCGCCCACCTGGTACATCCCGCGGGCCGACGTCGACGAGAGCCGACTGCGGCGCTCGAGTGCGCGATCGACGATGTGCGAATGGAAGGGATCCGCCACCTACTGGGACATCGTGGGCGACGACGGCGCCGTGCTCGAGGCCGGCGGCTGGAGCTACGAGAACCCCACCCCGTCCTTCGCACCGATCGCCGGCGCGCTCTCCTTCTCTCCCGTGTCCCTGACGTGCGAGCTCGACGGCGAGGTGGCACGCCCGCAGGAGGGCGGCTTCTACGCGGGGTGGATCACCCGGGACGTCGTCGGACCGTTCAAGGGCATCGCCGGGAGTTGGGGCTGGTAGTGGCCGAGAAGAACTACAGCCACTCCGACGCGGCCGAGAAGTCCCGACGCGACAAGGCCGTCGCTCTCGCTCGGTATCTGTGGGACCGCGACATCTCCGCGGACGATCTCGCGGCGATGGCCGCGGACGTCCGACGCAAGGTGGCCCGGGCCGCGGACATCAACCCGCCCAGCTCCGACGAGACGTGGACGGTGGTCTCGACGCTGTTGCGCGAGAAGGCCGAGTGGGCGCGCGATCACCCCGATCACGACGCGGCCCGCCGGGCGCATTCCGACGAGAAGATTCTGTGGGTGAAGCCGCCGGTGCAGCCCTGGCGGTGACAGTCAGATACGCACGAGCGGAAGCCAGTGCGCCACCTCGCCGGCGCGGCCACCCGATGCCGTGACGCCCGCTCCGCGCACGGCGTCGTCGAACGCCACGCGCCCCGTCACCAACAACAGCCATGTCCGCGGGTCACATTCGACGACGTTCGGCGGCGTCCCTCGGGTGTGACGCGGCCCGACGATGCACTGCACCGCGACGAACGGCGGCACGCGCACCTCGACACTCGAGCCCGGCGCCGTCTGCTCGATGGTGCGCGCACTGAGCCGCACCGCGGCGGCGAGATCGGCGCGCGGCGGCTTCGGGAGGTCGGGGTCGTCGAGCCACGGAGACACGGTCTGCAGTGCGCTCCGGAGCTCGGCCGGGTCGACGGGTTTCGAGGGTGCCACGCCGTTCAGTGTCCCACCGAGCGCGGCGGGCCCCGAGCCGTGCCTCACGGTCCAGAAGTCGCCCGGATCGACGGGATCCCGTCGATTCGTGAGAGTTGCGGATGCTGAGGCACGGTCTGATCAACGAGGACCGCCACTGTCCGCGATGGGCGCTTCACTGTCTCCATGACACCGAACCCCTATCAAGGATCGACCATCGACCACCTCAACGTGACGGTCACGGATGTCGACCGCTCACTCGCGATCTACGTGCCGGCTCTCGGCGTGCTCGGGATCGAGAAGCTGCTCGACTTCACCGGCGGGCCGGACGACGACTACGTCCGCATGGTCGGATTCGGCAGTGGCCGCAAGCCGTTCCTCTGGCTGGTCCAGGGAAGCACCGTCGATCCCGCACTGCACGTGGCGTTCTCGGCACCCACCCGTGACGTCGTCCGGGAGTTCCACGCCGCGGCCCTCGCGGCGGGCGCACGGGACAAGCTGTCTCCGCGCGTCTGCCCCGAGTACCACGAGAACTACTTCGGCGGCTTCGTGTACGACCCCGACGGCCTCAACCTCGAGGCGGTCTGTCACCTCGAGTAGAGCGCCACCACGTCGATGCGATCGCACCGACCGAGTTGGCGGCCCAGTGCAGTGCCATGGGCGTGAGAATGGTGCCGGTTCGCCGCTTCGACTCGACGAACAGCGCACCGGCCGCCCCGGTGAACAGGACGACGGGCGCCGACCTGCCCGAGTCGTACCAGTGCCAGACCCCGAATGCCGTGGAGCCGACCACGAGTGCGGCGCGCGGACCCACCACGGCGGTGGCCACGGTGTCGACGACGCCGCGGAACAGGAACTCCTCGGGTAGGACTGTCCCGATGGGGATGTCGAACAGCACCCATCGGGCCAGTCCGGTCACTTCTCGGGACCGTCGGCGTCGGCATACTCGTTCATGACGACGCGGATGCGCTCGGTGTCCGCCTGAGTCCAGCCCTCGGGTGCCGCCACCGCTGCGAAGCCGTCGAGCACCGTGGTGCCGTAGTTGTGGCCGTGTCCGTCGGGCACGCCGGCCGCGTTCGTGAGGTCGGCACTCACCTGCCAGAAGGTGACGAACGGGAACCACCGCATGCTGGGCAGTCGGTCGTACCCGGGCGGCTCGGCGAGCCAATCCGGACGCTGGAAGATCAGATCCGGCGTCCACCACACGATGGGGTCGGACGGGTGCTGGATGTACAGCACGCGCGGGTAGGGCCAGTCCCCGCTCAGTGCCTCGACGTCACGGGTGCTGTCGGCGAACCGCATCAGCAGTCCGCCGGCGTAGACGGGTTCCACCTCGGTGGTTCCCGGATCGCGTCGGCTGACGTAGGTGTCCCAGATGCGATTGGAGTTCGGCGGGCCCACCCACAGCACTCCGTCGACGGTGTCCCGGATGTCGGCGATGTCCGCGAACGCGCCTTCGCCGGCCTGGGTTCCGAGACTCTCTCCGTAGACGTAGAACTTGGGCCTGGTCGCCTCGGGCTCCTGCTCCCATCGCTGGTGCACGGTGTCGATGAGCAACTTCCCCGCGGCCGCCGCCTTCTCGCGATCGGCGAGGAAGGAGATCCAACTCGGAAGGTACGAGTACTGGGACGCCACGAGCGCGACGTCCCCGTCGTACATCAGTTCCACGGCCCGAGCTGCGGTGGGATTGACCCACCCGGTTCCCGTGGTCGGGATGACGACGATGGCCTTGCGGGAGAACGCATCGGTTCGATCGAGTTCGCGTACCAGGAGATCCATGCGCTCCTCGTCCGTCTCCGCGCTCTCGAGTCCCACGTACGCGCGGATCGCCTCCATGCCCGTGCGGCCGGTCGCTCGGGTCATTTCGTCGGCCGACAACCCACCCGAGACGAAGTTTCGGCCCTCGAATCCCAGTGTGTCCCAGTCGACGAGCGAACCGGTACCACCGGAACGCTCGGGCACCGTCGGCTGTTCGGCACCCTCACGCGTGTTGCTGTTCTGAGTGCTGAAGACCGAGTTGGCGACGGTCATGGTGCCGCGCAACAGCACACCCTGCACCAGTGTGACGAGCACCGTCACGACGAGGAGGAACCCCACGAGGTTGGCAACCCACTGCGGGAGTCGGATCAGACGCAGGATCGAGCGCACGACGAAGCGGCGGATGTCCCGGATGACCCGCCACAGGCCGATGAGCGCGGCGCACACCGCGAAACTGATGATGCCGGTGCGGATGAACCCCGTGGACGTGAGCCCCTCGGCGCCCATGAGCGCGGCGAGCTGACGCTGCCAGTCCGCAGAGGCGTAGAGCATGACCGCTCCGGCGACGGTCGCGATCACCGGGACAGCGACCAGGAGTGCGCGCTCCACGCGGATCGGCAGCGGCCACCACGGCTGCTGACGAAGCACCGTGCGCAGGAGAATCCAGCCGACAGCGACGCCCACCCCGTACCCGATGGCCGCGGTGATGCCGCTGACGATGCCCTGGAACAGCCAGCCGCGTGGCAGCAGTGACGGCGTCAGCGACCAGCAGAAGAACAGGGCGCCGAACGCGATGCCGGTGACGTCGAGCCGCAGCAGACCCCACGCCCAGATCCACGCGGGGTGCTTGCGCACCGTGCGGGTCGCCGAGCTCAGGACGTACGCCGGCAGTTCCTCGAAACTGTGGGGGCGCTGCAGTTCGTCCGACGACCGAGTATCGGTGTCGGTCATCGGACGGTGCCGGTGCCGGGAAGGTCGGTCAGCCGAAGAGCGCCGGGAGCGTCCCCTCGTACGCCTCGCGGAGTTCGGTCAACGGGACACTGAACAGTCCCTGGAACTCCACCTCGTCCGACCCTTCGTCGGCCACCCCGATACGCGTCCATGGCATCCCCCTCGCGCTGCACATCCCCGTGAACCTGGTCTCCTCGGTCCGAGGGACAGCAACGAGTACCCGCCCGGACGATTCCGAGAACAAGGTGACGAAAGGATCTGTTCCTTCGGGCGGCAGAATGCGGCACCCGGTCTCGCCGGCGAGCGCGACCTCGACGACGGTCTGCGCGAGCCCGCCCTCGGAGAGGTCGTGCGCCGCGGTGACCAGACCGTCGCGGCTCGACGCCGTGAGGATGTCGGCCAGCAACTGCTCGCGAGCCAGATCCACCTGCGGCGGAACACCACCGAGATGGTCGTGGACGACCTGGGCCCAGATCGAGCCGTCCAGTTCGTCGTGCGTGTCACCCAACAGGATCAGGGTCTCGCCCGGCTCCAGGCCGATGCCCGTGGGGATGCGGCGGTGGACGTCGTCGAGGACGCCCAGCACACCCACCACCGGGGTCGGCAGGATCGGCGTCGACCCGGTCTGGTTGTAGAAACTGACGTTACCGCCGGTGACCGGAATGCCCAGTTGCACACAGCCGTCCGCCAGGCCGCGTACCGCCTGCTGGAACTGCCACATGACACCCGGATCCTCGGGCGACCCGAAGTTCAGGCAGTTGGTGACGGCCTTCGGCGTGGCGCCCGTCGTCGCGACGTTGCGGAACGCCTCGGCCAGCGCCAGCTGCGCACCGCGGTACGGATCCAGCGCGGTGTACCGGCCGGACGCATCGGTCGCGAGAGCGATTCCGCGGCCGGTCTTCTCGTCGATGCGCACCACACCGGCATCGGCGTGCTCGGCGAGCACGGTGTTGCCGCGGACGTACCGGTCGTACTGCTCGGTGATGAGCCGCCGACTGCAGAGCTGGGGGGAGGAGATCATCTGCAGCAGGGTCTCGCGCAGTTCCACACCTGTGGCCGGACGGGGCAGACCCTCGGTGGTGTTCGCCACCAGGGCATCCTGGCTCGCGGGCCGCTGCACGGGACGCTCGTAGACGGGACCGTCGTGGGCCACCGTCTTGGGCGGCACGTCGACGACGACGTCGCCGTGCCAGGTGATCTCGAGATGCTCACCGTCCGTGACCTCGCCGATGTCGGTCGCCAGCACGTCCCACTTGGCGCACACCGCCATGAAAGCGTCGACGTTCTCCGGTGCCACCACGGCGCACATGCGTTCCTGCGACTCGCTGGACAGCACCTCCGCCGGCGTCATCCCGGTCGCACGCAGCGGAACCCGATCCAGGGCGATGTGCATACCGCCGTCACCCGCCGAAGCGAGCTCGGAGGTGGCACAGGACAATCCGGCACCGCCGAGGTCCTGGATACCGACCACGAGCTTCTGCTGGTAGAGCTCGAGGCAGCACTCGATGAGCACCTTCTCGGTGAACGGGTCGCCCACCTGCACCGCGGGTAGCTTGCGTCGGCCCTGCTTCTCGTCGAACGTCTCGGACGCCAGCACCGACACGCCGCCGATCCCGTCGAGGCCCGTACGGGCACCGAACAGGATGATCTTGTTGCCCGAGCCCGACGCGAACGCCAGGTGCAGATCCTCGGTACGCATCACTCCGGCGCACAGCGCGTTGAGCAACGGGTTGCCGGCGTAGGACGCGTCGAACACCGTCTCGCCGCCCACGTTCGGGAGGCCGAGTGAGTTTCCGTAACCGCCGACGCCCCGCACGATGCCCTCGAGCACCCGGCGCGTGTCCGGAGCATCAGCCGCACCGAAACGCAACTGATCCATCACCGCGATCGGACGAGCACCCATGGCCATGATGTCGCGCACGATGCCGCCGACGCCGGTGGCCGCACCCTGGTACGGCTCGATGTACGACGGATGATTGTGGCTCTCCACCTTGAAGGTGACAGCCCACCCGTCGCCGACGTCGACCACGCCCGCGTTCTCACCGATTCCGGCGAGCATTCCCGACCGCATCTCGTCCGTCGTCGTCTCGCCGAAGTACTTGAGGTGCACCTTCGACGACTTGTACGAGCAGTGCTCGCTCCACATCACCGAGTACATCGCCAACTCGGCGTCCGTCGGACGGCGGCCGAGGATCTCCCGGATGCGGGCGTACTCGTCCTCCTTCAGACCCAACTCCGCCCACGGCTGAGCGACGTCGGGCGACCCGGCCGCAGCGGAGACGGTGTCGACCGGAGGGGTGGGGAGCGCGTCGACCTGAGGAGTGGACTCGACAGACACGGTGGATGGGGTCCTTCCCTCGGCAGAATGTCGAGGTCATTCTATGTGCAGGACACGACACCGTCCGACCGGCCTCCGGCCTGCCGCTAGTCCCCCTTGACGGCGTAGTCGACGACCACGTTGCCCTTGCTCGTGACGAGGGAGTTCGTCAGGACGAGACGAGTGAGCGGATCCCCCGGCTCGAACAGGTGCTGGCCCTTGCCCACGACGACGGGGTGCGTCATCAGGGTCAGGGTGTCGAGCACACCGGCCAGGAAGAGCTGGCGGACCAGAGAGACGCCGCCCACCAGCGCGATGTCGCCACCGTCGGTCTGCTTGAGTCGACGCACGAACTCCACCGGATCGCCGTCGATGAGCGTCGAGTTCTGCCACGCGAGATCTCCGGTGAGCGTGCGTGAGGCGACGAACTTCTCCACCGGATTGATGAAGCCGGCGAAGGGGTCGTCCGCCCCCGCGTTGCCGAAGTGATCCGACCACGACTCGTAGGCGACCCGACCCATGACGGCGGTGGTCGTCCTGCTCATGAACCCGCCCATGGACTGGCCGAGTTCGTCGTCGAAACTGTCGAACTGCCACTGGTCGGGAGCCTCGACCACACCGTCCACCGAGTGGAAGAGCCCTGCCGTCACCGCACGCATCGTGTACCGCCCTCGTGAAGAACCGGCGCCGATCGCCGATCACTGCGGGACAGACCATGCCAGACGCCGGAACTCATCACCCCTCGTTCGCCGCGGACTCGATCCAGTCCGTCGCTGCGTCCGTCAGCTCGGACGACCCGTCGACGGACTCACCGGCCCACCACGACGGGTCGGTGAGATCGCCGTTCACGCGCAGCACGTCGTCCCTCACGGCGGACGGGAGCGGCTCACCGTTGTGCTCGACCAGCCAGTCCCGAGTCTCCGCCGTGACGGCCGGCCACCACTGCGCGATCTCCATCCCGCCAGTCTCTCCCGCCGGGCCCTGTACGGCGGCAGGATTCGTCGGCCGCGTCGTCAGGGTTCCCGTACCCACCGCGCGGCCCGTGCGCACCGCCCGGCGCAGCAAGCATCCCGTAGCGTGCGCTGACCACGGCGCGCACCGCCCGGCGGCATCGGATCGCCAGGCGGCCCAACAGCAGGAAGCAACCGGCACACAGCGCAGCCCGACCCAGCGCTACGCCCCCAGGAACGCAGCCAAGGCGTCGGCGTACATGTCGACGTCGTGTGCGCCCATCACCTCGCGCGCGGAGTGCATGGCGAGCTGCGCGGCACCCACGTCGACGGTGGACAGGCCGGTGCGCGAGGCGGTGATGGGGCCGATGGTGGATCCGCACGGAAGGTCGGCCCGGTGGACGTACCGCTGCAGTGGGACGTCGGCTCGCTCGCACGCCAAGGCGAAGGCCGCGGCACCGGCGGCGTCGGTGGCGTAGCGCAGATTCTGGTTGACCTTGAGCACCGGGCCACCGTTGACCTCGATGCGGTGCGCGGGCTCGTGCCGCGAGACGTAATTGGGATGGGTCGCGTGCGCCATGTCGCCCGAGGCGTGGATCGACCCGGCCATCGCGCGCAGGAATTCCTCGCGGCCGCCGCCACGCGAGAGCACGATGCGCTCGAGGACGGTGTTCATCAGATCCGAGAACGCGCCACGGTCCGACATGCTGCCCACTTCCTCGTGATCGAAGAGTGCGAGGACGGGGATGCAGTCGTCGGCTTGCGCGGCCGCGACGACCAGCGCCTCGGTTCCGGCGTAGCAGGTGCCCTGGTTGTCCAGTCGCGGCGAACTGACGAGGTCGTCCGAGAGTCCCACCACTGCAGCAGGATTGAGGTCGTGGGTCATCAGTTCCCACCCGAGCACATCGCCGGGATCCACCCCGACCTCGTCGGCGAGGAACCCGATGAACGAGTGGGGTGATCGCCCGACGCCCCAGATCGCGTTCACGTTGTTCTGCGGATCGAGGTGCACTCCCTTGCGATCCTCCGACAGGTGGATCGCCAGCTGGGGCACCCGCAGGATGGGACGGTCGACGCGCACGAGGACGTCTCGCACCGAGCCGCCGTCACGCACACCGAGACGGCCGGAGATGCCGAGATCGCGGTCGAGCCAGGAGTTGAGCCACGCGCCGCCGTACGGCTCCAGGGCGACCATCTGCCACCCGGCGACGTCGAGATCGGGGTTCTGCTTGACGCGGAGGTTCGGACTGTCGGTGTGCCCGCCCACGATGCGGAACGCCGCGTCGGGCGCGCGTTCGGTGGACCAAGCGATGATCGAACCACCGCGGACGACGAGGTACCGGCCGGGCTCGGAGGGCCACGCGTCCGTCTCCGCAACGGTGGTGAACCCGTGTGCCGCCAGTTCGGAGGCCACCGTCTCGACGACGTGGAACGGCGACGGTGACGCGTCGACGAAGGAGCAGAGTCCGGCCGCGGTCGCGGAAGTGAGAGACGCCATGGTCACCGATCGTAGAGAGAGGAGGTGCGGAGACAGCGATGCCGGGCCCACCACGAGGGTGGACCCGGCATCACGAGTCGAGTGGAGCTCAGCTGAAGAAGCTCAAGCCGTCGAGGAAGTCGCCCGAGCCGCCGAAAATCTTGGCGATCGCGCCGAGGGTCTCGATGATCTGAGTGAGGTCCATGGTGTTCTCCCTTTGTGAGGTTGGTGGGCTGTGTGCCCGCGGTGTTAAGTAATCCACACAAAAGAATGGCTCGCAACCCAGAAATTATCGCGATTCGGTGACAGGAACCGACTCACGAGCCGATCGTTGCATCATCTGCAACATTGACGTCCGGAACGACCATTGTCACCAGGATCGACGGAACGGCGCCACCCGTCCCGATCCGGACATACCCGTGGGGCACACTCGTCGGGAGTCCGCCCCACAGGTACCTCGGATCAGCTGAAGAAGGACAAGCCGTCGACAATGGATCCGAGTGCGCCGACGATGCCGGCGAGGTTCTGGAACAGGTCGGTCAGATCAGAGGACACGGGGGCTCCTTTGGCACGATGGTGACGAACGGTCGTCCGCCGACGTCAGTTACTCATAGTGACAGTCACTACACAACCGGAATCGAATTGTGCGATCCGACAAGCAGACCGTCGCTCGGCGAACCCTCGCCGAGACCGGGAAAAAGGGGGAAATGCGATGCAGGACTGGGTCGATCACGTCATCTGGTGGCAGGTGTACCCCCTCGGGTTCGTCGGCGCCGAGGCCGAGGCAGTGGACCGCACCGAACACCGACTCGACCGGATCGAGGGCTGGTTCGACTACCTCCTCGAGCTCGGGTGCAACGGCCTCGCACTCGGCCCGGTGTTCGCGTCGGAGACCCACGGCTACGACACCGTCGACCATCTCCGCATCGATTCCCGTCTGGGAACCGACAGCGACATGGACGCGCTCATCGGTGCGGCACGCGCCAAGGGCATCCGAGTTCTGCTCGACGGCGTCTTCAACCACGTCGGCAGGAGCCACCCGCAGTTCGTTCGTGCGGAGCAGGACGGGCCCGACTCGGACGCGGGGCGGTGGTTCCGCTGGAAGGACGGTCGGCCGCGCACGTTCGAGGGCCACGATCTGCTGGTCGAGTTGAACCACGACGAGCAGGCGGTGCAGGAGCACGTCGCACAGGTCATGACGCACTGGCTCGACCGCGGTGTCGACGGATGGCGGCTCGACGCGGCGTACGCGGTCTCACCGGCCTTCTGGGCGGCGGTGCTCCCCCGTGTGCGAGAGGCACATCCCGACGCCTGGATCGTCGGCGAGATGATCCACGGGGACTACGCGTCGTACGTGCGGGAGTCCGGACTCGACTCGATCACGCAGTACGAGCTGTGGAAGGCGACGTGGAGCGCCCTGAAGGACGCGAACTTCTTCGAGTTCGCCCACGCGCTGGGGCGCCACGACGAGTTGCTGCCCACGTTCGTTCCGGCGACGTTCGTCGGCAACCACGACGTCACCCGGATCGCGTCCACCCTCGACGACGACGATGCCGACATCGCCGCCGCGCTGCTGTTCTTCGTGGCGGGAACGCCGACGGTGTACTACGGCGACGAGCAGGGATTCCGCGGGATCAAGGAGGAGCGGGTGGGTGGCGACGATGCCATCCGACCCGAGTTCCCGGCGACACCCGACGATCTGGCGCCGTACGGATGGCCGCACTACCGGCGCCACCAGGCCCTGATCGCGATGCGGCGACGGTTCCCGTGGCTGCACCGTGCGCACGCCGAGGTGTCCGGACTGGAGAACACCGCGGTCACCCTCACCGCGACGGACGGCACGACGACGCTGGTGCTGTCGGCGAACATCGGCGACGCACCCGTGCCTCGACCGGCCGGCGACATCGTGGCAGCAGCCGACGGAGTGGAGAACGACCTGCGGCCGCACTCCTGGGCGGTGACCGTCAGGCCGTGACGATCGCGTCCAGCGCAGAGTAGAAGATGCCGAGGCCGTCGTCGCTGGGGCCCGTGAGGGCCTCGGTGGCGTGCTCGGGGTGCGGCATGAGTCCCACGATGCGCCCGTCGGCGGACGAGATGCCCGCGATGGACCGCTGCGAACCGTTGGGGTTGTCACCCGAGTAGCGGAACACGACGCGCCCCTCGCCCTCGAGCTCGTCCAGGACCGCCTCGGACGCCTGGAAGCGACCCTCACCGGACTTGAGCGGAACGAGGATCTCGGCGCCCGCCTCGTACCGCGAGGACCATGCCGAGGACGTGCTCTCGACTGTGAGCCACTGATCGCGACATGTGAAGTGCAGGTTGGTGTTCCGGGTGAGGGCACCGGGCAGGAGTCCGGCCTCGCACAGCACCTGGAAGCCGTTGCAGATACCGAGGACGGGCATGCCGCCCTTCGCTGCGTCGATGACCGCATCCATGACGGGGGCAAAGCGCGCGATGGCGCCGGCGCGCAGGTAGTCGCCGTAGGAGAAACCGCCGGGGACGACGATGGCGTCGACGTTCTTCAGATCTGCGTCGCCGTGCCAGAGGCTGACGGCCTCACCACCTGCGAGCGTGACCGCGCGCGAGGCGTCGATGTCGTCCAGCGTGCCGGGGAAGGTGATCACACCGATCCGGGCGGGAAGGCCGGAGGCCGGTCGATCTTCGAGGCGAGTCACAGCCGGGTCACTTTCCATTCCTCGATGACGGTGTTGGCCAGAAAGGTCTCGGCGATCTGGTCGAGAGTCGCATCGTCGACGTCGTCGCCGACCTCGAGCTCGAACCGCTTGCCCTGACGGACGTCGGAGACACCGGCGAAACCGAGTCGCGGCAGCGCCCCGACGATGGCCTGCCCCTGAGGGTCGAGAATTTCCGCTTTGGGCATGACGTCGACAACCACACGGGCCACGTGAGAGCTCCTGAGCTAAGAGGGCAGATCCAGCAGGCACTTTACCCAGTCCCGAACCGCTCCACGAATCCGGCGCATACTGGGGAACCATGGAGCTGACTCACTTCGGACATTCGTGCATTCAGGTGTCGATGGCGGGATCGACGGTGCTGTTCGACCCCGGCGCCTTCTCTCACGGGTTCGAGGGCATCACCGGCCTCGACGCCATCCTGATCACGCACCAGCATGCGGACCACGTCGACACCGATCGGTTGCCGGCGCTCCTCGAAGCCAACCCCGACGCGGCGCTGTACGCGGACCCGCAGACGGCCGACCAGCTCGGGAATCAGTGGACCGCCGTGAACGCGGGAGACGTCTTTTCCATCGGGGGCGTGCAGGTGACGGGTGCGGGCGGCACGCACGCGACGATCCACCCGGACATCCCGCTGATCGACAACATCGCGTATCTCCTCGGCACGCCGGAACAGCCCGGGCAACTGATGCATCCCGGCGACTCGCTGTTCGTTCCCGACGTGGAGATCGACGTGCTGGCACTTCCCGCAGCGGCCCCGTGGATGAAGATCGGCGAGGGCATCGACTTCCTCCGCGCCGTCTCTCCGCGACTGGCCGTTCCCATCCACCAGGCCATCGTCGCGCCGGACGCGCGCGGCATCTACTACGGCATGCTGTCGGGCCTCGCGGGCGAAGGGACGGAGTTCCGCGCCCTGGAGGAGGAGACGGGCACGTCGCTCTAGACATTCCCGGACCGTCGTGGACACTGACCCGATGACGTGGACCAGGAGTACCTCGAAGGTCATCGGATCTGCCGCCCTGCTGGCCGTCGTGGCGGCGACCGCGGCATGCGGGACCGGGGAGTCCGGTGCGTCGGCCACCGACACACCGCCGGGGATCTCCGTGTCCGGGGTCGGCGAGATCCAGGGCACCCCGGACACTCTCACCGCTCAGATCGGTGTCGAGACGACGGCGGACGACGTGACGACGGCGATCGACGAGGCGAACACCGCGGTGACTGCGGTGACCGAGGCGATCGCCGCTGCCGGAGTGGACCGCGCGGACATCCAGACCCGCCAGGTGTCCATCGACCCGCAGTATGCCGACGGGTTCGGGGGCGGAACCTCCACGATCTCCGGCTACCGGGCGTCGAACATCCTCGGTGTGACCGTGCGCGACCTGTCGCGAGCGTCGGCGGTGCTGGGCGACGCCACCCGCGCAGGTGGGAACGCGACCCGAGTGTCCGGCGTGTCCTTCCGCATCGACGACGATTCCGACCTCATCGCCGACGCTCGGTCACGGGCATTCGCGGACGCTCGCGACCGAGCCGAGCAGTACGCGTCCCTGGCGGGAAGCGATCTAGGCAAAGTCCTGTCGATCACCGAGAACATCACCGGCCAGGAGTCGGCGCCCAGCTTCGACAGAAGCTCCGCCTCGTCCGCGGTGCCGATCGAGCCGGGGCAGCAGACCGTCAGCGTCTCGGTGAACGTGCAGTGGGCGCTGGGATGACTCCCCGGCTGCAGTACACCTAGCGCCGCAGGGCGCGTCCCGCGGCACGTCCGGAGAAGATGCACCCCCCGAGGAACGTGCCTTCGAGCGAGCGGTACCCGTGGACACCGCCGCCTCCGAAACCGGCGACCTCACCCGCTGCGTACAGCCCGGGGAACGGCGTGCCGTCGGCTCGGAGCACCCGGGAGTTCAGGTCGGTCTGCAACCCGCCCAGCGACTTTCGCGTCAGAAGGTGCAACTTGACGGCGATCAGCGGACCCGCTGCGGCACGCCCGGTCTCGTCGAGCAGCTTGTGCGGTGTGGCGATGCGCGCCAGGCGATCGCCTCGATAGTTGCGCGCCGCGTGGATCGCCGAGACCGAGAGGTCCTTGCTGAAGTCGTTGTCCATCTCGCGATCTCGCGCGACGACCAATCTCTCCACGTCGGCGGCGTCGAGCGTGACGTCACCGATCTTGTTCATTCCGGCGACCAGTTCTGCCACCGTGTCGGCGACGACGAAGTCGACGCCCTTCTGCTTGAAAGCCTCGACGGGGCCGGGTGCGCCGGGACGGACTCGCTCGAGAAGCTTGCGCAGATCGCGGCCGGTCAGATCCGGATTCTGCTCCTGACCGGAGAGTCCGAACTCCTTCTCGATGATCTTCTGATCGAGGAGGAACCACGTATAGTCGTGTCCCGTCGACACGATGTGTTCGAGAGTGCCGAGCGTGTCGAAGCCGGGGAACAGCGGCGCCGGTAGCTGCTGACCCGACGCGTCGAGCCACAGCGACGACGGACCCGGCAGGATGCGGATGCCGTGGTTCGGCCACACGGAGTCCCAGTTGGTGATGCCCTCCGTGTAGTGCCACATGCGGTCCTCGTTGATGATGTTCCCGCCCGCGGCACGCGAGATCTCCAGCATCCGACCGTCGACGTGCGCCGGTACGCCCGAGAGCATGTGAGAAGGGGTGCGGCCCATGCGCTTCGGCCAGTTCTTCTGCACCAGATCCCAGTTGCCGCCGATGCCGCCGGAGGTCACCAGCACCGCGCCGGCCCGGATCTCGAAGTCCCCCACCACGGTGCGGGACGACGTCACGCCGCGGGCGACGTCGGTCGGCTCCAGGACGGCGCCGCGTACACCGGTCGCGACACCGTCGGTCACCACCACCTCGTCGACCCGGTGCCGGAAGGCGGGGATCACGCTGCCGCGGTCGATACCGTCTCGCACGATGCGTTCGAAGATCTCCACCAGTCCCGGCCCGGTACCCCAGGTGAGATGGAATCGCGGCACGGAGTTGCCGTGGCCGGTGGGGCCGTAGCCGCCGCGTTCGGCCCACCCGACGACCGGGAAGATCTTCCAGCCGCGCTCGCGCAACCAGGAGCGCTTCTCCCCCGCCGCGAACGCGACGTAGGCCTCGGCCCACTGGCGAGGCCACTCGTCCTCGGGACGGTCGAAGCCGGCTGATCCCATCCAGTCCTGCAGCGCGAGTTCGTAGGAGTCCTTGACGCCGAGACGACGCTGCTCCGGGCTGTCCACCAGGAACAGCCCGCCGAACGACCAGAACGCCTGGCCGCCGAGGTTCGCCTCGTTCTCCTGATCGAGCAGGATCACGCGCTTGCCCGCCTCGACCAGTTCCGCAGTCGCGACCAGACCCGCGAGACCTGCACCGACCACGACGACATCGCACTCTCGTATCCCCATGACCTCACCGTATACGGCGAACCTCGTTTTCGATACCGTCGGTATCGAGCGGTACTCTTCCCGAGTGAGCACCCCCGACCCGAACATTACCGAGCCGACCACGCGCCCCCCTCGCAGCGAGGTTCGCGAGCGGATCATCGCGTCCGCGATGACGGAGTTCGGTCGACGCGGGTACGCCGACGCCACGCTCGACGCCATCGCCGAGCAGGCCGGGTTCACCAAGGGCGCGGTCTACTCGAACTTCGGCTCCAAGGAGGGGCTGTTCTACGAGCTGATGGACCGGCAGGTGCTCGGTCGGGCGCGGATGTCGGTCGACCTGCTCGCCGAGCTCCCCTCCGACCTGCGGGAAGCCCAGCGGGTGCTGAGTACCCGTCTGACGGAGGCGATCTCGAACAATCGCGACTGGCATCTGCTGTTCATGGACTACTGGTCGAGGGCCCTTCGCGATCCCGAGGTGGGTGCCCGCTTCGCCGAGCACAGGGCGCAGCTTCGGGCGGCGGTCACCGACGCCGTCGTCAGCGTCACCGAGAGCGCCGGAGCGACGTTGCACGTTCCCGCGGAGTGGGTCACGTTCGTCATCCTGGCGCTCAGCAACGGTCTGGCCGTCGAGGAACTCGCCCAGCCGGGCATCGTGCCCCCGCAACTGATGGGCGAGGTCGTCGGGCGCCTCCTGCACATCCCCTGACCACGAAGGTCCTCAGCGCCCCGAATACGTCGCCTTCACGTGCATCCGTTCGCCCTGCGGTCCGAAGATTCCCAGGTACTCGACGGGCCGGCGGTCGGCGCTGCCGAACCAGTGCGGAAGGTGAGTGTCGAATTCGGCCACCTCACCCGGACCCAGCACCAGGTCCTTGTCGCCCAGAATGAGTCGTAGCTTCCCGTTCAGCACGTAGATCCAGTGATAACCCTCGTGAGACCCCAACCGCGGGTTCTCCTCGTAGCGATCTCCGGGGACGATCTGCTTGAACGCCTGCAACCCGCCCGCCCGGCGCGTCAGCGGGACGACGGTGACGCCGTTCGTCGTGACCGGCGTGAACTGCACCCGCGGATCTCCGGTCTCGGGAGCGTCGACGATGTCGTCCAGGGGAACGTCGTACACCTTGGCCAACGGCAGCAACAGCTCGAGGCTGGGCTTGCGTTGCCCCGATTCGAGCCGGGAGAGCGTGCTCACCGGGATGCCCGTGCGTTCGGACACCGCGGCCAGGGTCACGTCCGCCGCGACGCGGAGAGCGCGCAGGCGCGGACCGATCGCACTGATCACACCGTCGAAGTCGTCCATACCTCATATTGCAGTTTCGGCAAATATGTTTGTCAAATCCGCAGACTCGGGCGCACAGTGTCCGCATGACCTCACACCACCACGTCGACGCCGACGTCATCGTCCTCGGCGGCGGGTCCGCCGGACTGTCCGCCGCACTCATGCTCGGCCGTGCCCGTAGGCGAGTCCTGGTTCTGGACAACGGAACTCCTCGCAACGCACCCGCGTCACACATGCACGGCGTGCTGGGTCGGGACCACACCTCGCCGCTCGACTACCTGAAGAACGGCCGAGCCGACCTCGAGCGATACGACGTCACGATCGTCGACGCCACGGTCACCGCACTCGGCGGTCACGTCGGGCACTTCTCCGCGACCACGGACGACGGACGCGCCTTCTCGGCGCGGCGCATCGTGGTGACGACCGGACTCACCGATCTGCTCCCGCCCGTCGACGGTCTGGCGGAACGCTGGGGTCGGGACGTCGTGCAGTGCCCCTACTGCGACGGGTGGGAGATCCAGGATCACCGCATCGGCGTCCTGAGCACCGGGCCGTTCAGCATCCATCACGCCTCGATGTGGCGGCAGTGGACAGAGAACCTGACCTTCTTCACCGACGGCGGACCTCTGGCGGACGAGGATCGCGAGAAATTCACCGCGCGCGGCATCGAGATCGTCGAGCAGAAGGTCACCTCGGTGCTCACCGGGGAGGATCGCCTCCGTGCGGTCGGGTTGGCCGACGGGACCGAGGTCGCGGTCGACGCTCTCGCCGTGGGACTGCGCTTCACCGCTCGCAGTGAACTTCTCGGATCGCTCGGCCTCACCACAGTGCCGCACGCGACCGGACTCGGCGACGTCGTCGAGGTCGACTCCTTCGGTGCCACCACCGTGGCGGGAGTGTGGGCGGCGGGCAACGTCACCGACCCGTCGGCCACGGTCATCGCCTCCACCGCGCAGGGAGCCCTCGCCGGCGCTCACGTCAACGCGAACCTCATCGCCGAGGAGTTCGACCAGGCGGTCCAGGCAGGGCGCCCCCGTCCGGCGTTGGACGGGCACTTCTGGGACGAGTTGTACCGGGAGTCGGACAAGCGGTGGAGCGGCAATCCCAACCCGACACTGGTCCAGTACGCGGAGCACCTCTCCCCCGGGCGCGCCGTCGACGTCGGATCGGGTGAGGGCGCCGACGCCGTGTGGCTGGCGGAACGCGGCTGGACCGTCACCGGCGTCGACATCTCCGAGGTGGCCGTCGAGCGGGCACGCGGACTGCACGACGGTGTGACGTGGCTGGCCAGGGACCTGCTGACCGACCCGCTGCCGCCGCACTCCACGGATCTGCTGACGCTGCACTACTTCGGCATCCTGCAGGACGACTCGACCGACGGACTCGCGCGACTGGTCGACACCGTCGCGCCCGGCGGCACGCTGCTCATGGTCGGCCACACCCCCTCGCCGGGCCATCGATGGGCCGGATTCGATCCGTCGGACTTCCACAGCCCCCACTCCGTCGCCGAGTCCCTCGACCCCGCCGAGTGGACCGTCACGGTCGACGAGACGCGTCCACGACTGGTGGAGGCAGCACCCGGAACCCCCCACGTCTCCGACGACATCCTGGTGGCCGTCCGGGTGCCGGAACGGGTCGGACAGCGATAGCGTCGTCGCATGATCCCGGCGTCCGATCTCCGCGCTCGTTTCGCAGTCGCCCTCTCGGCGATGTACGGCCGTGAGGTCCCGGCGTACACGACGCTGGTGGAGGTGGCGACCGCAGTGAACGCGGACGTGGTGGCCCGCGAGGGTGCCGAGGCCGAGCGCCTCGGCACCCTCCACCGCGTCACGGCGGAACGGCACGGAGCCGTCCGGGTGGGGACCGTCGCCGAGTTGCGCGACGTGGCACGACTGTTCGGGGGATTCGGCATGCACCCCGTCGGCTTCTACGATCTGCGTGACGCCGCCACCCCGATACCGGTGGTGTCCACGGCGTTCCGGCCCGTGGACTCGATCGAGTTGGCCCGCAACCCGTTCCGGGTGTTCTGCTCCATGCTCGTCGTCGACGACCGCAGATTCTTCACCGCCGATCTGGAGCGGCGACTCACGAACGTACTCGAGGCGCGCACGCTCGTCCCGCCCGACCTGGTGCGCCTCGCGGTCCGAGCCGCCGAGGACGGCGGGTTACCGGAACCGGAGGCCACCACGCTCGTCGACGGTGCCGTCGCCGTCTTCGAACTCGGCACGGAGCCGGTCGATCGCGCCTGGTACGACGAGCTCGAAGCCGTGTCGTCGGTGGCCGCGGACATCGGCGGGGTGCCGTCGACGCACATCAACCACCTGACGCCGCGCGTGCTCGACATCGACGACCTGTACCGCCGCATGGCCGAGCGCGGTATCGAGATGATCGACGGGATCCAAGGACCCCCTCTGTGGGCCGGACCGCCGGTGCTGCTGCGCCAGACGTCGTTCCGAGCTCTCGCCGAACCTCGACTCTTTCGCGACGCGTCCGGTGCCACGTTCTCCGATCGGCTCCGCGTGCGCTTCGGTGAGGTGGAGGCGCGGGGCGTCGCCCTCACCCGCCGCGGCCGGCAGGTGTACGACACCGCGATGGCGCGGGTGGACGGCCTCTCCGACGAGGCCGCTGCCCGGGAGTGGGCGCAGCACTTCCCCGGCACCGATCAGGAGATGGCGGAGCGCGGACTGGCCTACTACCTTCGCACGCCGGACGGGCTCGAACCCGTTGTCTACGAGGACTTCCTGCCCGCGTCTGCCGCGGGCATCTTCCGGTCGAACCTCACCTCGGACGGCGCCGTGGACACCGATGCCGAGGGAACGAGCTGGTCGGCGGAGTCCCTGTCCGAGGCCCTCGGGATGCCGATCGCGGATCCCTACGACCTGTACGACGCGCAGGTCGCGGCCGGGTCAGGCGACAGCGGTGCGTGAGCGCGGAACCCACTCGTAGCGGGCCGACGTCGCACCGTGGAAGCGCGCCAGGTCCACCGCGTCGAGCATGGCGGCACGGGGGCCCGGACGGCCGAGCTGCTTGGCGCTCACCGACAGTCGCACCACGCCGCCGCGGCGAGCCGTACGGCCGGCACCCATGACGAGCGCGCGGCACCACCACGGTTCCGTGGACCCGGGCTCCCAGACGTAGCCACCGGATCCGGTGCCGAAGCCCTCACCGATACCGTGGACCCGACCGCGCACCGTGGTTCCCCGCTCGAGGTCCTGGATGCCGGCGAGCCCGGCGAAGACGCGGAACCCGACCGTGGGAAGGGCGGACACCGCACCCGGTGAGGCGACCCAGCGGGGCGGTGCGAACACGCGGGTGCGCATGCCGATCTCCTCCATGACCCGGTCCGCGGCGCGCAACCGCAGCTGCGCCTCGTGAGCGGGGAGGGTCGCGAACTCGGCACGACGCCGCTTGGTGGCCGCCTGGTCGTATCCGTGCAGGACCAGTGCGTCTCCGTGATCGCGGCGCATGCGCAGCCAGTCCTGCGTCTCGGTGTCGCGCGTGAGGCGGTACTTGTCCTTCAACCGCGGGGCCACGAGAAGCGACAACTCGATGTCGCGGCGATCCATCTCCGCGGCGAACTCGGCGGCGGCGTCGCGGGTCTCGTCGCGGATACCGGACACGGACACGATCAGACGTGCACTCATGACGAAACCGTCGCACACCGAGGTGTACGACGGTCTCGTCCCGCGTGAACGCCGGGCGACGTCAGAGAGTCGGAACGGGCAGCACCTTGTCGATCGCCGCGAGAACCTCGGGGGCGTCCGGTTCGGTGCGGGGGCGGAATCGGCCCACGACCTCGCCGTCCGGCGAGACGAGGAACTTCTCGAAGTTCCACTGCACGTCTCCCGCGTTCCCCTCGGAGTCCGCGGTCTGCGTCAGGATCTCGTAGAGCGGGTGCCGGTTCTCGCCGTTGACGTCGACCTTCTCCATCAGCGGGAAGGTGACGTCGTACGTCGTGGAGCAGAACGTCTCGATCTCCTCGGCCGAGCCGGGCTCCTGGCCACCGAACTGGTTGCAGGGAACGCCCACGACCGAGAGTCCGCGGTCCGCGTACTCGCGGGCCAGCTTCTCCAGCGTCGTGTACTGCGGGGTCAGGCCACACTTCGAGGCGACGTTGACCACGAGCACCGCGCGGCCGCTGTACTCCTCGAGCGAGGTGGGAGCGCCGCCGAGAGTGCTGATGCCGACGTTCTGCAGTTCTGTCATGGGCTCACAGTACCGGCCGGTAACCCGTGAGCACGAGAGCGGGCGCACCCTCCCTGTGTGGAGGATGCGCCCGCTCTCGGTCGGTGCGTGCGGTACTAGTTCTTCACGAGGTCGGGCTTGGCTTCCGGATCGCGGGCCTCTCCGTGTCCGTCGTCCACCATCGTGGTCTCGTCGAACGGGAGCTTGCCACCGAGGACGTCCTTGACGCGCTCGTTGTCGATGGTCTTCGTCCAGGTGCCGACCAGCATCGTGGCGACGGCGTTACCCGAGAAGTTGGTGACGGCGCGAGCCTCGGACATGAACCGGTCGATGCCGACGATGAGGCCGATGCCGTCGAGGAGCTCGGGGCGGTGGCTCTGCAGACCACCGGCGAGCGTGGCCAGTCCGGCGCCGGAGACGCCGGCCGCGCCCTTGCTGGCGATGATCATGAACAGCAGCAGCGAGACCTGCTCGCCGATGCCGAGCGGGTTGCCCATGGCGTCGGCGATGAAGATCGAGGCCATCGTCAGGTAGATCGCGGTGCCGTCGAGGTTGAACGAGTAGCCGGTGGGGACGACGACGCCGACCGTGGTGCGCTGCACTCCGACGTGCTCCATCTTGGCGATGAGGCGCGGCAGCGCCGACTCGGAGGACGAGGTGGCGACGATGAGCAGGTACTCACGGGCCAGGTACTTGACCAACTTGAAGATCGAGACGCCGGACACGAAACGCAGGATCGTGCCGAGGATGCCGAAGACGAAGATGGTGCAGGTCAGGTAGAAGGCGAGCATGAGGGTGGCCAGCTGGACCACGGCCTCGAAGCCGGTGTCACCGACGACCTTGGCGATGGCGCCGAAGGCACCGATCGGGGCGAGCCACAGGATGCCGGCCAGGATGCGGAAGACGAGCTTCTGGATCGAGCCGATGCCGCGGAGGATGCCCTCACCCTGCTTGCCCATGGCCTGCAGGCCGAAGCCGACGAGCAGTGCGACGAAGAGGGTCTGCAGCACGCTGCCCTCGGTGAGCGACGACAGCAGCGACGTCGGGATGATGCCCTGGAAGAACTCGAGGGTCCCTCCGGCCTCTGCGGCTGTTCCGGCGAGCTCCGCACCGGCTTCCGGATCCGCCTGGATGTTCAGGCCCGAACCGGGCTGGATCAGGTTGCCGACGATCATGCCGATGGCGAGGGCGAAGGTCGACATCGCGATGAAGTAGCCGAGGGCGAGGCCGCCGACCTTGCCGACGCTGGCCGCGGCCTTGACCGACCCGATGCCCAGCACGATGGTGCAGAAGATGACCGGGCTGATCATCATCTTGATGAGGGATACGAACATCGTTCCCAGGACTCCGAACTCGGACGCGAGGTCGGGAGCCGCCAGTCCGAGGACCACACCACCGATCACGGCGACGATGACGGCGCTGTAGAGCCAGTGGGTCTTGTCCCGCTTCTTCTTGGGCGGCGGGGTCGCGTCGTACGGTACGGCGTCGGTGCTGGCGGTCATGGTTGTCCTTACGATCGTGGCGTGAGGTGGATCACGCTTGTCTGAATGGAATGGTGGTCCATGAGCGTGACCCGAGTCACCAATGAGTTCATTTCGTTCATGTGTACAGCGGTCACGCGCACGTCGTGAGCGAAACAGTCGAACCCGGAGGAACCCCGTGAGCAGCACGAACACCCGGCGACGCCGCAGTGTGGCGCGGCAGCTCCTCGTCGGCCAGCTCGCGGTCGTGGTTCTCCTCGTGACGCTCGGCGGCGCTCTCGCCCTCGTCGACGCCCGCCGGGACAGCGACGAGAGCATCCGCCGGGAGGTCGTCGACATCGCCGTCTCGATCGCGACTGCCCCGTCCACGGTGACCGCACTCGCGAGTGCGGATCCCACAGCCGCGCTGCAACCGGTGACCGAGCGCGTGCGCATCGCGACGGGGATGGACTTCATCGTCGTCATGTCGCCCGACCGCACGCGTTTCACCCACACCACCACCGAGCTGATCGGCGGGCAGTTCACGGGCACGATCGACCGGGCGCTCGCCGGCGAGACGTTCACCGAGACATACCGCGGGTCTCTGGGACCGTCGATCCGCGCCGTCACGCCCGTGCTCGACGACGGCCGCGTCGTGGGGCTCGTCTCCGCCGGGGTCACCCGCCAGAAGATCTCCAGTCAATTCGTCGCCGGGCTCCCGGCAGTCCTCGGCATCATCGCGGCGGCACTCGGCGTGGCCCTCGCGGCGTCGTACTTACTCAATCGGCGGCTCAGTCGTCAGACCCTCGGGCTCGCGCCCGACGAGCTGCGCAGCATGTACGAGCACCACGACGCCGTCCTGCACTCCATCGGCGAGGGGCTGGTGGTGTGGGGCGACGACTCGGAGGCGGAGCTGGTCAACGACGAGGCGCGGCGGCTGCTGGACCTGCCCGAGGGTCCCGTGACGCGCGAGCGCCTTCCGGAATCGCTGCGCGGACTGGGCGACAACGCCGTTCGCGACGAGATGCACCTGACGACGACGCGTGTCCTCGTGGTGACCCAGGACCCCGTCCTGCACGGGTCCCGCCGGCTCGGCACGGTGACCGTGCTGCGCGATCACACCGAATTGCAGCGTGTCATGGGCGAACTCGACTCGATGACGTCCTTCGCCGAGTCGCTGCGCTCGCAGGCGCACGAGTCGGCGAACCGTCTCCACACCGTCATCACGATGGTCGAACTCGGCCGCACCGAGCAGGCGGTCGAGTTCGCCACCCAGGAACTCGAGCTGTCGCAGAACCTCATCGACCGGCTCATGAGCACGGTGCAGGAACCCGCGGTCGCAGCACTGTTGCTGGGCAAGGTGAGCCAGGCCGCCGAGCAGGGCGTCGAGCTCACGGTCACCGAGGACACCGCCCTCACCGACACCGAGTCCTTCGACCGACGCGAATTGGTCACTCTCGCCGGAAATTTGATAGACAATGCGATCGATGCAGCGAAGCAGTCGGACGAGCCGTGGGTGGAGGTGACCGTGCGCGAGAGCGAGACGGACCTCGTGATCCAGGTGGCGGACAGTGGACCGGGAATGGACGCGGACGCCCTGGCGAGAGCACGGACCCGCGGTTACTCCACCAAGTCCGGCTCGCGGGGCCTCGGTCTCGCGTTGGTCACCCAGGTGGTCGAACGCCATCACGGGACCCTGACGTCGGAGACGACCTACGGATCGGTCGTCACCGCGAGCATCCCGCATGAGTGAGGCACCCGGTCCCGGCGACACCGCCATCCGCGTGCTGATCGTCGAGGACGAACCCCTGATCGCGGAGGCCCATTCGAGCTATGTCGGTCGTGTTCCCGGCTTCACCGTGGGTGCGATGGTGCACACCGCGTCGGGCGCCATGCGCGCGGCGTCCAAGGCCATCGCCGACGGGTCGCCGTTCGATCTGGTCCTGCTCGACATCGGGCTGCCGGACGCCAACGGCATCGACGTCGCCGCCGCACTCGGTGGACTGCGCCCCGGACCCGACGTCATCGCCATCACCTCCGAGCGCGACCTCGCCGTCGTGCGCAACGCCGTCGCGCACGGAGTGGTGCTGTACCTGCTCAAGCCCTTCACCTTCGCGGCGTTCCGGGACAAGCTGGAACGGTACGGCGAGTTTCGCAGTGCCCTGCGCGACGGCGAGTCGGCGGTGAGTCAACGCGACATCGACCGCGCCATGGCCTCTCTGCGCACCGCGGACGAGCGCGCCGCCTCCCCCAAGGGCATCGCTCCGGCGACACTCACCGAGATCTCGAACAGCGTGCGGGCACAGCCCGAAGGACTCGGGGCCTCCGAGGCAGCCAAGGCCGTCGGCGTCTCCCGGGTGACGGCGTGGCGCTATCTCGAACGGCTCGCCGACGACGGGCTCGTCGAGCGGCACACCGAATACGGCAGGGCCGGACGGCCCCAGGTGCGGTACCGCTGGCGGTGAGTCAGCCCAGCGGGACCGTGCGCTCCAGGAACGCGATCTGATCGGCCACCACGTGCTCGAACGGGTCGCCGACATAGATCTCGAAGTGGCCGTACGGGTACACCTCGATCTGTCCGCGAGGCGCCTTCGCCGCATGGCGCAGGGTCGCCTTCGTCGGTGCGACGGTGTCCGGATCGCACACGCAGAACAGCACCGGCGCGGTGATCTTCTTCGCCGCCCGGCCGGGGAAGTACCGGGTGATGGCGAGTGCGAACCGAGCCGCCACCTCGTTGGAGAAGGCGGAACCGGGCGGCTGCAGACCGAGGTACCCGTCGAGCGCATCGGTGCTGGCCATCAGTGCGACACCACGGTGTTCCGCGGCGAGCGGCACCATCACGGGGGGCCTGCCCCGGAGCGATCCGACGATGTCCCGGACGGCGAGCGGGGTGATCCTGAGCGTCGTGCTCAGCGGCGTGGCCAGGGCCGACGCGAGCCCGTCGGTGAACGGGCACTGGGAGATCACCGCGGCGACCCGGCCGTCCCGAGCGGCGGCCTCGAGGACGTGGCCACCACCGAACGAGGACCCCCACAGCACCACTCGGGTCGGATCGATCCCGTCGATCGTGCGGGCGTGCGCGATGGCCGACGCCCAGTCCTCGAGTTGGAGCCTGATGTCGAGGAGCTGCCGTGGCTCGCCGCCACTGGCGCCGAAGTGGCGGTAGTCGAACACCAGGCACGCGTAGCCGGCAGCAGTGAAGCGCTCGGCGTACGCGTCGAGCCGCATCTCGCGGACACCGCCGAGACCGTGAGCGAGGACGACGATCGGCTGCCGCTCGCTCGGTGTGGCCGGACGGTACAGCCACGCCGCACAGGTGGCGTCCCCGGACACGAACTCGACATCACGACGTTCACTCACTGCGGCCCCCGACCGTCATTCGCTGCAGTCCACCCCCCGGCGAACGCCGTCAGCTTGCCGTATCGCGGCCACCCGTGGCAATCGCACCCGTGCGTTCGATCACCCACGCGTACTCGAAGGCGATCTCCTTCCACTTCTCGTATCGCCCGCTGACCCCGCCGTGCCCGGCACTCATCTCGGTCTTCAGCAGAATCGGCTCGCTGCCGGTGTTCTTCACCCGCAGAGCGGCGATCCACTTCGCGGGTTCGACGTAGAGCACGCGCGTGTCGTTGATCGAGGTGATGGCCAGGACGGCCGGGTAGTCCTTCTCCGCCACGTTCTCGTACGGGCTGTACGACTTCATGTAGTCGTAGACGTCCTTGTCCTCCAGCGGGTTTCCCCACTCGTCCCACTCGATCACCGTGAGCGGCAGCGATGGGTCGAGAATGGACGTGAGCGGATCCACGAACGGCACGTTGGCGAGGATGCCCGCGAACAGTTCGGGTGCGAGGTTGGCCACCGCTCCCATGAGGAGGCCGCCCGCACTGCCACCGTCGGCCACCAGACGATCGGGAGACGTCACCCCGGTGTCGATCAGATGCCGTGCGCACGAGACGAAGTCGGTGAACGTGTTCTTCTTGTGCAGCATCTTGCCGTCCTCGTACCAGAGGCGGCCCATCTCCCCGCCGCCGCGCACGTGCGCGATGACGAACACGATGCCCCGATCGAGCAGGGACAGTCTCGACACCGAGAAGCCCGGGTCCATGCTCGCCTCGTACGAGCCGTACCCGTACAGCAACGTCGGCGCGCCGCCCTCGGACACCTCGACGTCGACGCGCTTGATCACCGAGAGCGGCACTCGCGTGCCGTCCTCCGCCGTCGCCCACTCCCTGGTCTGGGTGTACCGCGTCGGGTCGAAATCGCCGAGCACCGGCTGCGACTTGCGCAGGATGCGCTCGCCAGAGGCCAGGTCGTAGTCGTAGACGCGCGAGGGCGTGATGAACGAGGTGTAACCGAAACGCAGCAGCGGTGCGTCCCACTCCGGATTCGAGCCGAGACCCACCGAGAACAGTTCCTCGTCGAACTCGAGCTCGTGACGCTCGCCGTAGCCGTTGTCGAGCAGTGGCCACAAGGCCATGCGCGGCACGGCTTCCCGGCGGTACGACAGCACCAGGTGGTGCGCGAACGCGTCGACGTCCTCGAGCCGCACGTCGTCGGCGTGCTCCAGGAGAATCGTCATGTCCGACGGGTCCTCCACCGGCGCGTCGGCCAGGACGAAGTTCTCCGCCTTCACTCCGTCGACGACGTCGTTGTGCAGGATCAGGAACCGGTCGCGGCCCGCGACCACGGCGTGCTCCGCGCTGTACTCGACGCCGTCCCTGCGCGGCAGGATCACGTGGAATTCGCCCGTCGGATCCTGCGCGTCGAGGTACCAGCCCTCGGTGGTGACCTTCGACCCCACCCAGATCACGAGGTACTTCTCGCTGCGCGTGGATCCGAAACTGACCCAGTAGGACTCGTCCGGCTCGTGGAAGACCACCACGTCCTCGGACGTGGGCGACCCGATCCGGTGTCGCCACACCTTGTCCGGACGCCACGAGTCGTCCACGGTCTGATAAAAGAGGTACTGCTGATCGGCGGACCAGGTCGCTCCGGGAGCGGTCTGCTCGATCTCGTCCGGGAACAGCTCTCCGGTACGAAGATCCTTGATGCGCAACGTGTACCGCTCGTCGCCGGCGGTGTCGACGGAGTACGCGAGCAGGTGTCCGTCGTCGCTCAGGGAGAATGCGCCGAGCGAGAAGAAATCGTGTCCTTCTGCCAGCACGTTGGCGTCGAGGACGATCTCCTCGCCGGGGACCTCGACACCCGGTTCGAGCGCGGGCGGCGTCCAGTCGTCCACCGAGGCGACCGGGCAGCGGCACTGCATGCCGTAACTCTTGCCCTCCAGCGTGCGCCCGTAGTACCACCAGAGTCCGCGGCGCGTGGGCACCGACAGATCGGTCTCCTGTGTGCGCGACTTGATCTCGTCGAAGATCGCCGTGCGCAGCGGCTCCAGGTGGGCCGTCTGTGCCTCGGTGTAGGCGTTCTCCGCCTCGAGGTACGCGACGACCTCGGGATCCGACTTCTCCCGCAACCACTCGTACGGGTCGACGACGACGTCACCGTGGTGGGTGCGCGTGTGCGGAACGGTCTTGGCGATCGGTGGTGTCGTCTGCTGTGCGTCGTGCGTCTGCATGTCGGTCACGGTCGTACCCAATCGTCGAAGGAGAGACCCGAGAGTCGTTCGTACGCCTCGACGTAACGCGACCGGGTGCGGTCGGCGATGTCGTCGGGCAGCGGCGGGGGCGGTGCGTCGCCGTGGCGGTCCCATCCGGACTCACCGGTCAGCCAGTCCCGGACGAACTGCTTGTCGAAACTCGGCTGCGCCTGCCCCTCGGTGTAGCCGTCGAGCGTCCAGTACCGGGACGAGTCGGGAGTCAGCACCTCGTCGGCAAGGACCACCTCGCCGTCGTCGTCGACACCGAACTCGAACTTGGTGTCGGCGAGGATGATTCCGCGTCCGGCGGCGAACTCCGCGGCGCGCGCGTAGATGTCGAGCGTCGCCGAGCGCAGCTTGTCCGCCGTGTCGGCTCCGACCAGGGCGACCACGGAATCGAAGTCGATGTTCTCGTCGTGATCGCCGATCGCCGCCTTGCTGGCGGGGGTGAAGATCGGCTCCGGGAGCTTGCTCGCCTCGGTGAGACCGTCCGGGAGCGGAACGCCGCACACCGCACCCGTCTCCCGATAGTCGAGCAGCCCGGACCCGGTGAGGTAGCCACGGGCGACACACTCGACCGGTGCCATGCGCAGCGCGCGCACCACCAGCGCGCGGCCGAGCACCTCCTGCGGGATCCGCGGATCCTCCGCGTCTCCGGCGAGGTGATCGCGCACGCCGAGAGTGTCGAAGAAGAACACGCTCATCGCGGTGAGCACGCGACCCTTGTCAGGAATGGGCGTCGACAGCACGTGGTCGTACGCGGAGATGCGGTCGCTCGCCACCAGGAGCAGATGGTCGTCGTCGATGCGATACAGGTCGCGGACCTTGCCGGCCGCCAGATGGGGATACTGCGAGAGAGAGGGGCGCACGACGTTCGAGCGTAGTCGTGCCGCGCATCGCGGTGGTGGCGGTGTCTGGCAGTGTTCGGAGGGACCCTCGGTACCGAGGCGAACGAAGGAGCGTGGCGGGTGACGACGACGGACAGGGTGCAGGTCGGATTCCGGTCCGAACGAGGCCCGATCCTGGCGGCGCTGATGCTCTGCAACTCGCTCGTCGCCCTCGACTCGACGATCATCGCCACGTCCGTCCTCACCATCGTCGACGATTTGGGCGGCTTCTCCCAGTTCCCGTGGCTCTTCTCGATCTACCTGCTCGCACAGGCCGTCACCGTGCCGGTCTACGGCAAGCTGGCGGATCTCTTCGGCCGCAAGCGTCTCGTCCTGTTCGGCATCGCCGTCTTCGCGATCGGCTCGGTGCTGTGCGGGATCGCCTGGAGTATGCCCGCCCTCATCGTCGCCCGGGCGATCCAGGGCATCGGCGCGGGCGCGATCCAACCGATGGTGCAGACGATCGCCGGCGACATCTACACCGTGCGCGAGCGCGCGAAGGCGCAGGGCTATCTGGCCAGCGTGTGGGCGATGTCGTCCATCGTGGGTCCCAGTCTCGGCGGCATCTTCTCCGAGTTCCTCTCGTGGCGCTGGATCTTCTTCGTCAACATCCCGCTGTGCCTGGTCGCGGCGGTGATGCTGATCCGCAAGTTCGACGAGACGGCGAGGCCGTCGACGCGGCAGAGCATCGACTACGTGGGCGCCGCGCTGCTCACCGTCGGCGCGGGCGCCCTCATCCTCGGGCTGCTCGAGGGTGGTCAATCGTGGGCGTGGACGTCGGGAGCGAGTGTCGCGGTCTTCGCCGTCGGAGTGGCCGGGCTCGCCGCCTTCGTGCTCGTCGAGAGACGCGTCGCGTCCCCCGTGCTGCCACTGTGGGTGCTGACGCGTCGCGTCCTGGTCGCCACGAGCGCCGTGGGCGCCGTCATCGGCGCCGTCGTGCTCACGCTCACCACGTACGTCCCGACGTTCGTCCAGGGCGTACTGGGGCTGAGCGCACTGGCGGGCGGCTTCACCCTCGCACCGCTCCTGTTGTCGTGGCCGCTGATGTCGTCACAGTCGGGTCGGGTGTATCTGCGCATCGGGTTCCGGCGCACCGCGGTCATCGGTGGGTCGATCGTCACGGCCGGTTCTCTGCTCACACTGGGATGGACCACGACGTCGTCGGTGTGGGAGATCTGCGTCGGGTGCCTCGTGATCGGAGCCGGGATGGGGCTGATCGCGGGCCCTGCGCTCATCGCGGCGCAGTCGAGTGTCGACTGGTCCGAGCGCGGAGTGGTCACCTCCACCAACACGTTCGCCCGCAACCTCGGCAGCGCCGTCGGCATCGCGGTGTGCGGGGCCATCGTCAATGCCACTGTCGGGGACGACGCATCGCCGGCCGAGCTCGGCGACGGTCTGCACATCGTGTTCTACACGGTGATCGGCGGAGCAGTCCTGCTCCTGATCGCCGCACTCGCGATGCCCGGTGGCCGTATCGCCGATCCCGAGAAGAGCTAGAGGCCGACGCGCTCGAGGAGTGCCTCGAACTCCTCCTGCGCCTGCGCTTCCGACTTGCCCTCGCGCAGAGCGCGCTTGTAGCCCGCGAGCGCCATCGCTTCGTACCGCTTGTAGGAGGCCAGCCACTCCTCGGCGCGCTCGCGCCAGTACCCGATGACCGAGCACTCACGGGTGCTCATGCCCCACTGCTTGCGCACGTGGGAGCGCACCGCGCGGGACGCGCCCGCCTCACCGGCGAACCACACGTATCCGGAGCCCGCGGGACGCTCGTACGACGCGACCGCATCGGGGAGAACACTCGGCATCACACCGTTGCCGGTACCCACGCGCCAGTCGACGGTGACGTCCGCCGCCGTGTCGAACGACTGGATGTCGGCGGGGTCGAGGACCTCGAGCACGACGTGGGTCCGCAGCCCGGCCGGTGCCTGTTCGAGTGCTCGGGCGATGGCCGGCAGACCCGTCTGGTCCGCCACGAGCAGTTGCCACGCGGCGTCCTCGGGACACCGGTACCAGGAGCGGGGGCGCGAGAGGACGACGCTGTGGCCCGGGCGCGCCAGCCGCGCCCAGTTCGACGCGACGCCGCTCTCGTGGAGGACGAAGTCGATGGTCAGCGTGTCGTCGTCGCGCATGCGGACGGTGTAGTTGCGGCACTCCGGCCGCGTCGCCGCGTCGTGGTAGCCCCACACGCCCTTACAGCAGGTCATCGGCGGCAGGACGTCGTCGACGGCGGGCGGGAAGTACACGGTCACGCACTCGTCCGGTGCCTCGACGCCGACGTAGTAGCGGAGCGAAGACCCGCCGAACACCACGCGCACGAGGTTCGGTGACAACCTGCTCACGGACTGGACAGTCGCGGCGTAGAAGCCCGGCTCGACGATGGAGTCCGCGTCGATCTCGAACGCCGTGGACATCGCAACCCCCTCGCCTGGACGTCGATCCTTGCGGAATCGATCTGTAAGGCGAGCCTAACCATCGTTGAGCGAGATCGCAATGGTCCCATCACATCGATCCATGTATGTGAGTTGTCCCAGAAGGCGGTGCGCGGCCGGTCAGCGGCATCAGCCGGACCTAGTCTTCGAAGACGATGGAGCTGAGACAACTGCCTCTCGCTGGGCTTGCGCGTGCCCGACGAATGCTTCGCACTCTGGATGTCACCACCGGAGTAGACAGTCGAATCACCCGCCGACATTTCGGTCGCGACGGGGTCACCTCGGCGTCCAGCTCCCGACGCAACCATGTGCTCGTTGCGCCGCCCGGACAGGGCAACGTGGGAGATCAGAGCATGGTCGAAGCGTTCTGCGAAAATTCCGTCCACCCGGTCGTTCTGGTCACTCGGTACGCCGACGATCTGTCCGTGCCCGCCGATCTGGCGAATCGCGTCAGCATCGTTCCCATCGACGGACTCCTCAACGGGCGTGGACGGCTACACGCAAAGGCAGTTCGGCAATTCACCGCGCTGCTCGAGGACGCACGGACAGTTTCCGTGATCGGCGCTGACATCATGGACGGGGCGTACAACCCCAGAACCTCTGTGCGCCGTTCGGACATAGCCACGTGTGCTCGAAGGGCCGGGTTCGACACACGAGTGATCGGATTCAGCTGGAGCAGTCATCCAACGCGGTCGGCTCTACGTTCGCTGCGCACTGCAGGGGACGCGGGCGTCCGACTGTGCGTTCGCGATCCACTGTCGGCCGAACGCGCTCGCGTCGACGGGGTGAGCGGCGTGGTGGAGACTGCCGACATCGTGTTCGCGGCGACCTCGGTGTCCTCGAGCGCACGCTCCACTCTGGTCCCCTTCGCCGGCGCATACGCAGTGGTCAACGCCAGCGGCCTTCTCACATCGCCCGACCAGGCCGACGATCTCGCGCGTGTCGTAGTGCACCTGATCGAGGGCGGACTCCCGGTCCTTCTACTGCCTCATGTGATTCGCCCACTCACGGGCGACCGCGAGGCGTGCAAAGCCGTCCTACGTGCCATCGACCCCGCCCGCTCGGACTCCGTCGCTCTATGGGAGGGCGACGTCGTGTCACCCGCCGAGATCCGTGGCATCGCGGAAGGAGCGACCGTGGTCGTTACCGGACGAATGCACCTGGCGATAAATGCGCTCTTCAGCGGAGTCCCAGCGGTGATACTCGCCTCGCAGGGAAAGGTGGAGGGCTTGGCGCGACTGTTCGATCGCGACGAACTCTGCCTCGACGCCGGACCCGGTGCGGCAGAACGCATAACAGCTGCCCTCGACGCGGTCCTCGCCGACCGCGAGTCGGTCTCGTACGACCTGCGGGCCCGACTTCCCCGCATTCGGCGGTCCGCGCTCGACAATCTGCACGGGCTCGACAGCGCTCACTGAGGCAGTAACAAAATTGGAATTTGTTCGCGCGGCCCGATCGTGGCAAGGATTCCGGTCGACGTCGTCGAGCGAGGCGTAACTAGGGTGAAACGGACACCAACCAATCAGTCCGTTTCGTTCTTCCGACCAAAACAATCCATTGCACGGTTCGAGCCGCAGCCGTTACTCGATCGGCGATCCGTCGCGGTTGTCCTCCGTAGTGCCATCCCTTTACTGTAAGCAAAGGCAACGTTGAAATGTGCCGTCGGGGCGCGAGAATTCGATCACTCGACGGACTCACGTCCGCAGTACGAAGGATGTTCGATGAAAGACGACATACTGTCGACGGTAGTTCCGCCGGGATCAAAGGTTCTGTGGGTTGCGTCTTCCGGAGGCCACTTCGCACAATTGTCTCGCTTCGCGGATGCGTCGGCCGCACACGCCGATTCCCGCTGGGTAACCTTCGATACACCTCAGACACAGGGTGCTGTAACACGATTCGAGAAGACGTACTTCCCCTATGTTGCCCCGCGCGACTGGCGGGGTGTCGGGCGCGCGGCCGCGCTCACCAAATCCCTCCTCGATCGTGAGCACTTCGACATGTGCATCAGCACCGGGGCCGCTCTGGCCCTCGGGGTATTGCCGGTGGCGGCAGCACGCGGAATTTCCACGCATTACATCGAATCGGTCTCACGAGTGGCCGGCCCCTCCGTGACCGGCCGACTTCTGCATCGCGTGCCCCGCATCAACACCTACACACAGCACCGGTCATGGGCCGGAAAAAATTGGGAATGGATCGGATCGGTGCTCGACACCTGGACATCGCATCCTCGTCACGACGTGGTGACTCCGCGGAAGATCTTCGTGACACTGGGGACGATCAAGCCGTATCGCTTCGACAGAGCGATCGACGCAGTGCTGGGCGTGACGCGACCGGACGACGACGTGGTCTGGCAACTCGGTTGCACGACGCGGCACGACCTACCGGGCACAGTCCACAACGAGATCTCACCGGCAGCATTCCATCACTACGCCGCCACATCCGACATCACGGTCACGCACGCCGGAGTCGGGAGCATCATGCAGTTGCTCGACATGGGCATCACCCCGTCGATAGTCGTGCGCGAGCGAGAAGCCTCGGAACATGTCGACGATCACCAGCGTCAGATCGCAGACGAGATGACCAGACGAGGGTTGGCTTTCGAACTCGACCTGTCGGCCCCCGATCGCGTCACCTTGGACAGATCAGCTCAGCGAATCGCACTGGCCGCCTGATTATCCGACCGTCCCGGCGCGCTTCGCACGCACGAGATGCACGGTGGAGATCACCGAACGGATGTCGGATCGCACCCGCGCAGACAACCCGCACACGACGGCGAGACAGACGGCGAAGACGCCGGCCCGACAGACAGCCACGAGGGCTCCGTTATCGATCAGGTCCTCGAGGGGTATGAGGTACGCGGTGGCCGCACAGATCGAATAGGTCACGACGGCACGGAATCCGGACCAGAACATGGCACCGGTCGGCGCCGATGTCACACGCGATATCCACCACAGTCCCAAGGGCCAACTGACGATCGAACCGAGTGCGAAACCCCACGCCACCGCGATAGGTGACACCAGCGATCCCGCCACGATGAACGCGACGGTGAATGCTCGACTGACGAGAGTGAACCGGAGATTCGATCCCGGCAGCCCCTTGGACAGAAACACCCAATACGTCGCGTAGGACGCGACCTGCGCCGCGCCCGCGATCAGCAGGACCTGGAGGTACGGAACGGCCGGCACCCACTGCGCACCGAAGACCGTGTTCATCAACCACGTCGCATTGGCCCATGCGAGAGCGAATGCAGCAAGAAGAACGTGCATCAGGATGGCCTGGCCACGGAGAAGGAACGCCGAATATCGGTCGTCGTCCTCTTCCAAGCGTCGAAGAACCGGGAGCGCGACACTCGTCGCCGGAGCCTGGATCTGGTTCAGAGGGGACGTGAAGATCTGGAATGCCCGGTCGTACAGCCCGAGGCTGACCGAACCGAATCGGGCTCCGATCAAGACCGAGTCGACGTTACGACTGACGTATGCGACCAGTTGCGTGGCCACCACGTTCCCGCCGAAACGGAGCAGGTGCCCCATGTCGTGGCCACGCCGCGGGAGACCGGGCCACCACCGAGACACCACCGGTCCAGCAACAGCCACGGTTGCCGACTGCACTATGACCTGGGCGATCAGCGCGTGATACTCCCAGCCCGCCAGCGCACCCACAACCGCGACACCGATGCCCATCAGTTGTGCGGCGACGTCGATCAACGCGAGCGAACCGAATCTCAGGTTTCTGTTCAGACGGACGCGAAACTGTGTCGAGAATCCGCTCATCAGGAAAGTCACCGACAAACTGAGCGCTATCACCCGCAGTTCAGGCCGGTCGTAGAACGCCGAGATCACGCCGGAACAGGCAGCAACCACCGCTCCCAGGGCAAGACCGATCCCGGTGTTGATCCAGAACAGGTTGGACTGCTGCCGATGGGTGAGCACCTTCGCTTGCAGAGCTGCCGAGGAGAGGCCGAAGTCTCGAAGCAGCTCGCCCACTCCGATGATGGCGGTGACCATGGCGATGAGCCCGTATTGCTCGGGTCCGAGCAACCGGGACAACACGATCAGACCGAGAAGCTGGACCACGATCTTCGATACCTGTCCACCGAACGACAACGCGGCACCGCGAGCCGCCGTTCGTCCCAACGATGTTTCCGAGATATTCGTGGGTTCTGTCATGTACCCGTGTACTCGTTCGTCCGCACGCTCCGTTCACGCTGTGCATGCCGCACCGGTGACAGCGCGACGACCACGCCCAGCAGGATCCAGAAGGGCACCGGCAACCCCCGATTGGTGAAGACCGGAACGATGAAGGCCGACGCGACACTGCACGCGAACAGGGTCATCACCGGTGCAGACATACGCGACGCCGAGCGGTACAGGACCGACGCGATCGCTGCGATGACGAGGACGAACACCACCATGGCCGGGACCCCGAACGACAACGCGACACCCAGCCACTGCGACTCCGCCGAGCCCCAGGCGAGAACCGGAGGCCTCGCCGACGACCCGAAGACGTCAGCCCCCCAACCTGTGACCGGTCGGTCCGCGATCGCGGGTAACGTTTGCTCAGTCCAGACCCGGTAGCGGTACGCGAGCGTACTAGGGATCCACGAACTTCCCGGATCGGCGACGGGCCCTGTGGGCGGTCCGCTACTCGTCCGGGCCGGAGTCGTCTGCTGATCGACTCGGGCCTGCAAGACCGGCCTGGTGAGAACGAACGATAGTGCGCCGGCCACGATGCCCGAGGTACTCAGGAAAACGAGTGGGCGCCACCCGCCGACCACGGCCGTGACGAGACACAGGGCGGCCGCGGTTGCGATCACCGAGATGGTGGCTGACGCCAGCGCGCCCGCGATCGCTGCTACGGCGGCCGTCCACACCATTACCAGAGCACTCCGGCGGCGCGGCCGCATGAGCAGAACGCAACCCACGGCCGCGAGAACCGCGCAGAAATACATTCCGGCACCGGTCCAGTGACCGATGAAAGCGGTCGAACGCAAGGTGCGACCGTCGTCGATCCGATCCGACAATCCGCCCGCAGGCGCAACGGTCAGCACCAGTCGTGCGAGATCCCTCGATGCGAGCTGAGCCAGTGCGGCTACCGCGCTCGGAACGACCGGAATGGTGAAGGCCACCAGCAGAGCCATCGCGTCGGTGCGGTGGCGTACGACGAGCCGCACCGCTGCGTATCCGACGAGGAAGTAGAGCGGATAGATCGCGTTGGTGACGCTCGCCTGGATGTCGGATGTCGCTACGTTCCACAACTCGACAGCGACGGACAGCCCCACGAACGCGAGAAGAGCGACGTCCGACAAGAGCGGGCGGATGCGGGGCGCGGTGCGTCGACTGTGCGCCGTCCAGGCCAGGACGAGAGCCGCGAAGACGAGAACGTGCCACGGGCGCAACGGAATTCCTGGGACGATCGAACGCACGCCCACGGCCGCAGAGGCTGTTCCCAGGAGAAGCCCGACGACGGCAGGTGCATTTTTCATGCGCGCACCGCCTCTGCAGCATCGACTACCGCGTCGACCCGGCGCTCCCACGTGTGGTCATCTGCCACCGACTGCCGGGATGCCTGAATGTCGCGCGGGGAACGCCCGAATCCTTCCGGGTGCTTGAGGATGGCGACGAGGTCCTGCTCGGTTCGGTAGAGATGGACGGCGGCTCCGGACGATTGCAACGCGCGCGCATCGGCGGAGGGGGTACACACGATCTCGAGACCGAGTCCTGCGTACTCGTAGAGCTTGAGCGGGCTGTGATACATGGTAGAACTCGACGACGCTCGGTGCCCGGCGATTCCTACATCCCAACCCGCCATGCGCTTGATCGCATCTACCTGTGGGAGTCGGCCGGCGAACGACACGAATTCGGTCCACCCGGCGGTCTCGACCAGTCCGCGGAGATCGGCCAGCGCCGGGCCGTCGCCGATGATCTCGACGGCTACCGGTCGGCCGTCGACGAGTACCTTCTTCTCGCACAGGTGTTTGCAGATCGACGCCACCACCGTGTTCAGATCGTGCCATGCCACCACGGACCCGACGAAGCCGAAGGTGAAGTGCGTCGCCGTGGTCCGGGGCACCGTCAGAAGCGACGAATCCAGCCCGTTCGGCACCACGAGAATCCTGGAACGATCAAGTCGCGCAAAGTCGACCAACTCCGAAGCGAGCGAATCGCTGACAGCGACAACAACATCAGCGCGCCGTAGAACGTGACGCTCGATAGCTCGGGTCAGCCACTCCGCCTTCGATATGTTCCGATCACGTGAGGTCTCCCGCGAGAGAATGCCGTTGGCTTCGACGACTCGAACGGCACTGCGTTTGTAGCGGTGGAACGATGTCAAAGATTGGAATACGGACAACCGCTCATAGATGACGGCCGGACGCTCCCGAATACAGCTGAGTGCCAACATCACCAGACCCGACCACACCATGATGACGCATCTGACGACATCGACAGTCACTGTTCGCGCACTACCGATGTTCTGATACTGGGTCTGCTCGACACGGGAAAACCGCCCGAGCAATGGGAATTCGGACGCGAGGAACAACCGCGTTCCGATGTTCCGTTCCCCCGCGGCGCGCAGGAAGTTCAAAATGTGAGTTCTCGGCCCCGGCGTGTTGGAGGGGCTGCCGAGCGAGATTCGCACGCCGCCGACAAGATAGTGAAGCATCGTCCGATCCTTGCTGTCGTGACCTCCCAGAACGCGTCGATACGCGGCCGAATGTCCGGCACCCACGTCGGCCAGATCCCGCCCGACGAAACGAGGGCGAGCTCCCGCGGCACGTGCGACAGAGGCGTCGAGGGCATCGGACAGGTCTCCGGGTGTCACGCTCGGCCCTTCGTAGAGATGAAGCCACTCCGCGCCGACTTCGTCGCGTATCAGCTCGGTGCTCGGCGAGCGAGGCGCGACGACCGTCCGTGCCATGCTCAGCGCCAGCAGCAGGGCGCCAGAGTTGTGCATCGCCCGATACGGCAGGACCACCACGGACGACTGTCGTACTTCCGCTGCGAGGTCTTCGTCGGAGAGATACCCGAACTTCGTCGTCACGTTCGACCTCGATTCGGCGAAGGCGCTCACCCGAGCGACCACGTCGACGCTCTTCGGCTTACCTACTATCCGAAGTGACGCATCGCGTCGGGTCAATCCGTCGAACGCGGACGTGAGATCGTCGAGGCCCTTGTAGTCCCTGATGAGGCCGAAGTAGAGCAGAACCCCGTTGCCCTGACCATCCACGGGCGAGAAGTTCGGGAAGTCGCGATAGTGGTTGTGCGGAATGACGAAGGTCGGCAGTGAGCCGTCGACGGGCGTCGCCGAGTTCAGAACGATATTCGCACGTGTCAACGATGCCAACGTAGCGACGAGGAACCGCTCGAGTGTCCTGACGCCTTCATGCGGTGCGATGTTGTGCACGGTTCGAAACACGGGAGTGCGTGTCAGCGCGATACGAGAAGCCAGTGCTGCCGTTCCTACTCGCTTGAGAGCCGTTCGAGTCGGGGTACTTCCCCGCATCAAGAACTCTGGCCAGTGCACGTGCAGCACATCGTAGTGGCCGAAAAGTGCTGTCCGCCACGAGAAAGGCAACACGACGACGTCATCTCCGCTGGAGGCCATCATCAGATCGATGAACCCGGTGGTCCCGTCGGGTGCGGACAACGCATGCAGAGCCACGAGTCGCCCCGGTCGGGTGCTGCGGCGTGACCGTCGTGCGAGGACAGGCACCCTCACGATCCGGAGCAGTCCGGAACGTCGATCGTCGCAGTGCCGTCCAATGTCTGGGGTTGAACGGGCGCGCGAGCGGCCCCGGCAGCTGTCGGCTCGACCAGGTCGAGCACCAGAGTCTTCGTCTGCCCCGGCTCCACGACCAGCGGTGTGTAGAACACCGGGTGATTGCGTTCCTGACCGGTCAGGAGGAAGACCTGCTGGCCGTCGATCGTCGCCTTGGACAGCGTGGATCCAGTCGTGGTCAGGACGGACACCACTGAGCGGTTCGTTCCTGGCGGCCCCTCGTAGGCGGTGGTCTCGTTCTGACGGCCGGCGATGTATCTCGGATAGTCCTGCGCAGGTGCAGTGTTGGTGACGGTGGCCGTGATCTGCGACGTTCGCGTGTCTCCAACACACGACGAAGCGGTGTAGGTGACGTCACGCTTCAGGTAGTAGTCGAGTTTGCCGCCGGCGCCGTTGTTCACGATCACCGATGCGTACGGCGCCGGATCGTCCGGAACCTCGTGCGCGATCTTGGTTCCCGACAGCACGCTCTGCACAGCCGAATCGGCACTCCAGACAGCGGTGTGACCCTCGCTCACGCCACGTCCGATCGCGTCCAGCAACTTCGCCGGGTTCTTGATCTTGCCCTCCACTTTGGAGAAGACACGCGCGGCGATCTGCTGGAGGTAGTCCTTGCGCGCGGCGTTGTCGTCCGCGAAGCGGAAGTACGCCTCAGACTGGGTCAGGTTCACGACGTTGTCCTCGGTGACCTGTTCCCCGTCGGCGAGCGTCACGGGTCCGACGACACCGAGGATGTAGCTCAGGGCCACCGGGTCCGTCGCCAGTACGCCGTCGACAGACTGACCCGATTCCTGCTGCCAGATCGACCGAAGAATCTCGCCGGCATACGGAAAGTGAGAGCTCACGTTGGCGTTCTGCCAGTTGGCCGTCGCGTTGTACTGGTTCCCGTAATTCTTTGCGAAGTCCGCGCCCAGGTCGATCGGGTCGTAGTTGCGGCGTAATTCGCTGTTCTTCGCCAGTTCGTCCAGCTCTATTTTTCCCCGGTCAGCATCGATGATGGCGAATCCGCCCATCAGCCCGCCGGTACCACGCGATTCCGCATTCGTCTGGAAGGCCAAGAAGTAACTCTTGGGCGCATTCTCGCCGAGCATGTCCGGGAGGATCTTCGACGCGAGGCTGGTATTGGTGAGCAGCCCGGACAGGTCGTCCAGCTGTGCCTTCAACGAGTCGCCGGCCTCGGTGACCTGGGGCAGGTAGCTCTCGGTGTCGATGGACTCGGCACGATCGTTCAACTCGCCGGCCGACACCGACACCTGCTCCAGCGTCGGCGATGCATCGCGAAGGGCGCCCAGGTCGATCGTGCCGTCGTCTGCGCGCAGTTCACTCGGGTTCAGGACGGCACCGACTTCGACGGCGGGCTGCAGGACCTCGGTCGTGAGGTCGTGGACGAGCCCGGTGAGAGGCCCCACGACGTCGAGCGGGGAGCCGACGCCCGGAATCGCGGCGACGGCTTTCCAGATGGGCGACTCGGTGGCGTCCAGCGCATCCGACGACGCCGCGGTGGCGTCCGCGACGTGCTCGCGGCCCTCGTCCGCGTTGCCCGCCAGGATCGCCGACCGCGCCGCCAGCGCGTCGTCGCGCGCCGAGCTCAGTCCCTTGTACGCAGTGAAGACGGTCCATCCGAACCATGCGACGAGCCCGAGCAGCACGATGACGACAACCCATACCCAGATCGGTACACGTCGCCGACGGCGTGCCGCCGCGGTTTCCTCGAGCTCAGTCGACACGAAATTCCTCTGCTCGTACACGGATCGGGATTCGGCGGAAGTGTATCAATCGTCTTCGGGTCGTGCGTCGCGTCACTCGGCACGCATTCACCCCACTACGGCCTGCCGAGTCCCCGATACAGCCAACCCGCGGATCGCCATGCATTCACGTCGAGGCAATTGCGTCCGTCGATGATTCTGCGTTCCCGCACCACGCCCTCCAGATCGTCGGGAACCAGCTCGCGGAATTCGCGCCATTCCGTGAGCACGAGCACGACGTCGGCCTTCGCGCACGCCTCGAGTGCCGAGCTCGCGTACCCGAGAGTGGGGAACAACGCTCGGGAGTTGTCGTTGGCCTTCGGGTCGTACACGGTCACACCGGCACCCTGAAGTTGCAGTTGGCCAGCGACATTGAGTGCCGGTGAATCGCGGACGTCGTCGGAGTCGGGCTTGAAGGCTGCACCCAGCACCGCGACCTGAGCTCCCAGCAGAGTTCCCACGGTGTCGCGCACGACCTCGACCATGCCGGTGCGGCGACGCATGTTGATGTTGTCGACCTCGCGCAGGAACGTCAGCGCCTGATCGGCTCCCAGCTCACCGGCACGAGCCATGAATGCGCGGATGTCCTTCGGTAGGCAACCGCCGCCGAAACCGATCCCGGCGTTCAGAAACTTGCGCCCGATTCGATCGTCGTGACCGATTGCGTCGGCCAGAACGGTGATATCGGCGCCTGCCGCGTCACAGACCTCGGAAATAGCATTGATGAAAGAGATCTTCGTCGCGAGAAATGCGTTGGCCGAGGTCTTGACCAATTCGGCGGTGGCCAGATCGGTCACGATGAAGGGGATCCCCTCGGCGAGCAGGGGCGCGTAGACCTCGCGGGCGACCTCCTCCGCGCGCCGAGGACGGTTCCGGTCGACCCCGAGCACCAGCCGGTCCGGGTGCAGCGTGTCCTCCACGGCGTGACCCTCGCGCAGGAACTCCGGGTTCCAGGCCACCTCGAGGTCCTCGCCTGCCGGCGAGAGCGCGTGGGCCATCGTGCCGAGTCGCTCCGCCGTGCCCACGGGGACCGTGGACTTGCCGAAGAGGACAGCGGGTCCGGTGATCAGCGGTGCGAGGTTCTCCACCACCGAGTTCACGTACGTCACGTCAGCGGCGTACTCGCCCTTCTTCTGCGGCGTGCCCACCGCGAGGAAGAAGATGTCACCGAACGCTGCAGCGTCCGCGTACGACGCGGTGAAGCGCAGGCGGCCCGCTGCGATGTTGCGCTGCAACACGTCCTCGAGGCCGGGCTCCCAGAAGGGCACCTCCCCCGCCTCGAGCTTGGCCAGCTTGCTCGGGTCGACATCGACCCCGAGGACGTCGTGTCCGATCTCGGCCATGCACGCAGCGTGCGTGGCGCCCAGATAACCCGTTCCGATGACGACAACTTTGCTCACATGACGAACCGTAGGGTCTGACGGCCGTCACTTCCACCGGGAGACCGCCCCGTCGTCACGGTTCACATCACAGAATGGGAGCCGGTGTGTACCGAGCCGCCTCCGGGTTCGCGTCGACCAGTGTCTGCACCGCGGCGACGACCGCAGCGACCTGCGCGTGCGCGGCGCCGATGAACGCCGACCGATCCGCCAGCGCCGTGTCGAGTGCCGCGCGGTCGAGCGGCAACCGCTCGTCGGCCGCGAGTCGGTCGAGGAGGTCCGGTTCCCTCCCCTGCTCCCGCATCGCGAGAGCGACGGCCACGGCATGCTCCTTGATGGCCTCGTGGGCGGTCTCCCGACCGACGCCTGCGCGGACAGCGGCCATGAGCACCTTGGTCGTCGCCAGGAAGGGCAGATAGCGATCCAGCTCGCGGGCGATCACCGCGGGATAGGCACCGAACTCTGCGAGCACGGTCAGGAAGGTCTCCATCATCCCGTCGATGGCGAAGAATGCGTCCGGCAGCGCGACACGACGCACGACGGAACAGAAGACGTCGCCCTCGTTCCACTGTGCGCCGGCCAGCTCCGCGGCCATGGACCCATACCCGCGCAGGATCACCTGCAGGCCGTTGACGCGTTCGCAGGACCGGGTGTTCATCTTGTGCGGCATGGCCGACGAGCCCACCTGACCCGGCTGGAAACCCTCGGTCACCAGTTCGTGTCCGGCCATCAGGCGCACCGTGTGGGCGAAGGAGGACTGCGCCGCACCCACCTGCACCAGCGCCGACACCACGTCGTGGTCGAGGGAACGAGGGTAGACCTGGCCGACACTCGTGAAGACGTGGGCGAAACCGAGATGCTGCGCCACCGCGCGTTCGAGGGTCTCGAGCTTGTCGGCATCGCCGCCGAGCAGATCGAGCATGTCCTGGGCCGTCCCCATCGGACCCTTGATGCCGCGCAGCGGGTACCGGTCGATCAGCTCCCGGAGCCGGGTCAACGCCACCATCAGCTCGTCGGCAGCCGACGCGAACCGCTTGCCCAGCGTCGTGGCCTGCGCCGCGACGTTGTGGCTGCGGCCGGCCATGACCACCTCGGTGTACTCGGCCGCGCGCTCGGCCAGACGCGCCGCGACAGCCACGCCGTGCCCGTACACGTGTTCCATCGACCGCAGAATCTGCAGCTGCTCGACGTTCTCCGTCAGATCGCGGCTGGTCAGACCCTTGTGCACGTGCTCGTGGCCCGCGAGGGCGTTGAACTCCTCGATCCGCGCCTTCACGTCGTGACGAGTGACCCGCTCGCGATCCGCGATCGACTCGAGATCGACCCGGTCGGCCACTCGCTCGTAGTCCGCGATGGCCTCCGCCGGAACGTCGACACCGAGATCGGCCTGCGCTCGCAGCACGGCGATCCACAGCTGACGCTCGAGCACGATCTTGTGCTCGGGTGACCACAGACGGGCCATGTCGGGACTGGCGTAACGGTGGGCGAGGACATTCGGGATACGGCTCACGAGCGGCCAGTTTACGGTCCCCTCACTGCGCGGCCGTCCCCCGGACTGCGCCTCTACTGCGCGACCGTCCTCCGGACTTCCCGCGACAACGGCGCGTGACGGTCCACCGCATCCAGCAGCACGTCCCGCACGCGTGACCGCAGGTCTGCCCCATTCTCACCCAACGCGCCCATCACGACACCGTCGACGAGAGCCAGGAGCGGGCGGACGTGGTCACGGTCGGTGGGCCGACCCGCGGCGGACAGCACGTCGGACAGCATGTCCTCCAACTCACCACGCAGCCGGCAGTGCAGTTCCTGCAGCTGCGGATGCCGCGCCGCGGCCAGCACCCGCTCGTAGCGCGCCACCATCAGGTCCCGCCGGACCTCGTCGCCGTCGTCCGGACCCACGAGCAGGTCCACCACCAGGTCCACCGTGTCCGCGGTGTCCAACGCAGCCGGCGCGAATGCGGTCATCCGGTCGCGGATCATCGCGATCTCACGGACCCCGTTCAGTTCCGCGGCGTGCGTGACGAGGTCGTCCAGGGAGTCGAAGTAGTAGGTCGTCGACGCCAGCGGAAGCCTGGCCCTCGCCGCGACGCTCCGGTGCCGCACGGCGTCGTACCCTCCGGCCAGCAGAAGATCCGCTGCGGCCGAGATGAGGGCCTCGCGCCGACGCCGACCCTTGGGCGTCGAGCGGGGAGCGGAGCCGGTCGACATGCGTACACATGCTGCCACCGGCGCTTCTCCCCCGTGCGCCTTTTGCGTATCCCTGGATGCGCAAAGGGCGCACGGGGGCGCAGCCCACTACCGCAGTCGCGGGGCGAGCCGACGCAGCGCCTCGGTGATGTCCTCGGTCGCACCGGCGAAGGAGAAGCGCACCGTGTGGTGACCGTGCACCGTGTCGAAGTCCGCACCCGGGACGACGGCCACGCCGGTCTCGTTCAGGGTGTCGGCGCACCATCGGAACGAATCGTCCGTCAGGTGCCCGATGTCGGCGTACGCGTAGAAGGCGCCGTCCGCGGGAGCGAGCCGGGTGATGCCGGCGTCACGGAGACCGCCGAGCAGTTCCTCGCGGTTGCGGGCGTACCGCCGCACGTGACCGTCCAACTCGGCGAGGGACTCGTCCGTGAAAGCGGCGACCGCGGCGAGCTGCGAGACGGTCGGCGGACACACCGTCATGTTCGAGGCCAGCCGCTGGACCGCTCGGGTGAGCGAACGCGGGAGCACCATCCAGCCGAGACGCCAGCCGGTCATGGAGAAGTACTTCGAGACCGACCCGATCGAGACGGCGCCGTCCGAGAACTCCCGAGCGCTCCGGCACTCGACGTCGCCGTAGGAGATGCCGTGGTAGATCTCGTCGGAGATCAGCAGCGTGCCGTGCTCGTCGCACCATCGCGCGAGCGCGGCCAACTCGTCGGGATCGATGATCGTGCCGGTCGGATTGGCCGGACTGGCGATGATCAGTCCCTTCGGAGGTTTGGGGAGCGCATCGAGCATCGCGACCGTCGGCTGGAAGCGCACGTCCTCGCCGCAGTCCAGCTCGACCACGCGACACCCCAACGCGGACAACGTGTTGCGATACGCGGGATAACCGGGTCGCGCCATCACCACGGTGTCGCCGGCGTCGAACGCCGCGAGGAACAGCAACGTGAACGCACCCGACGACCCGGTGGTCACCACGACGTCCTCGGCCTCGATGACGACCTGCGATCGCCTCGACAGGTAGGCGGCGATCATCGCCCTCAGCCGCGCGGTACCCAACGTCTCGGAGTAGCCGATCACGTCGTCGTCGAGCGCCGTGCGCATGGCAGCGAGGACCGGCCCGGGCGCACGCGTGGACGGCTGTCCGGCCGCGAGGGACACTACGTCGCCGTGAGTCTCCTGGCGGCGCGCCGCAGCGGCGAACACGTCCATGACGCGGAACGGCTCGATACGCGAGCGCGCGGATTCCTCGACCATCGTCAGGAGGGGATCGAGATCCGGCCCTCGACGGCCGAGAGTCCGATGTCGGTGCGGAAGTGGCCGCCGGTCAACGACACTCGCGCCATGATGTCGTACGCCTCGGTGCGGGCGGCGGCGAGATCCGCCCCGGTGCCGACGACGCTGAGCACGCGGCCCCCGGCCGACACGAGGCCACCGTTCCTGCCGTGCGCCGTCCCCGCGTGCAGCACGCCGGGGTTCTCGGCGCCGGTGATGGCGTCTCCGGTGCGCGGTCGGCCGGGATAGTTCTCGGCGGCGAGCACGACGGTGACCGCCGAACCCTGCTTCCACTGCAGCGGCGGCAGGTCCGCCAATGTTCCGGTGGATGCCGCGTACAGCGCCGCACCGAGCGGTGAGTCGAGCAGTGCGAGCACGGCCTGGGTCTCGGGATCACCGAAGCGACAGTTGAATTCGATGACCGCGGGGCCCTCACCGTCCACCGCGAGGCCCGCGTAGAGCAGGCCGGTGAACGGGCAACCCCGTGCCACCATCTCCGCTGCCACGGGCGCGACCACCTCGTCGACGATGCGCTGGACCATCGAGTCGGGCAACCACGGCAACGGTGTGTAGGCGCCCATCCCGCCGGTGTTGGGCCCGGTGTCGCCTTCTCCGACGCGCTTGTGGTCCTGAGCGGGCAGCAGCGGCACCACGGTCTCGCCGTCGACGAGACAGAACAGCGACACCTCCGGGCCGGACAGGAACGATTCGAGCAACACAGGATGGCCGAGTTCGAGGAGCTCGGCGGCGTGAGCGCGCGCGGTGAGGCGGTCCTGCGTGACGACGACTCCCTTGCCCGCGGCCAGTCCGTCGTCCTTCACCACCCACGTCGGCCCGAAGCGGTTGAGGGCGGCATCGAGCAGTGCCGGCGTGTCCACCACCTCGCTGGTCGCGGTGCGGACCCCGGCCGACGCCATGACGTCCTTCGCGAACGCCTTGGAACCCTCGATCCGGGCGGCGGCGGCGGACGGACCGAAGCAGGCGATCCCGGCCTCGCGCACCGCGTCGGCGACGCCGAGCACCAGCGGTACCTCGGGGCCGATGACGACCAGATCGGCGCCGCGCTCGCGAGCGAGCGACACGACGGCCTCCCCGGAGGCGACGTCGACGGGGTACGTCTGGGCGACGGTCTCGATGCCGGCGTTGCCGGGGGCGCACATCACCGCGCTCACCTCGGGGTCCGCCGCCAGGGCGATCAGCAGGGCATGTTCACGGGCTCCGGAACCGATGACGAGTACTCGCACGAGAGCAGCGTACTGGCCACGACCTCTGGACCAGCGCACCCGTTCGCGCTATGGTAATTCCGGAATTACGGAATAGCCGAACGATGCGACTCGAGGAGAACCGATGATGCGCATTCTCACCGCCGTGACCGCGGCGTCGATTCTGCTGGCCGGGTGCTCGTCCGCACCGCCGAGCACGGCCGAGCCGACGTCCACCACGACGTGCGCACCGGCCCCCGTTGCGGACATGACCACACCCGACGGCTGGATCGGCTTCGCCGCCGAGCACCCGGAATCGGTGTCCTTCGCGGTGGACGACGGGCTCGGACACACCGCCGAGCACGACGCGGACACGCCGCACCCCCTCGCCTCCGCCGTGAAGGTCGTACACCTCGGTGCCTACGCCCGCGCCGTGGCCGACGGCACGCTGGACCCGGACGAACGCATCCCTGTCGCCGACTGGCAGCGGTGGTACGCACCCGGCACGGACGGCGGCGCCCACATCGCTGCTCTGAATCGCCTCGGCATCGCGAACGACGGAACATCGCCGACGGATCCGGCCGCGACGGTGCGGCTCGACGACATGGTCACCGCGATGGTGCGTGAGAGCGACAACGGAGTGCCCGACTACCTCCGGTACCGCCTGGGCGACGACGCGTTGCGGGACGCCGCCGCAGCGGGCGGGTGGAGCGACTTCACACCACCCACCCTCGTCGGCGTCACGCTCGGCGCCCTCGACGCGACCGTCGACACGGACGATCTGTGGTCGCTCGCACAGCGGTTCGCCTTCGACGCCGACTTCCGCGCGACGTACGGAACGACCGCGCGACCGCGCGACGAGACGGAACTCCTCACGTACTTCGATCGGTTCGGCCCGACCGGGACGGCCGCCGAGCTCGCGCGATTCCACACCGCCGTCGCCGACGGTTCCTACGGCTCGGGGGTCGGCACCGTCAGGCGCCACCTCGAATGGCAGGACCCGCCTGCGGACGCCGGGTTCGTGGCCATGGGGTTCAAGGGCGGGAATCTGCCCGGAGTTCTCACGCACGGCTTCGAGTTCCGCCGCGCGGACGGCGCCCCCGCCGTGGTGGTGTGGCTGAACCATGGTCTGACCGCAGCCGAGTACGAGTCCGCGACGACGAACCTGACCCAGCATCAGACGCTGCTCCTCGAGGCCGCGGCGGATCCGGCGACAGTGGGGCGGCTAGCCTGCATCTCGTGAGCGAGCTGGAGGCACGCGTCGCGGCCCTGGAGGCTCGGGTCGCGGCGCTCGAGGGGGACCCCCGACAGACGGCGGCGTCCACCGGGGGCCTCGTGTCCTACTCGGGTGACGTCCATCTGGCCGGCGACGTCACCTGGTCCATCGAGTACGTGCCCGACGCCGTGCTCGATCTTCCCCCCGACCGGGCGGTCGAGGTGCTGGCGGCGCTCGGCCACCCCGTGAGGCTCGCCGTGGTCCGCGCACTGTTGCGCGGTCCAGCAGTCGCCGCCGATCTCCAGGCGGCGGTGGGACTGTCGTCCGTCGGTCAGCTCTATCACCATCTGAAGACCCTCACCTCGGCGCGGATCGTCGAGCAGCACGGCCGGGGCGACTACCGGCTCGCCGCACGCACCGTCGTGCCCGCGCTGGTGCTGATGCTCGCCTCGGCCGACATCGCCGGAGAACTTCGCTGATGTGAGATCCCGGTGCAGTGGACCGTGGTCAGCACGGTTCACTGCACCGGATCCGGGTCAGGCGGTGAGGTCGTACAGTGTCACGCCGTCCACGGTCTGGGCGGTGAAGGTCGCGGTGACCCACTCGCTGATCTCCGCCGAGGTACCGGACGCACCGCCTCCCATACCGCCGCCCGCGATGAACCAGTGGATCTCACCGTCGGCGACGTGCTGCTGGAACTCGGCCAGCGTCGGGGAGGGATCGCTGCCGTTGAAACCACCGATCGGCATGACCGGGTCCTCGGTCGCCAACTGGTAGCCCGACGCGGCATTGGACCCGATCGCCGCGGCGACCCAGGTGTACGAGTCCGAGTTCTCCTCGAGCAGGGCGACCATCTCGGCGCTCGGAGTACTGCCATCGAGCAACCCGCCCATGCCGCCGCCACCGTCCGCGCCACCCGGCATCTGCGCGGCGCCACCCGGGAGCTGACCGGGCGCACCCGTCGGCGCCTGTCCCCCGGCGGGCATCCGGCCGGCACCGCCGTCGCGCATGCCGCGCCCGCCGTCCATGCCGCCACGCCCGAAGCCGCCACCGGTGTTCGGCCCGGCCGTGACGATGGAGCCCTGATGCGGTGTCGCGATGGTGTTCGCGGCGTAGGCGGTCGGTCCTGCGAGACCCGCGATCACCGCCGCCAGAACCGTGACCGCGGCGAGCCTGCCGCGAGTCAGCCGCGGAACGAGCAGCCCCACGACCGCGAGCACACCGACCAGCACGACGACGACCTTCAGCCACGGAACAAAGGATGCGCTGCGGGACAACAGGATCCAGGACGTCACCACGGTCGCGACCACCGTCGCGGCGAGAACGATGCGTGCGACGAGGCGCTCGCGGGCCCGCCAGAGCGCCACGCTGCCCATGCCCACCAGCGCCGCGACCGCCGGCGCCAGCGCCACGGTGTAGTACGAGTGGAAGATGCCGGCCATGAAGCTGAACGTCAGCCCGGTGACCAGGAGCCACAGTCCCCAGACGATCAGCGCAGCGCGCCGCTGGTCGGTACGAGGAGCCCTGCCGCGCAGCACGATCGCCGCGATTCCCAGAATCAGCGCAGCGGGAACGAGCCAGGCGATCTGACCGCCCTGCGAGGCGTCGAACATCCGCAGGATGCCCGTCTCCCCCCACATTCCGCCGCCACCACCACCGCCGCCGCCGGGCGTGACCGAACCGGTCTCCTCACCGTTGAGCCGACCGAGACCGTTGTATCCCAGCGTCAGTTCGAGGATCGAGTTGTTCTGCGACCCACCGATCCACGGCCGCGACGACGCCGGCCAGAGTTCCACGACGGCGATCCACCATCCGGCCGACACGATCATCGCGCCCAGCGCGGCACACAACTGCAGGATGCGCCGTCGCAGCGACACAGGCCCGGCCAGGAGGTACGTCAGCGCCAGAGGGGGAACCACCAGCATGACCTGCAGCTGCTTGGTCAGGAAGCCGAGTCCGACCATCGTGCCGACGACCACGAGCCACCGGGTGCGACCGGTCTCGACAGCCCGCATCATCGCCCACACCGCCGCGATCATGAGCAGCACCAGCAGCGCATCGGGGTTGTTGAAACGGAACATCAGTGCCGCCACGGGAGTCAGCGCGAGAACCAGTCCTGCGAGCAGTCCGGCGGCCGGTCCCCACTGTCGCCGTACGGTGCGCCACAGCAGCGTCACGGAGGCGACACCCAGCAGGACCTGCGGCACGAGGATCGCCCACGAGTTCAGCCCGAACACCCGGACGGACAGTTCCATGAGCCACAGCGACATCGGCGGCTTGTCGACGGTGATGGAGTTCGCGGCATCGGAGGAGCCGAAGAAGAACGCCTCCCAGGACTGCGAACCCGCCTGCACCGCAGCGGAGTAGAAGGAGTTGGCCCATCCGTTGCTGCTCAGGTTCACGAGGTAGGCGACAGCAGTTCCCAGGATCAGGGCCGCAGCGGCCCATGGTTCCCAACGAGTACGGACCGGGCGCGGAGCCCCGTCGTGCACGTGATCTTCCGGGGCGGTGAGGAGGGTGGTCACGAGGTGGACTCCATCTGACGAGTGCGGGCGGAGGATGCGGCCCGGAAGACCCAGCGCAGCGCGACGAAGCGCGTCACGGTGGCGACCAGGTTGGCGAGAACGAGAACGAGGAGCTCGACGTGCTTGGACGCACCCGGAGCCCACTCGTGCAGGGCGACGAGAGAACCGGCGGTGACGAGCCACCCGAAGGCGAACACCGCGAGACCCTGAAGATGATGCGCCGCAGCCCCGTCGGAGCCTCGGACCCCGAATGTGAAGGCTCTGTTGGCGGCGGTGTTCAGCACTGCGGTGACGAGGAGCGCGACGAAGTTGGCGCCCTGCGCGCCGAGGATCGTGTGCAGGATCAGGTACAGCACCGCGTAGGCGACAGTGCTGGCGACGCCGACGAGCGCGAACCGCACCAGTTGACCGATCATGCCGACGGGCACTCCCCTCAGTTCGGAGACCTCGGTGGTGGAGGCGGTGGACGACAGGGGTCCACGACCCAGGCTGAGACGCAGGTCCGCGATCGGGAGGGCGCCGGTCGCGAGCGCACGCCCGACGCGCCAGCAGCCCTTCAGATCGGCCAGTGCGGTGTCGACGATGTCCACGCTCGAGTCGGGATCGTCGACCCAGTCGACGGGCACCTCGTGAATGCGGAGACCGACCCGCTCCGCGAGGACGAGCAGTTCGGTGTCGAAGAACCACCCGGTGTCCTCGATCAGCGGAAGCAGTTCCCGGACGATCTCGGTGCGCGCGGCCTTGAACCCGCACTGAGCGTCGGAGAATCTGGTCCGCAGACCCGTGCGAAGGAGGACGTTGTAGGTGCGGGAGATGAACTCTCGCTTCGCCCCTCGCACCACCCGCGAGGACGAGGCGAGCCGGGACCCGATCGCGAGATCGGAATGGCCCGATGCCAGCGGAGCCAGGAGGGGCACGAGTGCACCGAGATCCGTCGACAGGTCGACGTCCATGTACGCGACGATGTCGGCCTCCGACTCCGTCCACACCGCCTTGAGCGCGCGGCCGCGACCCTTGTCGTCCAGATGTCGCACCGAGACACCGTCGAGCTCCCGGGCGAGGCGCTCGGCGATCGACCGTGTCGCGTCCGTGCTCGCGTTGTCGGCGACGGTGATCACCGTCGACCAGGGAACGTCGGCCCGCAGGAAGGCGTGCAGCCTGCGGACACAGGCTTCGAGCGCGGCCTCCTCGTTGTACACGGGCACCACGAGCTCGACGGTCACCGTCCGCGCCGCACCCCCACCCGGCCCCGGCTCCCGCCCGCGCCCGGGCCCACGGCCTTCCCGCCCGTCACCGGCCGGCCTCCGGCCTTCCCGCCCGTCACCGGCCGGCCTCCGGCCTTCCCGCTCCACCACTGAGTTGGTTGTCATGCACCGAACACTCGTGCGCCGCCCCGGGACCGACCCGGGGCGAACCCGGGAAGTACCCGGGAGCCGATGCGGAGCCGACGAATAGAGTCGGCCCATGGCATCCGTGTTCAGCGCAATCATCGCCGGCGACATCCCGGGCCGCTTCGTGTGGGAGGACGACGACGTCGTCGGGTTCCTCACCATCGCCCCGGTCACGCAGGGTCACACCCTGATCGTCCCGCGAGCCGAGATCGATCAGTGGCAGGACGTCGATCCCACGACCTTCGGCTCGCTCACGTCTGTCGCTCAGACCGTCGGCAAGGCCGTCCGGTCGGCGTTCGACGCCCCTCGGGCGGGTCTGCTGATCGCCGGTCTCGAGGTGCCGCACCTGCATCTGCACGTGTTCCCGGCCTTCGACATGGCGGACTTCGACATCTCCGGCGCCGACACCTCCCCGTCGCCCGAGTCGTTGGACGAGGCGCAGGAGAAGATCACCGCAGCGCTCACGGCACTCGGCCACGAGCAGCACGTCCCCCGTCGCTGATCGGTCGTCCGAGAACCGCCCGCGCGGCTCCGACGATCGCCGCGGCCACCGTGTCGAGCGCCGGCGACGACAGCGTCCATTGCTGCCAGTGAAGCGCCACGTCGATCACGGTGTCGTCGAGTTCGACGACGTCGAGTCCGCCGCGCTGCTGGTCCGGCAGCATGCCCCAGCCGAAGCCCAGATGCACGGCACGCGCGTACTCGGTGGACGACGGCACCAGGTGTCGCGGCGGCACCGACGCGGACACGCCGTGTCGCGAGAGGTAGCGATCCTGCAGCGCGTCCTTCTCGTCGAACACCACGACGTGGGCTCGGGCCAGGGCGTCCGGAGTGACGCCGTCGTCCAGGAATCGAGTCACGAACGACGGAGACGCGCAGGGGCGGTACCGCATCGAGCCGAGCCTGGTCGAGGTACAGCCGCGGACAGGTGTGTCCATGGACGTGATCGCCGCCGTCACCGTTCCACCGCGGAGGAGTTCGGCGGTGTGGTCCTGATCCTCTCGATGGATGTCGAGGATCACGGAGCCCGCCAGTGGCGCGAGCGCCGGCAACACCCACGTGGCCAGGGAATCCGAGTTGACGGCCAGCGACACCCGAGCGACGTCGTCCGCGGTGCGCAACTCCCGCACGGCGCCGTCGGTCAGAGTCTGGATCTGCCGGGCGAGCCGGAGCAGCACGACGCCGGACTCGGTCGGCATCACGGGCTTCGTGCGCGAGACGAGAACGGCACCGACCCGCAGTTCCAGCGCTTTGATGCGCTGACTCACCGCCGACGGTGTGATGTGCAGCGACCGCGCAGCCGCTTCGAACGTGCCGTCGTCGACGACGGCACGCAGAGCCTCGAGCTGGTCCGACTGCATGATGTGAAGCTACGCTCATCAGTCCTGAAAAACATGAGCTGGACTACATCTTCTGGTTCGACCTAGCGTTCCGGTCATGTCCTCCCTGTTCGTCGGCTTCGGTGTCGGCCTCTCCCTCATCGTCGCGATCGGCGCACAGAACGCCTTCGTTCTCCGTCAGGGCATAGCACGACAGCACGTGCTCGCCGTCGTCCTGGTGTGCGCTCTGTCCGACGCGGTCCTCATCCTCGCGGGAGTCTCGGGCATCGGCGTGGTCGTCGAGACCTACCCCACGGCTGTCACCGTCGTCACGGTCGCCGGCGCCGTCTTCCTCACCGTGTACGGACTCATGGCCTTCCGACGGGCACTGCGCCCGACGAGTCTGACCGTCGGCGGGAACGGAGCGAGTGTGTCGCTGCGGTCCGCGGTCCTCACCTGCCTGGCACTGACGTGGCTCAACCCGCACGTCTACCTCGACACCGTCGTCTTCCTCGGCTCCGTCGCCAATCGCGAGACCGGGTCAGCGCGCTGGTGGTTCGCCCTCGGCGCGACACTGGGCAGCATCGTCTGGTTCACGGCCCTCGGATTCGGCGCGCGATTCATGACGCCGATCTTCGCCAGACCCGTCGCGTGGCGTGTGCTCGACGTCCTGATCGGTGTGGTCATGCTCCTCATCGCCGTCGTCCTGGTCGAGGGGCTCGTCTCCGGCTGACTCCACCCGTCCACCCGGACGCCGGCCCGCCAGGGGCAGCTCCACGCGGAACGTCGCACCCCGGCCGGGCGCGCTCGCCACCGAGACCCGACCGCTGTGGGCCGCGACCAGCGCGGACACGATCGACAGACCCAGACCACTCCCGCCGCTCTCTCTCGTGCGCGAACGATCCGCCCGATAGAACCGCTCGAAGACGCGCTCGGCATCGTCCTCGGTGAGTCCCGGCCCGGTGTCACGAACCTCCAGAACAGCTGTCTCACGGACGGTTCCGACCGCCACGGTGATCGACGCCGTCGGCGGGGTGTGCCGGAGCGCGTTGCCCACCAGGTTGCCGAGAACCTGGCGCAGACGCGCATCGTCCCCCAGCACCTCCGGCACGCCGCTGCCCTCGAGCACCTGCAGACTCACGGCTCGTTCCGGAGCCGTGGCGGCCGCATCGTGCACCGCGTCCGCTGCGATCACGAGGAGGTCCACGGGGCTCCGATCGAGCGGACGCTGGGCGTCCAGCCGCGCCAACATCAGCAGATCTTCGACGAGCAGACCCATCCGCGCCGACTCTCCCCCGATACGGGTCATCAGCAACTCGGTGTCGGTCATGGCCCCCTGCCGGTAGAGCTCGGCGAAGCCGCGGATCGTCGTCAGCGGGGTCCGGAGCTCGTGGGAGGCGTCGGCCACGAAACGGCGCATCCGGTCCTCCGACGCACGTGCCGCGTTCTCGGACTCGCGCGCCGCGTTCTCGGACGCCTCCGTCGCAGCGAAGGCGTGCTGGATCTGGGCGAGCATTCCGTTGAGTGCCGCGGACAGTCGCCCCACCTCGGTGCGTTCGTTCCGCTCGGGAACGCGTCGATGCAGATCCCCGGACGCGATGGCCGCGGCCGTCACCTCCACCTCCTGCAGCGGCCGCAGGCTCCGGCGTACCAGGAAGTACGCGGCGACACCCAGCACCGCCAGCACTCCGAGACCGATGGACAGTTGCAGAGTCACGAGCCTGGAGACGATGGCCTCGTTGCCCGCCAGCGGAATCGCGACCGTCGTCTGGCCGTCCCCGTTCGAGACGGTCACCGTGCGCCACGAATCGTCGGGATCGCCGACCGATCCGACAGTGGTCGGCGTGGCGGTCAGGACGCCGGTCAGATCCGGCTGATCGTCCCCGACATCGTTCACGGGAGTACGCACGGTGCCGTCCGCCGCCACCGAGCGGACGTAGAACGCCGTGGGCGGACGCTGTGGGTTCGCCTCCTCCGGGGGAGGTCCGAGGAACCGCTCCCCACGAGGCCTGGCCCAGCCGGACGCCGCCTCCATGAGCTGTTCGTCGACACGTTGGGTCAGCGTGTTCTGCAGTGCCGAGGTCACGGCCACACCCGAACCGACGAGACCGAGGGCGACGAGAAGCAGCAGCACCGACACCAGGGTGACGCGGAGCGGGACGGCACGTAGGTGCCGCTTCACCGTCGCGGTTCCCGCAGGACGTAGCCGACGCCTCGCAGTGTGTGGATCAGCCGGGGTTCCGTCGTGTCGACCTTCCTGCGCAGGTACGACACGTAGGACTCCACGACACCGACCTCACCCCCGAAGTCGTAGTGCCACACGTGGTCCAGGATCCGGGGCTTGGACAGCACCGTCCCGGAATTGACCATGAGGTAGCGCAGGAGCGTGAACTCCGTCGGGGACAACGAGACGGGTTCGCCCGCCTTCCACACCTCGTGGGTGTCGTCGTCGAGCTCGATGTCGGCGAACGTCAGGCGTGACGGCTGCGCCTCCGGACCGCGCACCGACCGGCGCAGGATCACGCGCAGGCGCGCCACCACCTCCTCGAGGCTGAACGGCTTGGTGACATAGTCGTCCGCACCCATGGTCAGACCGGTCACCTTGTCCTCCAACGAGTCCCGTGCCGTGAGGAACAGTGCGGGCGCGTCGATACCGTCGGCGCGCAGTCGGCGGAGCAGCCCGAAGCCGTCCATGTCGGGCATCATCACGTCCAGGATCAACGCGTCCGGCCGGAAGGTCCGGGCGACGTCCAGAGCCGCGGGCCCACCCAGCGCCGTGCGGACCTCGAAACCCTGGAACTTCAGACTGACCGACAGCAGTTCGACGATGGTCGGCTCGTCGTCGACCACCAGTACCTTCGCCTCGGCGGTGGCCTGCGGTCGGGGAGTCGTCATGACGGAATTCTCGCTCACGAATGCCATGGTGTCCGGCGTTGCTGGTTCCTGCCCGGGGTGTCGCTGTGAGGTTCCTGTGAGCCCCGATCCGGCGTCGTGTCCGCTTTGCTACCGTGGAGGACAGACTGCGACACAGACCCGGACGAGCGCACCGTACCCGGCCAGCGACAAGACGGTGCCAGGAGAGTCGACTACTCATGGCATGGATCATTCTGGTGTTGTCGGGCGTGTTCGAGGCCGTCTGGGCCACCGCACTCGGCAAGTCCGAGGGCTTCACCAAGCCCGTCGCCACCATCGTCTTCGGTACGGCGCTCGTCGTCAGCATGGGCGGTCTCGCCTTCGCCATGCGGACCATCCCGACCGGCACCGCCTACGCGGTGTGGGTGGGCATCGGCGCCTCGCTCACCGTCGTCTACGCGATGGTGTCCGGCACCGAGTCCGCGACGCCGATCCGCATCGCCCTCATCGCAGGGCTCGTCGGGTGCGTCATCGGACTCAAGCTCGCCCACTGACCGCGCCCCCGGCCGTCCCGCCGTCCCATCCCGACCGGCCTCCGGCCTTCCCGCCGCGGGTTAGAGTGACCCCATGAACTGGGTGTCCGCGGTCACACTGCCGGTGCGTGTCGGATTGGCTGTCGCCGAGTCGGCGGTCGGGGTGGCCGAGTCGGCCGTCGCGACCACCCGGATGGCGCTGGCCGCAGGCGCTTCCGGGTCACTCGACGCCATCACCCTGGCCAATCCTCGGAGCGGCCCGCTGCAGCTTCTCGGACAGTTGGCCGAGCTCACCTCCGACGACCGCGCACTGGGTCACGCGCTGCGGCCCGGTGGCCCGCTGGACCGACTGCTCGAGCCCGGTGGCGCCGTCGACAGGTTGACGAGCAAGGGCGGCACCCTCGATCGACTGCTCGAGCCCGGCGGTCCTCTCGAACGCATCCTGGCGGACGACGGCCCCCTCACCCGAGTCCTCGCGGAGGACGGTGCGCTGGATCGCCTCCTCGCCGAGGGCGGTCTGCTCGATCGACTCACGGCCGTCGACGGACCCATCGAGCGCCTCACCGCGAAGGACGGCCCTGTCGAACTCCTGACCAAGGAGGGCGGCGTGATCGAGGCGCTGACCCGTGAGAACGGGGTCATCGACAACGCCCTCGCCAAGGGCGGGCTCGTCGAGACGCTGCTCGGTGAGGAAGGCGCGATCCAGCGGCTGACGGCACGCAACGGTCCGCTGGATCAGCTCGTGACCGTCGCCGAGTCGCTCAGTTCGCTGGCGCCCAACCTCGAGCGCATGAGCGTCAGCGTGGAGATTCTGCAGGACACCGTGGACGTCCTCGCCGCGGCGGTGAACCCGCTCGGCGAACTGGTGGGCAAGCTGCCGAGCCGCTGGGTCAAGAGTCGCGGCGCGGTCGAGCCCAACACGGGCGAGGTGCGCGGGGCGCTGCAGGGTCCGGCCGTCGGCCGCTGAGCCTCGTGGGCGTCAGCGCGACCGGACGTGCTCGCCGAAGAAGGTGAAGACCCGAGCGAAGGCGTCCTCGGCCTGCTCGTGCTGATAGCCGAATCCGGTGACGCGCATGACCAGTGCACCCGGACCCGATCCGAAGTCGTTCGCGAAACTGTGGCCGGCACCGGGATAGGTCACGACGTCGTGGGCAACGCCCTTGTCCTGCAACACCTTCTCGAGCTTCGGGCCCGCGCCCGGCAGCATCGGATCGCGCTTGCCGAAACTCGCGACCATCGGGCACGTGCCGTCGAGGGCCGACTCGATGTGCCGGGGCAGGATGCCGTAGAACGGCGCGCTCGCCTCGAACCCCCGGGGCGCCAGCGCCAGAGCGAAGCCTCCACCCATGCAGAACCCGACGATGCCCACCGCGCCGGTGGTGTCGGCGCGCGCGGTGAGGGTGTCGCGGCACGCCAGCAGGTCGTCCACCGCCCGGCCCGAGCGCGCGAGAAGCGACCGGAACACTCCTGTCACACACTTGGCGCGACCACCGCGGGCGTAGAGATCCGGCACCAACGCGACGTAGCCCTGGTCGGCGAAGCGCCGGGCGATGGACCTGATGTCGTCGGTCATGCCGAACACGTCGTGCACGATCACGACGGCGGGCCAGGGTCCCTCCCCTGAGGGGATCTCGAGTGTCGCCTCGATGCGATCTGTTCCGGTGTCGACCTCGATGACAGTCATACCGGCCGACTCTAGCGACCCAGCGCCGTTCTCACGGTGTCCGACAGCAGGTTGCCGGCGTGCACGCTGAGACCGTCTGCGAGCCCGGGAACGGTGGCGCACGCCTGCTCCCAGCCCTGGTCGGCGAGAGCGAGAACGAACGGGAGCGTCGCGTTGGTCAGCGCCTGCGTCGACGTGCGGGGAACCGAGCCCGGCATGTTGGCCACGCAGTAGAAGATCGAATCGTGCACCGGGAAGGTGGGATCGTCGTGCGTGGTGGGACGCGAGTCCTCGAAACACCCGCCCTGATCGATGGCGATGTCGACGAGCACGGACCCCGCCTTCATCCGTGCGACCAGTGCGTTGGACACCACCGTCGGGGCCTTGGCACCCGGGACGAGGACCGCCCCGATGACGAGGTCGGCGGCCACGACGGCCTGCTCGAGCTCCCACCTGTTCGACACCACGGTCTTGACCTGGCCGCGGTACTGCGCGTCGATGGTTCGCAGCTTGGCGATGTCGAGGTCGAACACCGTCACGTCCGCACCGAGCCCGTGTGCCATCGCCACGGCGTTGGATCCCGACACCCCACCGCCGATCACCACCACCTTGGCCGGACTCACTCCCGGAACGCCGCCCATCAGCACGCCGCGGCCGCCCGTCTGCGCCATCAGGTGATACGCCCCGGCCTGGGTCGCGAGCCGGCCGGCGACCTCGCTCATCGGTGCGAGCAACGGCAGACTGCCGCCCGCGCCGGTCACCGTCTCGTAGGCGATCGCCGTGGTGCCGGACGCGACGAGGGCATCGGTGCATGCGGCCGACGCGGCGAGATGGAGATAGGTGAACAGGACCTGGCCCGACCGCAGCCGGTGGTATTCGGCCTCGATCGGCTCCTTCACCTTGAGCAGCAACTCGGCCCGCGCCCACACCTCGTCGGCCGAGTTCGAGATCTCCGCGCCGGCAGCCTTGAAGTCGTTGTCCGAGAAGGACGATCCCGCGCCCGCCTCGGTCTCGACGACGACGCGATGACCGTGCACGACCATGTCGTGCACTCCCGCCGGGCTCGCCGCCACCCGGTACTCGTGATTCTTCAGTTCCCGAGGTATGCCGATTCTCATGGTGCGCCCTTCGCCTCTACCGGATGACTCGTCATGTCCGATAATCGTGAACTTCGTTCGACCGAGCCGCAATCGAAGTGACGATAATTTCGTAGACTGGCCTCATGGACATCGAATCGTCGAACACAGGTCTGTCCGCCCCGGTGCGACCGAACAATCTTCGGGCGGCATCTCTGGACCGCATCGATCGCGTCATCCTGCGTGAACTGGCGAACGACGCCCGCATCCCCAACAACACCCTGGCCGCCCGCGCCGGGATCGCCCCGTCGACGTGTCTGGGACGCGTCCGTTCACTGGTCGAGCGCGGGGTCGTCCGCGGTTTCCACGCCGACATCGATCCGGCGGCACTGGGGCAGGGCCTGCAGGCCATGATCGCGGTGCGGCTGCTGGCGGGTGCCCGGCGCCACCTGGGCGAGTTCGCGGAGTCCTTCACGACGTTCCCCGAGGTGCTCGACGTCTACTTCATCGCCGGTGCCGACGACTACCTGATCCACGTCGCGATGACGGACTCTGCGCACCTGAGGGACTTCGTCGTCCAGAACCTCAGTGCTCATCCGTCGGTGGCCGCGACCGAGACCACACTGATCTTCGAGCACCTGCGGCCGCGACTGGTCGACGAGGGCGGACCGAGCTGACGCCCTCCGCCCATCCGGTGCGGCGAGCGCACCGAATACCCGGTGTATCAGCCAGGAGAGCACGGCCGTGGATGTGACGGGGGTACTTTTCGCCCACTCTTACTGACCCACCGACCACACGCATGGAGGCAGCCCGAGATGAGCGATCACGGTTCGCCCGAACGACCCGTGCAGCTGCCGGATCGGGACCTTCTCGAGCTCGCGTACCTGTGTGCCCTCGACGCCATGGCAGCCTCGGAGCAGTACGAGACCATGACTCGCCTCGACGACACGGACGCCCACACCAGGCGGAGGTTCGACGCGATCGTGCGTGACGTCCGCGAGACGATGGCCGTGACGTCGGACGCGACACGCACTCCCGCCCCCGCCGATCTCCGGGTCCGCATCCTGGGGGCCGTGGAGGACACGGCGCAGGTCGACCCCGACGGCGCGACAGTCCTCCCCCTTCGTCCCAGCCGCCGACGCGGATGGCGCATCGCCGCGATGGCGGCCGCCGCTGCGGTGGTCGTCGGTGTGGGCGGGGCGGTGGCCGTGCAGCAGAACGCGACTCCGTCGGCTCCCACCGCGACCGTCGCGGCACCGCTCGAATCCCCGGTGGCCGGAGGCGGCACCATGAGCGTGCAGTACACCCCCGGTGACGAGCGCGCCGTGCTCCGCATGACGGATGTCGCAGCGCCTCCCGCCGGATCGGTCTACCAGGTCTGGCTCATCGAGGGCTCGCCCGTGTCCGTCGGGACGATGGATGCCGACGACCTCTCCCAGCCTGCATCCGTGCCCGTCGACGGCGCCACCGCACTCTCGGTGACCGTGGAACCCGCGGGCGGATCACCGTTCCCCACTTCGGGCGCCGTGGCCCGCGTCGCGCTCGTCTGATTCCGTCCCGGATCGGATCCACTCGAAGTCGAACATGTGTTCGACACCCGTGTAGGGTGGGTGACACTGCACCACCCGACGTCAGACCTTCCCTCGTGACGTGTGATTCCCGAGGAGACGTCCGTGATGAACCGTCGGCGCCGACTGCACCTGATGAACGGTGTCTGGCACGAGGAGGCGCCGGCCACCTGCGGCAACGGTCATGTGCTGCAAGCGCGTTCGGTTCTCGTGGGAGCCAGGTCGTGCTCGTGCGGCATCGGTCACCATCGCACGCACCACTGCCGCACCTGCGGTGACACCGTCTTCACTCCCGCCCTCGGCGAGGGGTGCCGGGACGGGAGTTTCGACGGACGCGCGAATCGCGCGCGCGGCGAGGGGTCAGGAGCGGGTCAGCAGTGACCGGAGGAAGAACGTCAGGTTCGCCGGACGCTCCGCCAACCGCCGCATGAAGTATCCGTACCACTGCGTACCGAAGGGCACGTACACGCGGACGCGGTACCCCTCCGACACCAGGCGTGTCTGCTCACCGTCCCGGATGCCGTAGAGCATCTGGTACTCCATGTCGTCCGGTCCACGTCCCAGTTCGGCCGCGTCTCGTCGCGCCGCCTCGATCATGCGGGGATCGTGGGACGCCACCATGGGGTAGCCCTCCCCCTCCATGAGCACCCGCAGGCACCGCTCGTACGAGGCGTCCACGTCCGCCTTCTTCTGGAAGGCCACACTGGCCGGTTCGCGATATGCGCCCTTGCACAACCGGATTCGCGATCCGGGACCGGAGAGATCGCGGCAGTCCTGTTCGGTGCGGTGCAGGTACGCCTGCAGGACGGTGCCGAGAGTCGGGAAGTCCTTGCGGAGCTCCCGCACGACCGCGAGAGTCGAGTCGGTGGTCGTGTGGTCCTCGGCGTCGACGGTCACCCACACTCCCGCGGCGTCCGCGGCGGCGCACACCTTGTGGGCGTTGGCGAGGGCCACGGCGTGGCCGTCGTCGGGGAGCGACTGTCCGAGCGCCGAGAGCTTCAGCGAGATCTCCAGCGGGAAGGCCGGAGGCCGGCCGGAATTGGACGAAAAGGCCGGAGGCCGGCCGGAAGTGGACGGGGAAGCTGGAGGCTGTGGGGTGTGGAGGCGTGAGTATGCCTGCAGTAGGGACAGATACGCGTCGACGGTCGCGGTGGCCTGCGCCGCGTCGGTGGTGTCCTCACCCAGGTGATCGACGCTGACGACGCGGCCGGACCCGAGCAGGTCGGCGACGGCACCGACCACCTCCGGTTCGGTGCTCCCGGCGATGAAGCGTTCGACGAGCGACCTGGTCAGGACGGACCGCGCGACGACGCGTTCGAGGCGGCGCGATCGCCCGGCGGCGAGCAGGACGGGGCGGAGCGGGTTGGTGGCCATCGGTCAGACTCCCTGGTGAGGGTAGGTGTGGTCCACGGCCGGCACGAAAGTCTCCTTGATGGTGCGCGCGGAGGCCCACCGGAGCAGGTTCTGCGGTGATCCGGCCTTGTCGTTGGTGCCCGACGCGCGAGCACCGCCGAACGGCTGCTGCCCGACGACGGCGCCGGTCGGTTTGTCGTTGACGTAGAAGTTGCCGGCGGCGAAGCGCAGGGCCTCGGTGGCCTGCGTGACGGCGGCGCGATCGTCGGCGATGATCGATCCGGTCAGGGCGTACTTCGACCCGCTGTCGACCATGGCGAGCGTGTTCTCGAACGCACCGGGCTTCGAGTCGTCGTAGACGTGCACGGCGAGGATCGGGCCGAAGTACTCGGTGTGGAACGCCTCGTCGCCCGCGTCGTCACCGAGCAGGATCGTCGGGTCCACGAAGTAGCCGACGGAATCGTCGCAGGTGCCGCCGGCGGCGATGGTGATGCCCGGGGTGGACTTCGCGCGCTCGAGTGCAGCCGCGTTGCGGTCGAAGGCCTTCCGGTCGATGACCGCCCCACCGAAGTTCGACAGATCGGTGACGTCGCCGTAACGCAGCGACGACGCGGTGTCGACGAGCTTGTCCCCCATCCTCTTCCACACCGACGACGGCACGAAGGCCCTCGACGCCGCGGAGCACTTCTGACCCTGGAAGTCGAAGGCACCGCGGATCAGCGCCGTGGTGAGCACGTCCGGGTCGGCGGAACTGTGGGCGACGACGAAGTCCTTGCCACCGGTCTCACCGACCAGTCGCGGGTAGGTGTCGTAGCCGGCGATGTTCTCGCCCACCTCGCGCCACAGCCGCTGGAACGTCGGTGTGGAGCCGGTGAAGTGGATGCCGGCGAGACGACGATCGGCGAGTGCGACCTCGGAGACGAGGGGTCCGTCACCGAGCACGAGGTTGATGACGCCGGGGGGCAGTCCGGCGGCCTCGAGAAGCTGCATCGTCAGGTACGCGGCGACGGCCTGGGTGGGCGACGGCTTCCACAGCACGGTGTTGCCCATGAGCGCCGGCGCCGTGGGGAGGTTTCCCGCGATGGCGGTGAAGTTGAACGGGGTGATGGCGTAGACGAAGCCCTCGAGGGGGCGGTATTCGACGCGGTTCCAGACGCCGGGCGCGGAGATCGGTTGTTCGGCCATGATCTGTCGGGCGAACGAGACGTTGAAGCGCCAGAAGTCGATCAGCTCGCAGGGTGCGTCGATCTCGGCCTGGTACGCGCTCTTCGACTGCCCCAGCATGGTGGCAGCCGCGATGGTCTCGCGCCACGGCCCGGCGAGGAGATCGGCGGCGCGGAGGAAGACTGCGGCGCGCTCGTCGAAGGGCAGCGATCGCCACGCAGGTGCGGCGGCGGTCGCCGCGTCGATGGCGTCGCGTACGTCCTGGTGGGTGGCATTCGCGAACGATCCGATGACGGACGCGTGCCGATGCGGTTGCACGACGTTCTCGCGTGGGCCCGTCGCGTCGCGGTGGTCTCCGCCGATGACCTGGGTGATCTCGGTGGGCGTGGCAGCGAGTCGGTCCAGATGGTGCGTGAGCCGCGCTCGCTCGGCGCTGCCGGGTGCGTACGTGTGCACCGGCTCGTTCAGGGGGGTGGGTACTGCGGTGACGGCGTCCATGTCGGTCCTCGGTGTCGGGTCTTCGTGCCGGGTCGGTGGGTTCAGCCAAGCGGACGCGGCATCCTCGATATTCGGCCCAGCGTCCAAAGAAACACACCGATCCCTGTCCGATCGGACGAAGGACATTTAGAGTGCACGGCATGACCCGCACCTCGTCGACCCTCGACTCGATCGTGCGTGTGCTGCACTCCGCCTTCGTCGAGGTGCTCGTGGCACCGGCAGGGTCGGACGTGCCGATCGGGTCGGTGACGCTCGTCGACGCCGACGATCTGGCCGCCGAGCTCTACACGACCGCCGCCGCGGCCGACCTCTATCTGCTGGCGGGTGTGCGGGAAGCGGACGCCGTTGCGTGGTTCGACGACCTGGCGACGCGGAGCAGCGACCTTCGACCCACCGCGGTGATGTCGAAGATCGCCGCCTCGTCGACGCTGATGCAGCACGCGGCTCGCGCGGCCGGTGTCGCTCTCGTCGCGGTGCACACGCAGACCCGCTGGGACCGCCTCCTGTCGATGGTGCGCGGCGTGCTCGACCATTCCTCGCCGTCGATCACCACACCTCCACCGTCGTCCGCGGAACCGTCCGAACTGGCGGGACTGGTGGGCGCGGACACCGATCTCTTCGGGCTGGCGCACACCGTCGCGGTGCTCACGCGCGGGATGGTGAGCATCGAGGACCAGCGGTCGCACGTGTTGGCATACTCGGCGTCGGACGATCAGGCGGACGAGCTGCGGACCCTGTCCATTCTCGGACGAGAAGGCCCCGCGGAGTATCTCCGGCGACTCGAGCAGTGGGGTGTCTACGACGCGGTCCGCCGTTCCGACGAGGTCGTCGAGGTGCCGGCGCACTCCGATCTGGGTATCCGACGGCGACTGGTCGCCGGCATCAGAACGACTGCCACGCAGGATGGTTCGGGCACACCACGACTGGTCGGCACGCTGTGGATCCAGGAAGGTCGTCGCCGGCTCACCGACGATGCTCCGAGCGTGCTGCAGGGCGCGGCCGCGGTGGCGGCACGGTTGATCACGCGCATCCTCGAGGCACCCACTAACGAGGCGGTGCAGATCCAGCGACTGCTCGGCGCTCGTGGCGGTGGGGTCGACGTGCCCTCACTCGCCGCGGCGCTGTCCATCCCGACGGACGGGCCGGCGGCGGTGATCGGTCTCGCCGCGGTGGACGGCGCCGCGCCCGATGCCCCCTCGTCGGCCACGATGGCCGATCTGTCCGGCGCGATCCGACTGCACGCCAGTTCCTTTCACCGACTGTCCCTGGTCACCACTCTCGGCGACCGCATCTACGTCCTCGTTCCACGGACCCGCGCGGAGACCTCGGTGCCGTCGTGGACTCGCCGGTTGCTCGAGGGCATCGAGGGACGCACGGGGATCCGGTTGCGGGCCGCGGTGGCATCGCCGGTGGCCGCCCTGTCCGAGGTCGCCGCCGCTCGCCGCGAGGTCGATCGCGTCCTGGACGGGACCGCCGGAGCAGACGACAGGGTGACCACACTCGCCGATTCGCGGACGTCCGTGCTGCTCGGTGAGATCGTCGATCTGCTCCTCGCGCACCCCTCGCTGCACGATCCGCGCATGGCGGCGCTCGTCGAGTACGACGCACGCACGTCCTCGTCGCTACGCGAGAGCATCGCGACGTATCTGCGGCACCCGTCCGACGTGCGCCGGGCCGCGGCCGACCTGCACGTGCACCCGAACACGTTGCGCTATCGGGTCCGACGGGCCGAGGAGATCACCGGGACGGACCTGTCCGATCCCGCCGCGCGACTGCTGATGGAACTCCAGTTGGCCGTGCTGGCACGTCAGGCCAGTACCTGACGGCACCATTCGAGAAGTGGTGTGAGATCACGCCAGGCGCCACGGATGTGATCGGCGCACTCTGCTGTGTCGAGCCACGGCGGGCAGCCGAAGGACCGTCCTGCCGTCAGGGACTTGTGGCGCAGCAGATCGATGCGGGGATGATCCGCGTCGTAGCCGCGCGGAGAGGTCTTCAGCCGGTCACCGCCGCGGTCGTAGCCGCGGCTCTCGAGATCGGCCACGATTCGCGCGAGCTCCGACCCGCGGACCTCGTCGTCGACGACGGCGCGGAACTGGGCGATGGAGTCGGACGTGGACGCGTAGAACCCGCCGGCGACCATGAGGCCGGAGGCGTCGACCTGCACGTACCACCCCGTGGACGGGGCCACCTGCACGTAGGCACCCTGGTGCGTCTTGTACGGCACCTTGTCCTTGGAGAAGCGGACGTCGCGGTGCGGCCGGAAGAGCTTGGCCGTTCCGAACTCCTCGGCCAGTACCTCCGTGAGCGCGGTCATGGGCGCGCGGACCGATTCGTCGTAGACGTGCTTGTGTTCGGCCCACCAGGTCTTGCTGTTGTCGACCTCGAGATCCTCGTAGAAATCGAGGGCGGCCTCCGGGATTCCGGTGAACGAGCTCATAGCGGGAGGCTATCGCCCCGTGCGCCCTGTGCGTACCGCTGGATGCGCATAGTGCGCACGGGGGTCAGGCCAGCGACCGGCTGATCACCAGACGCTGGATCTGGTTGGTGCCCTCGAAGATCTGCGTGATCTTGGCGTCGCGCATGTACCGCTCGACCCGGAAGTCTCGGGTGTACCCGTAGCCTCCGAACACCTGCACGCCGTCGGTCGTCACCTTCATCGCCGCGTCCGTCGCCACGAGCTTGGCCACGGAGGCCTGACGTGAGAACGGCAGTCCGGCATCCTTGCGGCGTGCCGCGTCGATGTACGTCGCCCGGGCCGAGTCCACCGCCGCTGCCATGTCGGCCAGCACGAACCCGAGCCCTTGATGATCGATGATCTTGCGGCCGAACGTCGTTCGCTCCTGCGCATAGGCCACGGCATCGTCGAGCGCGGCCTGGGCGATGCCGACGGCGACGGCGGCGATGCCCAGCCTCCCGGCGTCGAGGGCACTGAACGCGATGCCGAGCCCCTGCCCCTCCTCGCCGATGCGGCGATCGGCCGACAGCACCGCGCCGTCGTAGTGGGCGGCCGTCGTGGGTATCGCGTGCAGCCCCATCTTCTCCTCCGGAGCTCCGAAGGAGAGCCCCTCGAGGTCGGCGGGCACGAGGAAGCAGGAGATGCCCCGCGAGCCCTCGCCGGTGCGCGCGAAGAGCGTGTAGAAGTCCGCCTTGCCGCCGTGCGTGATCCAGGCCTTCGACCCGGTGACGGTGTACCCGTCCGGACCGGCCACGGCCTTGCAGGAGAGGGCGGCCGCGTCGCTGCCGGCCTGTGGCTCCGAGAGGCTGTAGGCGCCGATCGTGCGCCCACCGAGCATGTCCGGCAGCCAGCGCGACTTCTGGTCCTCCGACCCGAAGGACATCAGCGGGTGGCAGGAGAGCCCGTGCACGCTCACGGCGACGGCCACCGCGGCCCAGCGCGACGCCAGTTCCTCGAGCACCTGCAGATAGACCTCGTAGGACTGACCGCCGCCGCCCCACTCCTCCGGATACGGCAGGCTGAGCAGCCCCGCCTCGCCGAGCGTGGCGAAGACGCCGTCGGGATAGGTCTCGGCCTTCTCGTGTTCGTCGACGATGGGGTCGAGGACCTTGTCCGCGATGTCGCGGGTCAACTGGAGAAGGTCACGTGCGTCGTCGTTCGGCAGCAGTCGTTCGACAGCCATGGGTCCTCGTCTCGGTCGCGGATCGGATGAGGCGGCACCAGTACTGCAGCGGGCCCCTCAGTACTACGACAGTACTGCATGGCGTTCTGCAGTACTGTCGCTCACCATGACAGCAGCTCACGCGACGGCGCGGCGCGCGCAGCTCTTCGATTCCGTGGTGGCCCTGTTCCTGGCCGAAGGCTTCGCGCACCTCACTCTCGACGACATCGCCGCCCGCCTTCGGTGCTCGAAGAGCACGCTGTACACCCTCGCCGCGAGCAAGGACGACCTCGTCCGCTCCGCCGCGGTGCACTTCTTCACCTCGGCAGCGGTCCGCGTGGACGCGGCCTCCGACGCCGCGACGGGCACCCGCGAGCGCCTCGCGGCGTATCTGGGCGCGGTCGGTGAAGCACTCGCGCCGGCGTCGGAACGGTTCATGACCGACCTCGCCGACTTCGAGCCGTCGAGGCTCGTCTACGAACGCAACACCGCCATCGCGGCCGAGCGAGTCCGCGGCATCATCGACGACGGGGTCCGCGCCGGCGACGTGCGGGACGTCCACGCCGCGTTCGTCGCCGACGTCGCCGCGTCCGTGATGGTCTCGATCCAGAGCCGTGCCCTCGCCCGTCGCACGGGTCTGGACGACGCCGCCGCCTACCGGGAGCTGGCCACACTGCTGACCGCCGGCATCGCGCGATGACTTTCGCCGTCGGCCGGAGTCGACACGGCTGACGGGTCGAGTTCGCTCCGCCATCCGAAGACGAAGGACCTCACGATGCAGAAGATCACCCCCACACTGTGGTTCGACGACCGGGCCGAGGAGGCCGCGGAGTTCTACCTCTCGACGTTCGGCACGGGAGCGATACTGAACGTCAGCCGCTACGGCGACGGTGGACCCGGCGCCCCGGGCCGCGCGATGATGGTCGACTTCGAGCTCTTCGGTCAGCGATTCAACGCCCTGAACGGGGGACCACAGTTCCCGTTCACCGAGGCCATCTCCATGGCTGTCAGCTGCGACGGGCAGGAAGAGGTCGACCGCTACTGGAACGCGCTCACGTCCGACGGTGGATCCGAGGGCCGGTGCGCCTGGTGCAAGGACAAGTTCGGGGTCTCCTGGCAGATCGTCCCGGTCCAGCTGATGCAGCTGATGAGCACCCCGGATCCGGCGGCGTCCCAGCGCGTCGTGCAGGCCATGCTGTCGATGTCGAAGATCGTGGTCGCCGACCTGCAGAAGGCGCACGACGGAGCCTGAGCGGCGACGTTTCCTCACGTCACACACCGGGCAATCCCCGAGCGTGAACGAGACGTCGATGCCCGTGCGCGTGCTCGCCCTGCCGTTCGGGCTGGGGTCGGCGCTGCGCCACGCCAAGCTGTTCCATCCCCACGGGAAGGTTCTGATGGGCACACTGCGCCGTACCGCCGAGGGCGACGCCGGACTGCCCGTGGGCACGTGCGAGGTGACGGTGCGCCTGTCCACCGCGCTCGGGCTGCCCCGACGAGTTCCCGACGTCGCGGGTCTCGCGTTGCGTCTTCCGCAGACCGACCGGGCCGACGGTGCCTGGGACATCCTCCTTGCCAGCGCCGGGCGGGACGTCGTGACGCGGTGCGTTCCGCTCCCGGTGCTCGCGTTCGAGACGGCCTCCTTCTCGACGCTGATGCCGCTGCAGTTCGAGGGTGGTCAGTGGTGGGTCCGCGCGCGGGCCGTCGCCGCGCCGCCGCTGCCCACCCTGGACTCCATCGTCGACGCCGTGCGTGCGCGTCCGCTGGTCTTCGAGTTCGAGCAGGCCGAGGGCACCGGGGCGTACGTCCCGCTGGCCGAACTGACGCTCGGCTCGGTCGACCAGTCCGGTGGCGACCTGTCGTTCGACCCGATCCGGCGCACTCCCGACAGTGTCCGGCCCGGTCCGGAATGGCTGCGGTCCCTCAGGGCGAGGGCCTACCTCGACAGTCGACGCGGCCGGTCCGACACCTGACCGGAATGCGACCGACTCAGGTTCCCTGACCGATCTCGCGCCCACACCCCACTCAGCGCGCCACACCCCTGTCGACACGCGGCACAGGGTGTGCCCCTCACGAAACCCGTGCACGCCGGCGGCGACCACGCACCCGCGCACCCGACCGACGGGGTTCGACTGCCGCATTTGTGGATATTCACACGCGAAGTAGGATTTGTTCACATACGCGTGTGCCGATGGGGGTGGGCGCGTCCCAGGGGAAGGCTCCACGTGACCAGCAATTCGGTGACCGACGACTCCGTGACAGGTGCTCACGAGACTCGCCCGCTCGTTCCGCACGAGCCCGATCACCGGTTCGAACGCAGCTCCCGCCTGGTCGGACACGCCTACGTCATCCCCGACTACTACGAGGTCGGCCGCGAGAAGATCCGCGAACTCTCCCGCGCCATCCAGAACGAACATCCGGCGCACCACAAGGAGGCCGCTGCGGCCGAGTTGGGATACGAGGGACTCGTCGCGCCCGCGACCTTCGTGAGCGTCGTCGGATCCATCGCCATCGACTATCTCTTCGCGCACATCCTCGTGGAGTACGAGATCACGGCAGTCATGCAGACCGATCAGAGCTTCGTTCTGCATCGCCCGGTCATGCAGGGAGATCAGCTGGTGTCCACTCTCCAGGTGCTGTCGATCCGCCAGTTCGCGGGCAACGACATCCTGGTGGTCCAGAACCATCTGACGTCGCACGGCGAGGACGTGTGCACCAGCACCACGACGTTCATCGCCCGGACCGATGCCGACGTGGACCCGCGAGCGGCGGCTCTCGTCGACGCCGTGCTCCCCGCCAGCGTGCCGCGGATGGGCCCCACCGCCCGCCCGACCGCCTGACCGCCTGACCGCCTGCATTCCGACCGACCCCGGCCTTCCCGCCACACCCCGACCGGCCTCCGGCCTTCCCGCCACACCCCGACCGGCCTCCGGCCTTCCCGCTAGAGTCCCCCGTGTGGAGGACGAATTCGCCGACCGGTCGTTCGAGGACGAGAACTACAACGAGAGCGACGCACACGGCCAGCGGTGGGACAGGCGTTCGTACACGTCCTGCAGCTTCATCGACGCGGACCTCGGCGGTCTGACCACCCACGGTGTCGTCTTCACCGACTGCGACTTCTCCGGCGTGGATCTGACGGACTCGACGCACATCGGGTCGGCCTTCCGCAACTGCGAGTTCCGGCGGAGCCGATTGTGGCACAGCACTTTTCGCAGCACATCGTTCCTCGGTTCCGCCATCGCGGACTCGCGCATCACGCCCGCGGTCTTCGACGAGGTCGACCTCATGCTCACCTCGCTCGGCGGTCTCGACCTCCGCGGACTCGACCTCACCGGGGCGCGCCTGCGTGACGCCAACCTCGTCGGGACCGATCTCCGCAAGGCCACTCTGCGCGGTGTCGACTTCGGCGGTGCCCGCACCTCCGGGCTCCGGTTGAACGATGCGGATCTGCGGGGCAGCATCGCCGATGCCACGTTCTGGACGTCGGCCGTGCTCGACGGAGCCCGCATCGACACGGTCCAGGCACTCGCCTACGTGCACGCGCACGGTCTCACCGTCTCGGACTGAGTAGATCCGACCTCCGCCCGACTCCGAATAGAAGACGGACACGGCCTCCCCGCCCGCGTGGTCCGTGCGGGAAGGCCGTTCCATCGGCAGGCTGTGGTCTCAACCTCACCGGGCGTCCACGCCGACGCACGCGCCGCCGCTGCCGCCGCACGTCTTCTACCCGAGCCACCCACTTCCGAAACGGACACAGGTGCTCGACCGCGTCGAACCGCGATGATCGGAACCCTGGACCGGACGACACCCGAGGACGCACGATGACGGGGAACTGTCACCGAGTGAAGGGCACACCATGAGCGACAACGTCTACCGCGTCACCGAGATCGTCGGAACCTCGACGGAGGGTGTCGACGACGCCATCCGCAAGGCCATCTCCCGCGCGAGCAGCACACTGCGGGAGCTCGACTGGTTCGAGGTCACCGAGACCCGCGGACACATCGAGAACGGCGCGGTCGCGCACTTCCAGGTGACGCTGAAGGTCGGCTTCAAACTCGACGACTGAGTGATCGGCGGGCACCGAATCGAGATTCACCCACCTGTTCGGTGTTTCCCCGCACGCGGGCCGGGTAGATCGCACCGCGTGAAAGCCATGACTTATCGAGGCCCGTACAAGGTCCGAGTGCAGAACAAGGACATGCCGACCATCGAGCATCCGAACGACGCCGTCGTCCGGGTCGAGATGGCGGCCATCTGTGGATCCGATCTCCACCTATATCACGGCATGATGCCGGACACCAGGGTCGGGACGACGTTCGGTCACGAGTTCATCGGCGTGGTCGAGGAGGTCGGGCCGTCGGTCCGGAACCTGACACCGGGCGATCGGGTCATGGTGCCGTTCAACGTGTACTGCGGGTCGTGTTTCTTCTGCGCACGCGGCCTGTACTCCAACTGCCACAACGTCAATCCGAATGCGACGGCCGTTGGCGGCATCTACGGGTACTCCCACACGTGCGGCGGGTACGACGGAGGTCAGGCACAGTACGTCCGGGTACCGTTCGCCGACGTCGGGCCCTCGATCATCCCGGACTGGATGGACGACGAGGACGCGCTCCTGTGCACCGATGCCCTCGCCACCGGATACTTCGGCGCGCAGCTCGCGGACATCGTCGAGGGTGACACCGTGGCGGTGTTCGGAGCCGGTCCCGTCGGGCTGTTCGCCGCCACGTCTGCGTGGCTGATGGGCGCCGGCAGGGTGATCGTCGTCGACCACCTCGAGAACCGTCTCGCCAAGGCCCGCACCTTCGCCCACGCCGAGACGATCAACTTCGCGGAGCACGACGACCTCGTGGTGACCATGAAGAGGGCCACCGACCATCTCGGTGCGGACCGCGTGATCGACGCGGTGGGCGCCGAAGCCGACGGGAACTTCCTCCAGCACGTCACCGCCGCGAAGTTCACACTCCAGGGCGGGTCCCCCATCGCCCTCAATTGGGCCATCGACAGTGTCCGCAAGGGCGGGACGGTCTCGGTCGTGGGCGCGTACGGGCCCATGTTCAGTGCGGTCAAGTTCGGCGACGCGATGAACAAGGGGCTGACCCTGCGCATGAACCAGTGCCCCGTCAAGCGCCAATGGCCACGCTTGTTCTCGCACATTCGTAACGGCTACATCAAGCCCAGCGAGATCATCACCCATCGAATTCCGTTGGAGCACATCGCCGACGGTTACCACATCTTCTCGTCCAAGCTCGACGGCTGCATCAAGCCGATCGTGCTGCCGAACGCGAGCTGAGAGGACCACCCATGGTCTACCGTGCCGATCACCCACCCGTACCCGACCACGACGAGTTGCGCGCACGAATTCCCGGATGGGGTGTCGACCTCGATCCCGCAGACCGTCCGTCCGTGCCGCGAGAACGATTCGACCCCGGCGCGACCGGTGCGCACTGGGACTTCCCGGAGCGTCAACCCGAACTGCGTCCCCGCGAACGATCCATCGAACACGGAACTCTTCCGCCGGTCTTCGGCACGACGGCACCTCTGCGCGGGGTGTCCGGCGCCGTGCGCCGGTTCGCTTATCGCTACAGCGAGGGCCGGGCGGCGCACTGGCTGCTACTCCTGGCGGGCGACCGCGTGGACGCCGTCGAATCCCACCTGCATTCGCTGACCACCGTGCACCCCGACAACCCGATCACGCAGACCGGGATCCGCACCGAGATCACCCACCACGGGGTGCGGTCGAGGCGGGGAACCACCCGCGTCGACATGCACCACGCGTGGATCGATCCGATCATCGTCGGCGGTCCGTGGGTTCTGGCGGGCGTGGCGGCCACCACGATCGTGCGCTCCCTCCGGAGGCGCTGACAGGGTTCCTCGTCACACCGCCGTCATGGCGGAACCGATCCGGTCGAAGCGCTTCTCCCGGGCGATCCTGCGCATGTCCGGATCTTCTGCCAGCAGATCGGCCAGCTCCCGGTGCAGCACCGAACCCACGCGATCGCAGAACGGCTGGACCTCGTCGGCGGCGTCGGGGTACTCCGGCACGATCAGATCCACGATGCCGGCGCCACGGAGGTCGAGCGACCGGACACCCTGGCGCACAGCCATGTCGGGGGCATGAGCGGTGTCGCGATGCACGATGGCGCTCGCACCTTCGGGTGGCAACGGAGAGAGCCACGCGTGCTGTGCAGCCAGGACGCGGTCCGCCGGAACCAGCGCGAGGGCGCCACCACCGGTGCCCTGGCCGAGCAGCACCGAGATGGTCGGCGTGTCCAGATCGACCATGTCCGCGATGGAGCGCGCGATCTCCGCGCCGAGCCCACCTTCCTCGGCCTCCTTCGACAGCGCGGCGCCCGCGGTGTCGATCACGGTCACCAACGGCAGTCGTAGTTCCGCAGCCAGGCGCATTCCCCGCCTCGCCTCACGCAGTGCTGCCGGACCCAGCGGGGTCAACGGCGTCTGGCCCCGGCGATCCTGCCCCAGCAGCACACAGGGCATGTCGCCGAAACGCACCAGCGCGAGAATCAGTCCGGGGTCCGTCTCACCCTGCCCGGTCCCGTTGAGCGGCAGCACGTCCGAGGCCGCGTTGTAGAGCAGCTCGCGGACACCCGGGCGGTCGGCCCGCCGGGACGCCACGATGGAGTCCCAGGCCGGGACGTCGTCGATCGACCACTCCGGCGCCGGCGCCGGCCGCGGGCGTGTCCCCGCCGGAAGCGTCATGATGCGCAGAGCGCGATCCACCACCTCGCCGAGTTGATCCGGTCGCTTCACCGCGTCCACGAGTCCGTGCGCCTGCAGGTTCTCCGATGTCTGCACCCCCGTCGGGAACGGCGTGTCGTAGAGGGCCTCGTACACCCGCGGGCCGAGGAACCCCACCAGCGCACCGGGTTCGGCGATGGTGACGTGACCGAGCGATCCCCAGGACGCGAACACTCCGCCGGTGGTGGGGTGCCGGAGGTAGACGATGTACGGAAGATGTGCCGCTTTGTGGGCGGTGACCGCAGCCGTGATCTTGACCATCTGCAGGAACGCCACCGTGCCCTCCTGCATTCGCGTGCCGCCCGACGTCGGGAGCGCCAACAGCGGAAGCCGCTCGGCGGTCGCCCGGCGTACTGCCGTCGTCAGACGTTCCCCGGCCGCGACCCCGATGGAACCGCCGAGGAAACGGAACTCGCACAACAGGATCGCCACCCGCCGACCGGAGATGGTGGCGACACCGGTGATCACCGACTCGTCGAGTCCGGTCTTCTCCCGCGCCGCCGCGAGTTCCGCGGTGTACGCCTCGTCGACCGGATGATCGTGCGGGGTGGAGTCCCACGACTCGAAACTTCCCGCGTCGACCACGATGTCGAGCAGAGCGAGGGCACCGACGCCGGCCATCAGACGCTCTCCGCCAACCATGCGCGGACCAGATCCTCGTCGGCGCCCAGAACGGGCGGAGCGAGGTGCCGGGTCTCGGTGGTCTCCGCTCCGTCGGCGTCGAAGAAGCGCAACGGCGGTCCGGGGAGCGTCACCTTCCCGAGCGTCTCGTGCTCGACGTCGACGAGAAGACCCTGCGACCGGGTCTGCTCCCATTCGTAGACTTCCTGGACGTTGCGCACCTTGCCGGCCGGGACGCCGATCTCGTCGAGAAGAGCGAGCAGCGGCTCGGTCTCGTACGTGCGGAAGATCTTCGACACCAGCTCGACGACGTCGTCCCGGCTACCGACGCGCTGCGGGTTGGTGGCCATGCCCTCGAGGTCCGGATCGATGCCGAAGCCGTCGCAGAAGCGATGCCACAGACCCTCGCTGCCCACCGAGATCTGCACCGCGCCGTCGGAGGTCGGGAACAGCCCGTACGGGCAGATGGAGGGGTGGTGATTGCCCTGTGCCTGTCCGATCTCCCCCGCGACGGTCCACTTCGTGCCCTGGAAGGCGTGCACTCCCACGACGCTCGCGAGAAGCGAGGTGCGCACCACCTTTCCGCGCCCCGTGCGATCTCGTTCCCGAAGTGCGGCGAGCACTCCGAAAGCTCCGTACATGCCCGCCAGGAGGTCGGCGATGGGAACGCCCACGCGTTGGACGTCGTCCGGCCCGGAGCCCGTGAAGGACATGAGGCCGGCCTCCCCCTGTGCGATCTGGTCGTAGCCGGAGCGGCCGCCCTCCGGACCGTCGTGGCCGAAACCACTGATGGACAACACGACCAGGCCGGGATTGAGCTCGGCCAGTCGCTCGGTCGTGAATCCCAACCGGTCGAGAACACCGGTGCGGAAGTTCTCGAGCAGGACGTCGGCCTTGGCGATCATCGCCTCGAGGGCGTCGCGACCGTCGTCCGTCTTGAGGTCGAGGGCGATCGACCGCTTGTTCCGATTGGCGGAGAGGAAGTAGGTCGATTCGCGGTCGGCGTGACCGTCACCCGGCTCCGGTGTGACGAAGGGCGGGCCCCACACGCGGGTGTCGTCACCACCCTTGGGCGATTCGATCTTGATGACGTCCGCACCGAGATCGCCGAGCATCATCGCGGCGTGCGGTCCTGCGAGGGCGCGGGTGAGATCGACGACGACGGTGCCGTCGAGGGGGCCGGTCCTGCCCGTGGTGTTGAGAGGCATGGCGTTTCTCGATCCTGTCGGAGAGCGTGGCTTTGGTTCGGTGACCTAGTGGCCTAGCCAATTAAGGAGACCACGACGCCCACGTGATGTCAACGGAGCGTCGGCGGAGCGGTTACATCCAGCCGGGGACGACGAGCACGGCCCAGGCCACCAGTGGTCCGATGGCCACGACCAGCGCGCTGTACTTCAGAATCTGCCGGTAGAAGACGTCGCGATCGACGCCCTGCGCGTTGGCGAGCACCAACGCGCCGTTCGTCGAGAACGGGCTGACGTCGACGATGGTGGACGAGATGGCGAGCGCGACGATCACGCCGACGGCACCCACCTCACCTGCCAGCAAGAACGGCACTGCCAGCGGAATGGTGACGCCCAGGATCGCGGTGGAGGATGCGAAGGCGGACACGATCGCACCGATGTAGCAGAGCAGGACGGCGACGAGCAGCGGGATGCCGATGCCGGCGACGGCGTTACCGACGTACTCGACCGTGCCCGCTTCCTGCAGCACCCCGACGAAGGTCAAAATTCCTCCGATCAGAAGGACGGTGGACCAACTGATCTGGTTGATCGCACCCTTCTGTGCCTTCGGCGACGCCAGTGCCAGCACCACCGCGACCGTCATGGACACGAAGCCCACGTCGAGATCGAGGATCAGCGACAGGACTGCCAGCGACACGAGTCCCACGAGGGTGAGAATCTGATCGGGCGTGATCGCCTTGACCGCCGTGGCCAGCGGAGGCGCGTTCTCCACGGTGACAGTCTGGGACGGACGCTTGGTCGTCGTCGCACCGAAACCGCGCATCACGGTCGTCCGCGTGGTGCCGCCGCCCACGGAACCCGGATCGCCGTCCGGCCTGAGACCGTCGTCGTCGTGGACGCTGCGCCCGATGAGCGACCGTCCGCCCAGGAACGTGAAGAGCAGTGCTCCGATGGCCGCGTTGAACAGCAGACTTCCGAGGAACAGAGTCAGCGGACTGTTGGTGAGCCCGGCGTCGGCCGCGATGCGGTTGACGGTGACGCCGTAGATGCTGATCGGCGAGAACCCGCCCGCCTGGGCACCGTGGATGACCATCATGCCCATGAGCAGCGCATTGATCTTGTAGCGCGCCGCGAAGCCGAGGGCGATGGGTGCCACGATCGCCACGGCGGCGGGGCCCAGTGCCCCGATCGCCGTGAGAACGCCGGTGATACCGAACATCACCCACGGAATGAGCGCGACCCTCCCCCCGACGAGTCGTACGGCGCCACGGACCAGGAGGTCGACGGTGCCGTTGTTCTGGGCGATCGCGAAGAGATACGTGATGCCGACGAGGGTGAGGAAGAGACTGCTCGGGAATCCCCCGATGATCTGGTCCGTGTCCATGCCGACGGCGAGCGTGCCGACGAGGAACGCTGCGACGAAGCCCAGGGCGCCCATGTTCACCGGCAGCACCGTGGCTGCGAGGAACATGACGACCAGCGCGAGAATGGGTATCAACTCGGTCGACATCGATGGTCTCCGGTCCGTGTGAGTGTCTCGCGGGCGTCTGCCCGAGAGCGTCAGTGGCGAAGTGGACTAGCCACTGAGACACCGATGACTCTGGCAGTGAACTGAGTCACTGTCAACCCTCACTGTGGGCGGAGTAACGACGCCGTGGTGGCGCTACTCTGTGGGTGAGTGGAGCAGAGCACGAGTGACGCAGAGAACGGGTGACCCAGTGGCCGACCAGATCCGTCCGGTGAACCGCCCGCGGTTGTACGAGGTGATCGTCGAGCAGTTGTGCGACCACATCGCGGCGCGCGACATGCAGGTCGGCGAACGATTGCCGGCCGAGCGCGAACTCGCCGGCCAGCTCGGCGTCAGTCGCGCGTCCCTCAGCCAGGCCCTGGTGGCTCTCGAGGTGCAGGGCATCCTGTCCGTGCGGCACGGCGACGGAGCAGTACTGGTTCGTAGACCGGTGGGCGACATGGCCATTCGGGCGCTCCGCGAGCACGCCGATCGCCTTCCCGAGGTCATCGAGGCGCGTGAGGCACTCGAGGTCAAACTGGCCGAACTGGCCGCGGCCCGGCGCAGTGACGACGAGATGCGCGCCATCGACCACGCCCTGGACGTCATGGAGGCGGAGATCTCCGGCGGTGAGCGAGGAGTGTCGGGGGACGAACTGTTCCACCGGGCCGTGACGGCCGCGGCGCATTCCCCGCTCCTCGCCCGGTTGATGGGCGAGATCGCCGAACTGATTCGCGAGACCCGCATCGAGTCGCTGTCGCAATCGGATCGCCCACGATCGTCTCTCGAAGGTCATCGGCGTATCGCCGAGGCCATCCGGCGCGAGGACACCGTGGAAGCCGGACGTGCGATGGCCGATCACATCCGCCTGGTCTCCGACGTGGAACTACTTCGGGCCGAACGCTAGCGAGCGCGGTCTCGCGCGAGAGAGGCCGCGACGCAAGGGCTGGAGTCGCCGCCGCGCCGTTTCCGAACGACCGACACGGGTAGCCGACCAGGATGCCCGTCGTCAGAGTCGCGTCCGATCCCGGCTTCGCCGCCGCCGTCGCCGACTCCGTCGCGGCCGATCTCGACGGATCGGCCACGCGCGACGGCGACGTGCTCACCGTCGACCAGGTCGCGATCCCGTTGCCACCGGTACAGAGCGGCAGCCCCGACCTGGACACCTGGGCGTCCCTGCTCGGCCATACCGGGGGCAGCGAGGACATCCTCACCGTGTGCGTGTCCGAGATACCGCGGCGCGTGCGGTCCCGCCCCGTACTCGCCGAGATCGTCGGGCCGTCGATGGTGGTCGTCTACGTTCCGTCGTTCGGGACCCACCGAGTCGCGCCGCGGGCGCGCGCCGTCACGCTGGCCGCGCTGGAAGCGCTACGCGACGCCACCGGTGTCGACAGGCCCGATCCCGCCACGGGTCTCGCGCGCTGGTCCACCGTCTCCGGCCACGACGCCCTGGTGGCGCCCGCCCTGGCGGGACGAGCGCGAGTGGTCGCGGGCATGATCCGCACCAACCGCCCGTGGCGGTTGATGCCGACGTTGTCCGGCGCACTCGCCGCGGCGACCGCGACGTCCGCGTTCGGCCTCTTTTACTCGAGCATCTGGCAGATGGCGGCCTCGATGTCGATCGTGCGTCTGTCAGCGGTGTCCGCCACCGCCCTCGTGGCCGTGACGACATGGCTCATCGTGCCGAACGGACTGTGGGAGAGGCGCGCTCGACGCGAGCGTGGGTTCGATCGCACGATGTACAACCTCGCCACCCTCGGTACGGTCGTGTCCGGGGTGGCCGTCATGTACGCGGTCCTGTTCGCGGTGGTCGGCGCGGCGGCCGCGGTGGTGATCTCTCCGTCGTTCCTGTCCGAACAGATCGGGCGTGCGGCGAACCTCTCCGATTACGTTCGCCTGGCCTGGCTCTCGGCATCACTCGGCACCGTGGCGGGCGCCGTCGGCAGCACCGTGGCCGACCGGGAGCAGATTCTCCGTGCGACGTTCGGACACCGCGAGGTCCTTCGTCGACGCGCAGCTGCCGGCCGACTGGACGACACGCAGGACCACGTCGACTCGTGACCGGTCCCGAATTCCGATGAAAACATCAGGAGTGGCACCGACGCCTGTTACGTTGCTGCGGAGCCGGGGGGACGGCTTCCGCACACGGGGGGAACGACGATGGCGACACGACGACAGGCTCTGCAGACTCTGATCGGCGGAGGCGTGCTCGGCACGGGGCTGCTCGCGGCCACGGGACCGACGGCCTCGGCCGCTCCCACAGGCGCGTATCGAGTGGACCTACACGCGCACATGATCCCGCCGATGTATCGGGAGGCCGTGCTGCGCGCCGGGCTTCTGGTTCCGGGCGGCCTACCGCTGCCCGCGTGGTCGCCGGAGTCCGCTCTCGCGTTCATGGACGAGTTCGGCATCGCGGCCCAGGTGCTCTCGATCTCCGACCCCGGAGTGCGGTTCGTGCGCGGCCTCGAGGCGGTGCGCCTCGCGCGCTCCTGCAACGACTACGCGGCCGACCAGGTTCGACTGCATCCCACTCGTTTCGGCTCCCTGGTCACCGTGCCACTTCCGGACGTGCCGGCGTCCCTCGCCGAGATCGCGTACGGCCTGAACGTGCTGGGAATGGACGGGGTGGCACTGCTGTCGTCGTACGACGGCATCTACCTCGGTGACCCACGCTTCGAGCCGATCATGGCGTTGCTCGACGCGCGGTCCGCCCTCGTCTTCGTGCACCCCGGCGAGCTCCCCGCGGGTTCGGCTCCCCCACTGCCGCTTCCGAGCTTCCTCCTGGAGTTCCCCTTCGAGACCACACGGACCGCGGTCGAGATGATCGCGGCCGGCACCCTCGACCGGTATCCGAACATCCGCTTCGTCCTCGCTCACGCGGGTGGTTGCCTGCCGTACCTCGCCACGCGGCTGAATGCGCCCCGCGCCGTCGCACCGGATCAGATCCCGTCCGTGTCGCTGCTCGGCCTCGAGGGTGCACTGCGACGCTTCCATTACGACACCGCACTGTCCGCCTCGGCGTCGTCGCTGCGATCGGTGCTCGAAGTGACCGACATCGACCACATCGTCTTCGGAACCGACTGGCCCTTCAGCGGACTCACCTACTCCGCCTCGGACACGGACGACCCGGCCCCCGGCCTGTCCGACGTGTTCGACGGCGACGGCCGGGCACGGGTGGAACGCGCCAATCCCCTCGCGCTGCTCCCTCGGCTGGCGGCGGAGCTGCGGTAGCCGGTCGAGGTTCTGCCACCATGGGGGTATGGCCACGAGCACCACTGCCCCACTCACCGGATATCTCAGCGACAACGCCGCGGGCACCGCCCCGGAGATCCTCGCGGCCATGGCGGAGGCATCGACCGGGCTCGCAGCCCCGTACGGCAACGATCCGACGTCCGCTCGTCTCACGACGCTGATGGCCGACGTCTTCGAGCGTCCCGTCGACGTGTTCGTCGTCGGAACCGGTTCGGCGGCCAACGGACTGGCGCTGGCCGCGTGTACACCGCCGTGGGGCAGCATCCTCACTCATCCCGACGGCCACATCACCAACGACGAGGCCGGCGCTCCGGAGTTCTTCACCGACGGCGCCAAGATCGTCCTCGTGGACGGCCCCCGTTCGACGATGGATCCCACCGCACTGCGCGCCGCGGTCGTGCGACGACGCGGCGACGTCCACAGTGTCCAGCCGTCGGTGGTGAGCCTCACGCAGGTCACCGAGACGGGCAGCGTCCACACCCTCGACGAGGTGCGTGAGGTGTCGACCATCGCGCACGATGCCGGACTCCGCGTGCACATGGACGGCGCCCGGTTCGCCAACGCGCTCGTGGCCCTCGAGTGCACGCCGGCCGAGATGACCTGGCGAGCAGGCGTGGACATCCTGTCCTTCGGCGCGACGAAGAACGGCACGATGACCGCCGAGGCCATCGTGTCGTTCGATCCCTCGTTGTCCACCGAACTGGCGTTCCGACACAAGCGCGGTGGCCAGCTGACGTCCAAGATGCGGTTCCAGAGCGCGCAACTGGTCGCGTACCTGGAGAACGACCTCTGGATGCGTCATGCGCGGAACGCCAACGCGATGGCCGCGCGGCTCCGAGACGGGCTCCGACAGATCGGGGGCATCGAGGTCGTGGGCGACGCGTCGGCGAACATGTCCTACTTCCGCTTCCCCGCTGCTCTGACACAGGCACTGCACGACCGCGGATTCACGTTCTACGACGACCGGTGGGAGCCGGGGGTCGTGCGTCTCGTGACGTCGTTCGCGCACACTGCGCGCGACGTGGACGCGTTCGTCGATGCCGTGCGGGCGCTCGCCATTATTGACTGATCAGTCTAGAATGGGTGCATGCCGAGACCGCGCGAGTTCGACACGGACACTGTGCTCGCGGCCGCCGTCGACACGTTCGTCCGTCACGGTTACGCCGGCGCGTCCGTCGATCAGATCCTCGACGCCGTCGGCATCCGACGGGCGAGCCTCTACAACGCGTTCGGAAGCAAGCGCGGACTGTTCCTCACCGCACTGCGCTCGACGCACTCCACGATGCCTCTGCTTCTCGTCGCTCTCATGGATCTGGCCCCCTCCGATCCCTCGGTGAGGCAGGAGATCCGCGAGAAGTTGGTTGCCGAGAACATCGACGCACGGGCACTGGGCGACGCGATACTCACGCGCGCCTGCATCGAGAGAAAGGGCACAGCATGAACACCGTGACCATCGTCGACGGCCGACTGGTCGTCGAACCACGCGGCCTCGACAAGCTCTGGAGCTTCACGCGCCGACTCGACATTCCGCTGTCCGAGGTGAAGGGCGCCACCGTCGACACCGGTGTACGGAGTGAGCCCAGGGGCATCAGGGCTCCGGGCCTCTCGATACCGGGAAAGTACGCCGGCACCTTCCATCGTGACGGCGAGAAAGTGTTCTGGAACGTCGGGGACCCGGTGCGCAACATTGTGATCGAGCTCGACGGCACCGGACGGTTCGATCGACTCGTCCTGACGGTGGACGATCCGACCCGAACGGAGAACGCGGTCAACGCCGCACTCGCGACCTAGTTCTCACAGGTCCGCCCATGCCTCCGGATTGACGGCGTGGGGCGGCATCGTGCCGGCGGCCATCGCGACGGCGTTCTCCGCGCACAGACGCGCCATCTCGCTCCGCACCGACACCGTCGCGCTCCCGACGTGCGGCAGCAGCACGGTGTTGGCCAGCTCCGACAGGCCGGGTGCCGTGGCCGGTTCGTCCTCGTAGACGTCGAGCCCCGCACCGGCGATCACGCCGTCCCGCAACGCCTCCACCAGAGCGGACTCGTCGACCACCGGCCCGCGCGCGGTGTTCACCAGAATCGCGGAGGTCTTCATCGCGCCGAGAACCCGAGCATCGACGAGGTGGTACGTCGCCTCGGTCAGCGGAACGTGCAGGGACAGGAAGTCGCTCGTCGCCACCAACTCGTCCCACGAGACGTGCTCGACGCGACCGCCGAACTCGTCGAGCTCCGCATCGTCGACGGGCCTGTCGGACGGGGGCCGTGGGCAGAACCGCACCGTCATACCGAATCCGAGAGCGCGCCGCGCCGTCGCGCGAGCGATGCGCCCGAATCCGGCCAGTCCCAGCACCCGTCCGGACACGTCCGTGCCGAGCATCAGGTCCGGTGCCCATCCGGTGAACTCACCGGCGCGCACCGTCCGGTCCGCCTCGAGCGCCCGACGCGCGGTGGCCAGCATCAGCAGGAGAGCGATGTCCGCCGTGGAGTCCGTCAGGACGCCCGGAGTGTTCCCGACGACGATGCCTCGGACGGTGGCGGCGCCGACGTCGATGTTGTCGACACCCACCGCGTAGTTGGAGATCCCACGCAGCCGCGCACCGGCGAGCAGTGCGCTGTCGAACCGGTCCCGGAGCTGGGCCACCACCACGTCGTAGTCGCCGGAGGCGCATCGCTCCGCCAGCGCGACGTGATCGAGCGCGATCACGTCGACGTCGGCGGCGCGGCGCAGAATCTCCATACCTGGTTCGGGAATCGGCAGGGTGACCAGAATCCGTGTCATGCGTCGTGCTCGCTCTCGTTGCGTCCCAACAGTTCCCGCAGTACTTCGGCGGTGTGCTCGCCGAGGTCCGGTCCGAGCGATCGGATGGGAACGGACGCGTCGCCGATGACGGGCACCACACCGACGAAACCCACGTCCACCGGAGTCTCACCACCGACGTCCACGGGGAACGTCTGAATCATGTTGCGCGCTCGGTACTGTGGATCCCGCACGATGTCGGCGGCCGTGTAGATGGGCCCCGACGGCACACCGGCCCGATCGAGCACCGCCAACGCCTCGTCGCGGGAGTGCAGCATGGTCCAGGCGGAGATGGCCGCGTCCAGTTCGTCCCGACGTCGCCAGCGGCCGGCGTTGGCGGACAGCTCGGGATCCGCGCCGAGATCCGGCCGACCGATCGTCTCCATGTAGCGCTGGAAGATGGCGTCGCCGTTGCCGGCGATGATGATCGAGTGACCGTCGTTGCACGGGTACGCATTCGAGGGCGCGATGCCTTCCATCCGCCCACCGGTGCGTTCGCGTTCCACTCCGTAGGCGAGGTAGTCGGGTACCAGCGATTCCATCATCGACAGAATCGACTCGTTGAGCGCGACGTCGATCGAGCGTTGCTCGAGCGAGAGCTCGCTCGACGCGGTCTGGCGTCGGAACAGAGCCATGACACAACCGAAGGCGGCGTAGAGGCCGGCGATGGAGTCACCGATCGACACTCCGACGCGAACCGGTGGTCGGTCGGGGTCGCCGACGAGGTTGCGAAATCCCCCGTAGGCCTCCGCGACGGCGGCGAAGCCCGGACGCTCGGCCATCGGACCGGTCTGCCCGAAAGCGGAGATGCGGGTGATGATGAGATCGGGGTTCCTCTCGCTCAACCGCTCCGGCGAGAGTCCCCATTTCTCGAGAGTGCCGGGCCGAAAGTTCTCGAGCACGATGTCGCACTGCGCGGCGAGATCCAGCACGTCCTGCCGCCCCTGCTCGGTGCGCAGATCGAGCACGATCGACTTCTTGTTGCGGTTGATCGTCCGGTACAACATCGACGTGGTACCGGAATAGAGACGCCAGTTCCGGATCTCGTCGCCGGTGCCGGGTCGCTCGACCTTGATCACCTCCGCGCCGAAGTCCGCGAGCATGCGTCCCGCGGTCGGCGCGGCGATGTAGTTGCCGAGCTCCAGCACTCGAATGCCGGTCAGCGGTAGCGACATGGGGTCCTCTCCGTCAGTCCCGGTCGTCCGGGCGCACGTCCTGCTCGGGATACCGGTCCATCAGCATCCTGTGGACCGCCGGGTTCGCACCCTCGAGCACCCGGCCCGCGAGTCGCCCGAGCTCGAGTGCGTCCTCACGACCGAGGCGGTCGACGACCAGTTCTCGCACCTGCGCGACGTGACCGGGAGCCGCGCGACGAACGATCTCCATGTGGTCGTCGGTCAACGTCACCGCGGTCTGCCCACCGGGGCCTCCGCGTGGCCCCCGTTCGACCCACCCCCGCGACTCCATACGCGTGAGTGCGTGGGAGACCCGAGAAAGTGATCCTGCGGCGAAGGCAGCGATCTCACTCGTCGGCGAACTCCGACCAGGCGACTCGGACAGACCGGCCAGAAGCATGTATTCGAAGTGGTTGACCCCCGCGTCGTTCTTCAATTGCGAGTTCAGTACTGCGGGGAGCGCCTCGAGGAGGCCTGCGACCGCGAGCCACGCGCGTACCTCGTCGGGTCGCAGCCACTCGACGTCGTCGTTCACGCACCCAGCCTAGGTGTCGTGAACCTTCGCTACCCTCACTTGAAGGTTCAACTCGACGACACCACAGAGTGTTGACACTTCACTACATCGGCAGAACGGCACCAATGCAGATCGGGATCGGCAACTTCGTGTCGGCCGTCGTCGAGTACGACACCGGCCACCGCGTCACCGCTCGCGAGCGGGTGGCGCATCTCTTGGACGGACCATGCTGCGGGGCATCGAGTTGCTCGGCACCGAGGTCGCGCCGCTGGTGAAGGCACGCGTGAGCGATCGCCTCCGAGCATCACGACCGGAGCGCCTCCGCCAGCATGGGCACCACGGTGTCGAGTGCGTACTGCAGCGAGAGCGCCGAGTTGGTGGAGTAGGACTTCGCCACCGCCGGGTCGTCGAACACGATCGCATGTCCCTGCGCCACGGCCGGGATGCTGCGGAACAGCGGGTTCTGCTCGATGTCCTGCGCAGTCTTGCCGATCGGAAACATGACGACGAGATCCGCGTCGAGCAGACCCAGCTGCTCGTCCGCGATCGGTACGGAGAACCGCACCGGGGTCATCGATGCGATGGTCGGGTTCTGCCGGAACCCGAGCCGCATCAGGAACTGCACCCGCTCGCTGTCCTCTATGTAGGCGCCGTAGCCGGTTCCGCTGAGGGCGCCCACCGTCACGGTCTTCTCTGCGAACTCCGGATGGTCCGCAGCGGCCGTGCGGAAGCCGTCGTCCAGCCCGGCGATCAGCTCGGCGCCCTTCTCGGGCACACCGAGCGCCGCGGCCACCATGGTGACCTGATCCTCGTAGGACGTCGTGTAGTTCTCCGCACCCTCCGGGATGCCGACGGTCGGCGCGATGGCCGCCAGCCGGTCGTGCCGGCCGACGTCGCCCGAGCTCTTGGTGTCGAGGATCAAATCCGGCTCGAGTGCCGCCACGGCTTCGTAGGACGGTTCCAGGGTTCCGATGATCTCGGGTGGTGTGTCGTAGAGACCCTCCGCCCACGGACCGACGCCCTCTCCGCCGAAGTCGAGCCAGTCGCTGGCACCGACCGGCTGGACCCCGAGGGCCAATGCCGTCTCCGCGTCCCCCCACCCCAGCGCCACGACGCGCGTCGGCGCCGACTCGAGGTCGACGGCGCCGAACGCGGTGTCGACCGTCGCTGGATAGACGCCGCCGGCCGCCGTCTGCGCCGCGTCGCGGCCGTCCTCGGTGGCGGCCGACGAGCACGACACGGTGAGGGCCACCGTCGCGACGAGTACAGGGATCAGTCGCCTCACGGGCGCACACACGGTGAGAAACATTGCGTTAGCCTAACCTCACCTGAGGCCCACGGGCGCACTGCGATCCAGCTCACAATCTGCATCACCGCAGGTGAGACCCGTTCTCGACTGGTCGCCGAAAAATATCTCGGCAGATCGGTAATGAAATTCGGGATGGGCGCGATTCAGTAGACATGAGCATTGCAACCGACTTCGCCACCGCAGACGTCACGCGCAACCACGGTGCCGACACCGCCCACGACATCGACTCCATGCACGACGAGATCGAGCGTCTCGACGCCCAGATCCTGACCGCAGTGGCACGACGCACCGAGCTCACTCGCACTGTCGGCATGATGGAGCCCCGCTCGGCCGCATCGTCCGCACGCGAGATGTCGGTGCTCCAGCACTTCGGTGATCTCGGCCGCGAGGGCCGCACCCTCGGCATGCTCCTCCTGCGCATGGGCCGCGGACAGATCGCTCGCTAGTCCCGCCCGCGGTAGAACTACCGCATGGTGTGGTTCGTTCTGGCGGCGGCCGTGGTGGCCGAAGTGTCCGCCACCCTGTCGCTCAAAGGTTCCGAGACCCGTCCCGTCCTCTATGTCGTGGTGATCTTCGGTTATCTGCTGGCCTTCGTCGGACTCGCGTCCGTACTGCGCCGCGGTTTGGCCCTCGGTGTCGCCTACGGTATCTGGGGAGCAAGCGGTGTCGCTCTCACCGCCCTTCTCGCGTCAGCGCTCTTCGGTGAACCGCTGACCATCGTGATGGGTCTCGGAATCGGACTGGTCATCGTCGGTGTACTCCTCGTCGAGACCGGGTCCCACCCCGCAGAGCGGGAACCGTGATGCAGTACCTCTTCCTCCTCGGCGCCATCCTCCTCGAGGTGTCGGCCACGCTGTCGCTCCGCGTGGCGGCCACCGGACACCCCGCGTTCTACGGGGTCGTCGCTCTCGGCTATCTCCTCGCGTTCGTCGCCCTGCTCGGTGCGCTCCGTTCGGGTCTGGCCCTGGGAGTGGCCTACGGCATCTGGGCCGCGTCCGGAGTCGCCCTCACCGCCGTGGCCTCCCGGTACCTCTTTCGAGAACCCCTGACCCGCCGCATGCTCGGCGGGATCGCATGCATCGTCATCGGCGTCCTGCTCATCGAACTCGGTGCCGCGGCCGCTCGATGAACCTGCCGAGCAGTCAGTGACCGGTGACGTCGAGTGCGGCCCGGACGATCGAGTCGGTGTCGATCTGATGGTGGCGGTACACCTCGTCGAGTGCGCCGACCTGACCGAACTCACTCACCCCGAGAGACGTGGACGGCACCCGGTTCACCGTCGCCAGGAACGCGAGCGTGTGGGGATGACCGTCGAGGACCGTCACCATCGGCGTCGCCCGCTCTGCCGGCAGCAGATGATCGAGAATCCACGACTCCGCCTCGAGATGCCCCTGCCGTGCCTGCACCGCCCGATACAGCTCCCCCGGACTCGTGACGCACAGGACGTCGGCAGCGAGCCCGATCTGTTCGAGCCGCTCCGCCGCGGCGAGGGCCTCGGTGACCATCGCGCCCATCGCCGCGATGGTCACCACCGCACCGTCCCGCCGCACCAGCGGGTATCCCCCGGCGACCACCAGCCGCCGTCGGCGCTCCCGCGCCGCCGGATCCGCCGGAACGTTCGCCAGCGACTGATCGACCGGCCTGGTCGACAGGCGCAGATACGCCGACGTGCCGCCCGGGCGCCCCAACCGTCCGATCGCCGCCAGCAGCGTCCACTCGACGTCGATCGCGAACGCCGGTTCCCAGCTCACGCACCCGGGCTGCTCCAGACCGATCGACGGGGTCTTGATCGACTGGTGCGCACCACCTTCCGCCGCCAGGGTCACTCCCGAGGGGGTGCCGACGAGGATGGACTGTCCGCCTGCGTAGATGCCGTACGACCACGGCTCGAGCGCGCGCTCGACGAACGGGTCGTACATGACTCCGATCGGGAACAGCGGCTCTCCCCACCGGCTCCACGTCGCACCGAGCTCACCCATCAGTCCGACGAGGTTGGTCTCGGCGATGCCCAGTTCCATGTGTTGCCCCGTGGGGCTCTCGCGCCAGTGCATGATCGTCTCGGCGTCGTCACCGAACCAGTCGTGGCGTTCCGAGGACGACCAGACGCCGACCTTGTTCACCCAGCCGCCGAGGTTGGTGGTGGAGCTGACGTCGGGACTGACGGTGACGACCCGCCGCGCGGCGTCCGGAGCCGCTCTGGTGAGGTCGAGCAGGACGCGACCGAGCGCGGCCTGTGTCGTCGCCGTTCCCTTGGGCGTGCGCCCGATGTCGGTGGGCACCGAGGGAGGCTCGGCCGTGTGTATCGGTTCCCGGCGCAGCCGGTCCGCGGTGTCCGCGCACACCCGCCCGGCCGGACTGTCGTCCGAGAATCGTGCCAGGGCGCGTCGGGGTCGGTGCCCAGCGCGCCCGCGAGTTCGGCGTACTCCTCGACCGTCAGCAACGACGAGTGATTCTGCGGATGACCCTGCGTCGGCAACCCGAAGCCCTTGACGGTGTACGCGATGATCACGGTGGGACGGGTGTCGTCGATACGGGCGAACGCGGCGCGCAGTGCGGCGAGGTCGTGTCCGCCCAGGTTGCGGACGGCCTCCGTCAGAGCGGCATCGTCCAGATCGGCGACGAGGGCACGAATCCGTTCGGCACCGGGCCCGGCGCCGGGCAGTCGGGTGCGCAGTTCGTCCGCCGTGCAGCGCAGGAGGCGTTGGTACTCCGGGTTGGGCATGTCGACGATGCGTTCGCGCAGGGCCTCGCCGCCGGGACGGGCGAACAATGCGTCGAGAAGGGTGCCGAACGAGACCGTGACGACCTGCCAGCCGGCGGCGTCGAACATCTTCTCCAGCCGCCGCGCAGCGAAGTTCGGCACCACTCGATCCAGCGATTGGCGGTTCAGGTCGACGATCCACACGATCTCGCCGAGGTCGGCGATTCCCGGGTCGATCACCGCTTCCCACACCGCGCCCTCGTCCAGTTCGGCGTCGCCGACGAGCGAGTACTGCCGCCCCCGGAATCCGGTCGCTGTCCGGGCGTCGTCGTGCGCGTCACCGAAGGCGGCGTCGACGTAGCGGCGCGACATCGCGCCCCAGATCGGTGCGGTCGCTCCGATTCCCACGGACCCGGTGGAGTAGTCGACGGTGTCGGGGTCCTTGGCGCGCGAGGGGTAGGACTGCAGCCCGCCGTAGGACCGCAGCGTCGTCAGGTACTTCTCGTCCAACTCACCGAGGAGGTAGTTGATCGCGTGCAGCACCGGAGACGCGTGCGGCTTGACCGACACCCGGTCCCCGGGCTGCAACTGTTCGAACCACAGGGAGGTCATGATCGACACCATCGACGCGCACGAGGCTTGGTGGCCTCCGACTTTGAGTCCGCTGGGGTTGGGCCGAATTCGATTGGCGTAGTGGATCATCGAGGTCGACAGCCACAACACACGCTGTGCGATCTCCTCCAGGGTCTCCACCGCCTGTGGCGCTCGATCGTCGACATGCTCGTTGCTGGTCATGGCGCTTCCCCCTCAGGACGTCATCTCCGGCTCGATGCTTCGCGGAGATCCCCAGGTGACCACGGTCTTGCCGACTGCGCAAGATCCGGCTCCGCGACCGAGCATTCTGCGCACAGCACCGCATGTCGTCGTGGGTGTTCCGAGCGTGTCGACCACTCGGGTGACCGGCGACACCCGGTGAGTGGGCGCCCGTGTTCGAGGACACCGGCCGGATGTGGTGTGCGGAGCCGACGGACGGGTACACGATGAACGGCGAGACACACCCTCAGCTGCGGTCCACGAACCGGTTACACGAACGCAGCGAAGGACGCCCCATGGCATCGAACTCGGCCCGCGAGCCCCATCCACCAGACGAACGCGTCATGGGCGCCCTGCGGTCCGGACGCACTGCGGAGACATGGCTGGCCGCGTGCGTGCAGTGGTGCCGGGCGGACGGAGCCGCCGTGGTGGCGGAATCTGCGGCCGATGCCGACGTCCGGCTCGTCACGTACGCGACGGACGACCTGGCGGAGCGGCTGGCCGACCTCCAGTACCTGCTCGGCTGCGGACCGCACACCGAGTCGATGGCGGGAGCGGGACACAGCCGACTCGATGTCGAGGACCCTGACCACGGCGTCCGCTGGACCACTCTCGTCGACGAATTGGCGACCCTCGGAGTCGTCGAGGTCGCGACGTTCCCCATCGGTGCACCCGCCACCCCCCTGGGAACGCTCCAGATGTACTGGCGTGGTCGACGCCGCAGCAGCACGCACTCCGACGCCGCCATCGCAGCGCTCGTGGAACGTCGCCCGGAGTTGCTGGCGCCGCGAGTTCCCCTGTGCGACGACCTGGACGGAGACACTGTCCTCACGGCCGTCGACGGCGGGCCCGACCACGGCTTCGACCTGTCGACCGTGCACCTGGCGATCGGCGTGGTGGTCGCGCGGCACCACCTCGGCGTCCAGGCAGCGTCGGCACTGCTTCGAGCACAGGCCTACAGCGCTGGGACCACGGTCACCGAGCAGGCTCGACGGGTGCTGGACGACCAACGAGGCTGACGACCGTCGTCGCCGACACCCACTAGGCTCCCCTTCATGCTGTCGAGCGACGTCCCCACCGCAGTCGGACTCACCACAGCGGAAGCGGAGACCCTCGCATCGCAGGGTCGGTCCAACGACGTGCCGGCCCGCTCCTCGAGGTCGGTCGCAGACATCCTGCGCGGCAACATCTTCACGCGCATCAACGCGATTCTGGCGGTACTTCTCGTCATCGTTCTGTCGACCGGATCGATCATCGACGCGATGTTCGGTCTGCTCATCGTCGCCAACAGCGGGATCGGCATCATCCAGGAACTGCGCGCGAAGCGCACCCTCGACGCGCTCGCCATCGTGGGCCAGAGTCGGCCCCTCGTGCGACGAGACGGCCGTGCACGGGACCTCGCTCCCCACGAGGTGGTGCTCGGCGACGTCGTGGAACTCGGTCCGGGCGATCAGATCATCGTCGACGGCGACGTGATCGAGGCGGACTCGCTCGACGTCGACGAATCACTGCTGACGGGTGAGTCCGACTCGATGACCAAGACCCCGAGCGACTCCGTGTTCTCCGGGTCGTTCGTCGTCGCCGGCCGCGGGGCCTACCGCGTCACCAAGGTGGGGAGGGAAGCGTACGCGGCCCAGTTGGCCGAGGAGGCAGGCAAGTTCACGCTCATCGACTCCGAACTCCGGTCCGGTATCGACCGCATCCTCCGCCACATCACCCGGGTGATGGTCCCGGCCGGCATCGTCATCGTCGTCAACCAGCTCGTCGTCACGGGCCAGCCGCTCGGCCCCGCGCTCAACGGCATGGTGGCGGCGCTGGTCCCGATGGTGCCGGAAGGACTGGTCCTGCTCACCTCACTGGCCTTCGCCGTCGGCGTGGTCCGCCTCGGACGTCGACAGTGCCTCGTGCAGGAGCTTCCGGCGGTCGAGGGGCTGGCCCGTATCGACGTGGTGTGCGCCGACAAGACCGGAACGCTGACCGAGAACGCGATGGTCATGTCGGACCTCCTCGTGCTGTCGGCCGAGTCCGACGAGGACGTCCGGCGCGACCTGTCCGCCGTCGTCGCCGACGACGATCGACCGAACGCCAGCATGATCGCCGTCGCCGACGCGCTTCCGACCGCGCCTGCCCGGACGGCGTCCGCGCGGGCTCCGTTCTCGTCGGAGAAGAAGTGGAGCGGAGTCTCCTTCCCCGACGCGGGCAACTTCCTGATCGGTGCTCCGGACGTGCTGCTGGACCCGGTATCGGAGGCCTCCGCACGCGCCACCGAGCTGGGTGCGGCCGGAAAGAGGGTGCTGCTCTTCGCCACCAGCGACCTCCCGATGGATCACGCCGACGCGCCGGGTGTCGTGACGCCCCGAGCCCTCGTCGTGCTCGAGCAGAAGATCCGGGCGGACGCCGGCGACACACTGAACTACTTCGCGGATCAGTCCGTCCAGGTCAAGATCATCTCCGGCGACAACGCGGTGTCCGTGGGCGCGGTGGCCGGGTCGCTCGATGCTCTGCCGTCGGGCGATGCGGTCGACGCTCGCAGTCTCCCGTCGAACACGGACGATCTCGCGGACACCATGGAGCGTCACGCCGTGTTCGGACGGGTACGCCCGGAACAGAAGCGGGACATGGTCACCGCCTTGCAGAGCCGTGGTCACACGGTGGCCATGACGGGTGACGGCGTCAACGACGTTCTCGCACTGAAGAAGGCCGACATCGGTGTCGCCATGGGCGCGGGGAGTCCCGCGGCGCGGTCCGTGGCGCAGATCGTGTTGCTGGACAACGCCTTCTCGACGCTGCCCCACGTGGTGGCCGAGGGTCGACGAGTCATCGGCAACATCGAACGGGTCTCCACGCTGTTCCTCACCAAGACGGTCTACTCGGTGGTGCTCGCGGTCCTCGTCGGGCTGTCCGGCCTGCTGTCCCTGGTCGTGAACGTCGACCCGCTGCCCTACCCGTTTCTTCCCCGCCACGTCACCATCGCGGCGTGGTTCACCATCGGCATTCCCGCGTTCCTGCTGTCGCTGGCGCCGAACAACGAACGGGCCCGCTCCGGCTTCGTCCCTCGGGTACTGCGCAAGGCGGTCCCCGCCGGACTGGTGGTGGGTGTCGCCACGTTCGCGACCTATCTCGCCACCTACGACGGACCCGATGCCTCGCGGGTGGACCGGATCCAGTCCAGCACCTCGGCGCTCATCACTCTCATCGTCGTCGCGATGTGGGTCCTCGGGACGGTGGCCCGGCCCATGCAGTGGTGGAAGGTGACGCTGCTGACCGTGTCCGTGGCGGCCTACGCGGTCATCTTCACCGTGGCGCCGCTCGCCCGCTTCTTCGAGCTCGATGCGGGCAACGTGTCCTACACCGTGCTCGCCTTCGTCTCCGCGGCAGTGGGTATCGCAGTTCTGGAGGCGGTACGCCCCGCCATGCGGCGCCGCGCGGCGTAGCGCGCACAGCACCGCGCGCCGCGCATGATTGGCGACGACGGGAATCGGGCATTTCACAGGTGTGCATTTCACGCCGGCCCGGGTCGAGCGCATCGTCGCAGTGGTGCCCGCCCACAACGAGGACGCATCGCTGTCGGCGTGCCTCGATGCCCTGCGCACCGCTCGCACGCTGTCGCCGGTCCCCGTCCGACTGGTGGTGGTGCTGGACGCCTGCAGTGACCGCACCGCGGAGGTGGTGGGTGGGGGCGTCCGGTGCGTCACGACGGACGTCGCGAACGTGGGAGCTGCACGGGCCCTGGGGTTCCGGTCCGAGACGTCGAGCGCCGGATCGTCCACCTGGTACGTCAACACCGACGCCGATTCGCTGGTCGACCCCGGCCACTTCCGATCGATCGTGGCGTGCGCTGCGCAGGCACACGTCGTCCCCGGACCGGTGCGCGTCGACGAGGGCCTGCGCGATCCCGTCGTGCTCCGGCGATTCCGGCGCGACTACGCGGACCGTGAACGACGCGGTCTCCTGCAGGTCCACGGAGCCAACCTCGCGGTGCGCGCCGACGCCTACCGTGCGGTCGGCGGATTCCGTGCGCTCGCCGTCCACGAGGACGTCGATCTGGTCGAGCGACTCGGACGCCGGGGGTACCGCATACGCCGCACCGGGGCTCCGTGCGTGACCACGTCGGCCCGCACCAGTACGCGCACCACAGGTGGTTTCGCCACGTTCCTCGACGAGATGGCGACTCCCGTCACCGCCTGATCAGTGTGCGCCGGTACCCCGCGTGAAGACGTCGACGAGAACGTCGTCGTCGCGGTACTCCGCCCGGAGGAGCAGGTGCGGTGACGCGCGGAACGCGGTGTGCACCTCGGCCGCAGTGCTCGGGTACTCCGGAACGTCGTGGCGCCAGTGCGCGACGCACACGGTTCCGCCGGGCTCTGCCGCATCGACCGCCTTCGACACCAGAGCGTCGAGCTCCGTCCGGTGGACGTAGTAACACATCTCGCTCAGCACGACGAGATCGAACTGCTCGTCCGGCCACCCGTCGTGCAGCGACTCTCGGCGGAACTCCACGTTCGGAATCCCACGCTCCCGCGCGCGACGCAACGGTGCCTCCGCGATGTCTGTGGAGAGCAGGCGATCGGCTCGGCCCGCGATGAGTTCGGACAGAACTCCGACGGAACACCCCGGCTCGAAGGCCGAGCGGTACCGCTCGTTCGGAAGCATTGCCATCGTGAGGGCGTACTTGCGTCGCTCGTACCACCGGCTCTCGAACCCCCACGGGTCCGGATCGGCCTCGTACATGCGCTCGAAATAACTCGCCGGGACACCTCCGGCCTGCCCGCCCGATCCCGACCGGCCTCCGGCCTGCCCGCTCACACGAACACCGTCTCGTGAGAACGCAGGAGCCGCTCCAGAACCCACGGCGGGAGGATCTCGTCCTCGTTCCCGTCCCGAGTCGTCTGGCTGACGAATCTGCTCACCGCTACCTCCTTGCGCGCGATCGCGTCCGCGTCGAGCGTGATCGTGCGGGCCGACTCCCAGTCCACGGCCTCGTCCCCCGGTTCTGCCCAGTGCCACATCCACACCGGGTACTCGACGAGCGTGCACCCGTTCCGGCTCGCCGCCGCGGCCGACGCGCGCCCGACCGCTTCGTGATCGGGGTGGCCGTCGCCGCGCAGCGTCGTCGCGCACCACACCGTCGTACCGCGCCCCACGGTGTCGAGCACGTCGACGAGAGCGTCGACGAGAGCGCGCTCGTGCTCGGCCACCTGTCCGTCGGGCAAGCTCAGCCGACGGATGTCGACGATACCGAGATCCACGAGCGCCGAGGCACTCTCGGCTCTGCGCACCGCTTCCAGGTCGGCGCGCGACCGCGCGGGCGTGGGGGTGTGAGACGCGCCCCCGTCGGTGACGGCGACCACCGTCACCGGAACACCGGATGCGGCCAGCATCGATGCCCAGCCGCCCAGACCGAGGACCTCGTCGTCAGGGTGCGGAGCGACGAGGACCAGATGCGCCAGCCCGTCGTGGACCAGGTCGGGGTACGTCGGACCGTTCTCGCGCCACACGGACTCCGGCGTTCCACGCTGTGCCACCGGGCGTTCCGCGAACCTGTCCACACTCACGATGCGGAACCCGACGCCGCGACCGCCCGGCCCAGGTTCTCCAGATCGACCTCGGCGTGGCTCTGGCGAAGATACGTCGTCAGGTCTGCCACCCGGCGGGAGTGCTCCGCGTCCAGACCGAGGGGTGCCGCACCCAGCGCGCGGCCGACCCGGTCGAGAACTTCGGTGCAGGCCCGCTCCACGATGGCGCGAACCCGCATGGCGCGGACTCTCGCCTCGTCCAGAGCCAGAGGGTCTCGGTCCACCTCGCCGGCAGCGACGTCGAAGGTGTTGACACAGGCCGTCAGTGCCGCGTCCACTGCTCCGAGGTGCGCGAGCGCATGCGGTCCGGCCCGGTCCGCAGCGGCCCGGCGGTAGAGCGGGTCGGCGACGGCGAGTGCCACCCCGAACCAGCAGGCGGCCACTCCGATCGCCCCGTGCCAGAATCCGGCACGCGCGGTGTAGTCACCCGGTTGCCCCACTGCGACCGCGGACGTTCCCGCGAGAGACACTGCACCGGAATCGCTCTCGCGCATTCCCGTCGCGTGCCACGTGTTCGGTTCAGGGGTCACGGTGCCGCTGTCCAGCGCCACGGCGAACAAGGCGGAGTCCTCCCCCGCCCGTGCGGTCACCAGCGCGTGCGAGCAACTGTGGGCGCCCGAGCACCACATCTTCCGGCCGGTCAGCGACCAGGAACCGTGCGAGTCGGAGACCGCGTCCACCGGCGGCGGCGTCTCTGCGGCCCACACTCCCCACATCTGCTCGGACGAGGTCGCGGGACCACCCAGCTCCGCGCAGATGGCGACGGCGTCGAAGTGGGCTTCGAGCAACCGGCCGACCACCGCGTCGTCGCGGCACCACGCGGCCAGCAGATCCCAGCGTCGCCTGGTCGCACCGGACCCCGGTAGCGGGATCTCACCAGCGGACGCGATGCGGGACCGTACGGCCGCGGCGACACCGGGGTCGAGATCGTCCGTACTCACGTGAGTTGCTCCTGTCGTCGTTCCGCGGGGTACCCGATCGGCGTCAGGCCTACGCAGACCGGTCGATCGCTCGCTGTGCGGCTGCACAGCGCAGGCCGACCCGACGTGGAGTCACGCACCTGTCGCGGGGCTGCTCGCCGGGCGACGCTGAGGGGACCGCGAACGACGACCCGTGAAGGACAGCGCATGGCATCGATGGCAGGCAAGGTCGTACTCATCACCGGCGGTGCGTCCGGGATCGGTCTCGAGACCGGACGCCGACTCGCGTCGCAGGGCGCGCACGTGGTGCTCGTGGACCGATCCGACATACCCGCATCGGTGATCGGGAGCCTGGACACCAGCGCTCACGGCCGGCACCTGGCCGTGACCGCCGACGTCACGGACACCGCGTCACTCGAATCAGCTGTTGCACAGATCCTCTCGGAGTACGGGTGCCTCGACGTGGTGGTGGCCAATGCGGGCATCGCCGAGGCCGGCACCGTCGCCATCAGCGACGTCGAGACACTGACCCGCATCGTCGACATCAATCTGAACGGCGTCATCCGCACCGTGCACGCCACGTTGCCCGCCGTGACCGCACAGCGCGGCTTCTATCTGTTGGTCTCGTCCGCGGCCGCCCTGAAGACCGTGCCGGGCCAGTCCGCCTACGCGGCCGCCAAGACGGGTGTCGAGGCATTCGGCGGCGGACTGCGCCTCGAGGTGGCACACAAGGGCGTCGGCGTCGGGGTCGCGCATCCCGCATTCGTCCGGACTCCGATGTTCGAGTCGCAGCACAGCATCGAGTCGGTGCGGGCGAGCATCGAGGAACTGCCCTGGCCGTTCCATGTCGTCACCGACGTCGAGGACTGCGCCGACGCGTTCGTCGACGCCATCGTCCGGCGCCGCCGGAAGGTGTACGTGCCGGGCGCTCTGCGCGGCGTCGACAAGATCCGCGGTGTGTTCACCGGCTCGCTGTGGGACGCGATTCTCCGTCCGAAGATGCGGAAGACGGTTCCACTACTGGAGCGGGGGATCCTGGAGAGCCGAGCGCGCGCTGCGCTCACGCGTCAGTAGCCACCACGCGAGGACGAGATCGGCTGTCCGGTCGATGTCGAGGCCCGTCAGATCACCGAAACGCGCCACCCTGTTGCGCACGGTGTTGCGATGCACGTAGAGGGCGGCGGCGGTGTCGTCGACGCGCCGATCATGGTCGAGGTACGCCGCGACGGTGTCCAGAATCTCGCGACCCGCCTCGCCGCGTTCGGCCACCGTGGTCAGATGCGCGGATGCGAGTCGATCCGCGGCCTCCTCCCCCAGCGCGAGGAGAGGAAGCGGTCCGAGTGCGGCCAGGTCGACCACCCCTGTCCTCGCGAAGCGGGTGGCGAGGTCGAGTGCGTGCCGCGCCTGCCCGTACGACGCGCGCGCGTCCGTGGCCGGTCGAGCATCGCCCAGACCGACCGCCACCGAGGCCGCGAGGCGGTCCGGAACCACGGGCAGAAGGGCGACGAGACAGCCGTCGATGACCGCGTCCACCACGCCGAGATCATCGGTGCCGCAACGTAGTCGCAGCATCGACCGGATGTCCGACACGATCGACGAGTCGTTCCAGGTCACACAGGCGACGCTGTAGTGGTGATCGAGCGCGATACCGTGCTCACGGGCGTCCCGCTCGACGGACGCGGGCACGTACGACCCGTCGACGAGCTGCCGGATGAGATCCGCACGCCGGGTGGCACCCGTGACCGCTCGTTCCTGCATCACCGTGTTCACGGCGGCCGAGTACGACGTGGCCCACTCCCACATCATGTCCTGCATGTCGTCGATGACATCGGTCGACAACTGCTGCTCGACGGCGTTGCGCCGAATCATCTTGAACAGCTCGCGGGCACCGAGCTGGATGCTGTGTGCGACGAGTTCGAGGGGGATCCGCTGATCGGCCCACCGCCGGACCAGGTCGGCGACGTCCCGCTCGTTCACGGCAGGTGCATCGCTACGCACTCGCCACAGAACGATGTCCAGGACGGCGCGCGTGTTGCGCTGCACCTCCTCGTGCGCCACCGAGTCGTACACCGGAATGCTTCTGCGGTACAACGACGTCAGGTCCGACGCGATGGCATCGAGTTGCTGCTCGGCGTCGGTGACGAGGGAGGCGATGCGCGCGGCGATCTCCCGCTCCCGCGGAGTACCCGTCCGGTCGCTCATCGCGCCTCCTCTTCCACCACCCTGCCTGTCCGGTTCACGAGCGTCGCACATCCCGAGCAGCGAGCGCACGAATCCGCGGAGCTGCTGCTCGACTCCGGGCAGTGAACGGTGCCGTCGGGAGCGCGGCACGGAGGACGAGGAGGACGCGGCCGGCTCTCGGGTACACCATGCGCGACGACCGCCGCTCCAGCGCGCGGACGATGTGCGGAACGATGTCGTCGACGGGGCTGACCGCACCGAACGGGCCGGGAAGGGCGGCGAGCAGGGCCGCGAACGCGGGCTGCGCCATCTTTCCCGTGACCATCGACGTGTCGATCCATCCCGGGTGCAGGGATCCGACGCGCACTCCGGTGCCGCTGAGTTCCAGTCGAAGGGCGTTCGCGAACGCTTCCAGCCCGGCCTTCGCCGCGGCGTAGCCCGAGTGGCCGGGCTGATGAGCGAAGGACGCCCAGGAACACGTGAAGGCGATGTGGCCGCGCGAGACCAGGACAGCCGGGAGCGCGGCCCGCACGATGTTGTGGGCACCGACCAGGTTGATGTCGATCATGCGCTTCCACGCTCCGTCGGGCAGAAGGTCGAGCGGACCGTACTCCGACACACCGGCATTGGCCCACACGATGTCGACCCGCCCCCGCTCGGCGACGACGGTGTCGATCACTCGGCGGCAGGCATCGGCGTCCCGGACGTCGAGCACGTGGGTGTCGCACGGGCCCGTCAGCGACCGCGCGGTGCGGGTCAGACCGCCCTCGTCCACGTCGAGCAGGACGACGATCGCACCGAGGTCCGAGCACCGCCGCGCCGTCGCGGAACCGATGCCTCCGGCCGCGCCCGTGACGACGAGGACCTGGCCGTCGAGGCTGCTCACCATTCGACTCTCCCCTGTGACGTGGGCGGGAGGTCGACGACCGCCAGCGCGGATTCGGTGATGCTTCCGAGAATCAGCTGCGTGCCGCGTCGTACCACGCTGGTCACCATCGAGTACTCGGGAGATGCCGACTGCAGGTCGTGCACGACCGTGCCGCCGGAGTCGAGAGCGATCACCCACGTCGTGGACTCGCCCTGGCGCACACTCTCGGGGAGGCGGTACGCGAACCTCCGGACGATGCCGGGGAGCTGCGCGACCCGATCGTGCAGTGTGCTGCGCGGCGTCGCCAGGGCCACCCACAGAAGGTCACCGTCGACCGAGACGTTGTCGGGGAAGGCGGGCAGGTTGTCGGCGACGACATGCGGCGGTCCGGCGTGACCGTCGACGAGGGGGTACCGCAGTACGGCGAAGTCGCCTGTCGAGATCACGGTGACGGAATCCTCGTCGTGCGAGACCGCCAGCCCGTTGGCGAACTGGACACCGTCGACGAGCGTGCGCGCGGCGCCGTCGGGCGACACCACCGCCAGCCGGCCCGTGCCGGAGTGCTCGAGGAGATCGGCGAGGAAGTCGTGGAACCCGAACCGCCGGGTGGACACCGTGAAGTAGATATTGCCCGACCGCCCCTGGACGATGTTCGACGCGAAGGTGATCGATTCGCCGTCGAGTCGGTCGAGAAGGACGTCGACCACCCCGGTGCCGAGATCCACGCGGAGAACACCTCGTTCGGCATCGCACACCAGCAACGTGGCGTCGTCGACGACGGTGATGCCGAGCGGTCGACCTCCCGTGTGCGCGAGAGTCTCGACGCCGTGACCGGTGTCGTCGATGGTGACCCGGACGATGCGCCCGTCCTCCAGGCCGGTGAGTACTCGCCCCCGCGAGTCCAGCCTGACGTCCTCCGGCCCGCGGCCCGGTAGTTCGAGACGCCGGATCGACGCCACCGGCTCCCTGCTCGTCACCTGCCGTGCTCGGGCCGGCGCGCTCGGTGGAGTCCACCGGACCGGGCGTAGTCGCGGAGCCACCGTGGAAGTGGGTCGAACGGCCTCGCTCGGGTGCGCGTCGCCGGCGATCACGGCGGCCACGGCACCGGCCGAACTCCACGGGGCACCGTGCCCCTCGCGCCGCAGCGGATACGCGGTGGTGCGCGGGCCGCCTGCACTGTCGGCCATCGCGGCCGGATCCACACGTCGGTCGTTCAGGCCGTACACCAGTGAGACCGGGACGGACAGTCTCGACAGTCGTTCTCTCAGCGGCGCTTCGGTCACGTAGTGGTCGATCGCCGTCGAGGACGCGCGGAACCGACGCAGTCCCGTCGCGACGAGGTCCCGCACCGCGAACTCGGGAACCGGACCACCGGGAGCGAACGCCGACGCGAGACCGGACCGGAGCCTGCGCTCGGGCAGCATCGTCCACACCGCGGCGCCGAGGACCGGCACACCGAGAACCATCTCGGAGACACCTCTGGCCGTCAGCCGACTCGCCGTGGTCGGCGGAGTCGCAACCAGCACCAGACGGGTCACGAGGCCCGGGAACTGCTCCGCCAGGGACGTGGCGACGAGTCCGCCGCGCGAGTGCCCCACCACGACAGCGGGACCGATGCCGGCGGCCCGAACCGCCCGGGCAATGTCGAGGGCGTCCTGCTCGATCGACGCGGTACCCGCGATCTCGGGCGCGAGCACCGTACCGGTGAGCAGCGGTCGAACGCGATTCCAGATCGCAGGCGACCCGCCGAGTCCGTGCAGGAGGACGACGGGCTCGCTCATCGCGGCACCGCGTTCGTGTGGACCGCGTGGTGCTTCTCGTCGAATCGCGCGGCACGGCGTCGATACCCGAGGATGCTGCCCGGCCAGAGGTTGCTGTTGCGGCCGGCGGGGTCGAGGTACCAACTCGAGCACCCACCGCTCGTCCACACCGTCCCGTCGGTGAGGTCGTCGATGTCGGTCGAGTACTCGGCCTGCGCCCGGGCGGTCGGCTCGATGGAACCGCGTGCGGTCATCGCACGACGCATCGCCTTCTCGATGTATGCGATCTGAGACTCGAACATCAGGATCACCGACGTGTGGCCGAGTGCGATGTTCGGTCCGTGCATCAGATAGAGATTCGGGAATCCCGCGACGGTCGTTCCCAGGTAGGCCCGCGGACTGTCGCCCCACGTGTCCGCCATCGATCGACCCGACCCGTCGAAGACACTGTCCGTCAGCGGAAGTCGACTGGTGTCGAACCCGGTGCCGAAGATGACGGCGTCCACCTCGTGCGCGGTGCCGTTCGTGTCGATCACTCCGGTGGGAGTCACGGTCGCCACGCCCGCCGTCTCGACGGACACGTTGGGTTGCGCCAGGGCCGGGTAGTACTCGTCGGACAACAGGATCCGCTTGCAGCCCATCCGATAGTCCGGTGTGAGTTTCTGCCGCAGAACAGGATCGCTCACGGCATGTGCGAGGTGCGCACGACCCTCGCGCTCCCCGATCGCCATCAACGCAGGGTGCCGGAAGGCCAGGAGCTTCACCTCCCGCTCGAGGTAGATGGCCGCGCGCGCAGCACGCTGGTATCCGGGAACCGACTTCAGCAGGGTCCGCGTGCGTGCGGAGATGGGCTTGTCGTCGCGCGGCATCACCCACGGTGCCGTGCGCTGGAACAGGGTCAGGGACTCCACCAGCGGTTGGATTCTCGGGACGAACTGGATCGCGGAGGCACCGGTACCGACGACGGCGACGCGCATACCCGTCAGATCCGTGTCGTGGTCCCACTGCGACGAGTGGAACATCGGACCCGCGAAGGTCTCGATGCCGTCGACGGCGGGAAGAGAGGGGTCGGCGAGGGACCCCGTGGCGAGAACGACGTGATCCGCGGTCGACGTCCCGCGCGGCGTCTCGAGAGTCCATCGCGCCGCGCTCGCGTCCCAGGTGAGGGACGTGACCGGGCACTGCGTCCGGAGTCGCGGGAGCAACCCGTGGTCCCGCGCCACCCGGTCGAGGTACTCGCGGATCTCGGGCTGCCGTGCGTAGGTGTGACGCCACCGGTGGCTGGGAGCGAACGAGAACGAATAGAGGAGGCTCTGGACATCGCACGCAGCACCCGGATAGTCGTTGTCGCGCCACACCCCGCCGAGCGTCGCCGCCCGTTCGAAGATGACGACGCTTCCCTGGTGCAACGGTGCCAGCCCGATCGCTGCTCCGACTCCCGCGAAACCCGAGCCGATGACCGCCAGCGTGTGGTGGTCGGAACTCGTGGTGGTCCCGGACGATGTCATCACTGACCCTCTTTCCCTGCGTGGTGGTGACGGGCGAACTCCGACCATTCCGCGACTGCTGTCGGGATGCGGTCGGGCAGCACGAACGTGCCGTCGAGAGCGAGGATCCGCGCCGGCGGCACCGACCCGCCGCCCCGATCGGTCAGTCGGACGGACACCACCGCGGTGGCATGGTCGACGTCGCGAATGTGGAAGACCTGCTCGAAGTACAGGTTCTTGGCATCGGTACCGATCAGACGGGTCCGCACGCGATACGCACGCGGGAAGGTCAGCGAGCGCCGGTAGGTGATGCTCTGCGCCGTGACGACGGGACTCCAGCCCCGCACGCGGAACTGGTGCCACAGACCGGTTCTCGCGTAGTACGCGATGCGGGCCGCGTCCAGAACGGACAGGTACCGGCCGTTGGTCATGTGCATCAGGATGTCGAGATCCGCCGGGAGTACGCGGAACCGTGTCTCGAGAGGATCACCCACTCGCGCCGTCCGTCCGAACGAGTGCATGCGGAGGACCCAGCGCAGCATCATGATCACGGGCCACTCCTCGCCGGACGACGGTATCGATCACTCGAGTGTGGCCTTCGGGAGCGTCGCGCACGATGGCTGTCGCGACACGGCGCCGCACGATGCGTTGTGCACGTGCCCACCGCCACGAGGGATGCGCGGCGTCAGTGCCCGGTGACCACGCCGAAGGCTCTCACCACGAGGTCCACGACGTCGTCGAGCGACAGGTCGTCGCGCTCGACGTACTCGTCGGCCGCCCGGTCGAGGAATCCCGTCCAGGCGACGACCGCCGTCTGCATCACCGGAGTCAGGGGCTGCCCCAGTCCGACGATGTCCGCCACCTGACGCGCGCCTGCCGCACGTGCCTCGCGGAGCGCCCGTTCGACGGCCGGATCGCCCAGCACGCCCTCGACGACGACGCGGACGTACAGCGTCCGATGATTCTCCAGGAACTCGATGTGCCGTCGGACGAAACCGTCGAGGCGTTGCTCCGGAGTCTGCTCGTCCGCCCTCGGACTCTGGTGATGCACCAAGCGCGACAACACGTCTGCGAGCGCCGCAGCCACCAGGCCCTGCTTGTCGGTGAAGTAGTAGAACAGCAACCCGTGTGCCACGTCGGCCCGCCGGGAGATGGCGGCCGCGCTGATGTCCGCGTCGCCGCCCTCGCTCATGAGGGCGATGGCCGCATCGATGAGTGCCTGTCGACGATCCCGTCGCGGACGACGCGCGCCGTCGGGGGGGTTCGCGGACATGGCACCGAGGGTAGTGCACCCCGCCCTCCACCTCGAGCACAAGTCAATTTCTTGACTGACAGTCAAAGTGCTCGTAGCGTCGCGGTCACTTCCCCACGACGAGAGGCGACGATGAACGCGACGGGTGACCACACCGGCTCGGCCGGTCTCGGCAGGCACGGACCGGATCGCATCGCCCACTGGGTGGTGAAATCGACTCGCACCGACGAGATGGTGCGGCGGTACGGCACCGTCTTCGGGGCGCAGGTCGCGTATCAGGACGACGAGATCACGTTCCTGACCTGGGACGACGAGTCGCACCGCCTGGCGATCATCGCCGTGCCCCCGGTTCTGCGGCTTCTCTTCCCGCTCGCGAGGCTCAAGCGCAAGGTCTACGGAATCGACCACATCGCGCTGACCTTCACGTCCCTCGAACGGCTGCTCGAGAACTACGTGCGGTTGAAGCGCCAGGGCATCCGCCCGGTCTGGTCCATCAACCACGGCCCGACCATCTCCCTCTACTACGAGGATCCCGACGGCATCCGACTCGAGTTCCAGGTGGAGAACTTCGACCCGGATCACACCGCGGCGTTCTTCTACAGCGACGAGTTCGCCCGCAATCCGATCGGCGTGAACATCGATCCCGACTACCTGCTGAGCCGACTGCGCAACGGCGAGTCGCCGAAGGAGCTGCGGCGGCGGGAGGCCGGGACCAGGCCGGGCCGGCCGGTCGTGGCGAACAAGAAGACCATCTCGTTCCGTACCTTGTGATCCCTTCTCGAGAAAGCGAATCACCATGCCCGTGAACATTGTTCGCACTGCCGAGGGATGGTGGCGCCTGCACGGTGAGACCGCGGCCCGCATCGACACCACGGCCGACACCACCCGTGATCTGCTCGCCGATCGTGCGGCCGTCGAGAGCGCACACGGTGAGGACGCCGTCGCGGCGGATCTCGACGTCCTCTCGCCGATCACCGCACCGTGCCGTGTCGTGGCTCAGTTGCTCAACTACCGGTCGCACGCGCTGGACATCGGAGCCGACCCGGCAACGCTGTACCCCACGTTCTTCCGGAAATCGTCGGCCTCCATCAGCGGCCCCAACGATCCGATCCGCCAACCCGCCGAGGTCGCCCTGCTGGATCACGAGATCGAGCTGGGCATCGTCATCGGGGCGGACGTCCCTGTCGGGACCACGGTCACGCAGGACACCATGCCGCACTACGCCGCGGGGGTGGTCGTGGCCGACGACGTGTCGGCGCGCGAGATTCAGCTGACCCGCGTCCAGGTCTACGAGAGCAAGTCCTATCCCACCTTCACGCCACTCGGCCCGCGACTCGTCCTGTTCGACGCAGCGGACTGGGCGCGGCTCCCCGAGTTGCACATGACCCTGTCCGTCAACGGCGACGTCCGTCAGGATCAGACCATCGGCGATGACCTGATCACGCCACCCGCCGAGGCACTCACCCGCCTGTCTCGTTTCCAGTCCCTCTCCGCAGGAGACGTTCTCCTGACGGGCACGCCCGTCGGAACCGCCATCTCCGCCCCACCGAAGATCGTGCAGAAGATCGGCGAACTCCTTCCGCCGGCGGTCAAGTGGAAGATCTTCTTCGCTCGACAGGCGCGCAATCCGCATTACCTCTCCGTCGACGACGTCGTGACCGCCACCATCCGCACGGCCGACGGCACCATCGACCTCGGTACTCAGCGGACCGTCGTCCGATGACGACTCCGGTGGTGATCGTCGGCGCGGGTCCGGCAGGCGCCACAGCCGCACTGCTGTTGGCTCGCAGGGGCATCCGCACCACTGTCCTCGAGCGTCGAGCCACGCCGCTCTTCCATCCGGCCGCACACGTGATCAATGCCCGCACGCTCGAGATCTGGCACGAGTACAGCCCCGATCTCGCGTCGGCCATCGCGTCGATGTCGCCTCCGCACGACGAGGTGAACCTCATCAGTTGGTTCGGCGGCATCGGCGACGGCCCCATCGGGTCCATCGACCTGCTGTCCGATCCCGAGCGGAAAGCAGTCGTCGAGAGCCAGAGCCCGTACATGGTCTCGCACATCGGACAGCACCTGCTCATGCCCGTGCTGTGGAACGCGCTGGACGAGGACCCGCTCATCGACTTCCGCCGCGGCGTCACGGTTCTGGATGTCGAGTCCACACCCGAGGTCGCCCGAGTGCGAACGCGCAGTGGAGATGACGACGGAGAGCTGACCGCTCGGTACGTCTTGGGGTGCGACGGGGCCAACAGTCCTGTTCGCGATGCCAGTGGAATCGACCTCGACGGGCCGGTCCTGGCGAACATGGGCAGCGCGTTCTTCACCTCGCACACGCTGTTCCCGGACGACGCTCGTCCACTTCTGAGCTGGATCTACACGCCGGATCTGTGCGGCGTCCTGATCTCGCACGCCGATCACCGGTACATCCTCATGACGGCCTACCTGCACCCGGCCCAGGAGATCGCCGCGAACAGCCGCCAGTTCTGGGCCGACATGTTGCCGAAGGTGCTCGGTGACAGAGACTTCGAGCTGGAGTCGACCGGCACCTGGGTGATGACCTCGCAGACCGCGGACTCGTTCCGCCGCGGGCGGCTCCTGCTCCTCGGTGACGCTGCGCATCGGTTCCCGCACACCGGCGGCTTCGGCCTGAACTCCGGGGTGCAGGACGCGCACAATCTCGCGTGGAAGCTCGACGCGGCGCTGTCCGGCACTGCATCTCCCACTCTGCTCGACACCTACGAGACGGAGCGCCGACCGGTGGTGGAGAAGTTCGCGGAACAGAGTGTGGCCAACCATTTCCGGCTCGACGACATCGGTGGACGCATCGGCATCACCAACAGGATGCTCGCGGTCGCGACCCGTGTCGCGGCGCGTGCACCGCTCGCGTCGCTCCCCGACCGGCTCGTCGCGCCGATGGCCACGGCGATGATGCGTCGGCAGATGCGTCGAGCGCGGCGACTGCATCCTCGGGCTCCGGGTTCGACGGCACTGCGCGGGCAGATCGCGGAGGCGTTGCCCGGTCAGATCGAACACTTCGTCTCCACCGGTCTGCAGTTCGGCTATCTGCACACGAGCGACCTCGTCGCCGACGACGACCCTGCAGTGCGGCCGCCCGAGGACGTGGTCGACTATCTCCCCACCACCTACCCCGGCGCCCGGCTTCCCCACGCGATGATCTCGACGCGCGGGCTCACCACGGGCATCCACGACGTACTCCACCGGACCTCGTTGACCCTCCTCGCCCTCAACGACGACGGGTGGGAGAACGAGCTCGGCACTCACCGCATCGCGGGCCCGGGCGTCGTGGTGGTCCCCGTCGACGCACCGGACCCCGCAGACCGGCGTCGACTGATCGACCTGCTGGAGGTCGGTGAGAAGGGAGCCGTGCTCGTCCGCCCGGACGGGCACGTGGCCTGGCGTACGACCTCGCCGGCGTCGTCGGGTGTGGCCGAGTTGACGAGATTCCTCGAACGCTGGCGCCAGCACTATCCGATGCGGTGACAGCGGCATGTCGAGGGTTCCGCGCTCCGATTCCTTCGGCAACACCGGAACCGACGGGGTTGACTGTGCCCATGACTGACACGAGGGTCGCCATCGTGACCGGCGGTGGACGCGGGATCGGACGGGCCATCAGCCTGGCCCTGGCCCGCGCCGGGTGGGACGTGGTGATCGGCTACCACTCCGACGCGGACTCGGCCGACGCCGTCGCAGCTGACGTCACAGCCCTCGGTCGCCGCGCGGTGTGCGGCGCGGTCGACATCGTCGACGAGGATTCCGTCGCCGCGTTCTTCGCGGCAGCGGAGACGTTCGGGCCGGTGACCGGGGTGGTGAACAACGCCGGCGCGGCCACCGCAGTGGGGCGGCTCGAGGACAACGACCTCGCGGCGATCCACCGGGACCTCGACGTCGACCTCTTCGGAGTGATCGTCTGCTGCAAGTTCGCGCAGGCAGCACTCATGAGACAGGGCGGTGGATCGATCGTCTCGATCTCGTCCGCGGCCGCGACGCTCGGAAGTCCGTCGAGGTACGTCCACTACGCGGCAGCGAAAGCCGGAGTCGACGCACTGACACTCGGACTGTCGAAAGAACTTGCCCCCGCGATTCGCGTGAACGCCGTGTCGCCCGGCACGATCTGGACCGACTTCCACCAGGAGCCGGACCGGCCCGCGCAGGTCGCCCCGACGGTGCCGCTCGGTCGAGCGGGCACCGTCGACGACATCGCGGGAGCCGTCGTCTGGCTCATGTCCGAGGACGCGAGTTACGTGACGGGCGCGGTGCTCCGGGTGGCCGGTGGACTGTGAACTACCTGCGGTGCGGACCCACCTTGTTCTCCGAGTTCTCGTAGTCCCCCCGGTAGAGGCGATTGCTGAACGGCTTCTCGTTCACGGGGATCTCGATGAGCCAGTCGTGCTCACGGATGTCACGCGGCCGATACGATCCCTTGAACGTCACGGTCACCGCGCCACCGCGTTCCGCAGCGGCCTCCTCGGTGGCCTCGCGACCGGTGTTGAACGTCTCGGCGAGGTCGCGACCGTCGTTGCCGACGATGATGGTCCCGTCGTGCACGAACTGGACGAAGGTGCCGTTCGTGGCCGCTGCGGTTCCGGCGACGGCCGACCCCAACTCCGGGTTCAGTTCGGCGACGAAGTCGGGGGTGCCCGGCGCGGCCTCGCGGTCGTCCGCTCGTACGTCCGCGTGGCGGGCCGGTGCGGGCGCGAGGGTGACGTACTGGCCGAGGGCACTGTGGCGTCCGCGATCGACGATGTCCCAGACGTGCGAACTCGAGGTGACCTTCACCCTCCCGTCGTGGAAGACGGTGACGCGGTCGGCGCCGTTGCTCAGAATCGTGCGCTTCGCGTTGGGGGGCATCCGGTAAGTATGCGCCCCGGGACCGTCCGCACTCACGCTCGGCTCCGAAGACATGGGCCCGTGGTGAGGCCAGGCGCGATCAGTCGGCCGACGTGATGGTCACCGTCACCGTGCCACCGAGCGCACCGACCACGCCGACTCCCGACGGGTCCATGGTCCCGAGTACGACGATGCCGGGGAAGTAGCTCTGATCGCCGTAGTACAGAACGACGTCGTTCGACGGCGCGTAGTACCCGATGTCGCCGGGATCGGGATCCGCCCCTGAGGGAGACCCGTCCGTGCTCAGCACCGCCGGCAGCGGACCCGTCTTCTCCACGCCGCCGTGATCCGACATCTCCACCGTCACGGGCAGAAGTGCCGCGAGATCGCGGGCCGCCACACTGTCGTTCAGCGTTCCGATCACCGTGGTGCCCTCGACGTCGATCGCGATGCGCATCGTCTCTCCGTTCCGTTCTGCGGCGGTCGGCCGCGTGGTCGTCGGTGACGAGGCAGCCGCACCGACGGTGTCGCTCTCAGCCGAGCAGCCGGCGAGCAGAGAGACTGCGGACGCGAGGGCAATCGCTCCGCGGCGCGTCATCCACGCTCGTAGGTGGCCCGGAAGCCGTCGGCAGGATCGCTCGGTGTCGGAACGAGAGTGTCACCGTCCACCTCGTGAGCACGATGAAGGGTCTGCCCGATGAGATCGCGCGCCAGAGCCGACTCCACCGAGATCGTGAAGGTCCCCGAGGTTCCGTCGGACTCGGTCACGAGATCACCGTGGAACGACTCGTACCCCTGCAGGATCGAACGCCGAGCCCGGTCATGCGCCACTCCCCGACCAGCGGGCTCGCCTCCTCCGACGCCGTCCACGCCGCGCCCAGTGCGGGCACAGCGACCGCCGGCGCGGCAATCACGAACGGTCTCTTCACGGTTGGTACCTCGTCACGTCGGAGGGTTGGTCTGGCCCCACCAACGCTAGAGACGTGATCGCACGCGAGGGAGTCCCTACGAGGGCACCCTTTGCGGTCTCCCGACGACACTCAGAAGTCGAGGCTGTCCACTCCGTCGGAGCCACCACGTACTCGCCGAATGTGCACCCGTCGAACGAGGCGGATGACAGGCCGGACGAGCAACTCGATGCTCCCGACAAGGAAGAGGACTGTTCCGAGCTCGGTGGTCGACTCACTGAAGAACAGCACACTGCCCGCAATGAACCACACCGCGATCGCGATGTCGTTGACGATGCTGACCACTTCCCATCGCTGACGGACGATCAACTCGTCGTGTCCGATGGTGAGTGTCAGTGTCTTCCCGCTGGTGTCGATACCCACGGTCGCCGATCAGGAGTCGGTGTTCGCATCCCCGGGGTGCGGCACGTTCTCCTCGTCGACGTAGGCGGTGTGCTCGGTGTCCTGCTCGTGCTCGCGCGGTCCGTCGTTGCTTCCGGCGGCGGGCACGGCGTCCGCAGCATCACTGGGCATCGTCATCGCGGGGTCCTGCTCTCTGATCGGTGGTCGGGTCACGCCCTGAATGCCCCGCGCCCCGATTCCGCAACCCTCAGGCAGGTGTGCCGTCGCCGACCAGATCACCCATGTCGAGCACGAACCGGTAGCGCACGTCTCCGGCCTCGAGACGATCGAGAGCGGTGCCGACGAGGGCCGACGGCAGCACCTCCACCTGCGCGGTGATGCCGTGGTCGCCGCAGAAGTCGAGCATCTCCTGCGTGTGCCGGCGACCACCACTGCCGGACGAGCTCACCGATTTGCGACCGACCAGGAGATCCACCGTCTCGATCGAGACCGAGCCGAGGTGGCCCACCAGACAGAGGGTTCCGTCGAGCGCCAGGCTCGCGAGGTACGGGTGCGGATCGTGAGCGACCGGGATGCAGTCGACGACGAGATCCAGTCCGCCCTGCACCGCCACCATCGCGGCGTCGTCGGTCGACAGCACGGTGTGGTGAGCACCCAGTTCCCGCGCCTCCTCCGCCTTGGCCGACGAGGTGGTGAACACGGTGACCTCGGCGCCCAGCGCCGCCGCGAATCGCACGGCGAGATGACCGAGGCCACCGATTCCGGCCACACCGACGCGCGACCCTGGACCGACGCCCCAGCGGCGCAACGGCTCCCAGACCGTGATGCCCGCGCACATCAGGGGAGCGACCGCGGCCGCATCGAGGCCTTTCGGCCGGTGGTAGACGAACCGATCCCGCACGACGTACTCCGCCGAGAAGGCTCCTGCCGTCGTCGATCCGTCGACGCGGTCCCGCCCGCCGTAGGTGAGGGTGGGGAACTCACGGCAGTAGTTCTCCTGCCCCGCAGCGCACATGTCGCACACGTCGCACGAGTCGACGATGTTGCCGACGGCCACGGGGTCCCCAGGGGCGAAGTCCGTGACGCCGCTGCCCACGTCGAGCACCGTTCCGACGAACTCGTGGCCCGGGGTGAGCGGGAAGGACCCCGCGTCGTCCCGGAGCACGTGCAGATCGGAATGGCACACACCGCAGTGGCTCACGAGCACGGCGACGTCGTCGGCCCGCAGGTCCCGTCGCTCCACCGAGTCCCGGATCAACGGGGCTCCGGGTGCGGATGCGCTGTAGGCGGCCACGGTTCTCACTGGATGTCCCTTCGAAGTGGACCGGTCGGTGGCAACCAACTGGTTAGTTGGAAGCGTAACCGAGAACGATCGCAGTGACCAACCAGTTGGTCACTGCGTAGGCTCGACCCATGGGTGACGCCGCCGAGACGAGACGACGAATACTCCGTGCAGGGACGGCCGAGTTCGCCGAGCACGGCATCGCGGGGGCGCGCGTCGACCGCATCGCTGCGAACGCCGCCATCAACAAGTCGCAGATCTATGCGTACTTCGGCAGCAAACAGGCACTGTTCGACGCGGTCTTCGACAACCGGGTGGACGTCGACATGGCGGACGTCCCGCTCGACGCGGACGACCTGCCCGGATACGTCGCGGCCCTCTACGACATGTATATCGGCGATCCCGAGCTGGTGCGCCTGGTGACCTGGGCGCGGTTGGAGCGGACTCCGATCGGCCCCCTCTTCGCGCACCGCGAGGATGCCGGTCGCGCCGAGTTGGACGCCATCCGCGACGCACAGAAGCGGGGCACTCTCGTCGACGACGTCGCGGCGGAGGATCTCTGGTCGATGCTGGTGTCGCTCGCCGCCACGTGGGCGCAGTCCGCGATCGTCCACACCGCGCACGCGGGTGAGAGCGCGTCCGACCACGATCGCCGACGAGCGGCACTGGCAGCGACAGCGCGGAGGGCGTTCCAGGCGATCTGAGCCGACGAGGCGCCTGTCAGCCGAAGACCGTCTGCCGGTCGGTGTGGGTGAAGGTGAAGATCGTGGCACCGAAGCTGAACAGCGCGGCGAGCAGGAGCACCTGGGGACCGGTGATGACGACGCCGATGAAAGCGCCGATCGCACCGCCGAGCGAGAACGACCCCAGCAGCATGAGGTAGCAGAGCCAGTCGTAGCGGGTTCCGCCACCGCAGAGGTGGCGTTCGATTCCCTGCCCCAGCTTGACCAGCGTTCCGGTGACATAACTCAGCGGAATGTAGGTCTCCTCCTTCTTGGTGAAGGCGGTGTTCAACGCGCCGAGCGCGAAAGCGATGAGAAGGATCGGATAGAAGTTCACGTCGGCGGACGACCACCCGGACAGTGCGATGTCGATCGACCCCGCCACCGCGAGCGCGATCGTCGTCACCACGGTGGCACCGTGCGGATGGTTCGACCAGTACTTCCGTCGGCAGATCGACGCGATGACCACGCCGAGCAGGAACGATCCCATCAGAGCCAGTGCGGCCCAGGGAGATGCGCCCGGAGCCACCTCCTTGCCGGCGGGCTCACCGAAATGTCCCACGACCGCGCGTTCGGTATTTCCCGTCATGAAGGTGACGAAGTATCCGGCGGAATGCAGAAATGCGACGGCGCCGACCATCCCGGCGAGGCCCGACAGAATCCAGGACAACCGGGCTTCCGGGCCGACTGCTGTGTCGCGGCTGATCGCCACAGATGAGGTCATACCTGTCATTCTCCGGACGGAATGTGCTCGGACGGCTCCGTGAGGCGTGTATCACAGAACAATAAAGATGCTTAACACCAGTGAAATGTGGTGGGTCACAACAGCGTTCTCCGAAGGCTGGAACAACACCGAAGGATTGAGGGTGGTCAGACTCGGGGCACCCGTGCTGCGTGGGCGGCAGTTCCGCCCCACGCCTGAGGAGGCCCCATGTATCTGCACGTACAGAAGCTGATCCACGACATCGTTCCCGACGAGCCCGATCCCGCCGCAGCGAACGCGCTGCAGGAGGGCCTCGGTGGCCAGTTCGGCGAGATGCGCACGATGATGCAGTACCTGTTCCAGTCGATGAACTTCCGCGGCGCCGCGGCCAAGCCCTACCGGGACCTGATCCAGGGCATCGGTACCGAGGAGATCAGTCACGTCGAACTCATCGGCACCACCATTTCTCGCCTGCTCGACGGGTCGCCGCGATACCAGGGCAAGCAGAACGATCCGCTCGACACACCGGGCGCGGGCGGCGGCGTGCCGCTGAACATCGCCCTGTCCGAGGGCAACATCCACCACTACCTCGTCGGTGCTCAGGGCGCGATGCCCGTCGACTCGGTGGGCAACCCATGGAGCGGCAGTTACGTCTACAACTCGGGCAACCTCGTGCTCGATCTGCTGTACAACCTGATGCTCGAATCGACGGGCCGCCTGCAGAAGTGCCGCATGTACGAGATGACCGACAACAAGACCGCCCGGTCCACCATCTCCTACCTCATCGTTCGGGACCAGGCGCACGAGAACGGCTACGCGAAGGCACTCGAGACACTGGGTGTCGACTGGAAGAAGACGCTGCCCATTCCGAAGACGAACGCCGAGCAGTTCCCCGAGGTGAAGAAGCTCGTGGAGATGGGCCTGCAGAGCAAGCAGTACACCTTCGACCTCACCGGCGCGTCCGAGGCGGGCCGTATCTACCAGGGCATGTCGCCGTCGAAGGACGGAACGGATCTCGACGCGAGCGAACAGGCGCCGGCGGGTGCACCCCTCGACATCGCGCCCGAGCGACCGGAGGAGTTCGCACCCGGGCTCGATCCGGAGCTCATGGAGCTGATCCAGCAGACCGCAGAGATGGAGATGGCCGACATCGACGCCACGTTCGGCGAACTCGGGAAGTGATCTGACAGTTCACCGATGCGGCACTGCGTGACTCTCGTTCGCGCAGTGCCGCATCGGTGATCACGACACCATGCGTCGCAACAACCCGACAGCCTTCTTCATCCCGTAGGCCACGACGGTCCTGCGACCGTCGTCGTGCGTCCACTCGAGGAGAGCCGAGCCGTCCTTCACCGATCCCTCCAACACGGTGGGTGCACCGACGAGAGGCAGCGGACCGACGACCTTGATGGACAATCCCAGTACCTCGGTCCAGAAGTAGTCGTCCGTCGGTGCGCACCGGGCCGGCACATCCAACACCGATGCCGCGGCGACCCTGCCCTGCGCGATCGCAGTGGACCAGAACGGGGTACGGCGAACCCGGCCGTTCTCGTCCGAGCCACGAGTGACGTCTCCCGCAGCGAACACTCCCGGCACCGCGGTCGCACAGCGGTCGTCGATGTCCACGCCGCCGCCGTCACCGATCCCGCTGCCGTCGAGCCAGTGCGTGCCGGGGACCTCACCGACACAGCTGACCACGAGATCGGCCGTCGACTCGATGCCGTCGATCCGGACCCCACCCACCGGATCGCCGATCAACTCGACGGGCCGGTCCACCCGGCGGACGTCGACCGAGCGTGCAGCCGCCCGTGCGGTGATCGCCTCGGACAGGAACGGGCCGAGTATCCGCTGCAACGGCGGATCCACGTCGATGACCGTGACCGGAACATCGCGTGCCGCACAGGCACTCACCACTTCCATCCCCAGGAACCCTGCGCCGACGACGATCGCGGACGTCGCATTCTCCAGCCGCTCCCGCAGCAGACGAGCATCGGCAAGGCTGCGCACCACCAGCTCACCGCTCTGGTCGGGTGCAGCCAGTCTGCGAGCGTCCGCCCCCGTCGCCACGATGAGAGCGTCGTACGGAACGTCGTCACCCTCCGCGAGAGTGATCACTCGTCGCCCGACATCGACTCCGGTCGCCAGCGCGGTGACGGCGGTCAGGTCGAGATCGGACAGGTCCCAGACATCGGACGCACCGATGCCCTCCGCGAGAACGCGTTTGGACAGCCGCGGCCGGGCATAGCAGCCGTCGGGATCGCATCCGATCATGGTGATCGGACCGTCGTGACCCAGCGCTCGGAGTTCACGTGCGGCGGTACATCCGGCGATGGAATCACCGACGATCACCACCCGGCGTGCGGCACCGCTCACGCGCGCTCACGCAGCGCCGCGACCGGACAGACACTCACGGCGGATCGAGCACCGGGCACCAACTCGTCCGGGACGTCCGCGCCGTCGTAGGCATGGTGCAGCTCGCCCTCGTCGTCGAGGCTGAACACCTCCGGCGCCTGCTCTGCGCAGATGCCGTGTCCCTCGCATCGATCCCAGTCGACATCGACGATCATGACGATCTCCTCTCTGCTGCGACCAACCTCAGTGGGAGGCGGTCGAATCGGTGGATGACGTTGTTCACCGCACGCGACGGTGTGCCTGTGAGTTCGATGCGCTCGACGCGCTCGGCCAGCACTCGCAGCATCGTGGACGCCTCGAGACGAGCGAGCCCCTGACCCGCGCATCCGTGCACGCCCGATCCGAAGCCGAGTTGACGGGTCGCATCGCGGGTGATGTCGAAGGAGTCCGGGTCGTGCCACTCGCGGGGGTCACGGTTCGCCGACGCGTAGAGCACCAGCACTCGCGCGCCCCGAGGAACGACCACGTCGCCGATGGTCTCCTGGCGCACCGCCCGGCGGGAGAACGCACGGATCGGCGACTCGTATCGCACGACCTCGTTGACCGCGTTGGGAATCAGGGTCGGATCCTCGCGGACCGCCTGCCACTGGTCCGGATGGGTCGCGAACAGGTGCAGTGCACCGGAGATGGCGCCGATGGTCGTGTCCAGCGACGGTCCGAGGTAGTCGATCATCAACGCCGGGCACTGCGATCTCTCGATGCGCCCCTCGTCGGCCGCGGCGAGAACGTCCGCACCCATGCTGCCCGGCAGCACCGAGCGTTCACGGACCACCCGACGGGAGTAGGCCATCATCTCCGACGCTGCTCGGGTCGCCGTCACCGCGTGCCGGTTCAGGGGACCGAGCGCATCGAATGTCGCTCCGGCCCAGCGCAGCAGGTCGTCACGGCCGTCCTCCGGCCACCCGACGAGATCGGGAACGATCGACGTCGGGAGCGCGGTGGCCAGGTCGTCGACTCCGTCGATGCACTGCTGCGTCAGCGCCGCGTCGACGATCTGCTCGGCCTTGTCCTGCACCGCCGACGCCATCTTCCGGACGGCCTTCGGAGTGAGACGATGTGCGAGCACGGATCGCTTCAACGCGTGCTCGTCGCCGTCACTGTTGAGCGTCGTTCCACGACCGAGTCTGTTGGCGACGGGATTCAGCGCGACACCGTCGCCGGAGACGAACGTGCCGTCGTCGAGCAGCGTCGACTTGCATTCCGCGTAGCGCGTGATCGCGTGAACCTTCTGGCGAGTCAGCCACACCACCGGACCCAGAGCCCGCATCTCCGCGTAGTGCGGGTACGGATCGAGAATGGCCGCGGTGGAGTAGATGTCCTCGGTGTAGCGAGGAAGTGCCGTGTCAGTTCTCATCGGTGCGTCCGATCGTGTTCGGGGGCAACGGGCTCGGCGACGGCGGTACAAGGGTGTGGAGTGCGGACAGTGACCGCGCTGTCGCCATCACCGTCCGGTCGGGGCGGACCAGAGCGGCGGACACTCGTCCGCGGCGTAACCATCTGCCGTGGTCGGAGCCGGGGCTGACCAGAAGGACCTCCGCGCCGCGGCGGGCGATCTCCTGACGTTGCGCTGGTTCGGGTTTCACGGTGGTGACCACTGTGAACCGGTGTGGTGCCACGGCATCGAAGCGAACACCGCGCTCGGTCGGCGCGTTGGGGCACAGCGTTCCCTCGAGCCGGCGCGGCGATATCGATCCACGTCGCACGAACATCGACGGGTGCAGACGCGGAGTCGCGCTGTCCGTGACGACGGAACTCAGTCCGGGAACACGTGTCACCACCGGGAACACCCGGCGACGCAGACCCGCGACCCTCTCACCGCCGCCGTTCATGGCCCATCCGACGGCAACTGCCTGGCGGATCATGGCGCGCGCGTGCGGTACTCGTTCCTGCTCGTAGCTGTCGAGAGCCGCCTCGGGCAGAGATCCGCCCAATACCCCGGCCACCTTCCAGGTCAGGTTGTAGGCGTCACGCAGACCGGCGCCCATCCCCTGGCCGATGAACGGCGGTGTCAGATGCGCCGCGTCGCCCAGCAGGAACACCCGTCGATCACGCCACCGGTCTGCGAGCTGGGCCCGGAACGTGTACTCGGTGACCCGGACCAGCTCGAGATCGGTGCGCGGTGCTCGGCGCAGCCACGGGTCGAGCAGCGGTGCGAGTGCATCCAGATCCGGGAAGTCGTCGACGGTCTCGTGTTCGAGAAGTTCGAATTCCCACCGATAGCGAGTCTCGCCGATGCGCATGAACGTGCCCGCGCGGTGCGGATCGCACAGCTGATGCACCCCGTCCCACAGGCCGGGGTCGACGGGACTCGACGCGTCGACCACCAGCCACCGCTGTTCGGGCGCGAGAGTCCGCATCGTCGTTCCGAGCGCGGCCCGCACCGCGCTGTTCGCACCGTCGCACCCGAGCACCACGTCCGCCGTGACGGCGCTGCGTTCGCCCGTGGCGACGTCCCGGACGATCACCTGCACGTGGTCCCTCATCGTGGCCACGTCGGTGATCTCCACGCCGCCGCGAAACTGCACGTGAGGATTCCGCGTCATCGCCGATCGCAGGATGCGCTCGAGCTCCGGCTGGTCGAACATGTTGGCCGGAGGGAAGCCGTGAGGACGGGAATCGGGATCACGCTCGAACTCGGCGATGGTGTCCATGGCGGGGTCCACCAGGCGCAGGCCGCGTCCGGGGCGGGAGATCTCGGTGAACGCCTCCGCGACGCCGAGGTCACCGAGGATGCGGTGGACCTCGTCGTCGAGGTGGACGGCACGCGGCTGCGGGAAGATGTCCTCCCACCGGTCGAGTACGAGGCACTCGATGCCGTGCCGACCGAGCAGTGAGGCCGCCACCATTCCGGTGGGTCCCGCGCCGACGACGACGGCCGGGTGGTGCGTCACGCGTACCGCACCGTCGTGCGCTGCATCCCCAGGTCGAGCATCGCGTCGTCGGTGGCGATGGTCACCTCCACCACGTCACCGTCCTGCAGGTAGGCCGGGTTGCTCGCCTGACGCTTGAAGAAGGTCTTCCACTTCACGGCCGGCGGCAGCAGAGCGCCGATGATCTCGATGGGCTTCGGTGGCGCCTTCAGGGCCGTGCCTCCCGGAGTGCCGGTCAGGATCAGGTCGCCCGGGTCGACACGCTGGAATCCCGTCAGGGTCCGCAACGCTTCCGTGGGTCGGTAGATCATGTCTCGCACCGTACTGTTCTGCCGGATCTCCCCGTTGACGCGCAGCATCAACCGCAGTTGCTCGAAACGATCGAGGTCGCCGTCCTCGAGAACCAGGAGGACGGGGCCGACGGGGGTGAAGGTCGGGTAGGACTTCGCCTCGTAGAACTGGGTCTTGGGCAGCTGGACGTCGCGGGCCGACACGTCGTTGGTGATCACCAGTGCCGCGATGTGGCGGGCGACCGTCGTGTCGTCGATCGTCGATCCGACGGGAAGGGTCGTCCCCACCACGAGCCCGATCTCCACCTCGTAGTCGAGCAGGGTGACATGGGCCGGCCGGACGATGTCGGCGGTCGGTCCGCTGATCGACCCCGACGACTTCCGGAAGAAGGTCAGTGGCACCGTCTCCGGATTCATACCGGAATCCTTCACGTGCGACACGTAATTGGTCATCTGTGCCACCACTCGGCACGGCGCGGTGACGGGCGAGACGAGCTCGAGCGATGCCACGGGGACGGTCTCGCCACCGGCAGCGGCAGCATCGACGGCCGACCGGTCTGCGAGCAGGTCCGCGGTGGTGGTCGCTGTGGTGTCCACCCGAACGGCACCCTCGCGGGTCTGCACCCACCATCCGTCGGCGGTGCGGAGAACGGCGATGCTCATGTCGAGGCTACTTTCATCAGGCCGAGAAGGCGTTCGGAGTCGAATTCGTTGTCGCTGCGCAGTCCGGTGAGGATCGATCGCAGTTCCGACAGGGACCGCTTGTTCGGTGCGATCCCCAGGAAGTCCTTGCTCGCGGGTGGTCCCCACTGCGCGAGACCGGACGCCGTCATCGGCGCCCAGCCAGGTTCGAGCGTGGCGTCGAAGCGGTCACCGTCGCTGAAGTGCTCGACGAGGAAGCCGTCCGGGTCGCGCCAGTAGTCGAAGATCTGACTGCCCTGGATGTGCCGACCGATCCCCCACGAATGCCGGTAGCCGCGCTCGGTGAGATAGCGACTCCCCGCACCGATGGCGTCGAGATCGCACACCTGGTACGCCGAGTGGACGTAGCGGTCCGACGGCCCCAGCGTCATCGCGAGCGTGTGGTGGTCGGTCGGTTCGGACCCCCGGTCGCAGCGGATGAAACTCATGACCGGTCCGCGGTGACGTTGCCCGTCGTAGTAGAGGAAGTCGCTGACGATCAGCCCCAGGTGTTCGAGATACCAGGTCAGGTTCTCCAGATAGCGCGTGCGCTGCAGCACCACGTGACCGAGCCGTTCCACGAGGGCGGGCTCGTGCGGTGGCCGCTGCGTGGCATTGGTGCGCGTGATTCCCGCGTCGTCGAGCGCCCCGAAGTTGTAGTCGTGGGTGCGCTGACCCGGCAGTGGGCGACCGTCGTCGAGATCGGCGACCACCCGCACCGGCTGGCCGCTCGGATCCGTCACGGTCACCCCGATCCCCCCGATCGACTCGGGCAGCCGCTCGACGCGATGACCCGTCGCGCGGGCGAGGCGCAGCACGTCGGCGGACTCGGCGGCACGGAAGGCTGCACCGACGTAGGACGTCCGGCGCCCCTTGCGGATGATGACGCACGGCGCTCCGTCAGCCAGCCCGCGCAGATGCAACTCGTCGTCGGTCCGCACGGTGACTCCGAAGCCGAATGCTTCCGCGAACGTCTGCGCGCGGTCCAGGTCGGGCTTGCGGAACTCGAGCCAGGCGATGTCCTGGACCTTGATCACCGGGTTCACCGCACGACCGGGATGCTCACCCGGCAACGCACCCTGATCGACGTGCATCCCCTGATGCCCGTCGACGTCGCGAGTTCGGTACGCGTGATCGATCGTCATGGCCGCTCCTGAAGTAGATGATCACATCGTCACTCATGATCGGATCGCCCGTCAAGACTTTCTGATGAAATCATCACAAGGTGGTGTTCGAGTGGGAAGCACGGTGCTCGAGCGCTGACTCGTGTGCAGTGATCCGCGGTATCCGCGGATCACTGCACACAGGTGACTCGGGAGCGAGAGGTTCCCTGTCAGGGTCTCGTTGCGCCGCGAGGACGTCGATAGCGTCGACGACCGTGCCTTCCACCACCGAACGTCGACCGCTGCCCTTCCTCGTCTCCGTCCTGGCGATGGGCACGTTCCTCATGGGCACGTCCGAGTTCGTCGTGGCCGGGTTGCTGCCCGACATCGCCGGCGACCTGGCCATCGGGATCTCCGAGGCGGGTCTCCTGGTCACGGCATTCGCGATCGGCATGATCGCCACGCCGGCGGTGGCGGTGGCGGTGCTGCGAGTTCCCGAGCGCACGACGCTGCTGCTCTCGCTCGCCGTGTTCGCCGCCGGACATGTCGTCGTGGCACTCACCGACGAGCTCTCCGTCGTCCTCGTCGCCCGCTTCGTGACCGCGCTGGTCACGGGGGCGTTCTGGTCGATCGCAGCGTCCGTCGGTGCTCGAGTGTCCGGCCCGGACGACGCCGCGCGTGCCATCGGCATGGTCCTCAGCGGGGGCATCCTGGCGACCGTCATCGGCGTGCCCCTCGGGTCCGTCGCCGGTCAGCTCGTCGGGTGGCGTGGCCCGTTCTGGATCCTCGCCGGGCTGGCGCTGCTCGCGACTGTTCCGGTCGCTCGCATCGTTCCCGGCGGTCGCTCCGCCTCGACCACCGTCCCGCTGCGAGAGCAGACGGCGGCGCTGATGTCGCGGCGCCTGTGGGTGGTCATGGCTGCCTGCGTCCTCGTCACCTCGGCCGTGATGTCCACCTACTCGTTCATCGCCCCGCTGCTGACGGAGCGTGCGGGCCTGTCCGCCGAACTCCTCCCGGTGGGTCTCGCGATCTTCGGCGTCGGTGCCGTCACCGGCACACTCGGCAGTGGCCGGCTCGCAGGCCGCGCGCCGTACGGGACTGCTCTGGGCGGTGGCATCGCCGTCGTGGCAGCACTCGCCCTGCTCGGCGCGGTGTCGGACCACGCCGCACCGGCGATCGCACTTCTCGCGATCGCCGGTCTCGCCGGTCTCGGCATGAACCCGGTCCTCATGTCGATGGCCGTCAGGTTCGCCGAGGGCGCACCCACCCTGGCCACTTCGCTGTGCACGTCCATGTTCAACCTCGGCACCGCGATGGGGAGTGCGGTCACCGCGCGGGCCATCGGTGTGTTCGGCCCGGCCTCGATCCCGGTCGTCGGCGCAGCGTTCGCCGCCGCGCTGCTCGTTCCGCTGGCTACCCTCGTGATCATGGCCAGGCCCGGACACGGCCACCGCGCCGGCGCCACCCCGCAGCACGACGCGCTGGTGTCCTGACTTCCACTCGATCAGAGGAGTACGACCATGACCACGATCGCCATCATCGGTGCGGGTGAGGGACTCGGAGCCGCCGTCGCTCGCCGCTTCGGCCGCGAGGGGCTCTCGGTCGCCCTGATCTCACGAGAGCAGGGCAATGTCGACCGCATCGCCGACTCGCTGGGCGATGCCGGGATCACCGCCGCGGGCTTCCCGGCCGACGTCCGCAACCCCGAGTCCCTGACCACCGCGCTGGACTCGGCGGCCGAGCGACTCGGACCGATCGAGGTGCTGCAGTACAGCCCTGTCCCGGCAAGGGAATTCATGAAGCCGGTCCTCGAGACACGCGTGGCCGATCTCGTCGGTCCGGTCGAGTTCTCCATCTACGGACCCGTCACCGCGGTGAACTGGGCACTGCCGGGAATGCGGTCGCTGGGACGCGGCACCGTGCTGTTCGTGAACGGAGGCAGTGCAGTTCGTCCCGGCGCGACCGTCGCCGGGACCTCGGTCGCCTTCGCCGGCGAGAGTGCCTACGCCCAACTGCTGCACGACGCACTCGCACCGGAGGGGCTGCACGTCGGCCAGCTGATCATTCCGCGGGGCATCGGCGCGGGTGAGCCGTCGCACGAACCGGACGCGCTCGCGGAACTATTGTGGACCATGCACACCGAGCGCGGCGAATTCCGCACGTTCGCAGCACCTCTGGACTGACCTTCTCGACGAGAGGTGCCCTGCGGGTACACCCTCCGTCAGGGACTCCCTCGACCGCTGATGCGGGTGTCGACTGGAGACATGACCACTTCCGTGAAGGCGTACGCCGCCACCGCAGCAGACGAGCCACTGTCCCCCTACACCATCGACCGCCGCGATGTCGGACCTCACGACGTCCGGATCGACATCGCGTTCGCCGGAATCTGCCATTCCGACATTCACACCGCCCGCGGCGAATGGGGCCCCGTTCCGTACCCCCTCGTCGTCGGTCACGAGATCGCGGGAATCGTGGCCGAGATCGGCTCCGAGGTCACGAAACACGCGGTCGGCGACCGCGTCGGCGTCGGCTGCATGGTCGGCTCGTGCGGCGAGTGCGCCCAGTGCGTGAGGGGCCTCGAGCAGTACTGCCTCGTCGGCAACATTCAGACCTACGGCAGCACCGACCGTGACGGCACGGTCACTCAGGGTGGCTACTCGCAGCAGGTCGTCGTCACCGAGCACTTCGTCGTCACGATCCCCGAGGGCATCGAGCTCGACGCTGCGGCGCCGCTGCTGTGCGCCGGCATCACCACGTACTCACCGCTCCGCCACTGGGGCGCAGGACCCGGCAAGAAGGTCGCCGTTGTGGGGATGGGTGGACTCGGGCACATGGCCGTGAAGCTCGCGCACGCCATGGGAGCCGAGGTCACGGTCCTGTCGCAGTCGCTGGCGAAGCAGGAAGACGGACTACGTCTCGGCGCGGACCACTACTTCGCCACCGGCGATCCGGACACGTTCACCGAGCTCGCCTCCACGTTCGACCTGATCATCAACACCGTCAGCGCGTCGATCGATCTGAACGCACATCTGTCACTGTTGGCCGTCGACGGTGCCATGGTCAACGTCGGCGCGCCGGCGGAACCACTCCCCCTGCACGTCTTCTCGCTCATCCCGCACCGCCGTACCTTCGCAGGATCCGCCATCGGCTCGATCGCGGAGACTCAGGAGATGCTCGACTTCTGCGCCGAGCATCGTCTCGGAGCCGAGATCGAGGTCATCTCCGCAGACAAGATCAACGATGCGTGGGAACGGGTGCTCGCCTCCGATGTCCGCTACCGGTTCGTCATCGACACGGCGACGCTGGCCTGACCGCGCGAGGGGTGTCATGACAGGGCCTCCCTCATCGCCTCCGGTCGTCCTACGCTGAATTCATGGACACCAAGGCCGAGGTTCGCGAGTTCCTCATGACCCGCCGCGCGAGGTTGACACCGGAGGCAGCGGGCATCACGACCAGTGGTACCCGTCGGGTGGCCGGCCTGCGTCGCAGCGAAGTGGCGTCGCTGGCCGGCCTGTCGGTCGAGTACTACGCCCGCATCGAGCGCGGCGCCATCGGCGGTGCATCGTCGTCCGTGCTCGACGCGCTCTCGCGCGCCCTGCAGCTCACCGACACCGAACATGCGCATCTGCTCGATCTGGCTCGCGCGGCCGACGGTGTCCCCACGTCGGGACGCCCCCGTCGCAGGGCGGAGCGCATCACCCCACCTCGCATCAGCCTGCAGTGGGCACTCGACTCCATCACCGACGGCGTCGCTTTCGTGCGCAATCGACGGCAGGATCTGCTGGCCACCAACGAACTGGGAAAAGCGTTCTACGCGCCCGTCATCGGTGACGGCGGCCGGGTGCCCAACCTGGCTCGGTTCCAGTTCCTCGATCCGCTGTCGCGGGAGTTCTATCCCGACTGGGACCTGTTCGCGCAGATGTGCGTCTCCATCATGCGTGCGGAGGCCGGCCGGGACCCACACGACAAGGGCCTGCAGGACCTCGTCGGTGAATTGTCCACACGCGACGAGACGTTTCGCAGGCTGTGGGGAGCACACGACGTCCGCACTCACGGCGCCGGGACCAAACGCTTCCACCATCCCGTCGTCGGCGAGGTCCACCTCGCCTACGAGGAACTGGTGATCACCGCGGACCCCGGTTCCGTCCTCATGGTCTACACAGCGGAGCCCGGATCCCCGAGCGCGGATCGACTGCGACTGCTGGGGTCCTGGTCGACTGAAGCAGCCCGTTGATCGTGTACTCCCGACCCCGGAATCCGGGGTCTCGATTCCACTGTCGTCATCGCGTGGTTCAGGACGCCGCCCACACACCCAGCACGGTGCCGCTCGGATCGGCGAAGTGGAAGCGTCGTCCACCCGGGAAGTCGTAGGGGCCGGACACCACCGATCCGCCTGCGGCCTCGACCGCCTCGGCCGATGCGTCCAGGTCGTCGGAGTAGAGCAGCACGAGTGGTCCTCCCGCCGGCGCGGGGGTCTCGACCACGGCCAGCCCACCGACCTCGGCGCCGTCGGCTCCCACGATGCCGGCGTACGTCGGGCCGTAGTCGACGAACGTCCATCCGAAGGCACCCGCGTAGAAGGCCCGAGCGACCGTCAGGTCGGTGACCGACAGCTCGATGTAGTCGATGCGGTGGTGCCTGGTCGTCGCCATTGCCCGATCATGCCGGTCGAGCACGCCCGGCGCGTGTCCTTCCGCGGGACCTCTGTCGCCGAGTGGCAACCCGCCGACCGCACGAGTAGTGTCCTCCCACGGTGTGCCGGGAAGTCTGGTCGGCGGTCGCTTCCGCGACCCCGAACGACGTCCAGCAGGAAGAGGCACCTCGACATGATGCTCGCCGTCGACACGGGCACGTACCGGACCACAGCAGGCCGAGACGCCGTGCAGGAATGGTGCCGACGCAGACTCGCCGACTGGTCCACGCCGCACACCGTTCGCCGGATCGACACCTCGCTCGGCTCGACCGTCGTCACGTCCGTCGTTCGACCCGACGCGCAGCGCACCGTCGTGGTGGTGCCCGGCGAGCTGTCCTGCGCGGCACTTCTGACGCCGCTGATCGATGCGATGCCCGACGCCACGGTGCACGTCGCCGACATGCCCGGCCAGCCCGGGCTCAGTTCGGGGGTGCGCCCGCGCCGGGGCCGGGCCTCGGCCGACTACGGTCGCTGGCTGGAGGACACCCTGACGCAGATCGGCGCCCCGCGGCCGGTTCTGCTGGGCATCGGGAGCGGCGCCGCGGCGGCCCTCTCCGCCACCTGCCGATCGTCGGTCGGCGCGATGGTGCTGGTCCGTCCCGAAGGCATCGTCCCGGTCTCTCGCCCCGATGGGCGGTTCCTGCGACGCCGCACGTCCGCGCACAGCACCTCCAGGGCGGTGGCCGCACTCTGCGGACAACATTTCCGTCCGGACGACGAACTGGTGGAATGGCGACTTCTGGTGTCGACGCACTGCGCCGGAACGCGCGCGGATCGCCACATCTCGGAGCGGCGGCTCGCGGAATGGAGCCGCGCGGTGCCGCTCGAAGTGGTGGCGGGATCGTGTGATCCGGTACTCGACCACCGTCGACTGGACGACCAGGTGTGGGAGATCACCGGTCGGGACACGACGGTGCTCGACGACTGCGGTCACCTCCCGGAACACGAATGCCCGCGGGCGCTCACCGCCGCGATCGAGCGGGTCGATCGACGGGTCCGGACGTAGCGGATTCGCGTCCACCCCGGCCTCACCGCCATGATCGACTGACCGATCGTCTATTTCTCAGGATGTGAACAAGTGAATTCAGTACGATCCGCCTGGCGCGGAATACGCAAACCGGTATTCATTCCCGCGTCCGCGATCATCGTCGCCATGATCGTTTTCTCCGTCATTTTCGCGGGTACCGCGGCCGACGCATTCGAGGCCCTGAACGGGGCCATCACCGACGGTGTCGGATGGTGGTACATCCTGACGGCGACGGGATTCGTCGTCTTCGCCCTCTACTGTGGCGCCAGCCGTATCGGCAACATCCGCCTTGGCCGCGACGACGAGAGCCCCGAATTCGGCGTCCTCTCCTGGTTCGCGATGCTCTTCAGCGCCGGTATGGGCATCGGACTGGTGTTCTACGGCGTCGCAGAACCGTTGTCGCACTACATCACTCCCCCAGTTGCCGGGGGTGTCGACGGATCGACCGACGCGGCCGCCAACCAGGCCATGGAGCTCACCCTGTACCACTGGGGTCTGCACGCATGGGCGATCTACGTCGTCGTCGGTCTCGGACTCGCGTACATGACCTACCGCAAGGGCCGCCCCCTGTCGGTTCGCTGGCTCCTCGAGCCACTGCTCGGACGGCAACGGATCGAGGGCGGTATCGGTCACGCCATCGACGCGATCGCCATCATCGGAACGCTGTTCGGCGTCGCGACCTCACTCGGTTTCGGTGTTCAGCAGATCTCCGCCGGTCTGTCCTACCTCGGCTGGGTGGAGACGAACAATTGGCTGACCATCGCCCTCATTGCCTTCGTCACGTTGCTCGCCACGTATTCCGTCGTCTCGGGTGTGTCGAAGGGCCTGAAATGGCTCTCCAACATCAACATGGCACTCGCCGCCGGCTTGGCTGTGTTCGTCCTGATCGCCGGACCGACGCTGTTCCTCATGCAGTCGTGGGTGCAGAACCTCGGTGGGTACGTCCAGGCGCTGCCGGAATTGATGCTCCGTACATCACCTTTCGCCGAGGACGGGTGGGCCGGCGCCTGGACCATCTTCTACTGGGGATGGTGGATGAGCTGGGCACCGTTCGTCGGCATGTTCATCGCACGGATCTCGCGCGGCCGCACGATCCGCGAATTCGTCTTCGGCGTGCTGCTCGCACCGACTCTCGTCGGCTCGCTGTGGTTCACCATCTTCGGTGACTCCGGAATCCTCCGTCAGCGCAACGAGGGCACCATGCTCGCCGACGACGGAACGGTCGGCACGGACACGAGCCTGTTCCAGCTTCTCGACGGTCTTCCGCTCGCGACCGTCACGAGCGTTCTCGCCATCGCGGTGATCGTGTTCTTCTTCGTCACCTCCTCGGACTCCGGCTCGCTGGTCATCGACATCCTCTCCACCGGTGGTGATCTCGACACACCCAAGATCACCCGCGTCTACTGGACCGTGCTCGAGGGCGTCGCTGCCGCTGTTCTGCTGCTGATCGGTGGATCCGGATCACTCACGGCCTTGCAGACGGCGTCGATCGCGACCGCGGTGCCGTTCTCGATCATCATGGTGCTGGCGTGCGTGTCACTCCTCAAGGCCTTCCGCTACGAGGTGGCCACCACGCCGTCCTATGTCCGGATCACCCCTGCCGGAGATGCACCGCCCGTGGACGGCACGACACCGGCGAGACGGCCGGAGCGCGGCGGTATCTCCACCACGTTCGCCGGTCTGTCCCCGTCGAAGGACGGCCTGTCCACTCCGTCCGGGCTGCTCGCGGTCCAGTCGGTACCGCAGAGCCGACTTCAGATCGACCCGGACACCGGCGCCGTCCAGTACTCGGAGCACGACGAGCCGGTCGATCCGCTCGGCGGCGAGGTCTTCGACACCCCCGAGTTCGCGGACTCCGCCGAAGGCGAAGCCCACCAACGCCGTACCGACGCCACCGCGTACGACAACTCCTGATCGTCAGAGCACCGAAGGGCACCCCATGACGTCATCCTCGCCACCTCCCACGCGTCGCAGTCTGCTCTCGCGGGGGTCGTGGTCCGAAGCCTCGCGCATCACCGACGTGCTGCGCAAGGAGACCGTCGGGGGTGCCCTGTTGCTGGTCGCCACGGTGATCGCTCTCGTCTGGGCCAACTCCCCGTGGTCGGCCGCCTACGACACGCTCATGGCGACACAAGTGGGCCCGTCCGCGCTCCACCTCGATCTCACTCTCTCCACATGGGCCGCGGACGGCCTGCTCGCGATCTTCTTCTTCGTCGTGGGCCTCGAACTCAAGCGCGAATTCGTCGCCGGCGACCTCCGCGACCCGGCGCGTGCGGCACTGCCCATCGCGGCCGCGATCGGCGGCATGGCCGTACCCGCACTGATCTTCGTCGTCGTCAATCTGCGCACCGGTGACGGCGCACTGCTGGGGTGGGCTATTCCCACCGCGACCGACATCGCCTTCGCGGTCGCCGTTCTCGCCGTCGTCAGCACGCACCTACCGCTCGCCCTGCGCACCTTTCTGCTCACGCTGGCCGTCGTCGACGATCTCCTCGCGGTGACGGTGATCGCGATCTTCTACACCGCCGACCTGAACTTCGTGGCGCTCGGCGCCGCGATGATCCCGCTCGCCCTCTTCGCCGTCGCCGTGCAGCGACGGATCCGGTCGTGGTGGATTCTCGTTCCCCTCGCGGTCGTCACCTGGGTTCTCATGCACGAGTCCGGCGTTCACGCCACGGTCGCCGGCGTGCTGCTCGGATTCGCGGTGCCGGTGATCCGCAGCCGCGCCGCCGGCGGTCCGGAGGCCGGACCCGGTATGGCCGAACACTTCGAACATCGCATCCGACCTCTCTCTGCCGGTGTCGCGGTGCCGCTCTTCGCATTCTGCGCCGCCGGCGTAACCGTCGGCGGCGTGTCGGGCTTCTTCGAGGCGCTCGGCGACCCGATCGCCATCGGCATCGTCGCGGGACTGGTGGTCGGCAAGACCATCGGCGTGCTGGGCACCACGTATCTCGTGTCCCGCTTCACCCGTGCCACTCTCGATGCCGGACTCGCGTGGCGTGACGTGTTCGGCGTCGCCGTTCTCGCCGGCATCGGTTTCACCGTCTCGCTGTTGATCGGCGACCTCGCCTTCGGTGAGAGCACCGAGCGAGACGATCACGTCAAGGTCGGAGTTCTGACCGGATCGGTGATCTCGGCGTGCATCGCCGCCGCGATTCTGCGCAGCCGCAACCGCGCGTACAAGCTGATCCACGAGGAGGAGACTCGCGACGACGATCACGACGGCATCCCCGACGTGTATCAGCGCCGCGAGGAGAGCTGACTCAGAGTTCGGTGACCGGCCTGCGGGCCGCGAGCAGAGCTGCGAACTCCTCGCCGTAGGCAAGATGGCGTCGCAACGTCTCGCATCGGTCCAGCGCCTTGTCGTGGCACTCGTCGACGAACTGTGTTGCGGCAGCGCGGTCCTCGTCGTCGGCATCGCCGTTCCCGAGGACGTCGAGGGCTGCGAGCAGCTCGCCCATCTCGGCCAGCGTGAACTCCAGCGGCTTCATTCGCCGGATCACCAACAACCGCTCGACGTCGGCCTCGGTGTAGAGCCGGAATCCGCCGGCCGATCGCGCCGACGGGACGACGAGACCCACCGAGTCGTAGTGGCGCAGTGTGCGAATGGACAGTGCCGTGCGCTCGGCGACCTCACCGATCTGCATGCTCTCGCCCACTGTCCCGCTCCTTCGTCGTACGTCGAGTGTGCGTCGACTCTAGTTCCGACCCGGAGACCGGGCCCGATCAGTGTCCTGCGCCGAGGTTTCCGCTGAGCCGGTCCCGTCGTTCCACGGACGACGCGTTCAGACCCACGATCTCGACCTTCTTGCCCCTCGCCGCGTACTTCGTGGTGACGGCATCGAGCGTCGCGACCGTGGAGGCGTCCCAGATGTGGGACTCCGACATGTCGATGACGATGTTCTCGGGGTCACCGACGTAGTCGAACTGGTGGATCAGATCGTTGCTGGAGGCGAAGAACAGCTCTCCCAGCACCTTGTAGACGCGCGTGTTCTCGTCCGGATGTGCCACGTCGACCACCTCGGTGAGGTGCGCGACCCGCCGCGCGAAGAGCACCATCGCGGTGACGACACCGACGACGACGCCGTAGGCCAGGTTGTGGGTCGCGACGGTCACGGCCACCGTGGCGATCATGACCAGCGTCTCGCTCTTGGGCATGCGCCGCAGGGTCGACGGACGGATGCTGTGCCAGTCGAACGTGCCCACCGAGACCATGATCATGACCGCGACCAACGCGGCCATCGGGATGAGTGCCACGATGTCGCCGAGTCCCACCACGAGGATCAGCAGGAACGTTCCGGCGAGGAAGGTCGAGATCCGGGTACGTGCGCCGGAGACCTTCACGTTGATCATGGTCTGGCCGATCATCGCGCAGCCGCCCATGCCGCCGGTGAAGCCCGTGACGAGGTTGGCGACACCCTGGCCCCAACCCTCGCGGGTCTTGTTCGAGCGCGAATCGGTGATGTCGTCCACCAGCTTCGCGGTCATGAGTGATTCGAGCAGACCCACCAGTGCGATGGCGAGCGAGAACGGCGCGATGATCGACAGGGTGTCGAGGGTGAACGGCACGTTCGGGAGCAGCAGCGTCGGAAGCGAGGACGGCAGCTCGCCCTCGTCGCCGACATCGGGAACCTGCAGCGCGAACACGAGGGTGGCGGCGGTGAGCATCACGATGGCGATCAACGGTGCGGGCACGACGGTCGTCAGCTTGGGAAGGAACACCATGACCACGAGACCCACTGCCACGAGGGGATACACCAGGGCGGGCACGCCGATGAGGTAGGGCAACTGCGACGTGAAGATGAGGATGGCGAGCGCGTTGACGAACCCGACCATCACGCTGCGCGGAATGAAGCGCATCAGCTTCGCCACTCCGACGACGCTGAGCACGATCTGCAGGACGCCACCGAGGATCACGGCGGCGATGAGGTAGTCGAGGCCGTACTCGCGTGACAGTGGCGCGACGACGAGGGCGATCGCTCCGGTGGCGGCGGAGATCATGGCCGGACGACCGCCGACGATCGAGATGGTGACCGCCATCGTGAAGGACGCGAACAGTCCGACGCGGGGATCGACACTGGCGATGATGGAGAACGAGATCGCCTCCGGGATCAGCGCCAGCGCGACGACCAGGCCCGCCAGCACCTCGGTCTTCAGACGACGAGGTGAGCGCAGCGCGGCCAGCACCGAGGTGTCCTCGGGTGGGGCGACGGTCGAGCCGGCGTGGGACATGACGAGCCTCTTTCACGGTGCGGGACTGCCGGAGGCCGAGCACGGCCCTCCGCTGGGGCGGAACTCTACTCTCACCGGAGAGTAGAGTGCGAATTGACCGAGACCATCGACAACCGTCAATATAGAAGAATGTCGAATCAGTCAGAGCCCGACACGGGCGTCCGATGCTCGCCCCTGGTTCGTGAACCTCTGACCGAGCAGCAGTCGCACATCCTCGCGTCGATGTTCAAGGCGCTGGGCGACCCGGTCCGGTTGCGCCTGCTCAGTCTCATCGCGAGTCATGACGGTGGTGAGGCGTGCGTGTGCGACATCTCCGGATCCTTCGACCTGTCGCAGCCGACCATCTCCCACCACCTCAAGGTGCTTCGCCAGGCCGGCCTGCTCGGCTCCGAGCGGCGTGGAACCTGGGTCTACTACCGCGTGGTTCCCGATGCGCTGCAGCAGTTGTCGGCCGTCATGGCCACCGTCGACCCGACGCTGGTGACCGCATGAGCACCGCGGCGAACACCAGCGACCACCCCGCCGTCGTCGGCAAGCTCTCCACCCTCGACCGCTTCCTGCCGGTGTGGATCGGCGTCGCGATGGTCGTCGGGCTCCTGCTCGGACGACTGATCCCCGGGATGAACGACGCCCTGTCGTCCATCTCCGTCGACGGCGTCTCCCTGCCGATCGCGATCGGCCTGCTGATCATGATGTACCCGGTGCTGGCCAAGGTGCGTTACGACCGGCTCGACACCGTCACCGGTGACAAGAAGCTCCTGCTCGGTTCTCTCGCTCTGAATTGGATCCTGGGCCCCGCCTTGATGTTCGCTCTGGCCTGGCTGTTCCTCCCCGACCTACCGGAGTACCGCACCGGACTGATCATCGTCGGACTCGCCCGCTGCATCGCGATGGTCATCATCTGGAACGACCTCGCCTGCGGCGACCGCGAAGCCGCAGCCGTACTCGTGGCGATCAATTCTGTGTTCCAGGTGATCATGTTCGCCGTCCTCGGCTGGTTCTACCTCTCCGTGCTCCCCGGCTGGCTCGGCCTCGACCAGACCACCATCGAGGCATCACCGTGGCAGATCGCGAAGTCCGTGCTGATCTTCCTGGGCATCCCGTTGATCGCCGGATTCGCCTCCCGGTACTTCGGCGAACGCGCCAAGGGCCGCGACTGGTACGAGACCTCGTTCATCCCCAAGATCGGGCCGTGGGCGCTCTACGGACTGCTGTTCACCATCGTCGTCCTGTTCGCCCTGCAGGGCGACCGCATCACCTCCCAGCCCCTGGACGTCGTCCGCATCGCGCTCCCGCTGCTGGTGTACTTCGCCGTGATGTGGGGCGGCGGATACGCCCTCGGCGCCGCCATGGGCCTGGGCTACGAACGCACGACGACCCTGGCGTTCACCGCGGCGGGCAACAACTTCGAACTCGCCATTGCCGTCGCGATCGCCACCTACGGAGCCACCTCCGGCCAAGCCCTCGCCGGCGTCGTCGGACCCCTGATCGAAGTCCCCGTCCTCGTGGGACTCGTCTACGTCTCGCTGGCACTGCGCAGACGATTTTCACCCGCCCGACAGACGAAGGAATCCTGATGTACCGCAAGCCGAGTGTGTTGTTCGTCTGCGTGAAGAACGGCGGCAAGTCGCAGATGGCCGCAGGGCTGATGCGCACGGTCGCCGGTGACGATGTCGAGGTGCATTCCGCCGGGACTGCCCCCGGCAGTGCAGTCAATGCTCTGTCGGCCGAGTCGCTGCGTGAGGTCGGAGTCGATCTCACCGGTGAGCACCCCAAGCCGATCGATCCGGATCTGATGTCCCGGATGGACTTCGTCGTCACCCTCGGCACCGAGGCGACCGTCGACCCGGTCGAGGGACCGACCTACCTGAACTGGGACACCGACGAGCCGTCGACGCGAGGTATCGAGGGCATCGAGCGGATGCGCCTGGTGCGCGACGACATCGCCACGCGCGTCGACGAACTCGCGGCGCGACTGCGGATCTGACACGGGCCGCACCCGACGGCCGGCACTCCCGTCGGAGTGGCGGCCGTCGGCCGGAGGTCAACCGAGAAGTTGTTCCATCCTGGCGATCTCGGCGTTCTGCGTGTCGACGATCGTGCGAGCCATCGCGACCGCGTCGTCGTTCGAGCCCTCTTCGATCTCCGTCTCCGCCATGGCGACCGCACCTCGATGATGGTCGATCATCATCGTCAGCCACCGCTGGTCGAACTCGTCGCCGGACAAGGCCGTCAGGGAGGCCATGTCCTGCGAACTCATCATTCCGCTCCCTGACCCGTGGTCCATGCCCTGCATGTCGTCGGGCGTTGCCGACGGAGACGGCTGACCCCACTCCGCCAGCCATGAGGCCAACTGGTCCATCTCGGGTCCCTGCGCGTCCGCGATCTCGTCGGCGAGCGTGACCACGTCCGGGTTCGTGGAACGCCCGTCGACCATGGAGGCCATCTCGACAGCCTGAGCATGGTGCGGGTACATCATCGATGCGAACGCGACGTCGGCGTCGGCGAAGTCCGCAGCGGGATCCTGAGACGGCGCGGACTCCATGGACGAGGAACCCATCGAGTGGCCCTCCATCGACGCGGACGACCCGTCGTCGCCACAACCGGCGACGAGGGCGACTCCGATCGCGGCAGCGGCGAGTGTGGTGACTGTCGTGTTCTTGACATGCATGGGCGTACTCCTGAGGTGTGTCGAACGGAAAAGGGGTCTGAATCGACGTGCGATCCGCCGGGGCATCACTGCCCCGGGCTCCCCGTCACACCCGCAGAAGTACCGAGTCGTCCAGCGAGGACAGCGCCCATGGTGGAGCTCGACCTGCGCGGGCGACGATCACGACGACACGGTCGGATGCGTCATCGAGCGCCGGCAGGCACTCGACGGCCCCGATCGGGACCGACATCGGCGGGAACAAGGTGACCGTCCCGATGCACGGATGCATCATGTCGTGACCGCCGGGACACGGCAGTCGCTCCGCCGCCGGACCGGGCTCCGCGATGTGCGTGGCGGCGTCAGCGTGGACCTCCGCGTCCATCGACGCGTGGTGGTTCGGCATCGCTTCATGGGCCGTGGCGGTCTGGACGGGCACCACCATGTGCATCAGCACCACGCCCAGTGCGATCGAGACGGCCCACCAGGCCATCGGCACAGCGAGGGTCAGCGAACGTCGCTGCCGAAGACTGTGCAACACGGGCCCCAGCGTACCGACGAGTACCCCCTGGGGGTAAGTCGGGCGGTCGTCGCACCGAAACCCGGCAACCTCGGTCAGATACCCCAGGGGGTACTTGCATACCCCCCCTCGTATGTGACACGGTGTGCGCAGTACAGCGGATCGAACGCGGAAGGGGTGTCCTGTGGGCCCCCTTGCCGAATGCTCACAGTTCCACCGCTGAGCACACCCTCACACCACTTCTCGACGATGGCCGATCCAGGCCGCTCAGATACCCCCACCCGTATAGGAGTCCATCGTGTCCCAGTCCGACACCGTCGCCGAATCCCGGCCCGGCGACCACCACGACAGCGCCCCCGGCCGCCTCGGCCGGTGGGGCGCGGCCATGGTCACCCGCCGCCGCTGGGTCTTCGGCACTTGGCTGATTCTGCTGATCGCCCTCGGATCCGCTGCACCGTCGGTGTTCTCGTCCCTCGCCGGCGCCGGGTGGCAGGCGAACGGATCGGAATCGGTGCAGGTCCGCGAGCTGGCCGAGGAACACTTCGGCGGCAACTCTTCCGCCGCGGTGCAGGTCGTCGTCCACAGCGACTCCGGTGCGCTGAGCGACCCGGAAGCGACCGCCGCGCTCACCGGCGCGACCGACATCCTGAACGCGGACCCGCGTTTCGGTGAGATCGTGCCCCCGCAGCCGGGGATGACGATCAGCCCGGACGGACTCACCGGCATCCTCATCGCCGGCGCCGACGGCACCACCGACGAGATGGTCACCGCCGTCGACGACGTCAAGGACCAGCTCACCGCACTCTCCGGCGACGGTGTCGAGGTCTACCCCACCGGAGCGTCGGCGCTGTGGTCGGACTTCAACAAGGCCAACCACGACGCGATGATCCAGGCCGAACTCATCTCCTGGCCCGTCACCCTCGCCATCATGGTCCTCGCGTTCGGCTCGCTCGTCGCCGCCGGACTCCCGCTGCTCTTGACCATCGCCGGTCTCGTCGCCTCCGCCGGCGGGCTGGTCCTGCTCAACGAGATCACCCCGATCTCGGTGTGGGCCATGAACTTCGCCATGATGTTCGCCCTCGCACTCGGCATCGACTACGCACTGTTCCTCGTCGCCCGCTTCCGCGACGCCCTGCGCTCCCGCGATCCCCGCGCGGCCGTCGCCGAGACCATGGACACCGCCGGCAAAGCCGTGGTCCTGTCCGGACTCACCGTCCTCGTCAGCCTGTCCGCCGTGCTGATCGTCCCCGCCCCCGCAGTGCGGACCATGGCCGTCGGCATCATGCTCGCCGTCACCTTCGTCCTGCTCGCCACCCTCACCCTGCTCCCCGCGGCCCTCGGCGCGCTCGGACCGAAGGTCGACGCCGCGTCCCTCCCGTACGCCAAGCGCCAGCAGCACCGCTCGTCGGTGTTCGCCGCGTGGGGCGCTCTCCTGCACAAGCACCCGTGGCCGTTCGCGCTCGCCTCGATCGGCGTCCTCGTCGCACTGGCGCTGCCTGTTCTCGGCCTGAAGGTCGCGATGCCGTCGATCTCCGTCGTCCCCGAGGACGCGCCCGTGCGGCAGGGCTACGCCCTCGTCCAGCAGCAGTTCGGCGACGGAGCCCCCGGCGCACTGCAGATCGTCGTCTCTGACACCGACTCCGCAGACACGGCCGCCGCCGCGGCGCAGGTGTCCGGCATCGCCATGGTCACCCCACCGCAACCCGCCGCCGACGGCTCCGGCTACGCACTCCTGCAAGCGATTCCGGCGGTCGACCCCTCCGACGAGTCGATGGGCACCATCCTCGCCGACCTGCGCGGCGAACTGCCGGAGTCGGCGCTGGTCGGCGGCGCACCCGCGGAGAACCTCGACCTGCAGCAGGCCCTGAACGACTATCTGCCGCTCGTCGTCACGATCATCCTGATCCTCGGGTTCGTGCTGCTCCTCGTCGCACTGCAGGCACCCTTGATCGCGTTCCTGGGCACCGCGGTCAGCCTGCTCTCCACCGCCGCCGCGTTCGGCGTTGCGAAGCTGATCTTCCAGGACGGGCACGGCGCCTCGCTGCTCGGCTTCACTCCGCAGGGCTTCCTGAACGGCTGGGGACCGGTGTTCTTCTTCGCGATGATCTTCGCCATCGCCATGGACTACACCGTGTTCCTCCTCGCCACCGCCAAGGAGCACGTCGAGCGCACCGGCGACGCGACGACGGCGATGATCGACGGTCTCGCCCACTCCGGACGGGTCATCTTCGCCGCGGCCGCGGTGATGGTGGCGGTGTTCTTCACCTTCGCCCTCGCAGACCCGCTCCCGCCGAAGGAGATGGGCATCATCCTCGGTGTCGCCGTGCTTCTCGACGCGGTGCTCATCCGGTTGATCCTGCTACCCGTCCTGCTGCGCCTGACCGGCTCCGCCGCCTGGTGGTCACCGGCCTGGCTCCGCAAGGCCCTCCCGTCCATCAGCTTCTCCCACTGACACCCCCGACCGAAGGACGACACTCGTGACCATCGCTCTGACCGCTACCCTGACCGACACAGACTTCGACACCGCCGTCCGGCGCACGCGAGACGCGCTGGCAGAGCAGGGTTTCGGTGTGCTCACCGAGATCGACATGCAGGCCACCCTGAAGGCCAAGCTCGGTGAGGACATGGAGCGCTACCTGATCCTCGGCGCGTGCAACCCACCCCTGGCCCACCGCGCCGTCGGCGTCATGCGACAGATCGGCCTGCTGCTCCCCTGCAACGTCGTCGTCCGCGAAGACCCGGACAACGCGGACGCGATCATCGTCGACGCCATGAACCCCGACATCATGGTCCAGGCGACCGGAGTGCCGGCGCTCGGCGACGTCGCCCACGACGCAGCGATCAAGCTCCGCGCTGCCATCGCCACGCTCGCCGCCGAACCGGCAGCCGGACACTGAGGCTCTGATGCCCCCGGGGGTACCATCGACAGCTCACGGCAGTTCTGACAGGAGTTCATCATGGTCGGCGACGACGACAGCATCGCACTGGTACTCAACCGACTCCGGCGCGCCAACGGCCAACTCACCGGGGTCATCTCGATGATCGAGAACGGCCGCGACTGCAAGGAGGTCGTCACCCAGCTCGCCGCCGTCTCGCGCGCGCTCGACAGGGCAGGGTTCAAGATCGTCGCCACCGGCCTGCGCGAATGTATGACCGGTGCCACCGCCGACAACAAGGAACCCATGACCGAGGCGGAACTCGAGAAGCTGTTCCTCGCACTCGCGTGACGAGACGAGCACTCCTGCACACGGCGGCCCGACCGCGCGTCGCGCTCGCTGTCGTCGCCCTGGCCCTCACCGCGTGCGCTCCCTCGGGCGGTGTGCCCGTCTCGCCGGCTTCCACGTCGAGTCGAGCAGAGCGCGACGACGTCTCGACCGGACTGCAGGCTGTCGAGGAGCGCTACGACGTGACAGTGGGTGTCAGCCTCCTGAACACCGGGACCGGCGAGACGATCAGATATCGCGGAGCCGAACGCTTCGGTTTCGCTTCGACAGTGAAGGTGTTCCTGGCAGCCGAGTTCCTGCGACGAACCCCTGAGGACGCTCGGGACGACCTCGTGAGGTGGACCGCGGCCGACATCGAGCGCGCGGGATATTCACCGGTGACCACGGCACGTCTGGACACCGGACTCACGGCGGCCGAGTTGGCTGAAGCGGCCGTGCGGGAGAGCGACAACACGGCGACCAACCTCGTGTTCGACCAAATCGGCGGTCCCGCAGAGCTCGATGCGGCTCTGTCCCGACTCGGCGACGATGTCACGGACATCGTCGACGTGGAGCCGGGCCTCAACACGGTCGGACCCGACAGCACCGGAAACACCACCACCGCCGACGCGTTCACGACGAGTCTGGCCGCACTGCGGGGTGCCGGCTCGTCGACCGATGCCGACGCAGCGACCCTGGCCGAGTGGATGAGCGGGAACGCCACGGGCGACGCACTCGTCCGCGCGGGGGCGCCGAGCGGATGGACGGTGGCCGACAAGTCGGGTGGCGCCGGGGCCGTGCGGAACGACATCGCCGTCGTCACACCACCCGGCCGTCCCCCGCTGGTACTGACGGTGCTGACACGGAAGAACGACGCCTCGGCACCGTACGAGGACGCCGCGGTGAGCGAGAGCGCCGCGGTCGTCCTGAACACCGTTCGGTAGCCCCTGAACACCGTTAGGTAGCCCCTGAACACCGTTAGGTAGCCCCTGAACACCGTTAGGTAGTCTCGGAAAGTATGATCACCGCACCACTCGACGACGACATCGTCCTCGGTGCAGCCGAGCTCGAACGCGTGGATCGGGGCGTGCGCCCACACCGGCTCCCCCGTGCCGTCCGGCAACGCGATGCGGACCCGCAGCTCGCGATGATGGAGGCGCAACCGTCCGGAGTGCGTATCGCCGCGCGCACGACCGCCGTCCAGATGGTCCTCGAGGTCCACACCACGCGCATGACCTACCGGGGTGTGATGCGCGACCGGGGCGCCGTCGACGTGGTGGTGAACGACTCGATTCTTCAGTCGCACGTGCTCTCGGGCGGTGACACCGTCGAGATCGATCCGACCACCGGGACGAGCACGGTCCACCCGGGAACGACGGAACGCATCACCCTCACCGATCTGCCGGCCGGGGAGAAGACGGTCGAGATCTGGCTCCCCCACAACGAACAGGTGGATCTGGTCTCGCTGTCCGCTGATGCCGTTCTGCACCCGGCGCCGACGAGCGGACCGAGGTGGCTGCACCACGGCAGCTCGATCAGCCAGGGATCCAACGCCGCGAGCCCCACGCGCATCTGGCCTGTCGTCGCGGCCCGTCGTGCCGGCGTTCGGCTGCGCAACCTGGGTTTCGGGGGCAGCGCCTTCGTCGATCCGTTCATGGCTCGCGTCGTGCGGGACTCCCCCGCGGACGTCATCAGCGTCAAGCTGGGCATCAACGTCGTCAACCTCGATGCAATGCGCCTTCGTTCGTTCGTTCCCGCAGTTCACGGGTTCCTCGACACCGTCCGCGACGGGCACCCGACCACACCGCTGCTGCTGATCTCGCCGATCCACTGCGCGATCCACGAGAACACTCCGGGACCCGGGGCGATCGATCCCGACTCGTTCGCCGCCGGCTCCGCGAGATTTCGCGCGACGGGCACGGAGGGCGACATCGCGCTCGGACGCCTGACACTTCGCGTGATCCGTGACGCGCTCGCTCAGATCGTCGACAGTCGATCGGACGACCCGAACCTCCACCACCTCGACGGACTGCTGCTCTTCGGCGAGGACGACGAACGGCGCCACCCACTTCCGGACAACCTGCATCCCGACACCGACGCCCACGCCGTCATGGGACAGCGTTTCGCGGACATCGCCTTCGGCCCGTCAGGGCCGTTCGCGCCGACGACGACAGACGACGTGCCCGACGACGCGTCGAGAGGGTGACGGTGGCTACGGCCGGATCCGCCGCCACCTCGGGCGTCGACGAGTTGCCGGACGGTGTGTGGAGTCGCGGCGGCCCGGGTGCCACTCGTTCACCATGACCAGTGGGCGCGTTGCAGTCGTTCGCGCAACCAGAAGGGACAACCACCCTCGATGGTGAGCGCGGGGAACCACGACGGCGGGCTTCGCACGTCGATTATCACCGACATCGTGGATGTCTGTGTCGATCTGACGGGCGCCGACGGCGCCGCCCTGGTTCTGGTCCCGCCCGGCGACTGGTCGGTGCAGAATGTCGCGCACGTGACAGACGCGACGGCGGCCCGCGTCGCACGGGAACTCCAGGCAATCGGGCTCGGTCCGGTCGTCGACGCTCTCGCCGACGGTGCGGTCCACAATGCCGCGGTGGAGGATTCACTCGATCGCCTGCGGTGGCCGCAGGTGACCGGCGCCCTGAGCGTCCTGGGCGTCGGGTGGCTACGGGTGTTCCCTGTGGGCCCCCGCGCCCGACCGTCGGGAACCTTGCAACTTCACCGACGCACCTGGAGAGGTCGAGGGTGGTCGACGGAGCTCGACGGCCCTCTCGGCCGACTGGCGCACTCTCTCGGCACTCTGTGCGCCACCGACTTCGCCGCCGAGAACGGTGCACAGCCCGGCCCCGACACCGACGTGGTGCACACGGCGATCGGAATGATGGCCGCCAGGCACGAGCTTTCCGTATCCGCCGCATCCGCACTTCTGCGCGCGGTCGCTGATTCTCACGGGCGCTCGTCGGTGGCGCAGGCACGGGTCATCGTCGATTCAGTCGGGCGACGGGGAACCGGCACCTGACCTGGTTGATTGCGTCATAAGGGCAGCCTACCCTTAGCATCAAGGCATGATGCGTATTCCCGGCAGCGTTCCACGATGGACGCGACGCTCGATCACAGTTCTCATCGCCGCCGTGGCGGTGACCGCGCACCTCGTCGGCTGCAGCTCGTCGGACCCCGCTGACCCCGGTTCGGCGACGACCGCCGATGCGTCGTTCCCGAAGACGTTGCGGCACATGTACGGCGAGACTGTCCTCGACTCGACACCCGCCCGCGTGGCCACCTGGGGTGCCGGCGCCACGGATGCCGTGCTGGCTCTCGGGGTGATGCCGGTGGCCATGCCGTCGACCACGTACGGCGGCGGTGACGACCTGACGTACCCGTGGATCGCCGAGTCGATCGCCCGGAACGGCGGTGAGGCACCGGCTCTCCTGGACGACGTTTTGGGTCCCCTGTCGGTCGAGAAGCTCGTCGCAGCCGACCCCGACGTCCTGCTGGCACCACATTCCGGCCTCACTCGGAGCGAGTACGACGCGGTCACATCGGCCGGCATTCCCGTGGTCGCACCGCCGTCCGAGCTCTGGTCGACTCCGTGGCGAGACACGATCGGTGTCACCGGTGAGGTTCTCGGAAAAAGCGTCGAGGCAACGGAACTCGTGTCAGAACTGGACCAGCAGGTCGTCGATGCCGGCGCAGGACACCCCGAGTTCCGAGACCGAACCATCGCCTACGTGTCCGAGGCGCAGGACGTCTACTACCTCCTGCTTCCCTCGGACCCGCGCGTCGAGTTGCTCGAGAACCTGGGATTCACGTCCGATCCGTCCGTCACCGAACTGGCGACCGGTGATTCCACGTTCTCGACCGCGGTGTCGTCCGAGGAGATCTCCCGAATCGATGCCTCTGTCGTCTTCACACAGGTGGACACGGACGCGGCACTCCGGGAGTTCCTGTCATCCGACGTGTCGCGGCAGATCCCCGCTGTGGCGGCAGGTGCCGTCGCCGGATTCGTCGGCCAGGAAGCCGGGGCCGCCATCGGCCCGACGGCACTGACGATTCCCTACTTCCTCCCGACTCTCGTCGACGGCTTGGCGACGGCGGTCGACGCAGCGGAGCGGTGACGAGCCACCGGAGCGAGTCGAGGTCGCGCACTGGCCGGTCGGCCGGCTACGGGTGCGACCAACGAGTCGGCGGTGGCGACGAGACGACCCTGAACCGGCGGTTGCACCTTTCGGATGAATGTCGGCGGTGCCACCTTTCGCCTCTCGATGTCGTACTGCGTGGTCCCTAGCGTTCTCGAGTGACAGCACTCGGACGAAAGGACCACCACCATGACCCTCACGACCTCTCCACCGACGGAAGGACACGTCGGCCTCCGCGGACTGATTCGCCGGTATCCGCTTCTGAGCTTCTTCACCCTCGCGAATGCGCTGAGTTGGCTCGCCTGGCTTCCGTACATTCTGTCCCACAACGGAACCGGCGTATGGCACTACACATTTCCCAGCGTCTTCGGATCCAGTCAGCTGACCGGCATGTTGCCCGGCGCCTACCTGGGTCCCATCTTCTCGGCACTCGTGGTCACCGCGGTCGTGGACGGTCGGGCAGGTCTGCGGGTGTGGGCCGGTCGTCTGTTCCGGTGGCGTGTGAGCGCGCGCTGGTATGCGGTCGCCCTGCTCTCCGTGCCGGCGGTCATGATCGTCGCAGGCGCGGCGTTCTCCGGGGGGCAGATCGCGGCGCCCTCCACGGTCGCGATCATGGCCTACATACCTATGTTGTTCCTGCAGATGATCACCACCGGGCTTGCCGAAGAACCGGGCTGGCGCGATTTCGCACTCCCTCGCCTGCAGACACGATTCGGTCCGCTGGGTGCAGCGATGATTCTCGGACCCCTCTGGGGCGCGTGGCACCTTCCGCTGTTCTTCACCGAGTGGGGTGGGTGGCCGGACGCGCACTGGACCGAACCCCTCGTGTTCCTCGTCTTCTGCTGCGCCTTCAACGTCGTCATGTCGTGGGTGTTCAACAGCACCGGTCAGAGCCTGCCCGTGTCGATGCTCATGCACGTCAGCGTCAACACGTTCGCGTCCGTCATGTGGACGGACATGTTTCCGACTCTCGACACCCAGCGCGCGATGGAGGTGATGGCCGTGACCGCGAGCGTGGCTGCGGTCGCGCTGGTCGTCGTCACCCGCGGGCGTCTCGGCGTGGACTCGAGTCGCACGAACCCGGCCCACCTACAATCGCTTTCGTGATCGCTCTCCCCCGCTCGCGACGCGGCGTGGACATCGCGGTCGGTGTGGTCTGCTGGGCCGTTGCCGTGGGTGTGGCGACCCTCGTCCCACTCGACCCGTCGATGGCCCTGTCTCCGGTCGGAGGCAGGGCCTGGTGGGTGCTCGCCCTCGTGCTTACGGGTCAGGCGATCGCACTGGCGTGGACTGCGCGGCATCCACGGGTGGTGGTCGCCACCGTCGCCGTGACACCTCTGCTCGTCGCGGGCCTCGCGCCGACCGCACTGTTCAGCGTCACCTCGCTCGCCGTGATGGTGGCCGTGTACCTCATGGTCTCGCGCTCGTCGCTACGGACATCGATGCCCGCGATGGTGTCGGCCGCCGCGGCGGTTCTGCTGAGCGATGTCGTGAACCGGACGTCCCTCGACGGTTCGGGCCTCGCCTCCGGGCTGATCCAATCGGTACTGCAGACGGCCACCGTGATCGGGCTGCCCGTTCTCGTCGGATCGGTGGTGGCCGCCCGCCGAGACGCCCGGGTCGCACACGCCAGGGTATTGCGCGCCGCCGAAGGGGAACGGGATGCGCGAGTGAGCGCCGCCATCGCGGGCGAGCGTGCTGCGATGGCGCGGGAACTCCACGACATCGCGGCGCACCACCTGTCGGGGATAGCCGTGATGGCGGCGGCTGTCGGGCGCCAGATCGAGAGTGATCCGGACACGGCCAGGAGATCGGCCGACGAGATCCGTGTCCAGGCGCGGGCGGTACTGGACGATCTGCGTCAGTTGGTCGGCCTGCTGCGCGAGGACACTGCCTCCACGGAGCGTTCGGTCGAGACTCTGGGCTCGATCGACCATCTCGTCGGCCGCAGACGCGCCTCGGGTCTGGACGTCGAGCTGCGCCTGGTCGGTCTGACGGATCTCGAGGCTCTGGGCGAGCGTGTCGGGCCACTGGCTCAGCTGGTCGCGTTCCGCATGGTGCAGGAATCCCTCACCAACGCAGTGCGGCATGCCCCGGGGTCGCCCTGTGTCGTCGAGGTCAGTGCCGCGGACCCGAGTGCGGTGACGGTGACGGTGTCCAACCCGATGCGACAGTCGGCGGGGACCGCGCCACGACAGGAAGGATTCGGATTGATCGGCATGCGCGAACGCGCCGTGCTCGTCGGCGGACACGTGCACCACGGCCCTACCGCCGACGGGCGATGGACCGTGACGCTCCAGCTTCCGCGCGAGCCCGACAACGATGGGGAGCACACGTGATTCGACTCGTGCTCGCGGACGACCAGCCGCTCGTCCGCGCCGGCCTCTCGGCCTTGCTCGGATCCGAAGCGGACATCGACGTGGTCGGAGTCGCGTCCGACGGCGCCGAGGCGGTACGCCTGACCCGAGATCTGGCGCCGGACATCGCGTGCCTCGATATCCGGATGCCAGGTACCGATGGCATCGAGGCGACGCGGTTGTTGTGCGGCCCGGATGTCCAGAACCCCACTCCTGTACTGATTCTGACGACGTTCGACCTGGACGACTACGTGTTCGGCGCACTGGAGGCCGGCGCCTCAGGCTTCCTGCTCAAGGACGCGGACCCGGAGGTGATCGTCGACGCAGTGCGGCGAGTCGCCGCCGGACAGGGCACCCTGGACCAGGCGCTGACGCGGCGGATCATGCAGGAGTTCGCACGCCGACGAGCGCTACGACCCGTCACCACGGCACGCGCCGACGGAATCCTCACCGACCGCGAGCAGGACATCCTGCGCCTGCTCGCCCAGGGCATGTCGAACGACGACATCTCTCGGGCGTTGTTCGTCGAGGTGTCGACGGTCAAATCGCATCTGGCACGGATGCTTCCGAAGTTGGGAGTGCGGTCACGCCTGCAAGCAGTGGTGTGGGCTTACCAGAACAAGATCGTCGACGTGAACGAGTAGCACCCCGGCCATTGTCAGGTCGACGAGGACCGCACGCCTGTGGGTCAGCGCTGTCGTGATCGCCGACGGGCCCCTGCGAGATTGATGACCAGCGCAACGAGCGCAAGGACGGCCACGACGGCCGTCGCACCAGGGTCCACGGTCTGTGCGACGACCACGGCGCCGAAGACGAGGAGCGCTGCAACCGCGACCACCGCGAGCCCGGGCCCGCCGAGTGCTGTGCGGGTGCGACGGTCCAGACGTCCCAATTGTGTCCTCACTCCTCGACCGTACGTCATCCCGTCACCATGTCGGTCTGTCGCTGCCGATGCCACTGATCAATGGTGCGGGGGAACATCTGCGGGCCGTTCGGCATGGATCAGATGCGCCGGAGCGGGTCAGGTCACTGCGAATCGGGTGCGCAGATTGTGTGTCTGACGGTGCAGCTCCCGCAACATCTTCTTGTGCGCCGCGACCTGCTGCTCGTGCCATGCCCCCAGGGGCGCGTTCCCTCGAGACCGGGCCTCGGCGGCGAGCCGACGAGCATCCTCCAACTGGACCGTGACGGCAGCGATCTCGGCGCCGAGCGCCGTCAGGAACACCCTCGCCTGCGCCACGTCGGATTCGTCCGCCACCCCGGTTCGCCTCCCTGTCATCGATCGTTCGACCGTACTCGCGACCCGGCACGACCTGGTGCAGTGAACCGTGTACAGCACTGCCGGCTGCACCGGATCGCGTGTCACGCCCACACCATCGATGAGTTCTCGATCTTTCCAAGGTCCACATCAGTGACACGCGACGAGAGGACGAGCCCATGATCGACCACGTACTGACCGTCGTACCCGTGCACGACATCGATGTCGCACGCGAGTGGTACACGCGCCTGCTGGGACGCGAACCGACAACAACCCCATGCCGGGTCTGATCGAGTGGCAGGTCGTGCCGGGGGCGTGGATACAGGTGTTCCTCGATGCCGACCTGGCCGGCCGGACGCGGTCGAACCTCGCCGTCGACGACCTCGATGCTCACACCACCGAGCTCGCGGGCCGCGGACTCACAGTCGGCGACACCACGGACGCCACCAACGGAGTTCGACTCGCGCCGATCACCGATCCCGACGGCAACGTCATCACCCTGATAGGCGGTTTCCGGACGGTGTACTGACCGCGCGGTGCCGTATCCCGGGAGACGTTCGGATCACCTCGAGCGCAAGGGGTGACGGCGAGGCACCACGTACGTCAATGTCGGAAGACATGACTGTCCTCACCGTCGCGGCCTTGTACGAACCCGATGCCGACCGGCGCAAGCGCCTTCGCACGGTCGTGGCGTCGAGCCTCCTCGGCACCACCGTCGAGTGGTACGACTTCTTCCTCTACGCCACGGCGGCGAGTGTGGTGTTCAATCGCCTGTTCTTCCCGGATCAGTCGTCCTTCGTCGGCACCATGCTGTCTTTCGCCACCTTCGCCGTCGGATTCGTGGTGCGCCCCATCGGTGGAGTCGTCTTCGGATACTTCGGAGACCGTATCGGCCGCAAGAAGACACTGGCGTTGTCGATGCTGATCATGGGTGTGGCGACCACCCTGATGGGCGTCCTGCCGACGACCGAGGACGTCGGTCTGCTGGCTCCGATTCTGTTGTTGCTGTTGCGCATCGCACAGGGTTTCGCTCTCGGCGGCGAGTGGGCCGGGGCCGTGCTTCTGGCCGTCGAGCACAGCCCGGCGCGTCGGCGTGGATTGTTCGGAAGCATCCCGCAGGTGGGTCTCGCGCTCGGCCTCGCGTTGGGCACCGGAATGTTCGCCCTGCTGCAGGTGATCTTCGACGAAGAGCAATTCCTCTCCTACGGCTGGCGCATCGCGTTCCTCGTCAGTCTCGTTCTGGTGATCGTCGGTCTGGTCGTGCGCCTGAAGGTGGAGGAGACGCCGGCGTTCCGCGAGGTGTCGGAACTCCAGCAGCGATCGAGCGCACCGATCAAGGAGGTGTTCGCACGGCGCCATGCGCGAAGCACCGTCCTCGGACTGCTGTCGCGATGGGGCGAGGGTGCCGCCTTCAACACGTGGGGTGTCTTCGCCATCACCTACGCGACGACACAACTGAAGTTCGACAAGGTCTCGGTCCTGCTCGTGGTCACCGTGGCGGCAGTGGTGATGGCGGTGCTCATCCCGGTGTCCGGGGTGCTCGTGGACAGGGTGGGCGCCAAGCGTGTGTACATCACCGGCATCGCGGCCTACGGGCTGGCCGTGTTTCCCGTGTTCGCCCTCTTCGACACGGGCAGCCTGTGGCTCTTCGGACTCGGACTGGTCGTGGTGTTCGGCATCGTCCACGCCACCTTCTACGGAGCACAGGGCACGCTGTACGCGAGCCTGTATCCGACCGAGATCCGCTACACCGGCCTGTCCGTGGTCTACCAGTTCTCCGGGATCTACGCCTCGGGCGTGACGCCTCTCGTTCTCACCGCACTGATCGCCGCGGCGAGCGGGTCACCCTGGCTCGCGTGCGGCTTCCTCGTCGGCACGTCGGTGATCAGCGTCATCGCCACGGCGCTCGTTCGCGAGGACGATCTGCATCTGTCGCGCCCTCGCTCCGACGCGGAGACAGAGCACGACTGAGGTGAACGGTTCACACCTCGTGAACCGTCTCCGCCCGTGGCGCACGGAGCTCCAGCACGGCGGTGGTGCGCTCGGCGTCGACGGGTCTGCCGAGCAGGAACCCCTGCGCCAGATCGCATCCCGTCTCGGCGAGTGCATCGAGTTGCGCGCGGGTCTCGACGCCTTCCCCCACGACGGTCATCTCGTACGCCTTGGCCAACGCGACGATGGCGGTGACGACCGCGCGGCCCCGCCGGGTGTCGAGTGCGTCGATGTATCCCTTGTCGATCTTGAAGCACTCGAACACCGGAAACCGTTCGAGGTAGGCCAGGCTGCTGTGACCGGCGCCGACGTCGTCGAGGAGCAGCGCGACGCCCATCTCGGTCACCGCGGTGAGGTTCCGGGCGACGCGTCCGGTGTCGGCGAGCCACACCGTCTCGGTCACCTCGAGCCCCAGGGCCTGTGGCGGTAGGCCGGTCTCCCGGAGCACCGACGCGACCCGGCCGGGGAACGCCGGATCTCGCAACTGAAGCGCGCTGACGTTCACCCGCACGGTGATCGAGAAGTCCATGCGCCATCTCGCCGCCTGGCGGCACGCAGTGCGTAGCGCCCAATCCCCCAGTACCGCAGCCAGACCGGTGCGCTCGGCCACCGCTACGAACTCGGACGGCTCGATCTGCCCGAGCGTCGGGTGATTCCAGCGTGCGAGTGCTTCGACGGACACCACCTCCCCTGTCGCGATGTGCACCAAGGGTTGGTACGCGAGGGTCAACTCGTCCTCGGCCAGGGCAGCCCGCAGGTCGACCGACAGGGAGCGGACGCGGTCGGCGTCGTAGTGATCGTCCTCGGCGTCGAAGACGGCATGCGCTCCGCCGCCGCCGTCCTTGGCGCGGTGCAGCGCCAGATCGACGCGCCGTAGCAACTCCCGCACCGTGACGCCGGGCTCGGACACCGCGATACCTATCGAGGCACTCATCGGAATGGGGGCATCGGCCGCGGACGGCGGCGCGGCCAGCGCAGCGGTGACACGGAACGCGAGATCCTCGGCGTTCCGGGCGTCGTCGAAGCCCCCGCAGCCGACGAGAAACTCGTCACCTCCGAAGCGATACACCGCGTCCCGCGTTCGGACCGCAGCGACGAGACGCTCGGCGAACCGGACCAACGCGCGGTCGCCGGTGTCGTGTCCGAGGCTGTCGTTGATGATCGCGAAATCGTCGACGTCGAGGAGGAGCAACGCCACCTCGTCGCCCTGCGCACGCGCGCGAGTCAACGCATCGCCCACCGCCGAGTAGGCCCGCGTGCGGTCCGGAAGTCCCGTGAGTGGATCGTGATCGGTCTGTTCCCGGAGAAGCCGCGAGAGGTCGACGCGTTCGAGCGCTGCGGAGAACACTCCGGCCACCGCCGACAGGAACGCGATGTCCGTGTCGTCGAACAGATTCGGTTCCGCCCCGAACACGATCAGCGCGCCCCACACCCCGGCACTCGTCGTGATCGGCACTGCGGCGCCGCTGCGAAAGCCGACCGACGACATGATGGACGTGTCGAATCGTGTCTCTGTCTCGCCGTCCGAGCAGACGGTCAATCGACCTTGCGCCAGAGCGAATCCGGCCAGGGAGCCCGCGCCGGACCGCACCTCGACATCGGTGCGCAGCACATGGGTGACCGCGTCGATGCGCAGAAACGGATCCTCCGGACTCTCGTGCCGCGCGAGCGCCGCGGACGCCACCCCCACCAGGGTCGCCGCGGTGGACGTCGCGGCCGTCGTCATCTCCTCCATGTCCGCGGAGACGGCGAGACCGCTGAGCCTGGCCAACGCGGTCTGCGCCAGCGCGAAGCGGCGGGACGCGAGGACGTCCGCGAGGACACGAGCGGGAATCGTCACCATCACTCCGTTCGGGCGTCTGCGGGACGATGGTCGGTTCGACCACGGGCGCACGTCACGAGCGACGAACCCGACATTCACGGCTTATGACGCGTCCAGCATGGCACGATGCCGCGCCTGTGGCAGTGTGAACGTCGAGGAAGGTACCGGTCCGGGAACACAGCCGCCGGGCCGAGGTGCTCAGAAGCTGCGGGCAGCGACGCCTCGGGACACCAGGTCGGCCGCGAACATCCGTGTCAGCGTGTCCGACGTCGCCCCGACCATCACGACGACCGACCGCGTCAGCGGGGGTGTCATCGACTTGACGATCCCGGCGAAGCGAGCGGGAACGGCGGCGGCCGGCACGAGCGCGACCCCCAACCCTGCGTGAGCGAGTTGTGCTGCAGTCGTGGCATGTCGAGTGTGCGTGACAGCGTCGAGCTGGACTCCGTGCGTCGCAGCCACGGTGTCGAACCATCCACGAAGGCCGTTCGACGGGTGATAGTGCACGATCGGCCTGCCGGCGAGGTTCGGCCAGGAGACGGCGTCCTCGTCGGCGAGATCGAGACCTTCCGGAATCACGACCAGGATCTCCTCGGTCCCGATCTCGGTCATCGCTGCGGACCCGCGCGACGGCGCCGGCCCCACTGCGATGTCGAGGTCGCCGTCCGTGATCGCCGTCGCCATCGCGTCGGCGCTGGTGTACTCGGTCAGATCCAGACCGATGTCCGGATGCTTCCGGGTCCAGGTGCGCAACGTCGGCGCCAGGATCGGGACGGTCATGCTCTCCGCGCACCCCAGGCGTAGCCGGCCCGCATCACCCTGTGCCGCAGCGTGTCCGGTTCGCAGAACGCGCTCGGCCGCTGCCAACGCGATCCGCGCATCGACGAGAACGGCACGGCCGGTGGGCGTGGGAAGCACGCCTCGCGGAAGCCGCTCCAGCAGAGGACTCCCGATCTCCGTCTCCAACGACGCGAGGTGATGGGAGAGCGCGGGCTGCGACAGATGCAGCTGGGCTGCTCCCGCGGTGACAGAGCCGGCGTCGACGACGGCCACGAAGCATTCCAGGGCTCGCAGAGTCGGCACCGATGGAGCGTATGTCAGCGGCGCACGCTCACGTCGGGGTGATCGTGCGACACGTCGTCGGAATGCGGAGGGAGGGGATGCGAGGGGAGAAAGACCAGCGTCAACACACCGGCCACGGCGGTGACCATCCCGGCGACGAGACTGCCGGTGGTGAAGCCGTCGACGAAGCGTTCCCGTGCGAGATCGGACAGTTGCGACCCGAGCAGTGCCCCGGTGGAACCCAACGAGTCCGCCGCCTGGCGTGCGGCTTCGAGCGCGGCGCCCACCGACTCCTGCGCGGGTTCCATCAGGACGGTCGGCAACTGCGTCGTGTTCAGACCGTCCCGGTACACCGACAGTGCGACCGACCCGATCACGGCGACACCGAGTGCTCCGCCGAGTTCGCGGGTGGCATCGTTGACCGCTGATCCCATCCCGGCCTTGTCGGTCGGAACGACTCCCATGATCGCCTCCGTCGCAGGGGCACTCGTCAGACCCAGGCCTGCGCCCAGCAGCACCATCTGACCCGCGATCTGCAGGTAGGACGTGCCCGTGTCGATCTGCGAGATCCACAGGAACGCAGCCGTCAACGATGCCAGGCCGGCGGCCACCACGATCTTGGAACCGACCAGTACCGCCAGGCGGGGACCCACCAGCGAGAACACTGCCAGCGATCCCGCGACGGGCAGCATGCGCACGCCGGTCTCGAGGGCACCGAAGCCGCGCACGGACTGGAAGTACTGGGTGACGAGGAAGATGAACCCGAACAGCGCGAAGAACGCACTGGTGACTGCCCCACTGGCAGCCGTGAAGCGCATGTTCGTGAACAGCCGCACGTCCAGCATCGGGTGGCGAGCGCGCGACTCCCGGGGACGTTCCTGCGCGACAACGGCATCGACATCACCGGGCACCTGCGCGTCGACCGCATCGCCGGAGGACGGTCCAACCTCACCTACCGCGCCCACGACGACACCACCTCGTGGATCGTGCGGCGCCCCCCGGTCAGCGGACTGACCCCCTCCGCCCACGACATGGCCCGCGAGTGGACCGTCACCCGCGCCCTCGCCGGCACCGACGTCCCCGTCGCCACCGCCGTCGCCTTCGACGCCGACGGCGCCACCCTCGGAGCTCCGATGACCGTCGTCGAGTTCGTCCACGGACAGGTCGTGCGCACCCGCACCGACCTCGACGCCCTCACCGACGACGACATCGCCGCCAACACCAGCGAACTCGTCCGTGTCCTCGCCGCGCTGCACGCCGTCGACCACCACGAGGTCGGACTCGCCGACTTCGGCAGACCCGACGGATTCACCGCCCGACAGGTCGCCACCTGGGGACGGCAATGGCACCGCGTCAAGACCCGCGACCTGAACGACATCGACCGACTCCACCGGGCCCTCACCGACGCCGTCCCCACCCACTGCGCCGCCGCCATCGTGCACAACGACTACCGCGTCGACAACACCATCCTCACCCACGGTGAACCCGGAACCGTTGCCGCACTCGTCGACTGGGAGATGTCCACCCTCGGCGACCCCCTCACCGACATCGCCCTCATGTGCGCCTACCGGCAACCCATGTTCGACACCGTCCTCGGCGTCGACGCCGCCTGGACCTCCCCCCGCTACCCCGACGCCGACGACCTCGCCCAGCACTACGCCGCCGTATCCGGACGCGACCTCGCCCACTGGAACTTCTACCGCGCCCTCGCCGACTTCAAGATCGCCGTCATCGCCGAAGGCATCGCACACCGCGCCGCCACCTCCGACGACACGGACGGCACCGCCGCAGCAGCCGCCCACGCCACAGCCGAATTCGCCGCAGCCGGGCTGCGCGCGTTCTCACGGTGACCCGCAGACACCACTTCTGATCGAGAGGCCGACAGCAATGAACGACATCGAGTGCGACGTACTGGTCATCGGCGGCGGGATGGCCGGTCTGACCGCCGGAGCCCGCGCCGCGTCCGCAGGCAGATCCGTCGTCGTGGTGGAGGTCGGTGCGGATGTCGGCGGATCCGCGCGCTATGCCGGATACGTCTGGACGGCACCGGATCACACCGTCATGGACGCACAGAACCCGCACGGCAACCCTGCCCTGAGGCGACTGCTGGTGGACCGGTTCCAGGACGGCGTGCAGTGGTTACGTGACACCGGTGTGGAGGTGGGCGATGCGCAGCGAATCCTGTCCTTCGGGCGAGGACACAAGTTCGACACCAACCAGTACGTCGATCTGTGCAGGCGGATCGTCCTCGAGTCCGGCGGATCGGTCCTTCTGAACACGTGCACCGAGAGCCTGACGTTCGAGAACGGCGTCGTCACCGGCGCGGTGATCCGGACCGGCACCGCGGAACCACAGGACGTGCGGGCGGCGCACACCGTGCTCGCCACGGGCGGTTTCCAAGGGTCCGCAGCGCTGCTCGAGAAGCACGTTCATCCGAATGCAGGGCGCATGCAACTGCGCTCGAACCCCCACAGCACGGGCGTGGGCCTGACACTCGCCGAGAGCGTCGGCGCTGCCGCCGGTGCGATGAACGCCGGCTTCTACGGGCACCTGATTCCCAGCGGGGTGACCCTGACGGACCCGTCCGATTTCGTCGACATGTCGCTGTACTACAGCGAACACGCGCTCCTGTTCGATCTCGACGGGACGCGCTTCGTCGACGAGACACTCGGTGATCACCTGACGACGATGGCTCTGCTCGACCGGCGCGAGGCACGCGGGCTTCTCGTGGCGGACGCTCGCGTGCACCGGGACTGGGTCCTGGCGTCGTACGTCGAGGGCGCCGTGGCCGTCGACAAGTTCGCACTGGCGAGCAAGCGCGGGGGTCGGGTCGGACGAGCGGACACGCTCGAGGAGCTCGAATACCTACCGGAGGACTGGGGATACGACGGAGCCGCCATCGCGGCCGCGATCGCCGACTTCAACGAGTCCACCACGTCGGCGGAGGGCCCTGTGCCGGGCCGAGCGCTGGATGCGAGCCCGCTGAACGAACCGCCTTACTACGTCATCGAAGCCGTCCCGGCCGTCACCTTCCCGTTCCACGGCGTCAGAGTCGACGGCGACGCCCGTGTTCTGACACCGAACGGCGAGCCGATTCCGGGCCTGCTGGCAGCCGGTTCCGACACGGGCGGCCTGTGGAACCGCGCGTACGCAGGCGGTCTGGCGGCCGCTCTGGTACTCGGACTCGTCGCCGCGGAGACTGCCGGGTGACCCCTCGGGAAGGATGATGCCGCCGCCGCGCTGCGCGTGTCACGGCCCCTCGCGGCCGTGGAGGGTGGCGATGATGCGCTGCGCCTCCTCCACCGACGAATGCTCCCGAGTGACCGCTCCGGCCCGCAACATCGCCGACGCGACATCGACCGCCACGGCATGCCGCGCGACCAGGATGCCGATGGCCACGCTCGTGAGATCGGTTGCCTCGTCCCCGTCCACGGTCGCCAGCGCGGCGTCGCCTGCGACCACGGGCCCGATGACCCGCACCAGGTGTCCGATCAAGACGTCCGTTCCTGCCGGCAACGGCCCGCTCCACACCGAGCGCCGGTGCAGTTGCACGCACCCGAGGGGGGCGTCCACCGCGCCCAGTGGGAGCACCCTCACCCACCCGACATCCAATGCCACCAGGTCGTCGATCAGCAACGGCCACCGCGCCCCGTCGTGGCGGTCGTCCACGATGATCGTCCGGCCCACCGCACGGTCACTCGACACGAGATCGACATCCGCGCCGTGCAGGTACAGCAGGTCGGCGATCCTCTCCGCCGACGAGTCGGTGGTGTGCAGCACGCGTCGCGTATCGGGGTGACGCGGGGACGACACGACCACCGCGCCACCGTCCGCGCCGGCGACCCCGACACACACGTCGACGAAATCCGACAACCGCTCCCCCGGGCCGAGTCGAGGCACGTCGGACGCGGTCGCGTCACCGGGGTCGTTCATGGTCCATCCCTCCACCAGGCGTTCGCAGATCGACTCGCGCACGCCTCGTTCAGCTTTCCCGTCCGCGACGACGGGGGCAGGTCGCATCCTCACGAGACGGCGGACGTGCTCGCGTCCGATACGCCGCCACGACAGAATCGGCGATGCGCCCGCGGTCGGCGATGGCGAAACCATGTCCACGCGCCCACGTGCGGATCGCCGCGGTCCGCTGCCGTCCGACGCCGCACCGTCGAGATGTCCTCCGACCGACGTCCTCGGGTGCTCCACTCCGTGAGCAGGCCGTGGATCTGCGCTGCGTTCTCGGACGACAGGTCGATCTCGAACCATGTTCCCCGGTAACCGAACACGACGGTGTCGTCCGCGGACATCCCGTCCAGGTCGTCGATCAGCGTCACGTCAACCTTGCGAACCACGCGGAGCTCCTCGGACACACGTACGAACGACCACGCAGGGTGACCCCGCACGGGCCGATCTGCCGTTGTATAGGTAGGTAGTAGGAAGCCGCCACACTCTGGACGCCGCTGTCTGTGCGTGTCCGTACCCTGTCCGGTGCCACTCAACCTTCCGTGAGGGGAGATTTTCTCTCGACTCCATGGTGATCTTCGAGCGGTGTTTCAGGGTGGTCCCCCACCGGGCACAATTCTCCGCAGGTGCCCCGCTGCACCCGGAGTTCGGTGCTCGACTGTCGAAACCGACGGCGGTCGGCACCGACTTCCCGTGTTCGCGAGGCCCGTCACCGGTCGGCGCGACCTGAGACAGTGATGGAAAGAGCGCCGTGACCACGTCGGACCCCACACCGCCCGAGCTGCGGCTCGCTCTGGCCGTCCGGGCAGTTGCCGCACTCGCCGACGACGACCACGTCGCCGAGCTGCTCGATCGACTGACCGACGTCGCCTGCACCCTCGTCGATGCCGCCGACCACTGCGGCATCACGCTGTCGATCGGCGATGTCACCTTCACCGCCGCAGCCTCAAGCACGGAGATCGCGCCGATCAACGACCAGCAGTACTCCGCCGACGACGGTCCCTGTCTGCACGCGGCTCGCACGGCCGCCACCATCGTCGTCGATTGCACGGTCGACGACGATCGATGGCCGCATCTCGGACCTGCTGCTCGCCGCGTCGGCATCAACACCATGCTGTGTGCGCCGATCGTCTGCGACGATCGGCCGGTCGGATCGCTGACCCTGTTCGCCCGTACACCACAGGGTTTCGACGATCTCGATCACCGCCTCGTCGAGCTGCTCACGGGAGTGACAGCGGATGCTCTCGAGAGGGCTCGACGTCGCCGCGAACTACACGGAACCATCGCCGGACTACGGGACGCGCTGGTGCACAGGGCTCCCATCGAACAGGCCAAGGGCATTCTGATGGCACTGCGTGGCATCGACGAGGATGCGGCCTTCACTGTGCTGTCGACCCGCTCCCAACATCTCAATCGCAAGGTGCGCGACATCGCCACCGAGTTCGTCGAGTCCGTCAGCGCCGCCGCGCCGACCGGCGATCTCTGACCACCGGCGGAGGCACCGTCGCGGTGCAGACAAAGTCGGTGGGACCGCCCCGACGTCCGAGCGAGAGCAGCAGCGGAGTTGCTCGCGACGCGTGAGCAGTCCGCACTCCTTGCAGAATATGCATTGCATATGCAATATTCGCAGTACGCACGTGGGAGAGTCCGGGTGCGGAGACCGGAGGGGGTTCCATGATCACAGTGACCAGTGCCGCAGGCGGTGTCGGACGGTTGCTCGTCCGACAGGTGGCATCACGGGGTGTTCCGATACGAGCGGTGGTGAAGAACGACGACCAGGCCCGTACGACTCGGCGGGACGGGGCCACCGAGGTCGTCGTGGGCGATCTGAGAGCCCCGCAGACACTCGACACGGCCCTCGCCGGCACGACCGTCCTGTACCACGCGGCTCCGACCCAGATCATCGACGAGCGACCCATCATCGATCACCTCATCGCTTCAGGACCATCACATGGTCTGCAGCACACCGTGTTCCACTCGGTGATCCACCCCGAACTGCACCAGCTGACCCATCATCGGCAGAAGGACATCGCGGAGGGGATGCTGCTCGACAGCGCGATCCCCACCACCGTCCTGAGACCGTCGCACTACATGCAGAACTACCTCGAGGTGTGGGACCTTCTGCACGCGGGCGTCATGCCGTACCCGGTCTCACCGGACAGCGTCATGGGAGTGGTCGACCTCGCCGATGTCGCCGAGGTGGCCGCCACCATCGCACTCGATCCGGACCCACACACCGGGCGTACCTACGACCTGTCCACCGTCGAACTGACTCGCCACCAGATGGCGGCGATCTGGTCGACGGTGTTGGGCCATCGCGTGACTGCTCTCCGCATCCCGCCGTCATCGCTCAGACACAGGACAGCCGCCCTGCCCGCGCTGGGACCGATCCTCGTCGAGGCCGTCCGGGCGACCGGAATGCACTCCGCGAGCCACCTCGTGCGGGGAGTCGGCGCGGCCGCCAATCCCCGCGGCATGAACGACTGGCCGCACGATGCGCGCGAGGCGTACCGCACGATGATGTCGCATTACGACCGGCACGGACTTCCCGCCGGTGATCTGACCGTGCTTCCCGCACTGCTCGGACGCGAACCCACCTCCTACGAGGATTTCGCCCGCCGGTCCGCCTCCGAGCGTGGGCATCGGTCGAAGGACTCCCGAGGATGAGTCGCTCGCAGGATCCATTCCGACCAGCGCGGTCCATGGTGACCGGAGCGAGTTCCGGCATCGGGGCCGAGTTCGCCCGAGCCCTGGCCGCGCGCGGCTCCGACCTGGTGTTGGTGGCACGACGGGAGGACCGGTTGACCGCTCTCGCAGCCGAACTCGAACGTGCACACGGCATCCACTGCCGTACGGTCTCCCATGATCTGTCGGAACCCGCAGCCGGACGTCGACTGCGGACCCTGGTTCCCGAGAGACTGGACCTCGTCGTCAACAATGCCGGCTTCGCAGTACAGGGCCCGTTCGTCGACAACGATGCCGACGACCTCGCGCGGCTCCTGGCGGTCGATGTCGCCGCGGTGGTGGACATCTGCTCTGCCTTCCTCCCCGACATGATCTCCCGCGGCACCGGATCCGTCGTCAACGTCGCCAGCACGACGGCGTTCCAACCCGTCCCCACCCTCGCCGTCTACGCCGCAGCCAAGGCGTTCGTCCTGAGCTTCACGCAGTCGCTGTGGTACGAGTCCAGGCGCCACGGTGTCCGAGTGTTCGCACTCGCCCCGGGGCCGACGCGCACCGAGTTCTTCGATGTCATCGGCGAGTCCGCCGCGACGACCGGCTCGTACCAGTCACCGGCCGAGGTCGTCGCCACCGCGATGCGCGCCCTCGACGCCAGAACCCTCACGTCCACAGGCCATCTCAGGACGGAGGAACGCCATCGCGGCCGCCACGGCAGCGTTGACGCCACCTCGGGTACTACTTCCGGCGGTGGCGCGGTTGCTGCGCTGATCTCCCGAGTTGCCGTCCCCGCTCGGCCGACTCGGACTGTAGTGTCACGATCATGGCCAGGGCCTCGAAGTTCACTGCGGCCGACCGTCGCGCCGCTGTGGAGCGTGCCTTCGAGGGAACAGAGAGTCCCACCGCCGTCGCATCTGATCTGGGTGTCCACCCGACCACTCTCTATCGGTGGGCCGCGTCCGACACCACGGACGACCCGGGGCCGGCGCCGACTCGGCTCGTCCACGCCACCCAGACGCTGCTCGAACACTCCGACTACGGCGACATCACCGTGGAGGCCGTGGCGCAGCACTGCGGACTCGCGGCTCGGACCGCATTCCACCACTTCCCCACCAAACGCGACCTGTTCCACGCAGCCGTCAACGATGCCGCCACCACGCTGATCGACCGCATGGCAACGCGTTCCGAGCAGGCGACGTGGCCGGACGATCCTCTGGGACAGCTGCGATCGTTCCTGCACATCGCCGCGGCCACCATCTACGACACTCCGGCGACCCACGTGCTGTTCCGCAACATCGGTGTTCCCCGCAGCGAAGGAACCGCCGAGGGGTGGCACACCGACTTCGTCGTCGCGATCGAACAACTGCTGCACAGAGCGGCCGATGCCGGTCAGATCGAACGCCACACCGACGTGGCCGCGGCAGCGCAACTCGTGACCGGCGCCATGCGCGGGATCCACACCGCCGTGTTCGACGGCGCCTCTCCCGATGTCGCACTCGACCTGGTGGACCGCGTTCCCCTGCTGATACCTGGCCCCCGACGAACGTGATTCGCGGCGGTGACATAGACCTCCACACCGCATGCTCTGCACAGGCGCGCCATGAAACGTGCAGGCCTCGACGGACGCTTCACCAGCTCGCTGCGGTGACTCGACCGATCTCACCCGGCCCGAGCCGATCAGCCGGCCGCTGCTCGTAACCGCTCGACCTCGCTGCGAGAGTGGCGTACGAACTCGGTGTCCTCCCCCCTTCTCGCGGGCGACGTCGTGCGCCAGGTCCAGAACGGCGCGACGCAGATGCTTGCGGGCTCGTCGGGCCTTCCGAGTGGGCGCGGACTTCACGAATGCCTTGCGGGCCTTCGTGTCCAGCACACCGTCGACCTCGGCATCGGTGACGACACCGGCCTCGACTTCCGGGGCGAGGATGTCGCGGACGAACTGATACTCACGCGGTGCGGCCCGGCGGAACGCGATGGTCAGCACCGTGAACCCGATGACGACCGACGCCAGGATCACCACGAAGTTTCCCAGACCGCCGCCACCGAGACCGCCGGCGTCGTCCCATGTGAAGTGGAGGAACATGCCGGCGACGACGAATGCCGCACCACGCCCGACCCGCCGGGGTTGCGCTGCCGTCCCGATCAGATACACGGCTCCGGTGCAGACGAGGGCACTGAACAGAGGGTGGGAGGCGAAACTGACGGCGATGCGTACGACGGACATGTGCACCGCGTTGCCCACGGGATCGGTGCCGAATGCCCGAGCAGTGGAACTCGCCGCGTAGAGGAAGTCCTCGAACACGGCAAATCCGAGCCCGATGAACGCTCCGACGATGAGGCCGTCGTTCGCGGTGCGGATGAGACGCGGGGCAAGGCTCATCAGGAGCAGGAAACCACAGAGTTTGGTCGCCTCCTCGGTGAACGGTGCCGTCGCACCTGCCGCCCAGTTCGCGCTCCATTCCTGACCGAACAGCTTGGGGTAGATGCCGAGCATCGCCGTGTTGACGGTCATCGCAAAGGCGAACGTTGCCGGAACAGCGCCCCACACGAGGGCAGCGACCACGAGCCCGCCTGGTTGCCGCTCCCACCGGTCGATGTGGTGGAACCAGGCGAACCACGCGAGTCCGCACAACCCACACAGCGCCGCCGCGACGGCGAGTGCCTCGGCGTAGAACCCGGCGCTCGGCGCGAAGTAGGCCCATGCCTGGAACGCGCCGATGGCGGTCAACGCGAGGTAGACCCAGAACGACAGATTGTGGGGCTGCACGAAGTGGAATCTCGCACCCCACCCGGAGATCTCGACTGCTTCCGCTCGGCGCTGACCAGCTTCCGTGCCGACCGTCTCGGGAGACGTGCGGGGGTCGACAGTGCTCATGCGTCGTCCCCGTACACGGTACGGATGCTCGCGATCATCGCTCGGACGTCGTCGAGGGCTGCGGTCATCTGGGTGGGTGGCCCGTAGGCAGTGATGTCGACCCCTGTGCCGCCGAGAACGAAGGCCGCGATCACCCCGTCGCTTCGCACGCTGTTGTAGGGCTGCGCGACTCCGGTCTCGCCGGCCGCCGTGGTGAGAGTGGCCCTGTTCCCGTCGACCCGGAAGGTGGGGTCGTCCGTCCGGGACGTGACCTTCTGCACCTGGTCGAGCAGCTGATCGGGAGTGCCGTCGTACGAGTCTGTCGACACCTGGAAGGTGATGCCGGCCCCGGCGAGGGTGGCATCGCCGAACGTGCCTCCGTCTCCGACACGGAAGCCGGACTCGACGTCGTAACCGGCGACGGGGGTGAAGACGAGGGTGTCGGTGAGTGCAAGCTGCTGCCCTGCCAGAACGGGGTCGTCCCAGTCGAGGGCAGCGTCGATGCGCGGAACCACCACGGTGAAGACCAGGAACACAGCGAGCACGACGAGCGCCGGCGGCCACGTTCGACGGTCGAGACCCAGCACACGGTGTTCGACCGGTACTCGATGTCGATGTGCAGGAGCGTTCAACAGTGGTGTCACGGATACCCCTCGAACTCGTCGTTGTTCGTACTTTGTCGCAAACCACGCGGTCCGTGCAGTCCGCCGTGAACGACCTCGACGAGAACGGCGAGTCGAGTGTCAGAGTCCGGCGATCACCCGATCGAGCCACTCGACCATGACCGCGCGCTCGGCGGCGCTCAACGTGTCCAACGCCGGCGTGATCGCACGAAAAGCGACCGCGGCGGCGGCGTGGTCGTCCTGCTCGCGGTCGGGCGGGTCGGTGAGGATCTGCCGCATGACGGCATCGAACATCGCGTCGGCCAACTCGTCGTCGCGGTCCTCGGCCGGAGTCGCGAGAAGCACCGAGATCGTGCCCACACCCGCTGCCTGGACGAGTCCGAGCGCCCGTTGTTCGCTCACCCGCAGTCGGCCCGTCTCGGCGACCCTGTGTATCCGAGCCCGGAGGACGTCCATGCCGGCCTGCGCCGCGCGAGATCGTGTCAGGTGCTGCGGGCCGTTCATCATCCGGAACAGTTCCGGGTTGGCGATGCCGAACTCGACCTGCGTCAGCCACCCGTCGTGCAGGTCCACGAGGGGATCCACGCCCTGCGACGCGGCCGTCTCGGTGATGCGTCTCTTCATCGAGACAAACTCGGCCAGAACATCTTCTGCGACGGATTCCAGGAGACCGTCCTTGTCACCGAACAGTCGATAGATGGTCGGGGGCTGTACGTCGGCACCCTCGGCAACCCCACGAGTGGTCACTGCGGCCACGCCGTGATCGCGCAGCAGGGCGGCCGCGACCTCGATGATCCGCGCCCGGACGTCGTCTCGAGTGCTGGTCGGCTTGATCACGTTCCAACGATAACAGTCTCGTGATACCGTTATGTTTCCATCGATAACACCGGTGCGATGCCAACGAAACTGAGGCACTCATGATCGTCATCACCGGCGCCACCGGCGCGCTGAACGGCGCCACTGTCGACCACCTGCTCAGACATCGCCCCGCTTCGGAGATCGCGGTGGCGGTCAGAGACGCGTCCAGGGCCCGACGCTTCGCCGATCTCGGCATCGAGGTGCGCCACGGCGACTACGCAGACCCGGCGTCGCTGCCGGACGCGTTCGCGAATGCCGATCAGCTGCTGCTCGTCTCGTCCAGTGATCCGAGGGCCGACGCAGTCTCCCTGCACCGCAACGCGATCGACGCGGCCGTCACCGCGGGCGTGGGGCGAATCTTGTACACGAGTCATCAGGGGGCCGCGGACGACACGCCATTCGGTCCGGGTCGAGACCACGCGGCGACGGAGCGGCTGCTGGCGGGTTCCGGCCTGCCGTGGACCTCGCTGCGCAACGGCTTCTACGCCCACAGCCTGGCCTGGTCGACTGGCCCCTGGCGCGAGTCCGGCGTCATCACCGTTCCGGCCGACGGTCCGGTGTCGTGGACGTCCCGAGCGGATTCGGCGGAGGCTGCGGCGGCGATCATCGCATCGAACGGCGCGTACGACGGACCGGTCACGGTGACCGCCGAGTCCGCACCCACCTTCGAGGAGGTGGCGGCGATCGCTTCCGACGTGGCCGGGCGGACGGTACGGCGAGTCCTGATGGACCCTGAGGACTGGATCGCAGCCCGGGTCGCTTCGGGACAGCCGGAATTCGCGGCTCGCTTCACACTCGGGATGTTCGACGCTGCAGCCGGCGGTTGGTTCGCCGGCATCGATCCCCTGCTGGGACAGTTGCTCGGCAGGTCGCCTGCGACCGTGCGCGACGCGCTGACTCTCGCGTAGCCTCCACGGCGCCCGTCAAAGGTCGAGGGTGGCACTCCAGGACAGCGAGACTCAGACCGGTCGTTCCGCCCTCACCCGCAGCCGTTGTGCTGATCGGCATGTTCGGAGGACAATCACCGGATCGGTGACGTGTTCGGTGAGAGGGTGTGCGATGTCTGTGTCGTGGGAGTCTCTGTCTCGTCGGCGCGGCGTACGGGTGACCGGCGGGCTCGTCGGCGTGTACGTCGGCCTGGTGGCCTATTGGTTCGTGCAGGATGCCGCCCACCGTGTGGCAGCGCGGAAGGCTGAGGCATAGCCTCCGTTCGTGCCGCTCCGAGTCATCGTCCGATGTGAGGGGATGTCGGACAACAGGATGCCCCTACGACGCCGACCCTGAATGCCGCATCGACGACGGGGACCGACCCATGGTGCGGGTGAACGCTCGCGAGAACGCCGCGTCGGACCCGTATCCGAACGAGGCCGCGACCGAGGAGATGGTGGCGTTCGATCTCGCGAGCTCCGCCGCCGCGAGCTGCATGCGCCGACGGGTCAGGTGGACCACCGGGGCCTCACCCACCAGCGCGGTGAAGCGCGCGGCGAAGGCGGATCGAGACATCGCCGCCGTCCGAGCCAGATCCGCCACCGTCCACGGCCGCTCCGGATACCGATGCATCGCGATGACCGCGGCACCGATCTGTCTGTCGCGCAACGCCCCCAGCCAGCCGCCGATCTCAGCGCCCTCCTCTCGGAGCCACGCTCGGACGAGATCGATGATCAGGATGTCGGCCAGCCGCGTCACCACGGCCTCCCCACCCGGCCGGCGGGCAGCGGCCTCGTTCGCGAGCAGTTCCAGTACCGCGGCCGAGACCGCAGACCCGCGATCACCCACCAGCACATCGGGCAGCACGTCGAGGAGTGAGCGGGCAGTCGGATGATCGAACTTCACGGCGCCACAGATCAACACGGCCCGCTCGCCCCCGCCGCCGTGCTCCAGAACGATGAAGCGGTCCGAGATCCACTCGGGCTCCGGGTCGTACATCGACACCGACGGGGATGACGGATCGTCCACCACTCGGTGGCCTCGACCGTGCGGGACCAGCACGCACTCACCTTCGCCCACCAGCCGAGGTTTCGTCCCCGGCAGCTCGAGCAGGCACGATCCCACCACCGGTGCGTGAAACCACAGGCAGTCCTCCATCGCGGGGATGTCGAGACCCCAGGGAGCCGTCAGTTCCGATCGAACGTAGAACACCCCACGCATCCGCAGCGAGTGCAGGGCGTCGCCGAGCGCATCGTCACCGCGCCACATCCTGGACGATCGATCATCAACGGTGGACTCCACGGTATTCATTGTCCACCACGAACCCGGCACCGTGACCATCGTGACCACACAACGAACCATCACTGTTCTCGGCGCCACCGGCCGAACCGGACGACGCCTCACCGACACGCTCCTCGGCCGCGGATGGAAAGTACGCCGTGTCGCGCGCACCGCACGGCCCCACGCACACCCGGCTGCCACCACGCACACGGGCGACCTGACCGACACCGACTTCATCACCACCGCGTTCACCGGCGTGGACGCGGCCTACGTCCTCGTCCCATTCGACCCCACGGCACCCGACGTCCGAGCACACATGAACGACATCGGGTCCTCCATCACCGACGCACTCCGACGAGCACGGGTGCCACGCGTCGTCGCACTCAGTTCCCTGGGCGCCGAACTCGAGCACGGGACCGGATTCCTCACCGCACTGCACGCTCAGGAGCAGCGACTCACCGCCCTCGAGACCGATCTCGTCCTTCTCCGACCCGGCTACTTCTTCGACAATCTCGACCCCGTCCTGCCCCACCTCCGCCACATCGGGGCACTCCAGGACTCCATCGCCCCCGACGTGCCCCTGCCGATGGTGGCGGCCGGAGACGTCGGCGCAGCCGCGGCCGACGCAGTCGAGGAACCCGACCACCAGGGCACCACCATCCGCGAGATCAGGACCGCAGTCGATCTCACCCTGATGGACGTCGCCGCCGCGGTCGGCCGAGCACAGGGCATCGGCCATCTCCCCTACCAGCAGCTCCCCGACGAGGAGACGATCACCCAGCTATTCCAGGTCGGATTCTCCGACGATGCAGCGAGATTGCAGGTCGAGATGCACCGCGCGTTCTCTGCAGGACGCGTCGCCGCGACGGGGGACGACTCCCGCGCCCCGACGACGGTGGACGACTACCTGGCGTCGCGGGCGTGAGCGCCGTGTGAGCGCAGAACGGTTCTCGACGGGTCACGTACTCACGAGGGCGGGCCGCGTCCGATGCCGGCGAAGAGATTGTCGATCAGGCGGTCGGCGAAGTCGGGTGTGATCGGTTGATCAGGGAGCAGCAGCCGGTGGTACACGCACGCCACAACTGATCCACCACGTTCTCGCTGTCGAGATCGTCGCGCAGCTCGCGGCGCGCGCGATGAGTGTGGCCAGTCTCCGTGTGATGCGTCGCCGGCATTAGACAACCGAGCCGGGCAGGTGCGCTCACGCGGGAGCGACGACCCGCTCGAATCAGTCGCCTGAACGGCTCAGAGGTGGCGTGCAGCGAAGTCCACCGCGCTCCGCAGCGTCTCGCGGCCTTCCGGAAGTACGCCTGCCAACACGGGAAATGCGTGCACCTGACCGCGCCACACATGGGTCTCGACGATCCGGCCGGCGTCCTCGAGCTTGCGCGTCATCGCCTCCACGTCCGGGCGCATCAACTCGTACTGCGCCGAGGACAGGAAGACCGGCGGAAACACCGATGGATCGGCATCGATCGGAGACGCTGCGCCCGGGATGGCGTCCGGCCCGTTCATCCAACGATCCTCCAGCGCGAGAACCTGTTTCATCGGCAGATACGCGTCCCGCTTCATGAACGCACGGGAATGGCTCCTCAGGTCCAGATTGAGCAACGGCGAGAATCCCAGAACGGCCGCGGGTGGTGTCAACCCTTCCAGCGCAGCCAGTTCGGCGACCTTCATCGCGAGGTAACCGCCGGCCGAGTCTCCCGCCACGATGATCTTCGACGGATCGGCCACCGTCGCCGACGCGGCGCGGTAGGCGGCCATGGCATCGAAGATCGACGTACCGATGCCGCCGTACGGAATCTGCCGGTACTCCACGGAGTACACCGGAACACCCGCACGGGCGGCGATCATGGCACACGCACCGCGGTGGGTCGCCAGTCCGCAGAAGACGAAGCCGCCGCCGTGAAAGTAGAGAACCGTCGCACCGGCCAGAGAGCCGGTGGCCGTCCGAGGATGTGTCGTCTTCTCGCAGGGCACACCACCGAGAACCACCTGGTCGATAGTGACGCGAGGCGGCTTCGGCAGTCGGTCGACGACGCGATCGAGGTGCCCGATGGCCTTGATGCCGCCGTCGGTGAGCGGCCACATACTCAGGGTCGGCTTGAGGACCGCCTTCATCGCCGCCGACAGAACGCGTGCTTGCGGACTGATGTCGTCGTGCCAGGTGAGTGTGCCCGTCATCGTCTCGTCGTTCCCCTCGTGCGATGAAGCGTGGAGACGATCGACGCTATCAGCCCGGCTCCGTGCACCGATTCCGACAGACTCCAGCTCGGCTGTGCTCGTGGGAGCTCGACTCGGGTTTCCCGCGTGAACGTGCTGGGTACGCACACGATGAACATCCGGACGCACTAGACAAGTTCGGTGGTTCACCGTGAAACGCATCGTCGTCGCCCTGTCGGTACTGGCTCTCGTCGCCGGCTGTTCCACCGACGACACTGCACCCGGGCCGACGCAGACACCCGCCGCCGAACCGGCTAGGGCGCCCGCAGCGCAGGATCCGATCGGCACCGTCGTTCCGCTTCCGGGCGCACCCGAGGGAATCGTCGTCACGTCGTCCGGCATCGCCGTCGCCGCAGTGCGTGAACCCGATGGCCTGAGGCTGCTCGACGCGGCGACCGGAGTCGAGCGATCGTTCGTGCCGACGGTCGGTGCGCCGCGACACCTCTCCCTCGCCGGCCCGGACGGACCGGTACTCGCGCCCCTCGAGTCCAGTGACGAACTGCTCCTGGTCGATCCGGCGAACGGAGCGACGCTCTCCACCACCCGCGGCGTCGGACGGCAACCGCACGATGCCGTGGTGACCGCCGACGGCGCGACCGTCGTGACCAACGAGATGGGCGGCGGAGTCGTCTTCGTACGCAACGGTGTCGTGACCGCATCTCTCCCCGCCGGTCCCGTGCAACCGGGCGGCGTTGCAGCCGTCGGCAATTACGCAGCTGTCGCAGATGTGCAGGGCAACGGGATCTGGATCTACAGCGGGCCGGACCAGGAACTCGTTGCACAGGCCCCACTGGGAACCAAACTGACGCATGCGACATCCCTCGGCGCCGACCTCGCTGCCTTCGCCGACACCGACGGTGGCGCGGTATACCTCGAACGCATCACTCCCGACATCAGCGAGGTCGCTCGCATCGACGCACCCGGCAATCCTTACGGGCTCGCCTACGACGCCGATCGGAAGCTCCTTCTGATCACGCTGACCGAGAGCAACATCCTTCGTGTCGTCGATGTGGCCGAGCCGGCATCGCCGCGGACCGTGGTCGACTTGCCGACGGTTCGTCAGGCCAATTCCGTCGCCGTGGATTCACGAACGGGAAACGTGTTGGTGACAGGCAGTGATCCCGGCGCGGACTCTAGCCTGCAGATCATCCCGGCCGACAGTGTCGACGTGTCGTGACACGTGCTCGTGCGACGTTCACGATCGGTGTTCGGTGAACACCCGGCGCAACCCGACGAAGCGCACGACCGTGGCCACGAGGTTCGCGGCCACCAGGACGGACACCTCGACTGCTCGCGATGCATCGGGTACCCACCTGTGGAGGAGTACCAACGAGCCGCTGGTGACCGCCAGCCCGAGGGCGAAGACGACGAGCCCTTGCACGTACTGGCGAACGATCGCATCGGTTCCACGGATTCCGAAGGTGAACCGGCGGTTGATCGCGGTGTTGGCGAGCGCAGAGACCAGGAGCGCGAGCACGTTCGCGGCCTGGGACGACATGACGACTCGGAACACCAGAAACAACAGAACGTACGCGGCGGCGCTCGCACCGCCGACCAGATAGAAGCGGAACAGCACACTCCGGGTGCCGGAGGTCGCGGTCAGAGTGTCTCCCCCGTCGGCCTCGGAACGGGCAGCGCATCCACGCATCGGGCGAATTCACTGTCCGGGCGACACACTCGGGAGATGGGGGCCAGATCGACCAGTTCGTCGGCGTCACGCAGAGTCGGTGCTGCACCGACGACGAGGCCGCAGCGCTGCAGGGCGTCCCGGGTGTCGTCCCCGGTGCGGTCGGTGGACATCTCCACTGCCCGCAGGGCCCGGGCATCGGATGCGTCGTGCAGTCCGAGCACCCACCATCCTCCGTCCTCGGCACGGCCCAGGATCGCCGACGACGGCTCCAAGGCTCGACCGATGTCGGCCAGCATCGCGGGGTCGACCTGCGGCGTGTCCATGCCGATCTGCACGACGGGAGCGCATCCGGCGGCGTCGCGATGCGCGTGGATCAACCGTTCCGAGAAGCCGTCGCCGCGCTGATCGATGACGTCGAAGTCAGCCAGTGACCTCTGAATGTCGTCGCTGCGCATCGCCTCGGCCAGGTCGCCGGTCATCGCGACCACCCGCCGGGCGAAAGGAGCCTGCCTCGCCGCGGCGAGTGTGTCGAGCAGCGCCGCGGCCGCCACCGACGCGGCGTCCTCGGCGGTCATGGCGGCCATCAGTCGAGTCTTGGCAAAGCCGGGTACCGGCGCTTTCGCGATGACGAGCAGCGTCGCATCGATCATGGAATCACCTTCGCAAAATCCCAGACCGCCACCACCGTGCCGCGAACCGACCCCGACACCTTCGACACTCCCCCGGTCCGCGGGCGGTACGAGATGTCGTGCTCGACCACTGTCCACCCTGCCCGAGCGGCGAGAACCAACAGCTGCAGCGGGTAGCCGGAGCGTCGGTCCGGGACGTCGAGCGAGAGCAGATCGTCGCGGCGGGCCACCCGAAGAGCGCCGATGTCGTGGACGTCGATCTTCAGTCGTCTGCGTAGACGCCAGGCGATGGCCGTGTTGCCGAGGCGGGCGTGCCACGGCGAGCCACTGCGGTGCACCGGGCGGCGCCGACCGACGACGAGTTGGGCGGAGTCCAGCGCTGCGACGAGACCGGGCAGTTCGCGAGGGTCCATCGACCCGTCCCCGTCCATGACAGCCACGACGGTCGTTCGAGCAGCGGTGATTCCGGCGTGCACGGCTGAGCCGTATCCGGGTATCGCCTCGATGACCACCTCCGCCCCGTGCGCACGGGCCACGTCCGCGGTGCCGTCTGTGGAGCCGTTGTCGACGACCAGGCGGTGATAGCCGTCGGGCACGGCGTCGAGAACATCGGGAAGAGATTGCGCCTCGTTGCGGCACGGGAGTACGACCGTGACATCGGAAGGATCGATCATCGTCACACCACCGGGGCCGAGCCATCGGATGCCGCCCGAAGCGGTGCCGACGCAAACCGCGTGAGCCCCTCGTCCGGACCGACGGCAGCTCGGAATCCGAGAATCTCGTCGGCCCGATCGGCACCGGCAACGATGTGCCGCACGTCGCCGGGACGGAACTGACCCGTCACCTTCGGCTCGATGCCGCCGCCGTGTGCACGACACAGAATGCGGGCCACCTCACCGATCGAGATCGGGTGTCCCGAACAGACGTTGCAGGCCACGAACCCCGCTCCGTCGTGCTCGACGGCGGCAAGGTTGGCGGCGGCGACGTCCCGGACATCGACGAAATCTCGCATCTGCCCACCGTCCTCGTACACAGTCGGTGATTCACCTTTCTCGAGCGATGAGCGGAACATCGCGGCGACACCGGAATACGGTGTGTCACGCGGCATTCGGTCACCGTAGACGTTGTGGTAGCGCAGCGCCGTGACCGATCCGCCCGTCGCCAGCGACCAGGCGAGTGCATAGTTCTCCTGCGCGAGTTTGCTTGCTGCATAGAGACTTCGGGGCTCAAGCGGAGCGTCCTCGTCCACCGTCTCCCACGTCACCGGCTCGTCACCCTCCGGGCACTTCGCATCGAAGACCCCGTTCCGCAGATCCGACGGGTTCCGGGGGCGCGGACGGACGACACCGTGCACGGGGCAGCGGTAGCGACCTTCGCCGTAGACGACCATCGATGACGCCAGAACCAGCTTCCGACACTCGGCTCGGGCCATCGCAGCAAGTACTTCGGCAGTACCCAGGTCGTTGTGGCTGGCGTATGCGGGTGCGTCCGCAGTGCTGACGCCGGCTCCGACGACGGCGGCCTGGTGACACACCACATCGACCCCCGCCATGACATCGTCCAGAGCGCCGGGGTCGCGGACGTCGACCGTCGTGACGTTCGGCGCGTGCAGTGGCGTCGAGCCGTGCGCCGAGGGTAGGAACGCGTCGACAGCCGTCACGTCGTGGTCGGCCGCCAGTAGTGCTTCGTGAATGTGTTCACCGATGAAACCGGCCGCGCCGGTGAGTAACACGTGCATCGTTTTCTCCTTGTCGTGTCGATCGAGGGGGGGGGACGGGTCGCTCACCAGTTCGTGTACGTCAGATGGTTGATCGCGAGTGCCAGCACGACTTGCGCTGCCAGCCAGAAGCGCACCGAGCGGTCCCCGATCGCGACAGTGGCAACCGTCATCCACACTTGGAACGGCAGCCAGATGCGTTCCGTCTCCGCCTTGCTCAGCCTGCTCAGGTCCGCGAAAGCCACCGCCAGCAGAGCGGCCACCACGAGCAGAGTCACAGGCTCGGCACGTCGCACACGCGGCAGTGACACCACGCGGGACAGCGCAGCGGGCACCGCGAGTCCCACCGCACACACCAGAGCCGCGATGTTGCCCCAACTCCAGTACTGGAACGGGCGCGCTGACGCGATGCCCTGCCAATACCGTTCCTGGACCGCGACGTACCCGTCGAACCACCAGAAGCCCGACGCGGTGAAGAGGCCGGCGACGACGAGGGCGCCGCCGATCGCCGGTACCAGTGGCCGCACGCGGCGAGAGGCGATCAGGACCGCCAGGGCCGGCAGTCCCATCAGGGCGAGGCCGTAGTTGAGGTAGACCGAGAACCCGAGCAGGAGACCCGCCGCGACGGCCGCGACGTCGTGTCGCGCTCGTCGACCGGCTGCTGCGACGGTCAGGAGGGCGATGCCCCAGGCGGACACACCGGTGAAGAATCCGTCCGCGGAGACACCGATCCAGATCGCGCTGGGGGCGATCACGGCGAACGGGATCAACCGTCGGGCGGTGTCGCGGCCGACGAGCGCTGCCACGGCGACAGCGGTGGCGACGGCGGCCGATGACCCGACGATCACACACAACCATGCGGCGGCCGCGCCTCCCCCGAGTCCGATGCGGTCCAACCACACGAACGTCAGGATGGCGCCGGGGGGATGCCCGGAGACGTGCGTGGCCCACGAGTCCGCCTGGCCGTCGATGATCCGGTCGGAGAAGCCGCGCAGTGTGGCACCGATGTCGTCGATACCACCTACTTCGGACAGATACTCGTCGCGGGACGTCAACTTGTCGACGAACCCTTTCTGCCAGCCGTCGACCGCAGCCAGACCGACGGTCCAGACAAGGGTCGTCGCCCAGGTGACAAGGAGCAGCGGACGCCACGACATGCGTGCCGCCACGGACGGGCCGAGGATCACCACCAGGACGCCGACGATCACCGCGACCGGAGTCCCCGGCCCCACATGAGCGCCCCACCGCCCGAACAGAGGCGCGAGCGACGCGAAATCGTCGAAGTCGAAACCCATGCCGCCGATCAGCGGAGTGACGACGGCATTCTCCCGCCGCGCCACGACCACTGCCGCGACGACCAATGCAGCCGCAAGTAGTGCGCCGATCAGTTCCGGAACTCGAGGAACCCACCCGCGCCGCCGATCGGTCGCGGTCGGGCCGCTCACTCGGAAGTCTCGGGGGCCGAACCGTACGGGGGTTTGACGAAGTGAGCGAAGTGCCGACCGGCGATCGCGGTCACACCGACCGGTACCAGCCCTCGTGCCGCGGCGAGTGGCGCCAGCGCGTCCGCATCGATTCGCGCCCAGTCGTACCAGGGCCCCGCAGTCTCGTCGTTCTCGATACGCAGACATTCGGCGACGAATCCCGTTCCGGGCGTTGCCACTTCGACGTGCACCGTCCCGCTCTCGCACGCGATGTCGTGCGCACGACCGATGACACGGCCGGGATCACCACCGATGCCGATGTTCCCGTCGACGAGAAGCACTGTGTCCCAATGCCCTTCGTGTGGAACGATGTCGAAGATGTCGGCCAGCTCGGCTTTGGCACCACGTTCGCGGACCAGCGCGACAGCTGCCGGGGACGTGTCCACACCCATCGCCGATACTCCCCGTCGCCGCAGTTCCTCGACCAACCGGCCCGGCCCGCACGCGAGATCGATCGTGCGCCCCCGGCAGAGGGCGAGCAACGTCTCGTCCACTGCGCGGTCATCGGCGTCTGCGTGCTCGCCGCCGAGCCAACGCCCGACCGGCAACAAGTTCCGTCGGCCGTCCCGGTGCCGCACCCACCACGCGGTACCGGTGGAGGCAGTGTCGAACAGAACATCGAAATTGTCAGGGGCCTCGCCCGCCGAAGTCGCTGTCACGCTTGTCCCTTCTACAGACCCCGACTGGTCCGGCACTTCCTCGATGTGGATGATTGTCCATTCCCGGTGGACGTCGGCGACAAACGTCGCGTTCAGTCGTTTTCCACGTTCAGGGGCCATCGCCCGACTCGTCGACACGATCCGGCCCACATCGGTGTCGATGTGGGCCGGGTAAGAGGCTGTGCCTCGTTACTGCGTGTTGACGGTGATCGTGGCGACTCCCACCAGCAGTCCCGGGGTGACGGCGTCGGTCTTGAACGTCTCGTTCAGCAGGCCGGCGGCGGTCTCGGAGATATGCACGGTCGTGCCCTGCAGAATCGCGGTGTTGTTCGGGCCGGTGGCCAGCGGCTCGAGGGTGCGGCCGTCGAGATCGAACAGCACGGCGTCGGTGGCGGCGCTCTCTCCGTTGACGGTCACATCACCCATGAGCAGTGAGGTGCCCGGATCGATGACGAAGTTGGTCAGCTCCACCGTGGTGCCGCCGGCGGTCAGGGACAATCCGCTGCCTTCGTGGTCGATGGAGCCCTGCACGTACGGATCGACCGTGCCCGGCGTCCAGTACTTGACGTTGCCGCCGGTGATCGGGAATCGAAGTGATCCGTCCGCCAGGGTCGCCGTGCCCACGGTTCCCGGGGTCAACCCGAGCGTGGTCAGAGCGTCCGTGAAGCCGGTATCGAGCGCAACGGCGGTGTCCACGCCGGTCAGAGCATCGACCTGCGCGGCGGGTTCGGGCTGAGTGGACGTCGATGCGGCAGCGGAGGACGAACTGGACGTCGTTGCCGCTGCCGATCCGCCGTCGTCGCTGGACGAGCAGGCGGCCAGCGGGACGAGGGACATCACGCCGATCGCGGTAGCGGCCACGGACTTACGAATGGTGAACATTGCAGCTCCTTGTCGTCGGTAATGGTTACTCCACATTCGCCGCGACACGGCCCATGGATGGTGTTCGACTGCAATAGTTCCCGCGGCCACCTGCGTGGCAGCGATGGTGGAACGTCACCGAAGCGGGCGTGAAACGTTCTCGCGGAGATCTTTTCGCATGATCCCTAGGCGCCCTGTGTATCCGTCCGATCGTGGCCGCGTGGCATCGCTGGTGACGGCCGCCTCACCGCCGCGAGCACCCGCACCACGAACACCGCGGCGCTGATCGCGATCATGGCCGCCACGACCCACAGCCACCGCTCGAGATACGGGTCACGATTGAGGCCCGTGGCCGCCACGATGGCAGTGTCGTCGGTGTTCAGGATGCCCGGGAAGAACACCAGCAGCGTCAGCGCGGCGCCGAGGGCCGGCACCCGGATGTGCTGCCGCACCGAAACCTGTCGAACCGTCCAGTTGCGAGTCGGGCGCGTCGCCCGATCCGCCAGCGAGTACAGCGGGTACAGAACCAGGTCGTGCAGGATCGCCGCGCCGATGAACCAGACGGCGATCGACTGCCACCACCTGTCCGGGTTCCACAGTGCGTCCACCCCGAGAGTCAGGACGGCGGCACCCGCGAGGACGAAGGACACGACCATGACGGCCGCGTGAGCCGCGCCTGCCCCGTACAGCCGCCTCATCGATCGGCCCCGCCTGCGAAGTCGATACGCGACACCCACTTGGTGTTGTGGACACCGGGAAGGCCCGGAACGATCACACGCGCGGGATAGCCGTGGTCGAGCGACAGCGCCGCACCGTTGACGGTCAACGCGAGAAGCGAATCCGGATGCCACACCTGGTTCTGCGCCAGCTTCGCCTGCGCGAACGCACCTCCCTGTTCCAGCGAGGCCACTGTGGCGGTGCCGTCGGTCACGCCGGCGAGGCCGGCGAGGTCCCGCAAGCGCACCCCGGTCCACTCCTGCGTCGTCGACCACCCCTCGACGCACGCGATCGGCAATACCGCGGTGTGCTGATCCATCGCCTCGAGTGCTGCTCGGTCGAGAACCACGCTCGTCGTTCCCGACAACTCCACACGCCATGAATCCCCGGTGGACGCCGGATCGATTCCCGCTGCGACCGCCGTGCGATTGATCTGGAAGTCGTTCGGCCCGTCGCCGTAGGAGCGGCCGCGGGGCACCAGCAGAGCGGTCGATCGCAATGGCCCGTCGATGGTCTGCCCGATAGTGAGTGCCGCCAGCAGTCCGCTCCCGCCGGCCACGAGTGCAAGGGCCCCGCGCCGAGAGATGCCGTCCGGCGCTTTCTGCTCGTGCTCCGGTTCCACCCAGGCCGCTCGATTGCGCTCCCGGAGCACCTCGGACAGCGACGTCTGCCGCAACGTCCTCCACATGACCCTAACCTTGACGGCCACGTGCGCGAGGAATCCGGCAATGAACACCCATGCCCCAAAGTAGTGGGCCGTGTAGAAGTCGAAACCGAAGACGTAGTCGTACTGGATGTTGAGCACACCGGTGACGATCTCGAACAGCACACCACCGACGAGCATCAACAGGCTGAGCCGCTCCAGCGCCTGCGCCGGGGATCGGACCGGCGGCCACTGCACCAGCTTCGGCATCACCGACCACAGCTTCGCGAGCACCAACGGAATGATGACGATGCCGAGCGTGACGTGCAGGCCCTGGTTCACCCGGTAGATCCATGACGGATCGGTCGGCCAGTCGAACTGGGGCAATCTCAGCCACCCCACGTCGCCCGGGCGGGCCTGCCCGAACTGCGGCCCGTACGCGATGTAGGACAGCAGACCGGTCACGGTGATCACCGGCAGCGACACGAGAAGGACGGCACCGAACACCGACGTCAACCACGGACCGCGGATCGCACTCTGGAACTGGGGCAGAGGAGGCAACGGCACGACCCTTCGACTACCCCGACGACTGATGCTCACCACCATGGCACGTCGACGATCGCCGCGCGAGCGAACTGGGCAGCGAGCATCCCGATGGCCGTGTGCACCTACATGCGCGAAACTCCTCCACAGCGACGTGTTCGAGCCCTGCTACCTCGTCGGTCGGGCTGGTGGCGGCGACCTCCGCCACCAACGCCGACCCGATCATCGCGGCTGTGGTGTGCTGCACGACCGTCAGCTCCCCCGGCGGGGTGCGGTACAACTCCAGTGAACCGGTGGTCGACTCCCCGACAGCCAGCGCGAACGTGACCACAGAGCGCACCTCGAGTACCGCCTCGACCCGATGCGTTCAGTCGGTACGACCGGCCCACATGATTCTCGCAACCCGAACGTGGTTGCAGGACTGCGTCAGGACACGACGCCTGTGAACTTGGGTCGCCGCTTCTCCATGAAGGCGCGCCCACCTTCCACGGCATCGTCCGAGCCGGCGCACATGGCCACGAAAGCCTCGGCCTCGGAGAGCATCTCCGGGTAGAGGTCGCTCGCGAGGGCCACCTTCGCAGCCCGCACCGACATGGGTGAATTGGCCGCGATGGTCGTCGCGAGTGTGCGCACGGCCTCGTGCAACTGGTCTTTCGGGACCACCCGATTCACGAGACCGATGGAGAGAGCGGTCTCTGCCGTGACGCGACCGCCGGTGTACAGCATCTCGGCGGCGTGACCGGAGCCGACCATGCGTTGCAGCACGCGCGTCGGCGGAACCGGGTATGCGATTCCCAGACGTGCGGCGGGAATCGCGAACGCGCACGCCTCATCGGCGATGCGGATGTCCGCGGTGAGCGCGACGGCGACGCCGGCGCCCATGCAGAAGCCGTGCACCATCGCGATGGTCGGCGTGTGCATGGCGGCGAGTCCGAAGAACAACGCGGCAATGGCGTCGTCGGCGGCCTGCTTGGCATCGGTGGAACCGTGCTGCGATTCGAACTCCGAGATGTCGGCTCCGGAGACGAATGCCTCCGAACCTTCCCCGCGCAGCACGATGGCGCGGATGTCGGGGCGTTTGTCCAGCTCTTGCAGTCGCGCGTGCAGATCGCGCATCATCGCTGCGCTCAATGCGTTGCGACGGGTCGGATTGCTGATCACGGCCCATGCGACCGCACCGTCGATCTCGACGGAGACAGAGCCTTTCTGCTCCACTGTGGCAGTCATGACAGGCCGTTTCGGCGAACTTCTGGGTGCTCCATGCCTGAATTTTAGATTCGGGCCTTCCACCGAGAGCGCGGCCGAACCATTGTCTGGCGGTCTCACAAACCGGCCGCACTGTCCCGTGGTCATGACCGCGCATTCCTGCGCCGTGCCACCTCCCGCGCACCCACACGTCACTAGTCGGTCTGCGTCGGACGCGCATCGACCGGACGTCCAGTGGTCGCGCGTTGCGACATACCGTGTGTGGGGTCGACACGCGGCGTACGGTTGGGCGCATCCGGTGAAGTCATCACCGCGCAGCGTCCTCCGCGCACGTCGACAGGTGTCATGACTGCACCACAGAGGACTCCGCATGACGGATTCGGTCACGCCCGGCCTGCCCCCGGACGATCACAGCACGGCGGCAGCACTGGCCGCCGCGAACGCCTTCGACGACGAGATCGCGGGAGCGTTGTCGTCCCGCACGGCCAGTGGTGTCCGCACGGCGATCACGATGCAGTACTTCGCCGCGGACACCTTCGACGCATTGGACGCCTTTCGTGGACTCCTGCTGTCGCACAGTCGGTTCGAGATCCTCCTCCAGGGCTTGTGCGAACAGGCGGTCGCCGCGATCCCCGGAGCGGACAGGCCGGGGTGACCCTCCTGCATCACGACGCGGCGAACCCTGAGACCGCGGCGCGGTCGGATTCCCGAGTCAGCGACATCGATGCCGACCAGTACCGCGTGAACGAGGGGCCTTGCCTCGAAGCCGCCCGGACCGGGCGCATCGTGTGCGTGCACGTCGAGGATGCTGCGGCGCGATGGCCGCTCTTCGCCGCTGCAGCCTCCGAGGCCGGTGTGCGCAGCTTCCTGTCGGCACCCCTGGACGTCGATTCCGAACATGCTGGATCGCTGAACATCTACAGCTTCGGCGATCACGGCTTCAGCGACATCGACGAGGTGCTGGTCACGGTGCTCGTGACCGCCGTGGAGGTCGCGGTGTGGGAATCGCGGTACACCGCGGACGCTCGGGAAGAGTCAGGCAATCTCCGCAGAGCGATGGAGACCCGGGCTTGCATCGAACAGGCGAAGGGCATCGTCATGGCAGTTCGGGGTATCACCGCGGAAGCGGCCTTCGCCGCTCTGGTCGAGCAATCGCAACGAGAGAACGTGCGTGTGTCGGTGCTTGCGGAACGCACGGTCACCTCGGTCGTGGCGGTACCGCTGTGACCCTTGATCGCGCACGCGAGCAGGACGTCGACCGACGATCCGTCCAGGTCACCGCCGCCCGCAACGGGTCTGTACTCATCGTGTCGGTCCGCGGCGATCTGGACCTCGAGTCCACGCCCATGCTGACGGCAGGTCTCGACCGAGCACTGTCTGACAACGTGCCCTCTGCGGTGATCGTCGACCTGACCGACGTCGATTTTCTCTCTTCCACCGGCATGACGGCCCTCATCGACACGCACCGCCGACTCGGCGCACTCGTCGCGCTCGCTGTCGTGTCGAACGGGCCTGCGACCACCCGTCCACTCACGCTCGTCGGAATGGACGAGATGCTCTCGCTCCACCCAGACCTCGACGCGGCACTGGCCGCGGTGTCGTCCTGAACGGTCGCACGGCGGGCGTGCTGAACGCGACCCATGACGGTGTCGCAGACAGCACTCTCGGTCCGAGCGTCCGGAACCCGGGCCTCGTCATGTCAGCTGTCCCCGCTGACGCCCTGTGCATCGGCGCCGTACGCAGAGCGTTGTCCGCATGGCTCCGTATCCTGCCGTTCGACGACGCCCGCAGAGCCGATGTGGTGCTGGCGGTGTACGAAGCGATGGCCAATGTCGTCGACCACGCGTACCTCGACACGGACGGTGTCGGCACGATGCAGATCAGCGCCACCTACTCGGTCGACCTCGGCGCGCTGGACGTCACCGTCGCTGATCTCGGGCGGTGGAAACTGCCTGTGCACAACGCTCTTCGGGGTAACGGCCTGCCGCTCATCACGGCACTGAGCACATCGTCGACAGTGGATCGTTCGGGCACGGGGACCACCGTCCGCGCGACATGGTCCTCGACGGCGCGTCAGCACCCGGAGTCCGCTTTCCACTGACTGAACGCTCGGGATGACCCACCCGCGCAGCTCACCTGGATCCGCGGCGTCCAGTCGGTCGAACCCACTTGTCGGTGTCCGAACATACAGTTCGACCATGACCGACCCTGTGAACCGCGTGGAACCGCCGTTCGTCGCGGACGAAGTGACCATGCTCGAATCGTGGTTGGACTACCACCGAGCAACTCTGCTGTGGAAGTGCCACGGTCTCACCGACACGCAGTTGACAGTGCGGTCGATACCGCCGTCCACTCTGTCCCTTCTCGGCTTGGTGAGACACCTGACAGAAGTCGAACGTAGTTGGTACGCCAGACGGCTCGCCGGCCGTGAACGCCCACCTCTGTACTACTCGGACGCCGAGCCCGACGGAGACTTCGACAGCCTCGACTCGACACCTGTCGCGGAGGTGTTCGCCGCCTACGACAGGGCCGTCCAGGAGAGTCGGGCCCTCGCCGCGAACACCGACCTGGAAGCGTTGTCGATCGGCACGGTCGATGGCCTGCAGGTCTCGCTGCGCTGGATTCACCTGCACCTGATCGAGGAGTACGCCCGACACAACGGACACGCAGATCTCCTCCGCCAGTGCATCGACGGGGACACCGGGGAATGACCGCCGATCGTCGCGCGACAGACCACGCTCGGCGATCGGATCGCGGTGAACGGTCCACTCGCGCAGAACTCTGATGTGTCCGCGCTGGGTCCTGACAACAGTGCACGGCGCGGTGGCGGCACACCGCCCTCGATCTCCTCGGTGTCGATACGCTCGAGTCATGAGTCCCGACCCGACCTCGTCTGTCGGGTCGCCATCAAGTGACGAGCCATCAGATGTCACGCTCGGAGTCGTTCTGGCGGTGAGTATGTTCCTGCCGGCCTATCTCGGTGCCACTCTGGTCACGGATGCACTTCTCGGTCGACCGGGACTACCGACGTCGCCGCTGGTGTGGCTCCTCGTCGCTACGCCACTCGGAATCGCGATCGTCCGCTTCGAGGAAGCCGTGCAGGCCAGACCGGACTGGGACAAGCGACAAGGCCTCTGGTACGGGACGGGGGTGGGGCTGATGACACTGCCCCCGCTCGGTCTCGCGCTGTTCGCAGCCACACCGGTTCTGACCTCGCTACCTCGGGGCGGACCGTCGGCGCTCGTCGTCGCGGCACTGGTGATCCTGGTCGGAGTCATCGTCGTACGGGGGAAGCTTCGCGGGTCTGCCTGACGTGGTGGCGCGAACAGTCGTACGGCGGTCGGTCCTGCTGGGCCGATGTTTCGGCGACGACGTTCCTGGCAAGTCCTCGCTCCTCGGCCATCAACGGCTCAGCCGTTCGCGCCGACGGCGGTGCACTCCCCACGATCATCTGACAGTGGATCGTCCTCGCCGACCGGACGTCATGGCAGGGGACGCACCAGTGCGACTGCGCTCTCGTGCGCTCGGGTGAGGGCGAGATCGAGTGGCATGCGCCGGAAGTCGTGGGACAAGATCTCGACACCCCAGGTTCCGTCGTATCCGACCTCGCGCAGAACACTGATCAGTCCGTTCAGGTCGAACACTCCCTCACCGCACAGTCGACGGTTGTCCATCGTGTCGTCGAACAATGACCCGACGACGTGCTCGTCGGCATCATCGAGTTCCACACCGAACACGACGTCGCCGGTCAGGGAAGATCGCAGTTCGTCGAGGGTGGTGCCGGCGCGGAAGACGTGCCAGGCATCGACGATCACGCCGCACGCGGGATCTCCTGTGGCGCGGGCGAGGTCGGCCCCGTCCGGGATGGTGGAGATGATCGAGAACGGCATCGGTTCGATGGCGATGCGGGTGCCGCGCTCCACGGCCTCGCGGCTCAATACGCGTAACGCGTCGACCACGGGTTCCAGGTCACGAGGCGGCGCATTCTCCGAGCCGATCTTGATGTGCGTCGGCTGGAGGATCTCAGCGGCCTCCAGCAGCAGGTCGCGAGTGTCGTGGGTGCTTCCCTTCTCTCCTCTGGGGATCCACCACCGTTCCAGCAGTTCGATCTCGACATACCTCAACGGCGAATCGTCGAGCATGCTCCGCAGGGCCGGTAGTCCGATGTCGTCGCGAATGGCCGCGAGGTCCGCGGCGACGATCCCCATGCCGGCGAACCCGGCATCGGATACCGCCGTGATCCGGTCCGCGATCGGAATCGGACTCACAGGGTGTGGCGCGTCGGGGCGGACATCGCCCGCCGACGTCCAACACGCTGCGATCAGTTCCGGCGCCATCGGTGCGATGCGTCGGTCCGCTCCTCGGGTCATGGTCAGGATCCTGTCTGCGTCGGGGTACCTCGCGGCCACCGCGATAAGGACTGGTGCGACGTGGCCCGGATGCAGGAGGTGGCACCGGGGGCGAGGTGGTCTCCTGCAGTGTGCCGATTCCGACATCGTCGGATCAAGCAGGTGGAGCCATCAAAAACCCCTCGCCGAGGTGAGCCGGCGCCGCCCCGGTTCCGATCGTCGCCCGATGATCGAGTCACGCCGAGTGGGTACGACCGAACTTCTGCGGCAATGTTAAAAACGGCTGGAGCCACGCAGTGATCGTCGTCAGCGCGATCACGGAGTTGGAAGCAGTGGCCGTCGTCGCCGCGCGGTCAGATATTTTGCATAGCCTTACCTAAGTCGCTACGCTCCAGCGAGTAAAGGTTCGGTCAAGACATCACACCCTCTGGAGCCTCGTGAAGACCCCGAAAACCCCGATCCTCGCCCTCCTCGCCACCGTGATCACGGTGAGCGCGCTCGCGAGTTGCAGCACCGACGACACCACGTCCGCGGGCTCCGCCACCACCGTTTCGATCGACACCGCCACCGGACCTGTCGAGGTCCCCCAGAACCCGCAGCGTGTCGTCGCCCTCGACAACACGTCGCTGGAGACCCTGCGCGCGTTCGGCGTCGAACCGGTGGCGCTGCCCAAGCCGATCATGCCGTACGAAGGGTTCGAGGACTGGATCGACGACGACGCCATCCTCGACGTGGGGACGCACCGGGAGCCGAACCTGGAGATCGTGAACGAAGCGGAACCCGATCTCATCATCGGCGGCTACCGCTTCTCGGAGTACACCGACGAACTCGGTCGCATCGCCCCCACGCTGGACATCGCGCCGTCCGACGATGCCGAGGGTGGTTACGTCGAGTCGCTGAAGCGCCAGACCGCCTCTCTCGGCGTCGTTTTCGACCGCGAGGAGCAGGCGGCCGAGATCATCGCGGCTCTCGACGCCGCGGAGGAGAACGCGGCGGAGCGGACCACCGGCCAGTCGGTGTTCCTGTCCGTCGTCTCGGGCGGCAAGATCGACAACGGTGCCGGACGGATCGGTCGGATCATCGAACCGCTGAACCTGCGCGACGTCTTCGCCGGTGAGGCCGGCGACGTGCACGGCGACTCCGGCCTTGCGCCGGAGGCCGTCGCCGCGGCGAACCCGGAGTGGATGATCGTGCTGGACCGCGACGCCGCGGCCGGCGAACCCGGTGCAGCTCCGGCGAAGTCGGTGATCGATGCACAGGAAGCGTTCGCCCGCACCACGTTCGCGTCCGAGGACCAGATCGTCTACCTCGATCCCTACTTCTACACGCGCGAGAGCATCCAGGCGTACGCCGAGACGTACGAGCAGCTCGCGGATGCCTTCTCGAATGCATCGTAGGACAGCACTTCTGGGCTCGGCGGTGGTCACCGCCGCCCTGGTCGCGGCGTCGCTGCTCGTCGGCGAGTTCGACATATCGCTCGGCACACTGCTCACCGACCCCGTGGCGCGGGAGATGTTCCTCATCTCCCGCGTCCCGCGGACCCTCTCGTTGATCTTCGCGGGCGTCGCCATGGCGGTGTCCGGCGTGGTCATGCAGATGATCACTCAGAACAAGTTCGTCGAGCCCACCACCGCCGGCACGAGCCAGTGGGCGGGGCTGGGCATTCTCGCGGCCCTGTTGCTGGCGCCGAATCTCGGGCCGATGCCGAAGATGCTGATCGCCACCGCGTTCGCCTTCGTCGGCACCATGCTGTTCGTGGGCGTCCTGCGTCGAATCTCGTTGGAACAACAACTGGTGGTCCCCCTGGTCGGCATCATGCTCGGCGCCGTCGTCGGCGCGATCACCACCTTCCTCGCCGGCACATTCGACCTGCTGCAGTCCATGTCCGCGTGGCGATCCGGCGGATTCAGCGGCATCGTGCGCGGTTTCTACGAACCCTTGTGGGCCGTCGTCGTCATCGCCGTGCTCGTCTACCTGCTCGCGCACCGCTTCACCGTCGCCGGCCTCGGGAAGGACCTCGCCACCACGGTCGGACTGAACTACGACGCGACCGTCGTGCTCGGCGTCGCGATGGTGGCGGTGTGCACCGGTGTCACCAGCGTGGTGGTCGGCTTCATCCCGTTCCTGGGCCTCATCGTGCCGAACATCGTGTCCATGGTCCTGGGAGACGACGTACGGAGGAACCTCCCGTGGGTGGCGGTGCTGGGCGTCGGACTGCTGCTGGCCTGCGACCTGATCGGGCGCACGGTGCTCTCGCCCATGGAGATTCCGGCCTCGGTGATTCTCGGCGCGCTCGGCGCCGCGGTCTTCGTCCTTCTCGTGGTGAGGCAGCGACGTCATGTTCTTGCGTGAATCACCCTCGATGCCGACGCTGGTACGCACCGACTCGGGACCACGTCCGCGCCGACGACTTCTCGTAGCCTCCGCGGTGCTGGCGGGGGCGATCGCCTGCTTCCTTCTCCTGTTCGTCCGGGGTTCCTTCGAGTTCGCGGTGGAACGCCGCGCCACGATGCTGGGCGCCATGGCCGTCGCGGCCTTCGCCCACGGGCTCGGCACCGTCGTCTTCCACACCGTCACAGACAACCGATTGCTCACTCCGTCCATCGTCGGTTTCGACTCGCTGTACGTGCTGATGCAGACCGTCATGGTGTACGTCTTCGGCGGCTCCGTCATCGCGCGGACCGACGGCACCCCGAAAGTGATCGCACAGACCCTCACCATGGTCCTGTTCGCCACGGTCCTCTATCGCTGGCTCTTCTCCGGTCGCCTCGGCAGTCTCTTCACGATGCTGCTCGTCGGCGTCGTCCTGGGACTGGCCTTCGACAGCCTCTCGACGTTTCTGCAGCGACTGCTCTCCCCCACCGAGTACGACCTGCTGTCCGTTCGCCTGTTCGGTCGCCTCAGCGGGGTGGATCCGGACATGCTTCCCCTCGCGTTCACGGTGTGCGTCGCGGTGGGAGTAGTGTTGTGGCGCAGACGTTTCCGGCTCGATGCGCTGTTGCTCGGCCGTGACTCCGCGACGACCATCGGCGTCGACCACAAGCGTGAACTGACGCTCGTGCTCGTTCTGGTGGCGCTGCTGGTGTCGTTCTCCACCGCGCTGGCAGGGCCGATGACCTTCTTCGGCTTCATCGTCGCGACGATGGCCTATCAGGTGACCGGCAGCTACAAGCACCAGTACGTGCTGCCGATGGCGTTCCTGCTCGGCATGCTCACGCTCGTCGTCGGACAGTTCGTCATGCAGCACATCTTCTACGCGGCCGGTTTCCTCACGGTCGTCATCGAATTCGCGGGTGGACTGCTCTTCCTCGTGGTCGTCCTCCGGAAAGGCAGACTGTGATCACGTTCTCGGACGTCTCCAAGACCTACCAGAGCGAGACGGTGCTCGGACCGGTCAGCGGCACCATCGCAGAGGGTGGCATCACCTCGGTCGTCGGGCCCAACGGAGCGGGCAAGTCGACCCTGCTCTCGATCATGGGCAGACTGCTCGAGCCGACCACCGGAACCGTGACCATCGGAGACGCCGTGGTGCAGCACACGGCCACGAGAGACTTGGCCCGCATCGTCTCGGTGCTGCGCCAGGACAACCACCTGACCGCGCGGCTCACCATCCGCGAGCTCGTCTCGTTCGGCCGGTTCCCGCACTGCGGCGGCCGACTCCGCGCACACGATCACGAACACGTCGACCGTGCGCTCGACTTCCTGCACCTCGACACCCTCGCTGGGCGCCACCTCGACCAGGTGTCGGGTGGTCAACGCCAGCGGGCGTTCGTCGCCATGGTTCTCGCGCAGGACACTCCGTACGTCCTGCTCGACGAGCCGCTGAACAATCTGGACATGAAGCACTCGGTGGCGATGATGGGCCATCTCCGACGCGCGGCCGACGAACTGGGGCGCACGATCGTGCTCGTGGTGCACGACATCAACTTCGCGGCGGCCTGGTCGGACGACATCGTCGCGATGCGGGACGGCCGGATAGTCGTCAGCGGGCCCGCCGGCGCGATCATGCACGACGACATCCTGAGCGACGTGTTCGATACCCGGGTGCGCGTCCACGACATCGACGGCGCGCGGACCGCCGTGTACGCCCGCCCTCGGAACGAGGTGCGTATCGCGGCCTCGACACAACCATGACACGCACGACAGTGCTCTCGAAAGTATTCGCCATGGTGCACTCCCCCCTTCGCCGGCGAGGCGTCCGCCTCGTCGCCGCTGCGTCGATGGCGCTCGTCGTCCTCGGCGCGTCCGCGTGCAGTTCGACCGCCGACGACACCGCTGCAACTGTCGAGCCGACACCGAGCGAGACCCGCGTGATCGCCACCGACAAAGGAGGGGTGACCGTGCCCGCCGACCCCCAGCGCATCGCGGTCCTCTCCGCCGGATTCGCCGGATACCTCTACACACTCGACGCGCCCGTCGCCATCACCGACACCCGACTGCTCGGTGTGACCAACCTCGACGGCGGCTTCCCTCCACAGTGGGCCGACAAGGCTGAGGCCCGGGGCACAGTGGAACTGCCGGCGGGGGAATCGCTGAACATCGAAGCCATTGCGCAGGCCGAACCTGATCTCATCATCGGTGGCGGGCAGGGCTACTCCGCCATCCTGGCCAATGATGCCTACGATCAGCTCGCCGCGATCGCACCCACCGTGCTGATCCCGTCCACGGTCACCACCTGGCAAGGCGAACTCGCGGCAGTCGCCGACGCCGCCGGGGAGAGCGACAAGGTCGACTCTCTCCTGCAGGCATACGAGGACAAGGTCGCCGATGTCAGGGATTCCATCACCGTTCCCGGGTCTCCCGTCGCCTATTTCCTGTCGCTGAGCACCAATGAACCCTCCTTCATTCCGCAGACCGCGGCATTGCCGACGTTGTTGTCGGAAGTCGGTTCGAAGCCGACGACATTCTCACCAAGGCCGGGAATCCGGAGTTGTACGGTTCCGGGGACTCGTTCATCGTCAGCCCCGAATTGCTCGGTTCCGTCGCCACCGCCCCGGTGATGTTCGTCGTCCCGGTTGCCGGGCGCACCCTCGAGCAGCTGAAGCAGGATCCGGCCTACGCGGTGTTGCCGGCCTTCGCCGCGAGCACTGTCCACGAACTCCCGGCGACGAGCTACCGACCCGACTACGACGGGGTCATGGCCACGCTGGACCAGATCCAGCAGACGTTCGCCGCGTAGCAGTGCTACTCGGTGAGAACGGATCAGGAGGTACTCATTCCTATGGCGGGCACAGTGCGCGACGTTCAGGTCTTTCCGATCTGCATGCGAGAACTCGATGTCCTGCGGGTGGAGGACGTGACCCCCGGGATGCGACGGGTCGTGGTGGGCGGGCCGTCGATGGACCGGCACGTGCGCGACGGTGTCGAGCTGCCTCCGCTGCGGACCACCGGATTCGACGACGACGTCAAGATTCTTCCGGTCGACCCGGTCACCGGGACCCTGCCATTCCCGGTTCCCAGGAATAAGGACGACGGCACCGTCGACTGGCCCGCTGGATCGTTCCCGTACGCACGGACTTACACCGTGCGCCGGTTCGACGAGGCCGAGCGAGAGATGGTGCTGGACTTCGCAGCCCACGAGGGCGGACTCGCAGCGACGTGGTCCCGGACGGTGGAGCCCGGCGACACGGTGCTGATCGCCGGACCGAAACACTCCGCGAGCCTGCCGCGCGAGGTGGACTGGATGCTCGTCGCCGGCGACGAGACCGCCCTGCCCGCCATCGCGCGCTGCCTCGAGATACTGCCCGCTGATCTGCCGGCGACGGTGGTCGTCGAAGTGGCCGAGCGCTCGCACCGACAGGAACTGCGCTCGGCTGCCGACGTCGACATCACCTGGCTGTACCGGTCCGAAGCCGGAGGCGACTCCCGGCTCGTCGACGCGGTCCGAGCGGCGCCGTGGCGACCCGGGCAGCCGTACCTGTGGGTGGCCGGCGAAGCACAGACCATCACGCCACTACGTCGATGGGCGAAGCAGGACAAGCAGATCGACAAAAAGTTCGTCGAGATCGCCGGGTACTGGCGTAGACGCGAGGAACGAACGGACGCGTCCCCGGCCGAGAGCGGCCAGGCGAGGGACGCCGCGGCGCGCCTGCACGAGATGGCGGACCTGGCCACCCCGCTGGTGATCAGGACCGCGGTGACGCTCGGGGTGTTCGCTGCTGTCGACGGCGGCGCCGACACCGTCGACGCGATCGCCGCAGCATGCAGCACTCACCCCGGCGCCACGGCGAAGCTGGTGCGGCACCTCGTGCTGCTCGACTTTCTCACCACCGACGGTCAGCGTTGCGCCCTCACCGAGATGGGGTCCCTGCTCGCCGACCAGGACGCGTTTCTCAACCAGTCGCTGCACGACGACAGGATCCACACCCGTCTCGAACTGTCGCTCCTCGGACTCACCGAGACGATCCGGACCGGAACACCCCCTGCGACACATCGTTTCGCCGACAAGATGGCCGAGCCCGGTGTCGCGGACGAGTTCCACGAGGAAGCGGCGTTCTCCGCTGTCTACCGCGCTCCCGCACTGCCCGACGCGGTCGATCTCGACGGAGTCCGGACGGTCGCACTCCACGGCGACGGGGCAGGCGTCTACGCCGACACCCTCGTACGGGAACGTCCCGACCTCGAGATCACGCTCGTCGGACATCCCGACCGCAACCGCCGGAACCTGGCAGACGTGGCCCATGAACGGCGCGGTGCGGTGCGGTGCATCGACTCCAGGGACGTCACCCCGTCGGCGTCCCCGGTGGACCTCGCGATTGCTGCCGACCTGATCGACGCTCACCCGGACGCTGACGCCCTCATGCTGCTGTCGATGCTGGCGACCTCCGCGCGCAGGGTCGTCCTCGTCACCGACGTGCTCGACCCGGCGACCACCGACGATCACGACACCGAAGACGACTTGGTCCGACTGTGCCTGTACGGATCCGGGCGACGCACCGAAGCCGAAGTGCGCGAGCTGATTGCCGAGTCCCTCGGTGCCGACGCACGTGTCGGAAGCCTGGGGTGGGGGTCCACGGTGGTCGAATTTCGGGGCCGGTCGGGGACGTCGACGTGATGGGCCGGACGACTATCGTCTGAACCGCCTCACAGGAAGCCGACCGACTGTTTCGCGCACGCGGTCTCGACGACCGACACAAGTACCTGCAATTGGACTTGCTGCACACACGCGATCAGCAGGACAGCCCGATGACGACCGCCTCGGCGCACCTGCGTTCTCACCGCGGGACGAGCCGCAACGCGAAGACGCGCTGTCGCCTCCGGGACATCTCGAGGTCATCAGCGAACGCGTACCCCGTCGCACCCGCCCACCATCCGACCGTGGTGCTGTCCCGGTCGTACCAAGGTGACTCGGCCGCGAACTCGGTGACGTGGCCCCGAACAGTCGGTACCCGGCGAAAGGTTGAATTGGACACTGGGCGAGCGGGTGCCATCGGTCTTCCGGAACCCCTGCGTCGACCGGGCATTCGCGTACTGTCAACTATATGACGCTCAACTATGTCAGATTCGGAAATGGCAGCCCGCTGTTACTGGTGCACGGCTTGGGCGTCGGATGGCGATCCTGGTCCCCGATCATCGACGAACTGGCGGAACACCGTGACGTCATCGCGGTTGACCTACCGGGGTTCGGCGACACGCCGCCGTTGATGGGCGAAGTATCGATCGCTGCTCTCGCCGACTCCGTCGCGGACTTCATTCGCGAACACGATCTAGGTGGCATTTCCACCGCCGGTCAGTCGATGGGCGGTCGAATCGTCCTCGAACTCGCGCGGCGAGGAGTCGGCGGCGACACCGTGGCACTCGACCCCGGCGGTTTCTGGAGCGACCGCGAACGTGCTGTCTTCGGCGCCACACTCCGGCCGTCCATAGCCCTTGTCAACATATTGCGGCGTTTCCTACCTGCACTTCTCGGCAACCCTGCGGGAAGGACCCTGCTGCTCGCTCAATTGTCCGCGCGGCCATGGGCACTCTCGCGCGACACCGTGTTGCCCGACGTACGCGGGCTCGCCGACTCCCCGTCGACCGGGTCCGCTCTGAACGCCCTCATCCACGGGCCGAAGCAGGAAGGCGCACCGTCCGGCACAGTGCCCGGGCGGGTCACGATCGGTTGGGGACGACGAGATCTGGTGACAGTGCCGAGGCAAGCCACACGCGCATCGGAACTGTTCCCCGATGCCGTTCTGCACTGGTTCGAGCGGTGCGGTCACTTTCCGCAGTGGGACGCACCTCGAGAAGCCACTCGATTGATTCTCGACCGCACCGAGAGAGGATGATTCTCAAAGGTCCGACCAGTGCATGTCGATCGCGGGTCACCATTCGCCGGCGACCTCGACCGGCCCCCGGCGAACTCGCTGCGTGGTGACGACTGTCCCGGTGTCGCGGGAGGATCGCGGCGCGTCCCACTGGGGGATCCGTACGAGCCCGCACATCAGATCGGAGGCGGCGTGCGGGCAGGGCCGGAGGGCCGCCATTCCTCTCGTCCGGTGACTTCACAGGTGGCACATGAGCACGCCTCCGGCATTCCCCCGAACTGAGCGAGTCGACGATCTTCGTGCAATCGGGCATGAGGCTCAGGAGTGGTCGTGACCCGGCGCATTGCCTGGCGCGGGTGCCTGCTTCACTGCTGACATGCTGAACGAGTCGGGGCCGGCCGAATATGTCGCCCCGGTCCTCGGCGGCGAGGTCGCCGCGACGCTGCCCGGGAATGGGCATCGTGAGCAGGGCCGCATCGTCGGTGCTACTCGGAGGGTGTCGGTTCCCGAGCCGTCCTCGGCAATCACCACGCGTGTCCCCACCGTCCCGGTGCGTAGCCGGTTCCGTCGTGCCGCTTCCGGCGTGACGGGACGTCATGCCTACGGCGAGCATGGCCAGCAGAATTTGTGCTTGTCACCCTTTCAGGGGTGGTGCATCCGTTCTGCGAATGGGGGGTACCACGTCCTCATCTCTCAGACCCGACACGATGCGCCGCCGGCTGCAGTCCACGTGTGCTCGTTCCGCCGGCCGGTGCGGCGTCGTGTGCGAGCAAGCGTTCCCGGTGACTGATTTCGACGGGGACGGAAGCCGCTCCGGCCGCGCCCAGCAGCGGCCGGTCACCGCTGATGACATCTGCGACCTTGTACGTCGCGGCGGACCCACCATGGTGTTCCAACCCATCGTCGACGCCGCAGACCTGAACGTCGTCGGCTACGAAGCGCTCTCGCGGTTCCCCACCGGAACCGCGTGCCCCGCGGAGTGGTTCGACAGCGCAGCGCAGAGCGGACTGTCCGGGGCACTCGAAGGCGCCGCGCTGCTCTCCGCTCTGAACGAAGCGGCATCGTTCCCGCCGGGAATGTTCCTCGCGGTGAACCTCTCCCCCGCCGCGCTCACCGACGACCCTCTGCTCGCCGAGCCGCTGCGCCACGCCGCCCGACATCGCCGCATCATCCTCGAGGTCTCCGAACGCACCCACATCCACGAGATCGACACCGTCCTCACACGGGTCAACGACCTACGCGGCGCCGGTGTGGCCATCGCCCTCGACGACGTCGGCGCCGGGCAGTCCGGGCTCCGGCAGGTGATCACCGTCCGACCCGAGATGATCAAGATCGACGCGTTCGTCACCCACGACATCGACACCGATCCTTTGCGTGCAGCCATCGCTGCCGGCACCGTGACCCTTGCCGAGCAATTCGGCATGACCGTGGTGTTCGAGGGCGTCGAGTCCGATGCCGAACTGCGCACCGTCCGCCGTCTCGGCGCCCATCTCCTGCAGGGGTATCACCTCGGGCGTCCCGCCCCCGCCGCTCACGGAACCACCCCCCTGTAGTGAACATTCTCGCCGCACCGAAGCCTCTGCGACCCTGGGGTCAGCTGACGATCGGCGTCACTGCAGTCGGGTCGCCCGCGGGTGATCGCACACGTCGTCGGTCAGCTCCCTGGCGGAGGTCGGACAGCTGACGGTCTGCTCGTCTTTCGGACGTTTCGACTTGTCTCGACCGGGTAGCACCGGGCGATGACAGGCCACGACCCACACCGAGAAGGACCCACCCGTCCACCGGGAGACGGTGTATCGGTACTGCTCATCGCCGACCCCGGCAAACCCGCAGACCTCGCCGAGCACCTCTCGGACCACCTACCCCGACGCCTCACCGAACGAGGATCACCGCCCCGCCGATGGACCACCACCGTGCGCCGACAACCCCTCGTCTCCGACGAACACGCCTCGCTCACCGACGTGATCGACACCGTCGACACCGACTCGGACCACGAGGACATCGTCGTCTATCTCACCGACCTCCCCCGCCGCGACAACACCGTCCCCGTCATCGGCGAGGTCAGCGCCGATCGCAAGTTCGCGCTGATCTCCATCGCCGCCGTCGGCGGCATCGACCTCGCGCGACGCGTCACCACCGTCGTCGAACTCGCCCTTGCACGCATCCTCGGCGAACCCGAACTCGCACCGACGAGCGCCGCGAAACGATTCCCCTCCGAACAGCACGAGAACGGTACCCGGTACCTGGCACCGAAGGGACTACGCAGGCTTCGGCTGCTCTCGGGAATGGTGCGAGCCAACCGGCCCTGGCGGCTGGTCACCGGCCTGTCCAAGGTGCTCGTCGGCGCCTTCGCCACCGGCGCATTCGCATTGTCCACCAGCACCATCTGGTCGTTCGCCGACACCATGGGCGGATGGCGCCTCTGTGCGGCGACGATCCTGTCGACGGTGGCGCTCATCCTCTGGCTCGTCATCGACCACGAACTGTGGGAACGGCCCGAATCCGACGAGGAACGCGAACGCTCCAGGCTGTACAACACCGCGACCGTCATCACCTTGACCATCGGTGTCGTCGTCCTCCACATCGCCCTGTTCGGTCTGCTGCTCTTCACCGCCTGGCTCTCCCTCCGAGCGCACGTCCTGTCCTCGACCCTCGGGCACAGCGCGACCACCGCCGACTACCTCGAACTCAGCTGGCTCCTCGCCTCGATCGCCACCATCGGCGGCGCCCTCGGATCCGGCCTCGAAGACGACGACGCAGTCAAGGAAGCCGCCTACGGAACCAGACAACGCCAACGACACGACAACACGCAGAAAGAGTGAACAGGTGAGAATTCCGAAGCGAGCGGTGCACTGTGCGGGGCGGCAGTCAGCACGCTCCACGCCTCCGACGTCGACATGAAGCGAGCGGTGTCCGTCCACAGAAGTCTCCGGAGGTCCACCGACCGTCGTGGATATTCATGCGCACAGTCCACCCATGACCACCCGAGTCCATCGAACGAGTGACGAACACGTTGTGACAACTCGTGACATCGAGCGGCATTTCGGCAGTTGTCGCAGGTGCCTGGACTCCCCTGGACCGTGGCGGACCTGCACGGAGTGCTGGCTGGTCCGCCGGAACCACGCGGTTCACGAGTCCGATTCGAAGCCGGTCTCCGCTGTGACGCGACTGCCTGTGAACAGCATCTCGGCAGCGTGCTCCCCCGGGGAAGTGGAACCCTCAGGCAATCGGCGGATCCCGGCGCAGGCTCGTGTAGCTCACCCCGGTCACCTGCTCGGACAGATTCCAGAGGGCGGTCGCGAGCTTCAAGTCGCGCGAACGCTTACTGGACGAGACGACTGTCGGATGGCCGCGCATCTCCCGGAACCCGTCGGGTCCGATGTATGAGCCTCCCTCGACGCCGGCGACCGTCGCCGCGTACAGCTGCGACAACGCTCCCATGTTCGAGCTCTGACCGATGACGCCCGCTCCGAACGAGAAAATCTTGTCGAGGGCAGATTCGGTGTGGGACGCCAGGTTCGTGGACGAGATACCGGGATGCGCCGCGACGGAGACGACCGAGGAGCGCGCTTCCGACAGGCGCCGCTGGAGCTTGTACGCGAACAACAGATTCGCCAACTTGGACTGGCCGTAGGCAGCCCAGCGACTGTAGCGGCGGTGCTCGAAGTTGGGGTCGTCGATCGAGATGTCTCCGCTCGTGTGCGCGAGACTGGACAGCGTGACGATCCGGTCGGAGATGCGGTCGACGAGCAGTCCGGTCAACGCGAAATGCCCGAGGTGATTGGTCCCGAACTGCATCTCGAAACCGTCGACCGTCCTCTTCTGCGGCAGCGCCATCACACCGGCGTTGTTGACCAGGACGTCGAAGGGCTCGGTCGCGTCGGCGAAGCGTCTCACGGAGGCCAGATCGGCGAGATCGAGCTCACGAACGGTCGCAGTCGGCCCGATCTCGCGGGCGACATCCTCTCCCCTGTCGGTATTGCGACACGCGAGTACCACCTCCGCCCCACGAGCACCCAGGGCTCGGGCCGTGGCCGCACCCAAGCCACTGTTGGCGCCGGTCACGACGAAACGCCGCCCCGTCTGATCCGGGATGTCTGCGGTCGTCCACGTCGAGGTCACCGGTCCGACAGTAGCCGTGCGCGGCGGGTCACTCGGCGAACTGCAAAGGTGCACTCCACCGAGAACCTCAGCCACCGCCGCCTAACGGGTTCCGGTGATGCCACCGTCCACCGGGATCGTCGCCCCGTGCAGGTAAGCCGCCTCATCCGAGACCACCCACGCGATGGCCGACGCGATCTCTTCCGGCCGACCCGGACGTCCGGCCGGAATGCCGACCGTCATCTGACTGATGACGTCGCTACTGGAGTCGTTGATCGGGGTTCGGGTGGCGCCGGGCGCGACGGTGTTCACTCGTACCCCCCGGGGTCCGAACTCGGCGGCCCAGCTTCGAGCGAGCTGAGCTTCGGCAGCTTTCGTGGCGGAATACAGGCCGACGAATGCATGGCCCACCGTGGCCATCCACGACCCGATTACCACGATCGCGCCGGTGCCTCGTTCGGCCATTGCCGGCGCCAGGGCTGCGGTGAGAACATGCGGTGCCCGGACGTTGACGGCAAGTGTCGCTTCGAGATCGGCGTCGGTGAGGGACACGGTGTCGACGGCGGGGCAGAGTGCCGCGTTGTGCACCAGGATGTCGACCCGCCCGTCGAGAGCGGTGGTCCACGCGGCGGCCAGCGCACGCAGATCGGTAGGTGACGCGGCGAGATCGCCGTTCACGAACGCGGCGGATCCGCCGGCGCCTTCGATCTCGGCGACGAGGTGCGCACCACGTTCGGCGTCGCGCCCGGTGATCACGACGCGAGCGCCACGGGCCGCGAGTTCGCGGGCGGTAGCGGCGCCTATTCCGCTCGTCGAGCCGGTGACGACGGCGGTGCGGTCGGACAGATTCGATGGGTTGCTCATGACCACCACTCCACAGTGCGATCACGTAACGCACCAGGGCGAGCACTGCCTGGTCACGCCGTGACCAGGCAGTGTCCGGGATGTCTCCGTAGTCTCGGCAGGGTGCCAGCAGACAGATCCGCACTCGGGGCATTCCTCCGGTCACGACGTGACGCACTCACGCCAGCAACGGCGGGGATTGCGCCGTTCCCCGGACCGCGGCGCGTTCCGGGCCTGCGCAAGGAGGAACTTGCGGTGCTCGCAGGATTGAGCCCCGATCACTACAGCCGGCTCGAGCAGGGTCGCCAGCACACAGTCACCGACGACATCGTCGACGCCTTGAGCCGGGCCTTGCGGCTCGACGAGATCGAGGACGCACACCTGCGAAATCTCGCCGCTCCGATGCGCCGGAAACGCTCGAGCATGTGGGAGTCTCCACAACGACCCAATCCTGGTCTGCTCCGGGTGCTGACCACGATGGATCACGTTCCCGCGCTCGTCCTCGGGCGCCGCTCCGAAATCCTGGCGTGCAACTCGCTGGCGCGGGCAGTCCTCGGCGAGGAGATCGACAGGGGTGCCGTACTGGTGCGCTGGCTCTTCCTGGACTCGCGTGCGAGGGAACGCATCGTGAACTGGTCCGATTACGCGTCAGCCGCGGTGGGGGCGATGCGCTACGAGGTCGGACGCCACGTCGCGGACGCCCGATTGACGGGTCTGATCGACGATTTACGTCTGGCAAGTGAAGACTTCGCCCATTGGTGGAATGATCACGGCGTAGCGGATCGCACGTCCGTCGACAAGAAGATCGCCCACCCCGTGGTAGGTCGACTCGCGTTCGGCATCGAATCTCTTGTGTCGCCCCACGATCCGGAGCAACGCTTGATCGTCTACACCGTCGAGCCCGAGTCGTCCACTGCTCGGGCTCTTCCGATGTTGGCGTCGTGGGGCCCGGCATCTGCCGAGTCGATGGGCTGACGCGCGGACGACGAATCGATCGATCGATCGGTCCGCCCGCGGGTGGTATCTGCAGCACCTTCGACTTTGCCCAGGTCGTCTCGTCGTTCACCGCCGCAACCTCCACGGGTCCCGACACGTACGTCACGCGGGTGCCGAATTCGTTTCGTCCGAAAGCCGAGCCGTACTCCTGCGCATCTCGCTTCGCCCACTGGCTGGACTCGGTGACGTGCAAATCGAGGATGTCGCCGACCACCGGTAACGCCGCGGTGGATGCGGCAGCGCGCGATCGGACGCTCGTACAGGTCTCACGGTGTTGTCGCTCATTGGTGCTCCCCCTGCGATGAGTCGGTGGGCGGAGTGACAGGCCCGAAGCGGGCAGCGCAATAGGGCTACTTCGTGACGTTTGTCCAGTTCAGAGGCATATCGAGAGCCTCCTGTCAGGATTGAACTGACGACCTTTCGCTTACAAGGCTTCGACGACCCGATCAGGTGGATTCACCTGGACTCACGAAAATCGGCCTGAGCTGTGCGTTCGTCCATCAGCGTCCGCCCCGGTCCACCTCCGTCCGTCCCGACTTGTGACACTCTCGTGACACCGACAAACCTTCGCGTCACTCTCACTGGATCTGTATCAGCTTGCTGGACAGCCTATCTCGTCCACGGGGGATCGACCAAGACGGGCAAGGCGGCAGAGGCGGTTTCGGCCACTGGCGCCGGTGAGCCAGAGTCCCTTCAGCTACTCGGCTCTACATACGGCAAACGCCGGGTGTGACACGACAGCGTGTCACCGTGACCGCGTCAGGAACCAGTGATGCCCGTGGAGTGACTTCCCCGGCCCATGGGCGCGCGTGTGCCTCCCACACCATGGTTCTGCTGACACAGCGCACATCAGCGCGCACGCGGAGCGTCGCGAGGGCCTTCATTGCTCGTGCGCACTCGCTTCGGCCAGCATCGCCACCTCTCCGAAGGGATAGTCCCGCCGCGCAACAGGTCAGTTCGAGCGGGAAGTCCGTCGCCCTTCGATCTCCCCAGGGATGGTGATTGCAGTCACATCGACTGTCGAACCGTTGCCGACCACAGGAGACGACCATGGCCATCGAGCTCAACCAGATCTGGGACTTCCCGATCAAGGAGTTCCACCCCTTCCCTCGCGCCCTTCTCGGGGTCGGCGCACACGACATCATCGGCGTCGAGGCCAAGAACCTGGGCTTCAAGCGATCACTTCTGGTCACGACGGGCCTCCGGGGATCGGGGATCATCGAGGAACTGATCGGGAAGATCGAATACCAGGGCGTCGAGGTCGTGTTGTTCGACAAGGTGGAGTCCAACCCCAAGGACTACAACGTCATGGACGCCGCCGCGCTCTACCAGAAGGAGAAGTGCGACAGCATCATCTCCGTCGGTGGCGGCTCGAGTCACGATGCAGCCAAGGGCGCACGTGTCGTCATCGCGCACGACGGACGCAACATCAACGAGTTCGAGGGCTTCTCCAAGTCGACCAACAAAGAGAACCCACCGCACATCGCCGTCTCCACGACGGCGGGTACGGGCTCGGAGACCTCGTGGGCCTACGTCATCACCGACACCTCCGACATGGACAAACCCCACAAATGGGTGGCATTCGACGAGGCCTCCATCGTCACCGTCGCAATCGACGACCCGCTGCTCTACTACACCTGCCCGCAGCACTTCACCGCGTACTGCGGCTTCGACGTCCTCGCCCACGGAAGCGAGCCCTTCGTCTCCCGGCTGGACTTCGCGCCGTCGCTGGGCAATGCGTTGTATTCCGTCGAACTGGTCGCGAAGAACCTCCGCGAAGCGGTGTACGAGCCTCGGAACCTGAAGGCCCGCGAAGGAATGATGAACGCGCAGTACATCGCCGGGCAAGCCTTCAACTCCGGCGGCCTCGGCATCGTGCACTCCATCTCGCATGCCGTGAGCGCCTTCTTCGACAGCCACCACGGACTCAACAACGCCATCGCTCTTCCGCGGGTCTGGGAGTACAACCTGCCGAGCCGGTACGAGAGGTACGCGCAACTGGCCGGCGCCCTGGGAGTCGACACCCGCAACCTCACCACCGTGCAAGCCGCGGACGCTGCTGTCGAGGCGGCCATTCGACTGTCGAAGGACGTCGGCATCCCGGACAACTTCGGAGAGGTGAACACCCGCCTGTACGACAAGAACCGGATGAACACGGGCAAGTACACCGGCCGCGGAGACGTCATCACCGGAGACGAGAAGACCGTCCTCGCCATTTCCGAGCACATCCAGGACGACTGGTGCACGCCGGGCAATCCCCGCGAGGTCACGGTCGAGTCGATGATTCCGGTCGTCGGTCACTCCATCAACGAGTCGTACTGACACTCGCGAGATCACGGAAAGGACCACGAGTATGACCACGGCCGGACCCTTCGTTCGACAACAGGACACCACTTCGGATCTGGCGACGCCCGCGGACGTGCGCGCATCGCTCCGGGAGACCGGATACATCGCGACCGACGACCTGTCGGTGGTGGTGCACCTCGCCATCGCGCTGGATCGACCGTTGTTGCTCGAAGGTCCGGCCGGCGTCGGTAAGACGGAACTGGCCAAGGCGCTCGCCCTCGCGGGAGGGCGTCGGCTGGTCCGCCTGCAGTGCTACGAGGGTCTCGACGACAATCGCGCGCTGTACGAGTGGGACTACGCGAAGCAACTGCTGCACGTCCAGATGTTGCGGGACCGCATGGGCGCCGAACTCGCCGATGCGCCGGATCTCGCCGCAGCGTCAGCCTTATTGTCCGACACGGATTTCGGTCTCTACTCCGAGGGCTTTCTCGCTGTCCGACCCCTCCTCGATGCGATCCTCTCGGAGCAGCCGGTGGTGCTGCTCATCGACGAGGTCGACCGCACAGAGGAAGCGATGGAAGCGCTGCTCCTCGAGGTGTTGGCGGAGAAGCAGATCACCATTCCCGAAGTCGGGACATTCCGGGCGCGGACAGATCCGTGGGTGATCCTGACATCCAACGACACTCGTGAACTGTCCGCCGCGCTCAAGCGGCGCTGCCTGCACTTCGCGGTCGATTTCCCGAGCGCGGAGGTCGAGCGCGAGATCGTCTCCTCGCGCGCCCCGGAGGTGGAGGAGTCCGTGGTCGCTGACGTCGTCGAGCTGGCTCGGTCGATGCGGGAACTCCCCCTGCGCAAGAGCCCGTCGGTCTCCGAGGTCATCGACGCAGCCCGAGCCGCGATGATCCTGAAAGAACACGACACCGAGCGCACGAGGGATCTACTGTCCTCCGCACTGCTGAAATACGTGAGTGACGTCGAACTCGTTCGGCGACAGCGCCAGCCATCCACACCGCACGACCCCGTCGACCGTTCGGGTCCACCGCCCAGCATCGCCAGTCGACCACCCAACAGCACCACCGCTGCTTTCCGCGGGCACGGTGGACGCGACCGTGGTGGAGTCGGGAAGAAGGCGTGACATGACGACCGCGTCCGCCACTCCGGCACGGGTACTCGACGTTCTGTCGGCCGTGTTCGGCCGGCTCCTCCGCCGATTCGGCGTCGCGGCGTCACCCGCGGAGGTGATCGAGGTGAGGCGTGTCCTGGGCCTGATCGGAGCCTCCGACACAGCGCTTCTGCGCTCGGCACTGCGCGCCACGTGCGCGAAGTACCCACACGAGCAGGAGGGCTTCGACCTGGCCTTCTCGGCGCTGTTCGATCCCGTTCTCCCGATCGACGAGCCGGGACGCACAACGAGCGCGGCGGTGGTGGCCGGCGGTATGCCCACGGACCTGGAGGTCTCCGGCGAGGAGCACACCACCGCCCGCTACGCGGACTTCAACGAGCGCGCCGCGGACGTGGGCGAACACTTCGACACGCCCGATGCCGAGCAGGGATTCAATCCGCACAAGGACGACGACGACCTGAGCCTCACGAGCAGCGACTCTCAGGTGTCCGTGGACGCCGACTCCGCGTCGGGTCGCCGCGGAGTCACGTTCACCGTGGACGTGGACCGTGCCGACAGCGCGACGGTCGGTGAGTTGTCGTCCGATGACGCGGTCGTGTCGCGGGGAACTCTTCGGTGGGACGACCCGAACGGAATTCTGGGTTGGCTGGACGCCTACGACCCCGCGGCGGTCTACGGCGACGCAGTCGACGCGGGCGAGATGACTCGGACGCAGCTCGATCGACTCGCGGAGGCCATCGAAGCCTTCGTCGATGCGCTGGCGCACAGCGCGGGGGGTACGACACCCGCGACGGAGGCCGATCCGAACGCCCTGTCTCGCGTCGACGTGGACGGGGCGTGCCGGGAGATACTCCGCCGGATGAGGGGGGCGCCCAGACCTCGACCTCGTGAACACGGTCGCGGCCGACTCGACATGCGCAGGACCGTGCGCGCCGGGATGCGGACCGATGGGGTGCCGTTCCACCTGATCGTGCGCACCCCTGTTCCGGAACAGGTTCGGCTGCTCGTACTCGCCGACGTCTCCCTGTCGGTACGGCCCATCACCGCATTCACCCTGCGACTCGCACAGAGCATGCGCCACCGAGTCAACAGATGCTCGGTGTTGGCCTTCGTCGACCGACCAGTCGACGTCACGGACGAGTTGGCCCGAAGCACTGGCGACGATGCTCTCGCCACGGTGCTGTCCAGTCCGGAACTGGACCTCGAAGCCAGCAGCGACTACGGACGCGTGCTCGACGAGGTACTCACCCACCACGGCTCGTTCATCACCTCACGGACGTCCGTCATCGTCGTCGGCGACGGCCGATGCAACGGTCTCCCGGCGGGAGTGGACAAACTCCAGGAGATAGCACGCCGGGTTCACCGACTGGCATGGATCACCCCGGAATCGGAGCGATACTGGGACCAGGCGTCGTGCTCCATGCGCGAGTACGCGGACGTGTGCGACGGCGTCGTGGTGGCCCGCGATGCCCGGCAACTCATCGACCGAGCGCCAGAACTCGGCAACGCTCTGCGGTGACGGTCCTGCCCGATCGGGCAGGTATCGACAGTCCGTTGCGCCGTAAGCTGGATCACATGTCCGGATTCTCTGCACCGTCCTCGGCGCAATCGACGGACCCGACTGTTCCCGGGCTGGACGTGCCGCTGGGTGACGTCAATGCCGTCGGCCGGGTCGTCAAGTTCCATGCCCCCGAGATCGTCTTCGGGGTGGGTTCCACCGGCGAGGTCGCGCATGCGGTCGCGAGACTGGGAGGAGTGCGCCCGTTCCTGGTGACCGACGTGGGACTGCTCGAGGCAGGGTGGGTCGCGGCGATCGAGAACGAATTACGAGAGCGCGGCATGTCGCCGGTGGTGTGGGCGGACCCGACCCCGAACCCGAAAGACCACGAGATCGCGGCCGGCCACGTCGTCTATCGCGACCGCGGGTGCGACGTCCTCGTGGCGATCGGTGGCGGCAGCGTCATGGACGCGGCGAAGGGCGTGGCCATCCTGGCGTCGAACGGCGGTCGCATCCTCGACTACGAGGGCGTCGACACGGTCGAATCACCCATCCCGCCTGTCGTGATGGTCCCCAGCACCGCCGGCACCGGAGCCGACGTCTCTCAGTTCTGCATCGTGACGGACACCGACCGTGGCACCAAGATCACCATTCTCGGCCGTGCACTGGTCCCGGACATCACGATCATCGATCCGCGACTGCTCACCACCATGCCGGAATGGCTCAGTGCGGCCACCGGCCTGGATGCCCTGACACACGGGATCGAGGCGTTCGTCTCGCTCGCCCACAATCCCCTCACGGACCACCATGCCCTCCGGGCGGTCACTCTCGTCATCGAGACTCTCGCCCACACGATCGCAGACCCCGACGGGCTTCCCGCGCGCACCGTGATGGCCCAGGCCAGCCTGGAGGGTGGACTCGCGTTCACCAATGCCATCCTCGGAGCCGCGCACGCGATGAGTCACCAGGTGGGTGGTCTTCTCGACCTCCCCCACGGCGTCATCAACGGGATACTTCTGCCTCATGTCATCCGCTTCAACGCGGGCGCCGACGGTCGGCCGTACGTGCCCGTCGCCGCGAGTCTCGGGCTCCCCGAGGCACGCGGATCAGCCGCGGAAGCAGCGTTCGCGGTCGCGGATCGGGTCGAGACCCTGGCGCGGGCCGTCGGAGTTCCCCGCACACTCGGGAGCATCGGCGTCACCGACGCCGATGTCGAGCGCCTCGCGGAGTTCTCGCTCCGCGACGCCTGCATGGCCACCAATCCGCGGCCGGCCACTCAGAGCGACATCGCAGCACTGTTCCGGAAAGCACTGTGACTCAGCGCGAACCGGTGACGGACCTGTCCCGCCTCACCGGCCTGCGCTCGTCGAAGAGCACGTACTACCCGCAATACCGGGGAGCCGCCGAACGGGCCGAACGGATCTTCCACGCCCTCGATCTGGTGTCTCGTGCGCTCGTCCGCACGGTCGAGGGACCCGAAACTTTGATCTGTGCAGTGGCCGAGGCCGCTCGCGCACACCTCAGCGCCCGCTGGGTCGTCTTCGCCCTCACGGACGGCGCACTTCCGGACGCCGGCCCTCGCCGACTGGTCCTCGGCCCCGATGCGACACCGTTTCTCGTGGACGACGTCGAGGGCCCTCCTCTGCCCGACGACGTGGTGGAGTGCCTCGACGACATCCGCCGAGCGCGGGTGCAGGGTGGCATCGTCATAGAACCCCACTACGCGTTCGTCCCCATCGATTCGGTGGGCGGCGCTGTGGGAGCGTTCGCCGCGTGGACCGGTGAGCACCGAACTCTCGATGCCACCGACGGGGCCGTCCTGAGCATCCTCGCCTCGCAAACTGCGGTGGCGCTGCAGAACTCGGCCCTGTTCCAGAACGCCCGCCGCACCGCGGCGGACCTCGCGGTGCGTAACGCTGAACTGGAGACCACGCAGAGACAGCTCGGCGCGGCTCAGCGCCACCAGGTAGTGGACGAGGAGCGGCACCGCATCGCCCGTGAACTACACGACAGTGTCACCCAGGCAGTGCTCTCCGCCGGTATGCAGATCGAGGTGTGTCGCAGCGAGATCCCCGACGCGGAGCGTCGAGATCGCCTCGATCTGGCGAAAGACCTGACCAGGCGTGCAGTCGAACAGTTGCGATCTGCGATCTACGCGCTGAACCACGCGGGTGACTCGAATCGCTCGTCACTCCCGGAGATGCTCGATCAACTCGCTGTCGTTCACATGCCGGACGAATTGCAGGTCAAGGTCAACACCGTCGGTAACGCTGTCGAGTTGTCGAGCGACCTCGAGCATGCGGTCCTTCGTATCGCCGGTGAAGCGTTGTTCAATTCGGCGGTGCATTCGAACGCCTCCCGCGCCGCACTCCGCCTCACGTATCGCGACCACTCGGTACTGCTGACAGTCGACGACGACGGCGACGGCGATCCCCGCGATCTCCGCGTCGTGATGCGACTCGCGGAGACCAACGACCTCGACGGCTCACACCGCGGTCTCGTGAACATGGCTGCGCGCGTGAGAGAGTTCGACGGCACCTTCGACGTCAGACGGTCGCGCCTGGGCGGAATACGCATCGCCGCAACGATTCCGATCGGAGCATGATGACCTCCATCCTTCTCGTCGACGACCACGCGATCCTGCGCCAGGGTCTGCGTTCCGTCCTCGAACGCGAGCCCGACCTGAGAATCGTCGGCGAGGCGGCATCGCTCGACGAAGCCACCACGACGGCGGCTCACCTCACCCCTGACGTGGTTCTGATGGATCTCAAGCTTTCTGCCAGTTCGGATTACGAGGGTCTGACCCTGTGCAAGAAGTTGTCGAAGTCGCATCCGTCCATGGGCCTGCTCGTGCTGACCACATTCCTCGACGAGCGACTCGTCGTCGAAGCCGTTCATGCGGGAGCACGCGGCTACGTGGTCAAGGATGTCGACACCACGGAACTCGTGCGAGCCATCCGTGCAGTGTCTCGCGGCGAGTCCGCATTCGACGCCCGCAGTGCCTCCGCGGTGGTGCGGTCGCTCAACCGAGGAGGCGAACCCGACGGAAGACTGACCGAGCGCGAACTCGAAGTCTTGCGCCTGCTCGCGAACGGCATGTCCAACACCAGGATCGGCACCGAACTGTTCATCTCGGCGACCACAGTCAAGTTCCACGTCAGCAACATCATGCGCAAATTGGGCGTCAGTCGCCGTGCAGAGGCCGTCTACGCTGCGAGCAAGGGCGGCTTGATCTAGCGTGCGTCGAGCACGGCCCAGCCACCGTGGTGCTCGAACACGTCGAAGGGCGCGCCACTGCGCGAGACCGCGGATGCCAGTGCGGCGAGATCGAAGGTGCGGACATGGCCGTGACAGCGTTCGGCTTCCTCTTCGAACGGCACCGCGATCACCACTCGCCGGCGTGCGACGCGCAGCGCCTCCTGCACGATCGCGTCACCCGATCTCAGGTCGACGTGTTCGAGAAGGTGCAACGCCGTCACGGTGTCGACGTGAGCGTCGGGCACAGGCACGGAGGCGGCATCGCACACCAGGGTGGCGACGTCGAGGCCCAGAGCAGTCGTCATGGCGTCGAGCAGACGCACGGTTCCCCCGTGAAGATCCGTAGCGATCACGTCCACGCCACGAGAAGCGAGCCGCAGGGGAAAGAATCCGAAGCACGAACCGAGGTCGAGCACGCTGTCGCCGTCGACCAGGTCGTCAGCGCAGGCATGAATCGGTGCAAAGTCCGATGTACCGGATGTCAACTCTGTCAACGAATTACGATAAAAAGTGGCCCAGGCCGCGACCGCGCCGGGGACGGTGGACCTCACGAGGCCGACCATGATCGCTTCGAACTCCGATCTGCTCGAGCCGGAGGCCGAGACTCGGTCGGTGACCTCGCCGACCAGCGCATCGCTGAGGCGATCCGCGGTCAGGGAGTGTCGCACCTCCAGCACGCCTCCGCTCCGCACGATATGGATGCCACCGGCGATCCGATCGTCGGAGCGGGTGACGGTCACGTTGCCGTGCCTCCACACACCGGGCGCACACGGTGCGAGGGAATCGAATGGTTGGAGTGTCGCGGTCACAGGCCTCTCCCACATCTGTCGGGGACAGCATCGATCCTAGGGCCGAACGCCGCGACGTGACGGCCGGTTCCGAACCTGCCCGATCGGGCAGTCCTCGGGCGCCAACAGGCCTGTCACAGAGGAACATCGGACACCTGAATCTCTCTCGGTCCTACAGTGAATTCACGCACCTCACCCGAGAATGCGCGTTCGAGACACCCGAGACCGGAGGTACGTCATGACTCACAGCGATCCCACCGAGACGACAGACACGTCGCAGCAGGAGCCATTGGTTCAGGAGTCGTTGGTGGAGGAAGTCTCCATCGACGGCATGTGCGGCGTCTACTGAGTCGGCCGTGACCGACGTGCTCGCTGCATCGCCCCGAACGGTGGACCTGGCCCTGGCGTGGCAGCTCAATCCTCAGGTCGCGTTGCGCCCGGAACCGTTCGGGGCGTTGCTGTATCACTTCGGGACCCGCAAGCTCTCGTTCCTCAAGAACACCGTCATCGTGTCACTGGTCACCTCGCTGTCATCGCATCCGGATGCACGATCCGCGATGTCGGCCATGGGAATCGAGGAATCAGCGATGCCGCGCTACGCGCAGGCACTCGCCGCTCTCGCGGACTCGACGATGATCGTTCCCACTCACGTGAAGGAAGGCCCGGCATGACCTCCACTCTCGCCCGCCCCGAGCAACCGGTAGGCCGCCTGGTCGACCAATTCGAACTCGGGCTCGACGCCCCCATCTGCCTGACGTGGGAGCTCACCTATGCCTGCAACCTCTCCTGCGTGCACTGCCTGTCCTCCTCCGGGCGGCGCGACCCCCGGGAACTGTCCACCGAGCAGTGCAAGTCGATCATCGACGAACTGCAGAAGATGCAGGTTTTCTACGTCAACATCGGCGGCGGTGAACCGACCGTCCGATCCGACTTCTGGGAACTCGTCGACTACGCCACCGCCCACCAGGTGGGCGTGAAGTTCTCCACCAACGGCGTCAAGATCGACGAGAAGGTCGCCGCGAGGCTCGCCGCGTCCGACTACGTCGACGTGCAGATCTCCATCGACGGCGCCACCGCCGAGGTCAACGACGCCGTCCGCGGCCCCGGCTCGTTCGACATGGCCGTCCGCGCCCTGAAGAACCTGAAGGACGCCGGGTTCCGGGACGCGAAGATCTCTGTCGTCGTCACCCGGCACAACGTCTCCCAGCTCGACGAGTTCAAGGCCCTCGCCGACGCCTACGACGCCACCCTGCGCATCACCCGCCTGCGCCCGTCCGGTCGCGGCGCCGACGTCTGGGACGACCTGCACCCCACCGCCGGACAACAGCGCGAACTCTACGACTGGCTCGTCGCCAACGGCGACGGTGTGCTCACCGGCGACTCCTTCTTCCACCTCTCCGCCTTCGGCGACGCCCTGCCGGGGCTCAACCTGTGCGGCGCAGGACGAGTGGTGTGCCTGATCGACCCGATCGGCGACGTCTACGCCTGCCCCTTCGCCATCCACGAACAGTTCCTCGCCGGCAACATCGTCCGCGACGCCACCCCCGACATGGGCGGCTTCCAGGCCGTCTGGCAGACCTCGGAACTGTTCCAGGAACTGCGCTTACCGCAGACTAGCGGCGCCTGCACCAAGTGCGCGCACTTCGACGCCTGCCGCGGCGGATGCATGGCCGCGAAGTTCTTCACCGGACTGCCCATGGACGGCCCCGACCCCGAATGCGTCCAGGGCTACGGCGAATCCGCGCTCGCCGCCGACCGCGGCACCGTCCCGAAATCGAGCGTCGACCACTCACGCACCGGGAAGCGGTCCACCCCGAAAGCGTCGATTCCGTTGACGCTGCTCACCCGCCGCGACGGCGCACCCGCCCTCGTGGAGGGCGGAGGCCGACCGGCTCCGAAACTGTGTGACGAGAGCCCCCTTGCGGGAATGCCCCGAGAGAAGGACTGACACCATGCGCACCCCCTGGTCACGACCCGCCTGGATGGAGACTGTCGCCGAAGCTCAGAGACGAGCGAAGAAGCGACTCCCGGCATCGGTGTACTCCGCACTGATCGCCGGCTCCGAACGCGGCAGCACCTACGACGACAATCTCGCGGCCTTCGGCGAACTCGGATTCGCACCCAGTGTCGCCGGACATTGTCACGAGCGTGATCAGTCGACAACGGTGATGGGGCAGCACATCTCCATGCCTGTCATCATCTCGCCGACGGGAGTTCAGGCGGTCGACCCCGACGGTGAGGTTGCCGTGGCTCGTGCGGCGGCGGCACGTGGCACCGCCATCGGCCTGTCCTCGTTCGCATCGAAGTCGGTCGAGGACGTGGCGGCGGCCAACCCGCAGACACTCTTCCAGGTCTACTGGCTCGGCACCCGCGATGAGATGGTCGCCCGCATGGAACGGGCGAAAGCTGCCGGGGCGGTGGGGATGATCCTCACCCTCGACTGGTCGTTCTCCTACGGGCGCGACTGGGGCAGCCCCGCCATTCCGGAGAAGATGAATCTCGCGGCCATGGTCAAGTTCGCACCCGAGGGCATTCTCCGTCCCGCCTGGCTGTACAAGTTCGCACGAACCGGCAGAGTTCCAGACCTGACGACGCCGAACATCCTGCCCGCCGGCGCACCTCAGCTACCCACGTTCTTCGGCGCGTACGGCATGTGGCAACAGACTCCACCGCCGTCCTGGGACGACATCGCCTGGCTCCGTGCGCAGTGGGACGGCCCGTTCATGCTCAAGGGCATCTCCCGCATCGACGACGCCCACCGAGCCGTCGACGCCGGTTTCTCCGCGATCTCCGTCTCCAACCACGGCGGCAACAACCTCGACGGCACACCGGCCACCATCCGTATGCTGCCCGCCGTCGCCGAGGCCGTGGGCGACGAGATCGAGGTACTACTCGACGGCGGAATCCGCCGCGGCAGCGATGTCGTCAAAGCCGTCGCCCTCGGTGCCCGCGCAGTGATGATCGGCCGCGCCTATCTGTGGGGGCTCGCCGCGAACGGGCAGGCCGGTGTGGAGAACGTTCTGGATGTGCTGCGTATGGGCACAGACAGCGCGCTGCTCGGCATGGGCAAGAGTTCGATCCACGACCTGACCCCGCAAGACATCGTCGTTCCGGACGGCTTCACTCGCCGGCTGGGCGAGAGCGTGCCCGCGCCGACAGTGTCCGATGCTGCCACCACCGTGCTGACCTCCGCACGTCGGTCGTCCTGACGGTAGGGCGGTTCAGCGTGTCGTCGTCGAGGCCCGCTCAGTCCTCGAACCTGGGAGCGATGCGCTCGCGCGAGACAGTCGGGGCTCGGTTGGTGGCGGTGCCGGTGGGGTCGCTGGAGCAACACGGCCCGCATCTCCCCTTGGACACCGACACCCGCGTCGCCGCAGCAGTCGCGGGGTCTCTCGATGACGCCTTTCTCGCCCCTGCCCTGGCCTATGGGGCCAGCGGCGAACATGAGGGCTACGCCGGCACGGTCTCTCTCGGAGTCGAAGCACTGACCGCTGTCCTCGTCGAGTACGGCCGATCCATCTGCCGATGGGCCGATCGAGTGGTGTTCGTCAATGGCCACGGTGGCAACCTGTCGTCCCTCGTCTCCGCGGTCGGTCTCCTGCGATACGAGGGCCGAGATGTCGCATGGTTTCCCTGCGCGGTCGCCGGCGGCGATGCCCACGCCGGTCGTACGGAAACGTCCCTCATGATGCATCTCGCACCGAACCTGGTCGACGAGTCTGCTGTGGAGGTGGGAATCACCGCCCCGATCGCCTCGTTGCTTCCGCGCCTACGCACCCTGGGGATGAGCGCGATCACCAGCAACGGTGTTCTGGGCGACCCTCGGGGTGCGAGCGCCGCCGAGGGCGCTTCGCTCGTGGCATCGATGCGGGACTCCCTCGCCGCAGCCGTTCGATCGTGGGCTCCCGACACGCACGGCCGACTGTGACCACCGGTGACTCGTTCGACGTCGTCGTCGTCGGGGGCGGTAGTGCGGGATGCGTTGTCGCAGCGACAATCGCTGCGGCGGGGGCCACCGTCGCACTTCTCGAAGCCGGGAAGTCCGACATCGACGCCGAGGATCTGCGCTCTGCGACGCAGCTGCCTATCGGGCCCGAATCGGAGCGGGTGGACACGTTCGAGGTCGAGCTCTCCGCCGGTCGGACAGGATTCATGGCCAGAGGCAGAGTCCTCGGGGGAAGCGGCGCCGTCAACGGTGCGTACTTTGTCCGCGCCCCCTCTGCCGACTTCGACGCCTGGCCGCGGACGACATGGTCCTGGCCCATGGTCCGGCGCCGTTACGACGACGTCGAGCGGCACATGGTGCCCACGGCGAGTATCGACTCGGAGATCGGCCGAGCCTTCGCCCGAGCATGCTCGTCAGCCGGGTTCTCGTGTGTCAGCCGAGCCGAGAAAGGCACCGATGCGTGGATGGCCGTGCCCTCGAATGTTCGGGACGGCTACCGCGTCACCACGGCACACGCGTATCTGGCGCCAGTACGCCATCTCGTCGACGTGCGACCGCGCACCCGTGTCGCGCGGGTACTTCTCGAGGGGACACGCGCGGTCGGCGTCACGGGCACCGACGACGACGGGCACTTCGTCCTCCGGGCGGACACGATCATCCTGACCGCGGGTGCGGTGAGAACACCACTGCTTCTGATGCATTCAGGCATCGGCGACCCCGCAGTGCTCCGGAACGTGGGCGTGGACGTGCACCATGCGCTGCCCGGCGTGGGAGTGGGGTTTCGTGATCACCCGGAGGTGACGGTGCCGTACGTTCCGCTTCGACCTCCGTCCGGCGGGCGAACCCGCGCTCTCGACGTCGTCCTGCACGTCGGCGATGTGGAGATCCGCCCTTACACAGCATCTTTCGACCAGTTGATATCCGGGCTGCCGCCGATGAATCCGGTGCTGGGTGTTGCTGTCATGCGACCCGACTCGCGCGGACGCATCTCGCCGGTGTCGGCCGACCCATTCGCCGCGCCGCGAATCGAATACCGCTACCTCACTTCACCACGAGACAGAGCCGGACTGCAGGCCGGCGTCGCTCTGGCTCGAACGCTCGCGTCGTCGTTCGGCGTGGTCGAGAGTGCTCGCGCGGAGCGCTTGGTGGACAGGCTCGGAACGTCGGCGCACATGTGCTGCAGTGCCCGCATGGGCACCGATCCGCTCTCCGTGGTCGACGACCACTGCGCCGTGCACGGAATCGACGGCCTCCACGTGATGGACTCGTCGATGTTCCCGAGCATCCCCTCGGTCGGCCCGCACGAAACGGTGGTGATGGCGGCACTGCACGCCGCGCATCTCGCGATCGGTCAGCCCTCGACCACAGGATCGCATCGCGAACGACAAGTGTGACGCGCAGTGTCACCTCGGGCGCTCCGAGATCCCCGGCGCCGGAAATCTGCGTTCTCACCCAAGGTCGACCGTGTCGGCGTTCTCCGCCCGCTCGATATTTGCACGTGCACCTCGGCCTTGGCGAAAAGCCACCACGGACGGCCAGTCGTCACATTTATCGGTCGATCGACCGGGTAGCACCGGGCGATGACAGACCACGACCCACACCGAGAAGGACCCACCCGTCCACCGGGAGACGGCGTATCGGTACTGCTCATCGCCGACCCCGGCAAACCCGCCGATCTCGCCGAGTACCTCGCAGACCACCTACCCCAACGCCTCACCGAACGAGGATCACCGCCCCGCCGATGGACCACCACCGTGCGCCGACAACCCCTCGTATCCGACGAACACGCCTCGCTCGACGACGTGATCGACACCGTCGACACCGACTCCGACCACGAGGACATCGTCGTCTACCTCACCGACCTCCCCCGCCGCGACAACACCGTCCCCGTGATCGGCGAGGTCAGCGCCGATCACGCGTTCGCGCTGATCTCCATCGCCGCCGTCGGCGCCATCGACCTCGCTCGACGCGTCACCACCATCGTCGAACTCGCCCTCGCACGCATCCTCGGCGAACCCGAACTCGCACCGACGAGCGGCACGAGACGATTCCCCTCCGAACAGCACGAGACCGGCACCCGGTACCTCGCACCGAAGGGACTGCGCAGGCTCCGGCTGCTCTCGGGAATGGTGCGAGCCAACCGGCCCTGGCGGCTGGTCACCGGCCTGTCCAAGGTGCTCGTCGGCGCCTTCGCCACCGGCGCATTCGCGTTGTCCACCAGCACCATCTGGTCGTTCGCCGACACCATGGGCGGATGGCGCCTCTGTGCGGCGACGATCCTGTCGACGGTGGCGCTCATCCTCTGGCTCGTCATCGACCACGAACTGTGGGAACGGCCCGAATCCGACCAGAACCGCGAACGCTCGAGGCTCTACAACACTGCGACCGTCATCACCCTGACCATCGGCGTCGTCGTCCTCCACATCGCCCTGTTCGGTCTGCTGCTCTTCACCGCCTGGCTCTCCCTCCGAGCGCACGTCCTGTCCTCCACCCTCGGGCACAGCGCGACCGTCGCCGACTACCTCGAACTCAGCTGGCTCCTCGCCTCGATCGCCACCATCGGCGGCGCCCTCGGATCCGGCCTCGAAGACGACGACGCAGTCAAGGAAGCCGCCTACGGAACCAGACAACGCCAGCGACACGACAACATGCAGAAGGAGTGAAGAGGCGGGATTCCCGAGGCGAGCGGTGGACTGTGCGGGGCGCAGTCAGCACGCTCCACGCCTCCGACGTCGACGTGACGCGAGCGGTGTCCGTCCACGGAAGTCTCCGGAGGTCCACCGACCGTCGTGGATATTCATGCGCACAGTCCACCCCTGACCACCCGAGTCCATCGAACGAGTGACGAACACGTTGTGACAACTCGTCACATCGAGCGGCATGTCGGCAGTTGTCACAGGTGACCGGGCGCCCGTGGACAGTCCGACGGGAAGCCGGTCTCCGCTGTGACGCGACTGCCTGTGAACAGCATCTCGGCAGCGTGCTCCCCCAGGCAGTGGAACCCTCAGGCAATGGGCGGGTCCCGGCGCAGGCTCGTGTAGCTCACCCCGGTCAGCTGCTCGGACAGATTCCACAGGGCGGTCGCGAGCTTCAAGTCGCGCGAACGTTTACTGGACGAGACGACTGTCGGATGTCCACGCATCTCCCGGAACCCGTCGGGTCCGATGTACGAGCCTCCCTCGACGCCGGCGACCGTCGCCGCGTACAGCTGCGGCAATGCTCCCATGTTCGAGCTCTGACCGATGACGCCCGCTCCCAACGAGAAAATCTTGTCCAGGGCGGATTCGGTATGGGACGCCAGGTTCGTGGACGAGATACCGGGATGCGCCGCGACGGAGACGACCGAGGAGCGCGCTTCCGACAGGCGCCGCTGAAGCTTGTACGCGAACAACAGATTCGCCAACTTGGACTGGCCGTAGGCAGCCCAGCGACTGTAGCGGCGGTGCTCGAAGTTGGGGTCGTCGATCGAGATGTGTCCGCTCGTGTGCGCGAGACTGGAGAGCGTGACTATCCGGTCGGAGATGCGGTCGACGAGCAGTCCGGTCAACGCGAAATGGCCGAGGTGATTGGTCCCGAACTGCATCTCGAAACCGTCGGCCGTCTTCTTCTGCGGCAGCGCCATCACACCGGCGTTGTTGATCAGGACGTCGAAGGGCTCGGTTGCGTCGGCGAAGCGTCTCACGGAGGCCAGATCGGCGAGATCGAGCTCGCGAACGGTCGCAGTCGGCCCGATCTCGCGGGCGACATCCTCTCCCCTGTCGGTATTGCGACACGCGAGTACCACCTCCGCCCCACGAGCACCCAGGGCTCGGGCCGTGGCCGCACCCAAGCCACTGTTGGCGCCGGTCACGACGAAACGCCGCCCCGTCTGATCCGGGATGTCTGCGGTCGTCCACGTCGAGGTCACCGGTCCGACAGTAGCCGTGCGCGGCGGGTCACTCGGCGAACTGCAAAGGTGCACTCCACGAGAACCTCAGCCACCGCCGCCTAACGGGTTGCGGTGATGCCACCGTCCACCGGAATCGTCGCCCCGTGCAGGTAAGCCGCCTCATCCGAGACCATCCACGCGATGGCCGACGCGATCTCTTCCGGCCTACCCGGACGTTGGGCCGGAATGCCGGCCGTCATCTGACTGATGACGTCGCTACTCGAGTCGTTGATCGGAGTGCGCGTGGCGCCCGGCGCAACAGTGTTCACTCGCACCCCTTGCGGTCCGAACTCGGCGGCCCAGCTTCGAGCGAGCTGCGCTTCGGCCGCTTTCGTGGCGGAATACAGGCCGACGAATGCATGGCCCACCGTGGCCATCCACGACCCGATGACCACGATCGCGCCGGTGCCTCGTTCGGCCATTGCCGGCGCCAGGGCTGCGGTGAGAACATGCGGTGCCCGGACGTTGACGGCAAGTGTCGCTGCCAGATCGGCGTCGGTGAGGGACACGGTGTCGACGGCGGGGCAGAGTGCCGCGTTGTGCACCAGGATGTCGACCCGCCCGTCGAGAGCGGTGGTCCACGCGGCGGCCAGCGCACGCAGGTCGGCAGGTGACGCGGCGAGATCGCCGTTCACGAACGCGGCGGATCCGCCGGCGCCTTCGATCTCGGCGACCAGATGCGCACCACGTTCGGCGTCGCGCCCGGTGATCACGACGCGAGCGCCACGGGCCGCGAGTTCGCGGGCGGTAGCGGCGCCTATTCCGCTCGTCGAGCCGGTGACGACGGCGGTGCGGTCGGACAGATTCGATGGGTTGCTCATGACGGCCAGTCCACAGTGCGATCACGTGACGCACCAGGGCGAGCACTGCCTGGTCACGCCGTGACCAGGCAGTGTCCGGGATGTCTCCGTAGTCTCGGCAGGGTGCCAGCAGACAGATCCGCACTCGGAGCGTTCCTCCGGTCCCGACGTGACGCACTCACGCCGGCAACAGCGGGGATTGCGCCGTTTCCCGGTCCGCGGCGCGTTCCGGGCCTGCGCAAGGAGGAGCTCGCGGTGCTCGCGGGACTGAGCCCCGACCACTACAGCCGGTTGGAGCAGGGTCGCCAGCACACGGTCACCGACGACATCGTCGACGCCTTGAGCCGGGCCTTGCGCCTCGACGAGATCGAGGACGCACACCTCCGGAATCTCGCCGCTCCGCTTCGCCGGAAACGCTCGAGTGCGTGGGAGTCTGCGCAGCGTCCCGATCCTGGTCTTCTCCGGGTGCTGACCATCATGGACCACGTTCCTGCGCTCGTCCTCGGGCGCCGCTCGGAGATCCTGGCGTGCAACACGCTGGCGCGGGCAGTCCTGGGGGCAGAGATAGACGCGGGCGCCGTGTTGGTGCGCTGGCTCTTCTTGGATCAGCGTGCGAGGGAACGAATCGTCAACTGGTCCGATTACGCGTCGGCCGCGGTGGGTGCGATGCGTTACGAGGTCGGACGCCACGTCGCGGACGCCCGATTGACGGTTCTGGTCGACGAATTACGTCTGGCAAGTGGAGACTTCGCCCGGTGGTGGAATGATCACGGCGTAGCGGATCGCACGTCCGTCGACAAGAAGATCGCTCATCCCGTGGTCGGCCGTCTCTCGTTCGGCATCGAATCTCTTGTGTCGCCCCTCGATCCGGAGCAACGCTTGATCATCTACACCGTCGAGCCCGAGTCGTCTACTGCTCGGGCACTTCCGATGTTGGCGTCGTGGGGCCCGGCATCCGCCGAGTCGATGGGCTGACGCGGGGACGATCACACGATCGGCCGGTCCCGCGCGGGTGGTATCGGCAGTACCTTCGACTGTGCCCAGATCGTCTCGTCGTTCACCGCCGCAACCTCCACGGGACCCGACACGTACGTCACGCGGGTGCCGGATACGTTCCGTCCGAAAGCCGAGCCGTACTTCTGCGCATCACGCTTCGCCCATTGGCTCGACTCGGTGACGTGCAAATAGAGGATGTCGCCGACCACCGGTAACGCCGCGGTGGATGCGGCAGCACGCGGTCGGGCGCCCAGAACCCACCTGAGTAGCACTCGACGACCTCTGAGTCCCCGGTGTCACACGGCCGGCTGACGCCTCGCTGGTGCTACATGCGGCTGGACCGAAAGCGACTGCTGTATGCGATCTTTCATCCGCCGTCACGGATCGTCTCGATCAGGTCCAGCAAGGGCATGGGGTGACCGTGGTAGTACCCCTGCGCCAGCTCGGCACCGGTCGCGGCGGCGACGGCGGACAGCCTCGCATCACCAACGCCCTCGATGACCGCGGTGGCCTCGAGTGCATGGGCGAGCCGCACGGCTGCGTCGAGGATCCGCTCGCCGCGAACGTCTTCGGCGGCACGTTCGGTGAGGGTGCGGTCGATCTTGATGATTCCTGGTCTCAGTCGCCCGAGCAGCTCCAGGTTCGAGTACCCGGTACCGAAGTCGTCGATGCTGATCGTCGCTCCGAGTCTCTGCAGCAACGTCAGCGCACCGAAAGCGCGATCACCGGGTATCAGGGTCACGTGCTCGGTGACCTCGATGACGATCCTGTCGAAGCCGGCGTCCGGGTGCCAGGACAGCAGCCTGTCCATCAGCGCGCGTTCTCGGAGCTCGGTGACGGAGAGATTCAACGCGACTCGCGGGTGGTCGACACCGAATTGCCGGTACAGGGCCGCGACGTCGTCGATGAGACAGTCGAGGGCGAGGTGCCCGAGGGCGCGCAGTTGACCGGTCTCGGTCGCAAGGGTGATGAACTCGCTCGCGGTGACCAGTTCACCGTCTCGCCGCCACCGCATGAGGGCCTCGACCATCACTGTCGCACCCGTGGAGATGGACCGGATGGGTTGATAGTGCAGTTCGAATTCGTGCGCTCTGACCGCGGATGCGAGCTGGTGGCGGATGGTCGCTCTGACATCGGCGTCGTGGTCCATCTCGGCCGTGAAGTAGACCGCCCGATCTCGACCGTTCTGTTTCGCCGAGTACATCGCGACGTCGGCGTTGTGGAGCAGGTCGTCGACGGTGGTCCCGTCGACCGGCTGCACGGCGACTCCGATCGAGGCGGAGACGAATGCGGTGACGTCGTCGATGACGACAGGTTCACGAACGGCAGCGAGCACTCGATGGACGAGGCCGTCCAGCGTGTCGAGGTCGTCGGCCCCGGTCACGAGCATCGCGAACTCGTCGCCACCGAATCTGCCGACGAGCTGATCGGTGCGCGCGGCGCGCTGGAGTCTGGTCGCGATGACACCGAGAACGAGGTCACCGTTCCGGTGGCCGAGTCGGTCGTTGACCTCCTTGAATCCGTCGAGGTCGATCCACAGCACAGCGGACGCAGCACCCTCCGCCGTGACCATCTCCATGGCCTGCGCCCGGAAGAACGCTCGGTTGAGCAGCCCGGTCTGGTGGTCGAACTGCTCGCGTGCGGCCAACTCTGCACTCAGATGGCGTAGCCGGGAACTGTCGTGAACGACCACCACGGTGCGGCCGTTGCCGGCCTTCCGGAGGATCTCGATCGTCGCCGGTGTGCTGTGCCCGTCCGCGTGCAGTACCCGGCGGCTCTGTGTGTCGTCGTCGTCGAGCGCACGGTCGTCCGGCGGAAGGACGCTGAGTACCATGCGGCCGGTCAGCGCGTCTGCTGGATGTCCGGTCATCGCCTCGATCGCGGGGCTGCTCCGCTCGATTCGCCCGTCGCTGTCGACGAGGAGTAGTCCGAGCGAGCTCGAGTCGAACATGGCGGACACGAGTTCGGTGCGGCGCTCGAGTTGTTCGGTGAGTTCGTGCTGTTCGGTGACGTCGAGTGCGGTCCCCACGCGCAGCGGAGGCGATCCGTCCGGTGGTTGTATTCGAGCGGCCGATTCGTCGATCCATCGGACGGTGCCGTCCGGGCGAACGATGCGGTAGCGAAGCTGCCAGTCAGGGGACGCGGACGCGGACACGGCGGCCACACGGTCGCGATCGGCGGGGTGCACGGCGATCAGCAACAGCGACGGGTCGGCGAGGACCCTGGCCCGATCGAGCCCGTACATCTCCTCGACCCGGCGGGTGAGCAACGTCAACGCCCCGGACGAGTCCCGTTGCCACACCGTCTCGCGGACCGAGTCGGTAATGACTTGGAGGTTGGCCAGCGCGCGTTCGCGGGCGCGGCGCTCGGCGGTGATGTCGGTGACGTCGATGACCACGACGATCACGCCGAGAATCTCCTCGTGGTCCCCACGGTACGGCTGGGTCTGGACCAGTAGATCCCGTCCGTCGCCGCCCGACTCGAGAATCTTCGAGTCCCCCGCCAGAGTCTGCAGGAGCAGGTCGGTCAGACCGGGCATCGCGATGGTGGTCGGTATCGCGGACAGCTCGCGCCCCACGTCCGAGGGGATCAGAGAGAACAAGCGCACCGCCAGGGCGGTGTACCGGGTGACGCGGAGATCCCGGTCGAGCAGCACGAGCCCGTTCGTCAGAGAGCTCTGAATATTCTCCAGGTCGGTGTTCGCGCGGGTCAGTTCCGCGCCGCGGACAGCGAGTTCCTGATTGAGGGTGACGAGTTCCTCGTTGGTCGCCTCGAGTTCCTCGTTCGAGGCCTGAACCTCCTCCGATGATGCCTGCAGTTCCTCGGAGGAGGCTTGCAACTCCTCGTTGAGGGCCTGCAGTTCCTCGTTGGATGCGCTGAGGTCCTCCACAGTCGCCTGCAGCGCGTCGTACACGGTGTCGAGCTCGACGCGCACCTCCACCGGTGGCGCATCGACGTCGGCATCGGGTGTGTTCTCGGGCCGCGAATCGGCCTCGGCCTCGGCCTGGAAGGCGATTATCGCGCCCGCACCGGACCTCCCTTCAGCGGTGTCGATGCGAGTGACCGAGATCCGAACGGACTCCCGGTCGCTGCGTATCGACCGAGTCACCGTGCGCGGCGCACTGAAACGGAGCTGACTGAGCATCGCGCGCACCGCCGCGCGGTAGTCGTCCTTCACCAGATCGACGACGTGCCCGCTGTGGACCCCCTCGCTCACGGCGACCCACGGTGTGACGTCGCCGATGACCTCCACGAGTACCGCTCGGTCGTCGACGATCAGCGCCGACGGCGCCACCGCCTTGACGATGTCGCTGTAGAAGTGGTCGCCGACGGCTGTCGAGCGCGGTGAGACGTCTCCACGATCGACGACCTTCGCCCCGCGGGCCGGGTGCCCGATGCCGCTCAGCGGCAGGCCGAGGGCACGTGGACTCTGCCGTCGCCGATACAGTCTGCGCTCGGCGTCGACGGAGACGAAGGCGTCGTCGGTGCGCGGTACGCGTTCACTCTGCCCGAGCAGCAGCAGTCCCCCGGGATTGAGAGCGAACTGACACAGCTGCAGAGCCCGCTCCTGCAACCGGGGTTGAAAGTAGATCAACGTGTTGCGCAACGAGATCATGTTCAGATCGGGAAACGGGGGATCGAAAGCCACGTTGTGTCGAGCGAAGACAATGCACTCCCGTAAGACTGGGGAGATCTCGAACTCCCCCTCGAGATCACGGGTCCATCGCACTCGTGCATACTCCGGCAACGCATTCCGCTCGCCGATCGGGTATCGCCCGACCCGAGCGATCGTCAGTGCGCGCTCGTCCAGATCGGTGGCGAAGATCTTCAACCGTTGCGGCAGTTCGACATCCGGTACGGCCAGGGCTTCCGCGACGAGTACGGCGAGGGTGTACGCCTCTTGTCCGGTGGCGCATCCAGGTACCCACATCCGGACCTGACCACCCTCCGACGCGGAGACGACCGCGTCCAGATGCTCGCGCAGCCCGTCCCACACGCCCTGGTCTCGGAAGAACGCGGTGACCGTGACCAGCAGGGCGCGGGCCAGCGCCGAGGCCTCGGTCGGCGACTGCCGGAGATGCTGGAGATAGAGCGCGATCTCGGCAATGGCCGACAAGCGCTGGCGGCGGGTGATCTGCCGTTGCAGCGTCGAGGTCTTGTAACCCGAGAAATCGAGGCCACTCTGCTCGTACAACGCGGCCACGACGTCGTCGACCACGCCCGTGCCGATGACCTCGGACGGCGGGGAGTCGGGCGGAGTGCCGCGGAGAAACCGTTCGAGCGCGCCCGGGATGTCCGCAGCTGCTTCCTCGATGTCCACCGACCCGGTGGCGAACGACGCCGACGGCATCGAGTCGAACGCGGCGCTCGCCCGCTCCTGCACCGCCACGACGCCACCCGCCGACTCGATGGCCTCGACCCCCGACGCTCCATCGCTCCCCGTGCCGGACAACACGACCGCCACCGATCGATCCTCGAACGCCTGCGCCGCGGACACGAACAAGCGGTCGATGCTCGGCCAGGGACGCGTGTTCAGATCGGGGACGACGATCGAGATGCTTCGTTCGCGGACCGCGATGTCGTGACCCGGTGGGGCGACGAACACGGTGTCCGGGCGCAGGTCGTCACCGTCGGCCGCCTCGACCACGTGCAGTGCGCTCGCGCGGTCCAGAAGGTGGGCGAGCTCGCTCGTGCCTGTCGGTGCCGAGTGTTGCGCGACGACGACACACCAACCCAGGCCCACCTCGACCGCGCCGAGCATCGCGGTGAGCGCGTCCAGTCCGCCTGCCGAGCCGCCGACCACGATGACGTACGACGGTTTCGCCTCGTCGTGCGAATCCCAGGGCACAGAAATCTCCTCCCCGGACTTGCGAACCTGCCGCGCGGTTTTCACGCCTCGAACCGACACAGTGTCACACGTCCGCACGCAGTATCGACGATCAGCCGGAAGACGGCAGTGACACAGGCCGGGTACGCCACCGGATTCACCACACGTGAATGAGGACCTCACTCCGGCGACGACGTGCGCGCTGCGGCGCAGATTCGACCCGCACCCGCCCGCCGTGGCGGCATCCCGGGCGAGTACTCGGGAGTACTGCACGACCGATCGACAGTCGCCCTCTCGATAGAGGTGCGGCGGTCACATGAACTATGCAGAGATGTCCTCGGAGTTGCTCGTCGAACTGTACGAGCGACTGCAGCGAGACAGGCGATCAGCGGTGGCGCGCAATGCCCCGTCGGACGAGGTCATGTCGGTGTCGAACGCGGGTACGCCGGGAGTTGGACCGGCGCCGCAGTCAGTGCTGTGACCCTGTGAGCTCGGTGCATCAGTGGACGTGACGAGCAGGTTGTGCGCCGGCGGCGTCGCGCCGTGCGCTCGACCGCGTTCACGAGGGCCGTGTCGGGTCGGTCGAAGCGTGGCGCGGCTCAGGTCGGCAGATGCTCGGTGCAGTAGCCACTTATCGCCAGTGGCATCAGTACGCCCGCCTCCGCTGCTGTGAAGCCGAAGTCGGTGATGACGGCGGTGGCATCCGCCACAGCAGAGCCGGCGTCGAGGAATCGAAGCATTCCTACTGGTCAGGGCATTCGAGAGCCTCCTGTCAGGATTGAACTGACGACCTTTCGCTTACAAGGCTTCGACGACCGGATCAGGTGGATTCACCTGGACTCACGAAATGCGCCCTGAACTGCACGTTCGTCCATCGGCGTCCGCCGCGGTCCACCCCCGTCCGTCCCGACTTGTGACACTCTCGTGACACCGAGACCTTCCGTTGGGCACGGCGTCAGTTCTAATCTGACTGTGACACATGCTATCTCGTCAAGCGGCAATTGAAGACACTGCAAACACCAGAACGCACTCGACGCCACAGATGCTCGGCCGTCGCGAATGTCGGTGTGCGTGGAGTCGATAGTTCGTCGGCACCGGTCGTCGCAGGCTTGCGATGGGCCCTTCCGAAGGAACCTGAGTGCCCGGCGCCCGCCGCGAACTGCACCCGCGCTCGACTCGCCCTCACGTACGCCGCAGTGCCAGACCCACACGTTGCGACAACTCGTCACTCGTGATTCCAAACGTCTCGCGCACAGTCACTCCGGACGCACCGACGTCGAAGACAGCGAGGTCGGTGTAGATGCGCGAGACGCATCCGACTCCGGTCAGCGGGTAGCTGCACCGCTCGACGAGTTTCGAGGTTCCGTCCTTCGCAAAAAGGGACATCATCACGAACACCTGCTTGGCGCCGATCGCAAGATCCATCGCCCCACCGACCGCGGGGATGGCGTCCGGCGCACCGGTGTGCCAATTGGCGAGGTCACCGGTCACCGACACCTGGAACGCACCGAGCACACACACGTCGAGGTGCCCGCCGCGCATCATGGCGAAGGAATCGGCGTGATGAAAGTACGCCGAGCCGGGGAGCTCGGTGACGGGCGCTTTGCCGGCGTTGGTGAGGTCCGGGTCGATGTCGTCGCCGGTGGCCGCCGGGCCCATGTTGAGCATCCCGTTCTCGGTGTGCAGGACCACCCCCGAGTCGCCGGCGAGGTGATCGGCGACGGACGTGGGCAGACCGATTCCGAGGTTGACGAACGAGCCGGGTGCGATGTCGGCGGCGACCAGAGCGGCCATCGCGGAGGTCGAGAGCGGACCGGTCATACGGCGACCACCTTGTCGATGTAGATACTGGGAGTGACGACGTTCTCGGGATCGAGGTCACCGGTAGGGACGATCTCGCTCACCTGGGCGATAGTGGTCCGCGCTGCGGTCGCCATCACCGGACCGAAGTTTCGGGCGGTCTTGCGGTAGACCAGGTTGCCCATGCCATCGGACCGGTACGCACCGATAAGAGCCACGTCACCTGCCAACGGATACTCCAGGATGTACTGCCGACCGTCGATCTCGCGCTGTTCCTTGCCGTCGGCGAGCGGAGTTTCGACGGCGGTGGGGCAGTAGAAGGCTCCGATGCCGGCGCCCGCGGCGCGAAGACGCTCGGCCAATGTCCCCTGGGGAACGACCTCCAGGGTGATGGCGCCCGCACGATAGAGACCGTCGAACACCCACGAGTCGGACTGCCGCGGAAACGAGCAGATCACCTTCCGCACGCGCCCGGCAGCCAGCAGTGCCGCGAGGCCGGTGTCCCCGTTACCCGCATTGTTCGACACTACGGTCAGGTCCGTGGCGCCTTGCTCGATGAGGGCGTCGATCAACCGGACCGGCATCCCCGCCATACCGAAACCGCCTACCAGCACAGTGCTTCCGTCGGCGATCTCGCTGACGGCGTCCAACGCGGAGTCGCAGATCTGCACCATCAGTGAACCTCCCGGACGTTCTCGACGACGACAGCCAAGGCTTGGCCGACGCCGATGCAGATGGCCGCGACACCCCACCGTTCACGGGACTCGACCAACCGGTGAGCGAGCGTGCCGAGAATGCGTGCCCCGGAAGCGCCGAGCGGGTGGCCGATGGCGATCGCTCCACCCTTGGCGTTGACGATCTCCGGGTCGGTGAGTCCGTCAGCGAGCCAGGCGTCGACGCACGCGATCGACTGCACCGCGAAGGCTTCGTTGAGTTCCACCGCGGACACGTCGGACCATCCGATGCCGGCGCGGGCGAGGGCGCGGCCGGCCGCAGCAACCGGGGCGTACCCGAAGTCCTGCGGGTCGCAGGCGTGGGCCGCTCGTCCGGCTATGCGCACCAGGGGTTCTCCCAGATCGGCGTGCTCGGAACCGAGGAGCAACGCCGACGCACCGTCGTTGAGAGGTGACGCGTTGCCGGCGGTGATCGTCCCGTCGGCACGGAACGCAGGCTTCAGCCCTGCAAGTGAGTCGGCGGTGGAATCGTCGCGGATGCTCTCGTCGCGGGCCAGTCCCTCGAGAGGCACCACGATGTCGTCGTAGAAGCCCGACTCCCAACCCTGACGGGCCAGGCGGTGGGAGCGGGCGGCGAACTTATCCTGGCGCTTCCGCGAGATCCCGAACCGGTCGGCGAGCTGCTCGTTGCACTCGCCGAGCGAGATCGTCCACTCCGCGGGCATGCGCTCGTTCATAAGCCGCCACCCCAGAGTGGTCGAGACCGCGGTGACGTCGCGGGCGGGGAACGCCCGCGAGGGCTTCGGCATGACCCAGGGAGCGCGCGTCATCGACTCGACGCCACCGACGACGACGATGTCCGCATCGCCCGCGTCGATGGCGCGGGAACCGATGATCGCGGCGTCCAGGGACGAGCCACACAGCCTGTTGACCGTGGTGGCCGGCACGCTGGTCGGCAGCCCGGCCAGGAGCGTGGCCATACGACCGACGTTCCTGTTGTCCTCGCCGGCCTGATTGGCGCACCCGAACACGACGTCGTCGATCGACTCCGTGTGCAGAGACGGGACTTTCGCCATCACGGCTTTCAGGGCGGTGGCGGCGAGGTCGTCGGGGCGATGGCCGGAGAGCGAGCCTCCGAAGCGCCCGAACGGTGTCCGGACGGCGGAGTAGACGAAGGACGACGTGGTCATGGGTTCACCGTAGGACGCCGTACTGATCGTGTCCAAGACCTGATCACGATCGATTGAGTGCCTGAACCGATATATGCTGCGGTGGTGGACTCACGAGTTCTGAGACTGTTCCTCACCCTCGCCGAGGAGCGGCACTTCGGCCGGGCCGCCGCGCGCAGTCAGATAGCCCAGCCGGCGTTGTCCCAGAAAATCATCGGTCTCGAAACCGAGTTGGGAGTGCGCCTGTTCGACCGCTCGACACGGCGAGTCGAGATCACCGAGGCCGGCCGGCGGTTCACCGAACACGCGCAGCGCATCGTCTCGTCGGTGGACCACGCGGTCTCCGACATGCGCGCGTTCGCCAACGGGTTCACCGGCCGGGTGTCCGTCGGATTCGTCGGGACCGCCACCTACGACGTCCTCCCCCTGCTGGCGCACCGCGTCCGCGAGGACCTCCCCGACATCGACCTGCAGCTGCGCGGGGAACTGCTCACACCACAATTGCTCGACGGACTCGGCACGGGTGCATACGACCTCGTGCTGATACGTCCGGGACTCACCGATCGCCCCGCCCCCGCTGTCGAGCTGGAAGTACTGCGGACGGAGAAGCTGGTGGCCGTTCTTCCTGCATCGTCTCCCCATGCGAAGGAACCCGAGGTGAGCCTCGCCGATCTCGCCGACGACACGTTCCTGACCCACCCGTCCCAGTCACGCTCGACCATGCACCACCGTGTGATGGCAGCCTGCGCACGCGCCGGATTCGTGCCTCACACAGTGGAAGTCAGCGAAACGGCCACTCAGGTCGTCTCCGTCGCCGCAGGACTCGGAGTCGCTCTGGCGCCGGAAGCCGTGCGACACCTCGGCCTCGACGGAGTGGTCTACAGACCTCTGGCCGTCGATGAGACCGTTCAACTGTCGTTGGTCCAGCGCAGCGGCGACTCCACAGCCGCAATCGTGGCCGTTGTCGAACTCATTCGTTCCGTCATGTCGCGCAAGCGTTCCCCTGCGTAAGCACTCGGGTCTCCGAGGACAGCGCGATGAAGCAACGCTGCTTCGTCAGTGTGACGAAGCAGCAGCGCACGACTCGCACCCTCGTCGATGCGTGCAGTGCATAGCGACCAGAACATTGCCGGTGGTGGACCCCAGCCCGGCCCGATGATGACATATGTAGCGCAGATCACACTTTTCCGGTGATAGCTGGGAGAGATTTCACTCGAGGGGAACGCATGACCACCACGCCTGCGCCGTCGGAGAACGACGTCCGTCACCTAAGCGCTCACACCACGACACCGGACCATGCGCTGAAGGTGTACGACGACGCGCGAGCGCGCTGCCCCGTCGCACACAGCGAAGAGCACGGAGGCTTCCATCTGATGCTCGATCACGCCACGGTGCGGGCGACAGCGGCCGACCACCGCCGATTCTCCTCGGAGCCCCAGGTCCTGCGGCCCATTCTCCCGCGGGAGTCCCTCGCCGCGTTGGAGATGGATCCGCCTCGACACGGTGACTGGCGCGCTCTGTTCGATCAGGCGGTGACTCCGCACGTCGTCAAGGTCATGGAGCCACTCGTTCGTCGTGACGTGAACCGACACATCGACGCACTCGTGGCCGAGGACGGTGGAGATCTCGTGACAGGGCTCTCCGAGATGGTGCCGGCAGAGGCCATCTGCCGGTTGATGGGAATCGACGACGAGTTGGTTCCCGAGGTACGAGACCGTGCGGTCGCGATGCTCGGCGCGCTGGGTGACCCCGCCGAGTTCCCGGCGAAGCTCCAGCGATTCGCGGAGATCTCGCTGACCGAGATCGGTAAGCGCAAGGAAGCTCCCCGAGACGACTTCCTGACCTACCTGACGACAGCGAAGGTGGACGGAGAACTCGTCGACGACGAGGGGTACATCGCCGTGCTGACCGGCTTCCTCGGTGCGGGTCACCACACGACCACGTCGGGCATCAGCAGCCTCGTTCTCGAGGTCTTCGGTCGGCCCGACGTGCGGGCGCAGCTCCTCGCGGATCCGAGCCTCGTGCCGATCGCGGTGGAGGAAGCCTTGCGGCTCCGGCCCCCGTTCTTCGGGTTCTTCCGTCGGGCGACTGTCGACTCCTCGGTAGCCGGTGTCGACATCGCGGCGGGCGACGACGTCTACCTGGGGTGGGCTGCGGCGAACCGGGATCCGTCGATGTTCGAGTGCCCGTCCGAGTTCCGACTCGACCGCGGACGGAACCGGCACCTGACGTTCGGGTCCGGCCTGCACACCTGCCCGGGCGCCCCGTTGGCCAGGATGGAACTCCGTGTGTGTCTGGAGGAACTGCTCCGTCGAGTACCCGACCTCGAGTTGGACACCCGGTCTTCCGAATACCTGTTCGCCGGTGGTGACTACGCCTACGTCACCACGCTGCCCGCTCGCTTCCCTCGTCGGGACGACGCTCGATGAGCACAGGCATCCCGAGTTGGATGGTGCCCGAGGCGACTACGGCGTCGGCCGACACCATCAAGGTCGACGTCCTCGATCGACGCGCGGTCGCGCAGGACGTCGTCGAGTTGACGCTCGGCGGCCGCGGTCCGCTCCCGACGTGGACACCGGGCTCCCACATCGACATCCATCTCCCGGCCGATCTGGTGCGCCAGTATTCGTTGTGCGGGGACCCGGACGACGCCGAGGTGTACCGGGTCGCGATCCTGCGGGAGTCGGACGGCCGAGGCGGCTCGCTCCACCTTCATGACAGCGTCGCGAAGAACTCGATTCTCGAGATCTCGCCACCGCGCAACCACTTCTCTCTCGCACGAGCCGAGCGGTACGTCTTCGTCGCGGGCGGGATCGGCATCACTCCACTGCTACCGATGATGAGGGCCGCCGACGCGCAGGGAGCGGACTGGACACTCGACTACTGCGGCCGCACACGATGTGCGATGGCGTATGCGGATGTTCTGGAACCCGATCCGAGAGTCCGACTCGCCGCCGCGGACGAGGGCGGACGCCTGGACGTCGAGGCCGTGCTCGCCGCGCCCGGACAGGACACCCTCGTGTACTGCTGCGGTCCGAGTCGCCTCCTCGACGCCGTCGAGGCGGTGACATCGACATGGCCGGAGGGTTCGATTCACACGGAGCGGTTCACACCCCGTGAAATCGACGAACCGGTCCTGCCGTTCGACGTGCAGCTCGCTCGCTCCGGTATGTCCCTGCACGTACCTGCCGATCGCGCCATGATCGACGTTATGGAGGATGCCGGTGTGGTGGTGCCCGCGTCCTGCAGGCAGGGCACGTGCGGAACATGCGAAACCATGGTTCTCGCCGGGGCGCCCCAGCACCGGGACAGCGTCCTCACGCGTGCCGAACAGGACGCCGGCGATTGCATGATGGTATGTGTCTCGCGCGCGAACGGCACATCCCTTCTTCTCGACATCTGAACGGGGACAGACAGTATGGGGCCCCGCCACACCGACAACCATGACGCTCACGCATGACCGGTACTGCATTTCCGACGGCATCGTCGACTGTGATCACTGGAACACTCGACATATGACGACCACACAGAACGAGGCCCTGTTCGACATGTACGGCACCGCGACCCACCGGGACCGCACCGTCGTGGTCGCCGTGGACGGTACGGCCGACGGCTCCTCCGTACGACGTCTGCGTGCCGTCGATCTCTCGATGGCGACCGCGGCGTACCGGCACAGTCGCGCGCAGGGTGGTCACGGTGGCCCGGTGCTTCTCGAGGTGGAGGTCGTTCTGGCGTCGACTGCTCGTGAAGCACGTGTGACGTACCGGGATCTCGCGCTCGCTCCTCGCGACGCACGGTCCAACTATCTCTACGTGGGAACGCCGGCCGGCCTTTCCGGACTCGTTGCCGATATCGGTGCTGCCGGAGTGGCCGATGGGGTTATCCTGATCCCGCTCGACGACCGGATGACGAGTCACCTCTTGGTGTCCGACGCCATTCCGGCCATGGTGCGTATCGGAACGGTCGACGCGCGGACTGCGGAATCGCTGTCGCAAGCATTGGCTCCCTTCGGGCGAGATACCTGACGGAAGGTTTGTCGAACATGGAGGTCCGTGAACTCGAGTGGTTCGTCGTCCTGGCCCGCACCGAGAACGTCACCAACGCGGCCACTCAGCTTCACGTGAGTCAGCCCACGCTGTCCCGGGCGCTGGCCCGCATCGAGCGACAGCTCGGCGTGAAACTGTTCGACCGCAACCAGAATCGACTGCGCCTCAACAAGTACGGCGAGATCTATCGCGCACATGCCGTCCGCGCCATGAGAGAGTTGACGCAGGGTGAGGAGCGCATCAGAACGCTCGTCGATCCCGAACGTGGCGTCGTGTCGCTGGGGTTCCTGCACTCGTTCGGATCGTGGCTCATCCCTTCTCTGCTGGACAAGTACCACGTCGCGTCGCCGCTGACGACCTTCGAGCTCGAAGGTGGTGCCGCCGATGCGATCGTCGAGGCAGTCCGTAGCGGTCGCATCGACGTCGGGTTCGTCGCACCCCGCCCTGTCGCCGAGGACTTGGCCTGGGTTCCACTCGGTCGTGAGCTTCTGTGCCTCGAGGTGCCCCAGAACGACGAATTCGCCGCGCGTGACTTCATTTCCATCGCCGAGATCGCCACTCGACCCATGATCACCCTGGGTCCGAGCTACGGCTTGCGGCACGTGGTGGACCGGTTGTTCGACGACGCGGGAGTCACCCCCATCATCAGCATCGAGGCGACCGAACTGTCGACCTTGCGCGCGTTGGTACGACACGGGAGCGGGATAGCCATCGTTCCGGTTCCTCCTGCGGGCCAGGAGAGTCCGACGGTCACCATTCCCATCATCGATGCGAACGCCTTCCGCTTCTACGGAGCCGTCACGCGGAATCACGGGCCCACCGGGAGCGCGGCGAAAGCGTTTCTCGAGTACGTCTCCGGCCATTTCGCGACGGCCGACGTCGAGGTGGACGCCTAGTACGTGACGCAACAGGCCGATACCACCGGCGGAACCGGGGGTATCGGCCTGTCGACGCGCTGCGCTCCTACTGCTCTGCCGGCGCCAGGACGATGTCGAAGCGCACATCGCTCCACGACGGGACGACACGCCCGTCGGGAGTCGGCTCGGAGGTGTGCCGGACGAAGGACTTGATCAAGGACTCCTTGACTCCGAACACGGCATCCTTCCACCCGATCTCGTCCCCGACGACGAAGATGTGCGTGACCAGACGTCGGTGCTCGGGGGCGGTCACCATGAAGTGCAGGTGGCTGGCTCGCATGGGCGAGCGATTCGTCGCGGTGAGCATGGCTCCCACCGGCCCGTCGTGAGGAATGGGATAGGGAGTCGGGGTGAGCGCCCAGAAGCGGAACCGGCCGTCCTCGTCGGCGAACAGGTGTGCCCGTGCCGCCGTCCGGCCGTCGTCGTACTGGACGTCGTAATTGCCGGCCTCGTCGGCTTCCCACACCTCGATACGCGCACCCGCGATCGGGTGTCCCTCGGTGTCCGACACGCTGCCGGTCACCCAGCAAGGCTCCCCCTCCGCGCCGAACGCCATGTCCGCGCCCTGGTCGATGTGCGGTGCGTTCTCCACGAAGAATGGTCCGAACACGGTGGCCTCCGTGGCATCGGCGACCGGGGGGTTGTTCATTCCGATCACCTGCATGGACAAGCCGAGCACGTCGGAGAGCAGGATGAACTCCTGCCGGGTGTCCGTACACGTCTGCCCGGTCCGGGTGAGAAAGCTGATCATGGACTCCCACTCGGGCTCCGTCAGGCGGAGCTCGCGCGCCGCGGCGTGTACGTGCCGGACGACGGTGTGCATGATCGACCGGAGCCGGTCGTCGGGCGTGCCGTCGAACGAGGCGAGCACCGTGTCGACGAGTGCCTGCTCTCGCGTCTCCTGCACGCTCGACACACTCTGCCGATCGTTCCTGGTGTCGGTCATCCCCGCTCCTCCTCGTCGTGCGGTGTCACGGGCTCGCCGGCCCACGCGGCGGTGATCAGTGTTCGCAGGTCCGGCCCGGTCACCGGGCGGGGGTTCGACGGCGGCGCCAACGGGAGCACCCTCTCCACTGCGAGGTCGATACCGCTCTCGGGCATGCCCAACTCACGCAGGGACTTGGCCGCCTCGAGACCGCGTCCCAGGTCGTACAGACCACGCGCGGCAGGCGCTCCCCCCAGTGCGTCGGACACTCGCCGCGCCGCGTCGAGGGCGCTCGCGGCGTTGAAGTCCACGACGTAGGGCAGGACGACGCCGTGGGTGTCCGCATGGGACAACGAGAACGCACCACCGAGAACGTGACAGATCTTGTGATGGAGGCCGCTCCCTGCCGACGCGAACGCCACTGCGGCGAGGTACGCGCCGTAGAGCATCGAGTCACGCGCGTCGAGATCGTCGGCGTCGGCGATCGTGGCACGCAGTCCCGTCACCAGTGCCCGCAGGCCCTCGGTTCCCCACGCGACGTTGATGGGATCGGCTCGCGGTGCCCAGAAGCCGTCCACGGCGTGGGCGACGGCGTTGAGTCCGGACGCCGACGTGAGCGATCGCGGCAGGGAGGCGAAGAGCATCGCGTCGTACACCACGGCGACAGGCAGCACGCGGGGGTCCGACCCCGTCGTCTTCCGGTCGCCCTCCGTCTGTCCCCACACATCGGTCGCCTCGGATCCCGCGAACGTGGTCGGGACCGCGATGACGGGGATCGAGGTGTCGCGGGCGACGAACTTCGCCAGGCCGGTGGCGGACCCTCCGCCGATGCTGACGATCGCGTCGACCGCCTCGTCCCGCGCTCGGGCGACAGCGGCGTTCCCGTCCGCGACGGGAACGTGCTGGGTCACCCCGTCGATTCGCGCGACCACCGGCACACGAGCGGCGATGCCGTCCGCCAGGTCGGCCGCGAACGAATCCGCGATCACGAACACTCGGGTCGCGGACAGCGAGTCGAGTGCCGTGGCGACGTTGTCGACGGCGCCGCCGCGGCCGAACAACACGCGTTGTGCCGGCGTCCGGTGATCGAAGGCCTTCACGATCGAGCCCCCGCCGATCTCGCCGACGTTCGCAGAGAGTCCAGCCACCGACCGAGCCGAACGGCCACGGCGCTCGGCGCCTCCACGGTCGAGAGATGGCCGATTCCGTCCAACACCGTCAGTTCGGCGCCGGGGACGGCGGCGGCGATCTCCCCACCCCATGCCTGCGGCGTGATCGCGTCCTCGGTTCCCGCCAGCACGAGTGTCGGCACCGTCAAGAACGGGAGTTCGGCACGGCGGTCGCGCCTGGTCATCACCGCGGTCTGCTGCGCGATGAACACGTCGGGTCCGAGGTCGCGTGCCATCTCGGCCGCGAGCGCAGACACGTCCGAACGCCCCCGGCCCACCGCGGTGGAGATCAGCGTGACCGCCTCGTCGAAGCCGCCGCCTCGCACCATGTCGATCAACCCGAGCGAGTTCTGCCGACGGGCGTCGTCGGCCGCGACGGCAGAGGAGTTGAGCAACGCGAGTCCCAGCACCGCGGGGGTACCGCGCAGAGCGATCTCGAGTGACACGTACCCGCCCATGGAGTTACCGGCCAGGTAGAACGAGTCCGGTGCCTGAGCCAGGACACTGTCGGCCATCTCCTCCATGGACGAGCCCTCGCCCCGAACGACGAGGGTCTCCGTCGTGGCGGACACGAGGTCGGCGACCGGCTGCCACAGCCTCTCGTCGGACCCCAGAGCCGGAACGAACACCAGCGGTGCCGCGGTGCTCACGATGCCGCCCCGTCGATTGCCAGGATGCATCCGGAGGTGAAGCCGGCGTGCTCGGACACCAGATAAGACACTGCTGCGGCGATCTCGGTGCCTGTCCCGGTCCGCCCCACCGGGATGGCGGCCCGGGTGGCGGCCTGCGCGTCCTCGGACAAGGCCTCGAAGATCGTGCGCACTCGTCCTGCGTCGGGCAGCACCAGACCCGGCGACACGGAGTTGACGGTGATTCCGGTGGACCCGAGATCCTTGGCGAGCTGCTTGGTGAGACCGTTGACCGCGGCCTTGGACGCGGCGTAGGGCAACCGGGCGCCGACGGTGCCGGACGGCCCGGCGAGTCCGTTGGCGACGGCGGACGAGAAATTGACGATCCGGCCGTACCCATGACGGATCATCAGCGGGACCGCCTCCCGGCAGCACAGGAATGCGCTGGTCAAGTTGTTGTCGAGCACATTCCTCCACACGTCCGCACTGAGGTCGTCCAGCGTGCGGACCTGCGCAGTGCCGCTGCCCCCGGCCGTGTTGACCAACGCGTCGAGCCGACCGAAGTGAGCGTCGATGTCCGAGAAGGCTGCGCTCACGGCGGCCTCGTCGGCGAGGTCGACTGCACAGCTCAGGATGTCGATCCCGGGCACGACCGTCTCGATGTGCTTCGCTGACTGCGCGAGACCCTCGTACTGGATGTCGAGCAGGACGAGCGAGAACCCGTCACGCGCAAGCTGTTCCGCGATTTCCGCACCGAGTCCCTGAGCTGCCCCGGTCACGGCCGCGACTCTGGTGTCCGACGTCGCACTTCCGGCGCCGGTCACCCGAGCGGTCCCCAGAACGTCTCGCCGCCGTACGTGTCCGACATGGGCGCGAGAGTCTCGGGCCACACGCCCGGTTCCACGACTCGACGACTCTCCGGCGAGCGCACCGCACCGTCCCAGCCGACCTGTTCCATGTAGTAGTAGAGCTGCATGACGTGACCGTCCGGTGCGACGGCATGGATGGCGTAGTCGACACCCGGATGAATCTGCTGCGGAAGGTCGATGAGCTTCGCTCCCCGAGCTTCCAGGAACGTCTTCGCCTCGCGGAGCTGCTCGTAGGATCCGAGCTGCACGCCGAAGGAGAGCAGGGTGGTGCTCTCGCTCAGTCCCAGCTCACTCCTGGTCTCGATCGGGAACAGAGCGATGCTGTGATGCTCGGTGTTGGCGCGGAGGAAGACGGCGCGCCGACCCTCCACGACTGTCTCCTCGGACTTCACGAGCCCGAGCGTCTCAGTGTAGAAGCGCTCCGCCGCATCGATATCGGCGACGAAGATGCTCACGGGACCGATACGCACCGGCTTGAAGGGACGGGACAGCAACACGCCGCCGACGTCGTACGTCTTGGGGAGTGTGTCGATCCAGCGGTGACCGGACGTCAGATCGATACCGTCGGCCTCGGCGTCGTCGAGCTCGGTCCCCTCCGACCGTGTGGGCAGCTCGGGATGCTCGTTCGCCCACGGCCACATGGCCTCCGGCTTGCTGACTCCGTCCCAGCCGACCTGCTCGATACCGTACTCGAGCTCGTTGGTGTGACCGGTCGGGTCGGGAAAGTACGTGTGCCAGTTCGATCCCGGATCGCGGCCGTAACGGTCGATCTTCGAGCCCTGCTCCTGGAGCCACAGGCGTGCCTGGACGACCTCGCGCAGCGATCCGACCTGCCAGGTGATCTGGTTGACCGTGATGTCCGGGCGAGCGGAATTCTCGTTCTTGTCCACCCACGGGCGCGGCATGAGCACCAGGGTGTGATGGTCGCTGTTGTGGCGGAGGAAGTAGATCCGGGTGTCCGCGAGACCGTCGAGCCACGGACCGGGGTCGTACTTGTTCAGATCCAGCATGTCCGCCACCACGAATCCGAGGATGTCGCGGTAGAAGGTCACGGCCTCACCCGTGTCGGCCACGCTGATCCCGAAGTGGTTGAGCCTGCGGATCTTGAACGGGCGGTCGTACTCGACCCCGCCGACGGCGTACTTCTTCGCGCTCATGGTCACTGCACTCCCGTCCGTGTGCCGGAAATCGTGTTCGTGACGGAACCGATCACGTCCGAGGAGACCTCGACGACGTCGCCCGGGCTCAGGAACGCGCTGTCGTCCTCGTACTTGCCCTCGGCATCTCGGGGGCTGGAGTCCACAGCGGTCCCCTTCGGCGTTCCGCCGCTGATGAGATCGCCGGGGAACAGCGTGGAGTCACGCGAGAGATACGCACCCAGGGCGGCGAACGAGTGGATCATCGACTTCGTGCTGCCGGACTGCCGGACCTCACCGTTGACCCGCGACTCGACCGCGATGTCCTGAGCATCGAGTCCTTCGTCGACGACGATCCACGGCCCGACGGTCGCCGAGCCGTCGAAGTTCTTCGAGTACTGGAAATCCGGACCGAACGACACGTTGTCGCGGATGGACCAGTCGTTCACCAGGGTGTATCCGTAGATGTACGAGCCGAAGTCGTCGGCCGCGATGTCCTTTCCTCGTCTTCCGAGCACCACGGCGACCTCTGCTTCGTAGTCGAGGAGGTCGGTGCGGCGCGGGAACGGGAGGTCGTCACCGTCGGCGGAGACCACGCGCGGATCCTTGACGAAGAACTTGGGCCCACCGCTCACGAGCCGGCCCAGCGTGCTCTTGTCGGAGTCGCTGGACGTGTTGTCCGCTGCGGCCTGCATATGGTCGGCGAAGTTCGCCAAGGCGGCGAAAATTCGAGAGGGTGTCTCGATCGGTGCATGCAGTCGCACCGAGTCGAGCGCGAACACGAGCTGTTCGCCGGCAGCGCCGGTGCGGACGGCGGAGTCCGAGAGATGATCGAGAGCGGCACGGACGGCGGCCAGTGCGGAGTCACCCTGCTCGATGAACGAGTTCAGGTCGGACGGCACCTCGTGCGCGGCACGCGCACTCGGCCGACGGGTGTCCGTGCTCTCGGCCAGATACTTGGTGTACGCGCCGTGGGCGTCGACGACGTCGTCGTCCACGACGACACCCACTCGACGGTGCGGACCGAAAACTGCGATCTTCATGAGACTCCCTGTGCTGATTGTCGTGTCGTGTCCCGTCGAGCCGGGTCGGCTCCCACGTCCTTCATGAGACGCCCGCCGTCGGGGGTGAGGCTGTAGATGGCGAGGCGAGTGATGAGACCGCCACGCACGGTGAAGAAGTCGCCGAGGATCACGTCGTGGCCGTCGGCCTTCAGGTCGATCTCGACCGCGACGCGCTCGCCGTCGACGACGTACTGCCGGGGCGAGGGCACCATCGTCGAGGACGACAACCCACCCTCGTACATCCGCCGGATCGCATCGGCACCGTCGAGCGTCCCGGTCGCGTTCTGCAACACTGCATCCGAGGCGAACAAAGCCGACACTGCCGCTGCGTCGCCTGCCGTGACACCCGCGAAGTAGGCAGAGACGACCTCGGACGGGGTCGCTGCGGTGTCGCTCATGCGCCGAGGTAGCGGGTCGAGGCGTAGACGGACTGGTACTCGAAGTAGGCATTGATGCCCTCGGGGCCCAGTTCCCGGCCGAGACCGGAATCCTTGAATCCGCCGAACGGTGCCCCGAGGTCGAGGGTGTAGTAGTTCAGTCCGATCGTGCCGGTCCGGACCCGACGAGCGACCGCGAGAGCGCGGTCCTCGTCGGCGCTCCACACGGATCCGCCGAGGCCGTAGTTGCTGTCGTTCGCGATGCGCACCGCGTCGTCGTCGTCGTCGAACGGCATGAGTGCCATCACCGGACCGAATACCTCCTCGCGGGCCAACCGGTCGGAGTTGTCGACGTCGGCGAAGACCGTCGGCTGCACGAACCAGCCCCGGTCGAGGCCCTCGGGCCGGCCGCCGCCGGTCACCAGGCGTGCGTTCGAGTCCTTCGCGATGTCGATGTACCCGAGCACCTTGTCCCGGTGTGTGCTGGTCGCCATCGGCCCCATGGTCACGGCCGGGTCCAGAGGATCACCGAGGACGTACGAGTCGGCAAAGTTCGCGACGGCGTCGACGACCTCCTCGTATCGCGAACGAGCGATGAGAATGCGCGACTGCGTGGTGCAGGTCTGGCTGTTGTTGAGGAAGGAGGAGTTGTCCAGCCCCGCCACCAACGTGTCGATGTTCACGTCGTCCAACACGAGGGCGGCGGACTTGCCGCCGAGTTCGAGCGTGGATCGTCGCAGCAGGCGTCCGCATTCGGCCGCGATGGAGCGACCGGCCTCGGTGGACCCGGTGAACGCGATCTTGTCCACCAGCGGGTGCGAGACGAGCGACGCACCGGCATCACGATCGCCGAGCACGATGTTGAGAACGCCGGCGGGCAGGCCCGCCTCGATCGCGGCATCGGCGAAGACGTAGGAATCGAGGGCCGTCTCGGGGGACGGCTTGAGCACCACCGTGCATCCGGCCGCGAGTGCGGGCGCGATCTTGAACATCGCGAGGGCCTGCGGGAAGTTCCACGGCGCGATCGCTCCGACCACACCGACGGGAACGCGGCGGACGATCGTGGACCCGGCCTGGCTGGGGCGCACGTCCTCGAGGGGCAGGCTCTCGACGATGTCCGCGTACATCCGCAGAAGGGCACCGGGGGCTCCGCCGTTCAACGCCTGCGACAGTCCCAGGATCATGCCGTTCTCGCGGCTCACGAGTGACGCGGTGTCGCCGGCGCGGGCATCGAGCGCATCGGCGAACGCGCGCATCACGGTCGCTCGCTCGGCAGCGGTGGTCCGGCCCCACGGACCGTCGTCGAGCGCTCGCCGCGCGGCGCGCACCGCCACGTCGATGTCGGCCTCGCCGCCGAGAGCCGCGACTCCGATCCGCTCGCCCGTGGACGCCTCGATCTGGTCGCGCAACTCGAGGTGAACGGGGTCGGCCCAGACCCCGTCGATGAAGAACTTCGTGCGGTCGAGGTTGACGGTCCGGTCGACGGTGACAGACATATGAGCTCTCCTTGTACGAGGACGGGGCGGGTGACCGATTGCGGTGAGACCCCGATCACTGTCGATCCTGTGCTCGACCGGTCCGAGTCGCAAGGTCAGGAACTTCCTTGCCCCCATGTCCTCGACGCATCACCGCAGGTGATTCCATACATGCAGCACATGGGAGCCGTCGGCCGGTCAGTCGACGGGGGTGACGCCGGCGGCGCGCAGCACGGCGCGAGCCCGGAGCAGCACCGGCGCATCCACCATGTGGCCGTCGACCCGCACCGCGGCTCCGGCCGCGGCGGCACGCACGATCGCCCGAGCGGACTCGATCTCGCGATCCCCCGGGCGGAACGCTCGAGTGCTCTGCTCGATCTGCGACGGGTGGATCGCGAGCTTCCCGCGCATCCCGAGTTCGACCGCGTGGCGAAGATCGTCTGCGAGCACGTCGCCGTCGTCCAGTGCTGTCGTCACTCCGTCCACGGGTCCGGGCTTGCCGGCGATGCGGGAGGCGAGGACGAGTTCGGACCGGGCGTGGAGCATCGCCGTGCGGGTCGGTTCGCACCCGAGATCGACCGCATAGTCGAGGTGCCCGAACGCGAGGCGGGCCACGCTCGGGTCCGCGGCGATCACGCGTGCCCGGTCGAGTCCGACCGCGGACTCGACGAGCGCGACGACGGGACACCGAAGCCTTCGCGTGAGGTCCCAGTAATCGACGGTGTCGTCCGCCTTGGGCACCATGACGCCCACCAGCCCGACCGACTCGGACAAGCCGTCGATGTCGTCGACATGCTCGACGTCGTCCACCGAGTTCACCCGCACACATCCGCGACCGCCGCCGTCGAGCCACCGCACGACGTCTGCTCGTGCTGCCGACTTGTTCTCGCGTGCCACGGCGTCCTCGAGGTCGAGTACCACCACGTCCGCACCGGACCGAGCCGCCTTGTCGAACCGTGCCGGGCGATCGCCCGGCACGAACAGGAAGGTGGTCGCGTCCCGGATCAGCCCCGGGGTGCTCGTGGCGGCGACCCGCGTCGTCACCGGTGCATGCCCGCGGTGACCGCCGTGATCCCGAACTCCTCGAGGACCGCCTCGGTGTGCTGGCCCACCGAGGGGACGGGCCCCATCACAGCCGACGATCCCGACATCGTGACCGGTGGGATCAGAGCGCGCAGATCACCGACCGGGGACCCGTAGGTGCGCCAACGGTTTCGCGACTCGAGCTGAGGATGCGACGCGAGTCCGTCCATCGTGCGCAGGAGAGCGTTGGCGATGCCGGCCCGCTCCAGGAGCTCGGCGACATCTTCCGCGGACCAGGCCGTGAACACCCGCTCGATCTCGGACCGCAGCTCCGCGTTGTGCTCGACCCGGAGTGAGTTCCGTACGAATCGTGGATCCGTCGCCAGGCCCGGCAACCCCAGGATGCGGTCGCAGAAGACGGCCCACTCGCGTTCGTTCTGGATGCCGAGAAAGACCTCGTGGCGGTCCCCACAGGTGAACGGGCCGTACGGCGCGATCGCGGCGTGCCGCGCACCCGTTCGGCCGGGCGCGGTTCCGCCGTACATCGCGTAGTTGAGCGGGAAGCTCATCCACTCCGCCAGTGCCTCGAGCATCGAGATCTCGATGGTGGCTCCCTCGCCGGTGCGCTCACGGCGGATCACCGCGGTCAGCACACCCGAGTAGGCGTACATCCCGGACGCGATGTCGGCGATGGAGATTCCGACCTTGGACGGTTCGTCCTCGGTTCCGGTGATGGACACCAGACCGGCCTCGCACTGCACGAGCAGGTCGTACGCCTTCTTCGACGAGTAGGGACCCCCTTCGCCGTATCCGGAGATCGAGACGTGGATGAGCCGCGGATCGATCGCGCGCAGCTCCGCCGCGCCGAGCCCCAGCCGTTCGGCAGCCCCGGGCGCCAGATTCTGGACGAAGACATCGGCCCCGGAGACCAATTTGCGCAACGCTTCCCGGCCGTGGTCCGTCTTCAGGTCGAGTGCGACCGATTCCTTGGAACGGTTGAGCCAGACGAAGTGACTCGCCAGTCCGTTCACCGTCTCGTCGTACGCGCGGGCGAAGTCGCCGACGCCCGGGCGTTCGATCTTGATGACGCGTGCACCGAGATCAGCGAGTTGACGTGTCGCGAAGGGGGCAGCCACGGCCTGCTCCAACGACACGATCGTGAGTCCGTCGAGTGCGTTCACAATACGTTCTCTCGTTCGTCGGCGCGGGCCGGCCGCCCGATCCGGTCGGCCAGTAGAGAGGGGCTCTCGAGGGTCTTCGTGAAGCGGAGAACCTCGGCCGCGAACTCGCGGTCGTGCGACATCCGCCGGAACATCTCGAGGTCGCGATCACGCGCGACCGGATCTGACGAGTGGAACAGCAGCCTCTTGTTGGCCGAGGCGCGCGGGCTCGCCTTCTCGACGAACGCGGCACGGCGCTCGCGGGCGTAGGCGGTGAGCACCGAGTCGTCGGCCTGCCCGAGTGCGACGGCACCGAGCGTCTCGATGAGTGCGTAAGCGTCGAACAGTCCCATGGTCAGCCCGAGACCGCCGGTGGGGTTGGTGGCGTGTGCCGCGTCACCGGCGAGAAGCACACGACCGGCGCGGAACGACGACGCCGCGCGCTGGTGCATGCGGTACGGCGACGTCGCGACGATCTTGATACCTACCGCGACCTCTGGACCGAAGACGGCCGAGAGGAACGCAGGCATACGGTCGTCGATGGAGTCGGCCGGGAGAGCCGCATCCTCCATGTAGGTGTAACGCCAGGTGCCGTGGTCGCCGTCCTCGTCGATCTTCGCGATGATGGCCCCGTAGACGTCGTCGACGTAGAACGTCGACTGAGCCCACCCCTCACGATCGTCCGGGAAGCGAATGTTCGTGGCGACGAAGCGTTCCGGCCACGTCATCCCGTCGAAGCCCAGATCGAGAACTCGGCGGACGGTCGATCCGGCGCCGTCGGCGCCGACGAGCCACTGCGCCGACAGGACGGTCTCCGCGCCGGGCCCGGAGAACGTCACTGTGACACCGGCGTCGTCCTGCTTCACTCCGGAGATCGGGTGATCGAACAGCACTCGCGCGTTGTCGAACTTCTGCAACTCGCGCAGGACGACCGCGGCGAGCGCTCCCTGTCCGAGATGAAGATTGAAGGGCCTCGCCACCTTTCCCTCCAGTGCCTGCAGGCCGTACGGGATGATCTCGCCCGTGTCTCGCACGCGGTAGGCGTAGTCCTGCTTCAGGAAACCTGCGGCACTTGCCTTGTCGAGCAGACCGAGCCGAGACAACCCGTCGAGCGTCGACCAGTGGTAGACGATCGCGCGGGGGGTGTCCTGCAGAGCCGAGCCACGTTCGACGACGGTCACGCTGACACCCTGCTGGGCGAGACCCAGGGCGGTCAGCAGCCCGGTGGGTCCGGCTCCGGCGACGATGACCTGCTGTTGATGTTGCACGATTCCTCCGTACTCGTTCGCGACCCGACCCCTGTGCGTGCGGCAGATGCCGTTGTCGCTCCACCCATCACGATCCTGCACGGGGCTTCGGAAGGCCAATGCCATTGCCTCGTGGTTGCCATACACTCGGCGCATGGACATCCGGAGTGTCAAGTATTTTCTTGCCGTCGCCGAAGCCGGGTCCATCACCGAGGCCGCGAGGGCGCTGCACCTGTCGCAGCCGCCGCTGAGCAGCGCCATGACCAAGCTTGAGTCCGAGCTCGACGTCCGACTGTTCGAGCGGCACGCCCGCGGAATCGCGCTCACGGACGCCGGCCGGTACCTCCAGAGTGCGGGCAGACGGTTGGTCGCCGAGGAGAGGCGCATCGCGTCGGCACTTCGCTCGATGGGTCTCGGTCTCGACGGGGAACTCCGCATCGGCGCCGAACCCCTCGGCCTGTCGCACGTCGTCGGCGCTGCGGTGGCGCACTTCCTCGCCGAACATCCGCGCATCACACTGGAATTGGCCGATGCCAACCCTCGGACGCTGCTCGAGAACGTCGCCGACGGATATCTCGACCTGGCCGTGATCCCCGTTCTGCCCGAGGAACCGCTGCCCACCGTCAACGACGTCGCGTTCTCGACGACCGTCATCGCACGTTCGACCCTGACCCTGGTCGTTCCGCCGTCCTCGCGCCTGGCCGATCGCGGCGAGGTCTCGCTCGCCGACCTGCGCGACGAACGATGGATCCTGCCCACCAGGGTGCCGGGTGCACGGAGCCTGTCCCGGTTGCTCGACGACCGCTTCGCGACAGCCGGCGGCAGCCCGACGTCCGTGGTGTCCGTGCCCACGGTGGAGACCGCGGCGACCCTCGTCGCAGCGGGTGTCGGTGTGTCCGTGCTGAGTCGGGAGATGGCCGAGCGGCATTCGGGCGTGCGTGCGGTGGCTGTCGAGGACGGGTGGCCGGACCTCCCGCTCGGCGTGGTGCGGCGACTCGACGGCGTGATCACGCCGGTCGCGGGCCGGTTCCTCGACACCCTCGTCGCCCACGGACGCGGCGGTGTCACCGCGTCCGGTCAGGCCACGGGACTGGACGCGAGCGGAAGCATGGACTGAACCGTCTCCCATGACGTCTCCCGTCTCAACAGGGCACGGATCTTGACGAACTCGGCTCGACGTTCGAACGCCAGCACTCCGGCAACGACGTCGCCCGACCGGTAGACGTAGAGCGATCCGTCCTGTCCCGGGCTCTCCACTATCTCCTCGTCACCGGAGAGGAAGCCGGAGAACTGGATTCGCGTGCCGTGCTGATCGGACCAGAAGTACGGAACGGTGGCGCAGACCACCGGATCGGCCCCCGTCACGCTGTTGGCGGCATTGATGCCCGCGATGCGCCCCTGCTCGGCCGCGTTCGTCCAGTGCTCGATGCGCATCGTGCTGCCGAACCGGGCGTTGGGCCACCGTACGACGTCACCGGCCGCATAGACGCGGTCGGCAGCGCGCAGATGAGCATCGCATTCGATACCGTTGTTCAGGACGACCCCAGAGGACGCCAGCCACTCCGTCGAGGGCCGTACCCCGATCCCGAGCAGAACGACGTCCGCGGGCACGGTGGCACCGCTGCCGAGACGCAGCACGCGGCCCTCCGCGGTGTTCTCGAACCCCACCACGCCGTCGCCCAGCTGCAGGCCGACACCCGAATCACGATGCAGCGCCGCGTAGTCCGCTGCGACTCGATCACCGAAGCGGCCGAGCGGCTTCTCGGCCAGATCGACGATGGTGACAGCACGTCCGTCCTTCGCCAGGGTGGCGGCGAACTCACCACCGATGAAGCCCGCACCGATCACCGCCACCGACCGGGTGCGATCGGACACCGCGTGCCGAAGGGCCGCCGCATCCTGGAATCGCCTCAGCGAGTACACATCCGGCAGATCCCGGAACAGTGGTGGGACGATCGGTTCACACCCGGTCGTGACGACGACCGCACCGTACTCGATCTCGCTCGCCCTCCCCGACCCGTCCACGACCTCCACGCTGCGTCCCCCGACATCGAGGGCCGTGGCGCGTGTGCCGAGTCGGAACTCCACTCCCCGCCCTCGCAGATCCGCCACCGACGGGTAGGTCAGCGCGGCCAGATCCAGGTCGTCACGCAACCCGACCTTGGACAGCGGGGGGCGTTCGTAGGGCGGATGCTCCTCGTCGCTCAGAACGGTGATCGCGAGGTCGGGGGCGTGCCGTGCGATGGCCTCCGCGGCACGGACGGCGGCCACCGAGCCGCCGACCACGAGTACGTCGGTACTCATCGCGGACCCACCTCGGTCACCGTGCTCGTCGCGCAGACGATGCCGGCCGCGCTGCGGGCGGCGGCACCCTTGTCGAGCCCGTCCTCTCCGGGTACCACCGTGAACGCCTGTGGACGGGTCATGGGCGACACCAGCCGGTAGCCGAACGTCCTGTCCTGCAACGACAGTCCACTGCGACGCATGTGCTCGGCCATCATGAAGGCCAGGAGCGGTCCGTGAATCACCAGTCCGTCGTAGCCTTCACGGCGACACCAGTCGAGGTCGTAGTGGATGCGGTGGGCGTTGTAGGTGAGGGCGGAGAACCGGAACAGCAGCGTCGCGTCCACGTCCAACGACAGAGTCGGACCGGTGACCGGCTCCTGCGCGGGCGCCGGCGTGGGGAGCGGGGCGGACCCACCCGCCCGGTACACGATGTCCTGCTCCTCGCGGACGACGATGCGCCCTCCCTGCGAGATCTCCTGCAGCACCGTGGTGAGCGTTAGCGGGCCCGTACGACCCACCTTGTCGACGGACTTCGCGATCGAAGTCACCTTGGTCGCCGGCTCACCGATGCGAAGACTCCCGAAGGTGGTCACCCGCCCGCCACCGAACATCCGGCGACGCCCCCCGGCGGGGGGAGCCGGTATCCCGGTGACCGGATGGCCGTCCTCCCCCAGGTCACGTTGGTTGTCGCGCGGCAGCAGGTACAGCCAGTGCCAGACGGGGGGCACGGTGTCGCCGAGACCGTGCGGTACGTCGATGTCCAGCAGGGCGGCCATCGACTCGACCGGTTCGGCCGAGATGACTTCGGTGCGCTCTTCGAAATCGGGCGAGGTCATGATGTGGGCACCCTTTCGGCGGCCAGGACGGACAGGAGCTCGGACAGATCGGGCGCCTCGTCGAGCGACTCCACGGCGTCGACCAGACGTTCCGCGACATCGCCGCCGAAGGGCTCGAGCAGGAGTGTGGCCTTCGCCACGACGTCGGCGTGACTCATCGGGTTCTTCGACGACCCGAACGCGAAGGTGGGATTGCCCGCGTCGACGGTCACGACCTCGCCGCTGCGCAGCCGCAGCTCGAGTCGAGGGCCGTCCTCGATCTCGATCGTGTCGTCGACGACCATCGAGATCTTCGCGAAAGTCGCGGCGATCTGCGGATCGGTCAGTCGTGGGGGGTCGTAATCTGCCAGTCCCAGCGGACGTCCGCACAGAGCGAGGGACACCGCATAGGGCAGGCTGAACTGGGCGTCGAACACCGTGTCGATCGGGTACACGGACAACATGTTCACTGCCGTGGTGCCCGCCGTGATCACGACGGCCTCGACGTCGTCGGGGGTCAGCGACCGCGCGGCGACGAGATCCTTCACCGTGTCCACCGCCGAGTGGGAGCCTCGGCAGCACGCGTACGGCTTGATGTAGGACGTTGCGACGTTGAGGTCCGTTCCGAGCCCCGCCAGTGCGCGCTCGGTGCCGTCCTCACCTCCCGCGTACAGCGAGAAGAGTCCGCCCCACGGGGCTTCGAAGAGTCGATGCGGGCCGGTCACGCCGCCCACGGCGAGGATCGCCGCGTCGACGCCCGTCTCCCCCGCCTTACCGGGGTGCACCCGCTTGCTCATCGCGCCGTCGTCGATGAACGCCCACACCCCTCCGGTGAACGACCCGGCGATCCCGAGCGCGTTCGTGTACTCGGCCTCGTCGGCGCCGAGACACGTCGCCGCGGCGGCAGCGGCGGCGAGCGAACCCATGGTGCCGCTCGAGTGCCACCCGCGGTCGGTGTGCAGCGCGAATCCGCCGAGGGCCTGCAGAGCGCGGTAGCCCACGTCGTACCCCGCGACGGTGGCCGTGAGGAGGGCACGTCCGTCGGCTCCGGCGCTCTCGGCGGCCGCGATCGCCGCGGGGAGGACGGTCGATCCCGCGTGTCCGGCTCCGCCTCCGTCGTCGAAGTCCCGAGCGTGCGCCGAGGTCCCGTTCACGAGCGCCGCCTGCGCGGGAGTCAGTCGTAGGCCGGTGCCCCACACCGTCGACCCGGCGTTCGTCGGGGTGAATCGTTCGAGCGCCCGGATCACTCCCTGCACCTCGGGGGTGACGCTGCCGACGAGTCCGATCGCGAGTGTGTCGAGGATGTGGTCCTTGATCCCCGCCACGACATCGACCGCGAGATCGTCGAAGCTCGTGCCGGCCCAGTGGGCCGCGAGCCGTTCGGTGAGTGAACGCGTGTGGTCGGTCATGACGCGGTGACCGGATCGAGATCCACAGCCAGCGAGCCGACCAACCACCGACCACCGCCGTGGCCGATCTCGGTTCCCTCGTCCACGACCACCGCGTCGGGATGGTGCTCGATGAGGTACCGCACGACCTCCTCCATCTCCACCTTGGCGAGGCTCTGCCCCAGGCATCCGTGGAGACCCGTGCTGAACGTGAGAGGCGGACTCGCTTCGCGGTCGAGGTCGAGCGTGTTCGGATCGGCGAATCGCTCGGGGTCCCGGTTGGCGGACCAGACGGCCACGTGTACGTCCGAGCCGGCGGGAATCGTGGTGCCCGCGAGATCGATGTCGACCGAGGCGATCTTGCTGACGATGCCGGGACGCGGATAGAGCCTGCACGCCTCCACGACCGCGGCCGGGATCAGTGACCTGTCCGCGATCAACCTCGCCCAGGCGGCTCGGTCGCGCAGCAGCGTCCACACGACGAGGCCCGTCTGATGCGCGGTGTTGACGGAACTGGCCTCCAGCATCGCGGTCGCCTCACTCAGGAGCTCCTCCGAGGTCAGCTTGCCGAGATCTTCCTGGCGGATGAGGAACGAGAGCATGTCGTCTCCGAGGCCGTCTCGCCGCTTGCGCGCGATGAGCTCCCGGAGATAGTCGAACAGTTCGTCGTACGCCTCGAGAATCGAGGATGTCAGACTCGGATCACGTTGCAGCAGAGCCAGAGTGCGTGCCGACAGGCTCGCGACTCGAGGAGCGTCCGCTGCGGGTGCGCCGGCCAGGTGGCAGTACACGCGTGCCGGGATCTTCTGATCGACGGCGGCATGGAAGTCGATCGGACCCGGTGCGCCTGTGGCGGGGTCGATCTCGGCGATGATGTCGCGCAGTACGGAGCGAATGTCCTCGACGGTCGACGGGCCCATGAAGCGCGCGAGCGGGGTCCGCAATCGCATGTGCCGCGGGCCGTCCGCCATGATCAGGCTGTTGGCGCGGAAGTCGTGCACGGGGCCGTCGGTGATGCCGAACTGTTCCATGAGGGTCAGGGCCGCGTTGACGAAGCGGCTGTCGCGGAGCACCTCGGTGGCGGTGGCGAAGTCCAGGACCGCATAGCCGTAGTCACCGTGCACGACAGCGCCGCTGTCGGTGGCTCCCCCGGTGTGCGCCGGGGAGTCCGGAGCGAAGGGGTCGAAGGCGTGAAAAGTACTCATGCGCGCGAGATCGCTCCCATCGGGCAGCAGAGGATGACCTCGTCGAGGTCCTGGTCCCGGTCGTCCGGGACCGTGTCGGCGAGCTGCTCGAGCAGCCCGTTGTCGGCGATCCGGAACACGTCGGGCATCAGAGCGGCACACGTGCCGTTCGCGTCGCACCGCGCGAAGTCGACCTTGACGTCGATCATGGGATACCTCTTCTCGGGTCGGAGTTCGGGTGACTCCGGCGGGGCCGGAGCGCGAACTATGTCGTACTTCACAGTGTCTCCCTGGTCCGGCCATCTGACAAATATGAATCTGGCACCCTTCCCATAGCTGTGAAGTATGGAAGGGGTGCCAGATGGTGAAACTTGCGCGGGGGTCAGGTCTCGTAGTGAACGACCTCCGGCACGGCGGCACACAGAGGTTGGATCAGCTCGCGGACCTGCGCGCCCGCGGACGAGGCCGCGAACACGTCGGTGTGATCCTCCAGGCGGTTCCAGACGGCGCGCAGAAGGAACGTGTCGTCGCGGTCGACGCTGCGGGACAGCGTGGCCTCCGAACACCCCTCCGCAGCGAGCAGGATGCTCCGGATGCTCTCGAATGCTGCCCTCAGGTCGTCGCCGGCGCCCGGCCGGACGGTCAGGGTGACGTGCTCGGCGATCACGGAAGCCCCCGCTCGGCGATCGCCGGCATGTCGACGAAACCGCCGCGCAGGAAGATGAGCGGTTCCGCCGAGTCACACTTGACGATCTCGAGTACCTTGCCGACCACGTGCAGATGGTCACCGATCCTGTCCACTCGATACGGCGCGCACTCCACCGTGACGGTCGCGCCCTCGAGCAGTGGCACACCGCGGGTCGAGGATCGCCAGTCCACACCGGCGAACCTGTCCTCGCCACGTCGCGAGAACGCTCGGCACATCTCCCGCGACTGCGCACCGAGGACGTTGATCCCGAAGTGTGCCGCCTCGGCGATGACCGGCCACGTCGTGGATGCGAGGTCGACGTAGAACGCGACCAGACGCGGTTCCAGCGAGACCGAGGTGAACGTGCCCACCGTCATGCCCGCCGGCCCCGCAGGTGTCCGCGCGGTGATGATCGACACGGATGTCGGGATGTGGCCCATGACCCGGCGATATTCCTCCGGACCGAGGGTCACCGACGCGTCGTCGTTCGTCATGACCGTCATCTCAGAGCCCGATGGTCCGATCGTTGTTCTCGAGGAGTTGACGGCCGTAGGCCTCGCGGCCGATCTCGGGCGTCACCAGAGCGTGGCGAGCAGCGGTCTCGCTGTCACGCCAGATGCGCCCGAGGACGTTCGCGTCGGCGAACGAGCCCGCGCCGTTGGCCGTCAGCAGGTAGTCGATCTCCTCGTTGATCAACTCGGCGACGACACCCGTGTCGTTGCGCACACGCGCGAGGGCCTCGGGGTCCGGCAGCACACCCTTCTCGGCCGCGCCGTCGATCTCGGCGGCGATCGAGTCGATCAACAGCTCCGCGAGGTGCAGTTTGGTGGCCGCACGCGCGACGTTCAGCTGATGGGTCGGCGAGTCCTTGGCCTGCGCGTACGCGGTGTAGGCGACCGGCTTCTTCGGCAGCTTCTCGCGGGTCAGTTCCAGGGCGTGGCGGCCCAGGCCGATCTGGGGGGCGACGAGGATTCCGGCCGCGACGGCGTTGAACGGCATTGACGCGATGGTGTCCTCGGTGAAGGGCGAGCGGAACTTCGAGGCGAACATGTCCGGAACCGCCTGGACCCGGTACTCGGGGAGGAAGTGATCCTTGACCACGATCGTGTCGCTGCCCGTTCCCTGCATTCCCGCCACGAACCAGGACGGCTCGATGGTGAACGCCTCGGCAGGGATCAGCGCCATCCCGGGGACACCACCCTCCAGGGTGATGGTGATGCTGGCCCACTGTGCGGCGAACGAGCCCGAGGCGTAGGGCCAGCGTCCGCTGACCAGGTAGCCGCCCTCGACCTTCTCGCTCTTGTCGCCCGGGGAGAAGATCCCGCAGATTCGCGCACCCGGATTCGGACCGAAGATGTCCTGCTGGGTCTGCTCGGTGAAGGTGCTTGCATACGCGGTGGCGATCAGGGTCAGTGCCGTGACCCATCCTGTCGAACCGTCGCCCCGTGCCAGTTCGGCGACGACGTCGCACGCCGTCTTGAATGAGGAACCGTGGCCCCCGAGTCGCTCGGGAACCATCACGTGGAAGAGCCCTGCTGCGGCGATCGCGTCGATCACCTCGGGAGAGACCTTGCGATTCTTCGTCGCGTCGGCCGCGTGTTCACGGATGAGGGGAATCAGCGCGGTCGCCCGCGCCACCAGGTCCGCGTCGGAGACCTGCAGGGTGTGCAGGTCGGAGAAATCGGTGTCGGCAAGCTGAGTCATGGTCGTGTCTCTTTCCCTCGAGGACGTCGTTCGGGCTTCGGTGGCCTCGATCACGTCGGACTCGTCCATCATGAGACGGCCGTCACGTTCTCACAATGTCGCAAAGTTACCCGGGTCCATACACCGGACACATCGAGTGCGCGATGCCGCGGACGCATGGCCTTCCCGACGATTCTGGCTGTGGACCACAGCCGGTGACGGTGTTGGTATGTAGCGCACGTCACAGTCGGCGCGGAGATGCCGGCGGGCCGTACACCACGAGGAGCACACATGAGTCGAACCATCATCAGCGGAGCATCGGGCGATCTGGGGCGGAGAGTGACGCGTCTACTCCTCGACGAGGACCCCGACCGGGAACTGATCCTGACGACCCGGACCCCGGAGAAGCTGGCAGATCTGGCCTCGGACACCGTGCAGATCAGGCACAGCGACTACGCGTACCCCGAGACCGTCCGACAGGCATACGAGGGCGGCGACGTCCTCTTTCTGATCAGTGGCCTCAACCTCGGACGCCGGGTGTCCGAGCACCGCGGCGCGATCGCCGCAGCACAGCACGCCGGCGTGGAACACATCGTCTACACCTCGGTCGGCGGGGTGCAGCCGGGCAATCCTGCGCTCTCGGCCATCGATCACTGTCAGACCGAGCAGGATCTGCGCGACTCCGGCATCGCGTACACATTCCTCCGCAACGCGCTGTACGCAGAGATCGTCAGCAACATCCTCGTCGCTCCCGCGGTCCCCTCGGGCATCCTGTCGCAGGCCACCGGTGACGGCTACCTTGCGCCCGTCGCGAAGGAGGACGTCGCACGCTCGGCGGCAGCGTGTCTGATGAATCCGGCGGCGCACGCCGGCCGGATCTACGAGATCACGGGTCCCGAACTTCTCAACTTTCACCAGATCGCCGCCCTCGCCTCGCACGTGCACTCCTCGCCCATCGAGTACACGCCGGTCTCCGAGGACGACCGTCTGGCGTTCTTCGACGCGGTCGGCATTCCCCGCACCTACGATCCGACCATGCCCCCGAGCCCCGACGGCCACCTGTGGGCGAGCGATGAACTCGTGTCCGCGGAAGTAGCTGTCGCGCAGGGGTACCAGGCCCTGCAGAGCCGCCACGTCGAGCAGATCACCGGACGTGAGCCGGAACCGCTGGCCACCGTCATGGAGCGCGTCCGCGAGGTGCGCTACGACAAGATCGAGGCCACCGTGGCGTGACCCACGCACTCCCGGCGGGGTCGGTCGTCCGCATCGACGGCCGACCCCGGTGGGCACCACTTCGATTCGCACACAGACTACTTCGATTCGCAGACACGACGGGGGACGACCACCGATCATGAGCACACCAGTGGAGCCGACACCACTACGGCCGCGCGCCGCGACGCACTCGCCGTCCGCGCCGCCGCCGACGGATACGCGACGGCGCGAGATCAGGCGAGTGGTGTTGTCGAGCTACCTCGGCAGCACCATCGAGTACTACGACTTCCTGCTGTACGCGACGTCGGCCGCGATCGTCTTCGCGCCCGTCTTCTTCTCCGACCTCTCCCCCGTCGCCGGCACCATCGCCTCGCTCGGCACCTTCGCCGCGGGCTACCTGGCACGACCGTTGGGCGGCATGATCTTCGGTCACTTCGGAGACCGGCACGGCCGCAAGTCCATGCTGCTGGTGTCGATGACCGTGATGGGCGCCGCCTCGTTCCTCATCGGCCTGGTACCTCCTGCCTCCGCCATCGGATCCTGGGCGGCGGTCATCCTGATCCTGCTCCGGGTTCTGCAGGGAATCGCCATCGGCGGGGAATGGGGCGGCGCAACCCTGATGTCGCTCGAGCACGTCGGGGGACGCGGCCGCGGCTTCGCCGCCGCGTTCACCAATGCCGGGGCTCCCACCGGGTCGCTGTTGGGCACGCTCGCCCTCACCGTCGTCGCACTCCTCCCGGAGGACGATTTCCTCACGTGGGGATGGCGCATCCCGTTTCTGCTCTCGGCGGTGCTTCTCGTCGTCGGCCTCTTCGTGCGCAGCCGGGTGTCCGAGAGCCCAGTCTTCACGGAAGCGTTGCAACGCAGCGCAGTACAGTCTTCGGACGACCGTCGGACCGCACCGATCAAGAGCATCCTGCGCCGACCGCGGAACCTGGTCCTCGTCGCCGGCGGGTGCATGGCCGGCGTCGCCATCCAGATCATGTTCGCGACCTTCGCCATCGGCCATGCGACGAAGTCGGGTGTGCCCAGATCCGATGTGCTGCTCGGGTTCGCCGTCTGCCAGTTCGTGGCGATCTTCGCGCTGCTCGGGTTCGCGCGCCTGTCCGATCGGGTCGGACGCAGACCGGTCATGCTCGCCGGTCTCGGCGCCTTCGCGCTGCTCGTCTTCCCGGTCCTCGCGCTGCTGTCCTCCGGGAATGCGTTCCTGGTGACCGTGGCCTTCGTTCTCGGCTTCTCCATCGTGCAGTCCGCGACGTTCGGCCCGATGGCCGCCTACATCGCGGAGCAGTTCGGCACGTCGGCACGCTACACCGGTGCGTCGCTCGGGTATCAGGCCGCGACATTGTTGGGAGCCGGCTTCACGCCGGTCATCCTGGTGTCGCTGCAGGCCGCCGCGAGCGGATCCACGTACCTCGTCGGGCTGTACATGATCGGGCTGACACTCGTCAGCGCGGTGTTCATCGGCCTCAGCCGCGAGAGCAAGGACCGAGACCTCGACACCTACGAGCACTGACCGTGCGTCGCCCGGCACCCTGCGGCCGGGCGGACCGGTCGAGCCCACGTCCACCCACCGCGATCAGACGCGGTGGGTGGAGTCGTTCCCGGGCGTACCGGCACCGGTGGCGGCGTCGAACAGCACGCGTGCCTCCTGGATGCGGTCGGTGTGGAGGAGCGCCCACTCGACGAGCGTCATGATCAGGTCGGACAGTTCGCGACCCATGGGGGTGAGGCTGTACTCGACGTGCTTTCGGACGTCCGCGACCACCCTCCGCTCGTACATCCCGTCTCGTTCCAGCACCCGGAGGTTGTGGGTGAGCATCTTCTGCGACAGGGGGTGGGTCGGATCGAGCGTGTCGAGCAACCGACGCATGGCCGACGGCCGGAGGGGACCGACCCGCGAGATCACGAGAAGCCAGTTCCTCCAGTAGTTCCCGACGTGTCCGACGACGCCGACGACCGGGGCGGCCTTGTTCCGATCGAATTCCGCGAGCAGGCACGCCAGGTGCCGGCACAGATCCTCGGCGCCCTCGGAGGCGGCGGGAACACCACGAAGGACGACCATGATGTCGTTCATGACCAGATCCACCGACGTGGTGTCGCGTGCGGCGGAGTCTGCCGTCATGAGCCGTCCGTTCCTGACGTGGCCGAGGCATCCGGGCCGAGGGGCCGAGGGTGAGTCCGGGGAGTCAGTCCCCCTTGCGGGACTGGTCGACCAATTGCCCCTCGTGCGAATAGCTTTCGTAGGCCTCGGCGAGATCGCGGTACTTCCGGAACTCGCGGAGCCCATCGTAGTCGCCCCGCCGCACCCGATCCACGAAATCAGGATTCGATATCTGGGCACGTCCGACACCGATCAGGTCGAAGTCACCCCGGTCGAGGCCGTGACGCACGCGGACGATGTCCTCCTCCACCTGCAAGAGCGGTTCCTTGTCGTCGAAGACGTCGCTCGCCAGATCGGTGGACAGCCCGACGCTTCCGATCGTCATCACCGGCAGACTCGTCATGTCCTTCACCCACGCCGCGACACTTCTCCGGGTGTCCAGTTCGGGCCACCCCGGTGCGTCGAAGCGCCGCGCGGAGATGTGGAAGACGTTCGCGCCGGCACGCTCCAGGCGGTCGAGGAAGGGTCCGAGATCGTCCGGATGTTGTGCGATCTTCGCGCCGTAGTCCACTTCCTTCCACTGTGAGAACCGAACCGAGATGATGAAGTCCGGCCCCGTCGCAGCCCGTATCGCCGCGAAGATCTCCGCGGGATACGACGCACGCTCGACCAGCGTGTCACCGCCGTACTCGTCGGTGCGCACGTTCGTCTCGTGCCACAGGAAGAGGTCGAGCAGATAGCCGTGTGCGCAGTGCAGTTCGATCCCGTGCGCACCGAGACTCCTGGCGATGACGGCACTGTCCACGTAGGCGTTCTTCGTGTCCTCGAGGTCCTGCGCGGTCATGGCCACCCCGTTGTGCCGTCCCTCCTGGATCAGGCCCGATGGGCTCCATGCGGGGTGATGCGGATACGGGTTCTCGATGCCGTCCACGACGAGCCGCAACGCACCCGGGTGCCACAGCTGCATCAGCACCACGACGTCACCGGTGCTCGTCACCTCGCGCACCACATGTCCCCAGTCGTCGGCGGTCCCACGCCCCAGAATGCTGAAGGCAGGTTGCCAGTAGCCCGCGGGATGTTCGGGGGCGGCGCCCTCCGTGATGATCAGCCCCGGCCCCTGTTCCGCCGTGGCTCGGAGTGTGGACGCCATCCCGGCGGTGGGCCGGTAGCCGCGAGAGCCTCGCTGCATCGCCGGCAGGAAGAACCTGTTCCGGACCGTCGTGGATCCCAGCGTCACCGGGGAGAAGAGCGGATCCACCGTGAGCGATTCGCGGTCGGCGAGTACCGAATCTGATTGCATGTGAACACCTTTCGACAGTGATGAACGATCGGTTGTCAACGTTACGTGCGTCACTACGAACGTGACAATGGGGTACTTTTCGGTGCCCATTCCTCGTCGGGCGTCATGCAGCGGACGCATGATCACGGCCACGAAGCTGCCGTTGCACCGGCACCGTCCGGGCATGAGGATGAGTACGGGCGTACGCGCCGGAACGTCATGGTCGAGGTCGCCGACGCGAACGAGGGAGCACATCCATGCCGCACATCTCGATCGAGTACACGAGAAACCTCGCCGACCGGGTGGATGTCACAGCCCTGGTCGATGCTTTGCACTCCACGGCGCAGCGTCTGAACGTGTTCCCCGACTGGGGGATCCGAACGTTCGCGACGGTGGTCGACACGTTTCGCGTCGCCGACGACGTCGCGGGCGGGGATACCGGATACGTGCATGTACGCGTCAAGGTGGCGGGCGGACGGGACGAGACGGTTCTGCAGCGGATCGTCGACGAGTTCCACGCGACCCTCGCCGCGGCGCTGGCAGACCTCTGCGGCGACCGATCGGTGGGGTATCAGCTCGAGCTCTTCGAGTTCCGGCCCGCCACAACACGGTCGGGCGGCAGTATCCCCGGAGCGCCCGCGTTGTCGATGTAGCGGGGGCGCTGAGACAATGTGCGAGCCGGACTCGGGCGCGAGAGTCGATGGTGACGGTCGGCCGATCACCGCCGGGTGCTGCCCCCATCGACGACGAGGATCTGCCCGGTCACGAACTCGGCGTCGTCGGATGCCAGGAAGGCGACGGTACCGGTGACGTCGTCCGGCAGTTGAGTCCGTTTGACGTCCTGCAGCCGGACACTGTTCTCGAAGAACGACTCGTTCGTCTTGCTCACGGAGGACGCCGTCCGCACCAGACTCGGAGCGATGCTGTTGGCCGTGATCCCGTGCGGCCCCAGGCTTGCGGACAGGGCCGAGGTGAAACCGTTCAGCGCGCCCTTCGCCGAGACGTACGACACGAACGGCGGAGGCGGAGTCCAGTAACTCGACGACGAGATGTTGATGATGCGTCCCGCGACCGATCGCATCAGGTCGGGAAGAAAAGCCTTGGTCGTCAGGAAGGCACCGTCGACGTTGACCGCGAACGTTTTTCGCCACTCGGCGAAGGTGACGTGCTCGAAGTCGCCCATGAGAACGACCGCGGCATTGTTGACCACGATGTCGACACCACCGAAAGTCTCGCGCACCGTCTGTGCGAAGGAGTCGATCTCGTCCTCCGTCGAGATGTCGACCCGGCCGCTGACGAAGCGCGTGCCCTCCGCCTCGACGAGCTTGCGGGTATCCGAGGCGTCGTCGAGGTCCGCCACCGCGATGTCGGCTCCCTCCGATGCGAGCTTCACGGCTATCGCCTGGCCGATTCCTGTCGTACCACCGGTGATCACGGCGGTTCTGCCGGCCAGTCTGTTACTCACTCGAACTCCTCCACTGCCTGGGTCATCTGTCCGAGCCAGTGTTCTGCGTCGCCATCCGATATCGCATCGACTGTTCGTTCAACGAACATCGAGGCTCGGCGAACGCGTGCATGGGCTTCTCTGTGTGGGCCCGCACCCTCGACCCATCGACAGGAACAGACATGACCGTGATGACATACGCCCGAACGATCGACGGCGCCGAAGAAGCCTGGCTCCGGGCAATTCAGGAGGGAACCGACGACCAGCGCGAGCTGATGCTCGACGAGTGCACCGTGGTCCACGGACCCGTCGGCCATATTCACGGACGGGAGGAGTTCCTCGAATACAACGCGTCCATGGGCGCCATCGTCGAGGCCGAGACGAGCGATGTCCTCGTGGTCGAGCATCCGGGAGTCGCCATCGTCTCGTGTCACCAGAGAATGCGGGTTCGGATGGATGCGGAACTGACTCCGTTCCTGATCCAGGCCGGCGTGACCAGGGTCTGGTTCGACACCCCCGACGGGTGGAAGTTGGGATTCCAGCAGTTGTCGCGGCGCCAACCCGTCATGTGAACGCCGCCCGGATCGAGAACGGCGCGTCCGATCGTCACCTCGTCTTGTCGGAATCGACCGGTTCGGAAGAGTGGGAACGAATCGCGACCCCCGGCCGCCATCCCAGGGCACGTGAGATACCGATGCCGCTCGAGACGAGTTGTGGCACAACCGCCTGATGCTTGACCGACCCGGCCGAGACCACGACCGACAGAGCGGCCACGACCACCCCGCGCTGGTCGATGATTCGCGTCGCCACGGAATCGGCGCCGTCACTGAGCTCTTCACGGACCACGACGGTCCCCGTCGCGCGGCAGTACGCCAACTCCTTACGCAACACGTCCGGGTCGACGATCGTTCGTGCTGTGTAACGCCGCAGTGTCCCTCCCAGAACGGTGTCGATGAAGGCGGGGCTGCTGTGACCGAGCAACACCTTGCCCACACCCGAGCAATGAAGCGGAAGAAGACCGCCGACCTGCGACTCGAGTTCGATCGCGTTCGGTCCGGACAGGCGTTCGATCACCACTGCCCGGTCACCCTGCAGCACCGCCAGTTGAACATGTTGGTGCAGTGTCGCACTCAGGTCCTCGACGAAAGGTTGTGCCGTGGTCCTGAGCATCTCCGCATTAGGCGCCAGGGTGCCCAGACGCCACAGCGACAAGCCGATACGGAACATGTTGTCGGCTCCGCGCTCGAGTGCGCCCACTTCGGCAAGCTCGAGAGCAAGTCTGCGCGCAGTGGCATGCGGGAGTCCGGTTCGGCGCACGATGTCGGACAAGGTGAGCTCGGTGTGCTCGTAGTCGAATGCGAACAGTATGTCGGACAGACGCGATGCGACGCTTCGTCCCGGCTCGCTCGTACGCGACATTGGTCCCCCTCGGCTCCGGTATCGGACCACTGTACGGATATCCGTTGAACGAACACTGCTGTTCCCAGAACTTCGTCCCGACCGGATGCTGATCCTGTCGACACTCGCCTCGGCAATCACCGAACTCTCAAGGAGCTCAACAGATCATGGGATCGGACAGTATCGACATCGCCATCGTCGGCGGTGGCATCGGCGGCCTCGCGGCAGCCGCGTCGCTCCGCGCACAGGGCTTCGCGCCGATCGTGTACGAGCAGGCGCGGGCGTTGACCGAGATCGGCGCCGGCCTGGTGGTCGCACCGAACGCGGGACGGCTGCTGCGCGGGCTGGGAGTGCTGGAAGGACTGCTCACCCGCGCCGTGAGGCTCGACGTCGGCTGGGAGTTCCGTCGGTGGCAGGACGGGTCGGTGTTGTCGTCCGAAGATCTGGAATCGGCCTGCCGGGACCTCTACGGCGAACACACCTACACCGCTCACCGAGCAGACCTGCTCGACGCTCTGCGGTCGGCTGTACCGGAGTCGTCCGTTCGGCTCGGGATGCGCGCCACGTCCGTGTCGTTCGACGGCGAGGACGCCGTGGTGACGTTCGAGAACGGCGATCGGATACGTCCCGGGCTGCTCGTCGGAGCGGACGGTGTGCATTCCGTCGTCCGACGATCCATAGCCGGAGACCATCCCGCACGCGAGTCGGGGATCTGCGCTTTCCGTGCGCTCGTCCCGGCCTCCCACGCACCGGAGTTCGCGACGCGCGCCGCGCAGACGCTGTGGGTGGGCCCGGACCGCCACCTCGTGCACTACCCGGTCTCGAGCGGTGAGTTCGTCAACGTCGTGGCCTTCGCGCCCACCAGCGCCGCCACCGTCGAGTCGTGGAGCGCGACGGCCTCGACGGAGGAACTGGTCGCGGAGTTCGAGGGATGGGATCCGAGGTTGTCGAGGCTGATCGAAGCGGCCGGCACCCCTGGCCGGTGGGCTCTCCTCGATCGCGAACCCCTGGACGGATGGAATCGCGGCAACGCGACGATGCTCGGCGACGCGGCGCACCCGATGTTTCCGTTCTTCGCGCAGGGAGCCGCGCAGGCCATCGAGGACGCTGCCGTTCTCGCGCTGTGCCTCTCCGAGCACCGCCCCGACGTCCAGTCCTCTCTCGAAGCGTACGAAGCGATCCGCCGACCGCGGACCACGCGAATGCAGCACGTGTCGCACGGTCGCTCACTGGTCAACCACCTGCCCGACGGCGTGGAGCAGCGGGCACGTGACGATGCCTATGCGGCCGGCGATCCCCTCACGGACAACGGGTGGATCTACGGATACGACCCCGTCGATGCCGTTGCACGACACACATTCTCAGCGGATGCCGACCGGCCTCCGGCCTTCCCACTCGGCACCTCGTGATCCATCCTTCGAAAGGCTTCCCGATGACATCGGCAACCGGCAGCGAACTCGTGGTTCGAGGTCTCCTCGACGCAGGCGTGTCCGTGCTGTTCAGCTTGAACGGCGCGCATGTGGACGGGATCTTCCAGGCCGCCCTTGACGAGGACCTCGACATCGTCGACGTCCGCCACGAGATGAACGCAGGACATGCGGCGGAGGGATACGCACGAGTCACGGGAGAGATGGGGGTCGCGGTCGTCACCGCGGGCGGCGGCTTCACCAACGTGCTGACCTCCATCACCAACGCCCACCTCGATCGAACTCCGATGTTGTACATCACGGGATCCGGACCACTGGCGACCGACCTGGTCAATGACCAGCAGGCCGGGTTCGACCAGGTCGCGATGGCGGCACCGGTGACCAAGTTCGCTCATCGAGTGACACGTGCCGACTTGATCCCCCGTGTTCTGGCGCAGGCGATCCGCACCGCCGAGTCGACACCGCGGGGCCCCGTCCTGCTCGACATACCCTGGGACGTGCTCAGACAATCCGTCGAGACGACGGACACGCAAAACTACCGCACCGTGATCGACGGGTACGGGTGTGCACCGAACGACATGTCGGATCGCATTCTCGACGCGCTGAGCACGGCCCGACGCCCGGTGGCGCTCGTCGGCAACGCATTCGGCTCGCGGGAGTCCCGCGCGCAGCTGCACGATTTCGCCTCGCGTGCCGGCATCCCACTCGTCTCGGACTACGAGGGACTCGGCGCCCTCACGGGTTCGGACTGGCACGTCGGTCTCGTACAGTCGTTGGCAACGCTCGCACCGGACGACCGACCGGACATGGTTCTCGTGCTCGGAGTGCGGTTCGGTCTTCCGACGCGGTTCGCGACAGGACAACTGGTGCCCCGGGGAGCTCGCGTGTTCCAGATCGATCCCGACGGACGGGAACTGGGACGACTGCAGAACGTCGAGGTGGGCATCCAGGCCGATCCGGTGGCCACCGTCGCCCACTTCGGCGACCGTCTCGGTGTGGGAGCCGCACCTGCACAACGCAAGGCCTGGCTCGCGCGGCTGAAGCAGGCCACCGACGAGCACACCGCGACTCTTCTGGCGGAGGCCGAAGCACACACCGGTGCCATCCACCCGTTCCTCGCGGTGCGGACGATAGCGATGACGGTCCCGGACGAGTCGGTCATCGTCGTCGACGGAGCCTTGACCGAACTCTGGTTGTCCGAGACGATCGCGTCGGCGAACGTGTCGCACTTCCTCGGTCACGGCTATCTCAGTTCGATGGGATGTCAGATGGGCACCGCACTCGGTGCCCAGTACGCGAACCGAGAGCGCGCGACGGTTCTCGTCACGGGTGACGGAGCCGTGGGTTACTCACTGGCAGAGTTCGATTCGATGGTTCGGGCCGGGCTCCCGGTTGTCGTCATAGTTCTGAACAATCAAGCCTGGGGTGCGACGCTGCACACCCAGGAATGGCTGTTCGGCACGGATCGGGTGACGCACAACCGGCTGGCGAACGGCTCGTACAGTGCCGTGGCACGCGCGCTGGGCGCGGACGGCATCGACGTCGACACGCTGTCGGAACTGCGGCCCGCCATCGAGTCCGCGCTGCGGTCCCGCAGGCCGACCTGCATCGATGTCCGAGTGAGCCTCGACCCCATCCCACCCGAGGAACGCAGCTTGATGGGCGGCGGTCCGTTCACGACGGTCACGACTTCCTCGACGTGACGACACGACCCCACTCACGGATTCACCTTCACCCACGACCCGAGGACATCGACATGCGAGAACCACTCACCTACGAGATCGCCACGGGTGCTGCCGAACACGGCATCGCTCGCGCCCGGCAGGACGGCCGGGCGGTGTGCGTCGTCGTCGTCAACCGCAGCGGGATCATCAAGACGCTGCTGGCAGACGACGGTGTGGGCGTACTCGGTGTGGAGACCGCACGCCGCAAGGCGTACACGTCCGCAGTCAGCGGCAAGACCACCGCCCAGTTCGCCGCCTTCGCGGCATCACCCACGATGCAGCACTCGCCCGTGCATCTCGTCGACGCGGAGTTGCTCCCCGTCGCCGGCGGAGTTCCGATCGTCACCGCGGACGGCGAGGTCATCGGCGGGATAGGCGTGGGTGGGGCCGACGACATCACGGACGGGGCGATCGCCGGGGACGCCCTCGACTCGATCAGCGGATTGGTGGGGTGACCCGTGCAGCCACCCGAGCCCTCCACGACGGACAGCGCACGTCCGTCGAACCCGTTGTCGCTCAGAGTTACAACCATCACGACCGATCAGGAGACGATTCGATGACCACAGCCACGTCCGACACCGGTACCGGCTACGGACGACCGATTCCCGCACACAACGCACGATTGACGGAGGTAGGCCCCGGCACACCGATGGGCGAAGCCTTGCGCCGCTACTGGCACCCGATCGCCAGCTCCGAGGTCTTGGTCGCCGGAGCACTTCCGGAGCGTACCCGGGTCCTCGGCGAGAACCTGGTCGTGTTCCGCGACGGTCAGGGGCGCCCGGGTGTCGTCTTCGAGCGGTGTGCTCACCGCGGGGCCAGCCTGCACTACGGCCGCATCGAGGAAGACGGCATTCGTTGCTGTTACCACGGCTGGAAGTTCGACGTCCAGGGTCACTGCCTCGATCAGGCCTTGGAACCCGGCGGAGGACTCAAGCGCGAGAAGGTGCGTCAGCCGTGGTACCCGGTCGAGGAGCGCTACGGCCTCGTCTTCGTCTACATGGGTCCGCCCGATCGCAAGCCCGCACTGCCACGATTCGACGCGCTGGAGGACCTCGGTGACGGCGAGAAGTACTACGCGAGTTGGCCGGTGCCACACGCAGCGATCACGGGGATGCCGAGCGACTTCAACTGGCTGCAGAACTACGAGAATGCGGCGGATCCCACCCACGTGACCTGGCTCCACTCCACGCACAGCGGCTTCCAGATGCTGGGAACGGGAACCTTCGGCTATCCGGAGCAGTTCTTCCACGCTCCCACCATTGCCGATCGGGTGACGTACGAGCGCACCGAACACGGCCTCAAGTACATCCACCGGTTCGAGCAACCGGATGACACCGGCGTCGTAGCCGACCTCGGATTCATGGTCGAACTGCAGCTTCCCAACGTGTTCGGTCTGCCCGACTACGTGCGGGTCTCGCCCGGTGTGCGGCACGACCAGGTGATGTGGGTCGTGCCGTCCGACGACACGAGCCACCGGATCTTCTTCTCGATCCGGTCGACCGATCCGCAGCGGATGAACGAGTTCGCGTTCGGCATCACCCAGGACGAGAAGCAGAACTACGAGATGACCGAAGACGAGAAGCACCGGACGCCGGGAGACACCGAGGCGCAGAGCTCGCAGGGGCCGATCACCTTGCACTCGGAGGAGACTCTGGCCACCGCGGACCGGGGTGTGGTCATGCTTCGCCGCATGCTGCTCGCCATGGTCGAGGACGTGGAGGAAGGACGGGACCCGATGAACATCGAGCACGACGACAGCTTCGTTCGACACGTCGACTCGGGCGTGCTCGCCGTCGAGCCGACGGAGCGCACGAAGAAGTCACGTACCGCTGCCGATGTCGGAGTCTGACGAACGCCCATGACGGACCAATGGCTCGACACCATCGTCGAGAGCCGCAGAATGGCCACCGACCGCATCGAGGTGCTGGATCTCGTGCGGACGGACGGCGCGGAGTTGCCGGAGTTCGAGGCGGGTGCACATATCGATGTACTCGTCGACGACGAACTGGGTCTCGTTCGCCAGTACTCGCTCTGCGGACCGTCCCACGATCGGTCGCGCTACCGCCTCGGCATCCTCCTCGAACCCGCGTCGCGAGGCGGGTCGGTGCGTATGCACGCGTTGGCGAAGGGTGATCTGGTTCGGATCTCGTCGCCGCGGAACCGATTCGGCATCGCGGGCGACGCTCGCCGCCACGTACTCGTCGCCGGAGGGGTCGGCATCACCCCTCTGTTGGCGATGTCGTACGCGCTGCGTGCAGTGGACGCGGACTGGGAGTTGCACTACTGCGCACGCAGTCGCGACGACGCAGCCTTCGCCGATGAACTGGACGGTGATCCACGGGTCACCTTCCACTTCGACGACGGTCCACCGGACCGGCGTCTGGCGGTGACGACGGACGTGGGGAGTCCTCGGAGCGACACGGCACTGTACGTGTGCGGTCCCGGCGGTTTCATGGACTTCGTCATCACCTCCGCGGCGAACATCGGATGGGATCCGTCGTCCGTCCACATGGAACGCTTCGCACCGTCGTGGGCGGCAGCGGCCTCGGCGGCCGGCGACGCCTTCGTGGTCCGGTTGGCGCGTAGCGGCGAGGAATTCGTGGTCCCGGCCACGGACAGCGTGCTGGACGTCCTGATCGACAACGGAATCGACGCACCGTACTCCTGCCAGCAGGGAATCTGCGGGGAGTGCATCGTCACCGTGCTCGCCGGGGAGCCCGACCATCGAGACGACGTCCTCACCGACCGCGAACGAGCGCTCGGACAATTCGCGACCTGTACTTCCCGATCACATTCGACGATTCTGGAGTTGGACCTATGAGCATCATTTCGCATGATCGCGACGTCGACGCCTCCGTTCTGGAGGCCGAGCGCGCGTGGCTGCACGCACTGACGATCGGGTTCGACGCACTGCGCGCGTTGATGCTCGACGACAGCCACGTCGTCCACGGGCCGGTGGGCAAGATCGATCCCGTCGACAGTTTCGTCGAGTTCCAGTCCCGACGCCGCCACGCCGTCGTCGCACGGGCCAGGGACACGAGGGTGACCGTTCGAGGTGAATACGCCGTCGTGTCGTGCCTGCAGGAGATGCACATCGTGTTCGACGAGGAACTGCCGCCGTTCCCGATCGAGGAAGTGGTCACCAGGATCTGGCGGAACACCGACGACGGATGGAGGGTGGCTCACATGCAGCAGTCCAAGCGGCTGCCCCCGGCCTGACATCCCGGACGGATCTCGACAGCAGCGTCCGCTGCGACACCCACATCCTGCGGCAGCGACCGCAATTCACGGAGGTACACGATCGTCATGACTCTGACCGAGGTCGCAGTGCGCACGACCCACCTGTTCATCGGCGGCCGACAGGTGGACGCCGAGGGCGGCCGTAGTTTCGACACCGTCGAGGCGCTGACGGGCACCCCCATCGCCCGCGTGGCAGCGGCATCGGTGGCGGACGTCGACAAGGCCGTCACCGCCGCCGCGGAGGCGTTCGCCGACTGGTCGTCGCGGCCACCGAGCGCGCGGCGGGCTGTGCTGTCGACTGCAGCGCGCCTGATGCGCGAGCGCGCCGACGAGTTGGTGGCGATGATGAGTCGGGAAATGGGGGCGACCCTGCCGTGGTGCAGGTTCAATGTGCACGTCGCCACCACCATGCTCGACGAGGCCGCCGCTCAGGCATATTCGGCCGTCGGCGAGGTGATCCCGTCGGACGTGCCGGGGCTGACGGCACTGGGGGTGCGTCAGCCCGTGGGTGTCGTCGTCGGAATCGCGCCCTGGAACGCCCCCCTCATTCTCGGCGTGCGATCCGTCGTCTGGCCGCTCGTGTGGGGGAACACCGTGGTCCTCAAGTCCTCCGAACAGACCCCCTGCACCCAGGCGGCGATCGTGGAGATCCTGCACGAAGCGGGAGCCCCGACGGGCGTCGTCAATCTGATCAGCAACGCCCCGGAGGACGGCCCCGCGATCGTCGAAGCGTTGGTCGCTCACCCGCACGTCACGCGAGTCAACTTCACCGGGTCGAGTCGTGTCGGTCGCATCATCGGTGAACTCGGAGGCCGCCACCTCACGCGCGTCCTCCTCGAACTCGGGGGCAAGGCGCCGTTCCTGGTGCTGCCGGACGCGGATCTCGAGGAGGCGGCCGCCGCCGCGAGCTTCGGGGCGTTCATGAACCAGGGCGAGATCTGCATGTCGACCGAGCGGATCGTGGTTCTGCGGGACGTCGCGGACGAGTTCTGCGCGCTGCTGTCCGCACGCGCGGGAAGATTGGTGGTCGGGCCACCGTCCGACGCCGCGTCACAGGTCGGCCCTCTGGTGCACAGCGCCGCCGTCGACCACGTCGTCGCCCTGATCGAGGACGCCCGTGCCAAGGGTGCCGACATCCTGACGGGCGGATCCGCGGACGGTCTGTTCGTCGCACCGACCGTGGTGCGCGGCGTGACGCCGGCCATGCGCATCTACGACGAGGAATCCTTCGGGCCGGTCGTGTCGATCATCGAGGTGGACTCGGTGGACGAGGCCGTCGCGGTCGCCAACGACACCGAGTACGGGCTCTCCTCAGCAGTGTTCGGGAGGGACGCCGCGGCGGCACTCGACGTCGCCTCGCGCATCCGGTCCGGCATCTGTCACATCAACGGAGCGACGGTCCACGACGAGGCTCAGATGCCCTTCGGCGGAGTGGGCGCCAGCGGCTGGGGTCGGTTCGGATCCCGAGCGGCCCTGGACGAATTCACCGACCTGCGGTGGATCACCATCCAATCGGGTTCACGGCACTACCCCATCTGACGACGATCATCCCTCTGCTCGACCGACCGTGAGGACACCCATGACCCTGCACGTCACCGACATCGAACCGATCAGCGGCCCACCGGTTCCCGACCCGTTCGTACTGTCCGAGTCGGTGCGGGACCAGTTGGTCTCCGTCGTCGGTCGAGAGAACGCGTCGATCGATCAGGCCGAGCGAGACGACTACCGCGATCCGTACTGGTTCCCCGAGGACCGAACCTACGATTCGTCTCTCGTGGTGTTCCCGCAGTCCACCGAGCAGGTTCAAGACCTCCTGCGGATCGCGAACGCGAACTCCGTTCCCGTCTGGGCATCGTCGCAGGGCAGGAACAACGGCTACGGCGGCCCGTCCGCGCAGGTGCGCGGCTCGGTACTGATCTCGCTGAGGAAGATGAACCGCGTACTCGAGATCGAACCGGAACTCGCCTATGCGGTGGTGGAGCCAGGTGTCCGATGGTTCGACCTGTACGAGGAACTTCACGCTCGCGGGGACGAACTGTTGGTCTCCGTTCCGGACATCGGCTGGGGATCGGTGATCGGCAACTCCTTGGACAACGGTGTCACGTTCATGCCGGCAGGATCCGACTTCTCCGCGCAGTGCGGCATGGAGGTGGTGCTCGCCGACGGATCGCTCCTGCGGACCGGAATGGGAGCCCAGCAGGGCAACGGAAGCTGGCACACGTACAAGCGTGGTCTCGGACCGGTACTCGACCCACTCTTCATGCAGTCCAACTACGGCATCGTCACGCGCATGGGTATCTGGCTGATGAAGCGCCCCAAAGCGTATTCGCCGTTCTACCTGTCCATTCCGCGAGATCAGCAACTCGACCAGGCCATCGACATCGTGCGCGAACTCCGACAGGAGGGCATTCTCCGCGGCGTCCCCAACATCCAGGACATGCTCACCGCGGGAGAGGTGCACTTCCCCGAGCACCGAGGGAAATTTCCTCCCTTCGTGGCCCCGACATGGTCCGACGAGCAACTGGACGAACTCGCGGACGAGACCGGAATCGGGCGGTGGGGCGTACGGACGGCGCTGTGGTCGGACCCCGACACACTCGACCTGCACGAACGCAGGATCAGGCAGGCGTGGTCGGCGATCGAGGGCGGGAAGGTCACGCGCCTGGCGACGTACACCGCCGAGAACTGGCACACGCTGGAGTCGGCCGGCTTCATGGATCGACTCTCCGGTGGGATTCCGTGCCGTGACTTCATCGACGCTCTCCCCGACTTCGTCGGACATGTCGGCTTCTCCCCTGTCGTCCCGCTACGTGGGGCCGAGGTCGCGGGAGTCATGCGCCAGGTCCGATCGGAGGTGGTGGCACGGACCGGGGTGAACTACTCCTGCGCCATCTTCGTCACCAATGACCGGTCTGCCACCGTGGTCACGCCTGTGTTCTACGTACGCGACGATCCGAACCAGGTCGAGGCAGCGCTGGACACCGCCAAGCACTTGCTGCGCCTGCTCGGGCAGCAGGGCTACTGCGAGTACCGAGCGCACCTCAGCTTCATGGATCTTGCGCAGGAGCAGATGGGCTTCGGCGACCACGCTTACAGGCGGTTCGCCGAAAAGATCAAGGACGCAGTCGATCCGCACGGGATCCTCTCGCCGGGTCGTCACGGGATCTGGCCGTCGAGCTACCGCCGTTGATGAAGCGAGCGGCACCTACACGGGATCGACACCCGTGGACCATCGACGACGCCCCCGACCAGAGTGGGCGGACCGTCGTCGTGACGGGATCGAACACAGGCATCGGATACGAGACCGCCTCGGCGCTGGCCGGTCGCGGGGCACATGTGGTGCTCGCCGTCCGCGACGAGGCGAGGGGCCGTTCGGCAGCCACGCGTGTACGCGCACGGCATCCGATGGCCGCCGTCTCGGTCCAACGGCTCGACCTGAGTTCGCTGGCCTCGATACGCGCAGCGGCCGAGCAGCTCACGGCCGACCATCCGCGGGTGAGCGTTCTGGTGAACAACGCCGGGATCGCCCACTCCCCCCGCTCTCTCACCGAGGACGGTCTCGAGCGGATCTTCGGCACGAACCATCTCGGCCACTTCGCATTGACCGGGTTGCTGCTCCCGTCGATGCTCGACACACCCGGGTCTCGCGTCGTGACGGTCAGCGCACTCGCGCACCGACAGGTCGAGGACATCGACTTCGACGACCTCCGCCGCGACCACGACTACGACCCATGGACGGTATACGGCGAGTCGAAGCTCGCGAACCTGCTGTTCACACAAGAGTTGACCAGGCGATTGTCCGGCACGAACACCATCGCGGTCGCTGCCCATCCAGGTCTCGCACGGAGCGATCTCTCCCGCAACGCCTCTCGGCGCGAGAAAGCGCTGTTCCGCGTCCTCGCGCCGATGCTGCACACGACCGCGATGGGGGCTCTGCCCAGCTGCCGCGCCGCGACCGACCCCACACTCCGAGGGGGCGAATTCCTCGGGCCGCGGCGGCGTGGCATCCGCGGCGCGCCAGCCGTCGAAGTACCCGACGTCGCAGCCCGGGACGACCGCAGAGCTCGGCGACTGTGGTCGATCTCGGAAGCGCTCACCGGCGTGAACTTCCCTGTGTAAAGAGTTTCAGAGGCGTTCCTCCCGGTTCGAGGCAGCGTTGTCGGACTATGCTCGTTCGGTGCGGAAGGTCATCAGCGTAGCGAACCTCGACCTCAACCTGCTGGTGTCGCTCGATGCCCTTCTCCAACAGAAGAGCGTGACCCGAGCAGCACAGCAACTGAGCTTGAGTCAGCCCGCATTGTCGGCCGCGTTGGCTCGCCTACGGCGCCACTTCAACGACGAACTTCTCTATCGCGTCGGCAACGAGTACCACCTGACTCCGCTCGCGGCAGAGCTCCGGCAGCGCGCCGGCCTCGCGCTCGACGGTGTCGAACGAGTCTTCGCCGCCCAACCGGAATTCGATCCCGCCGAATCGACGCGTGAGTTCGCGGTGTTGGTCAGCGATTACGGAATCACCGTACTGGGCGACACGCTTGCCGGACTCTTCGCCGAGGCCGCGCCCCATGCACGACTCCGGTTCCAGCCGACCAACCCGGATCTCGTTGCCCGCGCCGAACATACGCTGGTCGGCACCGACTTGATACTCGTGCCGCATGGCTTCGTGACCGACCTTCCGCACCGGGATCTCTACCGCGATCGGTGGGTGATGGTCGTATCGGCAGACAACGAGAGTGCGACCGCCGAGGTGACCGTCGACGACCTCAGGTCGTCGCCGTGGGTCGTGGTGTTCCACGGACAGACGGCGGCGACCCCGGCCGATCGCCAACTCCGCATGCTCGGCATCGAGCCGAAAGTCCAAGTCGTGACGGAGAACTTTCTGACCGTTCCCGGCCTCGTCGCGGGCAGCAACCGAATCGCGCTGCTGCAGGAGAAGTTGGTACGGCTCCTCCCCCTCAACTCGGGAGTCCGCACGATGCCGTGCCCGGTCGACGTCGGCGAACTGGTCGAGGCAATGTGGTGGCACCCGGTGTACGACCGCGATCCCGAACATGTCTTCCTGCGAGACATCGTGATTCGTGCCGCCGATCTGGCGACCGGAGAGCTCGGCTGACGACTGCTCCTACTTGACCGCGATCGGATTGACCGGCGCTCCGACGGCTCCCGTGACCGGGATCGGCGCTGCGGTCAGGAAGAACTCGTACGTTCCGTCCGTGGCGCAGTCCTCGGCCAGGGCGTCGGGGTCCCACATCTCGCCGAGGAACAATCCGATGTTGGGGATCGCAACCTGGTGCAGGGGTTGGAATGCGACATCGAACTCGTTGGGCCGCACTTCGAACCCCCATGTGTCGGTAGCGATCGCAGCGATCTCACTGTCGTGCAACCAATCCGCAGTGGTGAACGACAGTCCCGGCGCCGCGCCGCCGGCATAGTCGCCCCAGCCGTCACGACGAGCCCTGCTCAACTGACCGGTGCGGACCAGCACCAGATCACCGCGCCGAATGTCGGACGTGCGGCCCTGCGCCGCAATCGTGGCGGTCAGATGCTCGGTGGTGATGGCGAAGCCGTCGGGAAGCTCACCGTTGTCGCCGAACTGTCTCCCGACATCGAGCAGGACACCACGACCGACGATGCCGTTGGCGACCGTTTCGATCCCGGTGACCCCGTCACCGAGACTGGTGACGACCGAACCTGCCGGTCGACCGTTCCACGCCGTCCCGTGATCGAAGATGTGGCCCAACCCGTCCCACTGCGTCGAACACTGCAGGGGCATGCAGACGACGTCGTCTGCCCCGCCCAGTCCGTGCGGAAATCCTTGGATGCCGGCCGCGGCATCGGTTCCGGTGTCAAGCATCGTGTGGACCGGGTTCGTCCGGCGACGCCAGCCCTTCTGCGGACCGGACATGTCGAAGCTCTGCGACAGCGAGAACGACGTCCCCTTGCGAATCAACGATCCTGCAGCAGCGCGCAGGTCGTCGGTGAGGTAGTTCATCGTCCCGCGCACGTCGTCCTCGCCCCACCTGCCCCAGTTACGGTTCCGGGTCGCTGATTTCGCGATCTCGCCTTCGGGGTCGGTGCGGTCGAGCGCCCGCGGGTTCTCGTGAGTGCTGGTCATGTGACTACCTTCCGTGGGAGAGATCGGACATCCGCGCGTCCGTCCCTGATACGCCGGTGGTCCACGACCCTCGCAGGGGGAACCTGCGGCACTGCGTGCGATGTCCCGACGGTGTTCTCCAATGTTCCGATGCCCTCGACAGTCATGGTCACCACATCGCCCGCCTGGAGCGGTGGCGGTGTCTGCTCGCCCCGCCGACCCCACAGCTCGGCGAGACAACCCCCGTTTCCGACTGTCCCACTTCCGAGAACGTCCCCCGGATGAATCCACGAGTCACGAGACGCGTAGGCAACGAGAGCGTCGAAGCTCCATCCCATGTTCGCGAGCGAATCATGGCCGACACGTCGACCGTTCACGTCGACAGTGCAGGTGAGGTCGAGGAATCCGTCGGTGTCACGACGGCTGTGGATCTCGTCGGCCGTCACGATCCATGGCCCCAACGTGCTGGCGAAGTCCTTGCCCTTCGCCGGTCCCAGGCCCACTTCCATCTCACGGCGTTGGATGTCGCGCGCGGACCAGTCATTGAGAATGGTGTAGCCGAAGACATGCTTGTGCGCATTCGCCGTCGTGATGTCTCGACCGGACTTACCGACGATCGCCGCGACTTCCAATTCGAAATCCAGTGCGCGACATGTTGCGGGCGGTGCGACCACGGCTCCCGGACCGCTGACGGTGTACGGGTTGGTGAAATAGAACCGGGGGGCTTCGAACCACGCGTCGACGACGCCGACCTGCCCGTCGACACTGCGGCGCACACCCTCGACATGCTCTTCGAATGCGACGAAGTCGCGCATGGTCGCCGGCTGCAACGGTGCCAGCAGAGCCACCTCGTCCAGCGCGACCGACGGCCCGTCCATCGCGGCGGATCCGAGGTCGAGAGCACGAGACAGTCCGGCGTTCACCAACTCCCCCATCGACACCGCCACGGCATGCACACGGTCGCCTCGCACCACACCGGCATACGTCGCGCCGGCGTAGTCGTACCTCGCGAACTTCATACCGGCGGCGCCACGAAGAGGCCCTTGTCAGGGTCGTTGAACGACTTCTTGGCGACGAACTCGTCCATCGCATTGGCAGTACCCCACTGATCGGACACCTCCGGTGCCGAGAAGTCGAGCAGGTGCGGATGCCAGGTGTCCTCGTCGAGAACCTCGAGCTCGGTGGTGTACTCCATCGTGTTGCCGTTGGGGTCGAGGAAGTACGAGAACGTGTTGTTCCCGGCCTTGTGGCGTCCGGGACCCCAGATCTTCTCGACGCCTGCCCTCAACATGCGCCCGGTTCCGCGCATGTACTCGTCGATGCCGCGAAGCTCGAACGACGCGTGGTGCAAGGACACATGGGGGCCTCGAGCGACGGCCATACTGTGGTGCTGCGGATTGGTCCGGAGAAACCACATCATCTCCCCCATCCGGGGATGGGTCAGCGTGTCCGACAACCGGAATCCGAACCACTTGTCGTAGAACGCAACCGTGGCCTCCGGATCGGGCGAATTCAGGACCACATGAGACAGCTTGACCGGAATCGACTCCCCCTCCTCGACCTTGCGATGCTGCCTGACCGCGACATCGGCCGATACCTCGATGGTGCGTCCGTCGATGTCGAAGAAGCGGAACCCGTAGCCGCCGCCCATCGTCTGCAGAGTGTCCGGCTCGCCGACCAACTGCACACCACCCACCGCGAGACGCTCGGCGAGGGCGTCGACACCTGCGTTGTCGGCCATCCCGTAGGACACCAGATCGAGCCGCTTGTCGGTTGCCTTCCGGATTCGGACGACGTAACGCTCGGGCGATCCCTCAGCCGCGAGGTAGGTCACGTCGCCGTCGCTTCCGACGTCGGTCAGCCCCCACTGATGGGTGTAGAAGTCGAGCTGCTGCTGGTAGTCGGGCACGGCGATGTCGATGTGCCGGAGATGTGTGAAGACGTAGTCGCTCATGAGGTGACTCCTGACGGTGCTGGGGACAAACCGAGACGAATTGCGTTGTCGCCGAGTATCGATCGGGTGATCGCGTCGGACAGGCCTGCTGCGTGGACTTCCGCGACCGGGTCGTCGTTGCCCATGTCGAAAGGATAGTCCGAACCGAGAACGACCGACTCCGGCCCGACAGCATCGACGAGGGCTCGAAGTTCGCCCGCTCCGTGCACGAGCGAGTCGAACGTGATGCGGGAGAGGTAGGTGCTGGGGCGATCGGCACACCGTCGCGCCTCAGGACGGACTTCCCAGGCGCGGTCCGAACGGCCTATGTACGTGGGGAGATACCCACCTCCGTGCGCCGCCAGCAGTTTCAGGGCGGGATGGCGATCGAGTACACCCGAGAAGATGACATGAGAGAGTGCCGCAGCGTTCTCCACCGGCTGACCCACCGTGTTGGAGAGGTAGAAGCGATCGAGACGCTCGTCGAGCGAGCACCCGAAGGGATGCAGGAACACCACCGCTCCCAGTTCTGCCGCGCGCGCCCAGAAGGGTTCCAGCCGTCCGTCGGACAGTTCGACACCCGGGGCGAACGACGAGATCTCCACGCCGGCGAGCCCACAGGTCAGCACGGCGTCGTCGAGGGCCGCCACCGCCGCCTCCGGATGCTGCAGGGGAATCAGACCCAGACCGACGAGCCGCGACGGCTCCTCGGCGACCAACGCCGCGATGCCACGGTTCGCACTCTCGGTGACCACCCGAGCCACGTCACGGTCCGCCCAGTAGTGATACTGCGACGGCGACGGCGACACCACTTGCACGTCGATTCCGGCAGCGTCCATATCGGCGAGACGTCGATCCAGCCCCGTGAGTTGGGGGATGCGAGCGGCGACCATCTTCCCGGACACGGCGAGCGATTCGGCACCGTTGCGTCGGGCGTCGAGAGCCCGATGCTCCGCCAGACCCGACTGTCCAGTGACGGCGGCCTCAACCTCGGGGACGATGGCGTGCGCGTGCACGTCCACTGTGCGGCCGCTCATGGTGCCTCGCTGACCAGAGTTGCGACGCGGTTCATCAGACCGGGCACGTCGGCCGAGGAATCACCCTCGAGCATCCAGGTTCCGATCTGGACCGAGGCCTCCACCACGGCGCGCGCCCGGGGCAGGCGTCGCGCGGTGAAGGAGTCGAGGAGCGCGTCGTCGATGTCGTCCCCGCCCAGCAACACATCTGCCAGCACGACCGCATCCTCCAGGGCTTGAGCGCCACCTTGCGCGACCGTCGGTGGACAGCAATGCGCGGCATCTCCGATCAGCACGACGCGGCCGCGGTGCCACGGACCCTCCAGCACGTGCGTCTCGAACCACGTGTAATTGATGGACGCCGGATCGTCGAGACGAGCTCTGATCTCGTCCCACGGTCCGTGATAGCTCTCGGCCAGGCCGGTCATGACGGCGAGGCGCTGCTCCGGCGACAGACCCGTGCGGTCGCGGGCATCTTCGACGATGTACGCATACAGCGAGTTCTCGCCCGTCGGGCAGTATCCGGCGATGTAGCCGGCGCCGCCGTAGTACAACTCTGTGCGCGTGACGGTGTCCGGTCGCGGTCCGACCAGCCGCCAGATACCCATGCCGGTCGGGCGCGGCAGGAGGTCGATCCCGATCGCGGCGCGGGTCCACGACCTCACGCCGTCTGCTCCGATCACGACGTCGTACCGGCCGACGGTGTCGTCGGAGAAAGTCACCGTGACGCCGGATCCGTCCCGGGCAAGGGACCGCGCTGCCACACCGAACCTCATGTCGGCGCCGGCGCGTTCGGAGGCCGAGCGCAGGATGGATGTCAGCACGGGGCGCTCCATGCCCATGCCGGCGGGAAGGTCCGCGCCCCCGGTTCGAGCGTCATCGACCTCGACCAACAGGGTTCCCCGGGGGTCCGGCGCGCGAATGCCGACGGTGTCGAAACCGTAGCCCTGCTTCTGCACCTCGTCCCACACACCGAGCGACCTCAACATGCGAAGCGCGTTGCCCTGGAGGGTGATACCGGATCCTGCGGCATGGTCACGCTGCGTCTTCTCCACCACATCGACCGACGCGCCTCCCCTGGCCAACGCGATTGCCGCTGCTGCTCCGGCAATGCCGGCGCCGATGACGAGTACCGATGTCATGACGCATCCACCACGCGGGTCTGCTGGTAGCCGAGTCCGGTGATGGTGGAGGTCATGACGTCACCGTCGCGCAGAAGTCGACCCCAGTGCATGCCGTTGCCTGCCGGACTGCCGGTCAGGATCAGATCACCCGGCATCAACTGCACCGACTGGGACACCGCGGACACCAATGCGGCGACGTCGAACAACATGTCTTTCGTCGACTCGTCCTGCATCGCCGTGCCGTCCAGTTCGAGAGTCAGCCGCATCTCGGACACGTCCCCTGCATCATCCTTCGGCACGATCCAAGGCCCGAGGGGCAAGAATCCCGGCGCGTTCTTGGCACGCAGCCAGTCGGTTCCGATTTCCGGCATGTCCCGCCGGAACACGAGCTCACGCGTCGTGAGGTCGTTGGCGATGGTGTAGCCGGCGATGGCGTCCAAGGCCTCGTCGACGGACAACCCGTACGCGTGCCGACCGACGACGGCTACCAGTTCGAGTTCCCAGTCGTTCTTGTGTGTGCCTGCCGGAAGAACGACCGTGTCGTGCGGACCGGTCACCGCGGAGGGCAGTCCGACGAAGAAGTACGGATCACCCTCGGACGCACGCTTGTCCATCATCTCGGCAGCATCGGCACGAACCTGATCCTCCGTTCGGCCGTCCGAGGGGTCGGCATGTTTGACGGCCAGGTCGATGACATGTGTCCGGTAGTTGGCGCCGGCCTGCAGGATCTGACGCGGTTCGATCGGTGCCGACAGCTGTCCGTCCTGAAGAGCTCTCCACGTGCCGGCACCCGACTCTGCCGATGCACGCAGTATCGGCAGCACTCGGTCCCAGTCCTCGAGGACGGCACGCGTGGTGATCGGCGTAGCCAGTCCGAGATCACCTGCAATGGAATCCAACTCCAGCAAGTTGCCGGAGGACAGAAGTACAGCGTGTGGTCCGTCGCCGAACACGGCGGTACCGAGTGCGAGGGAGGGCAGGGGCAGGGACGCAGTATCCACGGGAGAGTGACTTTCGTTCGGCGACGGTGTGATGACAGCCACTGTTGCGCCCTCCTGACGCATCAGTCAAAGAAGCGTCGCAAATGATCAGTATCACTGGGAGTGATGGCCACCGCTGACCCCCGGCTATAACCCACGCTGATGACCGACCTCAGCATGTGCAATTTCCGTGACAGCCGACGACGGCACACACTGATCGCCGACACGTGACCCACCTCACGAAAGCCGACTCACAGATGACGGAGAGACACATGACTCGACTCGGTTCCGACCTCCCCGATCTCGGAAGAAGGCCAGGTCGGCGGCACGGGATCCTGCTGGTCTCGCTGAGTTGTCTCCCGGTGCTGGGTGCGGTGTCACTCGCCCCGATCCAGCCACAGATGCAGGACGCCTTCGCCGACACACCCGGGGTCGACATCCTGGTGCCACTCACCGTCACGGCGCCGGCGTTGATGATCGGCGCGCTCGCGCTGGTCGCGGGACGGGTGATCGACAGGGTCGGCCGTATCCGTCTCCTGACCGTGGCACTGGTCGTGTACTCGCTGTTCGGAGTGGCGCCGTTCTTCCTGGATTCGCTGTCCTCGATCGTGGCGTCGAGACTCGGTGTCGGTGTTGCCGAGGCCGCCATCATGACCTGTTGCACGACCCTGATCGCCGACTACTTCGAGGGGACCGAGCGCGCACGTTGGTTCGGGCTGCAGGTGGTATTCACCAGCCTGTCGGCCGTGGTGTTCATCGGAGCCGGAGGCGCACTGGCACAGAACAACTGGCGTTTCCCGTTCTGGCTCTACACCGTCGGCATACTTTTCGCGATCATCGCGCCGCTCGTGCTGTGGCAGCCTCGCTCGACAGCCACGGTGCATCGAACGGGCGCACCGGTTCACTGGCGGCCGTTGCTCGTGCCGTTGGCCGTCACGCTGTTCGGTGGAGCGGTGTTCTACGCACCGATCGTCCAGATCCCGATCGCGCTCGACGCCGTCGGTGTCGACAACCCTGGCGCCATCGGCGCGGTCAGTGCCGTCGTCGCAATCGCCACAGCCCTTGCCGCATTCACCTTCGGCCGAGTATCCGGGGCGGGTCCGAAAGTTTTGCTGCCGATCGCATTCGGTGCATCAGGCGTCGGACTGACAATGGTCGGACTGGCGGCGTCTCCCCTGCTCGTCGCGGCCGGCGGGATCGTCGTGTCGGCCGGGTGCGGACTACTGCTTCCCACACTTCTTCTCGCGGTCGTGAGCGACCTCGACTTCGCTCAGCGCGCCCGCGGAACCGGCGCGTGGACCGCAGCCATGTTCTCCGGCGAGTTCGCGAGCCCTCTCGTCGTCGTCGCGCTGGGCGCCGTGTTCGGCGGACTCGGGAGCGCACTGGTCGCATTCGGCGCAGCAGCAGTTCTCGTCGCAGTTCTCGTTCCGACGCTGGCGGCCTTCTCGGACGTGAAAGCTCCGTCCTACTCGTGAGCGCGCCGGACGGGGCTGCCGCACGCGCCCCGCGGGTCACGTATTTCCGTTACGCATCAGGACTTCCCGGTCGAGCATGCGACCGACACCCCGCGCTGCGACGGTCATCGCGGCAACGAAGCGAGCGGTGTCACGACCGAGACGCGGCACCACGACGCCGAGAGCAGCAACTGCGCTCCCGTCGGCGAGCACCGGCACGGCCACCGAGCACGCCCCCAACGTCATCTCCTCGGTCGTGGTCGCGAATCCGCGTCGGCGAGCCTCGTCGAGCTGTGCGGTCAGGACGGACCGATTGGTGAGCGTGTGAGCAGTCTGCCTGCTCAGCCGGTCCATCACCCTGCGTCGGACGTCGTCGGGCGCATAGGCGAGGAGGATCTTGCCGACCCCCGTGCAGTGCATCGGCAACGTCTCGCCCACGCGGCTGACCACCGGGACCGACGTGCTTCCGGCCAGACGGTCGAGATACAGCGCTCTGTCACCCTCTCTCACCGCCAGATGCACTGTGGCCCGCGTCGCCGCGTGGAGGTCGTTGAGGAAGGGCGCGGCGACGTCGCGGAGGTCACTCTGGACGGCTGCGAGCAGGCCGAGGTGCCACATCCGCGGACCCACTTCGTACTCCATGCCGTGACGGACCAGCGCGCCGTGCTCCACGAGCTGACGGATGATGCGCATCGAGGTCGGTCGTGGCAGACCTGCGCTGTCCGCGATCTCGGCGAGCCGCAGGGTGCGCCGGGACGTCGAGAATGCGTCGAGCACCGAGAAGACACGACCCACCATGGAGGTCGTGCCGACGGCCTCCGACGACTCCTCGGTGAATGTCACTCAGTGACACTATCCCGTCGACGGCAGTGGTGGCTGTCACTACCGTTCCCGGACATGACCACGACACGTACGCAGGTCGCCATCGTCGGCGGCGGCCCGGCCGGCCTGCTTCTGTCCCATCTGTTGCACGTCGCCGACATCGACAGCATCGTGCTGGACACCCGGAGTCACCACCGGATCGCGACAACGCATCGCGCCGGCATCCTCGAACAGGACAGCGTCAGCCTGCTGACGGACAGTGGTGCATCCCACCGCGTTCTCGCCGACGGTCACGAACACGAGGGAATCCACTTACGGTTCGACGGAGTCAGCCATCGCATCGACTTCCGCCGCCATGCCGACGCCTCGTGCTGGCTCTATCCTCAGACCGACGTCTTCCTCGATCTTCACGCGTGCCGCACACGAGACGACGGTGACCTTCGATACGGTCTCGGCGACACGGAGATTCACGATGTCGACGACCATCCCTATGTCACGTACACCGACGACGACGATTCGGTACACCGGGTCGATGCCGACATCGTCGTCGGAGCCGACGGTTCGCGAAGCATGTGTCGCGCATCCGTTCGAGGCGCGACGCAGTACTTCCGCGAGTATCCCTTCGCGTGGTTCGGGGTCATGGTCGCGGCTCCGCCGAGTGCACCCGAACTGATCTACGCCCGGCACCGCGACGGCTTCGCCCTCATCAGCCAACGGACGGCGGACGTACAGCGCATGTACTTCCAGTGCGACGCCGCGGAGGACCCCTCTACGTGGTCGGACGACAGGATCTGGGAACAACTGCGGACCAGGCTGTCCGGCGACGACGGATTCGAGCTGAAACACGGTGCTGTTCTGGAGAAGTCGGTGCTGCCCTTCCGTAGTTTCGTACAGACACCGTTGCGCAGCGGTCGCCTCCTCCTCGTCGGGGACGCCGGTCACACCGTGCCTCCGACAGGCGCCAAGGGACTCAATCTGGCGCTCGCCGATGTTCGAGTTCTGGCGGAGGTCCTGGAACGAGCATTCACGACAGCGGACTTCGACGTCCTGTCCCGGTACAGCGATCGGGCTCTGGCCAGGGTGTGGAAAGCCCAACACTTCTCCTACTGGATGACGACGATGCTGCACCGACTACCCGACACCTCGGATTTCGACGAACAACGCCAGTTGGCCGAGTTGACGAGCATTGTCGGCTCCGACAGCGGCTCCGCCTACCTCGCCGAGGGCTACACGGGGTGGCCCACGACAGGACGGCCGTGATGTCCGTCCCGCCCGACCCCGTTCTCCCTACCGCCTTGCCGTCGCAGCCCTATCGCGATCAGTCGGCGGATCACGCGCCGCGAGACTTCGCCGACTACCGCACCACCTCGCTCAGGCATCCGCGGTCACCGTTGATCCTGTTGCCGCAAAGGTTGACCGAGATCACGGGTCCTGTTCTGGGCGACGGGCGGGTCACCGAGGCCGATTCCGATCTGACGTCGGTCGCCGGCGGGGAGGCGCAGGGCCAACGCATCGTCGTGCACGGGCGCGTACTCGACAGCGACGGGCACGCGATCCCGAACACTCTGGTCGAGGTGTGGCAGGCCAACGCAGCCGGTCGGTACCGACACGCACGCGACACCTGGGCGGCACCGCTCGATCCGCATTTCGACGGTGTCGGACGTGTCCTGACCGATGCGCTCGGACGCTATTCGTTCACCACCGTCAAACCCGGTGCGTATCCGTGGGGTAATCACGCGAATGCCTGGCGACCGGCGCACATTCATTTCTCACTCTTCGGCACCGCCTTCACCCAGAGGTTGGTGACGCAGATGTACTTCCCGGACGACCCGCTCTTCTTCCAGGATCCCATCTACAACTCCGTTCCCGACGGTGCGCGTCAGCGCATGATCGGTGTCTACGATCACGATGCGACCCGCGAGAGTTGGGCACTGGGATTCCGCTTCGACATCGTCCTGCGCGGCCGCAACGCCACTCCGTTCGAGGAAGAAGACCATGACGACTGATACACCGGAACCCGTGTTCTCGCCGCGCTATTCGCCGACGCCCGGCAACTTCACGACGGTGCCGTTCGGTCAGACCCCCTCGCAGACGGTCGGACCGTACCTCCACATCGGACTGCCGTGGCCGGACGGGCCCGATGTGGTTCCACCCGGCACCGCCGGACGAGTGGGCGTCTCGATCACCGTCATCGACGGGTCCGGAAGTCCCATCGCCGACGCGATGATCGAGACCTGGCAGGCCGACGCCGCCGGCCGTTTCGATCACGTTGCCGATCCTCGAGGACGCGCTGCACCGTCACCGCACGGATGTCGAGGCTTCGGCCGGGCAGTCGCGGACGAGACGGGCACGGCTACCGTCTACACCGTCAAGCCCGGCGCACTTCCCGCGGAGGACGGTCGCACGGAGGCGCCCCACATCGATATCGGCATCTTCGCGCGGGGAATGCTCGAACGCCTGGTCACCCGGGTCTACTTCCCGGACGAGACGGAAGCCAATGCGGTGGATCCCGTGCTGTCTACGGTGCCCGTCGAACGCAGGTCTGCTCTGATCGCCGATTCGGTGCCCGGTGGATACCACCTACGGGTCGTCGTCCAGGACGAGAACGGGCTGGAAACCCCGTTCTTCCTGCTGTGAGCTCACCGTTGTTCGACCCCGTGTTCGGGTCGAGCGCTGCATCGGCCGCTGTGAGCGACGCATCGTGGATCCGCGCGCTTCTCGACGTCGAGGTGGCGCTGGCACACTCGTGTGCTGCCGCCGGCCTCGTTCCGGCACTCGATGCAGCCGAAATAGACCGTGCAGCAGGTCAACTGGCGATGACCCTCGACCCTGCCGGGCTGGGCCACGAGTCCGCGGCCGGCGGGAACCCGGTCATCGCACTCGTCGAGAGACTGAGGTCTGCCGCCGATGTTCCACCTCGGTCGGTCCACCTGGGTGCCACCAGCCAGGACATCATGGACTCCGCACTGATGCTGTTGATGCGCAGAGCCGGCGACGTGGTGCTCGGCGACGCGCGGCGGTGCGTCGACGCGGCTGCGGGACTGGCCCGTCGGCATCGCGACACCCCGATGGTGGCACGCACACTGGGACAACAGGCAGTGCCCACCACCTTCGGGGCCGTGGCTGCTGGGTGGGCAGTCTCCATTCACGACGCCGCGGTCGCCCTGTCGAGGACGCTCGACGCAGCTCCGGTCCAATTAGGCGGCGCTGCAGGCACTCTTGCATCCCTTCATCCCCACGGACCCGCCGTGTCCGCCGATCTTGCACTACGCCTCGGTCTCCGGAATTCTCCCGGACCATGGCATACCGACAGGGTGCCGCTCGCACGCATCGCGACGGCCTTCGGTGTTCTCGCCGGGGCTGTGTCCGGACCGTCGTTCACCATCGTCCTGCTGAGTGCGACCGAAGTAGGCGAGGTGTCGGAGAATGCACCTGGTGGTTCGTCGGCGATGCCCCACAAACGCAATCCCGTCGCCGCGATCACCGCTCGGGCCGCCGCATCGAGGGTTCCCGGCTCGGTGGCCACCATCCTGTTCGCGATGTCGCACGACCACCAACGCGCCTCGGGCGCGTGGCATGCCGAATGGCTTACCACCACCGACATCGTTCGCGGGACAGGCGGCGCCGCGGCACGTCTCGCGGACTGCCTGACCGGACTGCGCGTGCACACGGACGTGATGCGTCGCAATCTCGACATCACCGGCGGAGCGATCCTTGCCGAGCGTGTCACTGCCGCATTGGCCGACCACACCGACGATGCGCGCGTGATCGTGACCTCGGCGTGTGTCGACGGCAGACCGCTGGACGAGGATCCCGCTGTGCTCGAACATCTGAGCGCCGACACGGTGCGAACACTGACCGACCCGGAGCAGTACACCGGCCATGCGGCCGACTTCGTCGATTCTGCGCTCGGCCACATCACCGGCACCTCTGGAGGGACCTCATGACCGTTGCACTCGCCCACGACGTGATCGTCGGACCGCACGGAGCGGGCACCGTGGTTCTGCTCGGCTCGCTCGGATCGGATCGATCGATGTGGGACCCCCAGATCGCACCGCTGTCATCGACCGCAACGGTGGTCAGAGCCGATCATCGCGGACACGGGGGCAGTCCGGCCCCGGACGGTCCCTACACGATCGCAGACCTCGGACACGACGTACTCGCTCTGCTCGACGACCTCGGGGTCGCGCGTGCGCATCTCGTCGGACTGTCGTTGGGAGGGGCAGTCTTCCAGTGGATCGCGATACACCGACCCGAGCGCGTCTCATCCCTCACGCTGCTGTGTACCGCTGCGCGGTTCGGTGACTCCACCGCGTGGACAGCTCGCGCCGACACCGTGCGACGCGACGGCCTGAGCTCCATCGCCGGCTCGATCGTCGAACGGTGGTTCACTCCCGCACTGGCCGATCGCGACCCCGAACTGGTCGAGAGGTCACTCGCGATGCTGCACGGCGTCGACGCCGAGGGATACGCAGCATGCTGCGAGGCTCTCGCGGTGTGGGATGCGCGACCGGACCTCGACCGCATCACGGCACGCACACTGGCCGTCGCCGGTGACGGGGATCCCGCGACGCCCTCCTCGGTCATGTCCGGACTCGCCGAGGGCATCCGGGGCGCCCGGATGGAAGTCGTCGGTCCCGCTGCTCACCTCGCGAGCATCGAACAGGCGGGAAACGTCACCCGTCTGGTTCTCGAGCACATCGGCGCCGATCCCGGCCGCGCCCGAGCCCGAGCCATCGGTGACTCGGTACGACGGTCGGTACTCGGTGACGAGCACGTCGATCGCGCAACGGCCGCGGCCACTGCCTTCACGGAACCTTTCCAAGATTTCATCACTCGCACCGCATGGGGTGACATCTGGAGCAGGCCCGGGCTCGATCATCGCACCCGCCGACTGCTCACGCTCGCGATCCTGACCGCGATGGGCAACGAGCACGAGCTCGACATGCACATCCGGGCCGCGCTGCGCGCCGGGATACCACCGGAGCAGCTTGCCGAAGTGTTCCTCCACACCGCCGTCTACGCCGGAGTCCCCAACAGCAACCGTGCGTTCGCCTCGGCAGCATCCGCTCTACGAGACGCGGACAGCTGACGAACGGACGTGCTCACTCGGCTGCCGCACCCGCGTCGCTCTCCGAGTAACGTTCGCGGAGTAGATCTTTGCGGATCTTGCCGGTCGGGTTCCGCGGGATGTCGTCCACGAGCACGTACCGCTTGGGCAGCTTGTACCTGGCGATCCGACCACCGAGTGCGTCGGCGAGCGAGCCGATCGTCATCTCGGCGGCGTCGGTGAAGGTGACCGCTGCCACGGCCGACTCGCCCCATCGCGGGTCCGGTACGCCGAACACTGCGCAACTCTCGACTCCGGGGAGGTCGAGCAAAGCGGCTTCGATCTCGGCCGGGTAGATGTTCTCGCCGCCGGAGATGATCATGTCCTTGAGCCGATCGACGATCGTGATGAAGCCCTCCGCGTCGGCGATCCCGATATCGCCTGTGCGAAGCCACCCGTCGTCGAAAACCTCCGCCGTCGCATCGGGTCGCCCCCAATACTCCGTCATGACGTTCGGTCCCTGGATCTGGATCTCCCCACGCTCACCCGCGGGCACCGGATTCGACATTCCGTCGACGATCCTGACATCGGTGAAGGTGTGCGGTACCCCGGCAGTGCCGACCTTCCGTTCGGCGTCCACCGAGGCCAGGATCGTGGCTCCGGGTCCACTCTCGGTCAAGCCGTAGCCCTGGCACATGGTGACGCCACGCTCGGCGTACGCGCGCAGCGTGCGGGGTGGTACAGGCGCCGCCGCGACGACGATTCTGCGCAGCGATGTCAGGTCGGTCTCGGCCCAGCGGCTGTGGGCCACGAGCGAGTCGAGAATCGTCGGTACACCGAACGTGTAGGTCACAGAACGTGATTCGACGATGTCGAGTACTCGACCGGCGTCGAAACCCTCCTCGACGATGACGACGCCGCCCTTGAACAGGATGGGAAGAGCGACCATGTCGAGGGCCGCCGTGTGGAACAGCGGCGCACACACCAGTGCGACCTCGTCGCTGCACAGATCCAGATCGAGGATTGCGTTCAGCACGGCGAACAGTACGTTGTCGTGCGACATCACGACGCCCTTGGGCCTACCCGTGGTGCCGGATGTGTACATGATGAAGCACGGATCCGCTCCCCCCACAGCCTCGTCGATGCGCCCGGAGTCGGCACCCGCGACGAGCGTGTCGTACTCGTCGTCCAGCACGATGCGCCGCACGCCGGACACTCCGACGGCGGTAGCGGCGATGTCACCGAGTTCCGCCGAATGCACCAACACCGAGAGGCCCGAGTCCTCCACAGCGAACGCGACTTCCGGAGCCGTCAGTCGTGCGTTCAGAGGTACGAACACGGCACCGAGAACTCCACAGGAGAACAGCAACTCGAGGTATGCAGGGTGATTGCTCGACAGGATCCCGACCCGGTCGCCGCGTCGCACACCCAGCCCTCGCAGAACGTGAGCGAGGCGCACCGTACGGTCGTCGACTTCGTCGTAACTCAGTGTTCTGCCCCTGAACTCGATCGCCGAGGCACCGGGGCTCTGCCTGACTCGCCGACGAATCCACGATCCCACACCGTGATCACGCATCTCGATCCGTTCTCTCGTTCTCGGTCTGTCAGGCGAACATGCGGTGGACGGCCTCGGCGACCACCGCGGGACGCCGGCTTCCCTCCAACTCGATGGTTGCGGCGATCGTGACCTGGGCGCCGTTCTCGGCGAGCTCGTCGTATGCCGTCACGACGGCAGCCAGGCGCACACGACCGCCGGCCGGCACCGGACTGACGAACCGAACCTTGTTCAGCCCGTAGTTGATCTTCGTGGTGACGTCACCGACGACGAGAAGCTCCTCCCACATGGGGATGATCAGAGACAGCGTCAGGTAACCGTGCGCCACCGGACCACCGAAGGGGCTTTCGGCCGCCGCGCGGACAGGATCCACGTGGATCCACTGGTGATCGTCCGTGGCGTCGGCGAAGGTATCGATCCGCTGTTGCGGTACATCGATCCACGAGCTGGTGCCCAGCTCGGTGCCCACCAGACTCTTCAGCTCGGCCAGAGTCGCGATTCGCGTGGTCATGAGGTCTCCTTCGACGACAGGCCCAGGGCGGCCAGTGCATTGGTCTTGAGTACGAGAGGACGAACGTCGTCCCGGATGTCGAGCTGCGCGAAGTCCTTCATCCACCGATCCGGTGTCAACACCGGGAAATCGGAACCGAACAACACCTTGCGCCGGAGCATCGAATTCGCGGCCCGCACGAGCTGTGGTGGGAAGTATTTCGGAGACCAACCCGACAGATCGATGTACACATTGGACTTGTGGGTGGCAATGGAGATCTGGGCGTCGGCCCACGGAACCGCCGGGTGCGCCATGATCACCGTCAGGTCGGGGAAGTCCGCGGCGACGTCGTCCAGCAGCATCGGGTCCGAGTACCGCAACTTGATGCCGTGCCCACCGGGCAGGCCGGCACCGATGCCGGTCTGACCGGTATGGAACAACGCCGGCACGCCGGCTTCGGTGATGGCCTCGTAGAGCGGGTAGAACCGTCTGTCGTTCGGCTCGAATCCCTGCAGGCTCGGGTGGAACTTGAATCCGCGCACACCGAACTCGTCGACGAGCCGGTGGACGCGGCGAACCGCCGCAGCACCCTTCCACGGATCGACGGATCCGAAGGGAATCAGGACGTCGTTGTGGCGGGCTGCACCCTCGGCGATCTCCTCGACCGAGTTCGGCGAATGTCCGGTGGCTGCCTCGGCATCGACGGTGAACACCACGGCGGCCATGTTGCGGGCGCGGTAATGGTCGGCGATCGCGTCGATACTCGGGGTGCGGTCCGCGCCGGACCCGAAGTACTTCTCCGACGCCGCCATCAGGTCGTCGTCGAGCGATCGGTGTCCACACCCGTCGACCTCCACGTGGGTGTGCACGTCGAGCGCGACGATGGCATCGACGTCGACGGCGCATTCGTACTTCGCACTCATGACGTCGGCTCGGTCGGGATGTTCTCCCCGACCGACTGCAGGCTGTCGGCGAACGTCGATGCCCAGGCAGCCGCGATGTCCTCCGCTGCCCAGCCGCCGTCGTGGTAGGACGTGGCGGTCATGTCCGGATGAGTCCACACCGCGAGGCGGTCGCCACCGACAGCGAAGGCCTGCCCCGTGATCTCTGCACCCGCGTCGCTCGCGAGGAACGAGACGATGCCCGCGGCGTCGATGGGAGTGCCGAAACCGAGCTCGCGACGCGCGAACGGCGGAAGCTCCTCACCGTGACGCATGGCGTCGATGTACCTCTGCAGGAACGGAACACTCTCGGTCATCGACGTCGCCGCGACCGGGCACACCGCGTTCACGGTCACCCCGGCACGCTTCAGCTCCATCGCCCACGTTCGAACCATGCCGACGATCCCCGCTTTGGACGCGGAGTAGTTCGTCTGCCCGAAATTTCCGCGCTGGCCCGCCGGTGAGCCGATGCACACGATCCGTCCACCGTCCCCCTGTGCTCGGAAGTGGACAGCGGCTGCACGCGCGCAGGTGAACGTCCCGCGCAGATGGACGTTCACCACCGAGTCGAAGTCGTCGTCGGTCATCTTCCACAGAACCTTGTCGCGAAGGATGCCTGCGTTGGTGACCATGACGTCGAGTCGACCGAAGTTGTCGACGGCGGTGGCGACGAGTTCGTCGGCGGTGTCAGCGCTGCCGACCGGTGCGACCACGGCCACCGCCCGTCCACCCGCCTCGCGGATCGACGAGACGGCGGCCTCAGCGGTCGTTCGGTCGATGTCGTTGACCACGACTGCCGCCCCGTGGCGCGCAAGGTCCTTCGCGTAGGCCAGACCCAGTCCCTGGCCGCTGCCGGTGACGACGGCCACCGTGTTGTCGAGCCCCATATCAGTCTCCTTCTCGTGATCCGACATGACATAAACATCAATCATTGACATTGTCAACGATTAATATTCGCTACGATCGCTCCGGAGCAGAGAAGGAGGGATCACATGATCGACACCTCGCCCCTGTCCGACGACATCGGGTTCCTGTTGACCCGCGCGGGGACCTCGATGACACAGGCCGCCACCACAGCGTTGGCGCCCTTCGATCTCCGCGTTCGTTCGTATTCCGTCCTGGCGCTCGCATGCGAGGGTGAGGACGGCATCGGCCAACGACGGATCGCCGAGAAACTCGGCCTGGATCCGAGTCAGATAGTCGCCCTGGTGGACGACCTCGAGGACCGCGGCCTGATCTCCCGAACCGTCGACCCCGACGATCGCCGACACAAACGGATCAGCGCGACGACGGCAGGCCGGACGCTGTGCGCCGACGCTCAGCACGCTCTCGGCGCGGTACAGGCGAAAATCCTGAATTCGCTCGACGACAACGCTGTTCGGCGACTCAGACGGGTTCTCCAGTCGCTGGTCCCGTGACCCGTCCGGTGCTCGATCGACGCGCGACGTCGAAGCCCAGATGACGGGAGAGTTCCGCGGCTCCCCGGACCACCAGGTCGGTCGCCGAGAGCCCGTCGCCACGGTCGGCGAGCACACCCTCGCGCAGTCCGCTCAGGGACAGCGACGCGGCGACCTCGCCGCGGTGGTCGAAGATCGGGGCGCCGATCGCAGCGATGCCGGGTGTGACGGTGTTGTCGCTCAGCGCGACACCGCGTGCCCGGATCTCCTCCAGTTGCGCGACGAGGGCCGTCCGGGAACCCACGTCGTCGAGCTCGACGGAGGCGTACTTCTCCCAGTTCTCCCGGTCCTCGAAGGCCAGCAGCGCCCGGGGGGCGGCACCGACGTGCAGGGGCAACGACCGCCCCAGACGCAGAACTCGACTGTTGACCCGGATGCCGTCGATCCGTTCGATGCACACCGCTCGGTTGCCGTGCCGGATACACAGGAACGTGGTCTCACCGGTGGCCCGGTGGATCTCCTGCAGCACGGGCACTGCTGCCCGTCGGATATCGAGTCGCCGAGCGAATTCGCCGGCCAGCGACAGCACACGTCTCCCGACGCGGTAGCCGCCGCGGTGACCGATCTGCTCCACCCACCGGAGGCCGGAGAGTGTGGCGAGCATGCGGTAGACCGAGCTGACCGGCTCGTCGATCACGTCGGCGAGCCGGGCCGAGGTGACGATCCGCTCGTCCGCGAGCGCGTCCATCAGGGCGCCGGCCTTGACGATCAGTGCCGGAGCGCGGGTCCCGGTCGATGTGCCGGGCCGGTGGAACACGGCGCCGGGACGCGGGCCGATCGACGGGGGCCGATCCATGATGACTGCGAGCGCCTCGGCCGCGACCGTGAGCACCCGACCGGCTGCCTCCTCCTGTGCGAGCACGTCGGCTCGTAGTCCGGCGACCGAGATGACGCCCGCGGCGGTGCCGTCGCTGCGCCGCACACACACGGCCACGGACGCCACGCCCTCGACGATCTCGTTGTCGTCGACGCTCCATCCGCGGGCCACGGTCCGGTCGAGTCGGGTCCGTACCTCCTCGGCGGTCACCGGGGTCCCGGAGGCGACGCGGTCCAGCGATCCCGCGAGAACGGCGTCGACGGCTTCCTGCGTGTCGGACGCGAGAAGCGCGCGCGACGCGGCACCGGCATGACGGGGCAGGATCCGCCCGGGGGCCAACTCGCGCATGTCCACGCTCGCTCCGTCGACCAGATCGAGGCACAACACGCCGTCGTCGTGCCGTACGCAGAAGTACACGCTCATCCCCAAGCGCTCGCGAACCCAGTGCAGTCGTGATCGCAGTTCTGCTCGGTCGACGAACGCTTCCACGGCCGCATCGCCCCACCGCACCATCGCGGAACCGAGTTCGACGCGACCGTCACCGGTCGGCCGCATCACCTCGAGTTGCTCGAGGGCGACCACGATGCGATGCACGGTCGGGCGTGGCTCGGCAACTGCCAGAGCGAGTTCCGCGGATGTCGACGGCCCGAGTCTGCTCACCTCGTCGACGATCTGCCCGGCCTTGGCCACCAACGCAATGGCGTTCACTCGGTGCTCGTCCTCTCTGTCACGGCGCGACTGTGTCCGCAGCGATGATGTTACTGAATGGACATGGTGTTCACAGGGTGATAGTAAATGTCCGATGATGAGGACCGACCTGGCGCCACCGGACGGGTCGGACCACCTTCGGGACATCAGAGGGGCAGGGAGATCGACATCGTGATTCGTGACTTCGTGTACGACGCCAACCCGATGCGGGTGCGTTTCGGTTCGGGCGCGCTGGCGTCACTGCCCGAGGAACTCGGGCAGATCGGACTGGATCGGGTGTTGGTGCTCTGTTCACCCGGCCGGGAGGACACCGCGGAACTCGTCGCCGGTGTGCTCGGAGACCGATGCGTCGGAGTGCGCGCGGACGCGGTGATGCATGTCCCGGCGGTCGGCGCCGAGCGCGCCGGCGCCGCGGCGGTCGACCTGGGGGCGGACGGATGCGTCACCGTCGGTGGCGGGTCCGCCATCGGCCTGGGCAAGATCATCGCGCTCGAGCACGGCCTTCCCATCGTCGCGGTCCCCACCACCTACGCGGGATCGGAGATGACCCCGGTGTGGGGTCTGACCACCGACGGGCGGAAGGAGACCGGACGGGACCCGAAGGTGTTGCCTCGCAGCGTCGTCTACGACCCCGATCTCACCGTGTCCCTGCCGGTAGGGATTTCGGTGACCAGTGGCATCAATGCGATGGCGCACGCCGTGGAGGCGCTCTACGCCCCCGATGCAAGCCCCATCATCTCCCTGCTCGCCGAAGAAGGTGTTCGAGCACTCGCGTCCGCGCTGCCCGCGATCGCAGCCGAACCCGGCGACCGGGAGGCGCGCAGCGACGCGCTCTACGGCGCGTGGCTGTGCGGGGCGACCCTCGGCGCGACGACGATGTCGTTGCACCACAAGCTCTGCCACGCCCTCGGCGGCACGCTGAACCTGCCCCACGCGCCCACGCACACCGTGGTGCTCCCGCACGTCCTCGCGTTCAATTCTCCCTACGCACCCGCGGCCGTCGCCGCACTCTCGCGTGCACTGCCGGGTGACGGCGCCCCCGCGGATCGGTTGTGGCGGCTCTCGCGTGAGCTCGGTGCACCGAGCTCACTGCGCGAGTTGGGTATGGCCGAGGCGGACATCGACCGCATCGCCGACGAAGTCACGAGCCGCTCCTACGGCAACCCTCGACCGATCACCGCCGAGAATGTCGCATCACTGTTGCGAGCTTCCTTGGCGGGCGACCGACCGACCACCACACCGTCACCGAGTACAGATGAGCGAGAGCAGTCATGACCGATCAGGGCACGCCCGTCGTCACCCCCGAGCAGGCCACCACGGCGCAGGACACGGTGGAGCAGACGTTGACAGCCACCGTCCTCCGCTCGTTCGACGGCTGCGCCGACCCGCGACTGAGAACGGTGATGCAGTCACTGGTGACTCACCTGCACGCCTTCGTCCGCGACGTACGCCTGACCGAGGACGAATGGAACACCGCCATCGAGTTCCTCACCGAGGTCGGCCACATCACCGACGACCGCCGCCAGGAATTCATCCTGCTCTCCGACGTACTCGGGGCCTCGATGCAGACCATCAACGTCAACAACGTCGCCCACGGCGACGCCACCGAGGCAACGGTGTTCGGGCCGTTCTTCGTCGAGGACGCGCCGCGCATCGACAACGGCGGCGATCTCGCCGGCGGCGCCGCCGGACAGCCGTGCTGGGTCGAAGGCACCGTCCGCGACACCGACGGGCATCCCGTACCGAACGCACGCATCGAAGTGTGGGAAGCAGACGAGGACGGCTTCTACGACGTCCAGTACGACGACGACCGCGTCTCCGCACGCGCCCACCTCTACAGCGACTCCGACGGCGCCTACCGATTCTGGGCCCTGACTCCCACCCCCTATCCCATTCCGCACGACGGACCGGTGGGACGCATGCTCGCCGCGACCGGCCGCTCCCCGATGCGCGCCTCACACCTGCACTTCATGGTGAGCGCTCCCGAGCTCCGGACGCTGGTCACCCACATCTTCGTCAGCGGCGACGACCTTCTCCGCCACGACACCGTGTTCGGCGTCAAGGACTCTCTGGTCAAGGACTTCGTCGAACAACCCGTCGGCACAGCGACTCCCGACGGCCGAGACCTCGCGGACACCACCTGGTCGCGTGTGCGCTTCGACATCGTCCTCGCCCCCGGACGCACGGACAGTGGCGATCTTCGATCGTGACGCCGACTACCGGCGGCCCCTGTCACGAACGCGTGGACGCCGTGGCCGGGGACAGGAGATAACCGATCACGACATCCGTGAGTCGATGCCGGAGGTCGCTCCAGTCGAGGGTGTCGATGTCATCGTCGGCCGTGTGCAACAGTCGATAGGACAGTTCCGCGTCGATCAGATGGAAGACGAAATCGATGGCGGCGGCACGGTCCGGATGCGACACGGGGACACCGTCCAGCACTCGCGCGAAACGAACGCCCGTCTGATCGACCGCACGCAGGCCCACGTCATGGACCGCGGGGCTGGCTACACCGAGATGTAGGAAAACCTTCAGTACGCGCGGCCGGCTCATGACGGCATCGACTGCTGCGCCCACGGCGAAGGCGATCACCTGCTCGGGTTGCGCATCGTCGGCCGGAGTCGGTCCGTGGTCGTATCCGAGTTCGACCTCTCGCCGAAGAGTCTGCGCGAAACCCTCCTGCACGGCTGCCAGTAGCCGATCCTTGTCGCCGAACCGCCGGTACACACTTCCGACCGACACACCCGCGCGAACGGCCAACGCCGGCATGGTCAATGCATCCACTCCGCCCTCCATCAGGAGCGCGTACGCCGCCTCTGCTATCAGTTCCTGCGTACGACGGCTTCGTGCCTGAACGGCGACGGGCGGGACAGCGGTCATCTCGTCACTGTAATGCCACCCTTGACCCTCTCCATATGCAAATGTACAGTCACGTTCACATTCATTGTGACACCCGTCACCACCCGCCCTCACGTGCAGTCGACCGCACTGCGCAGCGCCGAGCAGGAGCAGCCATGAACAATCCGAGCAGTGACGTCTTCGACGTGGCCATCGTCGGTTACGGCCCCACCGGTCTGGTAGCCGCGGCCAACCTGGGCCGCCTCGGCCATCGCGTGGCGGTGGTGGAGCGGTGGCCGAATCTGTACGGCAAGCCGAGGATCACCCACATCGACGGCGAGACCGCACGAGCAGTGCAATCCGTCGCCGATGTCGATCGCGCTCTGCGTGATTCGATTCCGGCCTCGTACACCTGGGTCAACGGTCGCGGAGATGTTCTTCTCGACGCTCGGATCGACGGGCACCGACCCATGGGTTTCGACGCCGACTACTCCGTCTACCAACCCGACATCGAGGATGCCATCGACGAGCGCGTCCGCTCGTCGGCGTCGGTCGAGTTCCTCCGCGGATGGGCGTTCAGCGGACTGACGCAGGACGAGGACGGCGTGACTCTGATGATTGCGGAGTGGGATCCGTTGCGTCGCAGCCGAAGCGACCAGATCCGCGAGATCAGAGCGAAGTACGTCATCGCGGCGGACGGTGGGCGGAGCGAGGTCAGATCTGCCCTCGACGTCTCGCGCGTCGATTTCGGGTTCAACGAACGGTGGCTCAACGTCGACGTCGAGTGGGTGAATCCACCCGACCCCGAATTCGCCGGAACCCGGCAATATTGCGACCCGGCCCGCGGACACATGTTCATGCAGATCGGAAGTTCGCGGCAAAGGTTCGAATTCGCCCTGATGGACCGCGAGAGCACCGAGGATTTTCTCGACCCGAACCGGGCATGGAGTCTGCTGAAGGAGCATCACGGACTCGGCCCCGACGACGTCCGCTTCATCCGCCAGATCGTCTACACGTTCGAGTCCCGCATCGCCGACGACTGGAAGGTGGGCAGAGTCTTCCTGGCCGGCGATGCCGCACACACGATGCCGCCGTATCTCGGACAGGGCGCGTGCGGCGGTATCCGCGACGCCGTGAACCTGACGTGGAAGTTGGATCTGGTGTTGTCGGGTCGGGCGTCGACGGACCTCCTCGAGACCTACGAACTGGAGCGTCGTCCACACGTGACCGCTCTGACGCACGGTTCGATCATGTTGGGGGCCATCGCCAACATGCATGATGTGGACAAGGCAGCGGAACGAGACAGGGCGATGTTGTCCGGAGAAGTGTCCCCGCCGCCGCTGGGTCCACCCCCACTGACATCGGGAGTGATCCGCACAGGGCCCGAGGGCACCGCGCTCCCCCGCGTCGGGACTCTGGTCCCTCAGGGACGCATCCGCCGGTTCGGCCGAGTGGGCCGATTCGACGACGTCGTCGGAGCCGGGTTCGCGCTGGTCGTCCGCGACGTCGTGGCACTCGACCGACACCGGCTGGCGCTGCTGAATCTCATCGGTGTCGAAACCGTGGTGCTGGCCGACATCGATGACGTGGACGGGGTGTACGAGTCCTATCTCGACGACCTCGACGTCTTCGGCTACGTCACGCGTCCGGACTTCGTGCTGTTCGGCACGACGCCCGATGCGGACGGTGTCGGTGACCTCATCGACGATCTCGCCCACGCACTCCGGATCACCGACATCGGCGAGTCGGACGTCGAGGGCCCGGCCGCTGCCCTGCACCGCGAGATCCCGTACACCCGCCTCACCGACTACGGGATGAACTCTTCGGACGCACGCGACCTGCTCGATGCGACGGCCCGGGGTCGGCAGTGGTCGGACGTGGCGTCGGAGTGTGCCGATCGCCGCCGCGAACAGGGCCGCGTCGCCGAGGAGAGCGGACACCTCCTGACCGCACACGCTGCGTACACCGCGGCAGCGGCCGCCGTGTACGTCGCTCAGATGGCGGTTCCGGTCACCGATGCGAGAAAGCGCCGGCTCTATCAGCGCCACGTCGCTGATCTCACTTCCGCTGCAGCAGTGAGCGAGTCCGCCGTCGAGCGGCTCCACGTTCCCTATCTCGACGGCGAATTGAGCGGATGGCTGCTCCTGCCGGCGTCACGTGCTCCACACGCGACGGTCATCATCTGGGGCGGTCTGAACGGTTGGGGCGCAGCTTTTCTCGGCATGGCCCGCGCGCTGACCGACCGGGGTCTGGCCTGCGTTCTCGCGGAAGGACCCGGGCAGGGTCTCCCCTTGCTCGAACACGACCTCGTGCTGGACGAGAACGTGACCGCCGGTTTCTCACGGTTCATCGACGTCGTTGTCGCCGATCAACGACTGAACGGACCGATCGGGATCCAGGGCAACAGTTTCGGTGGGCTGTTCGCGGCCCATCTCGCCGCCGTCGATCAGCGAGTCGACGCGGTGGGCATCAACGGTTCGCCCGCAGCTCCGTCCCTGCCTCCGGGCGCTCCCGCCGCCGCGCTGGGTGCCTTCGCTGCGGTCATGGGAAGCGCGGACCGGAAGCGCATCGACGCCGTACTCGATTCCTTGCGCTTCGACCCGGAGCGGAGCGGCATCACTGTTCCGACCCTCATCCTGCACGGTGACACCGACCCGCTGGTCGACGACAGCAATCCTGTGATCTACCGACGAGCCGCCCTTCCCGCCACCACGACCTACCTGCACTGGTCAGACGGGGAACACACGCTGTACAACCACGCCGCGGAACGCAACGCCGTGATCGCGGATTGGTTCGCCGACACACTCGCCGCTCGGGTCGACCGACCCGCCGGATGAGCGACGACGTGTCCGCTGTCGACGGGAGCCGGGTACGTCGACGGGAGCCGGGTACGTCGACGGGTCGTCACGGCATCTGGCCATCGCGCTACCGGCGCCGAGACTCGAGATGACTGTTGCGAAACTGGTTCACAAACTGAACTCCGAGTGGTAAGAAGTATGAACCACTCCAGTTCGCACCAGTGACGGGACGAAGACCGATGACCATCACAATCGACGACACGCATTCCGAGGCGACGGCGCACGAGGGCATCACCGACGTTGCCGAACGGATCGCACGAGCCGCGCACGGCATGGCGGATCGCATCGACGGGGACAGGCGACTTCCCGCCGACCTGATCGACGCGTTGACATCTTCCGGGCTCCTGAACGCCTGCACTCCGGCCGATCTCGGAGGGATGGAGCTGCCGCCCGGCGAGGCATTTCGTTGCTCGGAGGCATTGGCGCGGGGAGATGCGGCGACCGGGTGGTGCACCTCGATCGCGATCACGAGCGGTCTGCCTGTCGCATTCCTGCCCGAAGCCACCCGGAACGACCTGTTCGGTGGCGGGCACACGGTCGCCGGAGGGGTGTGGGCGCCCCGCGGGACAGCGCGCCGTGCTCCGGGTGGGCTGGTGGTCTCCGGGAGATGGCCCTTCTGTAGCGGTGTCACTCACTCCGACGTGCTGTTCCTCGGCTGCCTGCTGGACGGCGAGCACCGCATTCTGGCCGTACCCACGTCGGACCTGACGGTGCTCGACACCTGGCACACCCTGGGCCTGCGCGGCACCGGAAGTCACGACACGGTTGCCGACGAGGTGTTCGTGCCCGAGGAGCGGGTGTTCACGCTCGCCGGCGGGCCCCTCATCGATCGCCCGTTGTTCCGCTTCCCGCCCCTGGGATTCTTCGCACTGTGCATCGCCGCGGCAGCGATGGGGAACGCGCGTGCTGCGATCGACGATCTGGTCGAGCTCGCCGCCGGAAAGCGGAGCGGGGGATCACGTCGAACGCTGGCCGAACGTGCGGCGACCCAGGGCGCCGTCGCAACCGCGGAAGCTGCGCTCGAAGGCGCCAGGGCCTTCTACTACCAATCCATCGACGAGGCGTGGCAGTACTGCCTCGGCGATGTACCCGTGCCGGTCGATGCACGTAACAAGCTGCGGCTCGCCGCCACTCATGGCGCCCGAACCTCCACGACGATCGTGGGGTCCATGTACGACCTCGGTGGCGGCAGCGCGATCTACGACGACTCGCCTCTGCAGCGCCGCTTCCGTGACGCCTTCACCGCATCGGCCCACTTCCAGGTCAACGAGGCCTCACGCGAGTTGAACGGGCGGGTGCTCTTGGGGCTTCCCACCGACACCACGCAGCTGTGACCACGTCGCCTGACAGCACGCGACGGATCAACGCAGCACTGCCGTTGTGGCTGGACCGCGCGGACACCGAAGCGCTGGAGATCGCGACGACGGTCCGCAGGGTCGGGATGGACTCGCTGTGGATCGGGGAGATGGCCACCTACGACTCGTTCGCACTGGCCACTGCCATCGGCTCCCGTGCCCCGGGACTGCGCCTGACCCTCGGACCCCTTCCCATCAGCGTGCGCAATCCGGTCGCGATCGCCCTCGGGGCGAGCTCGGTGGCATCCCTCACCGGACGCTCGGTCGACATCGCGCTGGGTGCCTCGAGCCCGGCGATCGTGGGCGGGTGGCATGGTCGCGAGTGGAACCGTACCGCGGTGCGAATGAGCGAGACGATCGAATGCCTTCGGCAGATCCTTACGGGCGAACGGTCCTCGTTCGAGGGAACTCTGATCCGCAGCAAAGGCTTCCGCTTACGTCACCCACTACCGGATGCGCGAATCGCCGTCGGCGCGTTCGGCCCCAGAATGTGCGAGGTCGCCGCCCGCACCGCCGATGAGATCGTCCTCAACCTGGTCTCGCCGCAACGGGTCCGAGACGTCCGCCGTCAGATCGACGCCGACGCCGCAGCCGTCGGGCGCAGTCGGCCCCGCCTGTCGGTGTGGGTGCCGGTCGCCCTCCGTCCCGGAGATACAGCGATCGCCCAGATCTCCAGCCAACTTGCCGTCTATCTGTCCCCACCCGGGTACGGGGAGATGTTCACGGAGCTGGGGTTCGGCGAACTCGTCGCTCGCGCGCGGGCGGGTGCGTCACGCGCCGCACTGGCCCGCGAGATACCCGCCGAACTCATCGCGGCCATCGGCGCGATCGGCAGTCCCGACCAGATCCACACACGACTGCAGGAATTCCTGGATGCCGGTGCGGACACCGTGGCCGTCGTGGCGTCCACGGCGGAGGACCCCGGCGGTAGCGCTGTCCTGTCCTGCGTTTCGGAATTCCGAGCCACATCACCGCACGAGGAGATCGCATCATGACCCGACTCAACACCCAGTGCCGTCTGGCCTCACGGCCGAACGGTCTTCCCACCTCCGACAACTGGTCCATCGTCGAACGACCGGTGCCTTCCGCCGGCGACGGCGAGTTCGTCGTCGAGGTCGGCCACCTGTCGATCGATCCCGGCACCCGAGCCAGCATGAACGCCGGCGACTCCTACCTGCCGGCAATACAGATCGACGCGGTGATGCGTGCGCTGGCCGTCGGCACCGTGATCGAATCACGGCACGAGAAATTCCCGGTGGGTTCCGACGTCTCCGGAATGTTCGGTGTGCAGGACTACGCCGTGTCCGACGGCACGGACGTGACCATCATCGACACCTCGATCGCACCGGCACCGGTGCACCTGGGCGCCCTCGGCATCAGCGGGCTCACAGCCTATTTCGGCTTGCTCGACGTCGGTCGACTGCGCGCCGGCGACACGGTGGTGGTGTCCGGCGCGGCCGGATCGGTGGGCAGTATCGTCGGCCAGATCGCTCGACTTCACGGGTGCCGCACCATCGGCATCGCGGGAGGCGAGGACAAGTGCCGATGGCTGGTGGACGACCTCGGTTTCGACGCGGCCATCGACTACAAGAGTGCGAGCCTGCGACGCGAACTGAGAACCCACGCACCCGACGGGATCGACGTCTTCTTCGACAACACCGGCGGACCCGCCCTCGAGGCCGCTCTCAACCGACTCGCGCGCGGAGCCCGAATCGTATTGTGCGGTGCGATCTCCCAGTACAACGAACCCGGATCCGGCCCCGCCAACTACATGCAGTTGCTCGTCGCGCGCGCGTCCATGACAGGCTTCGTGATCTTCGACTACGAGGACCGCTATCAGGAAGGTGCGGACGCACTGGCGGCGTGGCTGGCGGCGGACGAACTGAAGGCCCCGATGTCGCTGCGGCGCGGTTCCGTCAGCGATTTCCCGGACACGATGCTCGAGCTGTTCCGAGGTGGGAATCAGGGCAAACTGATTCTCGAACTCGAGCACTGACCGCAGTCCGGTGACCGGTACGCACGATCTCGCCGACGGACGGCCGGTCGACGGTGCCGCACCCGACTACGATGACGTCATCATGAGAGACGATCCCCTGTCGCACAGATTCGACCATGAATCGGTAGCGCGAGCCCTCGGCGTCGTCGGCGAGCGCTGGACGATGCTGATCCTGCGTGAGGCCTTCTTCGGCGTGCGACGTTTCAGCGACTTCGTCCGAAATCTCGGTATCCCGCGTCCGACGCTGTCGGCTCGACTGCGCACTCTCGTCGACAGTGGACTTCTCGAGAAGGTCGCCCACCCGGACGTCGCCGACCGTCACGAATACCGCCTCACCGACGCGGGCAGGGACCTGTTTCCCACCATCGTTCTCCTCATGCGGTGGGGCGACCGGCACCTACCGCATCCTGCTGGTCCGCCGATCCTCCTACGCCACGGGCCCTGCGGTCGGATCGCCGCTCCGCGACTGGACTGCGATTGCTGTGGACAGGAGATCACGGCAAGAAATGTGTCGGCGGAAGCCGGGCCGGGGTTCGCGGGAGAATCGGGGTCCTGATCCGACGCTCGCGCAGGATCGGCGGGCAGGCGGAACCGACGTGGTCTAGACATGGGGAGTCGGTGCGGTGGTGGTCGGGGCCCTCCGGCCGCGCGTCCTCTCCGTGTCCACTCCTGCTTCGCGGTGTCACTCCATCGGGTACTTTCCGACCGTTCATCGCAACCTTGTCACCAATGTCCCCCGACAATGACATCCTCGCCCGGGGCAACCCGGGGCAGTCCTGCCCACCGCGGGAAGAGAGGCAGCAATGTCGGCAGATGACGGCCATCCCGCTGATCTCGATCGTTGCATGTCCGCTCTCCAGTCTGCGCTGACTTTGCAGGAGGTCGGGGCGGCGTTCCCCGGGACCGCAGCTGCCGTTCTGGACGCCGACGTCATCGGTCTCTACCGTTTCGACGCGGTGGGTGCGCCGCTGTCGGAGGTGTTGTCCGACGCAGAAGGCACATTTCTCCAGAACTGCGAGGACTACGGCCGAGCTGCCTTTGTCTCGATCTTCCTCGCCATCTGCGGCCCCCTGGTCGGAGGTTGGATTGCCGGTAGCAGCCCCGGGTATCAGGTCAACTTCTACGCGTTCGCCGCAGTTGCCGTGGTGGGATGCCTCGCCGTCGGTGCAGTGCGAAAACTCTGACCACGCCTCACCGAGGCTGCGATGCACGATCACGACAGCTGTCAGCCCCGCACGATGTGCCGCACACGATCGACCACGAAGTCGACCTCGTCGGTCGTCGTGTAGTAGTGCGGCGACAGGCGCAGCACAGGTGGCAAACGGCGAGTCGACGAGTCGAGCGGCGTGCTGGCAGGGGGCGAGACCGACACGTTGATGTCGTATCGCGCGAGGGCCGTCTTGATGTCGTTCGCCGACATCGCGTCGTGGGTGAGCGTGACGATCGCGGCGTGAGTTGTTCCGCGGTCCCGAAGAGTGACGCCCCGGATATCGGACAGTCCGGTACGGAGACGGTGGACGAGTTCGGCGTTCCGGATCCGGATGCGGTCGATGCCGACCGCGACGGCATAGTCGACGGCGACCCCGAGACCTAGACGCGCGGCGTAATCCGCCTCCCAGGTCTCGAATCGCCGTGCATCGTCACGTAGTTCGTAGTGGTCCGGCGCGACCAGCGGAGCGCCGAACACGTCGATGAAGGCTGGTTCCAGTGAGGTGAGCAGATCACGCCGCACATATCCGAAACCGGTGCCGCGCGGCCCGCGGAGGAACTTGCGGCCCGTCGCGGTGAGAACATGGCACTGGAGTTGCTCGACGTCGATCTCCAGTTGGCCGACTGCCTGGCATGCGTCGAGCAGGTACGTCGCGCCGTGTTCTGCGGCGATTCGTCCGACTTCGACGGCCGGACATATCGACCCGCCATTGGTCGGTATCCAGGTCGCGCTGATCAGACGCACACGGTCGTCCATCGATCGTTCCAATGCCTCGAGATCGAGATCGCCGGAGGAGTCGTCGGGGATGACGTCGACTGTCGCACCTGTCCGCCGGCATACCTGCAGTAGTGCGACATAGTTGGCCGCGAACTCGGACTCGGTGGTGAGGATACGGTCACCGGGCTCGAACGTCAGCGAGTAGAACACGCGTTGCCATGCTCCAGTCGCGCTGTCCGCCAACATGATCTCGTCCCTCGACGCACCGATCATCCCGGCGATACTGTCGTAGATCGCATCCACGCGGGAAGCACTCTCGGCGAACGCCTCGTAGCCACCGATGTGCGCTTCGAGCGAGACATGACCGATCACGGCGTCGACGACAGGGGTCGCCATCATTGCTGCACCCGCATTGTTCAGATGTACGCGCGACGACACGCCGGGCGTCTCCGCACGGAAGCGGGCGACATCCTCGCCGGTCAGGGTGCGGGCCGACTCGTTCATGCGTGACCACCTCTGTCGATGCGGGCCGGAGTATCACTCCCCGCACTTCCCCGGCGGGTAGTCGAGTGCACTGCCCCCACATGAATCGCCGGATTCAGCCGGTGCTCTGGGTACTATGATGCATCATACTGCACTGTCGAGTTTCTCTCACGGCGAACTGGAGAATCATGAGCCATTCATCCCAGCGAACTGACGTCGGCAACATTCGAGCGGCGAGTTCCCCCCTTCGCCCGGAATCGCTGGCGATACGCGCCGGCAGAGGGACAGGCGCCTTCGGCGATCCACTCAACGTCCCGATCACACCCGCGTCGAATTTTCTCGCTGCACCCACCTCGGACGGTCGTGAGTACTCGAGGGACGACGGAACTCCCTCCTGGGAAGCGCTGGAGGAAGTCCTCGGCGCCTTGGACGGCGGCGATGCCGTGGCATTCTCGTCCGGCATGGCAGCGGCGACCGCTGTGCTCGACTGCATGCCCTCGGGGTCGGTGATCGTGGCTCCCAACGCGTGCTATTCGGGGGTCCTCGCCGGGCTCGAGGACGGCCGTGTCTCAGGACGGTGGACTCCGGTACTGGTGGACATCTCCGACACTGCGGCAGTATCGGCGGTCGCCGCGGACCTGGTCTGGATCGAATCACCCACCAACCCGCTCCTCGAGGTCGCAGACATCGCCGCGATCACTGCCGCCGCCCACGACGCCGGAGCCCTCGTGGTCGTGGACAGCACCTTCGCGACGGCGCTGCGGCAGCGACCGCTCGATCTCGGTGCCGACATCGTCATCCACAGCGCCACCAAGTTCATCGGTGGTCATTCGGACCTTCTACTCGGTGTCGTCGTGACGTCCGATGCGAGTCTGCTCGCTCGGCTTCGCAGACGACGCGAGGTCGGCGGAGCGACTCCCGGTGCTCTCGAGACGTTCCTCGCGCTGCGGGGAGTACGCACGATGGCGTTGCGGTTGGCCCAGGGCGAGAGGTCGGCAGGTGAACTCGCCCGACGCCTGCACCAGTCGCCGCACGTGCAGCGGGTGCGGTATCCCGGACTTCCCGACGACCCCGGTCACGCGCGCTCCACGCGACAGACGAGTGGCTACGGCGCGATCCTCGCGTTCGAGCTGGCCGACGCCGCCACTGCGGACAGCGTCTGCGAGGCGGTCGACCTGATCGTGTCCGCCACCAGCGTCGGAGGCGTCGAGAGCACGATCGAGCGGCGCGCCAAACTACCCGGCCAGGAGCATGTGCCCGCCGGACTACTCCGGCTGAGCGTGGGATGCGAGGACATCGAGGACCTGTGGAACGACCTGACGCGCGCGATCGACGTCGCCGTCTCCGGGCTGTCGCGTGGCTGACGACTCCGCGCAGCTCGCCTCTGCCATCGGCGCTCGTGTTCGGCACGAGAGGCATGCGCTCGGGTGGACGCTGGACCGTCTCGCCGATACGGCAGGAGTAAGTCGGCGCATGCTCGTCAACGTCGAACAGGGCAGCGCGAACCCCAGCATCGGCACTCTTCTCAAGCTCAGCGACGCACTCGGTGTGGGCTTGCCCGCGCTGGTCGAGCCGCCGGTCCCGGACCCGTTACGCGTCACCCGACAGGGAGAAGGCGCTGTCCTGTGGCGCGGAGACGCCGGCGGACGCGCCATTCTCGTCGTCGGTACGTCACCCCCGAACGTGGTCGAGTTGTGGGACTGGACGCTGGGTCCCGGCGACTGCCATCGCAGCGAGGCGCACGCGCCCGGCACCCGCGAGTTGTTACACGTCCGGTCCGGCAGCTGCACGATCGAGGTGGCCGATCGATCGGTTCACCTCGACGCGGGGGATGCGCTGACCTTCCGCGGCGACGTCGCCCACGCCTACCTGAACGTCACGGGGACGCCGGCAGCGTTCGCCCTGACCGTTTTCGAACCCCACGTGGGAGAACACGACAGAACGGATAGTCGTCATGCCTGAGGAGATCGATCTCGAACGAGTTCTCGACGGCGTCCACGTCGACGACGCGGTGTTCACGCTCCGCCCGGACTATCGAGTCGTGGTGCTGGCGGCGGACGGCCTGGAGCCGGGGCCGAGCAGTGTCGCCAGCGAGGCTCTGCTGCAGAAGGCGGAGGACCACGCACGACAGGTTCTGCTCGACACCGCGGTCGAAGACCTACCGCACATCGCCGCGTGGCGAGATGCGTACCGTGCTTTCGGCGCCAAACCTCAACGCACCAGGAACAGCGCGGAGGCCTTGCTGCGCAGAGTCGACTCGGGACTCCCCCGCGTCGACAGACTCACCGACACCTACAACGCGGTCTCGGTGCTTCATCAGGTACCCCTCGGTGGCGAGGACCTGTCGACCTACGCCGGACCCGCGCGGCTCGTCCGCGCCCGCGGGGACGAGCCGTTCGACACCACCGACAGGGGTGAACCGGTGCTCGAACACCCGCTACCGGGCGAAGTGGTCTGGCGGGACGACATCGGCGTGACCTGCCGACGGTGGAACTGGCGACAGGGCAGCAGGACACGACTGACCGAGCGCAGCACATCTGCATTGTTCATCTTGGACACGCTCGCAGCATTTCCTGCCGAATCTCTCACGGAGGCCGTGGCCCTGCTCAGCGGTCATCTCGACCACATGGGACCGAACGTCCGGACAGCCACGAGACTGATCGAACAGTCCGACGCGACGAGGGGCGACTGAGAAGTGTTCATTCAACCCTGGGATGCGGCGTTCTCGACGGCCGAGTGGCGCGAGTGGTTGGCCACGACGGACCGGTTCGGCACCCTCGTCGTCAACAACACAGACCCGTCCCGAGCACCGGTCGCCGTGCCCACACACTTCACCATGTCGTCCGACGAGGCGTTGGTGCTTCACCTCGCCAGACCCAATCCGATCTGGTCGCACCTGGAATCGGCTGCGGAGGTGCGACTCTCGGTCATCGGCGACTACGCCTATGTACCGACGTTCTGGCGCGCGAAGAACGGTGCGCCGGAGCACGAGGGTGTACCCACGAGCTACTACGCCGCCGTTCAGTTCGTGTGTCACCCCACGATCGTCGACGATCCGCAGGAGAAGGCCGACCTCCTCGAGACACAGCTCGCCGACTTCCAGCCCGAGGGGCGATACAGCACCGTCACCCCCGACAATCCGCCCTACGGCCGAATGTTGTCCGGCATCCGCGGAATTCGCCTCGACGTGCTCGAGGTCGAAGCAAAATTCAAGTTCGACGATGCGAAACCCGTCGAGTTTCGTACCCGAATCAGCGAGTTACTCGACCAGCGCTCGGTGGGCCTCGACGTTAGAGCAGCAGCGCAGCAGCGGCGGCGCGTCGACGTGGTGCGCTCGCGGAATCCCCGACACGACGAGTGATCCGAGGTATCGGGCGGGCCGGTCGCCGGCACGGGTGGTCATCGAGAATCGATGGTCGACAACAAAATAGATACTTCGATGTAAGATCCATTTTTTGCGACCGGGCCGGCGCCCACTGAGGAGTGACATGGCGGGGACTGGCGAGGCACGGTCCAGAACGGAGCTGGTGTACCGCGAGCTGCACCAGCGACTGGTCCACGGCCGGTTCGCACCGAATCAGCGACTTCATCTCGCCGACCTGTGCGCCGAGAGCGGCGTCAGCCTCAGCGTCGTCCGCGAGGCCCTCACTCGTCTCGCGACACAGGGACTGGTGCGGTCGGAGCCGAACAGGGGCTTCTACGCTCCCGACAACTCCATCACCGAACTCGCGGACCTGGCGTTCATGCGATGCAACATCGAGGAGCTGGCCGTCCGTCGCTCCATCGAGCGCGGCGACGCCGCGTGGGAGTCCTCGGTGGTCGCGGCACATCATCAGCTGACCCTGACTCCACTCGTGTCTCCACTCGTCGACATGGAAGCCGACCGTCGCTGGAATCTGGCGCACCGAGCCTTCCACGACGCGTGTGCAGCCGCGTGTGGGTCGAGGCGTCTGCTCTCCATTCGCGCGCGACTCTACGACGAGTCCGAGATCATGCGTCAGATGTCGGAACTGCCGAGCAGGAATGTTGCTGCAGAACACGCAGCCATCCTGACCGCGATCGTCGCGCGCGACGCCGACGAGGCGTCCCGCCGAGTTCGCGATCACATCGACACCACCGCACGGCTCGCGATCGCGTCGGTTCGATCCGACAGGGCCGACTGACCACTCGGCAGGACGCCGTCGGACGTCGAGCTGCCGTCTGCGAGCGCCGCGTCGTGCTGTGCCCAGTGCCGTTATGCGTCCCACGCATTCGGTCGCAGTGTTTCGTGATGGTGTACACGGGCATCGCCCAGTCACAAGATGGTCGCATCGACAACCTACGACACTCTCTTCCCGAGAATCCGGGGATGGGTGTCACTGCGGCGATGCGCTCGCGCACAGGCACTTCGGCGACATCGAACCGACATGCAGTTCGCACACACGCACGACCGCCCGACGACGGGGACATGACGATGACTGGACACGGGAACGGCACAGCGACGGACGTGGGGTTGCTGCTACTCCGATCTGCCGTCGGAGGGACTCTGTTCGCCCACGGCGCGCAGAAGCTGTTCGGATGGTTCGGCGGGCCGGGACTGACCGCCACGGCCGGCGGCATGCAGGCAATGGGTTTCGAGCCCGGGCGCCCGTCAGCCGTCGTTGCGGGAGTCAGTGAGACCGCCGGAGCGCTGATGATCGCCGGTATCGGCACCCGTGCGTGCGGAGCACTCGGCGCGGCAGCCATGGTGTCCGCTGCCGCGGTGAGTCGTCCGAGCGGGTTCTTCGCTCAGAACGGCGGATACGAGTACCCGGCCGTCCTCGCAGCTGCCTGCACGGCACTCACGCTCACCGGACCCGGCGCGATCTCCATCGATGCCCGCACCCCACACGCACTCGACAGGGAGCGCGTTGCGCTCGCGATCACGGTGGGCGCGGTGTCCGTGTCACTGGGCGTCGTCAGGGCACGCACGCTGCGACTGAAGAACATCGCGGGCTGATTCGGGTCGACACCGACACCGACTCCGACAGTCCGGCTCTCACCGGCGAACCGACGGCCGGGTACACCTGAACGACGTTCCATGCGCTGGACGCATGGTGGTGACGAAATATCGCGGTGTTGCCCGAGTCACATCCCGGCGCGATGATCGAGACGCGGGACTTCGCACCGATTTCACGGGTGCGGTTGGGGAAGGACAGCGCTGCAGGTCGACGAAACCTGGTGCAGTGCAGCCCATTGAGGCACCACTGACACTGTTCACCCACGGTCCCGATGACCCTGGACCATCGACCTATCGGAGGCACACATGACGATCACCATCGGGACCGACGACGACCACCCCGACACACTGGACCTGTCCCTCGTCGAACGGGCGACCGCGTTGATTCCGCTCCTCCGGGAAGAGGCCGCAGAGGGGACGAGGAACAGGCGACTCACACCGCGAGCCCTGAAAGCTCTCGACGACGCCGGCATCTTCCGCATGCTGCTGCCTCAGCGCCTGGGTGGGCCGGGAGCGACCTTCGAGACTGTTGCGGCAGTCGTCGCCGAGCTGGCCCGCGGTGACGGGTCGGCTGCCTGGGTCAGCAATCTCCTGGTGACAGCCACCGGCTTCGCGACCACCTTCTCGCAGCAGGCACAGGACGATGTGTTCGGCACCGACCTCCCCCACACCCGGCTCTCGGGTTCGTTCGCGCCGGGAAGCGTGGGTGAGGAAGTGGAGGGCGGCTACCGCATCAGTGGCCGCTGGCCGTACTCCACGGGATCGTTCGCCGCGGACTGGGCCACGGTCGGCGTTCTCATCGAGCAACCCGTCGGCCCACCACGATTGGGACTGGCACTCGTACCGTCGTCGGCGTTCACCCTCGAGGACACCTGGCTGGTGGCCGGCATGAAGGCGACCGGCAGCAACACGATCATCGTCGACTCCCACGTCGTGCCGTACCACCGAGTTCAGTTGCTGGAGGACATGACCGCCGGAAATTCGGCGACGCCCTTTCGCGACGAACCCCTCGCGCGGACGTCCATCCCCGCGGCGTCCGGCCTGCTGAGTGTCGCGGTGCACATCGGACTCGCTCGTCGTGCACTCGAGATCTGCTGCGCCAAGGTGCCCGGCAAGCCGGTGATGTACACGTCCTATGCCGATGCCGCCGACTCCCCGACGCATCAGGTGGCTGTCGCGACCGCCAGTACCGACATCCACATCGCCGAGTTGTTGCTGACCGAAGCCGCCCGAGCCGTGGACGGGGCTGCCAGATCAGGAGTCGAACTGCCCTTCGAGGTACGCGCGAAACTCCGCAACAACATCGGCGTGGTCGCCGAGATGGCGAACGCGGCAATCGATTCGTTGATGACGGTCGTCGGTTCGGGGGCCTTCTTCGAGACCAACATCCTCTCGCAGATCTGGGCCGATGCCGCCATCATCACGCGCCACGCCTACATCGACCCCAACCTCGGACGAGAAGCCTACGGACAGGTGCTCCTCGGATCCGAGAACCGGGTCATGAGCCTGTGAACTACCGATCATCCTCGACAGACAAGGAATTCACCCCCGTGACATCACCCTCCCCAGCAGCCGCATCACGACAGCCGATCGTCTTTCGCAACGGAATCGTCGTCACCATGGACAGTGCGGACACCGTGCTCCGCGACGCCGACGTCCTGGTCGTGGACGGCAGGATCGCCGCAGTCGGCCATGGTGTGACCGCCCCGGACGACGCGCACGTCATCGATGCATCCGGCGGCATCGTCATGCCCGGAATGATCGACACTCATCGTCACATGTGGCAGTCGGTCATGCGCGGATACGGCGCCGACTGGACGCTGGCGCAGTACGCCGTGTGGTATTTCTTCAACCACGGCATCAAGTTCAGACCCGAGGACATCGCAGCCGGGAACGCAGTCTCCGCCCTGGATGCACTGGAATCCGGGGTGACCACGAGCGTCGACTGGTCGCACGGACTGCAGACTCTCGACCATGCCGAAGCCGCACGAGATGCGCTCGTGAGTTCGCCTGGCCGATTCTTTCTCGCGTACGGAAACGCGTGGGCACCGCCGGCGCAGTGGACTGCCGACCCCGCCATCCGATCCTTCCTGGCCGAGTGCCGCGACGACTCCGCTCTGTACGGAACCTTGCTCGCATTCGACGTCATGAACAAGGACGCCGAATTCCCGGAGATCGCTGCGTTCCACGCAGCCAGGGATCTCGGGTTGAGCGTGACCACTCATGCGGGCGTATGGGGCGGTATCGGGGACCAGTCCATCGACAACATGTACGCAGCCGGCGTGATGCAGCCCGGTCACACCTATGTCCATGCAGCGTCCCTGTCGGACAGTTCCTACCAGAAGATCGCGGGCACCGGCGGCAACGTGTCCCTGTCCACCGAGAGCGAGAGCACCTGCGGTCAGGGCTACCCTCCCGTCCATCACCTACGGCGCCACGGAATCGACGCTTCCCTCTCGATCGACAGCTCCGTCTGGTTCAGTTCCGACATGTTCTCTGCGATGCGGTCGACGATCGACGCCGCTCGCGCGTACGAACATCTGGTAGCCCACCAGAGCGGCGCCTCGGTGACCAACATCGGTCTGCGAGTCAAAGATGCTGTGGCACTGGCCACCCGAGACGGAGCCAAGGCGCTCGGCAAATTCCACGAGATCGGCTCGCTGGAGGTCGGCAAGTTGGCCGACGTCGTCCTGGTGAAGAACGACCGGTCGCCCACCTTCTCCACGATCCTCAACCCCTACGGACACCTGGTCTATCAAGCGTGCCGAGGCGATGTGCACACCGTTCTCGTCGGTGGACGCGTCGTCAAGTCCGAGGGTGCGTTGGCGGACGCAGACCTGGACGGGGTGAAGACCAGGATCGGCGACACCGTCGAGTATCTGCAACGAGAGTTGGGCGACGAGTGGGAGGCCGGTATGAACCCGGAACTGCCGGACACGGAGGTACTGGCCAATCCGTACCAGTTCCAGCGCGATGCCGAGACCGCGGGAAGCCCGTCATGACCAATGGCGACACCATCCTCGACCGAGTGTACGAGCGATGGAATGCGCACGATGTCGAGGGCGTGCTGTCGTTCTTCACCGACGATTTCGTCTACAAGGACCAGGCGACGGGCATGGTGTTCCACGGTGGACAGGAACTGGGCGACTTCATGCGATCCAGCTTCGTCTCGACTCCGGACCTGCGATTCGATCTCTTCAACACGGTCGAGACTCCGACAATCGTTGCTTCGGAGGCGATTCTGCGAGGTACCTTCGCGGAGGACAGTGGGCCCTTGAAGGCCACCGGTAAGCAGCTGGCCATCAAGTACGGTCTCATCGGAACTCTCGTCGACGGTCGAATCGCCACACTCACCGACTACTGGAATCTCGGCGAGCTCACGGAATGAGCAGCGGCCGCCTCGACCATCGAGGCGGCACCAGGACTGAACGGGTCGAGTACCGAAATCCGGTACTCGACCCGTTCGTGGTCGCACTGCTGCTCCTGACGACGGCGGTTTCGGACACGTCGATACCCGCGGCGAGCGTTCCGTGCCTCGGTCATCCGACAGATGGCTGTTCGCACCGATGGGTCACGAGGTGCCACAGATGGCGTCGATGTCGCCGACCACGACCCCCTCGCGCAACGGCGTCGCATGAACGGGAATCTCCTGGACGATCCGGATACCGAGATCCTGGACCGTGTCGAGGAAGCGCGGGAGATGAACCATCGCACCGGTGGGAACGTCGTGGGTCACCAACACATTGTCGGCGCGCTTCGGTAATTCGGCGAGCGCCCGGTCGACCCAGAGGTCGGGCTCGTGTGGATCGCGGACGTAGACGTCCCACAGAACGACGGTGTATCTCCTCTCGATCAGATACTGGAGTGCGGCAGGGCTGAGTAGGTGCGGACCCATCGATCCTGCGCCGTTCGGGCGGAAGAGTTTGCGCCCTCCGGCCGCGTCGCTCAGCGCTTCGTCGGTCAGGGCGATCTCACCCACTTCGACAGCGGGGTCTGCGCGACGTCCGAGCGGAATCCCGTGCGTGGTGGTGTGATTGCCGATCCAATGACCCTCGTCGCGTGCACGCAGGACGAGATCACGTCGTGCAGGGTCGACGAAATCCTGGCCGACGACGAAGAACGTGGCGCGAAGTCCTCGGCTCCGCAGCTCGTCGAGGACAGCCTCGGTCACACCGGGAGTCGGGCCGTTGTCGAAGGTCAGGGTGAGCGTGGGATCGGATTCGGTCACCGGATGTCCTCCGTTCGATCGGTCGCCGCGAGACCGGACAGCGTCTCCGCGAGCTCTGCCGGGTGGGTGACGAACAACGAGTGGCCGCCGGGAACGACGATCGGTTCGATGTCGAGCCTCTCTCGGCACGCTGCTTGTACCCACTCGGCATCGACCATCCGGTCGTCCGCTCCGACCACATAGTGTGCGGTGACCGTCGGCCACTGTTCGTCGGGTGGCGCGGGCAGTTCGCACTGTGGACGCAGATGCCGCGCGATCCACGCCTGTTGCTCGACCGTGCAATCGGCGAAGACGGTGCGCACCAACTCCGGAGTGGGGATCGTTCGGCCCTGCTCGTCCCTGGAACCGGCTGGTAGCGCGCCACTGGTGGCAGGACCGGGGTGTGGGAGTGTGCGGTAGGGAGGACTGGTTCTGCCCCCTACGACGGCCGCGCCGAGAAGAACCACTCCGTTCCACCGAGCGCGGTGCAGAAGGGCGGGAACAAGACGTCCTGCTCGGCTGTGCGCCACGAGGATCGATCCGTTCGTGGCACCGGTGTCGACGACAGCGTCGACGTACTCGGTCCACCCGGCCGCCGCGTCGTCGACCGGGAGATCCATGCTCACGACATCGTGGCCGAGGGAACGAAGCGCGGCTTTGAACGGCTGCCAGATCCACGCACCCTCGAATGCGCCGTGTACCAGAGTGAAGAGAGCCACGCGCACCTCGATAATCGATTGTATGTACCTAAATAGATATCATGCGCTATCCTCGATTATCAAGAGCTACCGACCGATACGGCTGGAGCGCAGCAGACGGACACCTCGGCGGACCGCACCGTGGTGGACCGGGGGGCGAGTATGCACTGGACGCATATTCGACCCTTCCCGGCGCCGTCCGATCGCCCGTCGAGACGGCCACGCACCGCCGCTTCGCGGCCCGATGGAAAGGCACGTGCCCACATGGATCTGGGAATCGAAGGACGTTGGGCTGTCGTCTGCGCGTCCACTGCAGGTCTCGGATTCGCAGCGGCGGAAGCACTTGCCACCGAAGGTGTGAATGTCGTGCTGAACGGACGGGACACGGCCCGCCTCGACGCTGCCCGCGACAAGCTTCGGACAATCGCACCCGCCGTCGAGATCAGGACGGTTGGTGCGGACCTCGACGAGGTGGCGACCACGGACGCACTGCTGGAGGCGTGTGCCGAACCGGACATCGTGATCACCAACAATGCCGGCCCACGCCCGGCGACTCTCCGGGACGCCACTCCCGATGACTGGTCGAAAGGGCTGTCGGGCAATCTTTTCAATCACCTGCGTCTGATCGACCGGGTGGTCGACGGAATGCAGGAACGGCGGTTCGGGCGCATTGTCAACATCACGTCGGCAATGGTGTCGGCGCCACAGTCGCAAATGACCGTGTCGTCCGCGGTCCGCACCGCGCTCACGTCGGTGTCCAAGTCGTTGTCACATGATCTCGCACCTTTCGGCGTCACCGTCAACAACGTGCAGCCGGAACGCATCGATACCGGCCGGATGCGTCAGATCGCTCAGATGGTGGCCGACCGTCGCAATATCACGATAGAGGAGGCACGCGCCGACATCGCTTCCACCATCGCGGCGAAACGATTCGGTCGCCCCGAGGAACTCGGGGCGACCGTCGCATTCCTGTGCGGAGCACGCTCCGGGTACATCACCGGTCAGAGCATTCGCGTCGACGGCGGCACGTACCCCGGCCTCTTGTGAGCCCTGTCGACCCCGAAACGACGCTGCCACCGCCAGAGTCCACCGACCCACCAGGGGTCGAACTTCAGACCGGGGTGCTGAGCCTCGGCGTCAGCTGCCTCACGGGTCGTGTCATGCGGTCTCACGGATGTCGGCGACAGACGACGAAGGCACGACAGGCACCACCTCGCGGGCGAACCGTTCCATCGAGGCGATCAACTCGTCGACGCTGTGATAGATCGGTTTCAGATTCATCGCTGTGGCGCCGGCGGCGGCGTATTCGGTGAGCCTTGTCGCCAGGTCCTCGCTGGTCCCGAGGAGGTTCCTGTCACCCAGAGCGGGACCGAACACGTCCTTGATCATGCCGGGGAACGCTTCGATCGCCTTGGCACGTGATTCGTCCGGTCGCATGTAGACATCCACGACCACCTCGCCGGCGAAGTCGGTGTCGTACTGGTCGTGCAGCTTTTTCAATTCTTCTATCGCGCCTGCGAGCTCGACCGGCTCGAGATGCGACGGGAGCCAGCCGAAGCCGCCTTTGGCAGTTCTGCGCAGAGCCGCCGGAGAGGTACCGGCGATCAGGATCGGAATGCCTCCGGACTGCGCCGGCTTCGGAAACATCGGCACATCCGTGAAACTCACGAGTTCTCCGTCGTACGATGCAGTGCCCTCGGACCACAGAGCCTGCATCGCCGCGATGCGTTCGTCCGTCAACTTCCCGCGCTTTCGCGCGGGCACTCCGAGCGCTCGCCATTCCTTCGCGGCCAGCTTGCTGCTCACCGGGAGGAACTCGGGGTCCGTCTCGTTGCCTCCGAGCCCGACGCCGATTCCCAGCAATACTCGCCCGCCGCTCAGTTGGTCGAGAGTGGCGAGCTGTTTCGCTGCCATCAGCGTCTCCCGCGCGGGCAGCAGCATGATGCCGAACAGCAGCTCGACCTGCTTGGTCAGCGCTGCAACGTGGGCATACGTCGTCATGGGTTCGTACACGGTTCGAATGTCTTGGGTACCGCTGTCGAGATCGCTACCGCACGCCATCAAGCCCCCATCGAAGAAGATGTGGTCGTGCATCGACAGAGCCCAGAAACCCAACTCGTCTGCGGCCTGAGCAACGTCTCGAATGGCGTTCGGGGTGCCGACACGGTTGGACTGCGGTAACGCAATAGTGTATTTCATGAGAGCTCCTGGTCAGTTCGGCAACATCGTTCGACGCGGAGGACGGATCCCGCGTGGGTCACGCGGGACCGCCACTGGTCATCGACCCAATCGCGCCCTTCCCAGGTCCTCGTCGTACATCTCGCCCTGGGAGTTGTATATGTGTGTCCACGCCGTCGACATGTCGCGCCAGATGCGCGACATTCGTTCGGCCTGACCCGTCGCGGTGGTTCCTGCACTCCTGAACAGCTTGTTCGACATGGCATCCCAGGCGAGTAGTACTGCCTCACGACCCATCACCACTGTCTCGAGGTCTTTGCGGGCGGTGAACTCGGCCACACCGGCCTGTTGATCGCGGCATGCCTGCGCGTGCTTCTCACATCCACTGCGGATCAGCGCTCGTGCCGCGTCCAGTTGCGCGGCAGCTTTGCCGGCCCACCGGAGGTAGTAGCCGTTGTCGGCGCGAGTGGTGATCGGCGGGCGTACCGTGCGCTTGGTCTCGAGCAGCTTCTCGTACTCGTCGAGCGCTCCGAGCGCCATCCCGGTCATCAGAGCTGCGACGTCGAGGGAGATGGGACCGACTGTGCGACCGCTGTAGAGCGGGTTCTCGTACAGGGCCGAGCCCGCCGTACCCTCGCTGACATTCAGGTCGAGGAAGAATGTGTCCAGCAGAACATGGTCGTGCGGAATCACGGCACCGTCGAATCGCACGCCGTTGGAACCGCTTCCGCGTAGCCCCAGAGTCCAACCCCAATCGTCGAGTTGCGTCCATGCCTCGCGCGGTGCGATGAACACCGCCGGCGGACCGATCGGCTTCCCGCCGGGCTCGGCGATCGGAAACGCCTGGCCGAGGTAGTGAGTCGAGTAGACGGATCCGGACGCGAACTGGAACGTTCCCTCGACGACCCACCCGTTCTCCACTTCTCGCAGCGTTCCGGTCGGCGCCGCGACCGAGGCGGCCAGGAAGTCTGCGCTCAGGATTGCGTCCTGCGCGCTGCGCGGGAACAGGGTCGCGACCTGCACGACGTGTCGAGCCGCCAGGCAGTACCCCCACGCGGTAGAGGGGCACCCGCGAGCCAGTTCGGTGACGATATCGGTGAACGCGGCGAGATCCTTCTCAAGCCCACCATACCGACGTGGGACGAGAACCCGGTACAGGTCGGCGCCGCGCATCCTGTCCACCAGGTGTTGCGGCGTGCGAGTCAGCGCTTCCGTCTCCGCCTGCGCGGCAATGAGATCCGGCACCAGCGCAGCAGCGCGCGCGACGAGTTCCGCTGATGTGGGCTCCGATACCGAGGCCGTGCCCGTTCCCGTGATCGGACCGTCCCGTGTTGTGTCGAGAGTCATGTCTCATATCCTTTCGATACGGCGCTCGTGCCACATCGGACGAGGGTCTGCATTCCGGCCACGATCTCGGGTGTCCAGACACCACCCGTGACGTACGGGTCCTGCTCGACGAACGCTCGCGCGACCGACACGTCACCCTCGAACACGAAATATCCCCCGACGGAGTGACCGCCGTCGGGATCGTGCAGCAGACCCAGGCCGGTGACACCCTCGGCCATGTACTTCTGTACGTGCTCGACGTGGCCGGCACGCAAGGGTTCACGACTTTCCACAGTCGAGTCGGCATCGAGCAAGCACACGATGAGAAACGTGGAACTCGTCACTTGCCGGCACCGGAAGTGACGTCGAACAGACGGCGACCGGGGAAGACCTGAGGAATGACGCGGGAATCCCAGTCGTGGTTCGCTGCGTGATCACCGGCCATCCACCGATCGAGATCCGAACGCGCACTGGACAGTCGCTCCGCGTTGATCTCGTCGACGTTCGACGGGTCAACACAGATCTCGAATTGCAGTCCGTCCGGCGACATCACGTAGAGAGACTTGACGTAACCGTGATCGATGATGATGTGCTCGACCCCGGCATCCGCCATCCGTCTCTGAATGGCATCCTGGCCGGCCTGGTCGGTCTCGAGAGCGACATGCTGAAAGATGTTCGTGTGGCCGATCAAGAACTGGTCCGAATCCACCTGAAAGAATGCAAGCGCCGAGCCGTCCGGCAATGAGTAGAAGGTGTGCACGAATGCCGTTCCAGGGGTGGTCACTCCCCATTCCGGGGGCATGGCGGCGAGGTCCGGATTCTCCTCCGGCGGACCACCGGCGACAACTTCTGCCCACGTGGCGACCAACGGCAGCCCCAGCAGGTCCTCCATGAACTGGCGTGTCGCCTCCGAATCGGCAACCGGGTACGCGTGGTGGTGCAACCGGCGCAGACCCGGTTGTGCCGAAGATGTCACGAAGTCGGAGTCGGCCGATGCGGCGTGTGTGATGGTCATTGATGTGCCCCTTTCGACATGACCGAGGACGCCTGTGCACCCTCGATGTGACGATCGTCTCTCCGCTGCATCAGGCTGTAAATATCCACGAATCTTTCGCCGCTCATGCATGTAGCGCATAAGCTTGCGGGACAGTCCAGGGATCTGGTAAGCCCATCTCGCAGGGCAGGAGATGTCCACAACGACGTGGACCGATGCGGGGCAGCCATGCACGCACTCTTTCGGACGGGGTCCGAGACCGCGATCCGATGGGCGATTCACGCCACCACCGCGGTCGCCGCCGCTACCGCCAGAGGGGTGATCGGGACACTCGGGTCCGGGCAACCTGCGGGGAAAGGCGCCGAGCTGCGCCATGTCGTAGCCGTCGGGATACGAGCGCATCCGCCGAGAGTCGCTGTTGCACAGTGCGGTGACGCGTGCAGGGACGAGCCTCGATACCGAACCCCTGGCGCGCATCGCGGCGTGCACCAGTAGCTGCGACGCTCCGGACGGGTGGCTGTAGCCCAGCGCCTCACCCAGTGGGGCATCCATGAGGCAGCGGCTGACGTGTGGGACGACTCGGGAGGGCACGGTCGGGGTGACGACGCGAGCAGCGCCAAGGTTGCGTCTGCCACCCGCCGACCGCCGGGGTGGAAGGCGGAGTACTCAGCTTCGTAGTCGTCCATCTGTTGTGCGAAGGCCTCGAGCGATTCCGGCGCGTCCGCGATCCCCATTGCTCACCGCGCGAGTGGTTCGCACCAATCACGGCCTCTCCCGGACCTTGACCGGCTGGCTGAGGGAACGTTTCGCGACGAGCGAATCGGACGCAGAGGCCACGTGTCGAATATTGTTCGCGCTCGGCGCATCACAGGCGCTACTCGACGACGACCAGTTCTCCGCCCGTCCGCTGAGTGACGCGGACCTCGCCGACGCGCTCGGTGACAGCTGTGGCACACGGATGGGCGACGCCATCGTCCCATAGGAGTGCGTGGACGTCAGGGCCGAACCGTGGGCACCGAGCCGCTCATCACGGGTGAGACCGACTCGCCGTGGCGCATCCCGGTGGGGGCTGACCGGGTGCGCTGGTGTGGCCGGCCAGTCACCTCGTCGCGGCGGCTCGACACGGCCCGACAGCCCGTTCTGCCAGGTAGTGGGCCACACCCCGGTCGGCGGCGCTCACGGTGCTGGACAGGAGGCGGCTTCCTACAGCGCACGGCGGCCGCGACACGTGTGTCGCAGCCGCCGGAGCTGGTCAGAGTCGCACAGGCCCTCGTTCGTCCTCGGGTACACCGTTGTCCGGTGAAGGGTCGAGAAGGGGTGTGGGCTCCGCGGCAGACTGCGCTCCGCCGTCGGTGCCGGTCGTGTTCGACGGCAGCGGCTCGGTGCGATCCGCCTTCTCGCCTTCTCCCGCGACGGGTTCGGCCCGGAGTTGCCTGACGAGGCTGATGCAGACACCGACCATCACCAGCAGGAACGGGATGCCGAAGACGATGACGGTGGTCTGGATGGCGTCGAGCCCACCGGCGAGGAGCAGCGCGATCGCCACGGCGCCGATCATGGTGCCCCACAGGACGACGAGCCAGGTCCGCGGGTGGAGTGACCCACCCTGCGACAGCATTCCCAGGACGAGCGACGCGGAGTCCGCACCGGCGACGTAGAACAGCATGATGAGCACGACGACCACGACGGACGTGACGGCGGGAATGGGCAGCGCTTCGACGAGGGTGAAGAGCGTGTTCTCGACACCGCTCGCGAGGGAGCCGGCCATGTCGGCAGTCCCGTCGAGCTGGAACCGGATCCCGGTGCCCCCCATGATGACGAACCACACGAGGCTCATGATCGTGGGAACGATGAGCACGCACACCACGAACTCCCGGATGGTCCGACCTCGGGAGATCCGGGCCATGAACGTGCCCACGAAGGGTGCCCAGGACATCCACCACGCCCAGTAGAAGATCGTCCAGGACGAGAGCCATTCGTTGCCGCCGAAGGTGCCCGTGCGGAACGACATCGGGATGAATTGGGAGACATAGTCTCCGAAGGACTCGACGAACATGTTCATGAGGAACACCGTGGGGCCGAGGACGAACACGAACACCATGAGGGCCACGGCGAGGACCGCATTGATGTTGGCCATCCACTTGATGCCCCGCTGGGTGCCGGTGACGGCGGACAGCACGAAGAGCGCGGTCAGCACCACGATGGCGATGATGGACACGGTGGTGGAGATGGGAGCACCGAACACGCGGGCGAGGCCACTGTTGATCTGGATCGCGCCGAGGCCGAGCGAGGTGGCCGCACCGAAGGTGGTGATGAACAGACCGAAGATGTCGATCGCGCGACGAGCGGGGTGCGAGGGATCGAGAGACGGAAAGACGATGGTGCTGAGCAGATTCGGCAGACCCTTGCGGAACGTCGCGTACGCGAGCGCGAGACCGACGACACCGTAGAGTGCCCACGGCTGCAGACCCCAGTGGAAGATCGTGTACTGCATTCCCAGCCGGGCGGCCTCCGTCGACTCCGGCGCCGCCATGTCCATCGGCGGCGTCAGCAGGTGCGACAGCGGTTCGGCCACGCCCCAGAAGATGAGTCCGATGCCCATGCCGGTCGCGAACATCATGGAAATCCACGAGACCGTGCTGAACTCGGGCCGCTCGTCGTCCTTGCCGAGTCGGATGCGACCGAGGCGCGAGAGTGCGAGGAACAGCATGAAGAAGACGAAGGCGGTGGTGGCAAGGACGTAGGCCCAACCGGTGCCGTCGATGATCGCGGCGAGGATCGCGGACGCGGTCGACGCGAGGGATGCCGGTGAGATCACGCCCCATCCGACGAACGCCAGGGTGAGAAGCAGTCCTCCGATGAAGACCACCTTGTCGACGGGGAGCTTCGCGTCGTCCGGCTCGATGTCGGTTCGATCGTCGTCCGGTGCTGCGTGAACGAAGTGATCGCCGTGGTGCTCGTGTTCTCTGGTGACCATACCGAGCCTTCCATGTCTCGTATCAAACGTGATGTGCGTCATACGAAACAACTACCGGGGCCGGATGTCAACCGGATGCGCGCTTTTCGACCAGTTGGTACCTGGTCTTAACACGAAACGGGACCAATCGGGCGCTGTCGCCCCGCGCCCCGCGTTCGCCGAGGTCGCGCCCGGTGCCGTGGGCGCCGGGTGTTTGCGAACGGTTGACAACAGCGCGCGCATCGGTAATCTTCTGTTTCACGCAGTGCGTATGTTTCGTGATACGAGACGACCGCGCGGCCTCCTCCTCTCAACCCTGGTCTGGAGTCGACGTGACCCTCTCGAACATCCTGGCGCCGTCCACGGACACCGACGCCCTCATCGATCGCCGTGCCGTCGGGTACAGCCTCGAAGCGCCCTTCTACACGGATCGGCGAATCTTCGACCTCGACATGGCGGCGATCTTCGCCCGCCACTGGCTCTTCAGCGCCGCCGAGGCAGAGATTCCCGATCCGGGCGACTTCGTCACCGTGGACATCGGTGCGTACTCCGTCATCATCGTCCGTGACGACGACGAGGAGGTGCGGGCGTTTCACAACGTCTGCCGGCACCGCGGCTCGCGAATCCTCCAGCAGGCGTGTGGATCAGTGGGCAATCTGGTGTGTCCCTACCACCAGTGGACCTACCGCGTCGACGGCGAACTGGTCTACGCCGAATCACAGCCGCCGGAGTTCGACCGGTCTCGACTGGGCCTGCGTCCGGTACACGTCCGCACCCTCGCGGGCCTCATCTTCATCTGCCTCGGTGACGAACCGCCCGGCGATCTCGACGAGGTCGCAGCGGTGCTCGAACCGTACCTCTCGCCCTACGGCCTGGCCGACACCAAGGTCGCGCACCAGGTCGACCTGGTCGAGGAGGGCAACTGGAAACTCGTCATGGAGAACAATCGCGAGTGTCAGCACTGCGACACCGCGCACCCCGAACTGATCACGGCCTACTTTCCGCTGTTCGGATACTCCGAGAACGACATCACCCCTCGGCTTCGTCCGGTGTTCGAGCGCTATCGGGCGGCCCAGGACCATCTGTCGAACGCGTGCAGCGTCACCGGGTTCCCGCGTGACGAGCGCCGGGAACTGGACACCCGCATCACTGGGTTCCAGGTCTCGCACCTACCCCTCGACGGGGGTGGTGCGTCGTTCGGCGCGGACGGCAATCCGGTGAGCCGAAAGCTTCTGGGCGACATCGAGGACGAGCGGTTCGGTGACCTCTCCATCCACATGCAACCCAACGCGTGGTTCCACATGCTCAGCGATCACGCGGTCGTCTTCCGCGTGCTGCCCGTGGCTCCCGGCAGAAGCGTCGTGCGCACGACGTGGTTGGTGCACGCCGATGCGCAGGAGGGCGTCGACTACGACGTCGACAACCTCACCGCGGTCTGGAACGCGACCAATCTTCAGGACCGTGACCTGGTCGCCGGTGCGCAGCGAGGAGTCACCGACCCCGGCTATGTTCCCGGCCCGTACTCGATGGTCGAGGGCGACGTGGAGTCCTTCGTCAACTGGTACGTCGGGCGACTGCGTACATATCTCACCCCCTGACGCCCCACTGTCACGCGCCGAAAGGTTGACCATGTCGATCGACGAACTTCTCGCACCGCCCGCCGCGCCCACCGAACCGTGTGGTGGCCTCGCGGAGCGCGGCCTGGTGCTACCGGATCACTCTCCGGACTGCTGGGAGAGAGCCGACGAGGTGGTGCTGCGCTGTCGGGCCGTGCGCGAGATCACCCACGATGTACGGTCGTTCGTGTTCGAGCCGGTCGATGGCAGTGTGTTCCGTTTCGCCGCAGGGCAGTTCGTCACTCTTCGCGCCGAGATCGACGGTGATACCGTGTATCGCTGCTACACAGTCTCGTCGCCTCCGACGCGTCCGTATCACCTCACGATCACGGTGAAACGAGTACTCGGCGGGCCGGTGTCGAACTGGCTGCACGACACCATGGAGCCGGGGCGCGAGGTGGCGGTCCTCGCACCGTTGGGCGCCTTCACCCTCGGCATGGCGAAGACGTTGCCCGACAGGTATGTCTTCCTCTCCGCCGGCAGCGGGATCACCCCGATGATGTCGATGACGCGCACGCTGTTCGACGTGGGATCCGACGCCGACATCGTGTTCGTGCACAGTGCACGCACGCCCGCGGACATCATCTTCCGGCGCGAGCTCGACGCTATGGAGTCGGCGATGCCGAACCTGCGCGTGACCCATGTGTGCGAGAACGACTATCCCTCCGACCGATGGTCGGGACTGCGGGGCCGACTGACGTCGGCGATGCTGTCCTCCCTCGTCCCCGACCTGGCGGACAGGGTCGCGTTCACCTGTGGGCCGCCGGCGTACATGTCGTCGGTACGTCGCCTGCTGGACGACCTCTCGTTCGACATGGACCGTTACTTCGAGGAAAGCTTCTCGTTCGACTCGCTCCCCGCCCCGGACCGCGAGGCTGTGCACGAGTTGGAGCAGGAGGTCGACGACACCGGCTCCGGGGACGCTGGCCCCGACGAGGTGTCGGCTCCTGCGACGTTCACCGTGAACTTCGCTACCAGCGGCCGTTCCATCACCTGCAGCGCCGACCAGAACGTCCTGGAGGCTGCCCTGGCTGCCGGGATGCGGCTGCCCTCGTCCTGCGGTGAGGGAGTCTGCGGCACCTGCAAGACGACGTTGACCGCCGGTGAGGTGGACATGCGCCACAACGGCGGTATCCGGCCGAAGGAGATCGCGCGGGGCAAGGTCCTGATCTGCTGTTCGCGCCCCCTCACGGACCTCACGATCGAGAGCTGACCGCGCCGGCCGGGTAGGAACCGGTTGTCGATCACCCCTGCTTCGGGTGACCGTTGCGCTCGGAGATCGCCGCCGCGGCGGTCAGGACGTGCTCTGTGATGCCCGGGATCGAGTCGTCGTCGAAGCGGAACGTGGGGCCCGACGCAGTCACTGCGGCGACGACATCACCGTTGAGGACCCGGATCGGCGCCGCCACGGCGGCGAGGCCGATCTCGTGTTCCTCGTGGGTCACGGAGAAACCTTGCAGGCGGATCTGGTCGAGCTCCTTCTCCAGCAGGCCGACGTCGACGATGGTGTGCGGCGTGAACCGCTCGAGATCGTCGACGAGGAGTGCCCTCCGCTCGTCCTCCGGCAGAAATGCGAGGAACACCTTGCCCGCCGAGGTCGCGTGCAGCGGGGTGCGCTGACCGACCCAGTTGATGGTGGTGACAGCAGCGGATCCGATCACCTGGTCGATACTGACCACTGAATTCTCGTCGCGCACAGCGACATTGACCGTCTCGCCCACCTCCACGGCGAGATCCTGGCAGATGGGCCGGCTCACCACGGAAAGATCGTGCCCTCGGGCCGCTCCGGTGGCCAGCTGAACCACCCCGTACCCGAGTTGGTACTTTCCTCGGCTGGTCGCCTGCTCGACCAGCCCGCGTGCCTCCAGCGTGGCCAACAGCCTGAATGCGGTCGACTTGTGCAGGGACAGATCAGCGGCGATCTCGGTGACCGATCGGGCGCCGTGCCGACCGAGAATCTGCAGGATCGACACTGCTCGGTCGACCGACTGAACCGAGCTATCGGTGGACCGGGTGGCGTTCTCCATCATTCCACGATAACAAGTGGACGAGTCGCGTCAGGGCGCCGTCCTGCGCGGCTCACGCAGGATCACCGCATTTCACCGGCGCCGGCATACGGATTCAGGCTGAGCAGCGGGTCGTTCTCGGCGAAACGGGAGTAGCGGAAGTCGCGGGGGTCGACGTTCGGCAGCGAGGTGGTCCCGTCGGTGACCAGATCGGCGACCAGCGCGCCCACGGCGGGAGACATCTTGTAGCCATGTCCGGAGAAGCCGGTCGCGAGGAACAGTCCGTCCACGGGCGACGGACCGATGATGGGGTTGTAATCGGGAGTCACGTCGTACGCCCCGACGTAGGAACTGGTGATCCGCGGGTCCGGCATGTCGGGCAGGCGATGCCCCATCTTGTCGACGATCTTGTCGATGGTCGAGCTGTCGGCCCGGTTGACGTACTTGTCGGGATCGATGTATTCCGGCGCCTGGTGGTCGGAATTGCCCACGAGGAGTTCACCGTTGGGTTCCCGACAGATATAGGACAGTCCGGCGAGGTCCGAGAGCACGGGAACGACCGGCGTCGGAGCGCCCTGATCGACCATCACCAGCTGTGCCCGCTGGGCTCGAACGTCGAGCGGGAAACCCAGTGGTTCGGCCAGAGCGGGGGCCCACGGGCCGGTCGCGAGGATGACGGTCTGGGCGTGGATCTCGCCTCCGTCCGCCATGCGCACACCGTGTGCCCGTCCGGAGGCGTCGGTCAGGATCTCCGCCACGGGTGAGGACTGCCGGATCTTGACCCCCAGCCTGCGCGCAGCGGCCCCGAACGCCATGCCTGCCATGTAGGCCTCCCCGCGCCCACCACGTGGCTCGTAGGCGAACGCCGCGAAGTCGTCGAGGTGGAGCCCGGGCCACAGCTCACCCATGGCATCGTGGTCGATGAGCTCGACATCCACGCCGATGCTCTGCATCATCGCGACGTTCTTCCGAAGTGGTTCCACGTTGTCGGCGCCGACGCCGACGACGTACCCGCACTGCTGGAACGCCATGTCGTCACCGAACAGCTCGGTCGCGCGTTCGAAGGTCTGCACCCCGTACCACGACATCGCGGCGAGTGACGGATTGCCGTAGTGGGCTCTGACGACCCCACTCGATTTCCCGGTCATGCCCGAGCACACCGTGTTCCGCTCGACGACGAGAACGTCGGTCTCTCCTCGATCGGCGAGCGACCAGGCGATGGCGAGGCCTTCGAGGCCTCCGCCGATGATGAGGTAGGTAGTGGTCTCGGCCATCTTGGTCTCCTGCGGAGTCGATGCGCTCACGGGTCGTGAGCGGGGTGGGAAGGGGGATCGGATCAGCGGACGAGCAGGTCGGCGAGGACGTCCGCGAGAGCGACCGCCCCCGTCTCGGCGTCGGCGCCCTCCACGTGCTCCTCGGGAGCGTGGGAGATGCCGGTGGGATTGCGTACGAACAACATCGACGTCGGCAGGTGCTCACCGAGCACACCGGCGTCGTGACCGGCCCCGGTGTCGAGCACAGGGGCGTCGGGCAGGACGCGCCGGAGTCGGTCGCGAAGATCGACGTCGAAGGCAACCGTGGGGCTCACCGACGCCTCGGTCAGTGTCACGCGACAGTCCTCGTCCGCGGCCGCGATCCGCGCCGCGTCCATGATCGACGCGACCAGGGTGGCGACGACCTCGTCGGACGGATGACGGACGTCGAGCCACACGTCGACGCGGGAGGCGATGACGTTGGTGCCGCCGGGTACGGCATCGAGTCTGCCGACGGTGGCACGGGCACCGGTGGTGCGCCGGGCGAGAGCCCGGACACTCGAGACCGTCGACGCGGCCGCGACCATCGGATCCGATCGGTCGTGCATGAGCGTGGTGCCGGCATGATTGCCCTGTCCGCGAAAGGACAGCATCCATCGCCCGTGCCCGACGATCGAATTGCCGATGGCGATCGGCCGTTCGAGGTCGATCAGGCCCCGCCCCTGCTCCACGTGCAGTTCGACGAAGGACCCCACGCTCGCGAGGCGGGTCGGATCGGGTCCGATGTGGTGGGGATCGAGACCGTTGCGTGAGGCCAGTTCCGCGAAGGTGACACCGTCCGAATCGGTGAGGCCGCGGACCCGATCAGGATCGACATCCCCTGTCAGCAGCTGAGATCCGAGACATGCCAATCCGTATCGCGAGCCCTCCTCCTCGGGAAAGACGGCGATCGAGAGGGGACGGTGCGGCGCGACGCCGCGCGAAACGAGGTGGTCGACGGCGACGAGCGCGGTGGCCACTCCCAGAGGGCCGTCGTAGGCTCCCCCGCCGGGCACCGAGTCGAGGTGGCTGCCGGTGACCACCGCGTCGCGAATCGGCAATCGACCCGGGTTCCACCACGCCCACACGATGCCGTTCCGGTCCGTCTCCACATCGAGGGAACGTCGCTCCGCCTGCTCGACGAACCACGCGCGCAGGTCGTGGTCAGCGGCCGAATGGATGGGACGGGTGAACCCGCCTCGCACCGGGTCGGCCCCGACGTCGGAGATGTCGGCGATCAGTCCTGCGACCGTCGACTCGGTGGTGGCGGTCATGGGATGGTCCTCTCCCTCTGTCGGTCGGTACGGTTCGTCGGTGCCCGAGTGATACGGATGCGGCCGAGGGCGGCCCGGTCCGCAGTCACGGTGATCGGCTCGTCTCCGAGTACGACGGTGTCGCCCCTGGTGCAGACGGTCCCGTCGGGCAGTCGGAGACGCCCGGTCAACAGCACGAGTGCGGTCAGCCGCGTCGGGCGGAGAACCGTGCGGCCGTGCATGCGGTGGTGGTCGAGCGATCCGGAGGCACGCTCGCGGAGCGTCATCAGGTTGAGCGCCCGGCTACCGTCGCCGGTGGTTCTGCCCCGTGCGGCGGCGTCGCCGCGGAAGCGGAGGACGTCGGCATGACGGAGCACGTGTCGTGTTCCGTCCACCAGAAGACCGACCGGGTTCTCCCCCAAGGCCATCAGCTGCCGATCATGGTCGGGAAAGACGGAGAAGTCGGCGTCCTCGTCCAGGACTGCGATGCTCAGGGTCCAGGAGGCGTCGGCGGCGGTCCACAGCCTGGTGGTGGTGCCTGCGCCGTTCGACCACGGTGTGGTGTGAAGAGCCGACGCCCGAACCAGGCTGTAGGACAAAGCCGTCAGACGCCCATGTACGGATAGGTCCATGTCGTCGCCGGTGCGAAGTTCTCCTTGACGAACCGGGCGTTGACCCAACGCTGCAGAGCGAGAGCGGATCCGGTCTTGTCATTCGTTCCCGATCCTCGGCCGCCACCGAATTGCTGCTGCCCGATGGACGCCCCGGTGGGCTTGTCGTTCACATAGGTCATGCCCGCGGCCTCCCGTAGCGTGTCGAGTGCGGTGACGATCGCGGCGCGATCGGTGGCGAAGATCGAGCAGGTCAACGCATAATCGCTGGTTCCGTCCACGAGGTCGAGCGTCTGTTCCCACCGGTCGTCGTCGTAGACGTGCACGGCCAGCAGAGGCCCGAAGAACTCCTCCTCCATGACGAAGGAACTCGGATCCTCGGTGACCACCACGGTCGGATCGACGAACCAACCCACCTCGCGATCGGTGGTGCCGCCCACGAGAATTCGGTGGCCGGGGGTGCCGACCACGCGATCGAACGCGTTTTGCAGGCGCTGCTGGGCTGTCTCGTCGATGACGGCACCGACGAAAGTTCCGTGTTCGACGATGTCTCCGACGGGCAGGGAGCCGACCGTGTCGGCCAACTTCGATTCCATCGTGTCCCAGATGCTGCGGGGGATGTAGGCGCGCGAAGCAGCCGAGCACTTCTGCCCCTGATACTCGAAAGCTCCACGGACGAGCGCGCTGTGGACGGCGTCGACGTCCGCAGACGGGTGCACGACGATGGCGTTCTTCCCGCCGGTTTCGCCGACGATGCGGGGATAGCTTCGATAGTTCTCGATGTTGTCGCCGACCCGCTTCCAGATACGACGGAACACCGAGGTGGACCCTGTGAAGGACAGCCCGGCGAAATCACGGTGAGCCGTGACCCGTTCGGTGACGTGCTCGCCCGAGCCGTGCACCAGATTGATGACACCCGGGGGGAAGCCGGCCTCCTCGAACACCCGCATCACGACGTCGCTCGACAACGCGGATTTCTCGGACGGCTTCCACACGACCACGTTGCCCATCAGCGCCGGAGCGGCGGGGAGGTTCCCGGCGATGGCGGTGAAGTTGAACGGCGTGACAGCGAGAACGAAACCCTCGAGGCCCTTGTGGTCCACGTAGTTGACCTGGCCGGCTGGTGACACGGGCGGCTGCACCGCGTAGATCTCCTCCGCGAGGTGTGCGTTGTAGCGGAAGAAGTCGACGAGTTCGTTGATGTCGATCTCGGCCTGGTGGTACGTCTTCGACTGGCACAGCATGGTGGTGGCCAGCAGTTCGTCGCGGTACCTGCCCGCCGCCAACTCCGCTGCCCTCAACAGAACGGCGGCACGCTCGAACCACGGCGTGGTCGACCAGCCGGCGCGCGCGGTAAGAGCGGCGTCGATGGCCTCGTCCACGATCGCGTCGGTGGCGGTCGGGATCCTGGCGAGGACGTGACCGTGATCGTGCGGTGCCACGACATCGGTGGTCTCGGTCGCTTCGGGTCGCCGGCCGCCGACGACATGGGTGAGCGTGCGAATGTCACCTGCAACGCGATCGAGCTCTTTGCGGAGACGCAGTGCATCGTCCGATCCCGGAGCGAAGTCACGAGCCGGCTCGTTCGCGGGCGCGGGAAGGTGGACGAGTCCGGTCATGGTGGTGCGAGGGCTGGTCATCGGGAACGGTCCTTCGATCGAAGCGGGTGCGGGGGACGTGGCGTCTCGGCGGCGATCGACGTCATCCGGAGACGAGAGAGCGGAGGAATAGCAGAAGATTGGCCGGCCGCTCGGCCATGCGTCGCATGAGGTACGGGTACCACTGCGTGCCGTAGGGCAGATAGACGCGCACCCGGTATCCGTCGGACACCAGGTCCCGCTGCAGATCTCGACGTACTCCGTACAGCATCTGGAACTCGAAGAGGCGCTTGTCGACACCCAGTTCGGCAGCGAGGCGCTTGACGGTGTCGATGCAGTCGTCGTCGTGGGTGCCGAACGCCGGGTCGGGCAGATTGCGCAGTGCCCACTCCGCGAGATGGTTGTACTGCGCCGTGACCTCGGCGGGATCCGAGATGCACGTCTGGAGGTCTTCCGCGTAGGCCCCCTTCACCAGACGGATCCGCGGCTTCACGGTGGTGAAACTCCGCAGATCGAGCGGTGTGGTGCGCATTGCCGCCTGAATCGCGACGCGGGTGTCCGGGTGGTCGGCAAGGAAGGAGCGGTACGCCTCCAGGGTGTCCCGTCCGACAGAACTGTGCTCCATGTCGACCTCGACGAGGACATCGGTGTCGTGGCCGGCGGCCAGCAGATCACCCAGGTTCGTGCGAGCCGCGTCGGTCGAGACGCCGATGCCGAGCTGCGAGAGCTTCACCGACACAGTTGATCCCGGTATCTCGGCGGCGATCGCGTGCAGCACCTCGATGTATTCCTTGGTCGCGGTCGTGGAGTCCTCGAGGTTGTCGACCTGCTCGCCGAGCAGGTCGAGGCTGACGTCGATGCCCTGCGCCCGCAGCTTCGTCGCCGCGGCGATCGCGTCGTCCAGCGTCGTACCGCCCACGTACCGCTCGACGAGTCCGCGACTCAGCCTGTTGGCAGTGACGGTCTTCTCGAGCTTCTTGTTGTTCGCCGCGGCAAGCAACATTCGATTGATGATCATGGCGACCTCGCGGAGGGTTGTGCGATCGGAGAACCGCAACAGCGGACAAAGTGGCAAACCACGGGCAGCTGCCACCAGACGTCTCGTATGGTGAAACTACTGCACTACGTGAGACGAAAGGCTACCTGCGGAACGGAAGATGTCAACAGGTGCTAGGCATGCTCTTCCCGCTTCGCTGCGGCGTTGGACATGATCGGTCGAGCCTCTGGTGGCACTGACGCGCCGAACGCCACGAGGATCCAGTCGCGTCCGCCGCGTGGGGTGCCTACCGACGCGGCTCATGCTCAGCGGAGCATGATCGTGAGAGATGGGAGGTCGCACCCAGCGGTGGGCCGAATCGACTTCCGACGTTCACCGCGCCGCCAACGGCGGCATGGGCGTGTCGGGCACTCTGCACTCGCCGCAGTCCGTCGGCCCTTCGATCCCTCTCCGGTAGTGACCCGATGTCCTACATCCTCTTCGACACCCGCTCCCCTACCTCGGTGAGCACACCGCCGCGTACTGAACTCAGCTGCTGGTGATCAACCCGGTCTGACCGGAATCGTTCATCACGGCGGACCGGTCGTATTCCGGCAGCCATGACCATTCGTACATCGGTGCTCGGTACCAATAACAGACATTCCTGCCGCGACCAGTCGACCATAGGAGCTCCCATGATCATCCATCTCGCAAGCTTCGTCGACTTCCTCGGCGCACTTTCCAACATCTTCGGCGGCGCTGGCGAAGGCCTAGACGGACTCAGCTTCTTCAGCTGACCCGCCCAGCGGACACGCGCCACGCCACAGCGGGCGCTAGCTGTTCTTCGCGGGGAGGTTGTGGACGGTGAGTCGCTCGATGGGTGACTTGCCGTCGATGCCTGTGTGGGGTCGGTGGTGATTGTAGTGATGGACCCAGTCCTGGTAGGTCGCTGCGCGGGCTTCGTCGGAGAGGTAGGTGTGGGCGTAGGCCCATTCCTGGTTCAGGGTGCGGTTGAACCGTTCGACTTTGCCGTTGGTCTGCGGTCGGTAGGGGCGGGTGCGCTTGTGCACCACCGATCCGAGTGCTTCGGCGAACAGTGTTGACCGGTAACAGGATCCGTTGTCGGTGAGCACTCTGGCGATGGTGATGCCGTGGTCGGTGAAGTACGCAGCGGCGCGCCGGTAGAACCCGGCGGCGGTCTCCTTGCGTTCGTCACCGAGGATCTCGGAGTAGGCGAGGCGGGAGTGGTCGTCGACGGCGTGGTGGACGAACGCGTAGCCGCGGCCTTGTTTCTTGTTGTGCCGGTTGCCGATCGTGCGGCCGAGTTTGCGGTGCCCGCCGCCGTCGGGGATCCGGCCGAGTTTCTTGATGTCGATGTGGATCAGGTCGCCGGGGGCGGGGTGTTCGTAGCGGCGGGGTG